>NZ_BSCM01000001.1:0-1916409 GCF_027924865.1 Enterobacter sp. 200527-13
GGTGGTCCCACCTGACCCCATGCCGAACTCAGAAGTGAAACGCCGTAGCGCCGATGGTAGTGTGGGGTCTCCCCATGTGAGAGTAGGGAACTGCCAGGCATCAAATTACGTAGTAAGCCGGTGCATAAATCCGGTGGTTACAGCAGTCTTCGGTGGAGCGGTAGTTCAGTCGGTTAGAATACCTGCCTGTCACGCAGGGGGTCGCGGGTTCGAGTCCCGTCCGTTCCGCCACTTATTAAAAGCCCTGAGTTAACGCTCAGGGCTTTTTTCATATCTGTCGTATCATTATTGCCAAATCAGCAAATATCCTCTGCGTTAAACGCTCTTTTTCTGCATAACGGCAGCAGCAATAATCCTCCTCAGTTAACAATCATTATGAATAACGAGGATTACATGACTATCCCTGCACTGGGTCTGGGCACTTTCCGCCTGAAAGACGACGTTGTTATCGCATCCGTTAAAACTGCACTTGAACTCGGCTATCGCGCAATTGATACGGCGCAGATTTATGATAACGAAGCTGCCGTTGGTCAGGCTATCGAAGAGAGCGGCGTAGCGCGCAGCGAGCTTTTCATCACCACCAAAATCTGGATTGAAAACCTCAGCAAAGACAAATTGATCCCCAGCCTGAAAGAGAGCCTGGAAAAACTGCGTACCGACTATGTGGATCTGACGTTGATCCACTGGCCATCACCGAACGATGCTGTGTCAGTCGAGGAGTTCATGCAGGCATTGCTTGAAGCGAAAGAGCAGGGCTTAACGCGTGAAATAGGTATTTCTAATTTCACCATCCCGCTGATGGAAAAAGCCATTGCCGCCGTGGGGGCAGAAAACATTGCAACCAATCAGATTGAACTCTCTCCCTACCTGCAAAACCGCAAAGTCGTGGACTGGGCAAAACAGCACGGCATCCACATTACCTCATATATGACCCTGGCCTACGGTAAGGCACTGAAAGATGACGTGATTAATCGTATCGCAGAAAAACATAGCGCAACGGCTGCACAGGTGATTCTGGCATGGGCGATGGGTGAAGGTTACGCCGTGATCCCCTCTTCAACCCGACGTGAAAACCTGGCCAGCAACCTGTTAGCGAGGGATCTCCAGCTGGACGACGAAGACAAAAAAGCGATCGCTGCCCTGGAATGCAACGATCGTCTGGTCAGCCCTGAAGGTCTGGCACCTGACTGGGATTAATATTGACCCTTTCCTCTGTAGCCTGAAACCCTCACACAGCTCCCCCGGGAGCTGTTTTTATATGTTCGCTCAGGAAATCGATAAAGGCGCGTATGCGCGTACTTACCGCTCTGTCACTGTAATAAACTGCACTAAAAGGCATCTCCACAGGCAGACGTTTATCTGCCATCAGCTCTACAAGCTCACCGCGTGCAATTTCTTTATCAATCATATAGTCCGACAAACAGGCGATCCCATTCCCTTCGAGGCAAAGCTGCTTCAGCGTTTCTCCACTGTTGGACGATAACCCACTGGTGATTTCATGCAGTTGACCATCATGACAGGCCACAGGCCAGGTGTTCAGCGATACGGGCTCCGTGAATCCCAGGCACAGGTGCTGCTTCAGCTCTTCAACCGTCTCTGGTTTGCCATGCTCTGCGATGTATTGCGGTGACGCGACTATCTTGCGGTAGCTGGCAAAAAGAGGGCGGGCCCGCAAGCTCGAGTCGGTCAGGGTGCCGGCCCGGATCGCCACATCCACTTTCCGCTCGATGAGATTGATAAACGTCTCTGAAGAAACTAACGAGAGCGTCATCTCCGGATAGCGTTTGCGGAAAGGCTTGATCAGCGGCATCAGAAAATGAAGAACAACCGGTGTTGCCGCATCAATGCGCAGCAATCCGCGCGGCGTACTACGGGTTTCCATAATCTCTGTTTCTGCCGCCGCCATTTCCTGCAGGATGGACTGCACACGGCGGAAATAACGCTCGCCTTCCTCCGTCAGGCTTAGCTGACGCGTCGTTCGGTTGAGAAGACTGACGCCGAGCTTCATCTCCAGTTTTTTCACCGAGCGGCTGATGGCTGAATTAGCCTGCCCCAGCTGCTCAGCCGCACGGCTAAAACTGCCGCTTTCGACGACGGCGACAAAAATTGTCAGCTCTTCCGACGTTGCTTTCATTGTTGCACCACCTGCAAAATTCTATTGATATTTTGACCATTTTTGTTATTTAAGCACTGGCGCATACTGCCTGTCATCTTAATCCTGATGATATGGAGTTATTTATGCCACTGGCGCTACTTGCCCTGACGATCAGTGCCTTTGCAATTGGCACGACCGAATTTGTTATCGTAGGACTGGTGCCTACGATAGCTAACCAGCTTTCAATCTCGCTGCCCTCTGCCGGCCTGTTGGTTTCTATCTATGCGCTCGGGGTCGCCATCGGCGCCCCCGTCCTGACCGCGTTGACGGGACGTTTCCCGCGTAAGCAGCTGTTGGTTGCGCTGATGGTGTTATTCACCGCTGGCAATATTCTGGCCTGGCAGGCGCCGGACTACACCACGCTGGTGATTGCCCGGCTGCTGACCGGTCTCGCTCACGGTGTGTTCTTCTCCATTGGTTCAACTATTGCAACCAGCCTGGTACCAAAAGAGAAAGCAGCATCCGCCATCGCGATTATGTTCGGTGGTCTGACTGTCGCTCTTGTCACCGGTGTACCGTTAGGAACGTTTATCGGCCAGCACTTTGGCTGGCGCGAAACCTTCCTTGCCGTCTCTTTACTGGGGGTGATTGCCCTGGTTGCCAGCCTGCTATTGGTACCGTCGACAATTGCAGGACGTGCGAGTGCCAGCCTGAGCGATCAGCTGAAGGTACTCACGCATCCGCGTTTGCTGATCATCTACGCCGTCACAGCGCTCGGCTATGGGGGTGTATTCACGGCTTTCACCTTCCTGGCTCCGATGATGCAGGACCTGGCAGGCTTCTCACCCAGTGCAGTGAGCTGGATTTTGCTGGGGTATGGTATCTCCGTCGCCATCGGTAATATCTGGGGTGGGAAGCTTGCGGACAAACATGGTGCAGTGCCGGCCCTGAAGTTTATCTTCGTAGCACTGGTTGTTCTGCTGATGATTTTCCAGTTCACGGCATCGATGCAATACGCCGCGCTGATAACGGTACTGGTGATGGGGATCTTCGCCTTTGGTAACGTGCCAGGCCTGCAGGTTTACGTGGTACAAAAAGCCGAACTTTATACACCCAACGCGGTAGATGTCGCATCGGGCCTGAATATTGCCGCGTTCAATATTGGGATTGCGCTGGGGTCTATCATTGGTGGGCAAACCGTTGAACATTTCGGATTAACCCAAACGCCATGGATTGGTGCGGTGATTGTTCTGGTCGCTTTCCTGCTGATTAGCCTGAGTGGGCGCCTTGATAAACCCGCTCGTGTAGTGCCGGGATAATATCAGTAAGTGCTTGCTTACAAAACTGGAAAGCGGTTTATCTGAAATTGCGTTGAAAGTGTAACCTAAAGTCCCTATAACATTAGAACCAGTCCGTTTTCCGGGCTGGTTCATGTTACAGAGGCCGTTTCCAAAAGTGCGAAAAAATACCTATGCCATGCGTTATGTTGCCGGAATGCCCGCGGAGAGGATCTTGCCTCCGGGGTCCTTTGCGAGCATAAGTCAGGCATTACCTGCCGGGACACCCTTAAGCAGCGATGAAAAAATCCGGGTGTTGGTGTGGAACATCTTTAAACAACAGCGCGCTGAGTGGTTATCGGTACTCAAGAATTTTGGGAAAGACGCCCATCTGGTGCTGTTGCAGGAGGCGCAAACCACCCCCGAGCTGGTAAGGTTTGCTACGACTCACTACCTTGCTGCTGACCAGGTTCCCGCGTTTGTCTTGCCGCAACATCCTTCTGGCGTGATGACCCTCTCTTCGGCTCATCCGGTCTATTGCTGCCCGCTGCGCGAGCGCGAGCCGATTCTGCGTCTGGCGAAATCCGCGCTGGTAACGGTCTACCCGCTGCCGGACACGCGCATGCTGATGGTTGTGAATATCCACGCGGTCAACTTCAGCCTGGGCGTGGATGTGTATAGTAAGCAGTTACTTCCGATCGGTGACCAGATCGCCCATCACAGCGGGCCCATCATTATGGCCGGGGATTTTAATGCCTGGAGCCGTCCGCGCATGAATGCGCTGTATCGCTTTGCACGCGAAATGTCGCTGCGTGAAGTTCGTTTTAGCGATGACCAGCGCAAGAAAGCGTTTGGTCGTCCTCTCGATTTTGTCTTCTATCGTGGTCTGAACGTTCACGACGCCTCTGTTCTGGTGACGCGTGCCTCCGATCACAATCCTCTACTCGTTGAATTCAGTCCCGGCAAACCTGATAAATAATGGTATGTCAGGTCTGCCGTGGGGCAGACCATTCGGGTGCTGCCCTTTATTTTAAACAACAAAAGGACAGTACGATGACAACAACACACTCCCATCATGACAACGTAGAAAAACAGTTTGGCTCCCAGGCAAATGCTTATCTGAGCAGTGCCGTGCACGCGTCTGGCCGTGATCTGGTCCGTCTCGGTGAACGCCTGGCGGCAGTGCCGCACGCGCACGTCCTGGACTTAGGCTGTGGTGCCGGGCATGCCAGCTTCACGGCAGCACAGCAGGTGGCGCAGGTCACGGCCTATGATTTATCCAGTCAGATGCTGGAGGTGGTTGCAGAGGCCGCAAAAGCCAAAGGGCTGAACAACATCGCAACGCACCAGGGCTATGCCGAATCCTTACCCTTTGAAGATGCCTCATTTGAAGTTGTTATCAGCCGTTATTCTGCCCATCACTGGCATGATGTTGGCCAGGCATTACGTGAAGTTAAACGCGTTCTGAAGCCGGGCGGGGTCTTTATCATTATGGATGTGATGTCGCCGGGACATCCGGTGCGTAATATCTGGCTGCAAACGGTTGAAGCGTTGCGCGACACCTCGCATGTACAAAACTACTCCAGCGGGGAATGGTTAGCGCTGATTACTGAAGCGGGGCTGATCACACGTGCATTGATAACGGACCGCTTGCCGCTGGAGTTCAGCTCGTGGATTGCCCGTATGCGCACGCCGGAAGCGTTAAGCCAGGCCATTCGGTTGTATCAGGATAGTGCGTCAGCGGAAGTGAAGGCGTACTTTGAATTGCAGGATGATGGATCATTTACCAGCGATACCATCATGGCTGAAGCGCAAAAAGCAGCGTAAAGAAAAAAGGCACCGAGGGGAATCGGTGCCTTTTTATCGTTAGGTCGTGTCATCAGGAGTCTGGCGTGGCGCTGTTTTTCACAAACAACGTCAGCTGGTCGCCGGGTTTCAGATTGTCAGTATCATTGTTCCAGCGCATCACATCCTTGATATTTACGCCGTGTCGTTTTGCGATACTGGACAGTGAATCACCTTTACGCACACGATAGGTAATGCTATCGCTGTTGCTGGCGAGACGCTGTGCACTGTTACCTGCACCCACCGTCAGAGTCTGACCCACTTTCAGGCCTGAGCTGCGCAAATTATTCCACTGCTGCAGATCGTTTGCCGTCACGCCAAGACGTGAGGCAATGCCCGAAAGCGTATCACCTGACCGAACCTTATAGCTGCGGCTGTTCACGGATGATGCATCCGCGATCAGCGTTGACTGAACAGCGGCAATTTCACCCGATGCTAAAGACTCACGTAACTGCTCAGCATGTTTCTGCGGAACCATTACATACTGCGGACCACTGGCCCCCAGCGTTGAGCCTTTAACGCCAGCATTAAAGGTTTTCAGTTTACTTACCGACATACCCGTCATATCAGCAACCTGTTGAATATCAACCGGATTGCTGAGGCGAACGCGCGCCAGTGCACGACTTTCGTCTGGTGTTGGCAGTTGTACACCGTAACGCTTGCTGTTCTTGAGAATATCGCTCAATGCCAGCATTTTCGGTACGTAAATCTTCGTTTCCTGTGGCAGTGAGAGCGACCAAAAATCGGTGGATTTACCCCGTGTTTTATTCGCTTTCATTGCCTTCAGTACACGACCTTCGCCACTGTTATACGCTGCGACCGTTAACAGCCAGTCGCCGTCGAACATCTTATTAAGACGTTCCATCATGTCGAGAGCGGCTGTCGTTGAAGCGACAACATCACGACGTGCATCATAGTTGCGGGTCTGTTTCAAACCATAGTTTCGCCCGGTGCTCGGAATGATCTGCCAAATGCCTGCGGCATTGGCGCCAGACGTCGCGTGTGGGTCAAAAGCGCTCTCCACTATGGGTAGGAGTACCAGCTCCATCGGCATGTTACGTTTCTTAACTTGCCCGGCTATCCAGTACATATACGGCTCTGCCCGTAAAGTTACATCGTGGAGATAGCTCTTATTTCTTAAATACTTTTGCTTCTGTTCGCGAATCCGGTTGTTTTCCGGAATTCCCATCTTTAGCTCGTCGCCAATAGAGGTCCACAAGTCTTCATCCTGTGCGAAAGACGTCCCATCGTCCATCCATCGCGCTGAACTTGTAAACTTCCCTGCTTCCCCTTGACCAGCTGCAGAAAGGCTCTGTGCGTGCTGTTGTACGTTGCTGCCGTTCTGCGACTGGCAACCTACAAGCAGGACAGAGGCGAGTAATATCGCTTTTGCCTTCATGTGTGTGTCAATAGTTGCTTAAAAGACGAGCGATGATAACGGCGAAATTTTGAAAAGGCAACCCGCAATTATCTGAAGTTATCTTTCTTTGACCTTAACCATGCAAATCGTTGTTCTGGTTGTGACAAATTTGTTTCTTTGTTAATTTCATCAATTAAATCAATATCATCTGTTCGTAAAAATAAATTAGTTTTACGCTCATTTTTCAGAATTACGGGGAGTGTTTTTTGGTTTTTTGCACGTAACTCCTTCACTTTGTGATAATAATCTTGAATCGCCCGATCCTCTGGCAAGATGCTCGCCGCAAACTTCATATTTCCTAATGTATACTCATGTGCGCAACAAATAAGGGTATCGTCAGGTAATGCGCTAATCTTCTGTAATGACTGGTACATCTGGGCTGGAGTGCCCTCAAAAAGTCTTCCACATCCGCCGGAGAACAGCGTGTCGCCGCAAAAAAGATAAGGTTTGCTGTAGAAACAAAGATGTCCCAAAGTGTGACCTGGTGTAGCAAATACAGAAAACTCCCACTCGCGTATGAGGATATTTTCACCTTCTTCGACTACCTGCGTTGTTCCCTTATCTTGTGTCTCTGCCGGTCCGTAAACCACCAGATGCGGGAATTGGGCACGAAGGTCAGCAACGCCGCCGGTGTGATCGTTATGATGATGGGTCAGAAGGATGGCCTCTGGTTGCCAGCCGTTCTCTTTTATCGCGTCTGATACAGGAGCCGATTCTCCAGGATCGACAATGACGCACCGACGCTCGTCATCGACTAAAACCCAGATGTAATTGTCCTGAAAGGCGGGAATACTGATAAGATTCATAAATTACCTCTTATAGCGTGGTGGGTGTGTTGATGAAACCGGCAAGGATACCTCAGATTGTCCCGGCACCTGAACGTTGGGCCGAATTGCCCTGGGGTGAATACTATCGCGAGAACCTGGAACAGCAGCTTAAACCCTGGCTCGCGAAAATGTATGGTTTTCACTTGCTTAAGATTGGCAATCTCAGCGCGGAAATCAATACCGAAAGCTGCGCTATCTCACATCAGGTTAATGTCTCTCTTGGCGCATCGCCGGTTCAGGTGAAAGCGGATCCTTTACATCTGCCGTTTGCGGAAAAGTCCGTTGATGCCTGTCTGCTGGCACACACGTTGCCCTGGTGCAGCGATCCTCATCGCCTGCTGCGCGAGGCCGACCGCGTCCTGATTGATGATGGCTGGCTGATACTCAGCGGGTTCAATCCGCTGAGTCTGATGGGGCTGCGCAAGCTGGTTCCGGTGCTTCGCCGGACACCGCCGTATAACAGCAGGATGTTCACGATGATGCGCCAGCTTGACTGGCTTTCACTGCTGAACTTTGAGGTGCTCTGCTCGGGCGGTTTTCAGGTACTTCCCTGGGCGCGGCAGGGGGGCGTTGTTCTGAGCACCCATCTGCCGGCATTAGGCTGCATGCAATTTATTGTCGCGCGTAAGCGAACCATCCCCCTTACGCTTAATCCGATGAAGCAGAGTAAATCGAAATCGCCCATTCGCCAGACCGTGGGTGCCACGCGGCAGTACAGAAAACCCTGATCAGGATTCGGGCTGATAGCCTGTGTCTTCATGAGCGGGGTTGGATGCCGCCGCCCGTGCCAGTTCGTCACAACGTTCGTTTTCGGGGTGGCCTGCGTGACCTTTAACCCATTCCCATTTAATCTCGTGCTGGCCCAGCGCAGCATCAAGACGTTTCCAGAGATCGACGTTTTTGACCGGCTTTTTGTCTGCCGTCTTCCAGCCGCGTTTTTTCCAGTTGTGGATCCACTGGGTGATCCCCTGGCGTACGTACTGACTGTCAGTGCTCAACACCACATCGCAGTGTTCTTTTAGCGCTTCCAGCGCCACAATGGCGGCCATCAACTCCATGCGGTTGTTGGTGGTCAGAAAATAGCCTTCGCTAAAAGTTTTTTCATGCTCACGATAGCGCATAATCGCGCCATAACCGCCAGGCCCTGGGTTGCCAAGGCAAGATCCATCGGTGAAAATTTCTACCTGTTTACGCATCTCTGGTAGACTTCCTGTATTTGAAACGTTCAGTTAAACGATAAGTCTGACATAAATGACCGCTATGAGCACTGCAATTACTCGCCAGATTGTCCTCGATACCGAAACCACCGGTATGAACCAGATCGGCGCGCACTACGAAGGGCACAAGATCATCGAGATCGGTGCCGTTGAAGTGGTGAACCGTCGTCTTACGGGGAACAACTTCCATGTCTACCTCAAACCCGACCGGCTGGTGGACCCAGAAGCGTTCGGCGTGCACGGTATCGCCGATGAGTTCTTGCTGGATAAACCGACCTTCGCGGAGGTGGCAGACGAATTTCTGGAATATATCAAAGGCGCCGAGCTTATCATTCACAACGCGTCGTTCGATATCGGCTTTATGGACTATGAGTTCAGTAAGCTCCATCGTGATATTCCGAAAACGAACACGTTCTGTAAGGTGACCGATAGCCTGGCGCTGGCGAGGAAAATGTTTCCTGGCAAGCGTAACAGCCTGGATGCGCTCTGTTCTCGCTATGAAATAGATAACACCAAGCGAACGCTGCACGGCGCATTGCTCGATGCCCAGATCCTGGCGGATGTCTACCTGGCGATGACCGGTGGTCAGACGTCCATGAAATTCAGCATGGAAAATGAATCGCAGCAGACGCAGGGGGAAGCGGGGATTCAACGTGTTGTTCGCCAGGCCAGTCGTTTGCGGGTGGTTTTAGCCAGTGATGAAGAGTTACTTAACCATGAATCCCGTCTTGATTTAGTGCAGAAGAAAGGCGGAAGCTGCATGTGGCGGGCCTGAAAAAGGGCCGGAATGCCTGTAAAATCATCGTTTGGGTGAATTTTGCAGCAAACGATTCAAAACGTGAGAAAAAGCGTTGACGAGTCCAGAGGCAAACCGTAATATGCGCCTCGTTCCCCCAGCGGGAACAGTGGAGCGGTAGTTCAGTCGGTTAGAATACCTGCCTGTCACGCAGGGGGTCGCGGGTTCGAGTCCCGTCCGTTCCGCCACTATTCAGAAGGCCTGAATCAGAAATGATTCAGGCCTTCGTCGTTTCTGCGTCTGCAAATCTTCTTTATCCGCCCCCCCTGTCTTTATTAACAAAAAGTTAATATCTGTGGTGCAATTAATTAACATTTGATCAATGATAGTGCACAATTTGCACCTTGTTTGTGCATTTTGCCACCGATTGTCTTTTTGGCAGCGGAGCAGATGTGTAATTTTGTAAAAAATAATTCACAGAAAATCATTCGCTTATCTCCATCCCTTCAGAAAGTTCATGAACCAATGCTTTATTGGTTCGTTTATTGCTTAATCATTAGCACGGTAAGTAGCACGTCATATCAATAACTTATCGTTAATAAAAATAAAGTAATGATGATAGCGAGCGAACCAATATGGAAAAACCGTCACGGTTTCTGGCCAATTCCAGCACCGCGCTTGAGCAGCTGCGCGGACTGATCAACCAGCATGAGTCAACACCAGGCACTCCGCTGCCCACTGAACGTGAGCTGTCGGAGACTCTCGGCGTAGGACGACGTGAAGTACGTCGTGCGCTGGATGTGCTGGAAGAGGAGGGGCGGATCTGGCGTAAACAGGGCAAAGGGACCTTTATAGGCCCGTCTGCACCTGTTGAACCTCTGGCCCTTCAGGGATTGGTTCAGCAAACCAACCTTCTGGAAGTCATGGAAGCTCGTCTTCAGCTCGAACCCGGCTTAGCCCGGCTTGCGGCACTGCGTGCCACCAGGGAAAACCTCGCGCTTATGCAGCGCATGCTGGAACGCATTGATAAGGTCAGCCCGGACGACCGCGATCTCAACGAACTCTGGGATAGCGCATTTCACCGCGCCATTGCCGAGGCTGCCGGTAATCGCCTGATGCTTGGCCTGTTTGATGCCATTGATGCCGTCAGACGTGAACCGGGCTGGCAGCATTTGCGCGAATTAGCCCGTACACCCGAGCGGGTTGATCACTACAACGACCACCATCAAAAAATCATGTCTGCGATTATCCATCGCCAGCCTAATGAAGCAGCGGCCGCCATGCGCGAACACCTGCTTAGCCTGCAGTCAGCCCTGATTCAGGCTATTCACCTTGAGGACGACTTCACGCTATGACGACGATCCCGTTTAAGGACCCCACGCCTGTACTGCGGCTGCAAAATCTTAACGTAACGTTCGCCGGCTCTCCGGTGAGCGTGCTTGATGGTATTTCACTGACGGTCAACGCGGGAGAAACGCTGGCGCTGGTGGGGGAATCCGGCTGCGGGAAAAGTATCACCTCATTAGCGCTGATGGGCTTACTGCCCGCCAGCGCACAGATCGTCAGCGGCGAGATGCAGTTCCGTCGTCACGACTTACGAAAGCTTTCACCGCGGGAATATGCCGATCTTCGCGGCAGCGAACTGGCAATGATTTTCCAGGAGCCAATGACCTCGCTCAACCCTGCCTTCACGCTGGGAGACCAGCTCAGTGAAGCGGTGATGCGCCATCAGAAACTTTCTCGTGCAGAGGCGATGAAGGTTGCGCTGCAGATTCTGGAGAAGGTGCAGATCCCGGCAGCAGAAATGCGCCTGAAAGCGTATCCGCACCAGCTTTCCGGGGGGATGCGTCAGCGCGTGATGATTGCGATGGCGCTGATTAACCATCCACGTTTGCTGATTGCCGACGAGCCGACAACCGCGCTGGATGTGACCATTCAGGCGCAGATCCTCGCGCTGCTTAATACCCTCAAAGAAGAGACCGGTACGGCGGTGTTAATGATCACCCACGATCTGGGGGTGGTGGCGGAAGTCGCGCAGCAGGTGGCGGTAATGTATGCCGGACAGGTGGTAGAGCAGGGGAGCGTGGAGGCCATTTTTGCCGACCCGCAACACCCGTACACCATAGGACTGATGGGCTCGATTCCGTCCCTCGGCGCACGTAAAGGTGCGCTTTCCACTATTCCCGGAGCCGTTCCGCTGCCGGAATCCATGCCCAAAGGGTGCCGGTTCGCTACCCGCTGCCCCTTCGCGCAAGCGCGGTGTCATGACGAAAAGCCGTCGCTGACGGCGATGGAGACCGACCATCAGGTGGCCTGCTTCCGCGTGCCGCTGGAACAACATATTGCGCTGGGAGAAATTGCATGACGACGCCCATTCTTGAAGCCCGGGACCTGAGCAAGCTTTTTCCCGGCCCTAAAAAACTGTTTACCCCAGCACGTTTTGTCACCGCGGTCGATCGGGTTTCTCTCTCCGTCATGCCTGGTGAAACGCTGGCGATTGTGGGCGAGTCCGGATCCGGAAAATCGACGCTGGGCCGTCTTCTTTTGCGGCTGCTGGCGGCCAGCGAAGGACGCGTATTTTATCAGGGTGAAGAGATCACTCACGCCTCGGGAGCGCGTCTGAACCAGCTGCGGCGGGAGCTGCAGATCATCTTTCAGGATCCTTTCGCATCGTTAAACCCGCGCATGACGGTCGAGCAGATCGTCGGTGAGCCGCTGTGGCTACACCAGTCGATGAAGAAAGCCGACAGGCAATATCGGGTGGCGGAGCTGCTTAACACCGTAGGGCTGCCAGCGGCCTGGGCGCAACGTTATCCGCACGAATTTTCCGGAGGGCAGCGTCAGCGAATTGGTATTGCGCGTGCGCTGGCCTCCGGGCCAAAGCTGTTGCTCGGGGACGAGCCGGTCTCCGCGCTGGATGTCTCGGTTCAGGCGCAGGTGGTCAACCTGCTGGAAAGCCTGAAGCACCAGCTGGGTCTGACAATGGTGATTGTTGCCCATGGCCTGGCGGTGATTCGCCATATGAGTGACCGCGTGGCGGTGATGTATCTCGGGCAAATTGTTGAGCTTGCGACCGTCGACGAAATCTTTGATGCCCCGCTACACCCCTATACGCAGGCGTTAATCGCCTCCGCCCCCCAGATGCAGCCAGGCGCGCCACGTGTGGCACCTCTGCTGCAGGGGGATTTACCGAACCCGGCCAGCCCGCCGTCAGGCTGCCGTTTCCATACCCGTTGTCCGTATGCCACGGATGAATGTCGCCAGGTCGAGCCGATCAATCAGGTGCTGGACGGGGGACGCCAGATTGCCTGCCATCGCTGGCAGGAGATTAACCGCGATCGCAGTGTTATCCAGATAGCACCGCCATCCGCAGCCTTTCTGCGCCGCCGCGCGCTGTTTGAACACGCGGCCACTCACTCCTCCCTTCCTTCAAGGAACTCATGATAATGACAATGCGTAATTCTCTTTTGACCGTACTGGGAAGTGTTATGTTGCTTGGCGCGGCGCTGCCCGCCCATTCTGAAAGCGTACTGCGAATTGGTCTGGGTGCGGATCCGGACATGCTCGATCCGCATCTGGCGCGCACCTATTATGGCCGTTTCGTCTTTGCGTCTCTGTGCGACCGGCTGGTGGACGTGGATGAGCATCTGAAAGTGGTTCCCGGCCTGGCGAAATCGTGGGCCTGGAGTGACGACGGCAAAACGCTGACCATGGATCTGCGTGAAGGTGTGACCTTCCATGACGGTGAAAAATTTGACGCCGCCGCGGCAAAATACAACCTCGACCGCGCGCTGACGTTAAAAGGTTCGCTGCGTAAAAGTGAAATCTCGTCCGTTGAGTCCGTTGAGGTGACAGGCCCGATGCAGATTGCCCTGCATCTGAAAACACCTGATGCCGCACTGCTGATGCAGCTTACCGATCGCGCCGGGGCGATGATGGCACCCGACGCCGCGAAAAAGCCTGACTTTGCCGCCCATCCGGTCTGCTCTGGCCCCTATAAGTTCGACAGCCGCGTCTCGCAGGACCGTATCGTTTTGACGCGTTTTGACAACTACTGGAACAAAGGCGCTTATCACTTCGACAAAATTATTTATCTGCCGATCCCGGATGCTTCCGTGCGTCTGGCTAACCTGCGTGCAGGGGATCTTGATCTAACGGAAGGCATTGCCGCCAGCGACGTGAAAACCGTCGAAGCCGACAGCAAACTGGCGCTGGCGAAGGTGACCGGTCTGGGTTATCAGGGCATTACCTTCAATATCAATAACGGCAAGGTCCCGGCGAACGATCCGTTTAAGGATGCCCGCGTGCGTGAGGCATTTTCACAGGCAATCGATCGCGATGCGTTAAATCAGGTGGTCTTCGAGGGGCTGTACACCGCGGCAAACCAGGCGTTTTCTACCGTAAGTCCGTATCACGTTAACCTGCCGGTGCCACCACGCGATGTCGACAAAGCCAAAGCGCTGTTGAAAGCGGCAGGCGTCACTACGCCGCTGAATGTCAATCTGCTGGTGCCCAACAACCCAACTTCACAGCAGGTCGGTCAGGTACTGCAGGCGATGGTCGCAGAGGCTGGCTTTAACCTGAATCTGCAAATGACCGAGTTCGCCACGCTGCTCGACCGCCAGCAAAGCGGTGATTATCAGCTGAGCTTCTCTGGCTGGTCGGGTCGTCCGGATCCGGATGGCAGCATCTACGGCTTCATTAACAGCAAAGGCACCCTTAACGACGGTCGTTACAGTAACGCGCAGGTGGATGAATGGCTGACGCAGGCGCGCCTGAGCAACGACAAAGCCGTCCGTCAGCCGCTGTACGACAAGGTGGTGAAACAGCTGCAGACGGATATGCCCATTGCCTACCTCTATTTTGAACCGCGTATTTTTGGTCTGAACAAGAGCGTGCAGGGCTTTAAACCGTATCCGGACGGCATTGTGCGTCTGGCTGGCCTGACGCTGGCGAAATAACTGGCCTGAGGAGAACCCATGCTGGAACTGATTTGCAAACGTCTGCTGCTGGCCATCCCGACCTTACTGCTGGTGAGCATGATGGTGTTTGGCCTGCAAAAACTGCTGCCCGGCGATCCGCTGATCGCCATGGCCGGGGAGGAGCGCGATCCGGCGGTGATCGCCCAGCTGCGTGCTGAGCTCAATCTCGATGCGCCCATCCCTGTGCAGTACTTCAACTGGCTGACGCGCGCGCTGCAGGGCGATCTTGGTGTCTCCTTACGCACTCACGAGCCGGTCACCCAGCTCATTGCCAGCAAACTGCCGGTGACGCTGGAGCTGTCGCTGCTGGCGATGATCATCGCGCTGGTGTTTGGCATCAGCATGGGGATCCTCGCGGCGGTCAACAAAAACAGCTGGGTCGATCACGGTGCCAACTTTGTGGCGATCTCGGGGATCTCGATACCGCATTTCTGGCTCGGGATCCTGTTGATTCTGGTCTTCTCGGTCAATCTGCAATGGCTGCCAGCGTCGGGGTTCGTGCCGTTTAGTGAAGATCCGATCCAGAACCTGCGTACGCTGTTGTTGCCTGCCTCGGTACTGGGAACGGGGCTGGCGGCCACGCTGATGCGCCATACCCGCGCCTCCATGATCGCGGTAATGAAGGCCGATTACATACGCACCGCACGGGCTAAAGGGCTGTTGCCAAAGGCGGTGATTTTAAAGCATGCGTTTCGCAATGCGCTGGTTCCGGTGATCACCCTGACCACGCTGCTGTTCGGCGAACTGCTGGGTGGCGCGGTACTGACCGAACAGGTCTTCACCATTCCAGGGTTCGGCAAGATGATCGTCGATTCGGTCTTTAACCGTGACTATGCGGTGGTGCAGGGGGTGGTGCTTATCGTGGCGATCGGATTCCTGCTGCTGAACCTGCTGGCCGACGTGCTTTACGTTCTTATCAACCCGAAAATGCGAGGTTAAGCATGGCGGAACTGACAACTCAAACCATTGCCGCGGTTCAGCCCCGTGCGCAGAACCGGGTGCTGAAGAAATTTCTCGCCAATAAAAGCGCGGTGATGGGTGCCGTGGTGGTGGGCTTTTTTGTGCTGGTGGCACTGCTGGCACCGTGGATCGCGCCTTTTGATCCGGTGAAAGCCAATTTCCTGGCGGTGCGTAAAGCGCCTTCAGCGATGTACTGGTTTGGGACCGATGAACTGGGCCGCGATATTTTGTCCCGCATTATCTGGGGGGCGAGAACGTCGTTGATGGCTGGCTGTATGTCGGTGGTGATCGCCGTGGTCATTGGCGTTCCGCTGGGGCTGGTGGCGGGTTACTTCCAGAAGATGTGGGACGGCGTGATCTCGCGTTTTATTGAAGCGCTGCTGGCCTGTCCGTTCCTGATCATGGCGATCGCGCTCGGGGCGTTTCTGGGCCCAAGCCTGACCAACGCCATGATCGCCATTGGCCTCTCCGCAATGCCGATCTTCGCCCGCCTGACGCGCGGCCAGGTGATCGCCATTCGCAACGAAGAGTATATCGACGGCGCGAGGGCGATTGGCTTGCCGGATCGCTGGATCATCATTAAGTATGTGCTGCCCAATGTGATGTCTCCGATTCTGGTGCAGGCCACGCTGGCCATTGCCTCGGCAATCATTGCTGAAGCCAGCCTCTCATTTCTGGGGTTAGGCCAGCAGCCGCCGAACCCGTCATGGGGCTCAATGCTTAATACCGCGAAAGGTTTCCTTGAGCAGGCTCCATGGATGTCTGTGTTCCCCGGTGTGGCGATTTTTCTTGCCGTGCAGGGCTTTAATTTACTCGGCGACGGGCTGCGCGATGCGCTCGATCCGCGCCATGACTAAGGAGTCATGATGACCAAAGCGCTTGATTTCACTTCCGGTTACGATTCACGACGCCCGCCGATGATGGGCCACAACGCCGTGGCGACATCTCAGCCGCTGGCGGCCCAGGCGGGAATGAAAATGCTGCAGCTCGGCGGGAACGCGGTTGATGCGGCGGTTGCAACCGCCATGGCGTTGACGGTGGTTGAACCCACCGGCAACGGTATTGGCAGCGATGCCTTTGCCATCGTCTGGGATGGTGAAAAACTCCACGGCCTGAACGCCTCAGGCCGCTCGCCTGCCAGCTGGCATGCGGATCTGTTTGCCGGGAAAACCGCGGTGCCGGAAATTGGCTGGGACGCCGTTACCGTGCCGGGTGCGGTTTCGGGCTGGGTGGCGCTGGCAGAACGTTTTGGCACGCTGCCGCTCACTACGCTGGCGCAACCGGCCATCGAGTATGCGCGTAACGGTTTTCCGGTCTCCCCGTTGATTGGGCATCTCTGGCAGCGGGGTTATAACAAGCTGAAAGATCAGCCAGGCTTTAGCGCCTGCTTTGCACCGGAAGGGCGTGCTCCCCGGGTTGGCGAGATCTTCCGTAACCCGGCGCAGGCTCATTCGCTGGAGCTGATTGCCAGAACCAACGGTGAAGCGTTTTACCGCGGCGAGCTGGCGCAGAAAATTGCCGCTTTCGCGAAAGAGCATGGCGCGCACCTGACGGCAGAGGATTTGGCCAATCATCGTGTGGACTGGGTAGAACTGCTGTCGCGTGATTTTGCCGGTGGTTCAGTGCAGGAGCTGCCGCCAAACGGGCAGGGCATCGCCACGCTGATTGCGCTCGGTATTCTGGAGCAGTGTGGAATTGAAAAACATCATCCGGATTCCGTGCAGTCGCTTCATCTGTCTATTGAAGCGATGAAACTGGCGCTGGCGGATCTCGATCGCTACGTCGCTGATGAAGAACACATGGAATTCGCGGCCCAGGCGTTGCTGAGCGATCGTTACCTGGCGTCGCGCGCGGCGCTTATCGACCCCGATAACGCCTCCGATTTCGTCTACGGTTCGCCGACGCAGAGCGGCACGGTCTACCTGAGCGCTGCAGATTCCAGCGGTATGATGATCTCCTTTATTCAGTCCAACTATATGGGCTTTGGATCCGGGATTGTGGTGCCGGAGACCGGGATCAGTCTGCAAAACCGCGGCTGTGGCTTTGTGCTGGATCCAAACCATCCGAATGCGCTGGCGGGCAGTAAGCGTCCGTTCCACACCATCATTCCGGGCTTTGCGATGGACGGCAACGGTAAACCGCTGATGTCCTTTGGCGTCATGGGCGGGCCAATGCAGGCGCAGGGGCATATGCAGATGGCGCTGCGCATCATGCTGCACGGGCAAAACCCACAGGCGGCAATTGATGCGCCTCGCTGGCGCGTGGTGCAGGGCAGAGAAGTGATCGTCGAATCGACGTTCGATCGCAATACTATCGCCGCACTGCGTGAGCGCGGGCACCAGATCGTGGTGGAAGATCCGCTCCAGGATTACAACTTCGGCGGCGCGCAGGTGATTTATCGTATGCCGGAAGGGCACTATGTGGCGGCGACAGAGAGCCGCAAAGACGGGCAGGCGCTGGTGAGTTAATGATGTCCCCTCCCTCTACCTGTGAGAGGGAGGGGAAACCGTTATCCAATGCTAAAGGGATCCGCATCCTGCCAGGCCGGAAACTTCTCGCGATATTCCTTCAGGGCCGTCAGTGACAACTCAGCATCAATGCGCGTTGCCTGATGCGGCTCGGCGGTGGCAATGATTTCACCCTGCGGGTTCACCACCCGGCTATCCCCCCGATAATGATGCCCGTTGCCATCGGTCCCCACGCGGTTACAGCCGACCACATACGCCTGGTTTTCAATGGCGCGTGCGACCAGCAGCGACTGCCAGTGCAGGGAGCGCGGGGCAGGCCAGTTGGCGACATACAGCGCCAGGTCGTAATCGTTGCGGTTGCGTGACCACACCGGGAAGCGCAGGTCGTAGCAAACCAGCGGCAGAATACGCCAGCCGCGCCATTCGAACACCACGCGCGCATCACCCGCTTCATAGTGATGATGTTCATCTGCCATGCGGAACAGGTGGCGTTTATCATAGAAATGCACTTTCCCTTCCGGCTCGACCAGCAGGAAGCGGTTGACCGGCCCGCGTTCGGTTTGCAGCGCAGCGCTGCCGGCAATCAGCGCATTGGTTTGCTGCGCTTTGGCGTGCATCCAGGCGACCACCTCTTGCTGTGGCATTGACTGTTGCGCCGCTTCCATGGCGAAGCCGGTAGTGAACATCTCCGGCAGGACAATCACATCACGCCCGGTAATGCCTTCCAGTTGACGATCAAAGTGGCGCAGGTTGGCAGGGCCGTCCATCCACACTAAAGGTTGCTGCAAAATCGAAATCTTCAGACCAGGCACAATTCAGACTCCTCAAACGACCACTTTTTGACACTGTAGCACGACATAAAGAGAAAATGTGGCAATAAAAAACCCCGCGCGTGGCGGGGTTTGTAGAAGCGAAACGCGTTATGCAGCTTCAGGTTTGCGGACCTTCTCCGGCAGCTTTACCGGCTGTGTCGCCAGCTCATCCGGGTCGAAATCATCCACGTTAATGCTGCGCAGACGGCTCTCTTCGGCTTTCACCAGCAGAGCGGCTTCATCATTGTTGATGATCCCGCCCGTCAGGGCCTGTTTCGCCAGTTCATCCAGGCGGGTGAACGGCAGGTTTTTGCCCAGCTGTTTGCAGATCTTCTGGTGGATGGGATCGGCAGCCATCACGTCCAGCAGCGCTTCTTCCAGCAGACCAACCGGGTTATGCGGTGTTGGAGCCAGATACTGACCGCGGCCGATACGGGAACGGGTTGCGCTCGGTACCTGCAGGATCTTCGCCACTTTGTGATCCAGTTTGTCAGACGGCGCCAGATGATGACGACCGGTCGGGAAGATCACCACGCGAAGGGCGCCTGCAACAAAGCGGTTCGGGAAGTTCGCCAGCAGATCGTCAATGGCCTGTTCCGCCTGATACATCGCATCCTGAACACCCCAGTGAACCAGCGGCAGATCGGCTTCCTGACGGCCTTCATCGTCGTAGCGTTTCAGGACCGCAGAGGCCAGGAAGATTTGGCTCAGCACATCACCCAGACGGGCAGAGATACGCTCGCGACGCTTCAGGCTACCGCCCAGCACCGCCATAGAAACATCTGACAGCAGAGCGAGGTTGGCGCTCAGGCGGTTAAGATGCTGGTAATAACGCTTGGTCGCATCACCGGTTGGCGTGGCGCTGGTAAGACCGCGCGTCAGACCCAGCCAGAAGCTGCGCACCTTATTACTGCCCACGTGACCGATATGTTTGAACAGCAGCTTGTCGAAGGCATCCACGTCGTTATTCTGCGCGGCGGCCATCTCTTCCAGCACATAAGGATGGCAACGGATTGCCCCCTGGCCGAAGATCATCATGCTGCGGGTCAGGATGTTTGCCCCTTCAACGGTGATGGCAATCGGTGCGCCCTGGTAGCCGCGCGCCAGGAAGTTACCCTCGCCGAGCATGATGCCTTTACCGCCCGCGATATCCATTGCATCAATGATTGACTGCTGTGCGCGGTGGGTACAGTGATACTTCACGATAGCTGACAGCACGGCCGGTTTTTCGCCCAGCATAATGCCGTAGGTAATCAGGGAGGCGGCAGCATCCATCACGTAGGCGTTGCCTGCGATACGTGCCAGCGGCTCTTCGATCCCTTCCATCTTGCCGATAGAGATTTTGAACTGACGGCGGATATGGGCGTATGCACCAATCCCCATCGCGACAGATTTCAAACCACCGGTCGAGTTCGACGGCAGGGTAATACCGCGGCCAACCGACAGACATTCCACCAGCATGCGCCAGCCCTGACCGGCCATTTTCGGACCACCGATGATGTAATCAATCGGTACAAAGATATCCTTTCCGCGGGTTGGGCCGTTCTGGAACGGTACGTTCAGCGGGAAGTGGCGACGACCAATTTCAACTCCTGGGGTCGAGGTTGGGATCAGCGCACAGGTAATGCCCAGATCTTCTTCACCGCCCAGCAGTTTTTCCGGATCGGAGAGCTTAAAGGCCAGGCCCAGCACGGTCGCGATAGGGGCGAGCGTAATATAACGTTTGTTCCAGGTCAGGCGCATCCCCAGCACCTGTTGACCCTGCCATTCACCCATGCAGACGACGCCGGTATCCGGGATCGCACCCGCATCGGAACCCGCTTCTGGGCTGGTCAGCGCGAAGCATGGAATTTCCTGGCCACGTGCCAGACGCGGCAGGTAGTGATCTTTCTGCTCTTCGGTACCGTAGTGTTGCAGCAGTTCACCCGGGCCTAACGAGTTCGGCACGCCAACGGTGATCGCCAGGATCCCGGAAACGCCTGCCAGTTTTTGCAGGACGCGGGCCTGAGCGTAAGCGGAAAACTCCAGACCGCCGTACTCTTTCTTAATGATCATCGCGAAGAAGCGGTGTTCTTTCAGATACGCCCACAGTTCTGGCGGCAGGTCCGCCATTTCATGGGTAATCGCGAAGTCATTTGCCATGCGGCACGCTTCTTCCACCGGACCATCAATAAAGGCCTGTTCTTCAGCGGTCAGACGCGGTTGCGGATAGTTGTGCAGCTTTTTCCAGTCCGGGTTGCCCTGGAACAGGTCGCCTTCCCACCAGGTGGTACCGGCATCAATCGCTTCTTTCTCCGTACGCGACATGGGCGGCATCACTTTGCGGAAGCCTTTGAACACCGGCGCGGAGATCATCGATTTACGCATCGGCGTAAAGTTAAACGGCAGAAGAATGATAGCCAGCGGGACTAAAAGCCAGATATTCCACAGGCCAGCGACGCCAAGCGCAGCCGTCCAGGCCAGCAGAATCAGACTGCTCAGGAATAAACTCACCCGGTGATAGAACAGCACACCGAGCAGAACAACGGTTGCGAGAATGCTCAAAATCATCATAAAGAAAAGCTCCCTTGCTTGTAGGAGGTCTGACCACTTGTGATGATATGGTTGTAGTTGATGTTATTTCCTTTAGCAATGTGTTTACAAAATAATTACAACCTGGTTCACATTGTTCAGGTTTAAGCCGGCACGAAAACGCAAAACGCCAGACGATTCGCATGGCTTTAGCTTCTCGCTTTTCCCGCTATCCGGTACACTCCACTGTGTTATTTCATCAATACTGAAGGATTATCCTCATGTACCAGGATCTTATTCGTAACGAACTGAACGAAGCGGCGGAAACGCTGGCTAACTTTCTGAAAGATGATGCCAATATTCACGCTATTCAGCGCGCAGCGGTCCTGCTGGCCGACAGTTTCAAGGCCGGCGGTAAAGTGCTCTCCTGTGGTAACGGTGGTTCCCACTGTGATGCGATGCACTTTGCAGAAGAGCTGACCGGGCGTTATCGTGAAAACCGTCCGGGCTACCCGGCGATTGCGATTTCCGATGTGAGCCACATTTCCTGCGTCAGTAACGATTTTGGTTATGACTATATCTTCTCTCGCTACGTCGAAGCCGTGGGCCGTGAAGGTGACGTGCTGCTGGGTATTTCGACGTCCGGAAACTCGGCTAACGTGATCAAAGCGATTGCCGCAGCGCGTGAAAAAGGGATGAAAGTCATCACCCTGACCGGTAAAGATGGCGGTAAGATGGAAGGTACGGCGGATATCGAAATCCGTGTTCCACACTTCGGTTATGCTGACCGCATTCAGGAAATTCACATCAAAGTGATCCACATCCTGATCCAGCTGATCGAAAAAGAGATGGTTAAGTAAGACTTCGCTGGGGGCATGATTGCCCCCGCTGTTGTGGAGGTGATGTATGTGCGAATTGCTCGGGATGAGCGCCAATGTGCCAACCGATATCTGCTTTAGCTTCACCGGGCTCGTTCAGCGCGGCGGGGGCACCGGGCCGCATAAAGACGGCTGGGGCATTACCTTCTACGAAGGCAAAGGATGTCGCACATTCAAAGATCCCCAGCCCAGCTTTAATTCCCCGATTGCCAGACTGGTGCAGGACTATCCCATTAAGTCCCGCTCGGTGATTGCCCACATCCGTCAGGCAAACCGTGGGGAAGTGGCGCTGGAAAATACCCACCCGTTCACCCGCGAGCTGTGGGGCCGTCACTGGACCTACGCGCACAATGGCCAGCTCTCCGGCTATAAGTCGCTGGAGACGGGCAATTTCCGTCCGGTCGGTGAGACCGACAGCGAAAAAGCGTTTTGCTGGCTGCTGCACAAGCTGACGCAGCGTTATCCACGCACGCCCGGCAACATGACCGCCGTCTTCAAATACATTGCGTCGCTGGCATCAGAACTGCGTGAGAAGGGCGTGTTCAACATGCTGCTGTCTGACGGGCGTTATGTGATGGCGTTCTGTTCGACCAATCTGTTCTGGATCACGCGCCGCGCGCCGTTTGGCGTCGCCAAGCTGCTCGATCAGGATGTGGAAATTGATTTTCAACGAGAGACCACACCGAATGATGTGGTCACAGTGATCGCGACCCAGCCGCTGACGGGCAACGAAACCTGGCAAAAGATTATGCCAGGCGAGTGGGTCTTATTTTGTCTCGGGGACCGAGTAGTTTGATGCCAGCTGCGGCTGGACGACTTCGTGGCTCAGCGGCTTGCTGACCACATAGCGGCCATCGACAACCGAGACAACCGGCGGCTTGTGCGTCTGCTCAAAGTAGTCGTAACCCGGTTTCAGCTGTTTCCAGAAATCCGCGTAGTAGGAGTACTTGTGACGCGCCATGTTGGCATCGGTCATGCGGAACGGGTAGATGCTGACCTGAACGTTCGGCTGACCAAAGACCAGTGCGCCGGTGACAAACTGGAAAATCTCATCAATGCCGGTATCGGTCATCGCATAACAGCCGATAGACACGCATGCACCGTGGATCATCAGGTATTTGCCTTCATAACCGTGGGCACGGTCATAGGCGTTCGGGAAGCCAATGTTAATGGCTTTATAGAAGCGGCTGTCAGGTTTTAGCTGGCTACGCTGAACGTTGTAAAACCCTTCCGGACTTTTGAAATCGCCCTGACGCTGTTTTGGCCCCAGACCACCGGAGTAGTTACAAATCTTGTAACTATCAAGCAGCTGATATGTCTCGCCCATTTTTACAAACAGATCGAGTGTGCGTTCTTCCTTGAAGATTTGAATATAAACCGGTGATCCCATTAACTGCTGTTTATATTCTTTGCTGACCGGCGTGGTTGAGCTATTGCTGCTGAGCAGCCCGGCAAACGATACGCACGGAATCAGGAGCATCGCAATGAACAATGCGATTTTACGCATACTACTAGTTCCTTGATAAAACTAAGACCAAATTGCCAGGACGGCAAAAGAGACCCGAAATCAGATTATTCTGTTAGGTGCGCTCACATTAGCACCGCCATAGATTTTCGCAAGAGCCGGACGGTGAGTTTACAAATTAGTTTTACTTTATAAACCATCAAAATCGCGTTGGCTCCAGGAACTTTGCGTAATACCTCGCACTTTAGCGCCTGCAACCGAGGTTTTGGTGCCCGAAAAACAGCGAAAATGGTACACTTCGCCCCCTCTGGATTGAAGTTCATGGAAGCTTGCTAACCACATGTTTAAAATCAGAAAAGGACTTGATCTGCCGATTGCAGGCGTGCCCGAGCCGCACGTTTCGCCTGGCGCAAGTGTCCGCCATGTCGCCATTTTGGGCGATGACTACCTGGGAATGCGTCCCTCAATGCTGGTGCAGGAAGGCGATCGCGTCATTAAAGGACAGGCGCTCTTCGAGGACAAAAAAAATCCTGGCGTTATGTTTACGACCCCCGCGAGCGGCACCGTGGTGGCAATCAATCGCGGTGAACGTCGCGTCCTGCAGTCGGTGGTTATCCGTATTGAAGGCGACGAACAACGTGAGTTTTCCCGTTTCGACGCAGCAGACCTCGCCGCCCTGAGCCGGGAAACCGTTCAGGCACAACTGCTGGCGTCCGGCTTGTGGACGGCGTTTCGCACGCGACCTTTCAGCAAATCGCCTGTTCCGGACACGCTTCCGGCCGCTATTTTCGTCACTGCCATTGATACCAACCCGCTCAGCGCGGACCCGGAGCCCATCATTCTGGCGCAGCGTAACGCGTTTGATGCCGGGCTAACCGTGTTAACCCGTCTGACTTCGGGGAAGGTCCACGTCTGTCAGGCGGGCGGCGGCAAACTCGGAGGCCATCCGCAGGGGCAAGTTACGTTTAATGCGTTTGCAGGTCCGCACCCGGCGGGGTTAGTCGGAACGCATATCCACTTCCTGGAGCCGGTGAGCCTGACGAAACAGGTCTGGCATCTGAATTATCAGGACGTGATTGCCATAGGTAAGCTATTTACTACCGGTGAACTGTGCTCTGAACGGGTGATCGCCCTCGGCGGGCCACAGGCAGCAAATCCACGCCTGGTGAAAACGCTGCTGGGTGCGGACATTAATGAACTGCTTGCCGGTGAAACGAAAGAGGGTGAAAACCGCCTGATTTCCGGCTCGGTGCTCAGTGGCCGTCATGCGGCTGGCGCGCAGGCGTATCTTGGGCGCTTCCACCTGCAGGTCAGTGTGGTTCTGGAAGGTCGCGAGAAAGAGCTGTTCGGCTGGGTTCTGCCGGGTGCTGAGAAGTATTCCGTGACCCGCACTACCCTTGGGCACTTCCTGCGTCGCAAACTCTTTAATTTCTCGACCAGCACCCACGGCGGAGAGCGCGCCATGGTTCCGATTGGCAACTACGAGCGCGTTATGCCGCTGGATATTCTGCCAACTCTGCTGCTGCGCGATCTGCTGGCCGGCGACACCGACAGTGCCCAGGCGCTGGGGTGCCTCGAGCTTGACGAAGAAGATCTGGCGCTCTGTACCTATGTCTGTCCGGGAAAATACGAATATGGACCGGTATTGCGCGAGGTGTTAACCCGCATTGAGCAGGAAGGATAACTGATGGGCTTAAAACACCTCTTTGAAAAAATAGAGCCGCACTTTACGCACGGGAAGCTCAGGAAGTACTACCCGCTGTATGAAGCAACGGCGACCATTTTCTACACGCCGGGGCTGGTCACAAAAGGGGCGGCACACGTTCGCGATGCTATCGACCTCAAACGAATGATGATTCTGGTCTGGTTTGCGGTCTTCCCGGCCATGTTCTGGGGTATGTACAACGTTGGCCTGCAGACCATTCCGGCGCTGCATCATTTATATGATGCCCCACAGCTGGCTCAGGTTATCCAGTCGGACTGGCACTACCGCCTGGCCCAGACGTTAGGCGTCAGCTTTGCAGCCGATGCCGGCTGGATAAGCATGATGACGCTGGGAGCCGTATTCTTCCTGCCAATCTACATCACGGTGTTTATCGTGGGGGGCTTCTGGGAAGTGCTGTTCGCCATCATTCGCAAACATGAGATCAACGAAGGCTTCTTCGTGACGTCGATTCTGTTTGCCCTGATTGTTCCACCAACGCTGCCGCTCTGGCAGGCGGCACTGGGGATCAGTTTTGGCGTGGTGATTGCCAAGGAGATCTTCGGTGGCACCGGGCGCAACTTCCTCAACCCGGCACTGGCCGGGCGAGCTTTCCTGTTCTTTGCGTATCCGGCGCAAATCTCGGGCGACCTGGTGTGGACGGCCGCGGATGGGTTCTCGGGTGCGACGCCGCTTTCGCAGTGGGCCGCGCACGGGGGCGAAACGCTGGTTAACAACGCCACGGGTCAACCCGTGACCTGGCTGGATGCCTTTATTGGCAACATTCCCGGCTCTGTTGGGGAAGTTTCCACGCTGATGATTTTACTCGGGGGCGCCATCATTCTCTTCGGACGTGTTGCGTCGTGGCGCATTGTCGCAGGGGTAATGATTGGCATGGTGTTAACAGCCTCGATGTTTAATTTCATCGGTTCCGCCACCAACCCGATGTTCTCCATGCCCTGGTACTGGCATCTGGTGCTGGGTGGGTTCGCTTTCGGCATGATGTTCATGGCCACCGATCCTGTCTCTGCGTCCTTTACCGACAAAGGTAAATGGAGCTATGGCGTGCTCATTGGTGCGATGTGTGTCCTGATTCGTGTGGTCAACCCGGCTTATCCGGAAGGGATGATGTTGGCCATTCTGTTTGCCAATCTGTTTGCGCCGCTCTTCGACTATCTGGTCGTGCGCGCCAACATTAAGCGGAGGAAAGCGCGTGGCTGAAAGCAAGAATAACGACAGCATCGGCAAAACGCTGCTGGTGGTGCTGGTCCTTTGCCTGGTCTGTTCCATTGTCGTGGCTGGCTCTGCCGTGGGATTAAAACCACGGCAACAGGAGCAGCGCGCGCTGGATAAACAACGCAACATCCTGGCTGTGGCCGGGTTAATGCAGGAAGGGATGAGTACAGACGACGTGGCTGAACTCTTCGCGGAGCGCATTTCGGCGCGTCTGGTGGATTTAAAAACCGGCCAGTTGCTGGATAAAGACCCGACGAAATTTAACCAGGCACTGGCACTGAAAGACCCTGAGATGAGCTTGACGCTGGAGGCATCGCAAGATCCCGCTGGCATCAAGCGTCGCAGTAACCTCGCCGAAATTTACCTTGTGCGCGATGAGCAGAAGCGGGTGCAGGAGGTCGTGCTGCCGATATACGGCAACGGGCTGTGGTCGATGATGTACGCCTTTGTGGCACTCGATACGGATGGTCGCACGGTGAAAGGGATTACCTATTATGACCAGGGCGAAACGCCAGGGCTCGGCGGTGAGGTTGAAAACCCTAACTGGCGCGCGCAGTTTGTCGGCAAGAAAGTGCTCGACGATAACGGCCTGCCTGCCCTGAAGGTGATGAAAGGGGCTGCGCGTCCGGGTGACGAATATGCCGTAGATGGGCTTTCCGGGGCAACGCTCACGTCAAAAGGGGTGCAGCACAGTTTTGATTTCTGGATGGGCGAGCTGGGCTTTGGTCCTTTCCTGAAAAACGTACGTGAAGGAGCGCTGAACAATGGCTGATACGGGTGAACTGAAAGAAGTCAAAAAGGTGCTCATTGGCCCGCTACTGGCGAATAACCCTATTACCTTACAGGTGCTGGGAGTCTGTTCGGCGCTGGCGGTCACGACAAAACTGGAAACCGCGCTGGTCATGACCGTCGCGGTCACGCTGGTGACGGCATTTTCCAGCATGTTTATCTCCATGATCCGCCACCACATCCCGAATAGCGTGAGGATCATTGTGCAGATGGCGATCATCGCGTCGCTGGTGATCGTGGTCGATCAGCTACTGCGCGCTTTCGCGTATGAAACGTCAAAACAGCTCTCGGTGTTTGTCGGCCTGATTATCACCAACTGCATCGTGATGGGGCGTGCCGAAGCTTATGCGATGAAAATGCCTCCGCTGGCGAGCTTTATGGACGGGATCGGTAACGGTCTCGGTTACGGCGTTATCCTGCTGACCGTTGGGTTCCTGCGCGAGCTGATCGGCAGCGGTAAGCTGTTTGGCGTCACGGTGCTGGACACGGTACAAAACGGCGGCTGGTATCTGCCAAACGGACTCTTCCTGCTGGCCCCAAGCGCATTTTTCATTATCGGTTTGCTGATCTGGCTGATTCGTACCCTGAAGCCCGAACAGCAGGAAAAGGAGTAACCGACGATGGCTCATTACCTGAGTTTATTTGTGCGCGCGGTGTTTGTTGAAAACATGGCACTCGCGTTTTTCCTGGGCATGTGTACGTTTCTTGCCGTTTCCAAAAAGGTATCGACGGCGTTTGGTCTGGGTGTTGCGGTCACGGTGGTGCTCGGCTTATCTGTACCGATTAACAACCTGGTGTACAACTTTGTGCTGCGCGACGGTGCGCTGGTAGACGGTGTCGATCTCAGCTTCCTGAACTTCATCACCTTTATCGGTGTGATTGCAGCGCTGGTACAAATCCTGGAGATGATCCTCGACAGGTATTTCCCGTCGCTATACAACGCGCTGGGGATTTTTCTGCCGTTGATCGCGGTGAACTGCGCCATCTTTGGTGGCGTCTCGTTTATGGTTCAGCGTGATTACAACTTCAGTGAATCCGTTGTGTATGGTTTCGGCTCCGGCATCGGCTGGATGCTGGCTATCGTCACCATGGCGGGGATCCGCGAAAAAATGAAATATGCCAATGTGCCTGCGGGGTTACGTGGCTTAGGGATCACCTTTATCACCACCGGCCTGATGGCGCTGGGCTTTATGTCCTTCTCCGGTGTGCAGCTATAAGGGCTAACAGATGGAAATTATTCTTGGCGTGGTGATGTTCACGCTGATTGTACTGGTGTTGTCAGGGCTGATTCTGGCGGCACGCGCGAAGCTGGTGAATTCCGGCGACGTGGTGATTGATATCAACGGTGAGCCGCAAAACCAGATCCGCACGCCGGCGGGGGATAAACTGCTCAATACGCTCTCCGGCAACGGGATCTTTGTCTCCTCAGCCTGCGGTGGCGGTGGCTCCTGCGGTCAGTGCCGCGTCACGGTGAAAGAGGGGGGCGGGGATATTCTGCCCACTGAGCTGGCGCATATCACGAAGCGTGAGGCAAAAGAGGGCTGCCGTCTGGCCTGCCAGGTCGCGGTGCGCCAGGACATGAAAATTGAGCTGCCGGAAGAGATCTTCGGGGTCAAAAAATGGGAGTGTGAAGTTATCTCTAACGATAACAAAGCGACTTTCATTAAAGAGCTGAAGCTGCGCGTGCCGGAAGGGGAAGATGTTCCGTTCCGGGCCGGGGGATACATCCAGATTGAGTGCCCGGAGCACACCGTGGCGTATACGGACTTCGACGTTCCGGATGAGTACCGTGCCGACTGGGACAAATTCAATCTTTTCCGTTTTGTGTCTGACGTTAAAGAACCGACGCTTCGCGCCTACTCAATGGCCAACTACCCGGACGAGAAGGGCATCATTATGCTCAACGTGCGTATCGCCACGCCGCCGCCGAGTGTGCCTGATGCACCCCCGGGCGTCATGTCGTCGTATATCTGGTCCCTGAAGCCGGGTGACAAGGTGACCATCTCCGGTCCGTTTGGCGAGTTCTTTGCTAAAGAGACCGAGGCTGAAATGGTCTTTATCGGTGGTGGCGCGGGCATGGCACCGATGCGTTCGCACATTTTTGACCAGCTCAAGCGCCTCGGGAGCAAGCGCAAAATCAGCTTCTGGTACGGGGCACGCTCGCTGCGAGAGATGTTCTATGATGATGAGTTTGAGCAACTGGCGCGTGAAAACCCAAACTTCACCTTCCATGTGGCCCTCTCCGATCCGCAACCGGAAGATAACTGGACCGGCCACACGGGGTTCATCCACAACGTGCTTTATGAAAACTACCTCAAGCAGCATCCTGCGCCAGAGGATTGCGAATTTTACATGTGTGGGCCGCCAGTGATGAACGCTGCAGTCATTAAGATGCTAAAAGATCTGGGTGTGGAAGATGAGAACATCCTGCTGGATGACTTCGGGGGGTGATGATGCTGACGTTTCTGGCAACTTTCGCGGTTTTTTTGCTTGTTGTACTCGGCATGTCTCTGGGCTGGATCATAAAGCGTAAAAGCATTCAGGGCAGCTGTGGTGGTATCTCCGCGCTCGGGATGGAAAAAGTGTGCGACTGCCCCGAACCCTGCGACGCCCGTAAAAAACGCATGGCGCGTGAGGCCCGACGGATCCTGTAGTGAATCCGGTGTTTTCCCTCTTCCAGGAGGAGAGGGGAAACACACTTCTCAATCCTCATTTCTTTACTGTATACTTATCCAGTAATGAGTGAGGGCTTACTATGCGCAAAATTATCCATGTCGATATGGACTGCTTTTTTGCCGCAGTGGAGATGCGTGACAATCCGGCGCTGCGGGATATACCTATTGCGATTGGCGGTAGCCGTGTCCAGCGCGGTGTGATCAGCACCGCCAACTACCCTGCGCGCAAATTTGGCGTGCGCAGTGCTATGCCAACTGCCATGGCGCTAAAGCTGTGCCCTCATCTCACACTGTTGCCCGGCCGATTTGAAGCCTACAAAGAAGCCTCCCTGCATATCCGCGAGATCTTCTCTCGCTATACCTCGCTGATTGAACCTCTGTCGCTGGACGAAGCCTACCTGGATGTCACTGACAGCCTGCACTGCCACGGCTCCGCAACGTTAATGGCGCAGGAGATCCGCCGGACTATCTTCAACGAGCTCAATCTGACCGCTTCCGCGGGCGTCGCACCGGTGAAATTTCTCGCCAAAATAGCGTCTGATTTGAATAAACCCGATGGTCAGTACGTCATCACTCCGGAAGAGGTTCCGGCGTTTTTAAAAACGCTGCCGCTCGGCAAAATCCCCGGCGTGGGGAAAGTGTCTGCTGCAAAGCTGGAAAGTATGGGATTACGGACCTGTGAAGATGTACAGCGAAGCGATCTGGCCATGCTGCTTAAGCGTTTCGGTAAGTTTGGTCGCGTGCTGTGGGAGCGCAGTCAGGGAATTGATGAGCGCAGCGTGAGCAGCGAGCGGCTGCGTAAATCGGTCGGGGTTGAACGCACGCTGATGGAAGATATCCATGACTGGTCCGAGTGTGAAGTCATTATCACTGACCAACTTTATCCCGAACTGGAGCGGCGGTTAGCGAAAGTAAAACCCGATCTGCTGATTGCCCGTCAGGGCGTTAAGCTCAAGTTTAACGATTTCCAGCAGACGACGCAGGAGCATGTCTGGCCGCGACTGAATAAAGACGATCTTATCGCTACCGCGAGAAAAGCCTGGGAAGAGCGGCGGGCAGGGCGGGGAGTCAGGCTGGTGGGGTTACATGTGACGCTGCTGGACCCGCAACTGGAGCGGCAGCTGGTATTGGGGTTATAGCAGGCGGATTTGTCAGCCCGGCAGGCAACGCGCTACCGGGCATCATACGGTGAATTACTTAGCAGGGATCGCTTTCAGCAGTTCAGTCAGCAGAGTCCAGTAATGACCCACGCTTTCAATATGAACCTGCTCATCCGGCGAGTGCGGACCGGTAATGGTTGGCCCGATAGACACCATGTCCATGTTCGGATACGGTTTCTTGAACAGACCACACTCCAGACCTGCGTGGATCACCTGAATGTTCGGGGTACTGTTGAACAGACGTTGGTAAGTTTCACGCACCAGCGCCATCACCGGCGAACTGGCATCCGGCTGCCAGCCTGGGTAGCTACCTTTTGCGGAGGTGTGCGCACCCGCCAGTTTACCCAGAGACTCCAGCATGCTCACCACATACTCTTTACCGCTGTCGATAAGCGAGCGGATCAGGCAGATGATCTCCGCGCTGTCATCGCTCATGGTGACCACGCCCACGTTCAGGGAGGTTTCAACCACGCCTTTCGCGACGTCTGAGTTACGAATCACGCCGTTTGGCGTCGCGTTCAGCAGCTGAACGAAGGCGTCACGAGACGGGGAGGTCAGCGCCGCTTTGTCGGTAGTCACGGACTCCAGCACCACGGTCAGGTTCTTCTCTTTCGCTGACAGTTCATTTTTCAGGATATCCAGGTACACGCTGGAAAGCTTTTTCAGCTCGTCAGCTTTTGCAGCGGGTACTGCCACGGTCGTGAAGGCTTCACGCGGAATGGCATTGCGCAGTGTGCCGCCGTTGAAATCCACCAGACGCAGATCCAGCTCAGCCGCGTGGCCAGCCAGGAAGCGTGCCAGCAGTTTGTTGGCGTTGCCCAGACCCAGGTGAATATCACCACCGGAGTGGCCGCCTTTCAGCCCTTTCAGCGTCAGCTTGAAGGTCTGGAAACCAGCAGGGATCGCTTCGCGGGACAGTGGCAGGGTCGTGATGAAATCAATCCCGCCGGCGCAGCCCATGTAGATCTCACCCTCTTCTTCAGAGTCGGTGTTGATCAGAATGTCCGCCTGCAGCCAGTTCGCCTGCAGACCGAACGCGCCGTCCATGCCTGCTTCTTCCGTCATGGTCAGCAGCACTTCCAGCGGACCGTGCTCAACGCTGTCGTCCGCCAGGACCGCCAGAGCAGACGCCATACCAATGCCGTTATCTGCACCAAGGGTCGTGCCGCGCGCTTTCACCCAGTCGCCATCGATGTAAGGCTGGATAGGGTCTTTGGTGAAGTCGTGAACGGTGTCGTTGTTTTTCTGTGGAACCATGTCCAGGTGCGCCTGCAGCACAACCGGTTTACGGTTTTCCATGCCTGCGGTCGCCGGTTTGCGGATCAGAATGTTGCCAACCTGGTCGCGTTCAGCATGCAGACCTTTTTCCTTCGCCCAGCCCATAATATGTTCGGCAAGCTGTTCTTCATGGTAGGAAGGGTGGGGAATGGAACAGATTTTGGCAAAAATATCCCACAGTGGCTGTGGAGATAATTGAGACAGTTCAGACACGATAAGTCTCCTTGTCGATGCCCTGCAAAGCGAGTTGCAGGTCACAGGGTTAGCAGGTTAATAGTTACCACAAGACAGGCTTGCGAGATGCAACTGAGAATACCACTTTCTCCGGTGGCTGGTAGCATAAAGCATGTAAAAACTCAGGCTCCGGGCGCTAAACACTGGTTTTTAGTGCGTCAGATCTCTATAATCTCGCGCAACCTATTTCCCCCTCGAACACTTTTTAAGCCGTATACAAACAGGCTGGGACACTTCACATGAGCGAAAAATACGTCGTCACCTGGGACATGTTGCAGATTCACGCACGCAAACTGGCTGCGCGTCTGATGCCTTCCGAACAGTGGAAAGGCATTATTGCCGTCAGCCGTGGCGGTCTGGTACCGGGGGCGCTGCTGGCACGTGAGCTGGGTATTCGTCATGTCGATACCGTATGCATCTCCAGCTATGACCATGACAACCAGCGTGAGCTGACCGTGCTGAAACGTGCGGAAGGCGACGGTGAAGGCTTCATCGTTATCGACGACCTGGTTGATACCGGCGGTACCGCGGTGGCTATCCGCGAAATGTATCCAAAAGCCCACTTCGTCACCATCTTCGCGAAGCCAGCAGGCCGTCCGCTGGTTGACGATTACGTGATTGATATCCCTCAGGATACCTGGATTGAACAGCCATGGGATATGGGCGTGGTATTCGTACCGCCAATCTCTGGTCGTTAATTCTCTTACGCACTTATTTAACGCCCGGTGATACCGGGCGTTGTTTTTTTTAGTCTGACGCGCGTTACAATGGTCTCTATATGACGTATTCATGGAGGCAACGTAATGACGCAGGCGAATCTCACCGAGACTCTCTTCAAACCCCGTTTCAAACATCCTGAAACGTCGACGCTGGTGCGCCGGTTTAATCCGGGGACCATGCCTGCCGTCCAGTCTGCATTAGACGGTAAAAACGTGCCCCACTGGTACCGCATGATTAACCGTCTGATGTGGATCTGGCGCGGTATTGATCCCCGTGAAATCCTTGATGTGCAGGCGCGTATCGTGATGAGCGAAGCCGAGCGCACCGACAGTGAACTCTACGATACGGTCGTGGGTTATCGCGGGGGAAACTGGATCTACGAATGGTCTAAACAGGCGATGCTCTGGCAGCAAAAAGCCAGCCAGGAAGAGGATGCCACGCTCAGCGGCAAACACTGGCTGCATGCGGCCAACCTCTATGCTATTGCCGCATACCCGCATTTGAAAGGTGATGAGCTGGCCGAGCAGGCTCAGGCGCTGGCGAATCGCGCCTACGAAGAGGCCGCTCAACGCTTGCCGGGCCGGATGCGCGAGCTGGAGTTTACCATCCCGGGTGGCGCGCCCGTCACCGGGTTCCTGCATATGCCAGAAGGCGAAGGCCCGTTCCCGACCGTTCTGATGTGCGGCGGGCTGGATTCACTGCAAATCGACTATTACAGCCTGTATGAGCGTTACTTCGCACCAAAAGGGATCGCGATGCTGACGCTGGATATGCCCTCAATTGGCTTTTCATCCAAATGGAAACTGACTCAGGACTCGAGTCTTCTGCACCAACATGCACTAAAAGCGCTGGAAAACATTCCATGGGTTGACCACACGCGTGTTGCTGCATTTGGCTTCCGCTTTGGCGCCAACGTCGCCGTGCGTCTGGCTTACCTTGAAGCTTCGCGCCTGAAGGCCGTCGCCTGTCTCGGTCCGGTGGTGCACGCCCTGCTCAGCGATCCGACCCGGCAGGGCCGCGTGCCGGAAATGTACCTTGATGTGCTGGCCAGCCGCCTTGGCATGCATGATGCATCAGACGAAGCGCTGCGCGTTGAACTCAATCGTTACTCGCTAAAAACGCAGGGGTTGCTGGGACGGCGTTGTCCTACGCCGATGATGTCAGGGTACTGGAAAAACGATCCCTTCAGTCCCGAAGAGGAGTCACGCTTAATCACTTCGTCATCTGCGGATGGCAAATTGCTTGAGGTACCGTTCAGCCCGGTGTACCAGAATTTTGACAAAGCATTGAGAGAGATCACACGCTGGATCGCGCAGAGATTGTGTTAATAGATTGCTAAATTTTGCTGGTTTGGTAAAACAGTGGCTTCACAAAAGGAGATCGCAATGACGTTACCGAGTGGACACCCGAAAAGTAGACTGATCAAGAAGTTTATGGCTCTCGGCCCGTATATTCGAGAAGAGCAGTGTGAAGAAAATCGCTTTTTTTTCGACTGCCTGGCTGTATGCGTCAACGTGAAGCCTGCACCCGAAAAACGTGAATTCTGGGGCTGGTGGATGGAAATGGAAGCGGAAGAAAAACGTTTTACGTATAGCTACCAGTTCGGCCTGTTTAATAAAGACGGCTACTGGCAAACAGCCCCTATCAAAGACCAGGAAGTGATCGACCGCCTGGAGCATACTTTGAAAGAGTACCTCGAAAAGGCAAGAGCACTGCTGGCCACCCTGGATCTGAAGCTTGAACCCGCGGATAACTTTTCCAGCGAAGCGGTTAAGCTGACGGCGTAATCGCGATATTTCTCTCTTCGCGAGGGATGGGGTGAGGGCAGTAAACCCGACCCCCTCCAGGCAAAAAAATCCCGGCATCTGCGCCGGGATTTTTTATTTCAACAATATCAGAACTGGTAGGTCATACCCAGAGCAACGATGTCATCACTGCTCACGCCCAGTTTATTGTCGTCATCAATCTGGTTGATTTTATAATCAACAAACGCGGACATATTTTTGTTGAAATAATAGGTCGCGCCCACGTCGATGTATTTCACCAGATCTTCGTCACCCACACCTTCGATATCCTTGCCTTTAGACTGGACATAACCCAGGGACGGACGCAGACCGAAATCGAACTGGTATTGTGCAACAACTTCAAAGTTCTGAGCCTTATTCGCAAAACCACCTGAAATTGGGGTCATATTGCGGGTTTCAGAGTACATCGCTGCCAGATAAATATCGTTAGCGTCATATTTCAGACCGGTTGCCCATGCTTCCGCTTTTTTACCTTCACCGCGCGTCAGCAGGTTTTGTGCGTTAGTACGGTCAGAGTTGGTGTAGGCACCGCTGACGGCGAAGTCGCTGCCACCGAAGTCATAGGTCAGAGAGGTACCGAAACCGTCACCGTTCTGTTTTTTGACGTCGCGGTTTTCGTTTTTGCCCTGATACTGCAGGGTCATATCCAGGCCATCAACCGCACCGAAGAAGTCGGTGTTACGGTAGGTGGCAAGACCGCTCGCACGTTTGGTCATGAAGTTATCAGTCTGGGCTGAAGAGTCACCGCCGAACTCAGGGAACATATCGGTCCAGGCTTCAACGTCGTACAGTGCGCCCAGGTTACGACCGTAATCCAGAGAGCCAATGTCTTTCAGTTTCAGACCAGCAAACGCCAGACGCGTTTTCTGTGTAGAGTCGCTTTCTGCTTTGTTACCGGCAAATTCAGCTTCCCAACGGCCATAGCCCGTCAGCTGATCGTTAATCTGTGTTTCGCCTTTAAAACCGAAACGGACGTAAGTCTGGTCACCATCTTTAGTGTCATCATCGCTGATGTAGTGCATTGCTTTAACTTTGCCGTATACGTCCAGTTTATTACCGTTTTTATTATAAACTTCGGCTGCGTGTACAGATGCGGAAGCCACAACGCCCATTACCACTAATGCCAGTGTGCTCTTTTTCATTTTCGATCCTGTCTTATAAACGCGCTAAAAAAATTCGCTGGACGATAAGCTCATGCTTAAGTCCCGTGAAAAAACAGAAAGGGTTTTAACGTTACGCAATGAAACTTTTATGACAAATTAAGAATAATTTTAAAAAACTGTGATTTATTATTTCGGTAATAAAACTGTCAAATTTTGCCGCTACGCTTCCTGATCCCGCGCAACAAAGTGTTTCGCGATGTGCTAAGGCAGTTGGCAACGGGGCTGACACCTGTTAAAACGTTCGTTTGACATCATTTTCCCTTATCGTTGAACGGCAGAGAATCATGAGTGACAGCCAGACGCTGGTGGTAAAACTCGGTACCAGTGTTTTAACAGGCGGATCGCGCCGCCTTAATCGCGCCCACATTGTTGAGCTTGTACGTCAGTGCGCTCAGTTGCATGCCGCAGGGCATCGTATTGTAATTGTGACCTCCGGGGCAATTGCCGCCGGGCGTGAACACCTGGGTTACCCCGAACTCCCCGCGACGATCGCTTCTAAACAGCTGCTGGCCGCCGTGGGACAAAGCCGACTCATTCAACTCTGGGAACAGCTGTTTTCTATCTATGGCATCCACGTCGGGCAGATGCTGCTGACGCGTGCGGATATGGAAGACCGGGAGCGTTTCCTGAACGCGCGCGATACGCTGCGCGCGCTGCTGGATAACAACATCGTTCCCGTCATTAACGAAAACGATGCCGTTGCCACCGCTGAAATCAAAGTGGGTGATAACGATAACCTCTCGGCGCTGGCCGCAATTCTGGCAGGCGCTGATAAATTACTGCTCCTGACCGACCAGCAGGGGCTCTTCACCGCCGACCCGCGTTCAAATCCAGATGCTGAACTGATTACCGATGTACACGGTATCGACGATGCGCTACGCGCCATCGCAGGTGACAGCGTTTCAGGCCTCGGGACCGGCGGGATGGGGACCAAACTGCAGGCTGCTGACGTGGCATGCCGTGCCGGTATCGACACCATCATTGCCGCGGGCAGCCGTCCTGGCGTGATTGGCGACGTGATGGAAGGCATCTCCGTGGGAACCCGCTTCCACGCGCAGGCATCCCCGCTGGAGAACCGTAAACGCTGGATCTTTGGCGCACCGCCGGCAGGCGAACTCACCGTTGATGAAGGGGCGACCGCCGCAATTCTGGAAAGAGGGAGCTCATTACTTCCTAAAGGAATTAAAAGCGTGACAGGCAACTTCTCACGTGGTGAAGTGATCCGTATCCGTAATCTCGAAGGTCGTGACATCGCCCACGGCGTAAGCCGCTACAACAGCGATGCCCTGCGCCGTATTGCGGGTCACCATTCACAGCAGATCGACGCCATTCTGGGTTATGAATATGGCCCGGTTGCCGTGCATCGTGATGACATGATTATTCGTTAAGGAGCCAGAAAATGCTGGAACAAATGGGCGCAGCCGCGAAGGCCGCCTCTTACAAACTGGCGCTCCTTTCCAGCCGCGAGAAAAACCGCGTGCTGGAAAAAATCGCTGATTATCTGGAATCGCAGTCGCAGGAGATTCTGCTCGCCAACGAGCAGGATCTGCTGGAAGCGCGTCGCAATGGCCTGAGCGAAGCAATGCTCGACCGCCTGGCGCTGACCCCGGCACGTCTGAAAGGCATCGCTGACGATGTCCGCCAGGTCTGCAATCTTGCCGATCCGGTTGGTCAGGTCATTGATGGTGGGCTGCTCGACAGCGGGCTGCGCCTTGAGCGTCGTCGCGTGCCGCTGGGCGTGATTGGCGTGATCTATGAAGCCCGTCCCAACGTTACGGTTGATGTCGCTTCCCTGTGCCTGAAGACCGGCAACGCTGCCATTCTGCGTGGCGGGAAAGAGACCTGGCGTACCAACGCCGCGACCGTAAACGTTATCCAGCAGGCGCTGGAAGAGTGCGGCCTGCCAGCAGGTGCCGTACAGGCAATCGAGAGCCCGGACCGTGCGCTGGTGAACGAGATGCTGCGCATGGATAAATACATCGACATGCTGATCCCACGCGGTGGCGCGGGCCTGCACAAGCTGTGCCGTGAGCAGTCGACCATTCCTGTAATCACGGGCGGTATCGGCGTGTGCCATATCGTGGTCGATGACAGTGCCGAGATTGAACCGGCGCTGAAGATTATCGTCAATGCCAAAACCCAGCGTCCAAGCACCTGTAATACGGTTGAAACGCTGCTGGTGCATCAGGGCATCGCCAATACCTTCCTGCCTGCTCTGAGCAAACAGATGGCCGAAAGCGGCGTGACGCTGCACGCGGATGCCAACGCGCTGGCACTGCTGAAAGACGGCCCGGCGACGGTGGTACCGGTCAAAGCGGAACAGTACGACGACGAGTTTCTGTCGCTGGATTTGAACGTGAAGGTGGTTGCGAGCCTTGACGATGCCATTGCTCACATCCGTGAACATGGTACCCAGCACTCGGATGCGATTCTGACGCGCACCCTGCGCAATGCCGATCGCTTTGTGAATGAGGTGGACTCCTCTGCCGTATACGTGAATGCCTCAACCCGCTTCACCGACGGTGGCCAGTTCGGCCTGGGCGCAGAAGTTGCTGTCAGCACGCAAAAACTGCATGCAAGAGGCCCGATGGGCCTGGAAGCACTGACCACCTACAAGTGGATCGGCTTCGGTGATGATACGATTCGTGCGTAAATAATCACGGGTGATGCAAAAATAGCCGTTTGATTCAAAAGGGCATTGACGCATCACCCGGTTAGATCTAACCTTTTGCCCCGTGGTTACGCTCGTAACCGGCCTTTCAGGGCCGATATAGCTCAGTTGGTAGAGCAGCGCATTCGTAATGCGAAGGTCGTAGGTTCGACTCCTATTATCGGCACCATTTCAACTTCCTCAAGCTTCCGTATTAATCCATAAATACCCTGATTTATAACGATTTTACTACGTTTTAGTCCATCATCGTCCGTAACCATCCAGTAGAATCCGATACGGAATGTGTATATGTTCCCGTTCGGTCCTGGATTCCTATACACATGCCTTTAAACGATATGCAGATTCGCCGTGCTAAGCCTGAGGATAAACCTTATACGCTTGGGGATGGGCAAGGCTTGTCATTGCTTATAGAACCTAATGGAAGCAAGAGCTGGCGGTTCCGCTATCGTTTTGCCGGTAAACCAAAAATGATCTCGCTGGGTGTCTATCCGATGATCACACATGCAGATGCCCGTTCCCGTCGTGACGATGCCCGAAAACTGGTCGCGGAAGGAAAGAATCCGAGTGAGGTTCGAAAAGAGCAGAAGATTGCTTTGCAAACCGAGTCTGAAAGCGCGTTCGAAAAGATAGCGACAGAGTGGAATCAAATGAAGTCTGCCAAATGGTCGAAAGGGTATGCCTCTGACATCATGGAAGCGTTTCAGAACGATATCTTTCCTTACGTGGGTACGAGACCAGTAGGCGAAATTAAACCGCTAGAACTTCTTAATGTGCTGCGTAAAATCGAAAAGCGTGGTGCATTAGAAAAAATGCGCAAAGTTAGGCAGCGTTGCTCTGAGGTTTTTCGCTATGCCATTGCTACAGGAAGGGCTGAGTTTAACCCAGTAGCGGATCTTTCTAGTGCCCTTGATGTACACCAATCAAATCACTTCCCGTTCCTAAAAGCTGATGAGATACCCGATTTTCTGCGCGCTTTGGATGATTACACCGGAAGTCGGCTTGTCCTGATTGCTACGAAATTACTGATGATTACTGGTGTAAGAACCATCGAATTACGTGCTGCATTGTGGTCGGAATTTGATCTGGATAACGGTATTTGGGAAATTCCAGCAGAAAGGATGAAAATGCGAAGGGCACACCTTGTGCCACTATCGACTCAAGCGTTAGATTTACTCAATGAACTCAAGATCATGACAGGGAACTATCGTTATGTTTTTCCGGGGCGGAACGATCCGAACAAGCCTATGAGCGAAGCGAGCATAAATCAGGTTATCAAGCGTATCGGATATGGAGGTAAAGTAACGGGGCATGGATTTAGGTATTCTTTATCAACAATACTACATGAAAAAGGCTTTGATTCTGCATGGATAGAAATGCAATTGGCTCATGTAGATAAAAATAATATCCGTGGAACTTACAATCATGCTAATTACATATCAAATAGCAAGTGTATGATGCAATGGTACAGTGATAATATTTTAATTTAAGGGTTAACTTGATATGAATAAACTCAGCGTTCTAATGGATAGAATTCTAAGTTCTTATGATAATGAATATTTTGTTATCATCGGTAAAAATGGTGAAGGTAAAAGCCAGTTGCTATTGGATATTATCAAAAGCATTTCCGCATCTGATCTTCATTTCAAAAATCTAATTGCTGTTTCCACAAGTGCATTTGATCGCTTTCCTATAAATGTAAGAGCACCAAAAAAATATGATCCAATGACTTACTCTTATGTTGGCATTAGAGGAGGAAGCAGCAATAATGTCCTTTCATTAATGAGTTCTGTTTCAACTGGATTTATATCAAGATATATTTCGTCTCCTAGGGATTTAGATAGATTTAGCATGGTGTTAGAAGAAATTGGGTTCTCGACAAATTTCGAATATGTATATAAGTTAATTATTAGGTCGGAAAATATATATCGACAATCTATGTTAGTTGAAGATGAGTACTACATAGTTGATGGTAACAAAAGGACAAGATTAGATTGTACTGAGCAAGAATTTGAAGAACTCACGCGGTTTCTTAACTATGTTCAAGGTATTTGTGATAAAAATAACAATTTTAGATTGTTTGTGAATCCTAAAAAAAATTATCTCAATGATGAAATGTCACTAGGGAATATTAATTTCTTTAATTACATTTTTAAGATGATTTCTTTAGGTATAGTAAAGTTAATTGACCTGCGAATCGAGAAGCACTCAAAAGGAATTATTTCGTTACGGAGGGCAAGTTCTGGAGAACAATGTATATTGCTTTCACTTTTAGGTATTGCAGCAAATATAACAGATAACTCAATTGTATTGATTGATGAACCAGAGATCAGTTTGCATCCAGAATGGCAACAGCGCTATATCAACTTGCTGATGAATACTTTTGGAGGGTTTTATAATTGTAAGTTTATAATCGCCACACACTCACCTTTGGTAATATCAAATCTTAAGTCATCGAATTGTTATATTCTTCCTATGGCTGAATCTCAAATAATTAGCGCAGAAGATTATAATCATCGTTCCTCTGATTATCAATTGGCTGAGTTATTTGAATTCCCAGGCTTCCAAAATGAATATATTTTAAGAACGGCGATAAACTTATTTGCTAAAATTAGAGCCAATAAATCCTTTGACAAGGAAGATAAAAAAACATTAGAGAGGCTTTCTGGTTTTAAATACAACTTAGAAAAGCAAGACCCAAACTATGATTTAATTAATGCATTGGAGAATATGAAGGTGATGTATGGCTGACATTAATGAAGAGTTTTCATATGTTAATGAGCAGCTGGCAGTCATTGATTCTATCAAGGCTCAAGCTGATTTCTCACATTTATCTTGGTCTCATGAGGAATTTACGTCTATTAAAAGTGAGATAAGAGAATTTTACCGTATTCAGCAGCGGGGGCTCTGTGCTTTCTGTAAAAATCCTTTGTCTTTACAAGCAGCGGCTAATTGTACAGTCGAGCATATAATCCCTAAGTCAAAAAAAATTGATTACATGTACACCCCCAAGAACCTTTGCGTGATTTGTGCAGACTGTAATGAAATAAAAAGGGCGCAAGAGGTTGTAAATGAAGAACATGAAGTCCTGAATAACCCTAATATAGCTGTTTATCCGCGATCAAGTGGTGCATTTATTATCGTTCATCCGCATTTTGATGACTGGTATGAACACATTCACAAAGTCGGGGCTAGAATTTATATTGATAGGACTATGAAAGGTATTAATACAATGAAGGTTTGTAAGTTGAATAGGTTTTTTCATAGGTTTGGTGTCTCAGATGAATATATAAATGATGGTGAATTAACTGCATTGATGAGTGAGTATATAGAATCAAATAATCCGATAAGGAAGGCCGGAATAATTAATAGGATTAGAGAGGTTCTTATCGCGTGATACCTAAATATTAATCATTAGTAGCGCGCAATGCTCTCCCCGCCACGACTGCCCGCTTAAGAGGTCACTATTAATGCAGGTGCATGAACTGGCTCAGGCCGCGCCGGCCGTCAGGCTTATGGAGAAAAACCGACCGGCAAGCGGCAATGCCTACCTCACCTGCAAGGTTTTCCCCGTTCTGGAATGTCTGACGCTCACCGCCATACATAAAACCGGCGGCGTGACGTTCCGCGCCGGTGATGTGGTTGTCCCGTTGTATGACGATACCGGCGCACTGGTTAACCTTCAGCTTATCAATGCTGACGGTCTCAAACGCACCCTGAAAGGCGGTCAGGTCAAAGGGGCATGTCATGTCATCGAAGGGAAAAAACAGGCCGGAAAACGCCTGTGGATTGCACAGGGTTATGCGACCGCACTCACCGTGCATCACCTGACCGGGGAAACCGTCATGGTAGCACTGTCCTCCGTGAACCTCCTTTCTCTGGCGAGCCTTGCCCGTCAGAAGTCCCCGGCCTGTCAGATTGTGCTCGCTGCCGACCGTGACCTTAACGGCGACGGCCAGAGTAAAGCCGCTGCGGCCGCAAATGCCTGTGAGGGCATTGTTGCCCTGCCGCCGGTGTTCGGTGACTGGAATGATGCGTTTATACAGTACGCCGAGGAAGCCACGCGCAAAGCCATTTATGACGCTATCCGTCCTCCGGCACAAAGTCCGTTTGATACCATGAGTGAGGCGAAATTTACCGCCATGAGCGCCAGCGACAAGGCCTTGCGGGTGCATGAGCATTACGGCGAAGCGCTGGCGGTGGATGCGAATGGCCAGCTCCTGTCCCGCTATGAAAACGGCATCTGGAAAAATATCCCTGCCGCCACTTTCTCACGAAATGTGGCTGATTTATTCCAGCGTCTGCGCGCCCTGTTCTCGTCCTGGAAAATTGCCTCGGTGGTGGAGACCCTGAAACTGATTATTCCGCAGCAGGCTACACCGGCGCGTCGTCTGATTGGTTTTCGCAACGGGGTGTTCGATACCCAAAGCGGCATATTCAGCCCGCACCACAAATCGCACTGGCTGCGAACACTGTGCGACGTGGATTTTACCCCGCCGGTGGAAGGCGAAATGCTGGAGACTCACGCGCCGAACTTCTGGCGCTGGCTCGACCGGGCGGCCGGTAAAAATCCACAAAAACGCGACGTAATACTCGCTGCGCTGTTTATGGTACTGGCGAACCGCTACGACTGGCAGCTCTTTCTCGAAGTCACCGGTCCCGGCGGGAGTGGCAAAAGCATTCTCGCCGAAATCGCGACCCTGCTCGCCGGGGAAGATAACGCCACGTCAGCCGACATCGACACGCTGGAAGACTCGCGCAAGCGTGCCTCCCTGATTGGCTTCTCGCTTATCCGTCTGCCTGACCAGGAAAAATGGAGCGGTGACGGCGCAGGACTTAAAGCCATCACCGGCGGCGATGAGGTCTCGGTTGACCCGAAATACCAGAATCCGTATTCAACACATATTCCGGCGGTGATTCTGGCCGTCAATAACAACCCAATGCGCTTCACCGACCGCAGCGGCGGTGTCTCCCGCCGCCGGGTGATTATTCACTTCCCGGAGCAGATTGCGCCGGAAGAACGCGACCCGCAGCTCAGGGATAAGATTGCGCGCGAGCTGGCCGTTATCGTGCGCCAGCTTATGCAGAAATTCAGCGACCCGATGACCGCCCGCGCACTGCTCCAGTCGCAGCAGAACTCCGACGAGGCACTCAGCATCAAGCGCGATACTGACCCGACGTTTGATTTTTGCGGCTATCTGGAAATGCTTCCACAGCCTAATGGGATGTTTATGGGTAATGCCAGCATTGTCCCGCGTAATTACCGTAAATATCTTTATCACGCGTATCTGGCCTATATGGAGGCTAACGGGTACAGAAACGTGCTCAGCCTGAAAATGTTCGGGCTGGGGCTGCCCATGATGCTGAAAGAGTACGGCCTGAATTATGAGAAGCGGCACACAAAGCAGGGAATACAGACCAACCTGTCGCTGAAAGAGGAGAGCTACGGCGACTGGCTGCCGAAATGCGATGAACCCGCAGTTACATAACCTAACTCAGACCGGCTATAGCCGGTCTGTTACTTTAACTACCAACATAACGATTTACGAGATGTGTATAATGGTCGAATATTTCATCTGTTTTTCGAGAGGTAGGAAATGGATTACTTTCAGACTGGTGGGTTATTAATAAATATATTAACAATGTTAGTTGCCGTTGGCTCATCATGTATTAGTTACCTTGTTTACAAAGAGAGCACCTACCCAGACGTCATTGTTTACCTTGAACAAAACAATGAAGTCAAAACTGTTTTAAATATTGTAATTAAGAATATAGGTAAAAGTGCTGCAAAAGATGTAACCTTCAGTTTTAATGAAAATACCTTTAAGAATTCACTGCCTAATAGTGAGTATAGTGCGTTAACGAAAGGTGCATTGGTTTCAGGCATACCATTCCTTGCACCTGGTTCATGCAGGATATTGAGGCTTGGAAATTTCGCTGATTCGAAGAAGATTTTAGGTGACCACAAAATTAGAGTAACTACAACTTTCCGTAAAGCTAATAGCAAGAACCCTTTCGCAAAAAATATTACTAATGAAAGTTATATTGAATTGTTATCGTTGGCTAGGGTGGATGCCTCAGATAACAGTAATGAGAAAAAGATTGCTGAAAATCTAGCCAGAATTGAGAAAGCTTTGCTTAATATCAAAACACAATACTAATTCATCTGCGCCAGGATAGTCTTTCTTACCTGCAATTTATATTTTCTGCTATGAAGGGTGAACAATCTACTGTTCACCCTTCACCGTATGTTCACCCTTTATCACTATGAAATTATTGATAAAAAACAAGAGGTGAACAGTGTGAACAGTCAAACTCCAAAAAAACTTTTTATCCCCCCGCTCATCGCCTGACCGGGCACATCCAGAACGAGCAAAAATCACAATGGTGAAGAGGCAACTGTTCACTCTTCACCAACTCATCACCATCTAACCACATGATATTAAATGATAAATAATCGAGGTGAATAGTGTGAACAGTTAAGTGTAAAAAAACTTTTTCTTACCCAGAATCAGGTCCAAAAAATGAACGCTATCGCTGATGTGTATAGGGATGTGTATAGTTTTATTTATCGAATTTAAATTTTCATAATAAATCAGTATGTTGCGTTGGTTTGTTGGTTCCTATTATCGACAAAAAATAAAAACCATTAAAAACAATAAAGTAAAGAGGTTATGAGTCACAAGTTACGATCTTTTTTCATTAGATTCTATAACCAACAGTTACCTCTATGGTTAACAATGGCTATATCAGGGATGTAAGTACGTGGCGACCTGTAGTTGTATAGGTCGCACAAATACTAAGCGTGACACTCTACACGAATCGCCAGGTGCTATGTCATTCATCACCTTGCCTGAATATAAGTAAAATAAAAGGCATACAAGAATCCAAATGTGCCTCAATATCGGTTTTCTCAACGGGATCAATTAAACCAATCGCCGCCTGCCGAAGAGGTTCGGCGACACACATGGCGAGTATGACTTTGGCACTGGTATCTGCAGGTAACATCGGCAACCAGCCCTGTTTTTGCTGTCGTATAATCCACTCAGTGAGTAATTGTTGGCCGCGCGCTATGCCATTTTCATTGTATTTCTTGAGGAGATCATCTTTACCAGGAAATTCAGTATTGAGAAGACGAAACATTTTCACGGCGGTTACTGATAGCGCCTGACCACAAATCGCAGCCAGTAATTTTCTTAACGCCGGTAAAACGTCATTCTTATCTGTCGGATCGCTCTGCAGGAGTGGGGCATAGTTATCCGTCCAGTTTCGAACTGAAAGGCCAAGCAATTCCTCCCTGTTTTTCGCAAAGCGATAGACGGTCTTTTTGGCAACGCCTGCATGCGATGCAACCGCCTCAATTGTTGTGGCGTCATAGCCTTTGTCAAAGAGCAAGGCCATCGCGCTACCAATGATTTGTTTCTTCACCTCTTCCTCAGGGACTGAGGGGCGTCCGCGTGGTTTGGTTGGTGAGGTCATCCTTGAGATTCCTTTTCGCTTGTCATACGACCATTCTATCGGTAATGTTTAGGAAACGCACTTCGTTTCCTAAATGGTGCGAATTTCCCAATGCTAATGGAGAAAAAAATGCGACAACACGATATTGCCAGGCCCTGGCTGGATTATTCGGCATTGCTTGATCCTTCTCCCATGCCGCTGGAGACAGGTATTAAACGTCTGGATGACGGGAGTCTGCTGGTCGCGGTACGCACTGATTTACATGGCTGCAAAGGACGTATGATTAACTGGTGGTTTACCTTCTTTGAAACGACGCAGCATATAAAATGGTGGCATCCCGTTGATCATGTTGAACATCGTGGATGGGACGCCAACTGGAAGCGTGGGGAAAGTTTTTACGGCGCAAGCATCCATGCAGTTGAATCATTAGCTGAAATCCCTCCCATTCCCGCGCGTCTTAAATTCCATCACCCTGCATCGGTATTTGGCGAAATGGCTGTCGACAAGGCAATGGCGGATGGGAGTGTCTCGGCAATCATTGCCGCAAGGATAGGCTTCGGTGAAAAAACTGAACTGGATAGTCAGGGCGACCCGCTGGACGGACAAATGCTACATGTTGTCCGGGATACGCCTTTTGGGTGTGTGCTGCGTAGCCGGTTTATTCTGGGTATGAGTAATGACGACCACGCTGAACCTGCCGATGACGTTGGATTAGCGCTTATGCGACACTGTTATACAGAGTTCACGTTCTTGTCTCGTTTCCTGCCTTCTTTGTATTACGGCGAGAAAGCGAATGATGAGAAAATTGCGCTTCCCTGGTAACTCGCGGATTTAAATGCTCAGGTAAACCTGTCGACGAGGGTAATCATGCCCTCCGTGTATTACCGGGCCAGACCAACGTTATCTCAAGCGTGACGCACACTGGCTAAGCAGTGATGCCTGGTTTAACCAACGCGTAGCCAAACCGGCATCACTTCATATCTGAAATGAATTCAGCGTAACAAAATCAATCGACTGATTTTACTGTGATTCCAGTAATGCTGAAATCGTTACCATCGCCGCTGGCTTTATGGCTGAAAATTTCCAGCACATTATCGCCCTGTGCCGCCGTAAACTCTCCTGACAGCGTGACCCACTCGCCTTTCACGGCAAGTGCTGTAACCGAGGTAATATCCTGGCCTGCCACCCGAAGTGACAGTTCGGGTATCACCTTATAGTCATTGTCCCTGCGAGCCTGAAGGCTGAAGCGATAGCGTTTCCCCGGCAGGAGTTCCGAATAATGTTTATAAAGCAGCACGCCATTGTGTGTCCGGCCTTTAACATTGGTGGTCGGAAAACGAATCATGGTCGCGCCACCTTCTGAGTAAAACTCATGCTCAGGCGTTGCCGGTCCGAACTGCCAGTGATTCAGGTGATTATTCGTAAACTTACTCTCATCCAGGAATGGTGTTGGCTCGGGACTGACAAGGGGAGTGTCCGGCGCAGCGGGGGGTGAGGAGGGGGGCACCGGTTTGTTGTGATGTTCCTGACACGGGCAAGGGGGCGTTTTCTCTTTGCAACGACAGTCGCTGGCGCAAGCGTCAATCAGGTTCTTAAGTACATCAGCAAGCGTATTCACCGCCCGGACAATCTCAGGGGCCTGTGCGCACAGATCGCTGCCATTACCAGGCGTCTTCGCTGGCGTTTTACCTTCCAGCGCATCTGCTTCTTCTTTTTTGTTCGCCACGCTGTCGTGTTGCGTGGCCTTACTGGCGCAAATGGTGCTTTTTAAAACCGAGGCAAAATCGGCAATGCCGGAGGTGTAAATATAATGCTCACCACCCGTACGAAGCGCCAGGCGCTTGTATTCCCGAACCATGGCTTTCTCATCATCCGGGGTGGGGTAAGGTAATGAGGCATGAGGCGTGCCCAGATAGGAGTGGATTTTGACACCGTACTCCAGGGCGGTGGCAATGGCATCATCGCAGGCTTTGATGCAGCCCGCATCCAGGATCATCTCTCCGCCTTTCAGACTTTCATCTCCCAGCACAAAAACATTCTTTTCAGCGCCGTCACGCCAGTTGTAATGACGAATAACGTCCTCCGCGGCAGGCGCCACATCTTCCTGAGCGGGGTTCCCCTCTTTGACATACTCTCTGCCTTTCAGGGCGGACGGGTTAGCACCGGCCTCGCTCGTCAGGAACTGACGGACCGTTTTATTAAATTTGGTGCCGGCAAAAACGCCTTCGATACCCAGAAAATCAGTTCGTAAATCCGAAGGGCAGGCTTTTCTGGCCTCCTCAATGGCGCTCTCAAGTTTTGCACAGAGCGCTTCCGCTTCATCCTTCATTGAAAGACTGCTGTCGATGATGAAAACCAAATCAACTTTTTTATTGTCCATAATGCTCATATCAGGGGCTCCATTAACGTTCATTTTTGTTTTCCAGTGAACCGGCAGGGAAGGCAGTGAATGGCACGTTGCCTCCCTGCGGGCATTTCAACCGAGCACAACAAACCTGACGTCATAGCCTCCCGTATTATTGGCGTATTCAGACGCAACATTTGTATCGTTAAAAATGAATGAAATTTCGCCATCAGCAGGGACTTCCCAGTCGCTATCGCCGCTTCCGATACCGTAAATATGTTCACCCGCTTTGATCAGTAATTTCCCCGCCAGTGCTTCTGGCAGGACAAAAGTGGGATCCGGTTTTTGCGCTGACGGATGCTGGCTGTCGCCGTCAGGTCCAAAGCTGCGACCGCGGCTGTCGTACTGAGCGGTACCGGCTGCAATCAGCATCACCTTGTCCCCTTTGCTCACGGATACGCCGGTGTGGGTCCAGTCACTGCGCGTTGCGGGAACATGACCTTTCCAGTCCGCCTTTTTAGCCGCCGCTTTCTTTTCGTCTTCAGCGATATACACAACCGCGCTGAAAGCGCCGCTGTTGTCGCGATGTGAAGAGTCACTGACCACGAGAATCAGCTCACCGTCTTCCGGTACCGACCACTGGTAAACACCACTGCCAATGTCATAGCTTTTTCCGGATGCACTGAATCGGGCTTTCAGCACCTTATCGTTCCGTAAGACAAAGCCCTCTTTTAGCCTGCCGTATGGCGATGCCAGGGCGTAGTCTTCCTTACCGTATTTAATCCATCCTTCCGCAATAATACTGATTTTTTGCCCGGCTTTTAGTTTAAGTCCGGTATTAATGCCCGTGTCAGCAGTTGCGTCGATATTGCCCGACCATGCAGGTGAAACAGTCATATAATTCTCCGTAATCGTGACAGCGTCCAGCTTGTCAGTGGTATGAGGTAATAAATAGCCTATAGATAATGTTTTTTGTTACTAAGGGGTACGGCATTCACAATCAGAATATAAACAGATATGCCACTCAGCAAATAATATTCTGAAAATGATGCTGATGATTTCCGTTCGTCTCCCGTCTGCTGCAGTTCTGCGAATTAAATATTAGGATTAATCTCATGCTGTGTTTTGTTACTCCAGAGCGGTAATGCGTGTGAGTGAGAGGTATATGTTGAAACCAAAAAGTAATACACAGGGTAACTAGGTGGATATTTGTTAACCCATTCCTTTTCCGTCGGGGAGGCGTGAAATTAAGTGGAAAGGTAGATGTTTTTTATTGGGCGGATATCACGGCAGGCGGTGCTGTAATGCGCCCTCTCACTGCTTTGTGTACCTATTATTACCGCCATTCGGGTATGGTAATTAATTTACTAAAGGTATAATTACAGTCATGATTAAAAGTGCGATTATTCCTATAGTTAACATTAAAAACAATTTCAAATCAGTGACTTAGTGTCTGGTTGTGTTGGTGGATTTATATAAATCGCAGCGTAAAAAAAGAAATAGCATTATTCTTTCGACATAAGTCTGGAAAAGATAAATATATTCATATGCATCCATGATGAAATGTTATGAATACTAAATGTGATGTCTGTCACATGCAGGGGAGTTTTGTCTTTGATTGATGAAAAGCACGCATCAAATGTAATGTTAATGAAGTTTGATAAAGGAGAATAGCATGACGGCTAAGCCAGAATGGTCCGGAGAAGTTCCTGCAAATATTCCTGCCGGTATTAATACAGGCCTGCAACTGAATGCCGGTGATGAGATAACGATAATGGCCTCTGGCTGGATTAAATACGGTAAAGAAGAATTTGCGCTGGCGGTGCCGGATGGCAGGGTGAAAGAAGGGCTCATTACCTGCAATGATAAGGTGCTGAAGGCGAGATTTGATACCTCTGGAAAAGGTTATTATATAGGCGGTGGAGTATATAAATGGGCGGCTCCCCAGAGCGGTACCCTGCATCTGTATATTGCCGATACAGAGGTTGGATACTCTGATAATACCGGCAGTTTCAGCGTCAATGTATACCGGTAAGAACGGGTCGTTTCGGATACAGCGATTTTCAGCCCCATTGATATGGCGGCAGGGATTATGTCCGGCGTTCTCAAACCGATATCTTATTCATTCCAATATTATTCGCAGAACTCAGCAGATGATAAGAAGACTAATCAACAATATTCTCTGGTATTCTACCGGGTGGGTGTTTTTTGGCCTGGTAGTGCTCAGTGGAATCGCAGGGGGACTGGCGGCTTCAGTCCTGCATTTTACTACAACGGATGCATTCCTGGCCGCATTTTGCCTTTTTCTGTTGCTGTCATTGCCCGTTTGCTTCTGGCTGCACCGGTTATCTCGCATACACCGCCGTCAGTAATGTACACGCCCACAAGGAGAGTCCCTGTGAGCGTGTAGTGTTTCCAGTACGGAGCATGCGCAGTCGCGTTACTGGCGCTTATCCTGCAACGCCTTCAGGGGTAAACGCCATACGTCATAGCGCTCCTGGCCAGGTTTGACCGCGCCAGCAAAATGGTCGTTCAGGCTGCTGGAGGTAAAGATCAGATCCCCGTCCGGATTGATGGCCGGCGTGTCCGGCCAGTGTACGCCGTCGTTTGACGCCATCAGGGTCATTGAGCCGCTCTTCGGTTCATATCTGACAATACCGTTGTGTGTCACATCGGTGATATAGAGGTTGCCTTCGGCATCGGTCACGATACCGTCGGTATTGCCTCCCACCGATCCAAGATCCCGGATCTGCGCCGCAATCTGCGCATCGTCAGCACCTGGCTTTCGCAGAATGTCAGTCGGTACCGCAAATGCATGGGTCCCTGTCGTCACCGTCCAGTAGAGCGTGCCGGTATCCGGAGACAGCGCAATACCGTTGATGCCAATCAGTAATGGATGACCAGGCCAGACTTCAGCCCCGTGCGAGACCACCTTCACACCCGGCTCAATCTGCAGGTCTGGATGACGGTCGAGCACGCGTCGGGCAGTGCCGGTTGCGAAATCGGCGATGATAAGACCGACGCGGTTCTCAGGCGCACTGCGCGAGCCGCTGTCGGAGATGTAGGCGACACGGCGCGTCTCATCAACAACCACATCATTGAGGAAGCTCGCCTTGCGATCTGCCACGCCATCCAGTGGAATGCGTTTGATCGTGCGGCCGGTATTCAGATCCAGCACCATCAGTTTCTGCGAACCCACGGGGGATTCCGCTTCTCCCGCGACGAACCCCATATCCAGGGCCCACAGCCAGCCATTCTTACGGTCAATATAGAAGCCAAGCACGTTACGCAGGTTCTGATCGGGAGCGGTTTCCACCGCATTACCCTCGCGGGACGGAAATGCCGTGAGGCGCGCCGGTCCGGTCTGCACGGTCGTATCAAGAATACTTAACGTCGCGGGTGCACCGGCTGAAACCAGTCGAGGGGTGCTGACAAAGGCTCTTCCCTTTGCATCGAAGTGGATGCCTGCGATGGGCGCGTTAACCGAGCCGGAAAACGGCGTCGGCGTATCCCCCTTCTCAGGCGTATTCCAGGTTACGCCGGTATAGCTGCGCCAGTGCTCAAGAGGGGCCTGGTTCGCTGCGCTGGCTACGCTCGCAAAAGAGAACAACATTGCCATCGCGATGGCGGACATATTACGGGTACGTTTGAACATTTCTATGCTCCGGTAAATAGGGGAAGCAGGGGACACTGATTCCCCTCAGGTCATGACGGCTGCTGCATTAAAGAATGGAGCGGAAGGTGCCACCTTCGACGCGCACCGCGGCACCGTTAGAGGCAGCGCCCAGCGGGCTCGCCAGCAGCGCGACCATCGCGGCTATCTCATCAGCATCGATCATTCGCGCGATAAGAGAGCTGGGACGGTAGGTCTGGAAGAAATTCGCTTCGATCTCCTGGTCGGTCATACCCGGTGCAGGTGCGGTCTGGCGCAGGTATTCGATAATGCCGTCGGAGCGGGTCGCTGAAGGCAGTACGCTGTTGACCGTAACGCCCGTCCCCTTCGTGAGTTCGGCCATACCGCGCGAAACGGCGAGTTGCGCCGACTTACTGACGCCGTAATGCACCATATCTGGCGGCGTGAACGCACCGACTTCGCTCGACATAAAAATCACCCGGCCCCAGTTGCGTTCCAGCATGCGCGGGAAATAATGCCGTGACAGGCGAACGCCGGACATGACATTGATGTTGAACATGTTCAGCCACTCATCATCGGTGATGTCGGCGAAGTCTCGGGCTTCATAAAAGCCCAGGTTGTTGATGAGAATATCGGTGTCAGGGCAGGCCGCGATCAGGGCTTTTGCACCCTCAGCGTTTCCCAGGTCGGCAACGATAGCGGTGACCTGCGCCTGAGGCTGAGCGGCGGTAATGTCTGCCACGGCGTTTTGCAATTTCGCGTGGTCACGACCAGTAATGGTGACGGCCACGCCTTCGCGCGCCAGCGTGCGGGCGATGGCCAGACCAATCCCCGCGGTTGCGCCAGTAACGAGTGCAGTCTTACCGGTGAGTTGAAGATCCATGATTTTACCCTCTGGTGATGAATGCGCACACTTTACTCATCGCCCAACAGGAGATAAATTAGCGGAATTGAAAAACATTTGTTCCTGAAAGAGCATAATGAGCAGAAAATTCGATTATCTTGGCGATGTTGAGGTCTTCATCGCTGTCGTTGAACACGGCTCATTTACTGCTGCTGCCGTCGCCCTGTCCACCACGCCCTCGGTGTTGAGTCGTGCGGTTTCCCGCCTTGAGACGCGTCTGGGACGACAGCTTTTACAGCGAACCACCCGTCGGGTAGGCCTGACCGAGGCAGGGCGAGTCTATCTGGAGCAGGCGCGCTCTGCTTTTTCCCTGCTGGATGAAGCCGAACGTGATGGGCAGGGTCAGGAAGGCGACCTGACCGGACGCGTGCGCATGAGTGTACCGACTACCTACGGGCACTATCGTCTGCCGCCCTTGCTGGCGCGATTCTCCCAACACTACCCGCGCGTTCAGGTAGATCTGAACATCACCAACCGCAACGTCGACCTGATTGCTGAAGGGTTCGATCTGGCGATTCGTTTGGGTCAGATGCCCGACAGTGGTTTAGTCGCGCGTAAACTGGAGGATGCCGCTTTGCTGCTGGTCGCATCACCCGCGTACCTTCACAGGATGGGGACTCCGCAAACGCTGGATGATTTGCACCGACACATGTGTCTGCCGTTTATTTTGCCGCGCACCGGTCGCATCGCTCCGTGGGTGTTTCGGGAAGACGAACGCGATGTGGACTGGCTACCCGTTTCACCTATCGAAACATCGGATGATGTGCTTGGCGTTGTCTCCCTGGCTGAACACGGTATGGGGATTTGCCAGAGCTATGAGTTTATCGTTCGGGACAGGATACAGCGCGGTCAGCTGGTGGAGGTGCTTCCTCACCTTCGCGGGCGCTCGCGGCCGTTCTCGGTGATCTTCGCGCCACACCGGCGCCAGTCCGCTGCCACCCGCGCGATGATTGATCTCCTGACCACGCAATAACGACAAGGGAAGGGTGCAATATGAAAAAAACGTCTTATTCGTTTTTGATTCCAGCGATTGTTGGGGTATTGACGCTGGTAATTTGTTTTATTACCTGGCGCGTAGAAATTTACCGTGTGACATTTATTAACGCTCTCGCAATGCAATACATCGCGACCGGCTCATTGCTCTTGTCGCTGGTTTTGATGGTCATTTTTATCTGGAAGGGACGGTTGAAAGGTTGGCCGTTTTCTGAGCGTCTAAAAGTGTTCATTGGCACCTTTATTATCAGCATGCCTCTCGCCATTTTCGTCGTCTTTACGGCGGTTTATTTACTGGATGGGAAAGTGTCGTCCTGGAGTGCTCCTTACAAATATAAATCTGTAGGCAGATATAATTGTGAAGGGGCTGAAGTATATGAACCTGAACTGAAAGAGAAGATACGTATTTGTCACCCAATGGGCGACTATCAACTCGATAACACCTTATATGTTGAAAAACGCAGTAATGCGCTGGGTATCGTGGTGCTTTGGGCTATCACGCGCTCATGAACAGGGGAAAGCATCAGTGGCGCAACATGACGTCTGGCCCGCCTCCAGCATCCCAAAACTTACAATCCGCGATCGACCCAGTTCTTTAGCCCGGTACAAAGCCACATCGGCTGCACGCAGCAGGTTGTCACTCTGGGCGTGCTGCGGATAGCTGGCGATACCAATCGAAACATCGACTGGCCCAATCTCCGTGAGTCCATAACGTAGCGACAACCCTTGTACGCCGTTGTAAATCTGTTGAGCACAGTCATGCGCTTCTTCTTCATCAGCACCGGAAAGCAGTACTAAAAACTCCTCCCCGCCGTAGCGGAAAGCCATTCCGTTGTCATGGGTAGCCCGCTGAACAATCGTCGCTACGCTTTTAATAACCTGATCACCCGCTTCATGGCCAAACCGGTCATTAATACTCTTGAAGTGATCGATATCGATCATCATGCAACTCAGGGGTTCGCCGTTACGAATGGCCTGTGTCATTTGGGTATGAAGCGTATCTTCCAGATGATGGCGATTACGCAAGCCGGTCAGCGGGTCGAACAATGCTTTTTCCAGCAACGCATCGCGTAGCCGCTGGTTTGCCAGCGCCAGACCGAGCGCTTCGGCCATCAGTTCGAGATAAGCACGGGCAGGGGCATTTTCCGCGGTGATATTCTGGAATGAGAGCAGACCAATGGCCTCGCCCTGGGCAATGAGCGGCACGCACAGCGAACGATACGCCAGTGATTCCGGCAGATGATAGCAGGCGATATCCGGCTTACCGCTGAACGGGGGATGGCTCTGACCACGCCTTACTGCCCAGCATTCGTCAGGATGAAACGTCATCTCCTCTCCCGTGGGGGAGAGCCACTGGGCAACGCAGCGCATCTGCCAGGGAGCGCGGTCAAGGACATAGAGCCGGCCAGGGACCCCCGGGGCGATATTGGGGGCAAACAGCTCCGCCACGTTGATAACATCGGTAAAGTTCTCACACCCTTGCAGCCGCTGCGTCATGCGGGCCAGCAGTTCGCGGACAGCCCAGTCGGCGTCGCGCTCTTTTTCCAGCCGTTGCCGGGCAAGGCCGTTTTCACGAAAAATACGGATCGCCTGCGCCATATCGCCAATCTCATCAATCTGATTAAAATTCGGCGTTTCGACGGCGTAATCCTGCGACGCCAGACGGTGTACCACGTCGCTCAGACGCACCACGGGGCGCAGCACGCGGCGTTTCAGGATAAAGCCCAGGACAAACAGAAACAGCAGGGCGGTCAGGCCAACCATCAGTTCAGAGGCCGTACGCAGCGCTTTCGATTTTTTGGTGGCATCCTGCACGGACGCAATCACCCGCTTGTCGAGGATCTGGCGAAAGTGATCAATCTGGTTTTGTGCGCGTTCCAGTGCCTGCTCATAGGGCGCACCATAAAGCAGGGCAATGGCCTGGGCATCTTCTCCCCGTTCTGTACTGGTCAGGGCCGTCTGCTGTTCATCCTGAAGCGCATCGATAATCTTGAGACCTTCCCGCAGCAGGGACAGCTCCTCATCGGATGCGCCGTTATCGCGCAGTTTATCCAGCCTCAGCTCGACATTTTTCAGGTTGTTCTCTGACTGGTTGTATTGTCTTAGGGTTTGCGGATCTTTTTTTATCACGTACAGGCGGGCTAAATCGGACTGCGCCCAGGCGTCGGTTTCAATATCCTCCGTCAGCTCATCAAAGCGCTGCCGCTGTTCAACGGCGTGACGTTCCACGGTGTCGGCATTGGATGCCATCAGCATGATGATGCCTGAGACAAGGGTCAGGCAGACCGTGGCACCATAGGCCCAGTTAGTTATCGTTGCGATTCGCACCTGTGGATCCTTTTACGACATGAGAAGGATGGCGTTCTTTCAAATTATAGAAAACGTTTGATTTAAGGCGAAAAAAAAGGCGGCACAGTGCCGCCTGGTGTGGTCTTTATCGTCATATCATCACAAATCTGGAGGGTTTTTTCCTTCCTCGATGAAATCCGCATCCAGCTCTTCGGCGTTACCCGCGTGATCGCGACCGGAGAACAGGTTCCAGCAGGCGATGAACAGCGCGGCGATCAGCGGCCCAATCACAAAGCCATTAATGCCGTACAGCTCCATCCCGCCAAGGGTTGAGATGAGGATCAGGTAGTCCGGCATTTTGGTGTCTTTCCCCACCAGCAATGGACGCAGGATATTGTCCACCAGCCCGACAATGATGACGAAGAAGCCAACGATAAAGAGACCCTGCCAGAGCTGATGCGTGGCGAACAGGAAGATGGCGGCCGGCACCCAGACAATGGCCGAGCCGACGGCCGGAACCAGCGAAAGGAACGCCATCAGCGCGCCCCAGAGTACGCTACCGTCAATACCAGCGATGGCAAATGCAATCCCGCCGAGCGTGCCCTGAACCACCGCCACTACCGCCGTACCTTTTACCGTTGCCCGCGAGACGCCGACGAATTTGGCGAACAGATGCTGTTTGGCAAAATCAGACAGAGGAAGCGAATCAAGGATCTGGCGTACCAGATACGGACCATCTTTTAGCAGGAAGAACAGCAGATAAAGCATGATGCCAAAGCTGATCGCAAAGCCAAACGTCCCTTTACCAATCAGAAACGCGCTGCCGGCCAGATACTGTCCGCCCTGCAGGGCTACATCGGAGAGTTTTTTCTGGATTTGCGCCGCGTTCGTCAGATTGTGATCCGCAAGGAAGCCGCTGGCCCAGCCTGGCAGGTGGTTAAAGATGCTCGCCACCACTTCCGGGAATTGGGTATTGTTCGCTTGCAGCTTGGTGTATACCACGTTCAGTTCAATGGCGAGCGATGAAAAGATCACCATCAACGGGATAAAGACGATGAGGCAGATAATGCCGATGGTTAACAGCGAAGCCAGTCCGTTGCGATCGCCCATCGCCGCGCGCAGCTTGTTTTTTACCGGGTTAAAGATAACGGTAAGAATGGCGGCCCATAAAATCGCGGAGAAGTAGGGGGAGAGCACGTCGAAGAAAGCCCAGGTGACAAGGGCGAGTATGAAGATAAAGAAACCTTTGGTAAGTCCGTTAAAGCGCATCAGTTGATCCTGTAACGATGAAACTGTGTCGACTATAGAACTGATTGAGGGATTTACCAAGAATTGCGCCGCTGTAAAACCCCGCGTATGAACCCGCTCGTTACGGATACCACTTTTGACTGACCGAAGAACGCCAGGGTCCGCGCCATGCTGTAAGTATCTGCTTGCGGAGGTGCTTATGGCCTGGCGTCCGTTCCTGTATGTGATCCTCACAACCCACCCCAGACTCAGCGCGCGGCGCGCTCGATTACGTCTGGTCGTCTAGCTTTTTCTTAACAATCGCGGTATAACACACCTTCTTTGGATGTTTAGATGTCCATACGTATAGAAGGTAATATGCAAACACAACAAGAAAATGGGCAGCTTAAGCGCACCATGAAAACACGCCACCTGATTATGCTCTCGCTGGGTGGGGTCATTGGGACAGGGCTATTTTTCAATACTGGTTATATCATTTCAACGACCGGGGCCGCGGGAACGCTGCTGGCGTACCTGATTGGCGCGCTGGTGGTCTGGCTGGTGATGCAGTGTCTGGGCGAACTTTCCGTTGCGATGCCGGAAACCGGCGCGTTTCACGTCTATGCCGCCCGCTATCTTGGCCCGGCAACAGGCTATACCGTGGCGTGGCTTTACTGGCTTACCTGGACGGTGGCGCTCGGGTCGAGCTTTACCGCCGCCGGGTTCTGTATGCAGTACTGGTTCCCGCAGGTGCCCGTCTGGACGTGGTGCGTGGTGTTCTGCGTGGTGATCTTCGGCCTTAACGTCATCTCCACGCGCTTCTTTGCCGAAGGCGAGTTCTGGTTCTCGCTGGTGAAAGTCATCACCATTATTGCCTTTATTATTCTTGGCGGTGCTGCGGTGTTTGGCTTTATCCCGATGCAGGACGGTTCTCCCGCGCCGGGCTTAACCAACCTTACCGCCGAAGGCTGGTTCCCGCACGGCGGCCTGCCCATCCTGATGACCATGGTCGCGGTGAACTTCGCCTTCTCCGGGACAGAGCTTATCGGTATCGCGGCGGGTGAGACGGAAAACCCGCACAAGGTGATTCCGGTTGCCATTCGCACCACCATTGCCCGGCTGATCATCTTCTTTATTGGTACCGTGTTTGTGCTGGCCGCGCTGATCCCGATGCATCAGGCGGGCGTGGAAAAAAGTCCGTTTGTACTGGTGTTCGAAAAGGTCGGTATTCCGTACGCGGCTGATATTTTTAACTTCGTGATCCTGACGGCCATCCTGTCGGCGGCGAACTCGGGCCTGTACGCTTCTGGCCGCATGCTCTGGTCGCTCTCGAATGAAAAAACGCTGCCGCGTTGCTTTGCGCGCGTTAATAAAAACGGCGTACCCATGACGGCGATTTCTGTTTCAATGCTTGGCGGCGTACTGGCGCTGTTCTCAAGCGTGGTGGCGCCGGACACGGTGTTTGTCGCACTGTCCGCCATCTCAGGCTTTGCTGTGGTGGCGGTCTGGATCAGCATCTGCGCGTCGCATTTTGTCTTCCGTCGTCGCCATCTTCAGTCTGGTCAGCCGCTTTCCGCTCTGCAGTATCGCGCGCCGTGGTATCCGCTGGTGCCGGTGCTTGGCTTTATCCTCTGCGTGGTGGCCTGTGTTGGTCTGGCATTTGACCCGAGTCAGCGTATTGCCCTTTATTGCGGGCTTCCGTTTGTTGCCCTGTGTTATGGTGCCTACTACCTGACCCGAAACATGACATCGCAGGAGCCTGAACATGTCGCAGAATAATCCGCTTACCGCCATCCTTGAAAAACAGCCATTTGTGGTGCTGGATGGCGCGATGGCGACGGAACTGGAAGCGCGCGGTTGTAATCTTGCAGACAGCCTGTGGTCTGCCAAAGTGCTGGTTGAAAACCCGGATCTTATCCGCGACGTTCATCTGGACTACTACCGGGCGGGAGCGCAGGTGGCAATCACCGCCAGCTATCAGGCCACGCCTGCGGGGTTTGCCGCACGAGGCCTGGATGAGGCGCAATCCCGTGCGCTGATTGGCAAAAGCGTGGAGCTGGCGCGTAAGGCGCGCGAAGCGTATCTCGCGGAAAACCCTCATGCAGGCACGCTGCTGGTCGCGGGATCGGTTGGGCCGTATGGTGCATACCTGGCGGATGGTTCTGAGTATCGCGGTGACTACGTGCGAAGCGCAGAAGCGTTTACCGATTTCCATCGCCCGCGCGTGGAAGCGCTGCTGGATGCCGGGGCAGATCTGCTGGCCTGCGAAACGCTGCCATCCTTTGCTGAAATCAAGGCGCTGGTGGCGCTTCTGGCCGAGTATCCCCGAGCCCGGGGATGGTTCTCGTTTACCCTGCGTGACAGCGAGCACCTCAGCGACGGTACGCCGCTGCGCGATGTGATTTCTGCGCTGGAACGCTATCCGCAAATTGTGGCGCTGGGGATCAACTGTATCGCGCTGGAAAATACCACCGCGGCGCTGAAACATCTTCACAGCCTCACCGCACTGCCGCTGGTGGTCTACCCGAATTCGGGGGAGCATTATGACGCCGTGACCAAAACCTGGCATCACCATGGCGAAGCCTGCGAAACGCTTGCGGGCTATTTACCCCAGTGGCTGGCGGCCGGGGCGAAGTTGATTGGAGGATGTTGCCGGACCACGCCGACAGACATTGCAGAGCTAAAGGCGCAGCGCTGATGCCGTGTGTCGTCTGATGCATTCACCTCATCCCTCTCCCGTCGGGAGAGGGAGCCAGAATAAACCCCACAAAATTCACTATCCTTTGCCACTTTTTTTCTAAAAACGAATCGGAATTAACGATTCTTTTTTATTCCTTTATCAAAATTCCTGCGCCGGAAATACTGCCCTCATAACAACAAGGGGAGCAGTCACAATGGCAATTTCATCGCGAATTACACTTCTCGGCGCGCTGGCGCTGTGGGCATTTCAGGCACAGGCGGTAGACGTTACCGTCGCGTATCAAACCTCTGCGGAACCGGCAAAAGTTGCGCAGGCGGATAACACTTTCGCCAAAGAAAGCGGCGCGAAGGTGGACTGGCGTAAATTCGACAGCGGGGCGGCCGTCGTGCGCGCATTAGCGTCCGGCGATGTGCAGATTGGCAATATCGGTTCCAGCCCGCTGGCGGTGGCTGCCAGCCAGCAGGTGCCTGTTGAGGTTTTCCTGCTGGCGTCACAGCTCGGGAATTCTGAAGCCCTGGTCGTGAAGAAAAACATCACCCGGCCGGAAGATCTGATTGGCAAGCGCATCGCCGTGCCGTTTATCTCCACCACCCATTACAGCCTGCTGGCGGCGCTCAAACACTGGGGCATCAAGCCGGGCCAGGTGCAGATCATCAACCTGCAGCCACCCGCAATTATTGCCGCCTGGCAGCGTGGGGATATCGACGGTGCTTACGTCTGGGCACCTGCCGTGAATGAGCTGGAAAAAGACGGCACCGTGCTGACAGATTCCGAACAGGTGGGGCAGTGGGGGGCGCCGACGCTTGACGTGTGGGTCGTGCGTAAAGACTTCGCGGAGAAACACCCTGACGTGGTGAAGGCGTTTGCTAAAAGCGCCATTGACGCCCAACAGCCTTATCTCAGCAACCCCGATGCGTGGCTGAAAGAGACGGGCAATCTGGAAAAACTGTCGCGCCTGAGCGGCGTTCCGGAAGCGGACGTGCCGGGGCTGGTGAAAGGCAATACCTATCTCACGCCTGCACAACAGGTCCAGCAGCTCAATGGGCCGGTCAATAAAGCGATTGTCGATACCGCTACGTTTCTGAAAGAGCAGGGCAAAGTGCCTGCGGTGGCGACAGATTACAGCCAGTACGTGACCGATCGCTTTGTGAAATAAGGGGGAAACGATGCTGAATATTACAAATCTGTCTGCTGATTACGGCGGTAAACCTGTGCTGGAGGAGATCAACCTGACGCTGGACAGCGGTGAATTGCTGGTCGTGCTGGGTCCGTCCGGGTGCGGCAAAACCACGCTGCTGAATTTGATCGCCGGGTTTGTACCGTATCAGCATGGCTCCATCCAGCTGGAAGGGAAACGGGTCGAGGGCCCGGGTGCAGAGCGCGGCGTGGTCTTTCAGAGTGAAGGGCTGCTTCCGTGGCGCAACGTGCAGGAAAACGTCGCCTTCGGCCTGCAGCTTGCGGGGGTTCACCGTGAACAACGGCTGGCGACCGCGCGTGAGATGCTAAAAAAGGTGGGGCTGGAGGGCGCTGAAAAACGTTTTATCTGGCAGCTTTCCGGTGGCCAGCGTCAACGGGTCGGGATTGCCCGTGCGCTGGCGGCAAACCCACAGCTGTTGCTGCTGGATGAGCCGTTTGGTGCGCTGGACGCCTTCACCCGTGAGCAGATGCAAACGCTGCTTTTGCGCCTGTGGCACGAAACGGGCAAGCAGGTACTGCTGATTACCCACGATATCGAAGAGGCGGTGTTTATGGCGACCGAACTGGTGTTGCTTTCGCCGGGGCCGGGTCGTGTGCTGGAGCGGTTGCCGCTCAGCTTTGCCCGTCGCTATGTGGCCGGTGAACCGGTCCGCAGTATCAAATCCGATCCGCTGTTTATTGAACAGCGCGAATATGTTTTAAGCCGCGTATTTGAACAACGGGAGGCATTCTCATGAGCATTGTCTTCAGTGAGAAAACGCGCCGCCCTCGTCTCGCGTTACGCTGGCCGTTCTCTCGCCAGATCACGCTGAGTGCGGGCACGTTGCTGGTATTGCTCGCAGTCTGGTGGGCGGTGGCAGCGCAACAGTGGGTAAGCCCGTTGTTCCTTCCGCCACCGGGACAGGTGCTGGCGAAACTCATCACTATCGCCGGGCCGCAGGGTTTTATGGATGCCACGCTCTGGCAGCATTTAGGTGCCAGTCTGGCGCGTATTCTGGTGGCGCTGCTGGCGGCGGTAGTGATTGGCATCCCGGTGGGCATCGCGATGGGGCTGAGCCCGACGGTGCGCGGCATTCTCGACCCGCTGATTGAGCTTTACCGTCCGGTCCCACCGCTGGCCTATCTGCCGCTGATGGTTATCTGGTTTGGCATCGGGGAAACCTCGAAAATTTTGCTGATTTATCTGGCGATTTTTGCCCCGGTTGCTATGTCGGCACTGGCTGGGGTGAAGAGTGCACAGCAGGTGCGGATCCGCGCGGCGCAGTCGCTAGGTGCCAGCCGTCTTCAGGTGCTGCTGTTTGTGATTTTACCGGGCGCGCTGCCGGAGATTTTAACCGGGTTGCGCATTGGCCTTGGGGTGGGCTGGTCAACGCTGGTGGCGGCTGAGCTGATCGCCGCCACGCGCGGATTAGGGTTTATGGTGCAGTCGGCGGGAGAGTTTCTGGCGACTGACGTCGTGCTGGCAGGGATCGCGGTGATCGCCGTGATCGCCTTTGGATTAGAACTGGGGCTGCGCGCGCTACAGCGACGTCTGACGCCCTGGCATGGAGAAATACAATGAGTGAACGTCTGACCATCACCCCGCTGGGGCCATACATTGGTGCGCAGGTCTCCGGCCTGGACGTGACCCGTCCACTGAGCGATAACCAGTTCGAGCAGTTGTACCACGCGGTGCTGCGCCATCAGGTGGTGTTCCTGCGCGAACAGGCGATCACCCCGCAGCAGCAGCGCGCGCTGGCTCTGCGCTTCGGCGATCTGCATATTCACCCGGTCTATCCCCATGCGGAAGGCGTGGAGGAGATCATCGTGCTGGATACCCATAACGATAATCCGCCGGACAACGACAACTGGCATACCGACGTGACGTTTATCGAAACGCCACCTGCAGGGGCGATACTGGCGGCGAAGCTGTTGCCGGACACCGGTGGAGATACGCTATGGGCCAGCGGTATCGCCGCCTTCGAGGGGCTGTCCGTACCGTTCCGGACGCTGCTGAGCGGGTTGCGGGCCGAACATGACTTCAAAAAATCCTTCCAGGAGTACAAGTACCGGAAAAGCGAAGAGGAACATCTGCGCTGGCAGGACGCGGTCGCGAAACATCCGCCGCTGCTGCATCCGGTGGTGCGTACGCACCCGGTGACCGGTAAGCAGGCGTTATTTGTGAACGAAGGCTTTACGACGCGGATCGTAGACGTGACGGAAAAAGAGAGCGATGCGCTGTTAAGCTTCCTGTTTGCCCATATCACCAGGCCGGAATTTCAGGTGCGCTGGCGCTGGCAGGAGAACGATCTGGCGATCTGGGACAATCGCGTGACGCAACACTATGCGAACGCAGATTATCTGCCGCAGCGTCGGATTATGCAGCGGGCGACGATTTTAGGGGATAAACCGTTTTACCGTGCGGGCTGATGCCTTCACCTGACCCTCTCCCGACGGGAGAGGGGAAAGCAGGGTTACAAATGCGCCTCAATATAGCGCTGATAGCGGTTCGCCTTCAGATAACACAAATCCACCAGCACCAGGCCGTCAACGCAGTTGTTGAATGCCGGGTCGCTCCCGAAATCAATAAACTGTACGCCACCCGGTTCACACAGCTCGGAATACTGCTTGTAGAGCGGCGGAATGCCGCAGCCCAGATTGCCGAGCAGGGATTTTAGCTTCGTCAGATCGTCGACATAATCCACGCCGCCAAACTGCGCCAGCACGTCCGGAAGCGATGCCGGGTAGGGCTGGCGTGACGCCGCGAGTGGATGGCTTGCCGGGAACCAAAGGCGGTAAAACGCCACCAGCAGATCCCGCGCGGCGGGCGGTAAGCCGCCGGAAATCGAGACCGGACCAAACAGATAGCGGTAGTGGGGATAACGCGCCAGATAGGCACCAATGCCTGACCACAGATAGTCCAGACCGCGGCGTCCCCAGTAGCGCGGCTGAATAAAGCTGCGCCCGAGCTCAATGCCGTGCTCCAGCACATCCTGCATTTTGTCGTCGTAGTGGAACAGGCTGTAGCTGTACAGTCCTTCCGGCCCCCGACGCTCCACTTGTCTGGCGGTGGGCATAAAGCGATACGCACCGACAATCTCCAGATCCTCATCGTCCCATAAGATCAGATGCAGATAATCATCATCGTAGCTGTCAGTGTCCCGGCGCTTACCGCTCCCTTCTTCCACCGCGCGAAACGCAATCTCACGCAGGCGGCCCAGTTCGCGTAGCAATGGCGCCTCTTCCTGGCCGTTACGCTGCCAGAGATAGATGGATTTTCCATCGCCGGTTTTGCCCAGACATTCAGCCTGCGCCAGCTCGCGTTTTAGCGTAGCCCGGTCTTCCGGACGGGCAATGGCGCACTGGGTTTTAAAGACGCCAGGCACTCCCTTGCCAAGACGTATCACGTGCTGACGGCACTTTTCGGTCATCTCACGCGACGAAAGGGTGGCGCTATACCAGTCACTCCAGGCAATCTGCTGACCGATTGTAATCGGCAGCTGGCTATGGCGACGGCGGAACATCTGCTGCATCAGCAGCAGCATGGATAACGTCGGCGACACCAGCGTGCTGGCATAAAAGAGAAGGCTGTTGTGCGCCTGAATATGTACCGGCAGCAGCGGGGCGCGCAGTTTGGTGGCGAGTTTGATAAATCCTGAGTGCCATTTTTTATCGCGAATGCCTTTTCGCGTCGGCCGGGAAACTTCACCCGCCGGGAAGAAGATCAGCACGCCCGCGTTTTGCAGATGTTGTTCCATCTGTACCAGCGACGTTTTTGCCGTCCTGCCGCCCATATTATCGACCGGGATAAACAGCGAGCTTAGCGGCTCCAGGTGGGTCAGCATCCGGTTGGTCACGACTTTGACATCGCGTCGCACGCGCGAGACGGCGTACATCAGCGCCAGCCCGTCCAGAGTACCTGTCGGGTGGTTGGCAATGATAACCAGAGGGCCATGTTCGGGGATTTGTTCGAGATCGCGGGCGGAAACGGTGCAGAGAATATCAAGGTGCTCCAGAACTTGCTCCACCATATCCAGTCCTTTCAGGTGGCGGTGTGCTGCGGCAAATTGCTGGAATTCTTCTTCGTAAAACAGCCTTTTTAACAGACTTTTTTGCCAGGGTGCCGGCCTCGCCTGAGGCCAAAGGTCATCGAGAACACTATCGAGACTAAACATGATCACTCCTCCTGCCGTCTTGCGATGACAGTAGAAGGGGGAAATGTCGGTTGTATTGCAGTTTGGTGAAGTTTCGTGAGGCAGGGAGAGCAGGCCGGGTCAGGCGAAACCGCCCCCCGGCACCGTTGCGCCTTAGCGCAGAATTTTCTTCTCAGCCAGATCCAGCGCAAAGTAGCTGAAGATCAGATCCGCACCCGCGCGTTTGATCGCACCCAGGCTTTCCAGGATCACTTTCTCTTCATCGATCGCACCCGCCATGGCGGCGAATTTGATCATCGCGTACTCGCCGCTGACCTGGTACGCGCCCAGCGGCAGCGAGGTGCGTTCGCGAATATCACGCAGGATGTCGAGATAGGCTCCCGCCGGTTTCACCATCAGGGCGTCTGCGCCCTGGGCTTCATCGAGCAGGGATTCACGGATAGCTTCCCGACGGTTGAGCGGGTTCATCTGATACGTTTTACGATCGCCTTTCAGCGCCGTACCGGCTGCTTCACGGAACGGGCCGTAGAAAGAGGAGGCAAATTTGGTGGAGTAGGACATGATGGCCGTGTCGGTAAAACCGGCAGCATCCAGCGCCTGGCGGATAGCCTGCACCTGCCCGTCCATCGCAGCCGATGGCGCGATGAAATCAGCACCCGCAGCGGCAGCAACCACCGCCTGCTTACCTAAATTCAGCAGGGTAGCATCGTTATCCACACCGTGATCGCACAGCACGCCGCAGTGGCCATGAGAGGTGTATTCGCAGAAACAGGTGTCGGACATCACGACCATTTCCGGCACGGTCTCTTTGCAAATGCGCGACATACGGGCGACCAGACCGTCCTCTTTCCAGGCATCGCTGCCGGTGGCGTCGGTATGATGGGAGATGCCGAAGGTCATCACCGAGCGGATCCCTGCATTGGCGATACGTTCGATTTCACGCGCCAGATGTTTTTCAGGAATGCGCATCACGCCAGGCATGGCTTCGATGGCCTTGTAGTCGTCAATCTCTTCTTCAACAAAAATCGGCAACACCAGATCGTTTAAGGTCAGTGTTGTCTCTTCAAACATAGCGCGTAGTGCGGGTGACTTGCGCAGGCGACGGGGACGAGCAATTAAATCGGTCATGGTATGCCTGAGGTTTGTGGAACAAAGAGGGTTAGTGTACCTCAAAGTGAAAGAGGGTGTTTTACCAAAGTGGGCATTTTGTCGAGGGGAAAATCCCGATGCCAACGCGTTATGCGATCAATAATATACACCCTTCCACTGGCGTTAATTGTTTACGAAATATTGGTTTTATTTCTATGATGAAGTAAATATATCATTGAAAATGATCTATTTATTTTTATTATATTTTTTATCTTTATAAGGGGGTGTTTTAACTGCTTGTTTTATAATGATTATTGATGGCATTGTATCGCTACTGCATTATTTTCATGTTGTTTGTCTGAATGCGGACTTAATGGAATGATTCATTGAACCTTTTCAGATTGAAAATGCATAATTCCCTCCGCAATTAAGTATTGCAAAATCGTTAGATGGACAAACTTGCTTACGTCCCTGAGGAGGGATGACCCAATGCAAACATGGAAAAAGAAACTGGTTGTATCACAACTTGCATTAGCCTGCACCCTGGCTATCGCTTCTCAGGCCAATGCGAAGGATATTTCTGGTACGACATATAATACCTTCGGATATGATAATACGGCAGCAGCACCCTGGTATTATGGTTACGCTGACTGGGATTACTCTGATGCGACGCACGATGGTGATATTTATCCGGTGATTAATAAATCCACCGTGAATGGTGTTATATCAACATATTATTTAGATGATGGTATCAATGGTCGGGCGAATGCGCTGAGCATTTCCAACAGCACCATTAATGGCATGATCACCTCAGAATGCATGACCGCGTCATGTGCTGATGGCGTGGATACGGACGGCACAACCCATTCTCAATACGACCGTTTTAGCCTGACCGTCGATAACTCCACGATCAATGATACTTACGAGCATTATGCGTATGACGTTGTGAACGGGGAAAATACGGAAACGCACTATCTGGACACCTATGCGCTGGGCAATGCAATTACCCTGGATGTGGAATCGGATATTGTTATTCAGAATAACTCTCACATCGCCGGCATTACCCTGACTCAGGGGTATCAGGAACGGGATAATACCCCGTATGACGGTGTGGAAGGTGTGGCGAACAGCAGCAATGTCTTTACCGACACGCTGCTGGTGAAAGACTCGGTGCTGACCTCTGGCGCATACAGTGACCTGGGCACCAGCGGGTTCTATGGTCAAACCGCGAAGCCGAGCGATTATGGTGAAACCAATGCCACTGCGGCTGACGACGCGGCGCTGATTGTTGCTGCCAGTGCGTCTGACAACGCGATGCAGACCACCGCCACGTTCGATCACTCCACGATCACCGGCGATATCCTGTTCTCCAGTACCTTCGATAACAACTTCTACCCGAACGGCGATCCGGCAACCGATACGACGGCTGACGGTATATACAACCCAACCACCAACGGCTGGGATGACACCGATAAGCTGGACGTCACGCTGACCAATGGCAGCAAATGGGTCGGCGCAGCGCAGTCCAGCGTTGAGGCCATCGGCACCGCGCAGATGTATGGCCTGGGCTACAGTGACGTTGACTGGCGCACCCTCTCTCCAGATAGCATCTGGCCGGATTCCACGTTCGACAATAATGGACATGTCGCGGGTGAAGCGGTCTATCAGAGCGGTCTGTTCAACGTCACGCTGAATAACGGCTCTGAGTGGGATACCCGTAAGCTCTCTAACATCGACACGCTGACGGTGAATAATCATTCGCAGGTCAATGTTGAAAACTCGGGCCTGCTGGCTGATTCCATCACCCTGTCCAATGCTTCATCTCTGAACATCGGTGACAATGGTGCCGTGGCAACCGACAGCCTCTATCTGGACAGCGACAGCCGTGCGGCCCTGACAGAGGAAACCGCGGAGCTGTATGCCAATACCATTACCGTGGACAACGGTGCGGAGCTGTCTCTCGGCCTCGGCCAGGTGGATACGCACAATATGGTGTTGACGGATGGCGGCGTGCTGAACGTGGCCAGCCGTGATTACGTGTTGAACAGCGATCTGAACAACGCCCGCTATATCACCAATGATATGAGCAAAGCCGATTACGACTACGGCGTTGTGGCACTTAACGCTGACGGCCATCTGGCCGTGAATGGTGACGTGGCAGGGAATTACGCCGTGCGTATCGACAACGCCACCGGCGCCGGCTCTGTTGCTGACTATAAAGGCCAGGAGATTATCCGTGTTTATGACAACAACACGGAGACCCGCGCCAGCTTCACTGCGGCAAATAAAGCCGATTTAGGCGCATATACTTATCAGGCGCAGCAGAAAGGCGACACTGTTGTTCTGCAACAGCAAGCGCTGACCGATTATGCCAACATGGCGCTGAGCATCCCGTCTGCCAACACCAACATCTGGAATCTACAGCAGGATGCAGTTAGCGCGCGTCTGACCAACAGCCGTCATGGCCTGGCGGATAACGGCGGCGCATGGGTAAGCTACGTTGGTGGCAACTTCGACGGCGATAATGGCGTTATCAGCTACGATCAGGACGTGAGCGGTATCATGGTTGGTCTGGATACCCTGATTGACGGTAATAATGCGAAGTGGATCGTCGGTGGTGCGGCAGGTTTCGCCAAAGGCGATATCAGCGATCGCACCGGTCAGGTGGATCAGGACAGCCAGACGGCAATGATGTACGCGTCCGCGAAGTTTGCGAACGATCTGTTCATCGACAGTTCCCTGAGCTACACCCGATTCAACAACGATCTCTCCGCGACTATGAGCAATGGTCAGTATGTTGACGGTAACACCACCACCGACGCCGTTGGTTTTGGGTTGAAACTGGGCTATGACTGGAAACCAAACCTCTCTGGTTATGTTACGCCATACGCGGCCGTGTCGGGTCTGTTCCAGTCCGGTGATGACTATCGCCTCAGCAACGACATGCGCATGGATAGTCAATCCTATGACAGCCTGCGTTACGAAGCGGGTGTGGATGCCGGTTACACCTTTAACTACGGCGGTGACCAGGCACTTACGCCTTACTTCAAACTCGCTTATGTCTATGACGACGCTGGTAACGATGCCGATGTTAACGGTGACAGCATTGATAATGGCGTGAAAGGCTCCGCAGTGCGGGTTGGTCTGGGTACCCAGTTTAGCTTTACGAAGAACTTCAGTGCTTACACTGATGCCACTTATCTGGGCGGCGGTGACGTTGACCAGAACTGGGGCGCAAATCTGGGTGTGAAATATACCTGGTAATGAATAAAAGCGGGGGATAAGCCCCCGCTTTTTTATAGATGACAATAAAAAATAATAGTGAACCGACAAATACGGATGTCTTGAGGTCTGCATGAACGTTAATGCGAAACCACTTTCTGAATTAAGCCGGCTCGAAGCATGTTTGATAGCAGCCAGTACCCCTTTTAAATCTGCTCCACAGCAATTAATTACCTCGGGCAAGGGGAGTGAGCCTTGTACCTACGTATTCCAGACCGGTGTTATTGAAGTTTATCGTCATTCAGACGATCTGCTGGTTGGCATTGCGTCAGCCCCTTTTATTTTTGGCCTGTCTGCCGTAGTGATTAATCACAGTCAGGAATACAGAGTCACTGCCAAAACGGCCTGTACCGGTTTTTATTTGCCCGCGGCGACCACCCGTCAACTCATTCAACAGCATTCGCTCTGGAAAGACGCGTTTTGCTGGTTATCCTGGATAAATTACATTCTCGGCAAACGCGACAGGCAGCTGGTGGGAAATAACTCCTATCACCAGATCCGCGCAATGCTGCTGAATATGGCCGAGTGGGATGAAACGCTGCGTTCAAAAATTGGTGTGATGAATCATATACAGCAAAGCACGCGTATTTCACGCTCTGTCGTTGCCGAAGTGCTCGCTGCTTTGCGACAAGGCAACTACATCAATATGAGCCGGGGCAAACTGGTCAGCATCAACCGTTTGCCCACGGAATATTAAGGCTGGATGGAGGCGGTGAGCACCTGGGCTTTATTGGCGCTCAGCTCAGCCACCAGGTTATTGATGCCATCGCTCATATTGACGAAACGCGTATTTGGAGAGCGGGTGACGACCACAAACGCGCCCACGTTGGACTGCGGGATCATCGCCATATAGGTGATGAATCCACCGCCGCCACCGGTTTTCTGAATAATGCCCGGTCGGCCATTTTTGGGTGCCATATAGACCCAGCCCATGCCCAGCGCGTCGGCTTTACCCGGTACGTCCATGCCGATCACGCGGTGCAACTGGCTACGCTGGTAAATCAGGGTCTGCATGCGATCGGCCTGGTGACTGCGCGCATAGAAATCTGATGAGAGGAACTGCTGCATCCAGCGCATCATGTCGCCTGGCGTTGAATAGACCCCACCACTGCCGATGGCTGCCAGGGTGTTATTACACGGGCTTGCGCCTTTCTCTGCCACCATCAGGCGTCGGCACTGATCCGGAGAAGGGGTAAAGGTGGTGTCCTTCATGCCGAGCGGGCGCGTTATCTGCTCTTCAAAGAGTTGCGGGTAAGGTTTGCCTGCTGCCGTCGAGAGCGCATCTGCCAGCAGGTCAAACGCCAGGTTTGAGTAAGATGCCTGTGAACCCGGGGCCGATTTCAGCGTGGCGGTGCTCAGGTAGTTCCAGCGCTGTTCGCGCGTTGGCCAGACAAAAACGTCACGGTGCGCCGCGCCGCCGGGTTGTTCGCGAGGCAGCGCGCTGGTATGGGTGGCAAGGTTTACCAGCGTGATGGGCGTGCCCTGATAGGTTGGAACGCGTGCGCCTGGCGGCGCATATTTGCTGAGCGGATCGTCGAGCTTGACCACGCCCTGATCGAGTAATTTCACCAGCATTTCGCTGGTCATCAGCTTGGTTAAGGACGCAATGCGGATCACGGAATCCAGCTGCGGGTGAACGTTATTTCCCGGTCGCGTTTCGCCAAAGCTGCGAAATACGCGCTGGTTGCCGTCGATGACCACCATCGCCATCCCGGTCGCGCCACTGCCGTAATAGATAAGGTTCGCGTAGCGATCGGCAATATCTGAAGCCAAAACGGGGGCCGTCAGCGGCTGAGCTGCCTGGGCGGTGGAGAAGCTCACCGCACACAGCGCGGCAAAAGAGAGCAGACAACGTTTCAACGAAAAGCATCCATGAATTGAATGAGAAAAGTAATGGGTATTTATACTACTAAAGCGCACCGTGCAATGCCCCGAATTGCATAACGATAGCGAGAAAAACGTAACCATGGGTAAATAAGCATAATTTCCTGGCGACCAGTCTCCCATTTTGTGACATCGGCCGTATGATAGAGGCCAGTGTCACTCAATCTTGCGGAGAACGATATGTCAGTGAAGCGTGTGGTTATGGTTGTCGATATGCAGCAAGGGGTGTTTGCAACGCCGCGTTACCAGCGCGAAAAATGTGTTTCGCTTATCAATCAGCTCACGCAGGCCGCCGAACGGGTGATTTTTATTCAGCATACCGGTGAAGGCGGTCTGGAAGAGGGGAGCGAAGGGTTTGCGCTGCTGCCTGAACTCCATCAGCCCGCTGACGCGCTTTACGTCACCAAGACCGCCTGCGATGCATTTTATAACACCGCACTTGAAGCGGTGTTGCGCGAGCAAGGTATTCGCGAGTTTGTCATCTGCGGCTGTGCCACCGATTACTGTGTCGACGCGACCATCAAGAATGGGGTCAGCCGTGGCTATCACATTACCGTGGCGGAAGATGCCCATACCACGGCTAATCGTCCGGCAGCCGACGCGCCCATTCTGATTAACCATTACAACGACGTCTGGCGTGACTTTATTGCGCCGGCCAATCCTCTCGCGGTGAAACGCACCGAAACAATTCTCGAAAACTGGAAAGCGAACTAATAATTAACCCTCGGGTCTGACCTTTTTGCCTGCGCCGTCTGGCTCAGGCGAGATTTTCGTGTGGTGATGTGTTGAGCACAGCAACAGCCATAACAACAAGAAGGAAGCATTATGTTTAAGTCTTTTTTCCCAAAGCCGGGGCCTTTTTTCCTGTCGGCATTTATTTGGGCACTGATCGCTGTCATTTTCTGGCAGGCTGGCGGCGGGGCGTGGCTGGCCCGCATTACGGGCGCAACGGGTGACGTCCCGATCAGCGCCGCTCGCTTCTGGTCGCTTAGCTATCTGCTGTTTTACGCCTACTACATGGTATGCGTTGGCCTGTTTGCCCTGTTCTGGTTTGTCTATGCGCCGCACCGCTGGCAATACTGGTCGATTCTGGGAACCTCGCTGATTATCTTTGTGACCTGGTTCCTGGTGGAAGTGGGGGTGGCAGTAAACGCCTGGTATGCCCCGTTCTACGACCTTATCCAGACTGCGCTGAGTTCGCCGCATAAGGTAACCATTAACCAGTTTTACCATGAGGTGGGCATTTTCCTCGGTATCGCGTTGATTGCGGTGGTGATCGGGGTGATGAACAACTTCTTCGTCAGCCACTACGTTTTCCGCTGGCGTACCGCGATGAACGAACATTATATGGCGCACTGGCAACACCTGCGTCATATCGAAGGTGCAGCACAGCGTGTGCAGGAAGACACCATGCGTTTTGCCTCCACCCTTGAAGACATGGGCGTCAGCTTTATCAACGCCATCATGACGCTGATTGCCTTCCTGCCGGTGCTGGTGACGCTCTCGGCTCACGTGCCGGATCTGCCTCTTGTCGGTCATCTGCCGTATGGGCTGGTGATTGCGGCGATTGTCTGGTCTCTGATGGGGACGGGGCTGCTGGCGGTGGTCGGGATTAAGCTGCCGGGTCTGGAGTTTAAAAATCAACGCGTGGAAGCGGCTTATCGTAAAGAGCTGGTCTACGGTGAAGATGATGCTAACCGCGCCTCGCCACCAACCGTACGTGAGCTGTTTGGTGCCGTGCGTCGCAACTACTTCCGTCTCTACTTCCACTATATGTATTTCAATATTGCGCGCATTTTGTATCTGCAGGTCGATAACGTTTTCGGTTTGTTCCTGCTGTTCCCGTCCATCGTTGCGGGTACGATTACGCTCGGCCTGATGACCCAGATAACTAACGTTTTTGGTCAGGTGCGTGGCTCATTCCAGTACCTGATCAGCTCCTGGACCACGCTGGTGGAACTGATGTCCATCTATAAACGTTTACGCAGTTTTGAGCGTGAGCTGGACGGCCAGGAACTGCAGGAAGTCACCAATACATTTAGCTAATACAGGGAGTTGCTATGACCTTTGCCGTACCGCGTGCGTTACCGTTGTGCTTACTGGCCGCTCTGGTGCTGGTTGGGTGTGCCGAAAAAGGGGCTGCTCCGCTTAAAGAAGGGGAGAAGCCTGTTGATGTGGCAAGCGTTGTGCGGCAAAAAATGCCCGCCAGCGTGAAAGATCGCAATGCATGGGCGGATGCGCTGGCAAAAACCTTTGAAAGCCAGAAGATTGCCCCTACCGAGGAGAATATCTGCTCGGTACTGGCGGTGGCGCAGCAGGAATCAATGTACCAGTCAGACCCGGTCGTGCCGGGTCTGAACAAAATAGCCTGGAAAGAGATCGACCGCCGTGCGGAATCGATGCATATCCCGGTATTCCTCGTGCATACCGCGTTTAAGATCACCTCGCCAAATGGAAAAAGCTACAGCGAACGGCTGGACACGGTAAAAACCGAGAAACAGCTCAGCGCCATCTTTGATGATTTCATCAGCATGGTGCCGATGGGGCAGACACTGTTTGGTTCACTTAACCCGGTACACACCGGCGGGCCGATGCAGGTCAGCATTGCCTTTGCGGAAAAGCATACCGACGGCTACCCGTGGAAAATCGACGGTACGGTGCGTCAGGAGGTCTTCTCCCTGCGTGGCGGCTTGTGGTTCGGCACTTATCATCTGCTGAACTATCCGGCGAATTACAGTGAGCCGCTGTACCGCTTTGCGGACTTTAACGCGGGCTGGTATGCCAGCCGTAACGCGGCATTTCAGAATGCGGTCAGCCGCGCGAGCGGCGTGAAGCTGGCACTGGATGGCGATCTTATTGCCTACGGCAGCAGCGAGGCTGGCACCACGGAGCGGGCGGTGCGGAAATTATCGAACAGGCTTGGCATGAGTGAGAGCGACATTCGCCATCAGCTTGAGAAAGGCGATAGTCTGGCGTTTGAGAAAACCGATCTGTACAAGAAAGTCTTTACGCTTGCAGAACAGAAAAATGGGAAAACGTTACCGAGGGCAATCCTGCCGGGTATTCAGCTGGAAAGCCCGAAGATCACGCGTAACCTGACAACCGCCTGGTTCGCAAAACGCGTGGATGACCGCCGGGCTCGCTGTATGGGGCTTTAAAAGCGACGGCGAAAACGCAGTACTAATGCCACAACGCCTAAAATCATACACCCTGCGAGGAAAGGAATGAGGCCAAACAGGGTGCTTACGCCAAAGCCAATTTCCACTCGCGGGCGTCCGTTATCCTGCACCTGCATCAGGTGTTCATAGACTCCTGGTGCATGAACCAGCATATTGAGTAGCTGCGAACCCGCCCAGAAACAGAACAAGACAAACAGGGCATAAGCGATATTACCCGCCGTGGAGGTTTTTGGTTGTTTACCGCCAAAAATCGGTTTCGACAATGTAAAGTCAGCCATCACGACCTCCCGATAAATCACTCTGTTTTATATGCGTCTTACAGGGTGAGTTTGACAGGTCATAGTATTTGTCAATATCAGAATCGTGTTAATTTACCCTAAGGAATTCTCCTGGATTGTCGAATTCTGCAGCGCATCACAATTTCTTAACTTAATTGAAACAACAGCGTGTTTCAGAATTTCCGCATCAGCCACAGACCTCGTCATAAATCTGTGAGAGGATATCTTTTTTTCCTGCCGGAGTTGTCATGAAGCTCACTTCCAAACTACGCCGTGACTGGCATTACTACGCCTTTGCTATCGGGCTGATCTTTATTCTTAACGGTGTCGTGGGGCTGTTGGGATTTGAAGCAAAAGGGTGGCAAACGTATGCCGTGGGTCTGGTGACCTGGGTTATCAGCTTCTGGCTGGCGGGGATGATTATCCGCCGTCGTCCTGAAGAGACGACAGCGGATGAGACGGAAACGGCGAAGAGTCCCGATTAACCGTTTACGGAGCTTTTCAGGGCGCTGTCCGCAGCATGACGCTCCAGCGCCAGTTCGATCAGGCGGGTGATAAGTGCTGAGTAGCTAAGCCCGCTGGCCTGCCACAGCTTGGGATACATGCTGATGTTGGTGAAGCCCGGCAGGGTGTTGATTTCATTAATCACCACCTCGTTTTCAGGCGTCAGGAACACATCCACGCGCGCCATGCCGCTGCAGCCGAGCGTCTGATAAGCGTTAATCGCGATCGCGCGGATCTTATCGTTGATTGCCGGATCGATATTTGCAGGCACGACAACCTGGGCGCCTTTATCATCAATGTATTTGGTGTCGTAAGAGTAAAAATCACTGTTTAACACCACTTCACCGCAGGTGCTTGCCTGTGGGAAATCGTTGCCCAGCACGGCGCACTCAATTTCGCGGCCTTTGATGCCCTGCTCAACCACCACTTTATGGTCAAACTCAAACGCCAGGCTGACCGCTTGCGTGAACTGCTCTTCGCTTGTCACCTTGCTGACCCCGACGGAAGAACCCTGGTTTGCAGGTTTCACAAACAGCGGCAGGCCCAGCTGACCGGAAATCTGAGCGAAGCTGTGTTGGTCACGGTTGGCGCGGGTGAGGGTGACAAACGGCGCAATATTCAGCCCCGCATCACGCAGCAGGCGCTTGGTGACGTCTTTATCCATGCAGGCAGCGGAACCCAGCACATCAGAACCGACAAACGGCAGGTTGGCCATGCGCAGCATCCCCTGCAGCGAACCATCTTCGCCAAGGGTGCCATGAACGATAGGGAAGACCACGTCAATCTGGGCAAGAGACTGCGCATTACCGGCGTCGATGAGTTGCCCTTGCACCACGCCGGGTACGGTCGCGACGCTGATTGCAGAAGGATTCAGGGCGATATGCGCCGGATCGTCAGCATTTAACAGATACTGGCTGGCATCGTTGACATGCCACTGCCCCTGTTTATCTATGCCCAGCAGCACCACGTCGAAACGGCTTTTATCGATTGCATCGACGATATTTTTGGCCGATTGCAATGAAACCTCGTGCTCCGCTGATTTTCCCCCAAAGACAATACCTACGCGCTGCTTTGCCATCTCACTCTCTTCCAGTCTGACGAAAAACCAATAACATACCACGATGCCCAGCGGGTTTCGCGGCCTTCTGCCATAATGTTTTGGGGAATGTTAAGGGGGGAGCGTGAAAGGAAAAACTCTGCTGACCGTTTTCATTATTGCGGCTGTCGCAACGGTGGGGTATCACTGGTTGCCGTCTTACTACAACCCTTTCACGCCGCTACATCTCGACGACCCGCCAGGCCGCATTACCCAGTATAAGCTTCGGAACTTAACGCCCCAGGCGTGCGCGAGCCTGTTATCGCAGGCCAATCAACGCGCGCTTATCCGCACACAACCGGTCGCAGACAGCGGTGGGGAGTGTCCACTCCGTAACATCGTCCGGGTACGTAACTTCGGTCCGGTCAGCCTGAACAGCAGTTTCCTTGCGAGCTGTCCGCTGGCGCTCAGTTCTGCCTTGTTTATCAGCCAGCAGGCCCGGCCACTCACCAGAAGCTATACGGGAAGTGAGCTGACGCGTATTGAGCATCTCGGCAGCTTTGCCTGCCGCAACATTTACCATCGCCCCGACGCGCGACGCAGTGAACATGCTACGGCAGAGGCGCTGGATATCACGGCGTTTGGGCTGGCAAACGGTGAGAGGGTCACGGTACAAAACGGCTGGAAGGCGACCAAAACGCAGCCATGGCTGAAAGGCATGCTGGCGGCGAGCTGCAGCTATTACGGTAACAGCCTGGGGCCAGAGTATAACGCTGCCCATGCCAGCCACTTTCACCTGGGGATGCGCGGTTTCGGTCTCTGCCGCTGAAGCATAATATTCCGTCAGAAAATGGATGGTTTGTGACTTATTTCACAAATATGATGACTGGGAAGATAAAACACCAAAGTCGGCAAGTGCGCATCTCTGGTGCGACGTCATAACGCGTAACTTGCTAATCTGTCGGCGAATTCGCCTAAAAATGAAGACTATTTCTTTTATGGAATCCTGGAAAGTTAATCTCATCTCGGTCTGGTTCGGGTGCTTCTTTACCGGGCTGGCCATCAGCCAGATATTGCCCTTCCTGCCGCTGTACGTGTCGCAGCTGGGTGTTACCTCCCATGAAGCGCTCTCCATGTGGTCAGGTCTGACGTTCAGCGTCACGTTTCTGGTCTCTGCCATCGTCTCGCCGATGTGGGGGAGTCTGGCCGACCGCAAAGGGCGCAAGCTGATGCTGCTGCGCGCATCGCTGGGGATGGCGATAGCCATTCTGCTGCAGGCCTTTGCCACTAACGTATGGCAGCTCTTTTTCCTGCGAGCGGTGATGGGGCTGACGTCCGGGTATATTCCGAATGCCATGGCGCTGGTGGCCTCGCAGGTGCCCCGTGAACGCAGCGGCTGGGCGCTGAGTACGCTCTCTACTGCTCAGATAAGCGGGGTCATTGGCGGCCCGCTGCTAGGGGGCTTCCTCGCCGATCATGTGGGGCTGCGCGCGGTGTTTATCATTACGGCCATCCTGCTGGTGGTCAGTTTTCTGGTCACGCTCTTCCTCATTAAAGAGGGAGGACGCCCCATCATCAGCAAAGCTGAACGCCTGAGCGGCAAGGCCGTTTTCGCCTCGCTGCCCTATCCGGGCCTGATGATCAGCCTGTTTGTGACCACCATGGTGATCCAGCTTTGCAACGGTTCGGTCGGCCCGATTCTGGCGCTGTTTATTAAGTCGATGGAGCCAGACAGCAATAATATTGCTTTCCTCAGCGGGATGATTGCCGCCGTCCCGGGCGTATCAGCCCTCATTTCGGCGCCACGCCTTGGAAAACTGGGCGACAGGATCGGCACGGCGCGTATCCTGATGGCCACACTGATTTTTGCGGTGGTGCTCTTTTTCGCAATGTCGTTTGTCACTTCTCCGTTTCAGCTTGGCGTGCTGCGGTTTCTGCTGGGCTTTGCCGATGGTGCGATGTTACCCGCGGTGCAAACATTGCTGGTGAAATATTCCAGTGACCAGGTAACGGGCCGTATTTTTGGCTATAACCAGTCGTTTATGTATTTAGGTAACGTTGCCGGTCCGCTTATGGGAGCCGCTGTTTCGGCAATGGCCGGTTTCCGTTGGGTATTTGCTGCTACCGCTATTGTGGTGCTGATAAATATAATTCAACTGGCTATTGCACTGCGTCGCCGCAGACAAATGGCAGAGGCGAAGTCGGCGCGATAGCCGTTTCGTAGATGTATTATATATTCTTATGGTCGCCGCATTTTTATATAACTAAATGCGGCGTTTTTTATAGAAAAACGTTTCGCTGAAAGCCGCGAGGAATCTATTTTTCCTGCCGCATCACTTTTGCATAACATAATAAATTTCTTCTCTTTGCATAATGGATTCAGAATGCTAAGTTCAGACAAAACGGATAAGGAAATAGCACCATGAAAAATCTCATTGCTGAGTTGTTGGTCAAGCTTGCACAAAAGGAAGAAGAGTCAAAAGAGTTGGTCGCCCAGGTTGAAGCGCTGGAAATTGTGGTCACCGCGCTGCTGCGACAAATGGCGAAAAACGAACAACAGACGTTGATTGAGAACGTTGAAGGCGCGCTGGAAAGCGTCAGACCCGATTCCCAGGTGCCGGTTGAGGATGCTGAAATGCTCCGCCAGTACGTAAAAAAGCTGTTAAGGCATCCTCGCAACTAAACCATCACGGAACCTGACGGCGTGTCATAGAATTGTCATGCAGGATGCCTATAGTCGCTCTGTTTTATTTTTTATGTATTTGTACATGGAGAAAATAAATTGAAACAGAGCGCACTTTTCATCGCATTACTTCCCCTGTTAATGTCACCCGCTATTTATGCCGACACTCACAATACCAGCGTGCTGGATAATCGTGCGGCCAAAGGGGATATCACCCAGCCAGGCGGCGCGCGTCGGTTGACTGAAGATCAAACCGCCGCCATTCGCGCTTCGCTGAATGAGAAACCCGCTAAAAACATTATTCTGCTGATTGGCGACGGGATGGGCGATTCCGAAATAACGGCAGCACGAAATTATGCCGAAGGCGCGGGCGGCTTTTTTAAAGGTATCGACGCACTGCCTCTCACCGGACAATATACCCATTACGCGCTGGATAAAAAAACCGGTAAACCCGATTACGTGACGGATTCTGCTGCCTCTGCCACTGCGTGGTCCACCGGTGTGAAAACCTATAATGGTGCGCTGGGTGTAGATATTCACGAAAAAGATCACCAGACCATTCTGGAGATGGCTAAAGCGGCGGGACTGGCTACCGGCAACGTCTCTACGGCTGAACTTCAGGATGCAACGCCAGCGGCGCTGGTAGCGCATGTCACCTCGCGTAAATGCTACGGCCCGTCTGTGACCAGCGAAAAATGCCCCACTAACGCGCTGGAAAAGGGCGGTAAAGGCTCGATTACGGAACAACTGTTGAACACACGTCCTGACGTGACGCTGGGCGGCGGGGCGAAAACCTTCGCGGAAACCGCAACGGCGGGCGAATGGCAGGGCAAAACGCTGCGTGAGCAGGCGCAGGCTCGCGGCTATCAGCTGGTGAGTGATGCATCTTCTCTGGCGGCGATCACCGAAGCAAGCCAGGATAAACCGCTGCTGGGTCTTTTCTCTGATGGCAACATGCCGGTGCGCTGGGAAGGGCCAAAAGCGTCCTACCACGGCAACATTGATAAACCTGCCGTAACCTGTGCGCCAAACCCAAAACGTACCGACAGCATCCCGACGCTGGCGGCGATGACCGATAAAGCGATCTCATTGCTGAGCAAGAGTGAAAAGGGCTTCTTCCTGCAGGTGGAAGGCGCGTCGATCGATAAACAGGATCATGCGGCTAACCCGTGCGGTCAGATTGGCGAGACGGTCGATCTGGACGAAGCAGTGCAGAAGGCACTTGAGTTCGCGAAGAAAGACGGCAATACCCTGGTGGTCGTTACTGCAGACCATGCGCACGCCAGCCAGATCATCCCAGCGGATACCAAAGCACCGGGCCTGACGCAGGCGCTGAACACCAAAGATGGCGCGGTGATGGTGTTGAGCTATGGCAACTCTGAAGAAGAGTCCATGGAGCATACCGGAACCCAGCTGCGCATCGCAGCATACGGTCCGCATGCGGCAAACGTGGTAGGGCTGACCGATCAAACGGATCTGTTCTACACCATGAAAGCGGCTTTAGGGCTGAAATAATAAAAGCCCGGCGGAAATCACATCTGCCGGGTGGTTTTTTTCCTGTCACGAACCAGACTTACAGTGAATGTTCACAAAAGGATGGTGCAATGAAAACAACATTACTGGTTACTCTGCTCTCGGGTCTGTTCCTGATCTCATCGGCGAACGCGGAAGAGAAAACATTAACGCCGCAGCAGCAACGCATGACCACCTGTAATCAACAGGCGACCGCACAGAGCCTGAAGGGCGATGCCCGTAAGACCTACATGAGCGGTTGCCTCAAAAACGGTGCCGCGAAACCGGGTGAGAAAAGCCTGACGCCGCAGCAGCAAAAAATGCGCGAGTGTAATGCGAAAGCGACCGAACAGTCCCTGAAAGGCGACGATCGCAGCAAGTTCATGAGTGCCTGTCTGAAGAAAAACGTGTAGTCCTATCGGGTGAGTGGCCCCGGCGGCTCACCCGAAATTTCATACTTTCCCCGTAAGCCCCCTCTCTATAATTTGGGAAATATTTCAGAATATTCCCAAAAATGATGAATGATGAATCTTATTACAATATAAAGCGCATTCGGGAAGAGTGGAATATGACCCTTTCTCAGGATGACCCACACCGTACCGGGATCCCGTTTGCCCGGCGAGCCCGGCTGGCGCGTGTTGTCGGACTGGCAGCGATGTTCTTCCCCCTCTCTGGCGTGCTGGTCACCTTTTCTGTATCCGGCGTCTGGTGGTTGTTCCTGGTGGGGTGGGCATTTATCTGGCCCCATTTCGCCTGGCAGTGGTCCTGCCGCGCTGCTTCTCCTCATCAGCAGGAACATTTTAATCTGAAGATTGATGCCATTATTGCCGGGCTTTGGATCGGCATGATGGGGATCAATGCGCTACCTACGGCAGCGCTGCTGATGATGGTGGGAATGAACATGATGGGGGCCGGCGGCTGTCGGCTGTTTTTTACCGGCATGATGTTAACCCTTCTGTCTTCCCTGGTGACGCTCCCCGTCGTGGGCCGGGTGGCTGTCTTTAACCCGGAGCCTCTGGCATGGGGCTTAACGCTTCCCGTGCTGGTGTTATATCCGATGCTTTTTGCCTGGCTCAGCCATCGTACTGCCATCAGGCTTGCAGAGCATAAACGGCGGCTGGAGCTGATGAGTACTCGCGACGGCATGACCGGCGTCTTTAATCGCCGGCACTGGGAAGTGCTGCTGAGAAATGAATTTGAACACTGTCGCCGCAACCACTGCACCGCCACGATTTTGCTTATCGATATCGATCATTTTAAGAATATCAATGACACCTGGGGCCACGATGTGGGTGATGAAGCGATCATTGCCCTGACGCGGCAACTGCAGCTAACGGTGCGTTCCGGGGATGCGATAGGCCGTTTCGGCGGGGATGAGTTCGCGGTGATCATGTCCCGGACGGCGGCAGACAGTGCCATCGCCGTGATGTCACGCGTGCATGAGCGGCTGGAAACGCTGTCGTTACCGTGTGCGCCCAAGGAATCTCTGCGTATTAGCGTCGGTGTCGCGCCCTGGGGACCGCAGTTCGGGCACTATCGGGAGTGGTTAAAAGCGGCCGATGTGGCGCTGTATAAAGCGAAAAATGCCGGACGCGGCCGCACCGAGGTGGCTGCCTGACGCCCGGCGCAGATAATCAGGATTTACTCAGTTTCTCTGATTTTTCCATGCATTTTGTCATCGCTTCAATAACGGCCGAACGGAAGCCGCGCTCTTCCAGCACCCGCACCGCCTCGATAGTGGTTCCGCCAGGCGAGCAGACCATATCTTTCAGTTCACCCGGATGCTTACCGGTCTCCAGCACCATTTTGGCAGAGCCCATCACGGCCTGCGCAGCAAATTTATACGCCTGCGCTCGTGGCATGCCGCCAAGCACCGCGGCGTCGGCCATCGCTTCTAAAAACATAAAGACATACGCAGGCGCTGAACCGCTCACTCCCACTACCGGATGGATCATGGATTCGGCAATGACTTCCGCTTCACCGAAGCAGCGGAAGATGTTCAGGACATCCGCCACGTCTTCCGACGTCACCAGCGCGTTAGGCGTGACGGAGGTCATGCCGGCGTTGACCAGTGATGGGGTATTCGGCATAGCGCGTACGATTTTACGGTCATGACCCAGCGCGCGCGCCAGCTGATCGAGCGTGACGCCCGCGGCAATCGATACGACCAGCGTCTCTTTGTTCAGGCTGGTGGTGATGTCGCTCAGCACTTTGATCATGATGTTCGGCTTGACGGCGCCAAAGACAATATCGGCTACCTGAGCCACTTCCTGGGCGCTTTCGGCTGCGTTGATCCCGTACCGATCGCGTAACGCGGCGACGTTGTCCGGTGATGGGGTGTAGACCCAAATCTGACCCGGCAGCACCTGTCCGCTGGCGATCAGGCCACCCAGGATGGCTTTGCCCATGTTACCGCAGCCGATAAACCCGATTTTCTTATCCATCACGATTCTCCGTCATTATGCGTTGTTTTCTCTGATTGATAGCTTAACAACGAAATGCAGGCGACAATAGTCGGCAGAATCATTATGGGGAGACAATATGGCGATTTGGGTTGATGCGGACGCGTGTCCGAATGTGATTAAAGAGATTTTATTCCGCGCGGCCGATCGCGTGCAGATGCCGCTTACGCTGGTGGCGAACCAGAATATTCGCGTACCGCCTTCCCGATTTATTCGCGCGTTGCGGGTTCCGGCCGGCTTTGACGTGGCGGATAACGAGATTGTGCGTCTGTGTAGCCCCGAGGATCTGGTGATCACGGCGGATATCCCGCTGGCCGCGGAAGTAATTGAAAAGGGAGCGGCGGCGCTGAACCCGAGAGGGGAGCGTTATTCGCCGGCGACCATTCGTGAAAGACTCACCATGCGTGATTTTATGGATACGCTTCGCGCCAGCGGCGTGCAGACCGGCGGGCCAGACAGCCTGTCCCAGCGCGATCGCCAGCAGTTCGCTGCAGAGCTTGATAAGTGGCTGCTCGAAGTCAAGCGTCGCACTGCGTAATGATAACCATTGTCACTTTGTGGTACAGTATGGCCTCCGCAGGGTTGTCATCCCGTACCGCTTTGCAGTAAAGTAAACGCAACATCTTCTGCAATTATTTCTTTACGCTCTTCGGCCATCCGGCATCAAGGGGAACACCTGGTTATGACCCAACCCATCTTTTTAGTTGGCCCCCGCGGCTGTGGGAAAACCACCGTTGGCCTGGAACTGGCACGCGCGTGCGATCGTCAGTTTGTTGATACCGACCACTGGCTGCAAACCGAAGCCGGGAAAAGCATCGCGGAAATCGTTGAGCAAGAGGGGTGGGAGAGCTTTCGCGCTCGTGAAACGGCCGCGCTGAAGGCGGTCACCACGCCGTCTGCTGTTATCGCAACCGGTGGCGGCATTGTTCTCGCCGAGTGTAACCGTCGCTTTATGCGCGAAAAAGGGATTGTCATCTACCTCAGCGCACCCGTTTCGGCCCTGGTAGGGCGGCTGGAAGCATTTCCGGAAGAGGGACAACGTCCTGCGCTGACCTCCCGGCCGCTCAGCGAAGAGGTGAGCGAAGTGCTGGCCGAACGCGATGCGTTATACCGCGAAGCGGCACACCACGTTGTGGATGCTTCCGCTTCACCCGAGGACGTGGTAATTCAGATTATTACCGCCCTGCGTTTGGCTTGTGCCAGCTAAGCGGCGTCTATACTTATAGCTCAGACATAAAAAAAGGATGAGCTATGCCAACCAGACCTCCCTATCCACGTGAAGCACGCATCGTTACCGTTGAAAAAGGCAATGGCGATCAAACCGTCACCTGGTATCAGCTGCGTGCCGATCACCCCAAACCAGACTCTCTGATCAGTGAACATGAAACTGAACAGGAAGCGCTGGATGCCAAACGGCGCTATGAAGATCCTGATAAGTCGTGAATGAATTCCTAAAGGGCTAAATACCGTGCCTGAATCACACTTTTTACTCATCGCAAATGTTAAGCAGGAGTTAATATTTAGTTATTACAGGTAACTCCGTAATGGGCAGGCGATCTTTACATTTCGCGATGGGGATCACCTGCTACGCTTGGTGCTGTTTTGTTGAAAAAACGAACTGTGCAGCGTAGTGAGCCTGTACCTGTGTGAAAGATTTAGCGGTAATGGAAGGCGATGAAGATGAAGGCGACGTTGGCGATCCTCACTATTGGTGTGGTCCCTGTAAGCGAAGTGTTACCGCTCTTAACCGAGCATGTATCTGAACAACAGATAACGCATCTAAGCCTGCTGGGGAAGATGAGTCGGGAAGAGGTCATGGAAGACTACGCTGTAGAGGCGGGGGAGGATCCCCTGGCGACGTTATTAAGTGACGGTAAACTGGCGCATGTTTCGCGTCAGAAAATCGAGCGCTCGCTGCAGAGCGTAATAGAAGTGCTCGATAATCAAGGCTATGACGTTATTTTACTGATGAGTACTGCACCTGTTAAGGGACTCATCGCGCGTAATGCGATTTTGCTGGAGCCGATGCGGATCATTCCGCCGCTGGTGGCCTCCATTGTTGACGGGCATCAGGTGGGGGTCATTGTTCCCATTGAAGAGCTCATGGACAACCAGACGGCAAAATGGCACGTACTCGAAAAAATGCCTTTGTATGCGCTGGCCAATCCCTTCTGGGACAGCGAGGCTGCGCTGATTGAGGCAGGATGGGAACTGCTGGAGAGAGGGGCCGATGTGTTGATTCTGGACTGCCTTGGATTCCACCAGCACCACCGTGACTTACTGCAAAAGGCGCTGGATGTCCCGGTGCTGTTGTCCAATGTTCTGATGGCCCGGCTGGCCGCAGAGCTGTTGATCTAATGATTTTGCGTGACAGGTGATGATCATGGCCCCTATAGTGAATTTTTATCTAAAAATATAAGGGCCAGTTCATGCTTCAAAGTAACGAATACTTTTCCGGTAAAGTGAAATCCATTGGTTTTACCAGCAGCAGCACTGGCCGCGCCAGTGTCGGCGTTATGGCTGAAGGGGAATACACCTTTGGTACAGCCGAAGCTGAAGAGATGACGGTGATCAGCGGTGCGCTCAACGTCTTACTGCCGGGGGAAACAGAATGGAAAGTTTACTCTGCCGGACAAGCGTTCAACGTCCCTGGCCACAGCGAATTCCATCTGCAGGTTGCTGAACCGACCTCTTATCTGTGCCGCTACCTGAAATAAAACGTTTTATACCCTCTCCCTGCCGGGAGAGGGTCACTGCAGGCATTACCGCTGCGCTTCGCCACCGAGGCCTTCTACCAGATTCTGAATTAACGCTGCCAGCTCTCCGGTCATCAGGATAAAGTCCGCGTCAAAGCGCTGGGCGTAATCTTCACGATCGATATCTTCGTTCTGATCGCGCAGCTCATCGCAGAATTTCAGACGCTTCACCGAGCCGTCATCGCACATCACAAACTGAATACGCTGCTGCCAGTCGAGTGCCAGTTTGGTCACCACTTTGCCCGCTTCAATGTGTACGGCGATCTCGTCGCTCACCAGATCCTGCTTTTTCGCGCGGATCACGCCGCCATCTTCGAGCAGGGCTTTGAGCTCAGCTTCATCAAGGATCTGGAAGCCCTGGGCCGCTGTACCGCTGCGCACCCATTCGGTCAGGGTCAGTTCAATCGGCGTTTCCAGCGCCAGCGGAACGACCGGTAACGATCCGATGCTTTTGCGCAGCAGGGCCAGCGTATCTTCCGCTTTTTTGGCGCTGGCGCAGTCCACCATGATCAGCCCGTTAACGGTATCGATCCACATCATTGTCTGGCTGAAACGGCTAAAGGCGCGCGGCAGCAGAGAGTGCAGAACTTCGTCTTTCAGCGAATCTTTTTCGGTTTTTTTCAGCTTGCGGCCCTGTTCGGCTTCAAGCTTGAAAATTTTCGCTTCGAGCGCCTGCTTGACCACCGGCGTGGGCAGAATTTTTTCTTCTTTGCGGGCGCAGACGATGATTTGACCCGTGCTGCTGGCGTGGGTCAATGCATCGCTTTGTGAACCCATTGGAGGAACCCAACCGGTTTTTGCCATATCCTGGCTACCGCAAGGGGAAAAGCTATAAGCGGCTAACTGTTTTTCCATCTCTTCTGCACGCAGCGAAACGTCGCGGCTGAGACGGTAAACCATCAAATTTTTGAACCACAGCATGATAATTTCCACGGCCTTGTCGTTAAATCAGCGGGCATGATAACGAATTGTCGCATCGCTTGCATTGCTAATCGGGAAGCGGGCTTCTACTCTGTTGATAATCAAAATAATGAGGAGTGTCTTGTGCGTATTGGGATTGATTTGGGCGGCACCAAAACAGAAGTCATCGCACTGAGCGAGCTGGGGGAGCAACTGTTCCGCCACCGTCTGCCTACGCCGCGCGATGATTATCACCAGACTATCGAGACGATTGCCCGGCTGGTCGACATGGCTGAGCAGGCGACAGGGCAGACCGGCACCGTTGGGATGGGGATCCCGGGCTCAATCTCGCCCTATACCGGGGTGGTTAAAAACGCCAACTCCACCTGGCTCAACGGTCAGCCTTTTGATAAAGATTTAAGTCAGCGCCTGAACCGGGAAGTGCGTCTGGCAAATGACGCCAACTGTCTGGCCGTCTCCGAAGCCATTGACGGTGCCGCCGCAGGGGCCCAGACCGTTTTTGCGGTCATTATCGGGACCGGCTGTGGCGCAGGCGTGGCCCTGGGCGGGCGTGCCCATATTGGCGGCAACGGTACGGCGGGCGAGTGGGGACATAACCCCCTGCCGTGGATGGATGACGATGAACTTAAATACCGCGCCGAGGTGCCGTGCTATTGCGGCAAGCAGGGCTGTATTGAGACGTTTATCTCCGGCACCGGTTTTGCCACCGATTATCACCGCCTGAGTGGCCAGCCACTCAAGGGGAACGAGATTATGCGCCGGGTCGGGGAACACGATCCGGTGGCTGAGCTGGCTCTCAGCCGCTATGAAATGCGGCTGGCGAAATCCCTGGCGCACGTGGTGAATATCCTTGACCCTGACGTGATTGTGCTCGGCGGCGGGATGAGCAACGTCGACCGTTTATATGCCACGGTGCCGAATCTGGTGAAGCAGTGGGTCTTCGGGGGTGAGTGTGAAACCCCGATCCGCAAAGCGGTGCACGGGGACTCCAGCGGCGTGCGCGGCGCCGCGTGGCTCTGGCCGCTATAGCCATTCTCCCTCTCCCTACGTGAGAGGGGCAGGATGAGGGGCCCTCATGCAGGGCACCCTCACTCCACCGCAAACACCTTATCCAGCTTGCTATACCCCAGCCCGTTAATCTTCTTCACTTTGATCTGCACCGGGATCCGCTCTTTCATCGCCTCGACGTGGCTAATCACGCCAATGGTTTTCCCGGTGGCGTTCAGCGCGTCGAGCGCATCGAGGGCGGTATCCAGCGTTTCGCTGTCGAGCGTGCCGAAGCCTTCATCCAGGAACAGCGAATCGATGCGTGTCTTGTGGCTCACCAGATCGGAAAGCGCCAGCGCCAGTGCCAGGCTAACAAGGAAGCTTTCGCCGCCGGAGAGGGTACGGGTATCGCGCACCGCGTCCGCCTGCCAGGTATCCACCACTTCGAGTTCCAGCGCATCGCTGACCTTGCGCTGCAGCAAATAGCGCCCGTGCAGGCGATTTAGCTGCTGGTTGGCAAGCCAGACCAGATTATCCAGCGTGAGCCCCTGGGCAAACTTACGGAACTTGTCGCCGGTGCTGGAACCTATCAGCGAATTCAGATAGCTCCAGTCATCGGCCAGCCGCGCGGCCTCTTCAATATGCTGCATGAGCGCCAGCTGGTGCTGACGGTTATCGCTGTCCTGTTTAAGCTGCTGGCGGATTTCACCCTGATGAGTGGTGTTCTCCCGAAGCTGTTGCCCGAGTTGCTGTAGCTGCAACTGCAGGGTTGGCGCGTCGAGTTCCAGCCCTTCCGGTCGCTGCGTCTGATGAGCCTGCAGCTGCTGGTTTGCCTGTGCGAACAGCGCGGTTGCCTGCTGAAGCTGGTTTTCCAGGGTCTGCTTACGGTGTTCAAGACGGCGGATGGTCTCTTTATCAAGCAGTGCAGCCAGAAAGGCCTCCCGATCGGCGAAGCAGCTTGCGGTCAATGCGGCGGTAAAATGCGTCGTGGCGTGCTGCAGTCGCTCGCTTTCGAGGCTTTCCTGCTGTTGCAATGTGGCAAGCTGGCTCTGAAGAGAAACGCATTCGTCGTGCGTTTCGCGCCAGTTATCAGGAATGGCCGGTTCGGTTTCTGTGTCGTTTGTGGCGGGCAGGGTGTCGAGCAGCGGCATCAGAGCCGTCATGCGCTCCTGCATGACGCCATGCTGAGTCTGTTTTTCCTGCCACTGTGCGAACTCGGTTTCTCGTTCGTTCAGCCAGGCAGCCTCTGTGCCTTCTTCCGGGACGTTGAGTGACAGCGTCAGCAGGGTCGTTTCCAGCGCCTGGCGCGTGGCCGTCAGCTGCTGTTGATACTGACGCGCCTGCGCGTCCTGTTCATTCAGCTGTTGCTGCAGCGTCAGACGCTGGCTCAGCTGGTAAAGCTGACGCTCATACTGCTCTTGTTCGTTCATCCACGGGGCAATATCTTCCTGAATATTCAGAGTGATATTCAGGGACGCGCAAACCGATTGCCACTCTTTAGTGAGCGCTTGCTCCTCCTGAGAGAGCGTCTGAGCGTCGTCTGTCTCACGCTGGATCTGCCGGGTCAGGGCATTCACCTGACCGAGAACTAACAATCCTTCCTCTTTAAGCGCAGCGACCTCTTTGGCTAACTGGTCGCGACGCTGCTGGTTGGCACTCAGCTCCAGCGCCTGATAGGCAGTGACCGCCGGGTGCGAGGTTGAGCCGCACAGCGGGCAGGGCTGTCCCGCCTGCAGCTGCGCACGCTCTGCCTCCAGACTTTTAATCTTCTCTTCCTGTCTGCAGAGCGTTTCAAGATCCAGATAATGTTGGTTTTTCTCTTTGTACTGCTGGCGGCGCAGCGTCAGCGTTTCATTGAGTTTTACCTGCTCTGCCTGGGCTTTCTGCAGGCTTTCACCGTTCTGGCGCAGACGTTGTTGCAGCGGCAGATAACGGGCCTGAAGCGACATCAGCCGCTGGCGGAAAGTCCGTGACTGAGCCTGTTGCTCCATCGCCACGCTGACCTCGTCAGCCGTGAGCGTCAGGGCGTTTTCCGGCATCTCTGCCAGCTTCTGGCGTAATTCAGCAATGCGCGTGGAAAGCGTGGCGATCTGATTTTTATCGCGATTCAGCTGTGCAAAATGGGCGCGCCAGCCTGCTATCTCCTGGCCCCACTGACGATACCGCTCGTGCTCTGCCAGCCACTGTGCCAGCGCCGTAAGGTCGGTCTGCAGTTGTGCATGGCTACGCTGGGCCGTATTACGGATACGCGAGCGCAGCGCGGTTTTTGCTTGTAAGCGAGCATTTACTTCAACAATGCGTTGCTTCGTTTGCCCCAGCCGGGTGGTTTGCTCTTGCTGGCTGTCCCACAGTGGACGCAGCTGGGCGGCGGGGTGAGCAAGCTGGAGCGTTGCCAGCTCGGGCGCAGCCTCGGTCAGTGCCTGTTGCGCCTGTTGCTGCAAGGTGGCAACGCGCTGCTGCTCACGTATAAGCTCGTCATTGCGCGTAAGCCACTGAAAATCTTTCTGTTGATTCTGCTGTTGCGCCAGCAGCGTTTTTTCTTCGTCAGTAAGTGCCTGCAAACTTTGCTGTAACTGCTGCTGTTGCTCTTCACTCAACAACACGACGCCTGCAGCCTGTGCTTCATGCACCTCAAGGGCGTTACGCGCGGCTTTGTGTTTCTCAAACACCATGGCGGAAATCTGCCCGTAGATCTCGGTTCCGGTCAGTTCTTCCAGCAGTTCGGCGCGGTCGGAAGGTCTGGCATTGAGGAAGGCGGCAAATTGCCCCTGAGAGAGCAGCATTGAGCGGGTAAAACGGCCATAATCCAGCCCGGTGAGGGCGGCCGTTTGTTCCAGCTTATCCGACACTTTGTCGGCCAGAATTTTACCGTCCTCACAGCGTGCCAGCTCGACGCGTGGGGCCTGAAGATTACCGTCGGGCTGATTTCGCGCGCGGTTCTGACTCCAGAAAGCGCGATAGGCAATACCTTTGACTTCAAACTCAACTTCGGCAAGGCATTCGGCCGTGTCGCGCGTCATCAAATCGTTTTGTGCCTGGGAGACTTTCTGCAGGCGTGGCGTTTCGTGATACAGCGCCAGACAAATGGCGTCGAGCAGGGTCGTTTTCCCTGCGCCGGTAGCCCCGGTAATCGCAAACAGTCCGTTGCTGGCAAACGGCTCCGCGGTAAAATCGATTTTCCACTCACCCTTCAGTGAGTTGAGGTTTTTCAGACGCAGGCTGAGGATTTTCATGCGTTTTCATCCTCATCGTTCAGGGCATGCAGGGTGTGCGTAAACAGCTCGTTCAGCCGTGCGCGTTTCGCGTCGTCAATCTCCTCGTGGGAGAGCCGGCGTTCAAAAACCTCTTCCACCCTGAGTTCGCTGAGCGTTTCGCGCTGAGCGCCGAGCAGAATTTTCTCGCGCTGCTCGCGGCTGCGGCGCACCAGTAGCACCTCTACCGGCAGGTCTTCCGTGAGTACCTGAATTTTACGCTGTACATCATGCAGGTAGTCGCCGCTGGCGATCTCAATATCCAGCCAGACCGGCGGGTTTTGTTCCACGCCGCGCCACTGTTCAAGCTGGGCGGTGATGGCGTCCAGATCGCCTTTCAGCACCGCCAGCGGCTGGGTGACGGGCACTTCCAGCGTGTCAACGGCGCTGAGCTTGCCGTCGCTAAAGCTCACCAGATGGACACTTTTGGCTTTGCCGGTCTCATCAAAACTCAGTGAGATGGGCGAACCGCAGTAGCGAATGTGCTCGCAGCCGCCGATAACCTGCGCCCGGTGGATATGCCCGAGGGCAATATAATCCGCGGGCGGGAAGTTTTGTGCCGGGAAAGCATCCAGCGTGCCAATATAAATGTCACGCACCGCGTCGCTTTTGCTGGCCCCAACGGTGGTGAGGTGCCCGGTGGCAATCACCGGAATCGCCTGGTCGCCGCGAAGGGCACAGGCCTGGGCATGCTGCTGGTGGTAATAGTCGGTGATGGCCTGCAGCAAATGCTGCTGTTTTTCTGCGCCGGAAAGCCCCGCCTGGCTTTGGACAATATCGCGCGGGCGTAAAAATGGGATCGGACACAGTACCGCACCCGGCGTCCCGTCGCGCTTTTTCAGGATCTGCGGCGCATGTCCTGCGCTGGCCACCACGGTAGTATTGAGAAACGCCAGAATATCGCGGGATTCATTTAACGTTGCGACGGAATCATGGTTGCCGGCAACAATCACCAGATGACAGCCCGTTTGCTGCAGATTGACGACAAAACGGTTATATAACTCGCGCGCATAGCTGGGGGGCGAGCCGGTATCGAAGATGTCACCCGCCACAATAATGGCGTCCACCTCATGAGAGCGGGCCGTATCCAGCAGCCAGTTCAGGAACGCTTCGTGTTCAGCCGCCCGGCTTTTGCTGTAAAAATTTTGACCCAGATGCCAGTCAGAGGTGTGTAGTATGCGCATTGCTGATCCGTGGCGAAAAAGAGAAAGCAGGATTATAAACTGTCAGGGAACAAAAATAACCGCTGTAATAAAACAACAGTTTGCCCTTTATAGTGGTACTGTTTTTCATAAATCTGTCATAAATCTGACGCATAATGACGCCGCATTACAAACTTGTAACTTAAATAAGATAAAACAGGGCAAAGTATGGCGAGACGTATTCTGGTCGTAGAAGATGAAGCTCCGATTCGTGAAATGGTGTGCTTCGTGCTCGAGCAAAATGGCTTCCAGCCGGTTGAGGCGGAAGATTATGACAGCGCGGTGAACCAGCTGAATGAACCCTGGCCCGATCTGATTCTGCTCGACTGGATGTTGCCTGGCGGCTCCGGGCTGCAGTTTATCAAACACCTGAAACGTGAAGCGCTAACCCGCGACATACCGGTTGTGATGCTCACGGCGCGCGGTGAAGAAGAGGATCGCGTACGCGGTCTGGAAACGGGGGCGGACGATTACATTACCAAACCGTTCTCACCGAAAGAGCTGGTTGCCCGCATTAAAGCCGTGATGCGCCGCATTTCACCGATGGCGGTGGAAGAGGTGATTGAGATGCAGGGACTGAGCCTTGACCCTACCTCACACCGCGTCATGACCGGTGAAAATCCCCTCGATATGGGGCCTACCGAATTTAAACTTCTGCATTTCTTTATGACTCACCCGGAGCGCGTATACAGCCGCGAACAGTTGCTGAATAACGTCTGGGGAACTAACGTGTATGTCGAAGACCGGACGGTTGACGTACATATCCGCCGCCTGCGAAAAGCGCTGGAACTGAGCGGCCACGATCGCATGGTGCAGACGGTCCGCGGCACGGGTTATCGTTTTTCAACCCGTTTCTGAACAATGACAGGAGTGTGACGCGTGCTGGAACGTCTGTCATGGAAAAGGCTCGTCTTTGAACTGATCTTATGCTGTATTCCGGCCTTCATTCTGGGGGCCTTTCTTGGATATTTGCCGTGGTTTCTGCTGGCGTCGGTTACCGGGCTTCTGATCTGGCATTTCTGGAACCTGCTGCGCCTCTCGTGGTGGCTGTGGGTTGACCGAAGTATGACGCCTCCGCCGGGAAGCGGAAGCTGGGAGCCGCTGCTGTACGGTCTGCACCAGATGCAGATGCGTAACAAAAAGCGGCGTCGGGAGCTGGGAAGCCTGATCAAACGCTTCCGTAGCGGCGCTGAGTCGCTGCCGGATGCTGTCATTCTGACGACCGAAGAAGGGACGATCTTCTGGTGTAACGGCCTCGCGCAACAGCTGCTGGGCCTGCGCTGGCCGGACGATAATGGCCAGAACATCCTCAACCTTCTGCGTTATCCCGAGTTCACGCTGTACCTGAAAAAGCGTGATTTTACCCGCCCCCACAACCTGAAGCTCAATAATGGGCGCCATCTGGAAATCCGTGTGATGCCTTACAGCGACCAGCAGTGGCTGATGGTTGCCCGTGATGTCACCCAGATGCACCAGCTGGAAGGGGCGCGACGCAACTTCTTTGCCAACGTCAGCCACGAATTACGCACTCCGCTGACGGTGCTTCAGGGGTACCTGGAGATGATGCAGGAGCAAACGCTGGAAGGCGCGCCGCGCGAGAAAGCGTTGCATACGATGCGTGAACAAACGCACCGTATGGAAGGGCTGGTGAAACAGCTGCTGACGCTCTCGAAAATTGAGGCCGCCCCCTCGCTGGCATTGAATGACACCATTGATGTGCCGATGATGCTGCGGGTGGTGGAGCGCGAAGCGCAGACGTTAAGCCATAAAATGCATCAGCTGACCTTCGAGGTCGACAACACGCTCAAGGTGCTTGGCAGCGAAGATGAGCTGCGCAGCGCCATTTCTAATCTGGTGTATAACGCGGTGAATCATACGCCAGCGGGGACGGATATCGTGGTGCGCTGGCAGCACACGCCAACGGGCGCTGAGTTCAGCGTAGAGGATAACGGGCCGGGGATCGCACCTGAACACATCCCGCGTCTGACCGAGCGCTTCTACCGGGTGGATAAAGCGCGCTCACGGCAGACCGGCGGCAGCGGTCTGGGGCTGGCTATTGTGAAACACGCGGTGAATCATCATGAAAGCCGTCTCGATATTCAAAGCACGCTGGGTAAGGGAACCCGCTTCAGTTTCGTTATCCCGGAACGATTAATTGCCAAAAAGATCGCCTGACGACAGGCGTGTCAGTTTACCTTTCCACGGGCCAGCGTTTGCTGGCCCGTTTGCTTTGCAGTCAAGCGAAACGCGGCTGAATATTATACGGCTGGCTGTTTTTTGTTCGCATGATTAGCCATGGGTTTTTCTTATAATTAGCGTATTGTGCTGGTCTGATTTTTGATGCTGGCATATTGTTCTGGTTTCACGATCCCATCTTGCCTTTAAACGTTATAAGCGTTTAAATTGCGCCCCAGATACTGTCATACCGACTGTATTTGCGTGGTAAATCGAAAAACTATTCTTCTCCACGCCAGGACGGGAGCATATCCCGCTGAAATTGAGCAAATTTTCCGCTGTATCGTCCCGTCAGGGATAGCGAAAATCTCAATGTTTTCAACACCACATCCACAGGCAGTAAGGTTTTATGACCCATCACTTAAAATCGCGTGACATCATCGCGCTGGGCTTTATGACATTTGCGCTGTTCGTTGGCGCAGGCAACATCATTTTCCCCCCAATGGTTGGCTTACAGGCGGGTGAACACGTCTGGACCGCTGCGTTTGGTTTCCTGATTACTGCTGTGGGTCTGCCGGTACTGACCGTCGTCGCGCTGGCGAAAGTCGGTGGTGGCGTTGATAGCCTCAGCACTCCGATTGGCAAAGTGGCCGGCATTCTGCTGGCGACCGTCTGTTATCTGGCCGTTGGCCCGCTGTTTGCGACCCCGCGTACCGCGACCGTATCCTTCGAAGTGGGGATTGCCCCGCTCACTGGCGATGGCGCGATGCCGCTGTTTATCTACAGCCTGATCTACTTCGCGATTGTGATTCTGGTTTCCCTTTATCCGGGCAAGCTGCTGGATACCGTGGGTAACTTCCTGGCTCCGCTGAAAATCGTGGCGCTGATTGTGCTGGCGGTTGCGGCCATCGTCTGGCCCGCAGGCCCGATTAGCGATGCGATGGACGCCTATAAAAACGCCGCGTTCTCCAATGGCTTTGTGAACGGCTACCTGACGATGGATACGCTGGGCGCAATGGTATTTGGTATTGTTATCGTGAATGCCGCACGTTCCCGCGGCGTGACGGAAGCGCGTCTGCTGACTCGCTACACCATCTGGGCTGGCCTGATGGCCGGTGTGGGGCTGACGCTGCTGTACCTGGCGCTGTTCCGCCTGGGCTCAGATAGCGCCATACTGGTCGATCAAAATGCCAACGGCGCGGCGATCCTCCATGCCTACGTGCAGCACACCTTTGGTGGTGCGGGTAGCCTGCTGCTGGCGGTACTGATTTTCCTGGCGTGCCTTGTCACCGCCGTGGGGCTGACCTGCGCCTGCGCTGAGTTCTTTGCTCAGTATCTGCCGCTCTCTTACCGTACGCTGGTCTTTATCCTGGGCATCTTCTCCATGGCGGTGTCAAACCTCGGTCTGAGCCACCTGATTCAGGTCTCTATCCCGGTGCTGACGGCCATCTATCCGCCGTGTATCGTGCTGGTGGTGCTGAGCTTCACCCGCCCGTGGTGGAACAACTCGTCGCGAATTATTGCGCCAGCCATGTTTATCAGCCTGATTTTTGGTATCCTTGACGGGATTAAAGCATCCGCCTTTGCGCAAATACTGCCAGCCTGGACACAGCGTCTGCCGCTGTCCGAGCAGGGCCTGGCCTGGTTGATGCCTACCGTTGTTGCACTGGTTCTGGCTATTATCTGGGATCGTGCTGCAGGGCGTCAGGTCGCATCGAACGCCCATTAATCAACGGCAACAAACTGTTTAACCACGGGGCTTAAGGCCCCGTGGTTTTTTGTTTTTTTCGAGTTGAATGGCAAGATTTAAATGGAAAGCACTAACAAACTCAAACGTGGACTCAGCACCCGCCACATTCGCTTTATGGCGCTGGGATCCGCTATCGGTACCGGTCTTTTTTATGGCTCGGCAGATGCCATTAAAATGGCCGGTCCCAGCGTTCTGCTGGCCTACATCATCGGTGGCGTGGCTGCGTATATCATCATGCGCGCCCTCGGGGAGATGTCGGTTCACAATCCGTCTGCCAGTTCGTTCTCGCGCTATGCGCAGGAAAACTTAGGCCCGCTGGCGGGCTTTATCACCGGATGGACCTACTGCTTCGAAATTCTGATTGTGGCTATTGCCGACGTTACCGCCTTTGGTATCTACATGGGCGTCTGGTTCCCCGCGGTTCCGCACTGGATCTGGGTGCTGAGCGTGGTCCTGATCATCTGTGCCGTCAACCTGATGAGCGTGAAGGTGTTTGGCGAACTGGAGTTCTGGTTCTCCTTCTTCAAAGTTGCCACCATTATCATCATGATTATCGCGGGCTTCGGGATCATCATCTGGGGTATCGGCAACGGCGGTCAGCCAACGGGGATCCATAACCTCTGGAGCAACGGCGGCTTCTTCAGCAACGGCTGGCTCGGCATGGTGATGTCGCTGCAGATGGTCATGTTTGCCTACGGCGGGATCGAGATTATCGGCATTACCGCCGGGGAAGCGAAAGACCCGGAGAAATCCATTCCGCGCGCCATCAACTCAGTGCCAATGCGTATTCTGGTGTTCTATGTGGGGACGCTGTTCGTCATTATGTCCATCTACCCGTGGAACCAGGTGGGCACTAACGGCAGCCCGTTTGTGCTGACCTTCCAGCATATGGGCATCGCGTTTGCCGCCAGCATCCTGAACTTTGTGGTGCTGACCGCCTCGCTTTCGGCAATCAATAGTGACGTCTTTGGCGTGGGCCGCATGCTGCACGGAATGGCGGAGCAGGGCAGTGCGCCTAAGGTGTTTGCCAAAACCTCTCGTCGCGGCACGCCGTGGGTGACGGTAATGGTAATGACCGTAGCCCTGCTGCTGTCGGTCTACCTGAACTACATCATGCCGGAGAATGTGTTCCTGGTGATTGCGTCGCTGGCGACCTTCGCGACCGTGTGGGTGTGGATCATGATCCTGTTGTCGCAGATTGCGTTCCGTCGCCGTCTGTCACCGGAAGAGGCGAAAGCGCTGAAGTTCAAAGTGCCGGGTGGGGTGGTGACAACCGCTGTCGGTCTGGTCTTCCTGGTCTTTATCATCGCCCTGATTGGCTATCATCCGGATACCCGTATCTCCCTTTATGTGGGCTGCGCGTGGATCGTCCTGCTGCTGCTGGGCTGGATGTTTAAATGCCGCCGAGACCGTCAGCTGGCGCAGGCACAGTAATCTTCCCTCTCCCCGCAGAGGGACTGGAAGGAGGCATCCGCTCACACTGATGCCTCCTCCCCCGTCCTCCTCCCTCAATAAACCTCGTCATGATGAGCTAACCTTAACCACCCTGTGGCAAGGTGACGTCAATTTCATCAAAGGGGATTCGTGATGTTAAACGCCTGGCACCTTCCGGTTGCCCCATTTGTTAAGCAAAACAAAGACAACCTTGTGATTACGCTCTGGCTGGCGGGGGAAAATCAGCCTGAACGCGTGACGCTACGCGCCGAAATTGATAACGAAGAGACCGCGCTGAAAATGCATAAGCAGCGCAGCCAGCCGCAGCCCGGGATCACGGCGTGGCGGGCAAACATCGATTTAACCCGTGGACAGCCGCGTCGTCGCTACAGTTTTAAACTGCTGTGGAATAACCGCCAGCTGTGGTTTACCCCGCAGGGGTTTAGCCGTTTTCCGCCGGCCCGGCTGGAGCAGTTTGCCGTCGATTACCCGGACAATGGCCCGCAATGGGTTAACGATCAGGTGTTTTACCAGATTTTCCCGGACCGCTTTGCCCGCAGCGAAAAGCGCACTGCAGACCAGGACAAGGTTTATTACCACCACGCAGCAGGTCACGACATTATCCTCAAAGCATGGGATGAACCGCTGACCGCGCAGGCAGGTGGCTCGACGTTTTACGGCGGCGATCTCGACGGGATCAGCGAAAAACTCCCGTACCTGAAAAAACTGGGCGTGACGGCGCTGTACCTTAACCCGGTGTTTAAAGCCCCGAGCGTGCATAAATACGACACCGAAGATTATCGTCATGTTGATGAGCAGTTTGGCGGCGATGCCGCGCTGCTGCGCCTGCGACAGAACACTAAAAACGAAGGGATGCGCCTGATTCTGGACGGCGTGTTCAACCACAGCGGGGATTCGCACGCGTGGTTTGACCGTCATAACCAGTCGATGAGCGGGGCATGCCATAACCCGGATTCGCCGCAGCGTGACTGGTACAGCTTTAATGAAGAGGGCTACGCGCTGGATTGGCTGGGCTACCCAAGCCTGCCGAAGCTGGATTTCCAGTCGCCTTCTCTGGTCAGCGAAATCTACGGCGGTGAAGACAGCATTGTCCGCCACTGGCTTAAGGCACCATGGAACATGGACGGCTGGCGTCTTGACGTGGTGCATATGCTGGGTGAAGCGGGCGGAGCGCGTAATAACCTTCAGCACGTTGCAGGTATCACCCGCTCAGCGAAAGCCGCGCAGCCGGAGGCCTTTGTCTTTGGCGAGCATTTTGGCGATGCACGCCAGTGGCTGCAAGCCGATGCAGAAGATTCGGCCATGAACTACCGCGGTTTTACCTTCCCGCTATGGGGATTTCTGGCGAACACCGATATCTCTTACGATCCGCAGCATATCGACGCCGAAACCTGTATGGCATGGATGGATAACTACCGCGCCAGCCTGTCGCATCAGCAGCAGTTGCGGATGTTTAACCAGCTGGACAGCCACGATACCGCACGTTTTAAATCCCTGCTTGGCAAGGATGTGGCGCGCCTGCCGCTGGCCGTTACCTGGCTCTTCACCTGGCCTGGCGTGCCGTGCATTTACTACGGTGATGAGGTGGGGCTGGAGGGGAACAACGATCCCTTCTGCCGCAAAACCTTCCCCTGGGATCCGGCGAAGCAGGACAAGGCGCTGCTCAGCCTGTACCAGCGTCTGGCTAAGCTTCGTAAACAGAACCAGGTGCTGCGTTACGGTGGCTGTCAGGTGGTGTATGCCCATGATAACGTGGTGGTGTTTGCCCGCGTCTACAACCAGCAACGCGTGCTGGTCGCCATCAACCGCGGAGAAGCCTGTGAAGTGGTGCTGGATGACTCTCCGTTGCTGCACGTGAAGGCGTGGCAACGCAAAGAGGGTAAAGGCACGATTCAGGAAGGCATTCTCTCCTTACCGGCCATTTCCGCCTCCATCTGGTTCGGAAATTAATCGTCATCAGCAACCGGTTTATTTCCCGGTTGCTGAAAATTCCCCTAAGTTGTTCGGTTAATTTCAACAGAGGGGACAAATATCTTTACTATCCGCTCAATCAATTCTCGCTATACTCAAATTGCTTTATCAGTCAGGGCCCTTTCTCATATAGCACACCAAAACGTTGGCTTTTAACACATTGATTAAAAGGTACTTTTATGTCTATTCGTGAACTGATTGACCCGTCCAATTCTGTACTGATTTTTATCGATCACCAACCGCAAATGTCTTTTGGCGTGGCAAATATTGACCGTCAGTTATTAAAGAATAATACGGTGGCTCTGGCAAAAGCAGGCAAAATTTTTGATGTTCCGGTTATCTACACCTCTGTCGAAACAAAAAGCTTTAGCGGATACATCTGGCCAGAATTGCTGGCGGTTCACCCGGCGGTTAAACCGATTGAACGTACCTCTATGAACTCCTGGGAAGACGATGCGTTTGTTGCGGCAGTGAAAGCAACGGGCCGCAAGAAACTTATCATCTCAGCCCTGTGGACCGAAGTTTGCCTGACCTTCCCGGCGCTGATGGCTCTGGATGAAGGGTTTGAAGTTTATGTAGTAACCGATACTTCCGGCGGTACCTCCGTAGATGCCCATGAACGTGCGATTGACCGTATGGTTCAAGCGGGCGCGGTTCCTGTGACCTGGCAGCAGGTGCTGCTTGAGTATCAGCGCGACTGGTCTCGCAAAGGCACTTACGACGCGGTCATGGACCTGGTCCGTGAGCACAGCGGTGCTTATGGCATGGGCGTTGACTATGCCTACACCCTCGTTCACGGCGCGCCAGAACGCAAAGCGTAAACCTTTCAGGGCGGGGTTCTCCCGCCCATTAATGACCAGGAAACTATTATGGCGCACACATCGCATGTCACGCTGGTGATCACCCACACCTTGCTGCCGGGTCAGGCTGAGCGATACGAACAGTGGCTGGGTAAGATCATGCCCATCGCGGCGGAATTTCCGGGGCATCTTGGCGCGAACGTCATCCGCCCGACCGACGGACAACATCTGTGGACGGTGATAATCCGTTTCGACACCCTCGAACACCTTTCTGCATGGACCCAGTCCGATACCCGTAATGCGCTGGTAAAAGAGATTGAACCGCTGCTGGCGGAAGGCGATAAAACCGAAGTGCGTACCGAGGCGGCGTTCTGGTTTACTCCACCGGAGCCTCATGTGCGTAAGCCTAAACAGTGGAAACAGTTTCTCATTACCCTGCTGGTTATCTTCCCCAGTACCAACCTGGTGCCGCTGGTGACCGGTGTATTGCTTCCTGGCCTGAAAGGTACGTTGTTGCTGCATCTGATTAACGATGCCTGTGTGGTCGCGCTGGTGGTCTGGCTGTGGATGCCCATCGTGACCCGTCTGTTTGCCGGATGGCTCAAAAAAGCCTGATTCGGCTGAAAGGAGTACGTTATGTCTCAAACTGCCACACTGATCTTAACCAAAGGTAAGATCCATACCCTCGATCGCGAAAACCCGCTCACGGAAGCGGTGGCTATTGCTAACGGCAAGATCCTGGCGACGGGCAACCACGATCGCATTATGAGCTATGCGACGCAGGGAACGCAGATTGTCGATCTGAAGGGAAGTACGGTGATCCCCGGGCTTAACGATTCGCACCTGCACCTGATCCGCGGCGGGCTGAACTACAACCTCGAGCTGCGCTGGGAAGGCGTACCGTCGCTGGCGGATGCGCTAAGGATGTTGAAAGATCAGGCCGATCGTACACCTTCACCTCAGTGGGTTCGGGTGGTGGGCGGCTGGAGCGAGTTTCAGTTCGCCGAACGCCGGATGCCGACCATCGAAGAGCTTAACGAGGCGGCACCGGATACGCCGGTGTTTGTCCTGCACCTCTACGATCGTGCCCTGCTTAACCGCGCTGCGTTGAAAGCTGTCGGCTACACCAAAGAGACGCCAAACCCGCCGGGCGGGGAGATTGTGCGTGATAACCACGGCAACCCGACCGGGCTGCTGATCGCTAAACCTAACGCGATGATCCTCTACGCCACGCTGGCAAAAGGACCGAAACTCCCCATCGAGCAGCAGGTTAACTCCACGCGCCAGTTTATGCGCGAGCTTAACCGTCTGGGGCTGACCAGCGCCATTGATGCCGGCGGCGGCTTCCAGAACTACCCGGAAGATTACGAGGTGATTGCCGAACTGCACGCCAAAGAGCAGATGACGGTGCGTATTGCCTACAACCTCTTCACCCAGCGCCCTAAACAGGAGCTGGAGGATTTTGAGCGCTGGACCGATATGCTCAAACCGGGGCAGGGCACAGACTTTTATCGTGCGAACGGGGCAGGAGAGATGCTGGTCTTCTCGGCGGCGGATTTTGAAGATTTCCTCCAGCCGCGCCCGGATCTGCTGCAAGGGATGGAAGACGAGCTGGAACGCGTGGTGCGCCACCTGGTGGAAAACCGCTGGCCGTTCCGGCTGCATGCCACTTATGACGAATCCATCAGCCGGATGCTGGATGTCTTTGAGAAGGTGAACCGTGAGATTCCGTTTAACGGCCTGCACTGGTTCTTTGACCATGCGGAGACCATTACCGAACGTAATATCGAGCGCGTCAAAGCGTTGGGGGGCGGTATTGCGGTGCAGCACCGTATGGCGTTCCAGGGCGAATATTTCGTCGACCGCTACGGCAAAGAGGCGGTGAAACACACGCCACCGGTGGCGAAAATGCTGGAGCTGGACGTGCCGGTTGGGTTAGGTACTGACGCAACCCGTGTGGCGAGCTATAACCCGTGGACGGCGCTCTACTGGCTGGTCTCCGGGCGAACCGTCGGCGGCCTGGCGATGTATGACGACAATAACCGCCTGCCGCGTGAGGTAGCGCTGGAGCTGTGGACCGCAGGCAGCGCGTGGTTTTCCAGCGAGCAGGGTAAAAAAGGCCGTCTGGTTGAAGGGCAGCTTGCGGACCTGGTGGTGCTGTCGAAAGATTACTTCAGCGTGACGGAAGAGGAGATCAAGGGCATTGAATCGGTGCTGACCGTTGTGGATGGCAAGGTCGTGTATGCCGCCGGTCATTTCAGTCCGCTGTCACCGCCGCCGATCCCGGTTGTGCCGTCGTGGTCACCGGTCGTGAAAGTCCCGGGGCATTACCGCTCTGCGCCGCCTGCAGCCAGTAAAGTGGGGGCGGTGGTACAGATGCACCAGTGCATTGGTAGCTGCGGGGTGCATGGCCATGCGCACGGCATTGCGCGGCAATCGGATATCCCGGTATCTGATGACCAGGCATTCTGGGGCGTGCTGGGGTGCTCGTGCTTCGCGTTTTAACGTGTGAAAGTGAGATCGTACAAAACAAAAAGGCCCGCTAATGCGGGCCTTTTCCGTAAACCGTGCCGATTACAGGCTGGATACGTTCTCAGACAGGTATTTAGCAACGCCGTCCGGAGACGCGTTCATACCTTCTTTACCTTTTTCCCACTGAGCCGGGCACACTTCACCGTGCTCTTCGTGGAACTGCAGCGCGTCAACCATGCGCAGCATTTCGTCGATGTTACGACCCAGTGGCAGATCGTTAACAACCTGGTGACGAACGATGCCGTTTGCGTCGATCAGGAAAGAACCGCGCAGTGCAACGCCAGCGTCCGGATGTTCGATACCGTAAGCCTGCTGGATTTCGCGTTTGATGTCCGCAACCATTGCGTATTTCACCGCACCGATGCCGCCTTTGTCGACAGGGGTGTTACGCCATGCGTTGTGTACAAATTCAGAGTCGAAGGAGACGCCTACAACTTCTACGCCACGCTTCTGGAATTCTTCGTAACGTTTGTCGAATGCGATCAGCTCAGACGGGCAAACGAAAGTGAAGTCCATTGGCCAGAAGAACAGAACGGTCGCTTTACCGTTGGTGTGCTGTTTGAAGTTGAAGTTTTCAACGATTTCACCGTTGCCCAGAACTGCTGCAGCTGTAAAATCCGGAGCCGGACGAGTTACCAGAACCATGTGATTCTCCTGTAGATACTAAGGTTATTTGGAACGCAACGCCGCCCAGTATAGAGAGTGTTCATTGATAAGACAAAGAGGCGCTAACAATCGTTCAGCAAGCTTTCACCTATCAATGGCATTTCTGTTATAGCTGTTTGTTTTTCGCCTGGGTCATCATACGCGGATAGAACTGCCAGAACCGCGTCTCCAGCGCCTCGTAGTGGGCGTCCAGGTCATGCCAGGAGTCGCGCAGCGCGTCGAGTCGCGGTCGGCGACTCGCCATCCCGTTTAACACATTCTGTATAAAGTCCATCTCGCGATAGCGCTCAAGCCAGCGTTCTGACCAGAGATAGTTATTCAGATTCACAAAGCGCGGCGGCGAATCCGGCAAAATAATGGACACCTGCTGGTGGGCATAGCGCACGAACGCGTTTAGGGGCATCTCAGGAGAGAGTGTTTCCCAGTGCCGCGAGAGGAAATGGTCCCACATTACATCGAGCGTGATCGGTGCGACGCGCCGCGTTTCAGGGCGGAACCACGCTTTGGCTTCCTGGACTTCCGGCAGGTTATCGGTCAGTACGTCGATACGGCGATGCATAAAAATCCCGTCGACAACCTCTGCGGAGTACGCGTCGGCGGGATTACCGCGCACGAAATCGGCCAGCAGATTGCCGGAAAGAGAGCTGTCAGCGAGATGAGCAAGATGCAGGTGAGCGAGAAAATTCATGCGTTTTATTTGTCCAGGGGCGGCTAGTTGTTGCAGCAAAAGGGTGTGAGCACTAGACTATGCCGCCTGTTTTTAAGTCACGAGTATACGTCATGCGCGTCGCCGATTTCTCCTTTGAACTACCTGAATCCCTGATTGCTCACTACCCAATGCCTGAGCGCAGTAGCTGTCGTTTGCTGTCACTGGATGGGCCGACGGGCGAGCTGACGCACGGTACTTTCACCGATTTGCTCGACAAGCTCAACCCTGGCGATCTGCTGGTCTTTAACAATACCCGCGTGATCCCGGCGCGTCTGTTTGGCCGTAAAGCCAGCGGCGGCAAGATTGAAGTGCTGGTCGAACGTATGCTTGATGATAAACGTATTCTGGCACATATTCGCGCCTCTAAAGCGCCGAAGCCGGGTGCAGAGCTGCTGCTTGGCGATGATGAGAGCATCCGTGCAACCATGACCGCGCGTCACGATGCGTTGTTTGAGGTGGCGTTCAATGACGAGCGCACGGTGCTCGACATCCTGAATGCGATCGGCCATATGCCGCTGCCCCCTTACATCGAGCGCCCGGATGAAGAGGCTGACCGCGAGCTGTACCAGACCGTTTACAGCCAGAAGCCTGGCGCGGTCGCCGCGCCGACGGCGGGCCTGCATTTTGATGAACCGCTGCTGGAAAAATTGCGCGCGAAAGGTATCGAGATGGCCTTCGTGACCCTGCATGTCGGGGCGGGTACGTTCCAGCCGGTGCGCGTGGACAGCATCGAAGACCACATCATGCACTCCGAATATGCCGAAGTGCCGCAAGAGGTGGTGGATGCCGTTCTGGCCGCCAAAGCACGCGGTAACCGCGTTGTGGCAGTGGGCACCACGTCGGTACGCTCCCTTGAGAGCGCCGCGCAGGCCGCCAAAAATGACCTGATTGAGCCTTTCTTTGGCGATACGCAGATCTTTATCTACCCGGGCTATCAGTACAACGTGATTGATGCCCTGGTAACCAACTTCCATCTGCCTGAATCAACGCTGATTATGCTGGTGTCCGCTTTTGCAGGTTATCAGCACACTATGGCGGCGTACAAGTCTGCGGTAGAACAAAAATATCGCTTTTTTAGCTACGGGGACGCGATGTTTATCACGTACAATCCGCAGGCTTTGAATGAGCGTGTCGGGGAATAAGTCCGCGGCACCGTTTTACAACGTTGGACTGTTTTTCTGACGTCGGAGAAAAAATGAAATTTGAACTCGATACCACCGATGGTCGCGCACGTCGCGGCCGCCTGGTGTTTGATCGCGGCGTGGTGGAAACCCCCGCGTTTATGCCTGTGGGCACCTACGGCACCGTAAAAGGGATGACGCCGGAAGAAGTGGAAGCCACTGGCGCACAGATTATCCTCGGCAATACCTTCCACCTGTGGCTGCGTCCTGGTCAGGAGATCATGAAGCTGCACGGCGATTTGCATGACTTCATGCAGTGGAAAGGCCCGATCCTGACCGACTCCGGTGGTTTCCAGGTCTTCAGCCTGGGCGATATCCGTAAGATCACCGAGCAGGGCGTACACTTCCGTAACCCGATCAACGGCGATCCGATTTTCCTCGATCCTGAAAAGTCTATGGAGATTCAGTACGATCTCGGCTCTGATATCGTGATGATCTTCGACGAATGTACGCCATACCCGGCCGACTGGGATTACGCGAAACGCTCCATGGAGATGTCGTTGCGCTGGGCGAAGCGTAGCCGTGACCGCTTTGACTCCCTGCAGAACAAAAATGCGCTGTTCGGTATTATCCAGGGCAGCGTTTACGAAGATTTACGCGATATCTCTGTTAAAGGTCTGGTAGAGATAGGTTTTGATGGCTACGCTGTCGGCGGTTTGGCTGTGGGTGAACCGAAGGAAGACATGCATCGCATTCTGGAGCATGTCTGCCCGCAAATCCCGGCAGATAAACCCCGTTACCTGATGGGTGTGGGTAAACCTGAGGACCTGGTTGAAGGTGTGCGCCGCGGCATTGATATGTTCGACTGCGTTATGCCAACCCGCAACGCGCGTAACGGTCATCTGTTTGTGACCGATGGCGTGGTGAAAATCCGTAACGCGAAGCATAAGAGTGACACCAGCCCGCTCGATTCCGAGTGCGATTGCTACACCTGTCGCAATTATTCTCGCGCGTACCTGCATCATCTTGATCGTTGCAATGAGATTTTGGGTGCGCGTCTCAATACCATTCATAATCTTCGTTATTATCAGCGCTTAATGGCTGGTTTACGCAAGGCTATTGAAGAGGGTAAATTAGAGAGCTTCGTGACCGATTTTTACCAACGTCAGGGTCGAACCGTTCCACCTTTGAACGTTGATTAATTTTAATAATGAGGGAATTTGAATGAGCTTTTTTATTTCTGATGCGGTAGCGGCAACAGGTGCTCCGGCGCAGGGCAGCCCGATGTCTCTGATTCTGATGCTGGTTGTGTTCGGTCTGATCTTCTACTTCATGATCCTGCGCCCACAGCAGAAGCGTACCAAAGAGCACAAAAAGCTGATGGACTCCATTGCCAAAGGTGATGAAGTGCTGACCAACGGTGGTCTGGTCGGTCGCGTAACCAAAGTGGCTGAAAGTGGCTACATTGCTATTGCCCTGAACGACACCACTGAAGTGGTTATCAAACGTGACTTCGTAGCTGCCGTTCTGCCGAAAGGCACCATGAAGGCGCTGTAATCCCAACTTTTCCCAAAGGGAACTGCCGTGTTAAACCGTTATCCTTTGTGGAAGTACATCATGCTGGTCGCCGTGATTCTCGTCGGCCTGCTGTACGCGCTTCCCAACCTGTATGGTGAGGATCCGGCTGTTCAAATCACTGGCGCGCGCGGTGTCGCCGCCAGTGAGCAAACGCTGATCCAGGTCCAGAAATCGTTACAAGAAGAAAAAATTACCGCTAAGTCTGTGGCTCTGGAAGAGGGCGCAATTCTTGCTCGCTTCGACACCACCGACACGCAGCTCCGCGCTCGCGAAGTGCTGATGGGCGTGCTGGGTGATAAATACGTCGTGGCGCTTAACCTTGCTCCTGCAACCCCGCGTTGGCTGGCTGCGTTGAATGCAGAGCCAATGAAACTCGGTCTTGACCTGCGTGGCGGTGTTCACTTCCTGATGGAAGTGGATATGGATACCGCGCTCGGCAAACTGCAGGAACAAAACATCGACAGCCTTCGCAGCGATCTGCGCGAAAAAGGCATCGCTTACACTACCGTTCGTAAAGAAGATAACTACGGTATGAGCATCACGTTCCGCGACAGCGCGGCGCGCGATCAGGCTGTAGATTACCTGACTCAACGTCACCGTGACCTCGTGATCACCTCTCAGGGCAGCAACCAGCTGCGCGCGGTGATGACCGATGCTCGCCTGAAAGAAGCCCGTGAATACGCCGTTCAGCAGAACATCAATATTCTGCGTAACCGTGTAAACCAGCTGGGTGTTGCTGAGCCACTGGTACAGCGTCAGGGTGCTGACCGTATCGTGGTGGAACTCCCGGGGATTCAGGACACGGCACGTGCGAAAGAGATTCTGGGGGCAACTGCCACGCTGGAATTCCGTCTGGTTAACTCCAACGTCGATCAGTCCGCTGCTGCCGCAGGCCGTATTCCGGGCGATTCGGAAGTGAAACAGACCCGCGAAGGTCAGCCAGTTGTGCTGTACAAACGCGTGATCCTGACCGGTGACCACATCACCGACTCCACATCCAGCCAGGACGAATACAACCAGCCGCAGGTTAACATCTCGCTGGATAGCGCGGGTGGTAACATCATGTCTAACTTCACCAAGGACAACATCGGTAAACCGATGGCGACCCTGTTCGTGGAGTACAAAGACAGCGGTAAGAAAGATGCAAACGGCCGCGCGGTGCTGGTGAAAGAGGAAGAGGTGATTAACATCGCCAACATCCAGTCTCGTCTGGGTAACAGCTTCCGCATCACCGGTATCAACAACCCGAACGAAGCGCGTCAGCTTTCACTGCTGCTGCGTGCCGGTGCGCTGATTGCACCGATTCAGATTGTTGAAGAACGTACCATTGGTCCAACGCTGGGGATGCAAAACATCAAGCAGGGTCTGGAAGCGTGTCTGGCCGGTCTGGTGGTCTCCATCCTCTTCATGATCTTCTTCTATAAGAAGTTTGGTCTGATTGCGACAAGCGCACTGGTTGCGAACCTGGTGCTGATTATCGGCATCATGTCTCTGTTGCCGGGGGCGACGCTGACCATGCCGGGGATTGCCGGTATCGTCTTAACCCTTGCGGTGGCGGTCGACGCCAACGTACTGATAAACGAACGTATCAAAGAAGAGTTAAGCAATGGTCGCTCTGTTCAGCAGGCGATTGACGAAGGCTACAAAGGGGCATTCAGCTCCATCTTCGATGCGAACGTAACAACACTGATTAAGGTTCTTATCCTGTATGCAGTGGGGACTGGCGCTATCAAAGGCTTTGCGATCACCACCGGTATCGGTGTTGCAACGTCAATGTTTACCGCTATTGTCGGCACCCGTGCCATCGTGAACCTGCTGTATGGCGGCAAGCGCGTCAAAAAGCTGTCTATCTGAGGAGTGCGTTGTGGCACAGGAATATACTGTTGAACAATTGAACCATGGCCGTAAAGTCTGGGACTTTATGCGCTGGGACTACTGGGCTTTCGGCATTTCAGGTTTACTGCTGATCCTCTCCCTTATCGTGATGGGCGTGAAAGGCTTTAACTGGGGTCTTGATTTCACCGGTGGTACGGTAATTGAGATCTCCCTGGAAAAACCGGTCGATATGGACCAGATGCGCCAGTCTCTGCAGAAAGCGGGCTTTGAAGAGCCGTTGCTGCAGAACTTCGGCAGCAGCCGTGACATCATGGTGCGTATGCCGCCGGTGCACGATGCGAACGGCAGCCAGGAGCTGGGCAGCAAGGTTGTTAACGTGGTTAACGAAACAACCAACCAGCATGCGACGGTTAAGCGTATCGAGTTCGTCGGGCCAAGCGTAGGTGCTGACCTGGCGCAAACCGGTGCGATGGCGCTACTGGTGGCTCTGATCTCCATTCTGGTGTACGTCGGTTTCCGCTTTGAGTGGCGACTGGCGGCGGGTGTGGTTATCGCCCTGGCGCACGACGTGGTGATCACCATGGGCATACTGTCTCTGTTCCACATTGAGATTGACCTGACAATCGTGGCATCCCTGATGTCCGTTATCGGTTACTCACTGAACGACAGTATCGTGGTATCTGACCGTATTCGTGAAAACTTCCGTAAGATCCGTCGCGGTACGCCGTACGAAATCTTTAACGTGTCGTTGACCCAGACGCTGCACCGTACGTTGATCACATCCGGAACCACCTTGATGGTGATCCTGATGCTGTTCCTCTTCGGCGGCCCGGTACTGGAAGGCTTCTCGCTGACCATGCTGATCGGTGTCTCTATCGGTACGGCTTCGTCTATCTACGTCGCCTCCGCACTGGCACTGAAACTTGGCATGAAGCGCGAGCACCTGCTCCAGCAGAAAGTCGAGAAAGAAGGGGCGGACCAGCCGTCTATTCTGCCGTAAGACGACGTGTCGTTCGTTCCTGAAATCCCGGTCTGTTGACCGGGATTTTTTTTATCTGCTCCTGCCAAACACTCCTGACAGTATGCTGTCAGGAGCCCTGTCGTAGACTCTTTTCGAACCCAAACAACAGGCAGGAGGATGTATGAAAAGTGTGATTAACTGGTTTGAAATTCCGGTCGCCGATATGGATCGCGCTATCAAATTTTATGAGCCCGTGATGCAGGTACAGCTGAGACGAGAGAAAATGGATGTGGCTGAGCTAGCCGTTTTCCCGCATGACGATCCGGCCACCGGCGGCGCGCTGGCAAAATTTGAGGGCATTACACCGTCCGTACAGGGCGCTATTATTTACCTGCATACTGACAACCTGGCGGCAACGCTCGATCGCATCGCGTCTGCGGGTGGCGAGTGCGTGTTTGGCCCGCTGGAATTGCCGCGTGGCATTGGCACCATAGCCTTGTTTACCGACAGCGAAGGTAATCGCGTCGGCCTCTATCAACCTGCCTGAGAGCTGAATACGATATGACCCGACGCGCTGACCGTTTGTTTCAGATTGTGCAGATCCTGAGAGGCAGGCGTCTGACAACGGCAGCGCATCTGGCGGACAGGTTGAGCGTATCGGAACGGACCGTATACCGTGATATCCGCGACCTGTCGCTTTCCGGCGTGCCGGTGGAAGGGGAGGCGGGAAGCGGCTATCGGCTGATGTCGGGTTTTGACTTACCTCCGCTGATGCTGACGAACAAAGAATCTGAAGCGTTGATGGTCGCCATCCGTCTGCTGAAAACCTGGGGGGGCGACTCGCTCTCGCGTGAGCTTGAGTCGGCGCAGGAGAAGGTACTGGCGATCCTGCCCGAGGAGAGCCGACGTAAGGCGGAGCAGACGCGGATATATGCGCCGGATATTGCGCTTCAGCCGCATTCGCGCAGCGACTTTGATGTTATTCATCAGGCTATTTCTGCCCAGTGCGTACTGGCGCTGCATTATCGTGATGAAGCCGGGCATCTGACATGGCGCGACATTCAGCCGCTGGGGCTGTTCTTCTGGGGAGAGCATTGGCTGCTGGCCGCGTGGTGTGAACGGCGTGATGACTACCGCTGCTTCCGGCTCGACAGGTGTCTGAATATTACGCTCACGCCGAGGCGTTTTAGCGAAAGCGCGGAGCGATCGCTGGCGGATTTTCTGCGTAAGGTAAAGCAATAAAAAAGCCAGCATATCAGCTGGCTTTGTCCGTTTTTGCCTTCTTTCACATCAGAAGTTGTAACCGACAACCAGGTAACCACCCCAGCCGGTAGAACGTACGCTGAAGTCGCCATTGCCGAAGTTCAGGCTTGCGTCATCGTTCCACTGACCGCCGTTATGCCAGTAACGCGCAACAACGGAATAGTGCCAGTGATCGTAGTTCAGCGCCAGGATGTGGCTGGAGGCGATGGAGTCGTTGGTACGCGCTTTCTTACCGTTCAGGTCACGGAAGTCGTTGTCGCCCAGGTCTGAACCCCAGTCAAAGTTGGTGAAACCGATATAGCTCAGGTTACCGCCCCACAGCTGGGTAATTGGCACAAAGTATTTCACTTTGAAACGGTAGCCATCCCACTCGTTTTCGTTCGCGGCACCGTAGTTCTGCCACTGGTATTTCGCATAGACGTTCAGGGACAGGCTCATTGGCAGACCGGTATCGATGTCGGTACCCAGACCCATATACCAGGTGCTCTGACGACCGGACGCGTTACGGCCCATGTCGTAGATGTAGTTGTTCGCGAAGTACCACTCTTTGAATGGACCAAACGCCAGGCTGGTGCCCGTCAGCTTATCAATGGAGAAGCGGGGTTCGATCTCCATGAACAGGGGTGAACCGTGGTTCCAGATACCTTTCGCATCGGTGTTACCGCCGAAGAAGACCGGTGCATCCATATAGCCGTAGAAATCGAACCAGTCTTTCTTGGCGAAGGCTTCGTACTCCAGATAGGTATCGTTGCGGATCTGTGGTCCGAAACGGGTGTGATAGCTGCCGACCACGTTAACGCTCTGGTGCCACCAGTCGGAGAGGTATTGTGGTTTATCGTTTTCCGCTGCGTTAACAGTGAAAGTGGAGGAGAGTGCCAGCACGGCGCCAGCCGCGAGTAATGTTTTTTTCATAATCATGCCACTGATTGAAATTCCCTTCCGGGAGTGAAAAATGCGCGAATTGCGTTTCTAAATATTTCGTGTTTCTGCGGAGCCTATTATAGGAATCCTTGCTCACAAAAATATGTGTTGTTTCACATATCTCTCACACGCGTAATCGATTGCGTTCACGTTTGCGTACTTTAAACGGCGGGGATTGTAGCGGCAATGATTTCTGTTGCCAATCTTTGCGGATTGTAAATGTTAGCGGAGTGACATTGCACTCCGCTGAAAGGGGATTACTGCGCGGCGGGCTGGATATCGTGAATGCGGATGAAACCTAACTGATCCGGCGTAAGTCCGTTCAGCTGGATCGGAATGTCAACATCGCTCGGGGCCAGCACGCTGGCGGGTGCGGTGAACAGCTGGCTCTTCACGTTCACTTCCTGATAGTTCTCGGTGGTGCCCTGAATCTGCCCCCACTCGACGGTGCCGCTAAAGGCTGGCAGAGGATCGTTGGATTCCCCCTGAATGCGTAATGTTGCGCGAGTACCATCCGCATTGGCCGCCACGTTAACCAGCGACATTTTCAGCGTGCCAATCTGGCTGTTGAGACGCGCCGGGGTGTTAGACCCGGGCAGCAGATAAACCCCGCTGCTGGATTTGGCATTCAGCGCGTTTTGCTGGGTGATCTTCACGGTTTCTTTGTTCAGTTTGTCCATCGCGGTATTGAGCGTATTCACGCTTTGTTTCATTTGACGGACTTCGGTTTGCTGTGCACAGGCGCTAAGGGTAAACAGACTCCCCACCAGCAATATTTTCAGGTAACGTCTTGTCATTGCGTTTATTTCCTTGAAATAACGGATCTCCGTAATGGTAGCCAGCATCGCATCAACAGGCATAGATCCTTTGTCTCAAAAAGCTCTTCCTTTGTTGTCAGGCCAGATCAGGGTAAAATGAAAATCAGTTAACCACATAACAGGGATACCGTATGCATTGCCCATTCTGCTCCGCTGTGGATACCAAAGTTATCGACTCTCGCCTTGTGGGCGAAGGGTCTTCCGTACGCCGCCGCCGGCAATGTCTGGTGTGCAACGAGCGTTTCACGACCTTTGAGGTTGCAGAGCTGGTAATGCCGCGCGTGGTAAAAAGTAACGACGTGCGTGAGCCGTTTAACGAAGAGAAACTGCGCAGCGGGATGCTCAAGGCGCTGGAAAAACGCCCTGTCAGTGCAGATGACGTCGAAATGGCGTTAAACCACATAAAATCTTACCTTCGTGGTTTGGGTGAGCGCGAGGTGCCAAGCAAGATGATTGGCAACCTGGTGATGGAGCAACTGAAAAAGCTCGATAAGGTCGCCTATATCCGCTTCGCCTCTGTGTACCGCAGTTTCGAAGATATCAAAGAGTTTGGCGAAGAGATCGCCCGCTTACAGGATTAAGCTCATGCAGGATGAGATTTACATGGCGCGAGCCATGAAGCTGGCGCAGCGCGGTCGTTTTACCACCCATCCCAACCCTAACGTCGGGTGCGTCATTGTCAACGATGGCGAGATCGTGGGCGAAGGGTTTCACTACCGTGCCGGTGAGCCCCATGCCGAAGTTCATGCCCTGCGCATGGCCGGCGAAAAGGCGCGCGGTGCAACGGCCTACGTGACGCTGGAACCCTGCAGCCACCACGGTCGTACCCCGCCGTGCTGCGAAGCACTGATTGCAGCGGGTGTCGCGCGCGTTGTCGCGGCGATGCAGGATCCCAATCCGCAGGTTGCCGGACGCGGCCTGTATCGACTGCAGCAGGAAGGGATTGACGTCAGTCACGGTCTGATGATGCAGGATGCAGAAGCGATCAACAAAGGCTTCCTGAAGCGCATGCGCACCGGGTTCCCGTACATTCAGCTTAAGCTTGGGGCCTCACTGGATGGTCGCACGGCGATGGCGAACGGCGAGAGCCAGTGGATCACCTCTGCGCAGGCAAGGCGCGATGTGCAACGTCTGCGCGCGCAAAGCCATGCTATCCTCACCAGCAGTGAAACGGTTCTGGCTGATAATCCTGCCATGACCGTGCGCTGGGATGAACTGAATGCCGATACCCAGGCGTGCTACCCGCAAGAAAACCTGCGTCAGCCGCTGCGTATTGTCATCGATAGCCAGAATCGCATCACGCCTGCGCACCGCATCGTGCAACAGCCGGGCGAAACCTGGATTGCACGCACGCAGGACGATGCGCGTGAATGGCCGCAAGGCGTACGCAGCATCATGGTGCCAGAGCATAACGGGCACCTCGACTTAGTGGTGCTGATGATGCTGCTTGGTAAGCAACAGGTGAACAGTATCTGGGTAGAAGCGGGACCGACGCTGGCCGGCGCGCTGCTGCAGGCCGGGCTGGTGGATGAGCTGATTGTCTACGTAGCACCTAAACTGTTGGGTACCGATGCGCGTGGTCTGTTTGTGCTGCCGGGTCTTGAAAAACTTGGCGATGCACCACAACTCAAATTTAGCGAGATTCGTCCGGTGGGCCCGGATGTCTGCCTCCATTTAACGCCAGCGTAATTGCTCCTGAAATAGGGAAGCAGTGCGCAAAGTATTATGATAAAATCCGCCCCCCTGCGGGGCCAAATGAACCCGTAAAGGAAGAGTATGAACATTATTGAAGCTGCTGTAGCTACCCCGGACGCTCGCGTCGCCATCACCATTGCGCGTTTCAACAACTTCATCAACGACAGCCTGCTGGAAGGTGCCATTGACGCCCTGAAACGTATCGGTCAGGTTAAAGATGACAACATTACCGTTGTTTGGGTTCCAGGTGCTTATGAACTGCCACTGGCAGCGGGCGCGCTGGCGAAAACCGGTAAATACGACGCGGTGATTGCGCTGGGTACCGTTATTCGTGGCGGCACTGCACACTTCGAATACGTTGCAGGCGGTGCAAGCAATGGTCTGGCACACGTTGCGCAGGATGCAGAAATTCCTGTCGCGTTTGGCGTGCTGACTACCGAAAGTATTGAACAAGCCATTGAGCGCGCTGGTACCAAAGCCGGTAACAAAGGTGCAGAAGCTGCACTGACCGCGCTTGAAATGATCAATGTGTTGAAAGCCATTAAGGCCTGATTTTTTTGTAAGGGGAATTCCGTGAAACCTGCTGCTCGTCGCCGCGCCCGTGAATGTGCCGTCCAGGCACTTTACTCCTGGCAGTTGTCCCAGAACGACATCGCTGATGTTGAATACCAGTTCCTGTCAGAACAGGACGTGAAAGACGTTGACGTTCTGTACTTCCGTGAACTGCTGTCGGGAGTGGCGACTAATAGCGCGTATCTCGATGGTCTGATGAAGCCATACCTGTCCCGTCTGCTCGAAGAGCTGGGTCAGGTTGAGAAAGCAGTGTTGCGTATCGCGCTGTTTGAGTTGTCTAAACGTGATGATGTGCCGTACAAAGTGGCCATCAACGAAGCGATCGAACTGGCGAAAACCTTCGGCGCTGAAGACAGCCATAAATTTGTAAACGGCGTGCTGGATAAAGCCGCACCTGCGATCCGTCCCCACAAAAAGTGATCCGCAAACCGGAGTTTTGCATTGCCTGCCGGGCAGTGCGGCTCCGGTTTTTTTATTTAATTTGCTGAGGCATAACGTATGGCATGCGGCGAATTCTCCCTGATTGCCCGTTATTTCGACCGTGTCAGAACCTCTCGTCTTGATGTTGAAACCGGCATTGGCGATGACTGCGCACTTCTCAATATTCCCGAAAAACAGACGCTGGCAATCAGCACCGACACCTTAGTGTGCGGACGTCATTTTTTACCTGATATCGATCCCGCCGATCTGGCGTATAAAGCGCTGGCGGTCAACGTAAGCGATTTAGCGGCCATGGGCGCCGATCCCGCGTGGCTGACGCTGGCGTTGACGTTGCCCGAGGTGGATGAAGACTGGCTTGAAGCCTTTAGCGATGCGCTGTTTGATCAGCTCAACTACTACGATATGCAGCTGATTGGCGGTGACACCACTGCCGGGCCGCTGTCGATGACGCTTGCGATCCACGGCTATGTCCCGCTGGGCCGGGCGCTGAAACGCTCGGGCGCAAAGCCGGGCGACTGGATCTACGTGACCGGCACGCCGGGCGACAGCGCCGCAGGGCTGGCAATCCTCCAGGACCGCTTACGCGTCAAGGATGCCGACGATGCGGCATATCTGGTGAAACGCCATCTGCGCCCAATGCCGCGTATTTTGCACGGCCAGGCGCTGCGCGAGCGGGCAAGCTCGGCTATCGATCTCTCTGACGGGCTTATCTCCGATCTCGGCCATATTCTGAAGGCCAGCGGTGTGGGCGCGCGCATAGATCTGGATCTGTTCCCACTGTCAGAGCCATTGCTTCGCCATGTGGAACCTGAGCAGGCTCTGCGCTGGGCGCTCTCCGGCGGCGAAGATTATGAGCTGTGCTTTACCGTACCGGAGCTGAACCGGGGAACGCTGGACGTGGCGCTAGCTCACCTTGGGGCGAAGTTTACCTGTATCGGACAGATTATGCCGGAAAGCGAAGGGCTGAAATTTGTGCGTGATGGCGCGCCGGTTACGCTTGACTGGAAGGGTTACGACCACTTTGCGTGATTCGTCGGCCGGGTAGCGCTGCGCTTACCCGGCCGATGGGTTTTGTTCCCTCTCCTTTTGGGAGAGGGGCAGGGCGTGGGCTTACTTAAACCCGACCACCGGATGCTGCTGGTACGGCGTTTCCAGCTCGGCGACTTGCTCAGGCGTCAGCGTTAAATCAACGGCACTCAACAACTCGTCCAGCTGTTCTTCCCGCGATGTACCGATAATCGGTGCCGCGACTCCGCGTTTGCTCAGCAACCACGCCAGCGCTACCTGCGCACGCGTGGCACCGGTATCATCGGCAATCCCCGCTAAACGTTCGGCGATCAACGCATCGCTGGCTTCCGTATCTTCGTACAAGGTTTTACCGAATGCATCCGACACCGAGCGGGCAGTGGTCTCTCCCCAAGGTCGGGTGAGGCGTCCGCGCGCCAGGGGACTCCATGGGATCACCGCTACACCTTCCTGATAGCAGAGCGGCAGCATCTCGCGCTCTTCTTCGCGATAGATAAGGTTGTAGTGATCCTGCATGGTGACAAACCGTGCCCAGCCGTGTTGCGCCTGAAGGTCAAGCGCTGAGGCAAACTGCGAAGCGTGCATAGACGATGCGCCGATGTAACGCGCCTTCCCGGCCTTAACCACATCGTTAAGGGCTTCCAGCGTCTCTTCAATCGGCGTGTTGTAATCCCAGCGGTGGATCTGCAGCAGATCGACATAATCCATATTCAGGCGCCGGAGGCTGTCATCAATGGATCGCAGGATTTGTGCACGGGAAAGGCCTTCAGGCAAATCACCCACCTGGTGATATACCTTAGTGGCGACGACCACATCGTCACGGCGGGCAAAATCGCGCAGGGCGCGGCCGACAATCTCTTCGCTGCTGCCGTCGGAGTAACTGTTGGCAGTATCAAAAAAGTTAATCCCGCCGTCGAGTGCGCGTTTGATGATAAGGCGGCTGCTCTCTTCCGGCAGCGTCCAGGCGTGATTTCCCCGGTCTGGCTCGCCAAAGGTCATGCATCCCAGGCAAAGTCGGGAAACCTGAAGGTCTGTTTTTCCTAATGTCGTGTATTGCATGGTTCCGCTCCTGCTTTTTTAAACAATACGTTTAAGCATAGCAGGAGCGGAAAAGGGGGAGGGATCAGGCAAGCCAGGAACGGATTTTCGACTCAATGCCGGCCGCATCCAGGCCAATCGCCGCACGGGCTTCGTCCTGGGTGCCTTGCGGAATGAAATGATCCGGCAGACCAAGGTTCAGTACCGGCACGGCTTTACGGTTAGCCATCAGCACTTCGTTCACGCCGCTGCCCGCACCGCCCATGATGGCGTTTTCTTCCAGCGTGACCAGCACGTCATGAGATTCCGCCATGCTCAGGATCAGGGCCTCGTCGAGCGGCTTCACAAAGCGCATATCCACGAGGGTCGCATTCAGCGCTTCAGCCACTTTCGCGGCCTCCGGCATCAGCGTACCAAAGTTCAGGATCGCCACTTTCTCACCGCGACGTTTCACCAGACCTTTACCTATCGGCAGTTTTTCCAGCGGCTGCAGTTCAACGCCGACGGCATTGCCGCGCGGGTAGCGCACCGCACTAGGGCCATCCTGATAGTGGTAGCCGGTAAACAGCATCTGACGACATTCGTTCTCATCGCTTGGCGTCATGATGACCATATCCGGGACGCAGCGCAGGAACGACAGGTCAAATGCCCCCTGGTGCGTCTGGCCGTCAGCACCCACAATGCCTGCGCGGTCGATAGCAAACAGGACCGGCAGCTTCTGGATGGCAACGTCATGGATCACCTGGTCGTAGGCGCGTTGCAGGAAGGTGGAATAAATGGCGACAATCGGGTTATAACCGCCAATCGCCAGGCCTGCCGCAAAGGTCACCGCGTGCTGCTCGGCAATGGCAACGTCAAAATACTGGTCCGGGTATTTTTTGGAGAACTCCACCATGCCAGAACCTTCACGCATGGCCGGGGTGATCGCCATGAGCTTATTGTCTTTAGCGGCGGTTTCACACAGCCAGTCGCCAAAGATTTTTGAATAGCTCGGCATGCCGCCGCTGCTTTTGGGCAGGCAACCGCTGCTCGGGTCGAATTTCGGTACCGCGTGGAAGGTGATGGGATCTTTTTCCGCCGGTTCGTATCCACGGCCTTTTTTGGTCATGATATGCAGGAACTGTGGGCCTTTCAGGTCACGCATGTTTTTCAGCGTGGTGACAAGCCCCAGAACGTCATGCCCGTCCACCGGACCAATATAATTAAAGCCCAGCTCTTCAAACAGCGTACCCGGCACGACCATGCCTTTGATGTGTTCTTCGGTGCGTTTAAGCAGTTCTTTGATTGGCGGTACGCCGGAGAAGACTTTTTTTCCGCCTTCACGCAGTGAGGAGTAAAGCTTGCCGGAGAGCAACTGCGCCAGATGGTTGTTCAGCGCGCCCACGTTTTCGGAAATCGACATTTCGTTATCATTAAGGATAACCAGCATCTCTGGCTTGATATCGCCCGCGTGGTTCATGGCCTCAAAGGCCATACCGGCAGTGATCGCCCCATCGCCAATGACGCAGACGGTACGACGCTGTTTATTCTCTTTTTCGGCTGCCACCGCAATACCGATACCCGCAGAAATCGAGGTGGAGGAGTGTCCGACGCTTAATACGTCGTACTCGCTCTCGCCACGCCATGGGAACGGATGCAGGCCGCCTTTCTGACGAATGGTGCCAATTTTATCGCGACGTCCGGTCAGAATTTTATGCGGATAGGCCTGGTGGCCGACATCCCAGATGAGCTGATCGAACGGCGTGTTATAGACATAGTGCAGCGCCACGGTCAGCTCTACCGTGCCAAGCCCGGAGGCGAAATGGCCGCTGGAGCGGCTTACGCTGTCGAGCAGGTAGCGACGCAGCTCATCGCACAGCTTCGGCAGGCTCTCTTTCGGCAACAGGCGTAACTCCTGGGTGGAGTCAACTAACGCCAGTGTCGGGTATTTGGCAATATCAAAACTCATCAAAGGCTCATCGAGATAGTGTGTTTATTTATCACGCTGGATTATATAGTCCGCTAGCGCTTCCAGTGCCGAAGTATCCAGTGATTGCGCGGCCAGTTGATTCAGCGACTGGCGGGCATCCTCTATCAGATCCCGGGCTTTACGTTGGGCTTGCTCAAGACCCAGCAGGGCGGGGTAGGTACTTTTGCCAAGCTGCTGATCCGCACCCTGACGTTTACCCAATGTTGCAGTATCGCCCACCACATCCAGAATGTCATCCTGAACCTGGAATGCCAGACCGATACTTTCTGCGTATCTGTCCAGTATCGGCAGGGCTTTGCGCCCCTGTTCACCCGCGCTCAGGGCGCCCAGACGAACGGCTGCACGAATCAATGCGCCCGTTTTATGGCGATGAATACGCTCCAGCTGTTCCAGATTAACCTGACGTCCTTCCGCTTCCAGATCCAGTGCCTGACCGCCACACATACCGGCGACGCCGCTGGCCATTGCCAGTTCAGAAATCATTGACAGACGGTCACGGTCGGCCACTTCGGCCATCGGCGCATCGCTCAGAATCGAGAACGCCAGGGTTTGCAGGGCATCCCCCGCCAGAATGGCATTCGCTTCGCCAAACTTGATGTGGCAGGTAGGCTGGCCACGACGCAGATCGTCGTCGTCCATGGCCGGCAAATCATCATGGATCAGCGAGTAGGCATGGATGCACTCAACGGCGGCTGCCGGGGCATCCAGCGTGTTAGCGCTGATACCAAACATGTTGCCCGTGGCGTAGACCAGAAACGGACGCAGGCGCTTTCCACCCAAGAGTGCGCCATAGTGCATGGCTTCAACCAGTGGAGTGTTCTGAAAAGGCTGTGGCTCAATAAAACGGCGCAGCGCATCGTTGGCACGCGCGACGCATGCCTGAAGCTCGTTGGCGAAATCCATTTACTCGGCGTCCGGTGTGAATGGCGTAGTTTTAGCGTCTTCGCTGTCGGACAGCAGGATCTGCACGCGCTGCTCGGCCTGCTGCAGTTTGACCTGCCCCTGGCGCGCCAGCTGCACGCCGCGCTCGAATTCATTGAGCGCCTCTTCCAGCGGTAAATCGCCGCTCTCAAGGCGGGTGACAATCTGCTCCAGCTCACTCAGCGCAGTTTCAAAACTGGCCGGTGCGTCGTTCTTCTTCGGCATAGTGAATTGACTCTTATATTCTCAGCCCCGACATGGTAACGGACTCGGGGCAATTATCAAATAACGCGCAATGTGCACAGGAGCGGCGTGAAGATGATATACTTGCGCGCCTGGATGCAGCCACGGGTGTGGGCTGCTATACACGTCATCCTTCAGGTTGTCTCTGTTTGGGCTACGTTTGCGCCTTTCCGTTACTTACTCGCGTAAGCTTGCGGGGGGCTGTGACTCGCCGCGTTGATGCCACCTGAATGATTTTGTGTATATTTCATTTTCCATTACAAGCCTTAAGCTTGCCTAAGAAACATTGCCGCCATGAAGTTTATCATTAAATTGTTCCCTGAAATCACCATCAAAAGCCAATCTGTGCGTTTGCGCTTTATTAAAATTCTCACCGGGAACATTCGTAACGTATTAAAACACTACGACGAAACGCTCGCCGTGGTGCGTCACTGGGACCACGTTGAGGTTCGCGCGAAAGATGAAAACAAACGTCAGGATATTCGCGACGCGCTGACCCGTATTCCGGGCATTCACCATATTCTGGAAGTGGAAGACGTTCCTTACACCTCCCTGCATGACATTTTTGAAAAAGCGCTGGTGCAGTACCGCGATCAGATTGAAGGCAAAACCTTCTGCGTGCGCGTGAAGCGTCGTGGTAAGCATGAGTTTAGCTCCATTGAAGTGGAGCGCTATGTGGGGGGCGGCCTCAATCAGCACGTTGAGAGCGCCCGCGTGCGCCTGACTAACCCGGATGTGACCGTAAACCTGGAGATCGAAAACGATCGCCTGCTGCTGGTGAAAGGCCGTTATGAAGGTATCGGCGGTTTCCCAATCGGCACGCAGGAAGATGTCCTGTCGCTGATCTCCGGCGGTTTCGACTCCGGTGTTTCCAGCTATATGCTGATGCGCCGCGGCTGCCGCGTACACTACTGCTTCTTTAACCTGGGCGGTGCGGCGCATGAAATCGGCGTGCGTCAGGTCGCGCATTATCTGTGGAACCGCTTCGGCAGCTCCCACCGCGTGCGTTTTGTGGCGATCAACTTTGAGCCAGTGGTCGGCGAAATCCTTGAAAAAGTGGACGACGGTCAGATGGGCGTGGTGCTGAAGCGCATGATGGTGCGTGCAGCGTCCAAAGTGGCGGAGCGCTACGGCGTGCAGGCGCTGGTCACCGGTGAAGCGCTGGGCCAGGTCTCCAGCCAGACTCTGACCAACCTGCGTCTTATCGACAACGTATCGGATACCCTGATCCTGCGTCCGCTGATCTCCTACGATAAAGAGCACATCATCGATCTGGCGCGCAAAATCGGTACCGAAGATTTTGCCCGCACCATGCCGGAATACTGCGGTGTGATCTCAAAAAGCCCGACCGTCAAAGCGGTGAAGGCGAAAATCGAAGCCGAAGAAGAGAACTTCGATTTCGGCATTCTGGAGAAGGTGGTGGCGGAAGCGACCAACATCGATATCCGCGAGATTGCCCAGCAGACCGAGCAGGAAGTAGTTGAAGTTGAAACCGTCAGCGGTTTCGGTGCCAACGACGCGATTCTGGATATCCGTTCCATTGATGAACAGGATGACAAACCACTGCAGGTTGAAGGCGTGGACGTGGTTTCCCTGCCGTTCTACAAGCTGAGCACCAAATTTGGCGATCTCGACCAGAGCAAAACGTATCTGCTGTGGTGCGAGCGCGGGGTGATGAGCCGTCTGCAGGCACTGTATCTGCGCGAGCAGGGCTTTGCGAATGTGAAGGTCTATCGCCCTTAACCGTTTGCCGGGTGGCGGCTTCGCTTACCCGGCTTTCTTTACACGCTACGCTTCGTAAAAATTATAAATCCCCGCCGCCATCACTAACGACGACGCCACCTCGTAGGCTTTCTCACGCCCGACCAGCAGGTCGATAATCTTCAGTCCAAAATCGATCGCGGTACCCGGCCCCTGGCTGGTGAGCAGATTGACGCGCGGATCCCAGACCACACGTTTATCCACCCATTGCTCTTCAGGAATGGTCTCTTTCAGTCCCGGGAAACCGGTCATATTCCCGATTGGGAAAATATTATGCGGCACCAGAACCGTGCCGGCTGCGGCACAAATTGCCGCAACGATGCGCCCCGACAGATGGAATTGCCTGACGGTTTCGACCAGGAGCGGGCTGTCGCGAAAATACTCCGCGCCCTTCAGGCCACCCGGCAGTACGATGATGTCGTAATCCCCGTCGGCCACCTGCACAAGCGGTGCATCGGCGAGGATTTTAACGCCGCGTGAACAGGTGATGGTCAGATTACCGTCGCTGGCGACGCTGGCGGTGGTCACGTTAATGCCGCCGCGCACCATCAAATCAATGGTGGTGACGGCTTCTGTCTCTTCGCTACCAGGGGCGAGGCAGATCAGTGCTGACGCGCTCATATTCACTCTCCTTACGTTTAACCAGGTCATACAGACGGGCATTTTCCGGCACGGCAATGCCGTGGGCGCGGGCGCGTTTAAGCAAATAGCCCGTGATGTAATCAATCTCTGTGTGGCGTAATGCCCGAATGTCCTGCAACATCGAGGAGATGTTTTCTGCAGTACTTTCAATTACCTGCTCAACATAATAGCGTAAATCCTCCGCCGAGGTATGCAGGCCTTCACGTTCGATAACCGAGGCAACCTCCGCGCACAGGGTGGCAATTTCCTGCGGATGATTTTTCAGCTCCCCGTTCGGGCAGTTCCACAGCGCCGTTAGCGGATTGATCACGCAGTTAACCGCCAGCTTGCGCCACAGCTGCGGGCGGATAGTGTCATGCCAGGCCACGTCCGGCAGCACCTTCTGCAGAACATCCGCCAGATAGCTGTAGTCGCCATCCTGCGTACGGGCGGGGCCCATGTGCGTTACGCCGCTGGCGACATGCACGATAATGTTGCCATCGCGGCGTGCAGCGTGCGTGGTGGTCGCCATCAACAAGGGATGCGGGATGCTTTTCAGCTCATCAATGGTTCCCATGCCGTTATGCAGCAACAGGATAGGGGAGTCTGGGGGAAGTTGCGCGGCCAGCGTCTTTACCGCATCTGAAACCTGCCATGCTTTGAGCGTGACCAGCAGCAGATCGCTTTGCGCCAGAAAATCCGGATCGTTCGCGGTGAGTGATTCGTTGAATATACTTCCGTCTTCGTCAATCAGGTTCACACTGCAATAGGGCTGGGGCACGCGCAGCCAGCCCTGTACCTCATGTCCGTGCTTGCAAAGCGCGGTCAGCCATAGCTGTCCAAGGGCTCCGCATCCGAGCACTGTAATTTTCATTGTTCCTCCTCACCTGCAACTGCGCCAGGTGTTACGGCCTAAGTATAGCGCCGTCAGCTAAGCTTCTGTTGAGTAAACCCTGTGACATCTGTGCGGTGTTTCCTCACGTGAGCGGCCAGGGATAGCTGCAACTCGAATTATTTGGGGTATCTGCCTTGTAGCGGGTATTATGCAACGCAACAAAAATGAAGGGAGAAGAAAAGATGCCATCTTTCGATATTGTTTCCGAAGTTGATATCCAGGAAGTCCGCAACGGCGTTGAAAACGCAAGCCGTGAAGTTGAGTCACGTTTCGACTTTCGTGGCGTTGAGGCAACTTTCGAGCTGAACGATGCGAATAAGACCATTAAGGTCCTGAGCGAATCTGATTTCCAGGTTAACCAGCTGCTGGATATTCTGCGCGCCAAGCTGCTTAAACGCGGCATTGAAGGCACCTCACTGGATGTACCAGACGAGTTTGTGCATAGCGGTAAAAACTGGTTTGTCGAAGCCAAACTGAAGCAGGGTATTGAGAGCGCGGTTCAGAAGAAGATCGTTAAGCTCATCAAGGACAGCAAGCTGAAGGTTCAGGCGCAAATCCAGGGTGAAGAAATTCGTGTGACCGGTAAATCCCGCGATGACCTGCAGGCCGTTATGGCGCTGGTACGTGGCGGCGATCTGGGGCAGCCGTTCCAGTTCAAGAACTTCCGCGATTAAGACAAAAATGCCCGGTTTTACCGGGCATTTTTTCAGGCTTTGAGAGCCTGCTCGATTTCGAAGCGGTTAGTCACTTTACTGTCTATTTTGACGTAAGCGCTGCGCTCTTGTGGGGCAATAAGCACTTCACTTACCCCCTCTGTTGCTTCAAGACGCTGTTTTAGCGCGTCGGTAATCTCAACATCCTCAGGAATTTCGACCCGCAGACTGCTGACGTAGCGCGGCTCTTTCATGCTGCTGGCGACCAGCAGCCAGACCATCGCCAGCAGTGCGCCCGCAAGGAACACGGTTTGCGAATCAAACAGGCCATCCACCCAGCCGCCGAGCGAGCCCCCGATAGCCACGCCGATAAACTGGCTGGTGGAGTAGATCCCCATTGCTGTGCCTTTATAGCCGGCCGGGGACTCCTTGCTAATCAGCGACGGCAGCAGGGCTTCCATCAGGTTAAAGGCCAGGAAGAAGAGCTGCACGCCGGCCACCAGTTCCCAGAAGTGCGGGCCGGATCCCCAGAGCACAATCTCGGCAATCAGCAGCACCGCCACGCAGCCAATGAAGACGCGCTTCATCTTGCGTTTCACTTCGGCGTAGATGATGAACGGCACGACCGAGACGAACGAAATCAGCATGGTCACCAGATAGATTTTCCAGTGCTCCGCGGCAGGGAAGCCCGCGGCGGCAAGCTGACCGGGCAGGGCGACAAAGGTCGACATCAGCAGGATGTGCAGACACATAATGCCGAAGTTAAGTTTAAGCAGGCGCGGTTCCACCAGCACTTTGCTGAAGCAGCCTTTCACCATCCCGGATTCACGGTTAAGGACGTGGTTTTTGCTGTCCGGCACCACCCAAAGGGTCAGCGCAATACCGACGGTCGCCAGCACGGCAATCATCCAGAACAGGGCATGCAGACCGAGTTTATGAGTGATGATAGGCCCGAGCACCATTGCAATCGCAAAAGTGACGCCAAAGCTCACGCCGATAAACGCCATCGCTTTGGTGCGATTCTGCTCACGCGTTAAGTCTGACAGCAGCGCCATCACGGCGGCGGCAATCGCACCAGAGCCCTGCAGGGCGCGACCAAGAATAATTCCCCAGATGGAATGGGAGAGGGCGGCTATCACGCTGCCGAGCACAAAAATAAGCAGGCCGCCGACAATCAGCGGTTTACGGCCAACCCGATCCGAGAGCAGGCCAAATGGGATCTGAAATACCGCCTGAGCCAGACCGTAGATGCCAATCGCCAGGCCAATCAGCGCTTCGCTGGCACCCTGAAGCGCCATGCCGTACGTGGTCAGAACAGGCAGGACCATAAACATGCCAAGCATCCGTAGCGAGAAAACAGTCCCTAAACCCCAGGTCGCGCGCAATTCGCCTGGCGTCATTTTATAATCGTTCATTACCACCTCAATTCAAAAGCAGGCCATAGTGTAGTGCGGGGAAGGGGCGGGGTAAATAAAGGGTTATTTAACAAATATTACATGCGTTATTAATGGATTCGATGAATAAAAAAGGGTGCCGAAGCACCCTTTTATTCACCTGGTGTGACTTACCAGACGTAAGTCAGCAGGTTGTGTGAATCAGGCACCATGAAATCCACGGACATCATCACCGACAGCGAAGTGATAGCGACAATGGAGAACACGAACAGCTTACGTGCCCAGACCTTGTCATCTTCCACTTTGTAGCCGCGCAGGGCCATGCCGAGCCACCAGACGCTCACCGCAGCCGCTACCGCCAGGTATTTGTACCCGGCGTAACCGCCCAGAGAGAGCATCAGCGTTGCCACGGCAAAGGCGATGATGTACAGCGTGATGTGGTTTTTAGCCACGGAAATGCCCTTCACGACCGGCAGAACCGGGATGTTCGCTGCCTGATAATCCTTAAAGCGGAAAATCGCGATGGCATAGGAGTGCGGCATCTGCCACAGGCTAAAGATAGCCAGCAGGATCAGCGCACCGCTGTCGAACTCGTTCGTGACGGCGCAGTAGCCAATCACCGGCGGCGCAGCGCCGGAGAGAGAACCAATCAGCGTTCCGTAGACGGAGTGGCGTTTCATATACAGGCTGTAAACGCCCACATAGACGACGAACCCCATCACCCCCAGCCAACAGGCCAGAGGATTAGCGCCAAACCACAGCAGCATAAAGCCAGCAATACCCAGCAAGGTGGCGTACACCAGCGAGACGGAAGGGGCGATCAGGCCTTTAACCAGCACCCGATTTTTAGTCCTTTCCATCTTCTTGTCGATATCCATGTCGATGTAGTTGTTAAATACACAACCGGATGCAACAACCAGCGACACACCGACCAGCGTAGCGATAAAGAGGGTGTAATCGATGCTGCCTTTAGAGGCCAGCAGGAACCCCCCAATTACGGAGATCAGGTTGCCAAAGATGATGCCTGGTTTCGTGACTTGCAGGTATTGCTTAAACATACTCGCCGCTCTTAGTGAACCATCATGTTGTAGTTAAGGTTCCACATAATCCAGATGGAACCGACTACCAGGATAGCGATGATAATCACGGTAAAGATGAAAGCCGTCATGTTCCAGCCTTCATCGGACTTGGTGTTCATGTGCAGGAAGCAAACCAGATGCACCAGAATCTGAATCACCGCGGTTACCAGGATTGCACCCAGAATAACTGGCTTAGACGCAGAACCGCTCATCACCATCCAGAACGGGATCACCGTCAGAATGATCGACAGGATGAAACCTGTCATATAGGTTTTTACGCTACCGTGGGAAGCGCCATGATCGTTTGAATGACTCATTACATCGCCCCCATCAGATATACAACAGAGAACACACAGATCCACACAACGTCCAGGAAGTGCCAGAACAGGCTCAGGCACAGGATACGCGTGCGGTTAGTGCTGGTCAGGCCACGACGGGAGATCTGGAACATCAGTACTGCCATCCAGATCAGACCAGACGTTACGTGCAGACCGTGGGTCCCGACCAGTGCGAAGAACGCAGACAGGAAGCCACTACGATCCGGCCCGAAGCCTTCCATAATCAGGTGATGGAATTCATAGATTTCCATCCCGATAAAGCCAGCACCAAACAGCCAGGTCAACGCCAGCCAGGAGACAACCTGGCTCTTGTTGTTTTTGTACATGGCGATAGCCGCCATGCCGTAGGTGATGGAGCTGAACAGCAGCAGCGCGGTTTCTACCAGAACGAACGGCAGTTCAAAGATGTCCTTGCCAGCCGGGCCGCCCGCAGTGCCGTTCACCAGAACGGCATACGTTGCGAACAGACAGCAGAACAGAATGCAGTCGCTCATCAGGTAGATCCAGAAACCGAAGACTTTTGTCGGTCCTGTATCGTGGTGCGCATGTTCATGCGCGTGGGCAGTAGAGTGCGCCAAAGTATCAGTTGCCATTTTTCAGCCCCGCTTTAGAAATCTCATCGAAATGCTGGTTTTCCAGTTTTTCGACTTCACGGACTGGTACGTAGTAGTCTACGTCCTCGTCAAAGCTCTTCACAATCCAGCTGATTACGATGCCGGCGAAGCCAACAATCGCCATCCACCAGATGTGCCAGATCATTGCGAAGCCAAATACCGTTGCGAAGGCGGCAATAACAATGCCCGCACCGCTGTTTTTCGGCATGTGGATCTCTTCGTAATGAGCAGGTTGCTTGTACGCTTCACCTTTTTCTTTCATTTCCCAGAATGCGTCGCGTTCATGGACCTGCGGCACAATAGCGAAGTTATAGAACGGTGGTGGAGAAGAGGTTGCCCACTCCAGCGTACGGCCACCCCATGGGTCACCGGTCAGGTCACGGTTCTGATCGCGGTCGCGAATGGAAACGTAGAACTGAATCAGCTGAGACGCGATACCACAAGCAATCAGCACGGCACCGCCCGCTGCAACCATCAGCATTGGGTGGAACTGTGGATCAATCTGCTGGCTCAGACGACGGGTCATACCCATGAAGCCCAGCACGTACAGCGGCATAAATGCAACGAAGAAGCCGATGATCCAGAACCAGAATGCGCGTTTACCCCATTTTTCGTTCAGGGTGAAACCGAACGCTTTTGGCCACCAGTAGGTTACGCCAGCGAAGCAGCCGAAGACCACACCACCGATGATAACGTTATGGAAGTGCGCAATCAGGAACAGACTGTTGTGCAGAACGAAGTCAGCACCCGGTACCGCCAGCAGTACACCGGTCATCCCACCCACGGAGAAGGTGACGATGAAGCCGATAGTCCACAGCATTGCTGAGTGGAACACGATACGGCCCTGGTACATGGTGAACAGCCAGTTGAAGATCTTAACCCCGGTAGGGATTGCGATAATCATGGTTGTAATACCGAAGAAGGCGTTTACGTTCGCGCCAGCACCCATGGTGAAGAAGTGGTGCAGCCAAACGATGAACGACAGAACGGTAATACACACGGTTGCCCACACCAGAGAGGTGTAACCAAACAGACGTTTACGCGAGAAGGTTGCTGCGATTTCGGAGAACACACCGAAGACCGGCAGAACCAGGATGTACACTTCCGGGTGACCCCAGGCCCAAATCAGGTTGATGTACATCATCATGTTGCCACCCATATCGTTGGTAAAGAAATGGGTGCCCAGGTAGCGGTCCAGGGTCAGCAGCGCGATGGTGACGGTCAGAATTGGGAATGATGCAATAATCAGGATGTTGGCGCACAGAGATGCCCAGGTAAATACCGGCATCTTGAACATGGTCATGCCAGGGGCACGCATCTTGATAATGGTCACGAAGAAGTTGATACCGGTCAGGGTTGTACCGACACCGGAGAGCTGAAGTGCCCAAATCCAGTAATCGACGCCAACGCCCGGACTGTACTCAATTCCCGAAAGCGGCGGGTAAGCCAGCCAGCCGGTCTGAGCAAATTCGCCCACACCCAGTGACAGGTTAACCAGGATAACGCCGACAACCGTGAACCAGAAGCTCAGGTTGTTCAGGAACGGGAACGCTACGTCGCGCGCGCCGATTTGCAGCGGAACGACAACGTTCATCAGACCGATAACCAGCGGCATCGCCACGAAGAAGATCATGATAACGCCGTGGGCGGTAAAGATCTGGTCGTAGTGATGCGGCGGCAGGAAGCCGGCTTCACCCGCAGACGCGAGTGCCTGCTGGCTACGCATCATGATAGCATCCGCAAAGCCACGAATTAACATGACGATACCGACGATGCAGTACATGATACCCAGTTTTTTGTGGTCAACCGAAGTCAGCCACTCGTTCCACAGGTAGCTCCACTTACCGAAGTAAGTGATCAAGGCCAGTAAGGCTGCGCCACCGATGATAATTGCAGCAACCGTAACCACGATAATGGGTTCATGGTAGGGCACTGCATCCAGTGTCAATTTTCCGAACATTTTCTTCCTCGGCCCCTTAGTGAGCGGTTTCCGCGTGGCTCATGTCCATGCCTTCCATACCTTCGTGTGCGCTATGCTCACCTTCAGGCTGGGTCATGTCCATGCTCTTGCCGTGATCCATAAATTTGCCAATAACGTCTTTGAACAAATCTGGTTTCACGTTAGAGAAGTACTCCACCTTGTTATATTCGCTAGGTGCTGCCACTTTTTCGAACGCCGCCATGTCAGACATGGTGTTTGGAGACTGCTTCGCTTTTTCAACCCACTGGTCGAAAGCGGCACGGTCTGGCGTCGCGATAGCTTTGAACTTCATACCTGAGAAGCCCGGGCCGCTATAGCTGGCGGAGATACCATCGTAGGTGCCTGCTTCATTCGCGATCAGGTGCAGGTTAGTCTGCATACCGGCCATCGCGTAAATCTGGCTACCCAGACGTGGGATGAAGAAGGAGTTCATTACGGAGTTGGAGGTCACTTTGAACTGAACCGGAGTGTTCGCCGGGAAGGCGATTTCATTCACGGTGGCAATGCCCTGTTCCGGATAGATGAAGAACCATTTCCAGTCCATGGAGACCACTTCAATGGTAATCGGTTTTTCATCGTGAACCAGCGGCTTGCTTGGCTCAAGTGCGTGAGTGGTTTTCCATGTCAGTACGGCAAGGAACAGGATGATCAGGATAGGTACCGTCCAGACCACAGCTTCCACTTTATTGGAGTGTGACCAGTTAGGGCTATACTTCGCATCTTTATTGCTCGCACGATACTTCCAGGCGAAACCAACAGCCATCAAAATGGCTGGAATAACCACAATCAACATCAGGCCAAAAGCCGTCAATATCAGTGAACGTTGTTCCAGTCCAATCTGTCCTTTGGGGTCAAGTAGTGCAGAATCGCAGCCACTGAGTAATACAGTGCCTGCGAATAATGACAACCATCCCAAACTTTTATTGTATTTCCTGAGTCTCATTTAACGACCTCAATTCCACGGGAGTCTGGTGGCGTTTAAAGTGTGGGGGCATTTTACGGGAAGGTTACATTACTGTAAACATCATTAGACCTGTGTCAGGAAGGTGTTACCGGGTTCTGCCGCACATGTCACAAGTGTTGCAAATTATGTCGCTTTTTAAGACGTAAGCCGCATGGCATGGGCTTTATAACGAAAGGACCCCCAAGCATACCCTAAAAGGGGCAATTGGTATAACCATTGTGAAAAATAAACAAAAAATTAACAATTAATTATCAATAAAAAGACAACTAAAAAACGAAAAATCAAACTCTCTGCTGCTGAATCGTTTAATGAAAAATAGCGTTCTGCAATTGACTCCAATAATTTCCGAATCCTATCCCGCACAAAACAACAAATATTTTTTTTAGCGGCTGGCGGCTATTTCACCGTTATAATTTCGGTTCGTGATTACAACGGGAAATAACCTTTCGGATTTTACTTCAGGTTAACTGCGTTTTACGCAGCGCCATGAAATCGAGCAGCCCGCCAGTCAGGATGCCGGCAACCGCCAGCAGCGCGCCGGCATCCAGCAGAAGCGCTTCGAGAGGCAGTACCAGAGAGGTGGTGGCATTAATAATGAGCACCACGAGCCACAGCACCAGGGCAAAGCAACCCGCCATTAACAGTCGTAACGCAAAACGGTAAGCGCGATGATATTCCGTGCGTGGCATAAAGTGTTCTGTTCGCTGGGTATATTCCAGCGTCTGGCGACAGACCAGTAACAATAAGAGCCCAGGCACTGCCGCTACCACGGAGAAGAGGTAGAACGTTGGCCAGCCATGGGCTTCAACAAACCAGCCGGCAATCGGCCCGACATACACGCGACCAACGGCGGAAAGCGCCGAGAGCAGAGCGAACTGCGTCGCGGAAAACGATTTGTTGCACAGGGTCATCAGCAGGGCAACAAACGCCGCTGTCCCCATACCGCCGCACAGGTTTTCAAAAAACACCGCGGCGCCCATGCTGATCATATGCTTATCCGTCACCGACAGCAGCCAGTAACCGGCGTTCGATGCCCCCTGCAGGATGCCGAAGATCAGCAGTGCGCGAAAGAGCGTCAGACGCTGCATTAATACGCCGCCGTAAAGGGCTCCGACAATAGTCGCAAACAACCCGAGCGTTTTGTTCACCACGCCGACTTCGCCGGCATCAAACCCGACCCCGCGAATAAGGAAGGTGGTGGTCAGGCTCATCGCGAAGGCATCGCCGAGCTTATAAAGGACGATTAACAGCAGGATAAGCCAGGCGTTGTTGCGGCCAAAGAAGTCGCGAAGAGGTTCGGCAACGGCCTGCTCCAGAGAACGTGGAACCGGGATCACATCGCTCGGTTCGGGGGCGAGCAGGGTAGCAATAATACAGGGGATCAACAGGGCGGCCATCAGCCAGTACATGCCCTGCCAGCCGAGATAACGGTCGGCCACCCACAGCGCCAGACCACCGGATACCAGCATGCCCAGACGATAGCCCAGCACGCTAATGGCTGCGCCGGCTCCCCGCTCTTCTGCAGGCAACACGTCCGTCTTCCATGCATCAAAAACGATATCCTGCGAGGCAGAACAGAAGGCGATTACCACCGCAAGGGCGGCCATCCAGCGAAGCTGCGTCGTGGGTTCAAGAAAGCCCATCGCCGCGATTGCGAGCAGCAACAGGACCTGGGTCATCACTAACCAGCCGCGACGACGGCCCAGGAACGGCGGGGTATAACGGTCCATCACCGGCGACCACAGGAACTTAAAGACGTAAGCCTGGCCGACGAGGGAGAAGAAACCAATGGTTTTGAGATCGATATTCTCGACGGTCATCCAGGCCTGCAGCGTGCCGGAGGTGAGGGCGAGAGGTAAACCGGAGGCGAAACCAAGGATCAGCAGGATGGCTGATTTGGGTTGCTGGAAAATGCGTAAGTAATGACTCGACATGTTCATATAAAACTGACCCGGTGAAACACCGGGTCAGGAAGCGGGATTAACGCGCGTTTTGCTTGATGAAGTCGTGGATGCTGGTGTCCTGCGCCATATCGGAAATGGTGTCAGTCAGCACGCTGTTAACCGCGTTAGCAATATTTTTGTTGGACGCCTGGAACGCGCCTTCAACAGAGTAGCTCGCACGGTAGTTTTTGGTCATCTTGTTGCCGTTCTTCGCGGTCGCGATGATGGCGATATCCGCTTTGGTGGAGATGTTGTAGCGAACGTTACCCTGGGACACGTCAGCGTACAGGTTGTTCACGATGATCTGCAGATCAACCGCACCGCTTGGGCCAATCATATAGCCGCGGGAAGTCATCTGTTTCTCGAGCACTTCCTGCAACAGGAAGCGCAGGTCGCGTGAGGCGGTCAACGTCACCTGCTGGTTGTCGCGGGTCACTTTAGCCAGGGCTTGATCCTGACGCTGATCGGCACCGTTAATGCTCACGGTTACGCCCATCAGGCTAGGATCCTGCTGAGGCAGGGTAATCTTAGGGGAGACATCAATGGTTGTAGGCGGGGTAGCGCAGCCTGCCAGCATAAAAAGTGCTACCAACGGAAAGAAGAGTTTTTTTAACATTTTCAGGTTCTCAACGAATCGTAAGCATTACAGAGAAAAATTGCCGCCATCATAACATCGCTAACGGCCAGGGGAAGTGGTCAACGCATGTAAATTCATCGCCTTGTCCGAAAACTGACCAGCCCCGCCTTTTTCTCCACGCGCGAAGGTCAAAAGGTATGAGTCTCACAGTGAACTTCATTCGTCTGAATGAGAAAATAAGACGAAAGCTAAATATTTGTTGTCTTGTTGTAATGGAAACGGTAAAAGCGGCTAATATTTAAAGGGATGGGTGACATCCTGGCGTTGTCGGAGGAGTGATTTCATGATGATACGTGAACAGATAGAAGATAAATTAAGGGCAGCGTTCAACCCTGTGTTCCTCGAAGTCGTCGACGAAAGCTATCGTCATAACGTGCCGGCAGGTTCTGAAAGCCACTTTAAAGTGGTTCTGGTCAGCGATCGCTTCACGGGAGAACGTTTCCTGAACCGACATCGCTTGATCTACAGCACCTTGACGGAAGAACTCTCCACAACCGTACATGCGCTGGCATTGCACACCTATACCATTAAGGAATGGGAAGGCTTGCAGGATACGGTATTTGCATCGCCGCCGTGTCGCGGCGCAGGCACCATCGCCTGATAAATCGGATTTGCAACGGCTGGAGCTTTTCCAGTATGTTGCATACAGATTTCCTCAAAACGGCCTCCGGGCCGTTTTGTTTTGTCTGAGTTTTGAGCGGATGGTGCGTTTTTAAGGCTAAAAATAGCCTTAAAGTGTGAAAAAAGCCGCAGCAACATGCCCCAACCGTTCTCGACTCACCTAAGTGATGCCGCTATAATGCCGCGTCTTAATGAATGTCTTCGGGATGATTCTGGCGACAGGGAATGTGAATCTGCACTAAGAGAGCATCCCGGTATAACAGACAGATTCAGAGTTGACCGAGCACTGTGATTTTTTTGAGGTAACAAGATGCAAGTTTCAGTTGAAACCACTCAAGGCCTTGGCCGCCGTGTAACGATTACTATCGCTGCTGACAGCATCGAAACTGCTGTGAAAAGCGAGCTGGTCAACGTAGCAAAAAAAGTACGTATTGACGGCTTCCGTAAGGGCAAAGTACCGATGAATGTTGTTGCTCAGCGTTATGGCGCTTCCGTGCGTCAGGATGTGCTGGGTGAACTGATGAGCCGCAACTTTATTGATGCGATCATCAAAGAAAAAATTAATCCGGCCGGTGCGCCGAATTACGTTCCAGGCGAATACAAACAGGGCGAAGACTTCACCTACTCTGTAGAGTTCGAAGTGTACCCGGAAGTTGAGCTGAAAGGTCTGGAATCTATCGAAGTTGAAAAACCTGTTGTTTCCGTGACTGACGAAGACGTTGACGGCATGCTGGACACTCTGCGTAAGCAGCAGGCGAACTGGAAAGAGAAAGAAGGTGCTGTTGACGCGGAAGACCGTGTGACCATCGACTTCACCGGTTCTGTAGACGGCGAAGAGTTCGAAGGCGGTAAAGCGTCTGACTTCGTACTGGCAATGGGCCAGGGTCGTATGATCCCAGGCTTCGAAGACGGTATCAAAGGTCACAAAGCGGGCGAAGAGTTCACCATCGACGTGACCTTCCCGGAAGAGTACCACGCTGAAAACCTGAAAGGTAAAGCAGCGAAGTTCGTTATCAACCTGAAGAAAGTTGAAGAGCGCGAACTGCCTGAACTGACTGAAGAATTCATCAAGCGTTTCGGCGTGGAAGATGGTTCTGTAGCCGGTCTGCGTACCGAAGTGCGTAAAAACATGGAACGTGAGCTGAACGGCGCTGTACGTAACCGTGTGAAATCTCAGGCGATTGACGGTCTGGTAAAAGCGAACGAAATCGACGTTCCGGCTGCCCTGATTGACAGCGAAATCGACGTTCTGCGCCGTCAGGCTGCACAGCGTTTCGGTGGCAACCAGCAGCAAGCGATGGAACTGCCACGCGAGCTGTTCGAAGAGCAAGCTAAACGCCGCGTTGTTGTTGGCCTGCTGCTGGGCGAAGTGATTCGTACCCACGAGCTGAAAGCTGACGAAGAGCGTGTGAAAGGCCTGATCGAAGAGATGGCTTCTGCATACGAAGATCCATCAGAAGTGATCGAGTTCTACGGTAAGAACAAAGAGCTGATGGACAACATGCGCAATGTTGCACTGGAAGAGCAGGCTGTTGAAGCGGTACTGGCGAAAGCGAAAGTGACCGAAAAAGCGACCTCTTTCAACGAACTGATGAACCAGCAGGCGTAATTTCGCCCCCAGGGTTTAAAGTTTGAACAAAAAACCCGTTGCCTTCCGGCGACGGGTTTTTTTTATCACGGCTTTACCCCAGGAAGAGTGCTAAAACGCCCTTTCAGTGTTAGCGTAACAACAAAAGGTTGTTATGCTTGAAATAGGGCAGTATGAACCCCATAAGTGTGTAATCACGATGATTGAGACTGGCTGATAATCCGTCCGTAAGGTTACAATCAGTACAGCAGGTGTTTTCAATTTTGATCCAGGAGACGGAAATGTCATACAGTGGCGAACGAGATAACTTTGCACCCCATATGGCTCTGGTGCCAATGGTTATTGAACAGACCTCACGTGGTGAGCGTTCTTTTGATATCTATTCCCGTCTGCTCAAGGAGCGCGTTATCTTTTTGACCGGCCAGGTGGAAGACCACATGGCTAACCTGATCGTGGCGCAGATGCTGTTTCTGGAAGCGGAAAACCCGGAAAAAGACATTTACCTGTACATTAACTCCCCGGGCGGCGTGATCACGGCAGGTATGTCCATTTATGACACCATGCAATTCATCAAGCCAGATGTCAGCACTATCTGTATGGGTCAGGCTGCATCTATGGGTGCGTTCCTGTTAACCGCAGGGGCTAAAGGTAAGCGTTTTTGCCTGCCAAATTCCCGCGTGATGATTCACCAGCCGCTGGGGGGTTATCAGGGGCAGGCGACGGATATTGAAATCCACGCCCGCGAAATTCTGAAAGTAAAAGCGCGCATGAATGAACTTATGGCGCAGCATACGGGTCAATCTCTTGAGCAGATCGAGCGCGATACCGAGCGCGATCGTTTCCTCTCTGCCTCTGAGGCTGTTGAGTACGGCTTAGTCGACTCCGTTTTGACCCATCGTAATTGATGCCCGTGACGCGAGTGTGCCGCTATACTCAGGTAGGGCGGCATGTTGCTAAAAGCAGCTTGCGTCTGAAAATGGCATTTGCGTCGTCATGTGCGGCACAAAGAACTTAAAAAGAGGTTTGGACTCATGACAGATAAACGCAAAGATGGTTCGGGCAAACTGCTGTACTGCTCTTTTTGCGGCAAAAGCCAGCATGAAGTGCGTAAACTGATTGCCGGGCCGTCCGTGTATATCTGCGACGAATGTGTTGACTTATGTAACGACATTATTCGCGAAGAGATTAAAGAAGTAGCACCTCACCGCGAGCGCAGCGCGCTGCCAACGCCGCATGAAATTCGTCATCATCTTGACGACTATGTCATCGGTCAGGAGCAGGCGAAAAAAGTGCTCGCCGTGGCGGTATACAACCACTATAAACGCCTGCGTAACGGTGATACCAGCAATGGCGTAGAACTGGGTAAAAGTAATATTCTGCTGATCGGCCCAACCGGCTCCGGTAAAACGCTGCTGGCTGAAACGCTGGCGCGTCTGCTGGATGTTCCGTTCACAATGGCCGATGCCACCACCCTGACCGAAGCCGGTTATGTGGGTGAGGACGTAGAAAACATCATCCAGAAACTGCTGCAGAAATGCGATTACGATGTACAGAAAGCGCAGCGCGGGATTGTTTATATCGATGAGATCGACAAGATCTCCCGTAAATCTGACAACCCGTCCATCACCCGTGACGTATCGGGTGAGGGCGTGCAGCAGGCGCTGCTGAAGCTGATTGAAGGTACGGTTGCAGCCGTTCCACCGCAGGGTGGCCGTAAACATCCTCAGCAGGAGTTCCTGCAGGTTGATACGTCCAAGATCCTGTTCATCTGTGGTGGTGCGTTTGCCGGTCTGGATAAAGTGATCTCTCACCGTGTTGAAACCGGCTCCGGCATTGGTTTTGGCGCGACGGTGAAAGCCTCGTCCGAAAAGCCGAACGAAGGCGAGTTGCTGTCACAGGTTGAGCCAGAAGACTTGATCAAGTTTGGTCTGATTCCTGAGTTCATTGGCCGTCTGCCTGTTGTGGCAACGCTGAACGAACTGAGTGAAGACGCGCTGATCCAGATCCTGAAAGAGCCGAAAAATGCGCTGACCAAGCAGTATCAGGCGCTGTTCAATCTGGAAGGCGTTGAGCTGGAATTCCGTGACGAAGCGCTGGACGCGATTGCCAAGAAAGCGATGATCCGTAAAACCGGTGCGCGTGGCCTGCGTTCTATCGTGGAAGCGGCGCTGCTTGACACCATGTACGATCTGCCGTCGATGGAAGATGTTGAGAAAGTGGTGATTGATGAGTCGGTCATTAGCGGCCAGAGCAAGCCATTGCTGATTTATGGCAAGCCGGAAGCGCAACAGGCATCTGGCGAATAATTCACCAAATCATACAAGCAGTTAATCAAAAAGGGGGGATTTTATCTCCCCTTTTATTTTTCCGTATACGTGGCGTTGAATGTGTGGGAAACATCCCCATATACTGGATACATGTTAATGGTTATGTGAAGCACAGTGACATGACCAGTTTACCTGGCGGACACTAAACTAAGAGAGAGCTCTATGAATCCTGAGCGTTCTGAACGCATTGAAATCCCCGTATTGCCGTTGCGCGATGTGGTGGTTTATCCGCACATGGTCATACCCTTATTTGTAGGGCGGGAAAAATCTATCCGTTGCCTCGAAGCCGCCATGGATCATGATAAAAAAATCATGCTGGTGGCGCAGAAAGAAGCATCAACGGATGAGCCGGGTGTAAACGATCTTTTCACCGTCGGGACCGTGGCCTCTATTTTGCAGATGCTGAAGCTGCCTGACGGCACCGTTAAGGTGCTGGTAGAAGGCTTGCAGCGTGCGCGTATTACCACCCTGTCTGACGATGGCGAGCATTTCTCTGCCAAGGCAGAGTACCTCGAATCACCTCAGCTGGATGAGCGCGAGCAGGAAGTGCTGGTGCGCACCGCGATTAGCCAGTTCGAAGGCTATATCAAGCTGAACAAGAAAATCCCACCAGAAGTGCTGACGTCGCTGAACAGCATCGACGATCCTGCGCGTCTGGCGGACACCATCGCTGCACACATGCCGCTGAAGCTGGCAGACAAACAGTCCGTGCTGGAGATGTCCGACGTTAACGAACGTCTGGAATATCTGATGGCGATGATGGAGTCAGAAATCGATCTGCTGCAGGTTGAGAAGCGTATTCGTAACCGCGTTAAAAAGCAGATGGAGAAATCTCAGCGTGAGTACTATCTGAATGAGCAAATGAAAGCCATTCAGAAAGAGCTCGGCGAGATGGATGATGCGCCGGACGAAAACGAAGCGCTGAAGCGTAAGATCGACGCGGCGAAAATGCCGAAAGAGGCCAAAGAGAAAGCCGAAGCAGAACTGCAGAAGCTGAAAATGATGTCTCCAATGTCGGCTGAAGCGACCGTCGTGCGCGGCTATATCGAATGGATGGTTCAGGTTCCCTGGAATGCCCGCAGCAAGGTCAAAAAAGACCTGCGTCAGGCGCAGGAGATCCTGGATACCGACCACTACGGCCTTGAGCGCGTGAAAGACCGCATTCTTGAGTACCTCGCAGTCCAGAGCCGTGTGAACAAAATCAAAGGCCCGATTCTGTGCCTGGTGGGACCACCGGGGGTAGGGAAAACCTCTCTGGGTCAGTCTATCGCCAAAGCGACCGGACGTAAGTATATCCGTATGGCGCTGGGTGGCGTACGCGATGAAGCGGAGATCCGCGGTCACCGTCGTACCTACATCGGTTCTATGCCGGGTAAACTGATCCAGAAGATGGCAAAAGTGGGCGTTAAAAACCCGCTGTTCCTGCTCGATGAGATCGACAAAATGTCTTCGGACATGCGTGGCGATCCGGCGTCTGCTTTGCTGGAAGTTCTTGATCCAGAACAGAACGTGGCGTTCAGCGATCACTACCTCGAAGTGGATTACGACCTGAGCGATGTCATGTTTGTCGCGACCTCGAACTCCATGAACATTCCGGCGCCGCTGCTGGACCGTATGGAAGTGATTCGTCTCTCCGGATATACCGAAGACGAAAAACTGAACATTGCGAAACGGCACCTGCTGCCGAAGCAGATTGAGCGTAATGCGCTGAAAGCCAACGAGCTGACCGTTGAGGACAGCGCGATTATTGGCATCATCCGCTACTACACCCGTGAAGCAGGCGTGCGTAGCCTTGAGCGCGAAATCTCTAAACTGTGCCGTAAGGCGGTTAAACAGCTGCTGCTGGATAAGAGCCTGAAACACATCGTGATCAATGGCGACAACCTGCATGCCTATCTGGGCGTTCAGCGCTTTGACTATGGTCGCGCGGACAATGAAAACCGCGTGGGCCAGGTCACCGGTCTGGCATGGACGGAAGTGGGTGGCGATCTGCTGACCATTGAAACCGCCTGTGTCCCGGGTAAAGGCAAGCTGACCTACACCGGCTCTCTGGGTGAAGTGATGCAGGAGTCGATTCAGGCCGCGCTGACCGTGGTACGCGCGCGTGCAGAGAAATTGGGCATTAACCCTGATTTCTACGAGAAACGCGATATCCACGTGCACGTGCCTGAAGGGGCAACGCCGAAAGATGGCCCAAGCGCAGGTATTGCCATGTGTACTGCACTGGTATCCTGCCTTACCGGCAACCCGGTGCGTGCCGATGTGGCAATGACCGGTGAGATCACGTTGCGTGGCCAGGTGCTGCCAATCGGTGGGTTAAAAGAAAAACTGCTGGCGGCACACCGTGGTGGGATCAAAACCGTATTGATCCCTTACGAAAATAAACGCGACCTGGAAGAGATTCCGGACAACGTGATTGCCGATCTGCAGATTCATCCTGTGAAGCGAATTGAGGAAGTTCTGACTCTCGCCCTGCAGAATGAACCTTCCGGAATGCAGGTTGTAACCGCAAAATAGTGACCTCGCGCAAAGAGCGTCAATAAAAGTAAGGCTGGTAAGTCATTTCGCACTTGCCAGCCTTTTTTTGTATAGCTAATTTAGATTGCTGATTAGGCCAGCCATCAACAACGGGTGTTGTAAGGTCATGGCAGGCCTGATATAACTGCTGCGCGGTCGCGTTGTGAAGGATTCAGGCGCGATATAAATTATAAAGAGAGGAAGAGAACAGTGAATAAATCTCAACTGATTGACAAAATTGCTGCTGGTGCTGATATTTCTAAAGCTGCAGCTGGACGTGCGTTAGATGCATTAATTGCTTCTGTTACTGAATCTCTGCAGGCTGGGGACGACGTTGCACTGGTAGGCTTCGGTACTTTTGCTGTTAAAGAGCGTGCTGCCCGTACTGGCCGCAACCCTCAGACCGGTAAAGAGATCACCATTGCTGCCGCTAAAGTGCCGGGTTTCCGTGCAGGTAAAGCGCTGAAAGACGCAGTAAACTGATTGCTTTCCCATCTCAGGGAAGCCGAATAGTACAAGGGCGCATCATTTGATGTGCCTTTTTTGTTTGTCCAGGCCTGATTTGTGCGAGTTTATGCGAGTTGTGGGCTGACAATCGCACCGTTTTCTTGTCACAATACGCCTTTACGCGCGACGGGCAGGATTTTCCGTTAGCGTCAGGTAACCAGTCACCTACAGCGGAGTGTTGTTACACCATGATGGACAGCTTACGCACGGCTGCTAACAGTCTCGTGCTCAAGATTATTTTCGGTATCATTATCGTGTCGTTCATATTGACCGGCGTGAGCAGTTACCTTATCGGCGGTGGCGCGAACTATGCCGCAAAAGTGAATGGCCAGGAGATCAGCCGCGGTCAGTTCGAGAATGCTTTTGCCGGTGAACGTAACCGTATGCAGCAACAGCTGGGCGACCAATTCTCTGAACTCGCGGCAAACGAAGGGTATATGAAATCCCTGCGCCAACAGACCCTGAACCGTCTGATCGACGAAGCGCTGCTGGATCAATACGCGAAAAAACTGGGCCTGGGCATCAGCGATGAGCAGGTTAAAAAAGCCATCTTATCGACTCAGGCATTCCAGTCTAACGGCAAATTCGACAATGCGCGTTACAACGGCATCATTAATCAGATGGGCATGACTGCCGATCAATACGCTCAGGCTCTGCGTAATCAACTGACAACCCAACAGCTCATCAATGCCGTCGTTGGCACTGATTTCATGCTCAAAGGTGAGACGGAAGAGCTGGCAGCCCTGGTTGCACAGCAGCGCGTGGTACGTGAAGCGACCATCGATGTGAATGCTCTGGCGGCGAAGCAGCAGGTTAGCGACGCGGACATTAACGCCTATTACGAGCAGAACAAGAGTAACTTCGTTGCTCCAGAACAGTTCCGTGTGAGCTACATCAAGCTGGATGCTGCCGCGCTGCAGGAAACAGCCTCTGACGCGGAAATTCAGTCTTATTACGATCAGCATCAGGATCAGTTCACTCAGCCGCAGCGTAACCGCTACAGCGTGATCCAGACCAAAACTGAGGCAGACGCCAAAGCCGTGCTGGATGAGCTGAATAAGGGCGCTGATTTCGCCTCCCTCGCGAAAGCAAAATCCACCGATATTATCTCTGCTAAAAACGGCGGTGATATGGGCTGGCTGGAAGAGAGCACCACGCCTGACGAACTGAAAAATGCCGGTCTGAAAGATAAAGGCCAGCTGTCGGGTGTCATTAAATCTTCCGTTGGTTTCCTGGTGGCGCGTCTGGATGACATCGAGGCCGCGAAAACCAAGCCGCTGGCTGACGTTCGCGATGATATCGCAGCGAAAGTGAAGCAGGAAAAAGCGCTGGATGCTTACTACGCGCTGCAACAGAAAGTCAGTGATGCTGCCAGCAACGACAACGAATCTCTGGCGGGTGCTGAGCAGGCTGCAGGGGTGAAAGCGGTTGAGACCGGCTGGTTCGGTCGTAACAACCTGCCGGAAGAGCTGAATTTCAAACCGGTTGCTGATGCCATCTTCAACGGTGGTCTGGTTGGCGAGAATGGCACGCCGGGCAGCAACTCTGACATCATTACCGTCGACGGCGATCGTGCGTTTGTTCTTCGCGTCAGCGAGCACAAACCAGAAGCGATTAAACCGCTGGCAGAAGTGAAAGATCAGGTGGTTGCTCAGGTTAAGCACAACAAAGCGGAACAGCAGGCAAAACTGGATGCTGAGAAGATTCTGGTTGACCTGAAAGCGGGTAAACAGGATGCGCTGAAAGCGGCAGGTCTGAGCTTCGGTGAGCCAAAAACGCTGAGCCGTACCGGTCAGGATCCTGTCAGTCAGGCAGCGTTCGGTCTGAGCCTGCCTGCGAAGGACAAACCAAGCTTCGGTACCACTACCGATATGCAGGGTAACGTCGTTCTGCTCGCACTGGACGACGTGAAAGCAGGCACGATGCCTGAAGAGCAGAAGAAAGCGATGGTGCAGGGTATTACCCAGAACAATGCCCAGATTGCTTTCGAAGCGATGATGAGCAACCTGCGCACAGAAGCCAAAATCAAGCTCGGTGACGTGATGACTCAGCAGCAATAATTACGTATTTGCTCGCATATTTTCGTAACGCTCTGCAATAACTAAAGGCCGCTTTCGCGGCCTTTTCCATTTCTGCAATCTGCCGTTTGTGCCGGGTTATAACGCTGGATATTGTGGCCTGGCTGTCAACAAACAAGGAGATAACAGCATGAAATGTGGAATCAAGGCTCTGTTCATTACTCTGGCGATTGCCACCACCGGGATGAGCGCAGGTGCGCTGGCGACGACACCTGCGGCGAAAACACCGGCGGTGCAAACCAGGTCTGACGCAGCGGCACCCGCAGCTGGCCAGACGAAAGCCACGGATGCCGGAAAAAGCGCGGATGATGACGGTACGCGAGTCAGTATCAATTCGGCATCGGCAGAGGATCTCGCCCGTGTGATGAATGGCGTAGGGCTAAAAAAAGCGCAGGCGATAGTCAGCTATCGCGAAGAGTACGGTCCTTTCAAAACGGTTGACGATCTTAAGCAAGTACCCGGTATGGGCGGGGCGCTGGTTGAGCGCAACCTCTCACACCTGACGTTGTAATCACATAATTACTTGCACGGCGGCAAAATTTTGCCAGGATAAAGAGGTCATACCAGTCATGACCTCTTATCCTATAACAACAGTAAAGGCTATTGCGCTATGCAGACAAAAATCAAAGTACGCGGCTACCACATCGATGTTTACCAGCACGTCAACAACGCCCGTTATCTTGAGTTTCTTGAAGAAGCGCGCTGGGACGGTCTGGAAAGCAGCGAAAGCTTTCAGTGGATGACCGCGCACAACATCGCGTTCGTGGTCGTCAACATCAATATCAACTACCGTCGTCCGGCCGTGCTGGGAGATGTGCTGACCATCACCAGCCAGCTTCAACAGTTAAACGGCAAGAGCGGCGTGTTAACCCAGGCGGTGACGCTGGATCCTGAAGGCCAGGCCGTTGCCGACGCGCTGATCACCTTTGTCTGTATCGATCTGAAAACCCAGAAAGCGTTGCCGCTGGAAGGGGAGTTGCGGGAAAAACTGCAGTTGATGATCGTCTAAGCGCGTTGTGTTCATGACCCGTGCTGTCGATATTCTGTTCGCCAGCACGGTCAAAGAGGCTTATTTGAGCCCGGTTTTTTTCTTCATCGCCAACATCACGCCCGCTTTATCGGCCAGATAGTGATTCAGTCCGTTTGCGCGTAGATTACAGGCCGCACACTGGCCACAGCCATCACCTTTAATGCCGTTGTAGCAGGTAAGGGTTTCGCTGCGAACCATGTCCAGTTTGCCCCAGTAGTCTGCCAGCGCCCAGGTTTCCGCTTTATCAAGCCACATCAGTGGCGTTTCAAAGCGCGTCTCTTTTGCCATCCCCAGATTCACGGCGTGGTTGAGAGCCTTCACGAACTCGTCACGGCAGTCAGGGTACCCGGAGAAGTCGGTTTCACACACGCCCGTGATCACCGCTTCGGCTTTCACCTGGTAGGCGTAGATCGCCGTCAGCGTCAGGAAGAGAATGTTGCGGCCTGGCACAAAGGTGTTCGGAATGCCGCTGGCATCAGGTTCATAGTCAGGAACGGGAATACTGTCGCGGGTGAGGCTACTGACGGCCAGTTCATTTAACAGCGTAACGTCCAGCACCTTATGCGCGCGCGCGCCCAGTTTCAGCGCCAGTTCACGGGCGACGTCGATTTCAGCGCGATGTCGCTGACCATAATCGAAAGTGACACAGTGAACTTCATCGTACTGATGAAGCGCCTGAACCAGGCAGGTAGTGGAATCTTGTCCTCCGCTGAACACGACGACGGCACGTTTCATAAATCATCTCGACAGTTACGGTAAAAACATCATGTTACCGTCTGACTACGGCGACGACCAGCTTCTTCACGATTTGGGGGCCGGGAGCCAGGCTTCGGTGAAATCGAACCAGCCGCGGGTATTAAGCCGTATGCCATTGACTCCCGGGGGCGCGCTGATTTGGTACTGATAGTTAAACAACGGCGTCAGCACCGCGCTCTCCATGAGTTGGGTAAAAATAGCTTTCAGCCCGCGATGCCGGGCATGCTCGTCAGCCTGAGTCTGAACGGCATCCAGTGTCGCCTGCAGATGGGCATGTTGCGGCGCGCTCAGCAGGTGCGGCCATAGCGCATCGCAGCGAAGCCACTGCTCAAGGGTGTATTCCGGTGCTTCGCCAATCAGCCTGTCTCCCATCATGAGGTCCGCGTCGGCAAGATGCTGACATCCGTCCCACGTTTTGGCATCGTGAAAGATGACCGTTAACGCGCAGCCCTGGCGGGAAAGATACGCTTTTAGCTGACTTGCCATGGTATGTAACTCGACGGGCAGATGGTAAATCAGGGTCAGCGTCGCAGGCAAAGGGACATCCGTGAGATCCGGCCACTCAGGAATACGCCAGCCCGGCAGCAACTCCTGCGTTGGGGTGATAAGCCCCTCATCCAGAGGAAGAGTATGCAGAAGCGTTGAGAGGTGAATGATGTTGATAAGGCGTCTTGCCTGTATTTCGCTAAGACGCGGGCTGCGCTTCAGCGTGAGGTAGCAAAACCCCAGGCTGATGCTGTTACTCACCAGCCGCAAACGGGTCAGTTCGTCAGGCTCCCCGATAGCGATTTGTACCGGATGCCGGCAGCTGGTTCCAAGCCCCTGATCAAATAGCTGAGGGGTGATCCAGAACTCGATGGCCTTCAGTAGCGGGTGGCTAAGGTGATACTGCTCATGGCTTTCCAGACGAACCAGGTCCGGCTTATACGCGGTGAGCCTGAAAGGTCCGCTGCCTGTCATCGGTTGTGCCGGGTGCGCCACACGGCTGCAATAGGTTGCCAGTCGATGTGCCAGCCAGTAGTCGGGCTTGTGTAAAATAAACGTCAGACACTGCGGATGGGTAACTTCAATGCGCAGCACGCTCTGAAAAAGCCTGTGCATGGCCGGGAGCGTCAACATCGCATTCAGACTCTCCTGTAACTGGACCGTTTCGACTTTATCACCGTTATGCCAGTGAAGCGTGGAGCGAATATAAAAATGCCAGCGCAGCCCGTCCTCCGACACGTCCCAGTGATGGGCAAGATCGCCCGTCGGTTCGCTGCTGTTACCGTGAAAACGCGTCAGCCCGGAAAAGACCTGTCCTGCCAGATGCTGTTCCGCCCGACCGGGTAAAAAGCCGGGATGCAGTGGATCCAGCGAGCGGTAATAGGGAATGCGCAGCGTCGGCGTATCGTTTTGCCAATGGCCGCCTAAAAACGGATGAAGCAGTGACCGCAGCTCCTCCGGTGCCAGCTGGGCCAGCTCAAGCGCGTTATGCTGCTGCCCACGCTTCAGCGCCTCTTCCATCATCGCATTGCGCAGTGACTCCGGGGTGACGTGGAAAGTTAGCTCCCCACGCTTACCGCGGCCAGACTGCGCTCGCCAGCTAAGCCAGCCCGCCTCCTGCGCCTGACGCAGTAATGTACGGACATGCCGTTCGCTACAAAAACAGCGGGCGGCCAGCTCGCTGATGGTGGCCTGCTGCGTCGCGCCAGCGGAAGGCTGCCACAAACGGTGGTACTGGTTGAGTCGGTTAAGCTGGCGCATGAGAAACCCTGAACAATAATTATCATCTATTCACTATTACTTCCGTATATCTCACGCAATACTGATGCACAAGTTAACCGCATCACATTTCAGGAGTAATCATGGCTCGTCTCGCTGCGTTTGATATGGACGGTACGTTGTTAATGCCGGATCACCGTCTGGGTGAGAAAACCCTGAGTACCCTGAAGCGCCTGCATGAACGTGATGTCACCCTGACGTTTGCCACCGGCCGTCATGTGCTGGAGATGCGCCATTTGCTGGGGGCATTTTCCCTGGATGCTTTTCTTATTACCGGCAATGGGACGCGCATTCACTCTGTCGAAGGCGATGTTCTCCACCGTCAGGATCTCAACCCGGAAGTGGCAGATATCGTACTGCACAGCACCTGGGACACCCGGGCTAGCGTTCATGTCTTCAACGATAACGGCTGGTTTACCGGGCATGACATTCCGGCATTGCTGCACGCCCATGTCTACAGTGGTTTCCGCTATCAGCTTATCGATCTGCGCCGTATTCCGGCTCACGCGGTGACGAAGATCTGTTTCTGCGGCGATCATGACGATCTTTGTCGCTTACGCATTCAGCTGAATGACGCGTTAGGCAACCGGGCGCACCTGACCTTTTCAGCGGTGGACTGTCTCGAGGTTTTGCCGGTTGGGTGTAATAAAGGATCGGCGCTGGCGGTACTGAGCGATCACCTGGGCTTAACGATGCAGGAATGTATGGCGTTTGGCGACGCCATGAACGACCGCGAAATGCTGGGCAGCGTTGGTCGCGGTCTGATCATGGGAAATGCGATGCCGCAATTAAAGGCAGAGCTTCCCCATCTACCGGTTATCGGGCACTGCGGTAATGAAGCAGTGTCTCATTTTTTGACGCATTGGCTGGACAACAACAACCTCCCATATTCCCCCGAATAGTGAGACCCTTCCAGCAAGCCAGACCCCGGTCTGGCTTTTTTTTATTTCACCAGCTGCGTAATCTGCGCTTTCCACGGCTCAATATCGCCGATGTTTGCCTGAACCCACTGCGCATTGTAATAGGTCTCAAGATAGCGCTCGCCGCTGTCGCAGAGCAGGGTGATGATAGAGCCGCTGCGCCCCTCTTCACGCATGCGAGCCGCAAGCTGCAGGGCTCCCCACATGTTGGTGCCGGTAGAAGCACCGACTTTACGGCCAATCTGTGTCTCCAGCCAGTGCGCCGTTGCCACGCTGGCGGCATCCGGCACGCGGAGCATTTCATCCACCACGTCCGGAATGAATGAAGGCTCCACGCGCGGGCGGCCAATACCTTCAATCTTACTGCCCACCGGGCTGCGCAGATCCGCATTGCGGCTTTGCCAGTAGTCCAGGAACACCGAGTTCTGCGGATCCACCACCATCAGCTGCGTATCATAGCCCTGACAGCGGATGTAACGCCCCAGGGTGGCTGAGGTGCCGCCAGTACCGGCGCTCATCACGATGTACGACGGAACAGGGTGAGGTTCGTGGGTCATCTGGCGGAAAATACTGTCGGCAATGTTGTTATTGCCGCGCCAGTCTGTGGCTCGCTCCGCAAAGGTGAACTGGTCCATATAGTGGCCATTCAGCTCACGGGCCAGCATTTCAGACGCGGCGTAAATTTCGCAGGCGCTTTCTACAAAGTGGCAGCGTCCACCGTAAAATTCGATCTGCTCAATTTTTCGTTTCGCGGTGCAGGAGGGCATCACGGCGATAAACGGCAGGCCCAGCAGGCGGGCAAAGTAGGCTTCGGATACGGCGGTTGAACCGGAGGAGGATTCAATAATCGTGGTTCCCTCCTTAATCCAGCCGTTACACAAACCGTATAAAAAGAGCGAACGCGCCAGGCGATGCTTCAGGCTACCGGTGGGATGGGTGCTTTCATCTTTTAGGTACAGCTGGATGCCAGCAAAACCCGGCATAGCCAGGCGAATGAGATGGGTGTCCGCCGATCGCTGATAGTCGGCATTGATTTCGCTGATGGCATGTTTAACCCAGGCGCTATTCATCGTATTTATCCGTTTGTCATTTTGTGCCCAGCATAGCGAAAAGCACAGAAAAAATTGTTGCTATATGGCCTTTAAAATAGAATGAAAGGAGAAAATTTTTCTCTGTGAGGTGGGTATGCTAGATAAAATAGACCGTAAGCTGCTTTCTTTACTGCAAAGTGACTGTACCCTCTCTTTGCAGGCACTGGCAGATGCCGTTAATCTGACCACCACGCCGTGCTGGAAGCGCCTCAAGAAGCTTGAAGATGACGGCATCCTTCTGGGGCGAGTCGCACTTTTAGATCCCGAAAAACTGGGGCTTGGGTTGACGGCATTTGTCCTGATAAAAACCCAACATCACAGCAGCGAGTGGTACAGCCGCTTCGTAACACAGGTCTCCGAGATGCCGGAGGTGCTCGGTTTCTGGCGCATGGCGGGAGAGTATGACTATCTGATGCGCGTCCAGGTGGCAGACATGAAGCGTTATGATGATTTTTACAAGCGGCTGGTGAACAGCGTACCGGGCTTGTCGGACGTCACCTCGAGCTTCGCCATGGAACAGATTAAATACACCACAGCACTACCCATTGATTAATTGAATAACTTCCCGGCGTAGCCGGATCCATACCTTCAGGAACAAACCGCGTGCGATTATTTGCCCAATTAAGCTGGTACTTTCGTCGGGAGTGGCAACGCTACCTCGGCGCTGTGGCCCTGCTTATTATCATTGCCATCCTGCAGTTAATTCCACCGAAAGTGGTGGGATACGTGGTGGATGGCGTTACAGAACAGCATTACACCACCGCACGGGTGTTGATGTGGGTCGGCACGCTGGTGCTGACGGCCATCATTGTCTATCTGCTGCGCTACGTCTGGCGGGTACTGCTGTTTGGCGCGTCCTATCAGCTGGCCGTCGAATTGCGTGAAGATTTTTATCGTCAGCTGAGCCGCCAGCATCCCGAGTTCTACCTGCGTCATCGCACCGGGGATCTTATCGCTCGCGCCACCAATGACGTTGACCGCGTCGTGTTTGCCGCCGGGGAAGGGGTGTTAACGCTGGTGGACTCTCTGGTGATGGGCTGTGCGGTTCTGATTGTGATGTCCACCCAGATAAGCTGGCAGCTCACGCTGCTGGCGTTGCTGCCTATGCCGCTGATGGCGCTGGCGATCAACCGCTATGGCGAACAGCTTCATGAGCGCTTCAAGCTGGCGCAGGCGGCGTTTTCCTCGCTGAATGACCGTACGCAGGAGAGCATGACCAGCATCCGCATGATCAAAGCGTTTGGCCTGGAAGATCGACAATCCGCGCTGTTTGCAGCCGATGCCGCCGACACGGGGGCGAAGAACATGCGCGTTGCGCGTATCGATGCGCGGTTTGACCCGACAATCTATGTCGCGATTGGCATGGCAAACCTGCTGGCCATTGGTGGCGGGAGCTGGATGGTGGTGCAGGGCTCGCTAACCCTCGGGCAATTGACCAGCTTTGCCATGTACCTGGGGCTGATGATATGGCCGATGCTGGCACTGGCCTGGATGTTTAACATCGTAGAGCGCGGCAGCGCCGCCTACAGCCGTATTCGCGCGATGCTTGCCGAAGCGCCAGTGGTGAATGACGGTAGCGAATCGGTACCGGACGGGCGCGGCGTGATGAATGTCGACGTCCGTAAGTTTGTGTATCCGCAAACGGAACATACGGTACTGGAGAACGTCAGCTTTACGCTCAAACCGGGTCAGATGCTCGGTATCTGCGGTCCGACAGGCGCCGGGAAAAGTACCGTACTCTCCCTGATTCAACGTCACTTTGACGTCACGCAGGGCGATATTCGCTTCCATGATATTCCGTTGACGAACCTGCTGCTCGATGACTGGCGCGGTCGTCTGGCGGTGGTCAGCCAGACGCCGTTTCTCTTTTCTGACACCGTGGCGAATAACATTGCCCTCGGACGCCCGGCGGCGACTCAGGAAGAGATTGAGCACGTCGCGCGCCTGGCCAGCGTCCATGACGATATTCTGCGTCTGCCACAGGGCTATGAAACGGAAGTGGGTGAGCGTGGCGTTATGCTTTCCGGCGGGCAAAAACAGCGTCTCTCGATTGCCCGCGCGCTGCTGCTGAATGCCGAAATCCTGATCCTTGATGATGCGCTCTCCGCCGTCGATGGCCGCACCGAGCACCAGATCCTGCATAACCTGCGACAGTGGGGGGATGGAAGGACGGTGATCATCAGTGCACACCGGTTGTCGGCGCTGACGGAAGCCAATGAAATTCTGGTATTACAGCACGGGCATATTGCCCAGCGCGGACAGCATGAACAGCTTGCGGAGCAACCGGGCTGGTATCGCGATATGTATCGTTATCAGCAGCTTGAAGCGGCGCTGGACGACGCCCCGGAACAGGATGAGGAGAACGCTAATGCGTAAGACCGTGACGCAGTGGCCGACGCTAAAACGCCTGCTGGCCTATGGTTCTCCGTGGCGAAAACCGCTTTCGCTTGCCGTACTGTTGCTGTGGATTGCCGCGATTGCAGAAGTGAGCGGTCCGCTGCTCATCAGCTACTTTATCGACAATATGGTGGCGAAAAGCTATTTGCCGCTGGGGCTTGTCGCGGGGTTAGGTGTGGCCTACGTTGGGCTACAGCTGACGGCGGCGTCACTGCATTACGCCCAGTCTCTGCTCTTTAACCGGGCGGCCGTGGGCGTGGTGCAGAAGTTACGTACGGATGTGATGGATGCGGCGCTGCGCCAGCCGTTGAGCGAGTTTGATACCCAGCCGGTTGGGCAGGTGATATCCCGGGTGACCAACGATACCGAGGTGATCCGCGATCTGTATGTCACCGTCGTGGCAACCGTGCTGCGCAGCGCGGCGTTGATTGGCGCCATGCTGGTGGCGATGTTCAGCCTCAACTGGCGTATGGCTCTGGTGGCGATCACCATCTTCCCGGCCGTATTGATTGTAATGGTCATCTATCAACGCTACAGCACGCCGATTGTGCGTCGGGTGCGGGCCTATCTGGCCGATATCAACGATGGCTTCAACGAAGTGATCAACGGCATGAGCGTCATTCAGCAGTTCCGCCAGCAGGCTCGCTTTGGTGAACGCATGGGGGAAGCCAGCCGGTCGCACTATATGGCGCGTATGCAGACGCTGCGACTGGACGGTTTCCTGCTGCGACCGCTGCTGAGCCTCTTCTCGGCGCTGGTTCTCTGTGGCCTGCTGATGCTTTTCGGGATGAGCGCGAACGGAACAATTGAAGTTGGGGTTCTGTACGCTTTTATCAGCTATCTGGGACGCCTTAATGAACCGTTGATAGAACTCACCACCCAGCAGTCTATGTTGCAACAGGCCGTGGTGGCGGGGGAGCGCGTGTTCGAACTGATGGACCGGCCACGTCAGACTTACGGCGATGATGAGCGTCCTTTGCAAAGCGGAGAGATTACGTTTGATAAGGTCTCGTTTGCTTACCGTGAAGACCGTCTGGTGTTGCAGGACATCTCTCTTGATGTGCCGTCGCGCGGCTTTGTGGCGCTGGTGGGACATACCGGCAGCGGCAAAAGTACCCTCGCCAGCCTGTTGATGGGCTATTACCCGGTCAGTCAGGGTGAAATCCGCATTGATGGTCGTCCGCTCGCATCACTGAGCCACAATGTGTTGCGCAAAGGCGTTGCAATGGTGCAGCAAGACCCGGTGGTCATGGCCGATACGTTTTACGCCAACGTCACCCTGGGGCGGGATTATACCCAGCAACAGGTGTGGGATGTGCTGGAAACCGTGCAGCTGGCAGAGCTGGCGCGCGGCTTTAGCGATGGGATCAATACCCGGCTTGGTGAGCAGGGGAATAACCTCTCGGTGGGACAAAAGCAGCTTCTGGCCCTGGCGCGGGTGCTGATTGAAACGCCGCAGGTGCTGATACTCGACGAAGCAACCGCCAGCATCGACTCTGGTACTGAGCAGGCTATCCAGCTGGCGCTGGCCGCGGTGCGTGATCACACGACACTGGTGGTTATCGCACACCGTCTTTCAACGATTGTCGACGCAGACACCATCCTGGTGCTGCATCGCGGTCAGGCCGTCGAACGCGGTACGCACCGGGAGCTGCTCGAAGCAAAAGGGCGCTACTGGCAGATGTATCAACTGCAGCTGGCCGGTGAAGAGCTGGCCGCCAGCGTGCGTGAGGACGAGTCCCTCAGCGCCTGATGCACCAAAACAAGGCAGCGCGCTAACAGTCATTACTGTTGGTGCAAAACTGAAACGCACCGTGCACTGTCATGGTGCGTTTTTTTTCACCGGTTCGTTAAACAAGCTCGTGTAATGCTCATTGCAGCGCGTTTCCCTCAGGTTTTCATTTCTGGCACACCCCTTGCAATGTCTTCTGCGTATTAGCGGCGGCCATTACCGAATTCTGACTGGAGGGGATCTATGAAGCTGGTTACGGTTGTAATCAAACCATTCAAACTCGAAGACGTGCGTGAAGCATTGTCTTCCATGGGTATTCAGGGACTGACTGTCACCGAAGTGAAAGGCTTTGGTCGTCAGAAGGGTCATGCCGAGCTTTACCGCGGGGCAGAATACAGCGTTAACTTCCTGCCAAAAGTAAAAATTGATGTCGCGATTGCTGATGACCAGCTTGATGAAGTTATTGATGTCATTAGCAAAGCGGCCTACACCGGCAAAATTGGCGACGGCAAAATTTTCGTTGCCGAATTGCAGCGCGTCATTCGCATCCGTACCGGCGAATCTGACGAAGCGGCACTGTAAGTAACTCCTGGCACACAGTGATAGGGATCGAGAAAATGAAGATAGCAACAATCAAAACGGGTCTGGGTTCGCTGGCACTGCTGCCGGGCCTGGCACTGGCTGCCCCTGCGGTGGCAGACAAAGCCGATAACGCCTTTATGATGATCAGCACCGCGCTGGTGCTGTTCATGTCCATTCCGGGCATTGCGCTGTTCTACGGCGGCCTGATCCGTGGCAAAAACGTTCTCTCCATGCTGACGCAGGTTGCCGTCACGTTCGCGCTGGTTTGCGTGTTGTGGGTTGTCTACGGTTACTCTCTGGCCTTCGGCACGGGCAATGCGTTCTTCGGAAACTTTGACTGGGTCATGCTGAAAAACATCGAACTGACCGCGCTGATGGGCAGTTTCTATCAATATATTCACGTTGCCTTCCAGGGCTCGTTCGCCTGTATCACCGTCGGGCTGATCGTCGGGGCGCTGGCTGAGCGTATTCGCTTCTCCGCAGTCCTGATCTTCGTGGTGGTCTGGCTGACGCTCTCCTATGTGCCGATTGCGCACATGGTCTGGGGTGGCGGTCTGCTGGCGAGCCATGGCGCGCTGGACTTCGCAGGCGGTACCGTTGTACACATCAACGCCGCGGTGGCGGGCCTGGTAGGAGCATACCTGATTGGCAAACGCGTGGGCTTCGGTAAAGAAGCGTTCAAACCGCACAACCTGCCGATGGTCTTTACCGGTACAGCGATCCTTTACTTTGGCTGGTTCGGCTTCAACGCCGGTTCAGCAAGCGCAGCAAACGAAATCGCCGCGCTGGCCTTCGTGAACACGGTTGTGGCAACGGCGGGTGCGATCCTCTCATGGGTATTTGGTGAATGGGCGGTACGCGGTAAGCCTTCGCTGCTGGGTGCCTGTTCAGGTGCAATTGCCGGTCTGGTTGGTATCACGCCAGCTTGTGGCTACGTCGGTGTTGGCGGCGCGCTGCTTGTCGGGCTGGTGGCCGGTCTGGCGGGTCTGTGGGGTGTGACGGCGCTGAAACGTGTTCTGCGCGTCGATGACCCGTGCGATGTCTTCGGTGTACACGGCGTCTGCGGCATCGTCGGTTGTATCATGACCGGTATCTTCGCGGCGAAATCGCTGGGCGGCGTGGGTTACGCAGAAGGCGTCACCATGGTTCACCAGGTGCTGGTGCAGCTGGAAAGTATCGCCATCACCGTCGTGTGGTCTGCCGTTGTGGCCTTCATCGGCTATAAGCTGGCGGATATGACCGTCGGTCTGCGTGTTCCGGAAGAGCAGGAACGCGAAGGTCTGGACGTCAACAGCCACGGCGAGAATGCGTACAACGCCTGATAAGCAAAACGGCAACCCAGGGTTGCCGTTTTCGTTTTGTTCCCTCTCCCGTCGGGAGAGGGCCGCAGTACAACATCACCCGCGGTTACGCATTACCCCTTCCTGCACCGTCGACGCGACCAGCACGCCATCCTGAGTGTAAAACTCACCGCGCACAAAGCCGCGCGCGCTTGACGCCGAAGTACTCTCCACGCTGTAGAGCAGCCACTCGTTCATGTCGAACGGACGATGGAACCACATGGAGTGATCGATGGTGGCCACCTGCATCCCTTTTTCAAGGAAGCCCACGCCGTGCGGCTGCAGCGCCACCGGCAGGAAGTTGAAATCTGAGGCATAACCCAGCAGATACTGATGAACGCGGAAATCCGCGGGTACGGTACCGTTAGCGCGGATCCAGACCTGGCGCTTCGGCTCGGCCGTGTGGCCTTTCATCGGGTTATGGAATTCGACAGGGCGGATCTCAAGCGGTTTATCGCAGAGAAACTTCTCCTTTACCTGCGGTGGAAGCAGATGCGCCAGCGCACGGGCGATATCGGTCTCGGATTTGAGTTCGTCTGGCGACGGCGCGGGTGGCATCGTTTTCTGATGCTCATAACCCGGTTCCGGCGCCTGGAACGAGGCGGTCATGTAAAAGATAGGCTTGCCATTCTGAACCGCCGCGACACGACGCGCGCTAAAGCTGTTGCCATCCCGCAATACCTCAACGTCATACACGATGGGTTTCGCGCTATCACCAGGGCGTAAGAAGTAGCTGTGAAATGAGTGCACCAGACGGTCTGCAGGGACGGTCTCCTTTGCTGCGTAGAGCGCTTGTCCTACGACTTGCCCGCCGAAGACCTGGCGTAAGCCGAGATCTTCGCTCTGTCCGCGAAAGAGTCCTTCCTCAATTTTTTCCAGATTCAGTAATGTCAGCAGATTGTTCAGTGCCTGACTCATAGTTGTCCTCAATAAACGCCGTAGCGAAAGATAGGCAGAGTATAACGCAGAAATGAAAGTGGTCCGATGGGTAGAATAATCTGAATATCTGGACGATTTTAGGCATAAATCAGTGATCTGTGCCAAACTTACCTGTGTTATGTGATTGAAACGACATCGGATGGGATCGATCCCGCTGGTGCATTGATGATAAGGAGACTTCAATGAAACTCGTGCCCATGCTAAGTGGTGTAGCAATTGCGGTGGCGTTGTCCGCCTGTGCAGGAAAGAGCGCCCAGGTGCCGGTGCCAGCAGCAGATCCAAACGGGATTAATACACTCTCACAGCAGTCCATTCAGCAGCCTAACGTTTCCGGGACTATCTGGATTAAACAGAAAGTCGCGTTACCGCCAGATGCGGTATTAACGGTAACCCTGTCTGATGCTTCCCTGGCAGACGCGCCGTCTAAAGTATTGGCCCAGCGTGCCGTGCGTACGGAAGGTAAGCAGGCACCGTTTAGCTTCGTGTTGCCGTATAACCCATCAGACGTGCAGCCTAATGCCCGTATCCTCCTGAGCGCAGCAGTAACGATCAACGATAAACTGGTGTTTATCACCGATACGGTGCAGGAAGCGATTAACCACGGCGGGACAAAAGTTGACCTGAACCTGGTTCCGGTACAGCAAACCGAAGTGCCGGTTGCGCCACAGACTAACCAACCGTCTCTGCCAACCCCTCCGACTCAGATGTAACGCTTTAAACCCTCTCCTTCGGGAGAGGGTTTAATACACCCAGCGGTACTTTTGCAAATCAATCTGTCCTGACCCCGACACCTGCACCCCTTCTGACAGTAACGCCTGACGCTGGCGCTGCAGATCCGGCCCGGTCAACGAGATCGCCCCATGACGATTTACCACCCGATGCCAGGGCAGGGTACTTCCTTCCGGCAACCTTTTCAGTACGCCACCGACCTGCCGCGCCGCACGCGGAGAACCGGCCAGACGCGCTACGTCGCCATAGGTGGTGACATAACCTTCCGGCACAGAGGCCACAATTTGCCATACGCGTTGTGGAAAGGAGTCATGTTCGTCCATACGTCTACCTGTGGGGAATGTCTGGACAGTCATGTTAAACGAAGATAAACCCAATTGCTGCGCCAGTTTGCGCAAGAAACCAGCATCCAGTTGCAGGTCGCTTGCAATTGGCGGTAAGCACAGGGATAATGCGCCAGCGCGTTGGTTATCAACGCTCTCAATGGGGGCTCTGTTGGTTCTCCCGCAACGCTACTCTGTTCACCAGGTCAGGTCCGGAAGGAAGCAGCCAGGGCAGACGACGTGTGTGCCGGGATGTAGCTGGCAGGGCCCCCACCCATTTCTGCTCTCACCAGCACTCTCCCTGTTTCTCTTCGCTTCGAATAGCCTTTAATCCACAACGTTATTAGGACTTTACTGACGCATGTAATATATATTTCATTGCATTGAAATATTACTGTCATAAACCTGTAATAATAGACTGTCATTTTAATATCGGATGTCTTTTTTCTGTCATAACTTAAAAATATATATCTGGATAACATTGGTAAGTTCGTGTATTAAATAAAATACTTATTCCGAAGGGAAGTGACAAACATGGCTACTGCGGTGTTAAACGTTAAGATTGATCAAGCGCTAAAAGAAAGACTTCGCCACTATGCTGAAGTTAATAACGAGAATTTAAGCGTGACGACAGAGAAACTGCTGCTGCTGGCATTCGAAGCGGTAGAAGAGGCGGGAGTATCGGAAGAGGATATTGATAACCAGCATACGGAAGAAGAGAGTGTTTCTCCATTTACTCCTAAAGAAATCAAGGCTCTACGTAAAATTCTTAAGAAGAGAAAATGAAACAACAACTGTCAACTGCCAGTGACTACAACGAGGCCTGCGATCTGTTGCGTTCAGGCTACGTGAAGCATGTACGTCTTGGCTGGAATGTAGGAAGTGATGAGTTCTTTCGTATTGCGTCTGACTGGTGTGATACCGGCGCAAAAATAAAGAAAGACGGTGAAAATTTCGTTATTTCACTGAAAGGTTTTCCTATTCCTCCTCAGCACTAAATCTTGAATGGTGAAAACTGCTGACTGTATCTGTGACAGTCAGCAGTTTTTATTTTATGATCCACTTCAAATTTTTTATATCAAACCAGACTTCTTTTTATTGATGGCACGTTTTTATTCAGGGCGAGCCACAAGGGTTTTATTCTCAGTAACGCCTGTTCAAGCTCAGCCGGATCGAGTGAAAAGGGCATACGTAAATACCGATCAAACGCACCCGATAAACCAAACCGCGTGCCGGTCCCCAGGTTGATTCCCAGTATCTCTGCGCGTGCAGCAAGCTGTGTTGCCAGCATCCCCGGCAGTTCAATCCAGTAGGAAAGCCCGCCTTCCGCTTCATGGAATGTCCATTCAGGGAAGTGCTCGCGCAACAGCGCGCCGCATTGGTCTCGTCGTTCCGCCAGCATCTTCCGGCGAGCAGGCAAAAACGTTTCGCTGTTATTGATAAGCCACAGCGTCGCCAGCTGTTCGAGCATGGGCGATCCTAAATCCAGTGTATCCCGCGTCTGGGCAAGCGTAGCGATGGTGCGCGAGGAGGCACGGATCCAGCCAAGACGAAGGCCGCCCCAGAAACTTTTTCCGGCAGAGCCTAACGTTATCACGGTGGCCTGTGGGTTAAATGACGCCAGCGGCGGCGGCGGGGGCGAGTCAAACCACAGATCCACCATCGTTTCATCTACTACCAGCGTCGTGCGGGTTTGCGCAGCAATCTCGGTGATTGCCTGACGGGTGGGAATATCCATGCATCGCCCGGTAGGGTTATGAAAATCGGGCATCAGGTATGCCAGGCGCGGCGCTGTCTGGGCAAGCGTTGCGGCAAACCCATGGGTATCCCAGCCCGTTTCCGGCAGCGACACGCCCACTGGACGGCACTGCGCTCCCTGAATAGCGGCGATCGCCAGCGGGTAAGTGGGATGATCGACCACGACGCGATCCCCCGGACCGGTCATCATCCGCAGGACCAGCGCAAAACCGCTGACCGCGCCATTGACCACCATCACCTCGTCTGTCCGGGTCGGAAGCCCCCGCGCGGTATAGCGTGCGGCGATGGCTTCCCGCAGCGCCGGCAACCCAAGCTGATCGTAACCCGTAAGCGAGAGATGTTGCGTAATGGCCGTGAGCGCATGGGTATAGGCCTGGTGGATCTCAGGCCCGGCATTGAGCGCCGCGGTGGAGAGATCCAGCGCGGCACTGGCTGCTGAAAGGGTCGGCACGGCGCGTGTGTCGGGCAGGATCACGCGTGAACCGCTGCCGTGGCGGCTTTCAAGATAACCTTCCTCACGCAGATGGGCGAGTGCGCTGCTGATGGTGGTCCGGCTCACATCCAGCGCAGTGGCCAGCTCCCGCTCGCCGGGTAGACGGGTGTTAAGCGCCAGTCGGCCATCAAGAATTAACAGGCGTAACGCATCCGCCAGCTGACGCCAGAGCGGGGTCCGGGACGAGGTTTGTTGCCAATGGCCTAACAGGCGTACCAATGACTGGCTTCCGAAGCGGCGAGATGACATGTGCAGTCCACTATTTGAAAACTGGACATTAATCATAATGCCATTTTCGCTCAAGATGAAAGCCTGGTTCACTGGAGAAGATAAAAAATGGTACGTCGTCTGCTACAACTGTATGTCGGTTTAGGGCTGTATGGGCTTTCAACCACGATGTTTATTCGTTCGGATCTGGGGCTCGACCCGTGGGACGTCTTCCACCTGGGCGTGGCAATCCAGCTGGGGTTGAGCATTGGGATGGTGATTATTTTAACCGGTGCGGCGGTACTCCTGCTGTGGATCCCACTGCGTCAGATGCCTGGTCTGGGAACCCTCAGTAACGTGATTATTATTGGCCTGGCGGCAGATGCCTCCATGGCCCTGATCCCCGAGGTGACCTCGCTGCCCCTGCGTATCGCGCTGCTGGTGGCCGGAATTGTCGTGAACGCGATAGCCACCGGTATGTATATCGGTGCCGGTTTCGGGGCGGGCCCGCGCGACGGTCTCATGACCGGGATCCATGCCCGTATGGGATGGTCCATCCGCAGCGTGCGTACCTCGATTGAAGTGTCCGTGCTGCTGATTGGGTGCATGCTGGGCGGAACGTTCGGGATAGGCACCGTCGCGTATGCGCTGACCATTGGCCCGCTTATCCAGATCTGCTTGCCTCTGTTCCGTTATAAGCCGCGCGTTGAGAAGGCCCCCCAGCCGGAGCGGGTTGTTTAATTCTGCGAAGCGCTCACATGTTTTCATGGCGACGCTGTGTCAGAATAGTGGCCTTCGAATGACGCGATGCCAGAATGCATGAAAGCAATCACTCTCTATGATGTCGCCCTCCTTGCGGGGGTTTCTTATCAGACCGTTTCCCGTGTGATTAACGACGCGGAGCATGTCTCTGCCCGCACGCGGGAAAAGGTGCAGCAGGCGATGGCGGAACTGCACTACGTCCCCAATCTCAGGGCACAACAGCTGGCGGGTAAACGTACCCGTACGCTTGGTCTTATTACTACCGATCTGGCGCTGCACGCCCCTTCGCAAATTGTTTCGGCGGTAAAATCCCGGGCGGTTGAGCAGGGGGCGAGCGTGCTTATCTCAATGGTGGAACATCCACAGCAGTGCCAGTCTGCCCTTCAGGCGTTGCTGGCGCAGCGTGTGGAAGCTCTGCTGGTGAATGTGCCGCTGGAGGATCCTCATGCTGAAGCGCTGAAAGCCCTCGCATCGCCCATTCCGGTGCTGTTTCTGGATGTCTCGCCCTCGGCTCAGGTAAACAGTCTTGTGTTTAATGCAGAGCAGGGTGCTCGTCTCGGGATTGAGCATCTGCTTTCGCTGGGGCATGAGCGCATAGCGCTGCTGAGTGGACCGGAGAGCTCTGTCTCCGCCCGGGCACGTCTTGCAGGCTGGAACGCCACGCTGGCACAGGCCGGGCTTGAGGCTGTCGCGGTGGCGCACGGCGACTGGAGTGCGGCAAGCGGCTATGAGAAAGGACATTTGCTGTTATCTGCCGCGCAACTCCCGGATGCGATAGTGGTCGCGAACGACCAAATGGCGCTGGGGGTGATGCGTGCCTGTGCGGAAAAAGGGACCGCGATCCCGGGCCAGATGTCGGTTGTCGGGTTCGACGATACGGCAGACAGCGCCTGGTTTTCTCCCCCACTGACCACCATTCGCCAGGCTTTTCGCGAGGCCGGCGAGCGAAGCGTGGAGTGGCTGCTGGCGCCAGTTGAGGGTGACGCATGCTGGCAGGTTCAGCTTCCGGTGACGCTGGTGACCCGCCATTCTACCGCTCGCCACGATCCGCAGCAGATCGAACGCGAGGGTCTGGCACAGCAGCTCAGGAGCCTGGCGCTAGCGGCTGAGCAACTTGCCCGCCGGTAAGACTTTTGTGATCTGACTCGCTACCCCGCGATCCGATGCTTTACCGCACCCGGTAGCCAGGGCATGTTAGCTAAAATTGTGAGCGCTTCGCAAAGAGGTTAATATGTCCAACACTCCATCGCTGACCCTCAGCGCACTTCTGGCTCGTCGGGACTGGGAAAATCCCGGAGTCACCCAGTGGAACCGCCTGGCAGCACATGCACCCTTGCACAGCTGGCGTGATGAACACTCCGCCAGAGAAGACGGGGGAACCGTCAGCCGACGCCTCCTTAACGGGGAGTGGCGTTTTAGCTTCTTTCCTGCACCAGAGCAGGTTCCTTCGGTATGGGTCAGTGAAGATTGCGCCGATGCCGTGCTGATGCCCGTGCCCTCTAACTGGCAGATGCAGGGGTTCGACACGCCCATCTACACCAACGTGACCTATCCGATCCCCGTAAACCCACCGTTTGTGCCGCAAGAAAACCCAACAGGTTGTTACTCGCTCACATTTGAGATGGATGATGCCTGGCTGCAGAGCGGCCAAACCCGCATTATCTTCGATGGCGTGAATTCGGCGTTTCATCTGTGGTGTAACGGTCAGTGGATCGGTTATTCACAGGACAGCCGACTGCCCGCCGAATTCGATCTCTCAGTGGTACTGCGTCCTGGCCAGAACCGCCTTGCGGTCATGGTGTTGCGCTGGTGCGACGGGAGCTATCTGGAAGATCAGGATATGTGGCGCATGAGCGGGATTTTCCGCGATGTGTCGTTGCTGCATAAGCCAGAGACGCACATTGCCGATTATCAGGTTGTGACTGACCTGAATGCGGAGCGGGATCGCGCGGTGCTGAAGGTGGATCTCGCGCTCGCAGGCGCACAGTTTGCGGAGTGTGAGGTGGCGTTTACCCTGTGGCGCAACGGCGAAAAATGCGCCAGTGCCACCGGGCGGCCGGGCACTGCCGTTGTCGATGAGCGCGGCGGCTGGGCCGAGCGGCTAACGGTGACGCTCCCCGTTGAGGCGCCCGCTTTGTGGAGTGCGGAAACGCCGGAACTTTATCGCCTGACGATGACCCTTCTGAACGCGCAGGGTGAGGTGCTGGAAACGGAGGCCTGCGATGTGGGGTTCCGCCGCATAGAGATCAGCAATGGCCTGCTGAAGCTCAACGGTAAACCCCTGCTGATCCGCGGCGTTAACCGGCATGAACATCACCCGGAAAACGGCCAGGTGATGGATGAAGCGACGATGCGCCGCGATATCGAACTCATGAAGCAGCATAACTTCAACGCCGTGCGCTGCTCGCACTATCCGAACCATCCGCTGTGGTACACGCTTTGTGACCGCTACGGTTTGTATGTCGTCGACGAAGCCAATATTGAAACCCACGGCATGGTGCCGATGAGTCGCCTTGCTGACGATCCGCGCTGGCTCCCTGCCATGAGCGAACGCGTCACCCGCATGGTGCAGCGCGACCGCAATCATCCTTCGATTATCATCTGGTCGCTGGGGAATGAGTCCGGCCATGGCGCGAACCATGACGCACTGTATCGCTGGCTGAAAACCACCGATCCGACGCGTCCGGTGCAGTACGAAGGCGGTGGGGCGAATACGGCAGCGACCGATATCGTGTGCCCGATGTATGCCCGGGTCGATCAGGATCAGCCCTTCCCGGCGGTACCGAAATGGTCTGTTAAAAAATGGATCGGCATGCCGGATGAAACGCGTCCGCTTATTCTCTGTGAATACGCCCACGCGATGGGGAACAGCTTCGGTGGTTTTGCCAAATACTGGCAGGCGTTTCGCCGCCATCCTCGCCTGCAGGGGGGATTTGTCTGGGACTGGGTTGACCAGGCGCTGACCAGAAAAGACGACAATGGCACACCGTTCTGGGCCTACGGGGGAGATTTTGGCGACACGCCCAATGACCGCCAGTTCTGCCTTAACGGGCTGGTTTTTCCCGATCGCACACCGCATCCGGCGCTGTATGAAGCCCAGCGCGCTCAGCAGTTTTTCACCTTTACGCGGATAAGTACGTCTCCGCTGGTGATTGAAGTCCACAGCGATTACCTGTTCCGTCATACCGATAACGAGGTGCTGCGCTGGACCCTTGTCCGCGACGGCAACGTGCTGGCCAGAGGGGACGTGACGCTCTCCATTGCTCCCCAGGGCACACAGCGTCTGGACATCAACCTGCCAGCGCTGGCGCCTGAACCGGGTGACGTCTGGCTAAACGTTGAAGTGCATCAGCCGCGGGCGACGCCGTGGTCACCGGCAAACCATCGCTGCGCGTGGGAGCAGTGGCCGGTTCCGACGCCCCTGTATATCGCCCCGCCAGCGCCAGAAGGTGTACCCCCGGTGTTAACGCAAACTGGCGACGTGCTTGAGCTGGTGCATCAGCAGCAACGCTGGCAGTTCAACCGCGCGTCAGGACACCTGACGCAATGGTGGCGCAATGGCGCTGAAACGCTGCTCTCACCGCTGACGGATAACGTTAGCCGCGCACCGCTGGACAATGATATTGGCGTGAGCGAGGCCACGCGAATCGATCCGAATGCGTGGGTGGAGCGCTGGAAAGCGGCAGGCATGTATGAGCTCACCCCGCGATTACTGCACTGTGAAGGAGAGCAGCATGCAGCCGAGGCGGTGGTGAAAACCCTGCATGTCTGGGAGTATCGCGGTAAAGCGCTGTTCCTGAGCCGTAAAGTCTGGCGGGTGGACGATCGGGGCGTTTTGCATGGCGATATTCAGGTCGATATTGCGTCTGATATCCCGGAACCGGCACGCGTAGGCCTGAGTGTTCATCTTGCCGCAACGCCGGAAACGGTTCAGTGGCTGGGGCTTGGGCCACATGAAAACTACCCGGACAGAACGCTGGCGGCTCAGCAGGGGCGCTGGACATTACCGCTGGAAGCCATGCACACGCCTTACATCTTCCCGACAGAAAATGGTCTGCGCTGTGATACCCGTGAACTGCTGCTGGGCGCGCATCGGCTGAATGGCCTGTTTCATTTCTCCGTCAGCCGTTACAGCCAGCAGCAGTTGCATGAGACAACCCACCATCATCTGTTGCACGAGGAGCCGGGGTGTTGGCTTAACCTGGACGCGTTCCATATGGGCGTGGGCGGTGATGACTCGTGGAGCCCCAGCGTCTCGCCGGAATTTATTCTGCAGAAACGCCAGCTTCGCTATACCTTCAGCTGGCAGCAGAACCCTGACTGAGCAAAGAGGCGGCCACAGCAGTGGCCGCCTCGCTTACGCCAGGATACCGCTCAGGCCGTGCAGGCTCATGTAAATCCCGACCACAGTAATCAGGGCGGCGGAGATCCACGGTGCTTTTCGTGAAAACTCGCTGAAACCCGGCCAGCGTTTTGTCGCATGCTTAAGGCTCAGGGCGGCAATCGCACCGGAAGCGACCAGCGTTAACGCCAGACCAATACTGAAGCTGAATACCAGCGTTGCGCCGAGGGCAAAATGCTTCAGCTGCAGGCAGATGAGCAGGACCGTGATTGAGGCCGGGCAGGGGATAAGCCCTCCGGTCAGACCAAACAGTGCAATTTGTCCGGTGGTAACGTTCTGGCCGTTGAAGCGGCGGTTAATATCCTGCGCATGCGCGCGCTGGTGGGCGTCCTGCCACTCTTCTTCAACCAGTGGATGCCCATGGTCGTGATGATCATGATGGTGGTCATGGTCATGGTCATGATGATCATGATGATGGTCATGGTGATCGTGATGATGATGGTGATCGTGTGGCTGACTCTCCTTCCAGGTTCGCCAGGCCATCCACAGGGCGATCAGCACGATCAGTATCCCCGAGACCAGCTGGAACCAGGGCTCAGACGTATGCGCATCCCAGCCCCGGCCAAACCATAATCCTGCCATGGCAATGATCCAGACCACCGCCGTATGGGAAAGCGTTGCCGCCAGACCAAGCAACACCGCCTGTTTCAGCGTACCGCGAATAGCCACAATAAACGCGGCCATCATCGTTTTGGAGTGGCCCGGCTCCAGGCCATGCAGCGCGCCGAGGAGGATAGCGCTGGGTACAAACAGCCAGGCATTGCCCTGCTGCAGGAGTGAAGCAAAATCGTTCATGGAAAATTCCGGAGTGGAAAGCGTGTTCAGATACTACTCCCCCCCAGTAGTCTAATACTACCCCCCAGTAGTCTAATACTACCCCCCAGTAGAAAAATACTCAGGGGGAGTAGAGCATGATATGCTTTAAAAGCCATACGATGAGGAGACAGAGATGTCACATACGGTTCGCGACAAGAAGATGTTATTGACTCGCCTGAAGAAAATTCAGGGGCAAAGCGCTGCTCTGGAAAAAATGCTCAATAGCGACCACGAATGCGCCGACGTGTTACAACAGCTGGCGGCGATCCGCGGCGCGGTAAACGGCATGATGATGCAGGTGATCGAAGGTCATCTTACCGATCATGTGGTGAAAGAGCCTGAAGAAGCTCAGCGCGAAGCCGATCTTGGCGTCGTGTTACAGGTGATCAAATCCTATCTTAAGTAGGATGTGTTTTGAGGTTATCTTCCGCCCAAAGAATAAAGTCCGCTTTCGGCAACGCCTTGCTGTAGTACCAACCCTGCCCATACTGCACGCCGTGACGACGTAGCCAGGCGAGTTGCCCTTCGGTCTCCACGCCTTCCGCCACCATCGCCAGCTTCAGCGATTTTGCCATTTCAATAATGTGTGGCGTCACGTTTTTATATTCCAGTGCATCCACAAACGCTTTATCGATTTTTAGCGTGTCGACATCCAGATCCTGCAGGTAGCTCAGGCTGGAATAGCCCGTACCGAAATCATCAATATAGATTGCGTGGCCTGAATGACGAAAGGCGGCGATGGCCGGTGCGCTGATTTTAGGATCGGCAAAGCCGCGCTCGGTTAACTCAAGGGCGATCTGTTGCGGATGGACTTTCCACTTATTCATTAAGTGACTCAACAGTGGCGGGAGTTTTCCCGAGGTCAAATCGGCCGGCGCGAGGTTAATGGAAATATGCTGACCGGCGTGAAGGTGCAGCCAGTAGCCCATATCCTCAAACACCTTTTCAATGACCAAATGCGTCAGCTGCGAGATGAGCCCCGTTTGCTCAGCAAGCGGCACAAAAATATCCGGTGAAAGGCTGCTCCCGTCAGGCTGGGGCCAGCGGGTTAGCGCCTCTGCGCCCACAATCTTCCCGCTAGAGAGTTCAATAATGGGCTGGTAATGCACCACAAATTCCCGGTTATTGATGGCGTCAAGCAGGCGGTTGCGTGGCGACTGGATGCGACGCAGCAGTCGTAAAACAAAGAGTGCGGCAAGCAGGCTTATCAGTATGCCGAACGGCAGCCAGATGAGAAGTTGCTGGTGCCAGGTTTCAGCCAGCGGTTTTAACGCCGCCCAGGCGACCACCGTAAACCCCAGTTCAGGAACAGGCTTCATAATGTATATCGAGCCGTTGTACTGAATACGGGTGACGCCCTGCTCCTTAACCAGATTGCGGATATGCGGATCGAGCTTGCTGCTGCTGGCAAAAATGAGATGTGATTTGCTGCCCACCAGGGCGGCATCTGTGGCGATCTCACCGAAAGGGATCACATCGACAAGCGAGGCAGGATCGACCAGCACCAGATAGTGGCCCCGACCCAAAACCGCCATGTAGCGGCTAAAACCGAGATCGTTTTGCGTGGTGAGCCATGTGCCATAACCATCTTCCGTGATTCGCATGGGCGGCGGGAAAGGGGCCGACTGACTGGTTTGTTCCAGGGACGAGCAAAGGGGTTCAAGATTGTTGATATAAATAACTTCCTGAACATAACGCCATGAAAAAGCGACCCGCCGCATCTCCCTTAAATGCATAACGCTACAGGGGATCCCTTTAAAGGTCTGCAGGTTATTGAGCGCTTCCTTTGCATCATCCACCACCCTGGCGGTACGTATCAGCACGCGTGAGGCATAGCTATCCAGCGCATCGACAAACTTATCTTCCGCCTGGCGATGTGCCAGCCAGATGCTCAGGCTAATCGGAACCAGTACCGCAATGATAAGTACGCCGGTCACCAGACTGACCAGATGTCGGGTTTTCATGGTGCTGTTTCCTTCCTCTTATGCCCGCTCCTGGGCGCTGAAAAACCTGCCAGAGGAGAAAGATTTTACCGCTAAATGATAAAGTTATAGCACGCGCAGGTCATGATTTACGGCACAACAGAAAATATCGTCGGGGCAGAGGGGTTGTTTTTTCAGCAGGGGTTAGATATTATTTTGTTATGTTATAACAGAACATAAAGAGTTTACGATGAAACCAGATATCCACCCAGCCTATCGCACCGTGGTGTTCCACGACACCAGTGCTAATGAATACTTTAAAGTCGGCTCAACCATTAAGACCGACCGCGAAATTGAACTCGACGGTGAAACATATCCGTATATCACCATCGAGGTCTCTTCAAAATCGCACCCGTTCTACACCGGCAAGCAGAAAACGTTCTCGACGGATGGCAGTGCGGCGCGCTTCCGTAAGCGTTTCGGCGGCTTTCTTAATGCGAAGCGGGGATAACCATGCAGGTACTTAACTCATTGCGCAGTGCAAAACAGCGTCACCCGGATTGCCAGATAGTCAAACGCAAGGGACGCTTATACGTGATTTGCAAATCCAATCCGCGCTTTAAGGCGGTTCAGGGACGTAAGAAAAGACGCTAGACGCGTGCTTCGCGCCAGCTTTCCAGGGATCTTTTTTGGTTGCCATCGGCAGTAAAATTGTCGGTGGCAAGCCAGCCTTCAAAGGCACTCGCCAGCGCCGGCCACTCTTTGTCGAGAATCGAAAACCAGTCGGTATCCCGGTTATGACCTTTCGTGACCAGCGCCTGACGAAAACGCCCCTCAAACTGAAAGCCAAGACGCAGTGCCGCCTTGCGCGAAGGCGCGTTCAGGCTGTTGCACTTCCACTCGTATCGACGATACCCAAGGGTGTCGAACACGTATCGCATCAGCAGATATTGCGCTTCCGTCGACATCGGCGTGCGGCTGAGCAGCGGGGAGAAATGAACATGCCCCACCTCCACCACGCCGTTGGTTGGATCGATCCGCATCAGAGCCAGCGTGCCGACCGGAGACTGGGTCTGGTTGTCGATAACGCTAAAGTGAATCGGATCGGATAAGTCACGCACGCTCTCTACCCACCCTGCAAACGCCTCTGCGCTGGCATCCGGCTCACGCAACAGCCACGTCCAGCTGCGGGTATCTTCGGCCAGAGAATACGCGCTGAACAACGCCTCAGCGTGCTCCACCCGCAGCGGCTCAAGGCGACAATAGTGGCCCTGAAGCACCACACGTGAAGGGTGCTGGCGGGGTTGCCAGTCGATAAGTGCTTCGCCTACTGGCTGTCCAAACTCATTGAATGTTTTCATTTTACTGTCCGTGACGTTGATAAGAACGCCAGACTAGTGAATTACTGGTTCCTTAAAAAGTGCCACTCAGCTATGTTTTGGTGGTACCACGGGAGGCGAGATGAACATACCGGGCGATGAATTTTATACTTTGCTGAATGCCGCGTTGAAAGCGCGGGGGGAAGAGACGCTACAGCGCGCGCTGTATCATGCATTGCGTGAGGCGATACTGTGCGGCCGGCTACACGCCGGGAGCCGGCTTCCCGGTTCGCGAATGCTGGCTCAGCAGCTCTCGCTTTCACGGAATACCGTCAATGCGGCGCTGGAACAGCTGACGCTCGAAGGGTATCTGCTGCGTAACCGCCAGGGGACGCGGGTGGCGCAGCTGGCGCAGCGTACGCTCGTTCAGGCATTGCCGGACTCTGCCGTCGCGCTCGGCAGCCGGGTCGCCTCGCTGCCTGCGCCGGTGCCGCGTGATACCCCGGTTCCGGCATTTACGCCGGGAACACCGGCCATCAACTACTTTCCCCTGCCGCTGTGGCGGCGCTTGTACGACCGGGTTCTGCGCGAAGAGGGCAGCGCGCTGTTAGGGTATGGCGATCCTGCGGGGGAGCCGTCGCTGCGGGCGGCCATTGCCCGCCATCTTGCCCTCTCGCGCGGCATTGACTGCGATGCCAGTCAGATAGTGATGACCGAAGGCGCGCTTGAGGGGGTAAACCTTTGCACGATGCTGCTGAGCGAACCCGGCAGCGTCGCGTGGGTGGAAGATCCTGGCTATGGTGGGGCTAAAAGCGCCTTTGCCAAAGCGGGCTTAGTCATGACGGGGATGCCGGTTGATGACGAAGGCATGTTCTGGGAAGGGCTGAATACGCCGTCCCCTGCGCTTATTTTCACCTCACCTTCGCACCAGTTTCCGTACGGAAGCGTGCTCAGTGCGCGGCGACGCCTGGCGCTGCTGGATCTGGCCCGGCAGCATAACGCCTGGATTATTGAAGATGATTACGACAGCGAGTTTCGTTATTCCGGTGAGCCCGTGCCCGCAATGCTGGGAATGGTCAATAATGCGCCGGTTGTCTATCTCGGTACCTTCAGCAAAACCCTCTTTCCGTCGCTGAGAATGGGGTTCATGGTGTTACCCCCGGCGCTGGCAAACGCGGCCCGTCCGGCCATTGGCGCGCTGCTGCGTGGCGGGCATCGCGCCGAACAGCGAACCCTGGCGCTGTTTATTGAGGAAGGACATTATGCCCGCCACCTTGCCGCCATGCGCCGGCTCTACCGTAAGCGCTACCGACAGCTGCGTGAGGCGCTGAGTGCTGAGCTTCATACCCCGCATCGCATTCTGGCGGGTGAAGGGGGGATGCATCTGACGCTGGCAATAGACGGCATCGACGACCAAAAAGTGGTCGAGCAGGCGAGGGCGTTTCAGCTGGCACCCGCTGCACTGAGCGGGTATTACCTGGAGCCGAAGCAGGGGCAAACCGGTCTGGTGTTAGGTTACGGCAATACCTCTGCTTCTCAGTTTGTGTCGGGTATCCGACGCATACAGGCTTTAATCACACAGCAGCAGGACGGGAAAGGGTAAAGACATCATAAAAAGAGAGCTGACCTTTGGTGGATACCATCTTCTGCAGCTTCTCTTTTTGCACCGTTTCAACCGCGGGGGAGTGCATGATGCTTTCGATCAGCTCCGGCGGCACGTAACGCGTGTTGTACCATTCACCGTTATAGCAAACCCGGAAATCAAGGACGTCGATATCTTCGTAGCGGTAGCGGGGATTAACGTCAAAAAAGAAAAAGGCGTTAAACACCACAAACAGAATGACAAGCAGCCAGACGGAGTCCACCAGAGTTTCGGACTTCAGCATCACAATCAGTGTCGCCAGCCAGGCGGCATACATTGCGACAAACAGTCCAGGATGTTTGCGAATAAAGCTGATGCTAAAGCGTGGGCGATTGTCGCGCTTTTCGCGGTGATTAAGATCGTCGATGGTGGCAGTAAGCAGGCGCTGTATCTCGGTCATTTTTTGCCTTTATGAGAATTGACAATACAGGATGTCTGCCAATTTTAGGGGAGCCATTTGGCTGAAAAAAGTAACAGTCAGGCGCTAAAAGACCATAACAGTTGACTCCCCGTCACTTTACAGCCGTTTAATGATTGTTGCCGGATTTCCGCCGACGACGACATTCGCCGGGACGTCTTTCGTTACGATAGCGCCGGAGGCCACCACCACATTATCACCCAGCGTAACGCCCGGGTTAATAACCGCCCGTCCGCCAATCCAGACGTTGTTGCCGATGGTCACCGGCTTGCCAAACTCCACGCCGCTATTACGCGCGTCGGCGTCCAGCGGATGGGTTGCCGTGTAAATATGCACCCCTGGCGCGAGCATGCAGTTGTCGCCAATATGTATCGGGCAGACATCCAGCATCACGCAATCGAAATTGGCGTAAAATTCTTTGCCCAGATAAATGTTATATCCATAGTCACAGCGGAAGCTCGGCTCAATATAGGCCCCTTCGCTTTGCCCGAGGAGTTCCGCCAGAATGTTCTGGCGTTCGAGTTTCTCATCAGGTGCAGTGTGGTTATAACGGTGAACCAGGTGTCGGGCGCGTAATCGGTCGGCCCGTAATGTTTCATCACCAGGGCGGTAATGTTCACCTGCAATCATCTTCTGCTTTTCTATGCTCATTGGGAACCTCACTGGTCGTCTTTACCGTAGGGTAATCGGAACAGGATAACAGGGGAACGTTCCCGGAAAATCACTGTGACTATAATCACAATAATATTGCGGATGAGCACGTTTTACACGGAGACCTGCACTGGGGCAGGAGGGTATAGCCAGAAAGTTGAATACAGCTGAGAAAGTGGCGTAGAACCTCTACAGACACACTTCAAAGATTAACGGACAAATCTCCACACGGACGTTGGGATTTTGTCATACAGCTTATTCATGGTCAGTTCTGCAAGACGGTGGTCAGCCGCTGAATAAAATACCGCCAGTTCATTATCAGAAAGCTCGTATTTATTCTTTTCAATTACACGTTCAAGCGTGTCTATTGACTGGCAGCGTCGCAAACGCATCAAATAATCGATTTTTGTGAGTGGTTTTTCAGACATAAATTTACCTTACTAATTGTAATAATTTTAACAGGAAAGACTAACGGGGTTAGCTCTGCTCACGTTGATGAAGCAACGAAATAGTCGGTTGCCCGATTTACGCCATTTCTGCAAATCTTGCGCATTAATGCCGTAGCTGCTGAACAACATAAAGGTGTCATCCAGGTATTCATCAATTTGCTCAATCAGCTTATTATCTTCATTGTACTTAATTTTATAATTAAGTGCGAAGGTTGCAATATGCTCGATCAACTCGTTTAACTGTAAATTGATGGCAGACGTTGGGTCGTTTACCCAGCCATGGTTACTTTCATCAAGATTGGCAAGGCAGTCATGGTACAAGGATTCGCAGAGAAATTTCAACTGCGCGATATCATGCCTTTTTGGCGAGTACTCGTCCATAGCGCATCCCCTTCTGAGTGATTTCTTACTCACCGAACATCATGTCGGGATGGATACAACATACTTAGCCGCACGGGTGCTGTGTTCCTGATAACTCTAACTATAATCCACTCTGATCAAGATTTCACCGCGCTATTACGAAAAATTACAAATAAAAGCACTGACTGCGAGCCTTTACGCAAATGTGCCTTCAGCGCTAAACATTTTTATCCAGATTAACGTGGAACTTTTTTCGCTCCCTTACGTTTCATTGGCTTAGCGTAAACAATCCTAAGATGTCCAAATCCGGAGTTCTCTTTGTCTGAAGATATGGTTAGGAATATTCCTAATCATTTAAGCAGGGAAATGAAATTAAAAAAATCCTGAATTCAGCGATTACGTTATCACTTAATTATGATATGTCATTGTAGGCGGCAGGAAATAAATAGAAGCACAATAAGCCTATTTTATGATTTTTTTCTGAAAAAGAAAAAGGCCGCTAATGCGGCCTTTTTATCATGTGAAACCGGTATCAGTGCGGTTCTACCGAATGACTGTGCTCAATATCTTCATTCTTGCGGCTAAAGCGGCGGCGAACCACCACGAAGAATACCGGAACGAAGAAGATAGCAAGTACGGTTGCGGTAACCATACCCCCCATAACGCCTGTACCGACGGCGTTCTGTGCACCGGAACCCGCACCGGTACTGATAACCAGCGGCATTACCCCGAGGATAAATGCCAGTGATGTCATCAGGATTGGGCGCAGACGCATACGCACCGCGTCAAGCGTCGCCTCAATCAGGCCTTTACCTTCTTTCTCCATCAGATCTTTGGCGAATTCAACGATAAGTATCGCGTTCTTCGCCGACAAGCCAATGGTTGTCAGCAGGCCCACCTGGAAGTACACGTCGTTGGTTAATCCACGGAACGTTGCCGCAAGCAGCGCACCGATAACCCCCAGTGGCACCACCAGCATAACGGAGAACGGAATCGACCAGCTCTCATACAGTGCCGCCAGACACAGGAAGACCACAATCAGTGAAATGGCGTACAGGGCAGGGGCCTGGTTTCCGGACAGACGTTCCTGGTAGGACATACCGGTCCAGTCATAGCCGATACCCGCAGGCAATTTACCTGCCAGCTCTTCCATCAGGTTCATGGCTTCACCGGTGCTTCGGCCTGGTGCGGCCTGACCCAGGATCTCCATGGATGGCAGCCCGTTATAACGTTCCAGACGCGGCGAACCGTATTCCCAGTGCGACGTAGAGAAGGATGAGAACGGCACCATCTGGCCGTTGTTGCCGCGAACGTACCAGTTGTTGATATCGTTCGGTAACATACGGTATTGCGCTTCTGACATCACGTACACTTTCTTCACACGACCACGGTCGATGAAGTCGTTGACGTAGCTACCGCCCCAGGCCGCACCCAGCGTGGTATTGATGTCACTGATGGAAACGCCCAGTGCCTGCGCTTTCTCCTGATCGATGTCGATTTTGTATTGAGGCGTATCTTCCAGACCGTTAGGACGCACGCCGACCAGAAGGTCAGGGTGTTTCGCCACTTCACCGAACAGCTGGTTACGTGCCTGCGTCAGTTTTTCATGACCCAGACCGCCCTGGTCAATCAGCTGGAAGTCGAAACCTGTCGCTGTCCCCAGTTCAACAATCGCTGGCAGGTTAAAGGCGAAGACCATCGCATCTTTAATCTGTGAGAACGTGCCCATTGCACGGCCAGTAATCGCCTCAACTTTGTTCTCTTCGCCCGGACGTTCTGACCAGTCTTTCAGAGAAACGAAGGCAATACCGGTGTTCTGACCACGACCCGCAAAGCCAAAGCCGTTAACCGCAAACACGGATTCAACGTTAGCTTTCTCTTTGGTGAGGTAGTAATCCGTTACTTCATCCAGCACCTTCTGGGTACGTTCTTGCGAGGCACCCGCCGGCAGCTGTGCCATCGTCAGGAACACGCCCTGGTCTTCATCGGGCAGGAACGAGCTTGGCAGACGAACGAACAGATAGGCCATCCCCACCACGATGATGATATAGAGCAGCAGGTAACGACCGGTGCTGCGCAGGATGTTACCCACGCTATCGGTGTAGTGATGCGTGCTCTTATCAAACATGCGGTTAAACCAGCCGAAGAACCCTTTATGCTCGCCGTGACCGCCTTTCTGAACAGGTTTCAGCATGGTGGCACACAGTGCAGGCGTCAGGATCAATGCAACCAGTACCGACAGCGCCATCGCCGAGACAATGGTGATGGAGAACTGACGATAAATTGCACCGGTTGAGCCGCCGAAGAAGGCCATCGGGATAAATACCGCAGACAGTACCATCGCGATACCGACCAGCGCGCCCTGGATCTGGCCCATGGATTTACGGGTTGCTTCCTTCGGCGGTAGACCTTCTTCCGCCATGACACGCTCGACGTTTTCTACCACCACGATGGCGTCATCCACAAGCAAGCCGATGGCGAGCACCATCCCGAACATTGTCAGGGTGTTTATCGAGTAGCCAAAGATGGCCAGTATGGCGAAGGTCCCGAGCAATACGACCGGTACGGCGATGGTTGGGATCAGCGTCGCGCGGAAGTTTTGCAGGAACAGATACATGACCAGGAATACCAGAATGATCGCTTCTGCCAGGGTTTTAACCACTTCGTGAATCGAGATTTTGACGAACGGCGTGGTGTCATACGGATAAACGATCTTCAGGCCTGACGGGAAGAACGGTTCCATCTTCTTCAGTTCCGCACGGATAGCCGTCGCGGTGTCCAGGGCGTTAGCACCTGTCGCCAGTTTGATCCCGAGACCGGAAGCTGGCTTGCCGTTAAACTTCGCAATGATGTCGTAGTTTTCGCCACCCAGTTCCACTTTCGCCACGTCGCGCAGACGAACCTGCGAACCGTCCTGATTCACCTTCAGCAGAATTTTACTGAACTCATCGGCGGAGGTCAGACGGGTCTGTGCGATGATCGAGGCGTTAAGCTGCTGGCCTTTCACCGGCGGGGTACCGCCTAACTGACCGGCGGCAACCTGGGCGTTCTGCGCTTTGATGGCGTTGATCACGTCCACCGGCGTCAGCTGGAAGTTGTTCAGTTTGTTCGGATCCATCCAGATACGCATCGCGTACTGAGAACCGAACAGCTGAACGTCACCCACACCAGACGTACGGCTGATGGCGTCCTTCATGTTGGCGCCCACGTAGTCGGAAATATCCTCCTGCGTCATGGTGCCGTTGGTGTTGATCACGCCAACAACCATCAGGAAGCTACTGGACGATTTCTCGACGCTCACACCCTGCTGTTGTACTTCTTGTGGCAGCAACGGCATGGCGAGCTGCAGTTTGTTCTGGACCTGAACCTGCGCGATGTCAGCATCAGTACCTGACTGGAAGGTCAGGGTGATCTGTACCGTACCGGTTGAGTCACTGTTTGAGGACATGTACATCAGGTTATCGATACCGTTCATGTTCTGTTCGATAACCTGTGTCACGGTGTCCTGCACCGTTTTTGCATCAGCCCCGGGGTAGGTTGCGGAAATTGTTACCGCCGGTGGCGCAATCGTTGGATATTGCGCGACAGGCAGCTTCAGGATCGCAAGTCCCCCAGCCAGCATGATGATTATGGCGATCACCCATGCAAATATGGGGCGATCGATAAAGAAATTAGGCATGTCTTAACGGCTCCTGTTTAAGTTAAGACTTGGTTTGTTCTGACTGGCCAGCGGCCGAAGCTTGTTGTTTATCGTCAGATTTCACTTCCTGTGCTTTGACCTGCGCGCCAGGACGAACTTTTTGCAAACCAGTAATAATCACGCGATCGCCATCTTTCAGACCTTCCGTCACCAGCCATTTATCGCCAATCGCCTGCGTGGCAGTGATGTTGCGCGTTTCGACTTTGTCATCAGCCCCGACAACCAGTGCACTCGCGTCGCCACGTGGCGTACGGGTGACACCCTGCTGAGGCACCAGAAGTGCGGTTGGGTTGGTGCCTTCTTCCAGACGCGCGCGAACGAACATACCAGGTAAGAGTGTCTTATCCGGGTTCGGGAAAATCGCACGTAAGGTGATGGAACCGGTGGTTTGGTCGACCGTCACATCGGAGAATTCCAGTGTGCCTGCCTGCGGGAACTTGATACCGTCATTGGTCACGAGCTCCACTTTGGCTTTACCGTTTTCCTGCTTCAGCGTGCCGTTTGCCAGCTCTTGTTTCAGGCGCAGGAAATCGTTGCTGGACTGGGTCACGTCAACGTAAATCGGATCAAGCTGCTGCACGGTAGCCAACGCGTTGGTCTGACCGTTCTGCACCAGCGCCCCTTCCGTGACGGAAGATTTACCAATGCGACCGCTGATTGGGGAGGTCACTTTGGTATAGGCGAGGTTGATACGCGCTGTTTCCACTGCAGCTTTCGCGGCAATCACGGCGGCGTTGGTCTGCTGTGCATCAGACAGGGCAGTGTCATAATCCTGTTGACTGATGTACTTGGTACCGAGCAGTTTTTTGTAACGGTTCAGCGTCAGTTGGGAGATTTTGGCTGCAGCTTCTGCTTTCGCCAGATCGCCTTTCGCGCTCTCATAGGAGGCCTGGTAGGTTGCCGGATCAATCTGATACAGAGACTCGCCAGCTTTCACTTCACCACCCTCGGTGAAGTTACGTTTCAGGATGATACCACTCACCTGAGGACGCACTTCTGCGATGCGGTATGCGCTGGTACGGCCCGGTAATTCTGTCGTTATCTGGAGAGGTTCGGACTTGAGCGTCACCACGCCAACTTCTGGCACCTGCTGAGCTCCTTGTTGAGCCTGTTTGTCGTCACATCCTGTTAGCGCTAAGCTGCCTGAGAGCATCAGAACGACCGCCAGAGGCGTTAACCCTCTGTTTTTGTTCATATGTAAACCTCGAGTGTCCGATTTCAAATTGATCAATGGTCCTGAGTCCAAAAACCCATTGCTGCGTTTATATTATCGTCATGCTATGGTACATACATTCACAAATGTATGTAAATCTGACTCCTGTAAATTCACTAACGTATGGCACGAAAAACCAAACAACAAGCGCTTGAAACCCGACAACACATTCTGGATGTGGCTATGCGTTTGTTTTCTCAGCAGGGTGTTTCGTCAACCTCGCTGGCGCAGATTGCTCAGGCCGCGGGCGTCACGCGGGGAGCGATTTACTGGCATTTTAAAGACAAGACAGATCTGTTCAGTGAAATCTGGCAACTCTCAGAGTCCAGCATTAGCGATCTTGAGACTGAGTATCGGGCAAAATTCCCCGAGGATCCACTCTCAGTATTAAGAGAAATATTAGTATATATCCTTGAAGCAACGGTAGTTGAAGAACGTCGCAGGTTAATGATGGAAATCATCTACCATAAATGCGAGTTGGTCGGAGAGATGGCGGTCGTCCAGCAGGCGCAGCGCAGCCTGTGTCTGGAAAGCTACGATCGCATTGAACAGGTCCTCACCCAGTGCATGCAGGCGAACCAGCTGCCGGCGACGTTAATGACCCGACGGGCGGCAGTCCTGATGCGCAGTTATATTTCCGGCCTGATGGAAAACTGGCTTTTCGCCCCGGACTCCTTTGACCTGAAGAACGAAGCCCGCAGCTATGTGGCTATTTTCCTGGAGATGTGCCAGCTCTCCCCGACGCTGCATGGCAAGTCAGGCTCGCTAACAGCCTGACGCGATTCCAGGATTTCTCTTAGAGGCTCACGTTCGCGCTATTCTGCTTCAGGCGAGCGTGATATCCTGCACGCCGGACTATTTTCGGTCATCTTCTGACATCATTCACAACTATGCTGCACACCAATCGCTCGCAACATCCTGTTCTTGTATTTTTATTGGCGACGCTGTTTTTCTTCGCAACGGCACCGCTTTCCTGGGCCCGCGCCGATAACAACAATGACATCCCTTCACGCAGTGATGTTCAGTCGCAACTCGACACCCTGAATAAACAAAAAGATCTCTCTGCTCTGGATAAGCTCGTTCAGCAGGATCTGACCGAGACGCTGGAAACGCTTGATAAAATTGAGCGTGTTAAAGCGGAAACCACACAGCTTCGGCAGAAAGTGGCGCAGGCGCCTGAAAACATGCGTAAGGCCACGGAATCGCTGAATGCCCTGAGCGATGTGGATAATGACGACGAAACCCGTAAAACGCTCGCGACCCTGTCATTGCGTCAGCTGGAATCGCGCGTCGCACAGCTGCTCGACGATCTGCAAACGGCGCAGTCCGATCTCGGCACGTACAACAGCCAGCTTGTCTCCCTGCAAACCCAGCCCGAGCGCGTGCAAAATGCGATGTACGCCGCCTCTCAGCAGCTGCAGCAGATCCGCAACCGTCTGAACGGTACGTCGGTTGGCGAAGGCACCCTGCGCCCAACGCAGCAAACGCTGCTGCTGGTGCAGCAGGCCTTACTGAATGCGCAAATCGAACAGCAGCGTAAAAGCCTGGAAGGGAATACGGTGCTGCAGGATACGCTCCAGAAGCAGCGCGACTACGTAACAGCGAACATTAATCGTCTGGAACATCAGCTTCAGCTGTTGCAGGAGGCGGTTAACAGTAAGCGCCTTACGCTGACGGAGAAAACGGCTCAGGAAGCCGTCTCACCGGACGAAACTGCCCGCATTCAGGCGAACCCGCTGGTGAAACAGGAGCTCGAGGCTAACCATCAGCTTAGCCAGCGCCTGATACTGGCAACAGAAAGCGGTAACTCGCTGGTTCAGCAAAATATCAGAGTGAAAAACTGGCTGGACCGCGCGCTGCAGGCTGAACGCAACATTAAAGAGCAGATTGCGGTTCTGAAAGGCAGCCTGCTGCTGTCGCGTATTCTCTACCAGCAACAGCAGACGCTGCCGTCCGCCGATGAGCTCGAGGACATGACCAACCGCATTGCGGATTTGCGTCTGGAACAATTCGATGTGAACCAGCAGCGCGACGCCCTTTTCCAGAGCGATACGTTTGTCGCCAAATTGGAAGAGGGCCATTCCAGTGAAGTGAACCCGGAAGTTCACGACGCTCTGCTGCAGGTTGTGGATATGCGCCGCGAGCTGCTCGACCAGCTCAACAAACAGCTCGGCAACCAGCTGATGATGGCGATTAACCTGCAGATCAACCAGCAACAGCTGGTGAGCGTGTCGAAAAGTCTGCAGGAGATCCTGACCCAGCAGATTTTCTGGGTTAATAGCAACAAGCCGATGGACTGGGACTGGATTAAATCCTTCCCTGAAACGTTGAAGGCGCAGATTAAGAGCATGAAAATCACCGTAAACTGGGAGAAAGCCTGGCCTGCGGTGATGATTGCCTTCCTGGCGGGGCTCCCGCTGCTGCTGATTGCCGGCCTGATCCGCTGGCGTCTGGGCTGGCTGAAGAAATACCAGGATAAGCTGGCGTCTGAAGTGGGGCAACTGCGTAACGACAGTCAGCTGCACACGCCAAAAGCGATTCTGATCGATCTGATCCGCGCGCTGCCGGTCTGCCTGATTATTCTGGCGGTGGGGCTTATCCTGCTGACGATGCAGCTCAACATCAGCGACCTGCTGTGGGCGTTCAGTAAAAAACTGGCCCTGTTCTGGCTGGTGTTTGGCGTGTGCTGGAAGGTGCTGGAAAAAGACGGCGTTGCAGTGCGTCATTTCAACATGCCTGCGCAACTGACCAGCCACTGGCGTCGTCAGATTGTACGCGTCAGCCTGGCGCTGTTGCCGCTGCACTTCTGGTCCGTTGTCGCTGAGCTGTCTCCGCTGCACCTGATGGACGATGTCATGGGCCAGCTGGTTATTTTGCTGAACCTGCTGCTCATTGCCATCCTGATGTGGCCGATGTGCCGCGACAGCTGGCGGGATAAAGAGTCTCACAACATTCGTCTGGCCACCGTGACGGTACTGGCGATTATTCCACTCGCACTGATGGTGCTCACGGCGACGGGGTACTTCTATACCACGTTGCGCCTGTCCGGACGCTGGATTGAAACCGTCTATCTGGTGATCGTCTGGAACCTGCTCTATCAGACCGTACTGCGCGGCCTGAGCGTGGCGGCTCGCCGCATCGCTTATCGTCGTGCCATCGCGCGTCGCCAGCATCAGGTGAAGGAGGGGGCCGAAGGCGCGGAGCCACAGGAAGAGCCAACCATCGCGCTGGAGCAGGTTAATCAGCAGACACTGCGTATCACCATGCTGGTGATGATCGCGCTGTTTGCGGTGATGTTCTGGGCGATCTGGTCTGATTTAATCACCGTCTTCGCCTACCTCGACAGTATCACCCTCTGGCAATACAACGGCACCGAAGCGGGCGCCGCGGTAATGAAAAGCGTGACCATGGGCAGCCTGCTCTTTGCCCTGGTGTCGTCAGTGGTTGCCTGGGCGTTGATTCGAAACCTGCCAGGCCTGCTTGAAGTGCTGGTGCTGTCGCGTCTGAACCTGCGTCAGGGGGCGTCGTATGCCATCACCACCATCCTCAACTACGTCATTATTATTGTCGGGGCGATGACGGTCTTTGGCTCGCTTGGCGTGTCGTGGGATAAACTGCAGTGGCTGGCGGCCGCGCTCTCTGTCGGTCTTGGTTTTGGCTTGCAGGAGATCTTCGGTAACTTTGTTTCCGGCCTGATCATCCTGTTCGAACGTCCGGTACGTATCGGTGATACCGTCACCATCGGCACCTTCTCGGGAACGGTCAGCAAGATCCGTATTCGTGCCACCACCATCACCGACTTCGATCGCAAAGAGGTGATCATCCCGAACAAAGCGTTCGTCACCGAGCGACTGATCAACTGGTCGCTCTCTGACACTACAACGCGCGTCGTCATTCGACTGGGTGTGGCCTACGGCTCCGATCTGGATAAAGTGAAAGAGGTGTTGTTAAAAGCCGCGAAATCGCATCCTAAGGTGATGCACGAGCCCGCCCCAGATGTATTCTTCACCACCTTCGGGCCGAGCACGCTGGATCACGAGCTGCGGTTATACGTGCGTGAGCTGCGCGATCGCAGCTACACCGTGGATGAGCTGAACCGCACTATCGATCGTCTGTGCCGTGAAAATAACATTAACATCGCCTTCAACCAGCTTGAAGTTCACCTGCGTAACGAGAAAGGTGACGAGCATACGGAAGTGAAGCGCGAGATTCAGGGTGACGATCCTACCCCGGCGTAATTCAGGTTCCCTCTCCTGGTGGGAGGGGGTCAGGGTGAAGGCGACTGGCCTTCACCTTGCCTTCAAAATCCGTCTTCACTATCTCAAGTGCTTTCAGCACCGTCTGGGCAGGGATGTCATGATTCTCCAGCAGCATAATCAAATCGACGGCCAGTTTGACCTCATCGGGTGCATTTTCCAGTGACATTTACGGCTCCTGTTAACGGGTCAGACGTTCAATGACGCGTTCGATTTCATCCAGCGCCTGACGGCAACGAACGATGCGGCCCTCGAGGGCGCTAATCTCTCGCATTAATAACTGCTGCTCTTCCAGCGTCTCGCTTGCGTTCAGGCGCGTTTCCCGCTCCTGCTTCATCTCAAACAGACGGCGCGCAAACTCCTGGTTCTCCAGCCGCTTGCGCTGCCATTTACCGAGACCCGGCGACGCGCTGTCCCAGACGCGTAGCGGCCAGGCGGTCATTTCACGGTGCAGGGCGGTGATCTGCTCGGTGAGATGTTCCGCAAGCCAGGCGACCTGTTGCTGTTGGTTGTTCTCAACCGCATGGCGCAACTCATCAAGATTCGTCTGCGCCTCAGCAACATAATCCTGGATGCGCGTGCTGCGGGTACGAAAAAGCTGCCGGTCAAAGCGCGGCTTCAGCGTAGCATGCCCCATTAACGGCGTAGCCTGCGCGCGCAGGGTGGACAGCTGATTTTGCAGCGTCTCCAGAAGCAGGGCTGTTTTCAATACGCTCTCCAGTGGTAAAGTAGCCGTTCAGTTTGATAACGATTCGCATTATGCAGCGTACTATTTTAATCATCATTGGCTGGCTCGCGGTAGTGTTAGGCACGCTGGGCGTGGTTTTGCCCTTATTGCCCACCACGCCTTTTATCCTGCTGGCAGCCTGGTGCTTCGCCCGTTCATCGCCGCGCTTTCACCACTGGCTGCTGTACCGCTCCTGGTTTGGCGGCTATTTGCGCCACTGGCAAAAACATCGGGCAATGCCGCCCGGTGCGAAGCCGCGTGCAATCGCGGTGATCCTGATTACCTTTGCCATTTCATTATGGCTGGTGAAAATGATGTGGGTGCGCATTCTGTTGCTGACGATCCTCGCCTGTCTGCTTTTCTTTATGTGGCGGATCCCCGTGGTTGATGAAAAGCAACAAAAGCACTGAAGCCTTATAATGGCTGTTGCAATTATTGCGCGCAGCCAGTAAATTCGACCGTTTTCGAGCACAGCTGCGCCTGGTCAAAGGTTAAACAATTGTTACCCTGGCCGACTCGTTGCGCGCTGTGAGTAACACTGTTTCATTTAGGCACAAACCGATGACCGCAACTGCACAGCAGCTTGAATATCTGAAAAACAGCATCAAAAGTATCCAGGACTATCCAAAGCCTGGCATTCTTTTCCGTGATGTCACCAGCTTGCTGGAAGACCCGAAAGCGTACGCGCTCAGCATTGAACTGCTGGTCGAGCGTTATAAAAACGCCGGGATCACCAAAGTAGTGGGTACCGAAGCCCGTGGATTCCTGTTTGGCGCGCCGGTCGCGCTGGCAATGGGTGTTGGCTTTGTGCCGGTGCGTAAACCGCGCAAACTGCCGCGTGAAACCATCGCAGAGAGCTACGAACTGGAGTACGGCACCGATCAGCTGGAAATCCACGTTGATGCGATCAAGCCTGGCGATAAAGTGCTGGTGGTTGACGATCTGCTGGCGACCGGCGGCACGATTGAAGCGACCGTGAAGCTGATCCGTCGTCTGGGTGGTGAAGTGACCGACGCGGCATTCATCATTAACCTGTTCGATCTGGGTGGCGAACAGCGCCTGGAAAAACAGGGCATTACCAGCTACAGCCTGGTGCCTTTCCCGGGTCATTAATCCCGGTTTTCACAACCTCGCTCAATGGGTGAGGTTGTGATAGCATTCCCCTCCATAAATTCACCTTCCAGCGTTGCAGAGCCTGCCCATGAGTTATCAGGTGTTAGCCCGTAAATGGCGACCACAAACCTTTGCTGACGTTGTCGGTCAGGAGCATGTGCTGACGGCCCTGGCGAACGGCTTGTCGCTAGGTCGCATCCATCACGCTTATCTTTTCTCCGGCACCCGCGGCGTCGGTAAGACCTCTATTGCCCGTTTGCTGGCAAAAGGTCTGAACTGCGAAACCGGGATCACCGCCACGCCGTGCGGCGTGTGTGACAACTGCCGTGAAATTGAGCAGGGGCGCTTTGTCGATCTGATTGAGATCGACGCCGCCTCGCGCACGAAAGTGGAAGATACCCGCGATCTGCTCGACAACGTGCAGTACGCACCGGCGCGTGGCCGCTTCAAGGTCTACCTGATCGATGAAGTGCACATGCTGTCACGCCACAGCTTCAACGCCCTGCTGAAAACGCTGGAAGAGCCGCCCGCGCATGTGAAATTCCTGCTGGCGACCACCGATCCGCAAAAGCTGCCGGTCACTATTTTGTCGCGTTGCCTGCAGTTCCATCTGAAGGCGCTGGACGTCGAGCAGATCCGCGCTCAGCTTGAACATATTCTTGATGAAGAGAAGATTGTCCACGAACAGCGCGCCCTGCAGCTGCTGGCCCGCGCGGCAGACGGCAGCCTTCGTGATGCCTTAAGTCTCACCGACCAGGCGATTGCCAGCGGTGACGGTAAACTCTCGACCGACGCGGTCAGCACCATGCTCGGCACGCTGGATGACGATCAGGCGCTCTCTCTCATCGAAGCGATGATCGCCGCCAACGGTGAACGCGTCATGTCGCTGGTGAACGCCGCGGCTGCCCGGGGCATTGAATGGGAAGCGCTGCTGGTTGAGATGCTGAGTCTGCTGCACCGCGTGGCGATGCTGCAGCTTTCTCCGTCCGCCATCGGTGCCGATATGGCGGTTATTGAACACCGGATGCGTGAACTTGCGCGCACCGTCCCACCGGCTGACGTGCAGCTTTATTACCAGACGCTGCTGATTGGCCGCAAAGAGCTGCCGTTTGCGCCGGATCCCCGGATGGGCGTTGAAATGACCCTGCTGCGTGCGCTGGCGTTCCATCCGCGCATGCCTCTGCCGGAGCCGGAAGTGCCCCGACAGTCTTTTGCTCCGGTCGCCCCCACTGCGGTGATGTCGCCTCAGCAGGTGCCACCGCAGCCGACGGCTCCCCCGCAGCAGAACGTACCGCTGCCGGAGGCCACCAGTTCGGTGCTTGCCGCACGAAGCCAGTTGCAACGTGCTCAGGGAGCAACCAAACCAAAAAAGAGTGAACCGGCAGCGCCAGGAAGAGCGCGGCCGGTGAACAACGCCGCGCTTGAACGACTGGCTTCGGTTACGGAGCGCGTTCAGTCGCGCCCTGCACCGTCCGCGCTCGAGCAAAAAGCCCCGGTGAAAGAAGAGGCTTACCGCTGGAAGGCAACAACCCTCGTTGAAGAGGTGAAAGAAGAAGTTGCCACACCGAAAGCGCTAAAAAAGGCGCTGGAGCATGAAAAAACACCTGAGCTTTCCGCGAAACTTGCCGAAGAGTCTATTGAGCGTGACGCGTGGGCCGCAGAGGTCAGTAAACTGCAGTTGCCGAAGCTGGTTGAGCAGGTCGCGCTGAATGCCTGGAAAGAGCAGGACGGTCATCAGGTACTTTTACACCTGCGACCGGGTCAGCGGCATCTGAATTCCCCTGGGGCGCAAAAAGCGCTGGCCGAGGCGCTCACCGCATTACACGGTGCACCGGTTGAATTGACTATCATTGAAGATGATAATCCGGCGGTGCGAACGCCACTGGAATGGCGTCAGGCGATTTATGAAGAGAAGCTCGCGCAGGCGCGCGAGTCGATTATCGCGGATAACAATATCCAGACTCTGCGCCGGTTCTTCGACGCCGATCTGGATGAAGAGAGTATTCGCCCCATTTGATCGTGAGTCTGACTTACGGTTGTAATCCTTAAACGTGAAAGAAGAGAGAAGCCTATGTTTGGTGGAAAAGGCGGTCTGGGTGGCCTGATGAAGCAGGCTCAGCAGATGCAGGAAAAAATGCAGAAGATGCAGGAAGAGATCGCTCAGCTGGAAGTCACGGGTGAATCCGGTGCCGGTCTGGTCAAGGTGACCATCAACGGTGCGCATAACTGCCGTCGCGTTGAAATCGACCCAAGCCTGCTCGAAGACGACAAAGACATGCTGGAAGATCTGGTTGCAGCCGCGTTTAACGATGCTGCGCGCCGTATCGATGAAACTCAGAAAGAGAAAATGGCCTCTGTTTCCAGCGGTATGCAACTGCCGCCTGGCTTCAAGATGCCATTCTGATGCAAACCAGTCCGCTGCTCACGCAGTTAATGGAAGCACTGCGCTGTCTGCCGGGTGTCGGCCCGAAGTCGGCGCAGCGCATGGCGTTTACGCTATTGCAGCGCGACCGCAGCGGCGGGATGCGCCTGGCGCAGGCTTTGACCCGTGCCATGTCAGAAATTGGTCACTGTGCGGATTGCCGTACCTTTACCGAGCAGGACGTGTGTAACATCTGCACTAATCCGCGTCGTCAGGAAAACGGTCAGATTTGCGTGGTGGAGAGTCCGGCGGACATCTATGCCATCGAACAGACCGGGCAGTTTTCTGGCCGCTATTTTGTGCTGATGGGGCATCTCTCCCCGCTGGACGGTATTGGCCCGGACGATATCGGTCTCGATCGCCTTGAACAGCGTCTTGAGTCCGAAACGATCAAAGAGGTGATCCTCGCCACCAACCCAACGGTGGAAGGGGAAGCTACGGCCAACTACATCGCCGAATTGTGCGCACAGTATGGCGTTGACGCCAGCCGCATCGCTCACGGCGTGCCAGTGGGCGGTGAGCTGGAGATGGTGGACGGCACCACGCTGTCCCACTCTCTGGCTGGACGTCACAAGATTATTTTCTGACCAAACGGAGGCTGCAATCGCGGCCTCCGCTTGAAATTCTCCCCTCGTATCCCCATCTCTCCCTCAACGTTTTAAAACCCCATTAAATGGCATTGTTGAGGTCGACATAGATGAAAGGACAAGAAACCCGTGGTTTCCAGTCAGAAGTAAAACAGCTTCTGCACCTGATGATCCATTCCCTGTATTCCAACAAAGAAATCTTCCTGCGTGAGCTGATTTCCAACGCCTCCGATGCGGCGGACAAGCTGCGCTTCCGCGCCCTGTCTAACCCGGATCTGTACGAAGGCGACGGAGAGCTGCGCGTGCGCGTCTCTTTTGATAAAGAGAACCGTACCCTGACTATCGCCGATAACGGCATTGGTATGAACCGCGACGAGGTCATCGACCATCTCGGGACCATTGCTAAATCCGGTACCAAAGCGTTCCTCGAATCAATGGGCTCCGATCAGGCGAAAGACAGCCAGCTGATCGGCCAGTTCGGTGTGGGCTTCTACTCGGCGTTCATCGTTGCGGACAAAGTCACCGTGCGTACCCGCGCAGCAGGCGACAGTGCGGATCACGGCGTCTTCTGGGAATCTAAAGGCGAAGGCGAATACACCGTTGATGACATCACCAAAGCGGACCGCGGTACCGAAATCACCCTTCACCTGCGTGAAGGCGAAGACGATTTCCTGAATGACTGGCGCGTGCGCTCCATCATCAGCAAATACTCCGACCATATTGCCCTGCCGGTTGAGATTGAAAAACAGGAAGAGAAAGACGGTGAAACCGTGGTGTCCTGGGAGAAAATCAACAAGGCGCAGGCGCTGTGGACGCGCAATAAGTCTGAAATTAAAGACGACGAATACAACGAATTCTACAAACACATCGCCCACGACTTTACCGATCCGCTCACCTGGAGCCACAACCGTGTGGAAGGTAAGCAGGAATACACCAGCCTGCTGTATATCCCGTCACAGGCGCCGTGGGATATGTGGAACCGCGATCACAAGCACGGTCTGAAGCTGTACGTCCAGCGCGTGTTTATCATGGATGACGCCGAGCAGTTCATGCCGAACTACCTGCGCTTTGTGCGTGGCCTGATTGACTCCAACGATCTGCCGCTGAACGTCTCCCGTGAAATTCTGCAGGACAGCACCGTCACCCGCAACCTGCGTAATGCACTGACCAAACGTGCGTTGCAGATGCTGGAAAAACTGGCGAAAGACGACGCTGAAAAATACCAGACCTTCTGGAAACAGTTCGGTCTGGTGCTGAAAGAGGGCCCTGCGGAAGATACATCCAACGTAGAAGCCATTGCTAAACTGCTGCGTTTCGCTTCCACTCACACCGACTCCTCTGCGCAGACCGTGTCGCTGGAAGAGTACGTCTCCCGCATGAAAGAAGGGCAGGAGAAGATCTATTACATCACCGCCGACAGCTACGCCGCGGCGAAGAGCAGCCCACATCTCGAGCTGCTGCGTAAGAAAGGCATCGAAGTACTGCTGCTGTCTGACCGCATCGACGAGTGGATGATGAACTACCTGACCGAGTTCGACGGTAAGGCGTTCCAGTCCGTCGCCAAAGCCGATGAGTCGATCGATAAGCTGGCCGATGAAGTGGACGAAAGCGCGAAAGAAGCGGAGAAGGCGCTGGAGCCTTTCGTTGAGCGCGTGAAAACGCTGCTGGGCGATCGCGTGAAAGAGGTGCGTTTCACTCACCGTCTGACTGATACCCCGGCCATTGTCACCACGGATGCGGATGAAATGAGCACCCAGATGGCGAAACTGTTCGCCGCGGCGGGCCAGGCGATGCCAGAAGTGAAATATATCTTCGAGCTGAACCCGGATCATCCGCTGGTGAAACGCGCGGCCGATACGCAGGACGAAGCACGCTTTGCCGAGTGGGTTGAGCTTCTGCTGGATCAGTCTCTGCTGGCCGAGCGCGGCACGCTGGAAGATCCTAACCTGTTCATTAAACGTGTGAATGCGCTGCTGCTGGCGTAATTGACCCGCCTCCCCCTGGTCTTCTCCCTCTCCTGTGGGAGAGGACCGGGGGAGGGCACCAGACCGCTCCTTCCCCTTAATCTCCCTTCATTAACCGTTTCAGCCTGCCTGCCTTCCTTGAGCCATATCCGTTCTGGTGGTATTGTTTAGCGCTTTTGAAAAATTGAATCGACTTTTGAGGGGATTTTCGCAATGCGTATTATTCTGCTTGGCGCTCCGGGCGCGGGTAAAGGAACTCAGGCTCAGTTCATCATGGAGAAATACGGTATTCCGCAAATCTCCACCGGTGATATGCTGCGCGCCGCTGTTAAATCTGGCTCCGAGCTGGGTAAACAAGCGAAAGACATCATGGACGCAGGCAAGCTGGTGACCGACGAGCTGGTTATCGCTCTGGTCAAAGAGCGCATTGCTCAGGAAGACTGCCGTAACGGTTTCCTGCTGGACGGCTTCCCACGCACCATTCCTCAGGCTGATGCCATGAAAGAAGCGGGCATCAACGTGGACTACGTGCTCGAGTTCGACGTGCCGGACGAGCTGATCGTTGACCGTATTGTTGGTCGTCGCGTACACGCTGCCTCTGGCCGCGTTTACCACATCAAATTCAACCCGCCTAAGGTTGAAGGTAAAGATGACGTTACCGGTGAAGAGCTGACCACCCGTAAAGACGATCAGGAAGAGACCGTGCGTAAACGTCTGGTGGAATACCATCAGATGACCGCTCCGCTGATCGGTTATTACACCAAAGAAGCGCAGGCGGGTAACACCAAATACGCGAAAGTTGACGGCACCAAAGCCGTTGCTGACGTTCGTGCAGAGCTGGAAAAAATCCTCGGCTAATTGCACCTCTCTCACCCGGGCTCTCCGGGTGAGAAAAATTCTCATCTTACCTATTGCAGCAATGGGTTTCGTTTAAACGCTTTTCCGCTACAATTGAAAACCATTCAAATGGTTAAGAGGCGTGAATGAGTCAGGCGAAAACCGGCATCCTGCTTGCCAATCTGGGTACACCAGATGCACCGACATCAGAAGCGGTAAAACGCTACCTGCGACAATTTTTAAGCGACACGCGCGTCGTGGATACCCCAAGACTGTTGTGGTGGCCGCTGCTGCGTGGCGTCATTCTGCCGATTCGTGCCCCACGTGTCGCAAAGCTTTATCAGTCCGTCTGGATGGAAGAGGGCTCACCGCTGATGGTGTATAGCCGTCGGCAGGAAAAAGCGCTGGCCGCCCGCCTGCCGGATATGCCTGTCGCGCTGGGCATGAGCTACGGTAAACCGTCACTGGAAAGCGCGGTCGACTCGCTGCTGGCGCAGGGCGTCGACCACATTGTGGTACTCGCCCTTTATCCGCAGTACTCCTGCTCGACGGTTGCCGCCGTCTGGGATGAGCTGGCTCGTATTCTGGCGACCCGCCGCCGTATTCCTGGCGTGACCTTTATTCGCGATTACGCCGATAACGAACGCTATATTAAAGCGCTTGCCAGTAGCGCGCGCGCGTCGTTTGAAAAACATGGCGAGCCGGATCTGCTGTTGCTCTCCTATCACGGGATCCCGCAGCGCTTCGCCAATGAAGGGGATGATTACCCGCAGCGCTGCCGCGACACCACCCGTGAGCTGGTCTCTGCCCTCGGCCTGCCGCCAGAGAAAGTGATGATGACCTTCCAGTCGCGTTTTGGCCGCGAGCCGTGGTTAACGCCTTATACCGACGAAACCCTCAAAATGCTCGGTGAGAAGGGCGTGAAACATATTCAGGTGATGTCTCCCGGTTTCTCCGCCGACTGTCTGGAAACGCTGGAAGAGATTGCCGTGCAGAACAGAGAGTTCTTCCTCGAGGCGGGCGGAACGAAATACGAATACATTCCGGCCCTTAACGACTCGCCTGAGCATATTGAGATGATGGTGTCACTGGTGACAAACAGCCGCTGATCGCACTATGGGCCGGGTTTGTGCTACCATTCCCGGCCCATAATCCTTGCACAGTTCAGACCCATGAAATTTCCCGGTAAACGCAAATCTAAACACTACTTTCCCGTTGATGCCCGCGATCCGCTCCTGCAGCAAATCCAGCCGGAAAATGAAACCAGCGCCGCATGGGTCGTCGGTATCGATCAGACGCTGGTGGACATTGAAGCTAAAGTGGATGATGCGTTTGTCGCTCGTTACGGTCTGAGCGCCGGTCACTCGCTGGTGATTGAGGACGATGTTGCCGAAGCCCTGTATCAGGAGCTGACGCGCGAAAACCTGATCACCCATCAGTTTGCCGGTGGCACTATCGGCAACACCATGCACAACTACTCGGTGCTTGCCGACGATCGCTCTGTGTTATTGGGCGTCATGTGCAGCAACATCGAAATTGGTGGCTACGCCTACCGTTATTTGTGCAATACCTCCAGCCGCACCGATCTGAACTACCTTCAGGGCGTTGACGGGCCGATTGGCCGCTGCTTCACGCTGATCAGCGATTCCGGCGAACGTACCTTTGCCATCAGCCCCGGCCACATGAATAAGCTGCGTGCAGAGAGCATTCCGGAAGCGGTGATTGCGGGCGCGTCTGCACTGGTGCTGACGTCGTATCTGGTGCGCTGTAAACCCGGTGAGCCGATGCCGGAAGCCACCATGAAAGCGATTGAGTACGCGAAGAAATACAATGTGCCGGTCGTTCTGACGCTGGGCACCAAATTCGTGATAGCCGACAACCCCGAGTGGTGGCAGGCCTTCCTGAAGGAACACGTCTCGATTCTGGCGATGAACGAAGAAGAGGCTGAAGCGTTGACCGGCGAGAGCGATCCGCTGCTGGCCTCCGATAAAGCGCTCGACTGGGTCGATCTGGTGCTCTGCACTGCCGGACCGGTAGGGTTGTATATGGCAGGCTTCACGGAAGAAGAGAGCAAACGCAAAACGCAGCATCCACTGCTGCCAGGCGCCATTGCCGAGTTTAACCAGTACGAGTTCAGCCGCGCGATTCGCCATAAAGATTGCGAAAACCCGCTGCGTATTTACTCCCACATCGCGCCGTATATGGGCGGGCCAGAAAAGATCATGAACACCAATGGCGCGGGAGATGGCGCACTGGCGGCGCTGCTGCATGACATCACTGCGAATGCCTACCATAAAACCAACGTCCCGAATTCCAGCAAGCACAAATTCAACTGGCTGACCTATTCGTCGCTGGCGCAGGTGTGTAAGTACGCGAACCGCGTGAGTTATCAGGTGCTGAACCAGCACTCGCCGCGCTTAACCCGCGGTCTGCCGGAGAGGGAAGATAGCCTCGAAGAAGCCTACTGGGACCGATAAAGGCAAAACGGCAACCTTGCGGTTGCCGTATTCGTGTTTGTACCCTCTCCCCGTGGGAGGGGGTCAGTCAGGGGCTGCAGGAGGCACGCTTACCCCGTCACCACCTCGTCAACCGGCGGTTTCGTTAACAGCGTCAGCATCGCTTTTGCAATTTCACGTTCACCCATCACCACCTGATCTGCACCACGTTCGGTAATGTACTCCACCTCATCGTCATAATGGGCACGGGCAATGATCTCAATATTCGGGCACTTCTCACGTGCGGACGCTACAATTTCACCCGCTTCATAGCCGTTTGGAATGGTCAGTAGCAACCAGCGCGCGCAGTCCAGATGCGCGAGATTCATGATCTCTTCGTTTGCCGCATTACCCAACACCGCGCGGACGCCGCGCTCGCGCAGCTCGTCGACGCGGGTACGTGATGTTTCAATCACCACCAGCGGGATCCCCTGCGCCATCAGCTTCTCACCGAGCAGGCTTCCTACGCGGCCAAAGCCGACCAGCAGGGCATGATTGCAAATATCCACCGGGATCTGCTTCTCTTCTTCGATAGCTTCTTCCAGCGTCTGCTCTTCCAGCGTTTCGGTTTTATCGAGGTATTTTTCCAGCAATGCAAACAGGACCGGGTTCAGCATGATGGAGAGGATCGCTCCGGCGAGGACCAGGTTTTGCCCGGCCTGCGGCAGCAGATTCAGCGCCATACCCAGGCCCGCCAGAATAAAGGCGAACTCACCAATCTGCGCCAGGCTGGCGGCGATGGTCAGAGCCGTACGCGGCGAGTGGCCAAACATCCGCACCAGGAAGAAGGCGGCAACCGACTTACCAAAGATAATAATCGCCAGGGTGCCCATCACGGCCAGCGGCTGCTGAACCAGAACCATCGGATCAAACAGCATCCCGACGGAGACAAAGAACAGGACGGCGAAGGCGTCGCGCAACGGCAGCGTATCGTGCGCCGCACGGTGGCTCAGCTCTGATTCGTTCAGCACCATCCCGGCGAAGAACGCGCCCAGTGCAAAGGAGACGTCGAACAGTTCAACGGCACCAAAGGCAATCCCCAGCGCCAGGGCAAGGACAGACAGGGTAAACAACTCACGGGAGCCGGTGGCCGCGCTGCGGGACAGGATCCACGGCACCAGACGGCGGCCCACCAGCATCATAATGGTGATAAACGCCACCACTTTCCCGATGGTGATGCTCATGTCCAGCGCCAGCGTCGCAAAGCCGACGCTCTCTTTTTCCATCATACCGGCGACGGCAGGCAGCAACACCAGCGTCAGCACCATCACCAGGTCTTCCACAATCAGCCAGCCTATCGCGATTTGTCCGCGCTGGCTGTCGATAAGCTGCCTCTCCTCAAGCGCGCGCAGCAGTACGACGGTACTGGCGGTGGAAAGACACAGCCCAAAGACGATACCGGTCATCAGCGACCAGCCAAGCACTGTCGAAAGCGCCATTCCCAGCAGCGTCGCTACGGCTATCTGTGCGATCGCTCCCGGTATGGCGATCGACTTTACCGCCATCAGATCCTTCAGTGAGAAATGCAGACCCACGCCAAACATCAGCAGAATCACGCCTAATTCCGCCAGTTCGGGCGCCAGTTTGGTATCCGCCACGAAACCTGGCGTAAAGGGACCCGCCAGCACACCCGCTAACAAATAGCCCACCAGAGGCGAAATACGCAGTTTATTGGCAATCATGCCGAGGATAAAAGCGAGCACAAGTCCACCAACAATGGTGGTGATAAGCGGTGTGGCGTGATGCATTCCGTCTCCTTTCGTTGTGGGTGTTCCATTTGGTTAAAAAACCAAAAACCAAGTAATAGTTTATGACAATTTTTGCCGTTATGTTTATGAATAATTGTTGAAGTTTGAATAAAACAGCAATATGCGTGTAAAAAAGCGCATTTTGATAAATTAGGCGGGGGGATGCAGAAGAAACCCTTATGGCATCAGGGTGTCAGGTCGCCAAAGTAAAACTTTAGCGACCGTTATATTACGCTTTATGGCGGTTATCAGGCAGGAATATGGTCAACATCCCAAGAAGTGGCAGGAAAGCACAGATTTTATAGACCAGGAAGATACTGGTGTGGTCGGCAATCATGCCCAGCACTGCCGCACCAAGGCCGCCCATGCCGAAAGCAAAACCAAAAAAGAGCCCGGAAACCATACCGATACGGCCTGGCAGCAGCTCTTGCGCGTAAACAAGGATGGCGGAAAACGCCGAGGCGAGGATAAACCCAATAATCACGGTCAAAATCCCCGTCCACTCCAGGCTTGCATACGGCAAAATAAGGGTAAACGGGGCCACGCCGAGGATAGAGCCCCAAATGACGTATTTGCGCCCGATTTTATCGCCCACAGGCCCGCCGATAACCGTCCCTGCAGCCACCGCAAACAGGAAGGCAAACAGGTGAAGCTGGGCGTTTTGGACCGATAATCCGAATTTTTGCATCAGGTAAAAGGTGTAATAGCTGCTGATGCTCGCCATATAGAAGTATTTCGAGAAAATCAGCACCAGAAGCACGGAGACGGCCAGAATGACCTTATCGCGAGGAAGGGGATTGATAACCTTCGCTTTAGGTTTACCTTTGTTCACGCGATGCTGCGCGGCATACCAGCGGCTTATCTGAATCAGTACGATAATCGCCAGCAAGGCTGCCAGCACAAACCACGCCACGTTACCCTTGCCGTACGGAGCGATGATCACCGCTGCCAGCAGTGGGCCGAGGGAGCTGCCAAAGTTACCGCCCACCTGAAACAGCGATTGCGCCAGCCCGTGACGGCCCCCGGAGGCCATGCGCGCCACGCGTGAGGACTCCGGGTGAAAGACCGACGACCCCGTGCCCACCAGCGCGGCGGCAATCAGCACTGCTTCAAAGCTGCCTGCCATTGCCAGCAGCACCAGCCCGCTCAAGGTAAAACACATGCCAATCGGTAGCGACCACGGCATAGGATATTTATCCGTCCAGTAGCCCACGACCGGTTGCAGAAGTGAGGAGGCCAGCTGGAAGGTCAGGGTGATCATCCCGATCTGCACGAACGTTAATGAAAACTCGGACTGCAGCAGCGGGTAGATCGCGAGAATCAACGACTGGATCATGTCGTTGAGCAGATGTGAAAGGCTGATTGCGCCTAACACTTTAAACGAGGTGCGCGACGCCGGAGCGCCAGACACGGGCTGGGTTGATTCACTGATTGCCATAGAGATGAATACCACGTCTTTTGTTATTAGAAATGCAGGGTGTAATTATTATCCAACTAACATACCCGGCAGTGACATTTGAATAAAGTCGCAATTCTGAAAACTTATTTGTCTATTCTTATTAGTCACTGTAATTTTTGCCTTTGTCTATTGGTCAGGGAGAGAGAAGATGAAGTTAATGAAGCGGAGCGTCGCGCTGGCGCTGATCGCCGCCTGGGGTCTGGTTAGCCTGCCCGTGCAGGCCTATGAAAAAGATAAAACCTATAAAATCACCATTCTGCATACCAACGATCATCACGGCCATTTCTGGCGCAGTGAATACGGCGAATACGGTCTGTCGGCACAAAAAACGCTGGTGGATGGCATTCGTAAAGAGGTGGCAGCCCAGGGGGGCAGCGTACTGCTGCTGTCGGGGGGCGATATCAATACCGGCGTGCCGGAATCTGATTTACAGGATGCGGAGCCTGATTTCCGCGGCATGAATCTTATTGGCTACGATGCGATGGCCGTCGGTAACCATGAATTCGATAACCCGCTGACGGTGCTGCGTCAGCAGGAAAAATGGGCCAAATTCCCGTTCCTCTCTGCCAACATCTACCAGAAAAGCACCGGCGAGCGACTGTTCAAACCCTGGGCGCTGTTTAAGCGTCAGGATCTGAAAATTGCGGTCATCGGGTTAACCACCGACGATACGGCGAAAATCGGCAACCCTGAGTTCTTTACCGATATCGAATTCCGTAAACCGGCAGACGAAGCGAAGCTGGTCATTCAGGAATTGCAACAGAACGAAAAGCCGGATGTCATTATTGCCACCACCCATATGGGCCACTACGACAACGGTGAGCACGGCTCGAATGCGCCGGGTGACGTGGAGATGGCTCGCAGCCTGCCTGCAGGCTCGCTGGCGATGATTGTGGGCGGTCATTCACAAGACCCGGTCTGCATGGCGTCAGAGAATAAAAAGCAGGTCGACTACGTGCCAGGCACGCCGTGTGCTCCGGATCGTCAGAACGGTATCTGGATTGTGCAGGCGCACGAATGGGGTAAATACGTGGGGCGTGCGGACTTTGAGTTCCGTAACGGCGAGATGAAGCTGGTGCACTATCAGCTCATTCCGGTCAACCTGAAGAAGAAAGTGACTTACCCTGACGGGAAGAGTGAACGCGTACTCTACACCCCGGAAATTGCCGAGAACGCGCAGATGCTCTCCCTGCTGACGCCCTTCCAGAATAAAGGCAAGGCGCAGCTGGACGTGAAGATTGGTACGCTGAATGGTCGTCTGGAAGGGGACCGCAGCAAAGTTCGCTTTGTGCAGACCAATATGGGGCATCTGGTGCTGGCGGCACAAATGGCGCGCACTAATGCCGATTTTGGCGTGATGAGCGGCGGCGGCATCCGCGACTCCATCGAAGGCGGAAACATCACCTATAAAGATGTGCTGAAGGTTCAGCCGTTCGGTAACATCGTGGTGTATGTCGACATGAGCGGTAAAGAGGTGATTGACTATCTCACCGCCGTGGCGCAGATGAAGCCGGACTCCGGCGCTTATCCGCAGTTTGCCAACGTCAGCTTTGTGGCGAAGGACGGCAAGCTCAACGACCTCAAAATCAAAGGCGAGCCGGTCGATCCTGCTAAAACCTACCGCATGGCAACATTAAGCTTTAACGCCACCGGCGGTGACGGTTATCCGCATATCGACAATAAACCGGGCTATGTGAATACCGGGTTTATCGATGCGGAAGTGCTGAAGCAGTTCATCGAGCAGAATTCACCGATCGACGTGAATACCTACGAGCCGAAAGGCGAGGTGAGCTGGCAGTAGTGCGGTTTTGTGCCGGGGGGCGGCTACGCCTGACCCGGCCTGTATGAGAATCGTCGGCCCGGTAAGCACAGTGCCTCCGGGCCAATTCCTCAATCCCGTCGCGCAATATCCGCAAATGTCGCGTTCAGTATTTTCGCCAGTTCGCCTGCGGACAGTTCAATATCCAGCCCGCGTTTGCCGCCGGAAATATAAATGGTGTCGAAGGTCTGCGAAGGGGCATCAATCAGCGTCGGCAGGCGTTTTTTCTGCCCGAGCGGGCTGATACCGCCAACAAGGTAGCCGGTAGTGCGTTGCGCAACCATCGGATCGGCCATATCCACCTTCTTTGCCCCCAGCGCTTTGGCCACTTTCTTGAGATCCAGCTGCCCGGCAACAGGCGTTACCGCGACGGCGAGGTGTTTCATATCACCGTTCACCGCCACCAGCAGCGTCTTATAAACCCGATCGGCGTTCAGCCCCAGTTTGCGCACCACTTCATCACCAAAATTCGTTTCGCTGGGATCGTGATCGTAGGTGTGGATCCGAAAGGGAATGTTGTTTTTTTCGAGTAATTTAACGGCGGGAGTCATAGCTATCCTTCTTACGACAGACAATTCATGCTGACAGCATACGCCTGACGTTTGTCTAAAAAATAGCACCATCTTGCGCAATAGTATTGGCAGTGATGGTCACTTTGAGCGACAATCGGCTCAACCGAAGGTCTCCTTCGGCATAATAAAAACGATGAAATTCCTCTTTGACGGGCCAATAGAAATATTGGCCATTTTTTTATTTCAGCAGTGACGGCAAATTCCCTTCTCCGTACAAATGTAACGCCCCGACAGCGACCACGTAACGCCCAGCAGGCAACGCATGCAGCGTTTGCTGCCAGGCTTTGTTGCGCTCGTTCATCAGCACATCATACAACGATTCACTGAACGTCGACGGCAGCGCCAGTTTACCGTCCGTGGGCGGCGCATTCAGCCACCAGCCGATCATCGTTTGCAACAGACGCGCGTTGGTGTGCCAGTGGGTCAGGGTATCATCCAGCAGCATCAGCCCATCATCAGGAAGCTGGCGCAGCAGGGCTATCTGGCTGTCCGTGCCTTCGAGCTCAATGACTGACAAATGGCGTGCTCTCGCGGCATTCAACAGCTGGTAATCAATACCGTAATCCCCGCGTAGCCCCAGACGCTGCGCCTGGGTTGCCTGCAGGACCATCGCGATTTGCCACAGCGGCAGTGTGTCCAGCATGGAGAGCGACACGCCCGTCTCATCTGCGACGCGCGTCAGTTCAGCAAACTGCGTGTCGTTCAGACGTTCAGCCAGGGGGAGATCGCTTTCGAGGCCGGCAAACGGCGACGTCTGGCCCGAAATATCCGCTTCAACGACCAGCGCATCGGCGCTCTTAAGCAGTTTCATCAGACCGGCTGGCAGCGGGGACATATCCTGCGTGCCCATATGGATGCTGCCCACCAGGTGAAGGTGCTGCCCGCCGGGAAGCGAGATATCCATGCCGGGCCAGGCATAACGGCGGGGGAAGAGGGCGCGAAACGATGTTTTTATACGATTAAACAGACTCATACGCGCTCCATAAACGGAAAGGTTCATGCTAGCGCGTAGGAGAAGAAGGTTCAATCTTTCGGTTTAAACCGCAACAACCGGTTTGCGTTGCTCACCACGGTAATGGACGAGAGCGCCATCGCCGCACCCGCGACAACCGGGTTCAGCAGCGTGCCGGTCAGCGGCCACAAAATACCGGCGGCAATCGGGATACCGAGCGAGTTGTAGACGAAGGCACCCAGCAGGTTCTGCTTCATGTTGCGCAAGGTGGCTTTTGAAATCGCCAGCGCGTCCGCAACGCCCATCAGGCTGTGACGCATCAGGGTGATGGCGGCCGTCTCAATGGCGACATCGCTACCGCCCCCCATCGCAATACCCACTTCCGCCTGTGCCAGCGCCGGCGCATCGTTAATCCCGTCACCGACCATCGCCACCTGGCGACCCTGGCTTTGCAGCGTCTTGATGGCATCTGCTTTGCCGTCAGGTAACACCCCGGCAATGACCTCGTCAATTCCGGCTTCCCGGGCGATGGCGTTCGCCGTCACAGGATTATCCCCGGTCAACATTACCAGGCGATAGCCCGCGCGATGCAGGCGTTGCAACGCCTGCACGCTGTCCTGACGTAGCGGATCGCGAATCGCCAGCAGCGCCGCGGCCTTGCCATCAACGGCAAGCAGAACCGGGGTTGCGCCCTGAGAGGCCTGAGCTTTCAGGTCTTGTTCCAGGGCGGAGGTCTCAACGCCATGCTCCTTCAGCAGTGCCTGATTCCCCAACAGCAGCGTGTGCCCTTCGGCGGTACCGGTGACGCCTAAACCGCGCAGGGTGCGGAAATTGCTCACCTGCGGCAGGCTGGCATTCCCGGCTTTCTCAATAATGGCGTGGGCCAGCGGGTGGCTGGAGCCTTGTTCAAGCGCCGCGGCGAGACGCAGCGCGTCATCCTGCGTGATGCCTGCGGTTATCACGGCCACTACCTGCGGTTTCCCTTCCGTCAGCGTGCCGGTTTTATCAAACACCAGCGTGTCCAGCGTGCTCGCCCGCTGCAACGCATCGGCATCCCGTACCAGCACGCCAAATTCAGCGGCACGGCCTACGCCTGAGATGATCGACATTGGCGTGGCAAGACCGAGCGCGCAAGGACAGGCAATGATCAGCACCGTGGTGGCAATCACCAGGGTATAAACAATTTGCGGTGCCGGACCGAAGACATACCAGATAGCCGCGCTCAGCAGCGCGATACCGACCACGACCGGCACAAAAATGGCGGAGATTTTATCGGCCAGCTGACCAATTTCCGGCTTACTGCTCTGTGCCTGACGCACCATGCGAATAATGCGTGACAGCGTGGTATGGCTGCCGACCGCACTGGCGGTGAAAAGCACGCTACCGTCCTGCACCACCGTACCGGCATGAATGGCATCGCCCTGGGCTTTCTGTTGCGGGACGGGTTCTCCGGTCAGCATCGCTTCGTCAAACCAGGCTTCGCCCTGAGTGATTTCACCGTCGACGGGAACGCGGTCGCCGGTGGTCAGGCGCAGCGTCATGCCGGGTTGAACTTCAGCCAATGGGACATTTTTTTCACCCGTATCCGTCACGACGCGCGCGGTCGGTGGGGTTAAATCCAGCAGGCGTTCCAGCGCTTTGGAGGAGCGCTGACGGGCGCGCGCTTCAAGCATATGGCCGAGGTTAATCAGGCCGATAATCATCGCGCTCGCTTCATAATAGAGATGACGCGCTTCCATCGGGAACCACTGGGGCCAGACGTTGACGCTCATGGAGTACAGCCACGCCGCACCCGTGCCGAGTGCGACAAGGGTGTCCATCGTCGCGGTGCGATTTTTCAGGCTTTTCCAGGCGCTGGAGTAGAAGTGACCGCCTGCGAAAACCATCACGGCAAGCGTAATCAACCCAATGACCAGCCACAGCGTGCGGTTATCGTCGGTGACCATCATATTGTCACCGATCATACCCCACACCATGACCGGGACCCCAACCAGCAGCGCGACGATGGCCTGCCAGCGGAAGCGTTTCATGGTGGCGACGGCCGTTTCCTGCTGGCGTTCACGACGTTTGAGGTCATCTTCGATGGCCTCTGCGCCGTAGCCCGCTTTTTCAACGGCCTGCACTAAATCTGCGGCGGAGGCACTGCCCATCACCAGCGCGGTACGCTCCGCAAGATTGACCCGTGCCTGCGCGACACCCGGTACAGCCTGCAAGGCATTTTGTACCCGGGAGACGCAGCTGGCGCAGCTCATGCCGTTGATCAGCAGCTGTTGGCTGTCATCAATATCATCAGCTACCGGAAGCTCAGGAGTGGCCGCTGTCAGTGCTTCCGACGGGGATGATGACTCTGCCAGCGGTTTAGCCTTTGGGTGGCTCAGCTCCGCCCCATAACCAGCCTGTTTGATCGTATCAATCAGCGCATCCGCACTGGCGCTACCGGTGACGGCGGCGTGATCAAGGGTCACTTCAGCGCTGTCTACATCAGGACGCTGTTCCAGACTTTCTTTAACGCGTTTGACACAGTGGCCGCAGGAGAGGCCGTCCAGTGTCAGGTCAATAGTGTGAGACATAACAAAACTCCCGTATAATGATCTGGTCAGATGTTGACCGGCATAACGCTTTTCGCTAACTGTTATGAAGGTTAAACCTTCCATCAAGGGGAAGGTCAAGGGGGAAATGTGAATATCAGTGATGTTGCGAAAAAAACCGGATTGACCAGCAAAGCGATCCGTTTTTATGAAGAGAAGGGGCTGGTGACACCGCCGCTGCGCAGTGAAAATGGCTACCGCAGTTATACGCAACTGCATCTTGATGAACTGACGCTGCTGCGCCAGGCGCGGCAGGTGGGATTCAACCTTGAAGAGTGCGGCGAGCTGGTCACCTTATTCAACGATCCGGCACGCCATAGCGCAGACGTGAAAAAACGTACGCTGGAGAAAGTGGCTGAGATTGAACGCCACATTACCGAGTTACAGGCGATGCGTCAGCAGCTTCTGGCGATGGCGGAATCCTGTCCGGGGGATGACAGCGCCGACTGCCCGATTATCGATAATCTGTCCGGCTGCTGTCATCGTAAGGCTCATGCCTGACAGGCTTTAACCCGCAGGGTTATCCCTTCCACCGCAATGACCTCAACCTGCGTGCCGGCGCTGAGGTCATCGTCGGCCACCACGGGCCATGAACTGTCGCCCACGCGCATATGTCCGCGCCCGTTAACCAGCGCTGTGTCGAGCGTAAAACGTTTGCCGACAATCTGCTGCCCGCGCTGATTGAGGTGAGCGTCGAGCGGTTTCTGCTCTGTCACCTGGCGGTTAAGCCAGCGCCACCACAGCCAGGCGGCCAACAGCGTCAGCACGGCAAATAATGCCCCCTGCCACGCCCAGTCGAGGGGCAGTAGCCAGACCACTAACCCGGTAATGACAGCGGCAACACCGCTCCAGAGCAGGTAACCGTTGCCGCCAAGCATCTCCGCGGCCAGCAATAAGCCACCGAGGCTTAGCCAGAATGCATGAGGATGTGCGACGATGAGCTCAATCATTTTTTGCGCTCGTTTCCGCTGTCTTTGATAAGTTCCGTGATCCCGGCGATGGAGCCCATCAGGCTGCTGGCATCCAGCGGCATCATCACCACTTTGCTGTTGTTCGCGGAGCCAATCTCTTTCAGCGCGTCAGTGTATTTTTGCGCAACGAAGTAGTTCACCGCCTGGATATCACCCGCCGCAATTGCTTCAGAGACCATCTGGGTGGCGCGGGCTTCCGCTTCTGCAGAACGTTCACGGGCTTCCGCCTGTAAGAAGGCAGACTGGCGTTCACCTTCCGCTTTCAGGATCTGCGACTGTTTTTCCCCTTCGGCTTTCAGGATCTCTGCCTGACGTACCCCTTCAGCTTCCAGAATGTAGGCGCGTTTGGTCCGTTCCGCTTTCATCTGCGCGTTCATGGAGGCGATTAACTCTGCCGGTGGGCGCACGTCGCGGATCTCAATACGGGTAACTTTGATCCCCCACGGGTTGGTGGCCTCGTCGACAATGTGCAGCAGGCGGGTGTTAATGCTGTCGCGCTGAGAGAGCATCTCGTCCAGCTCCATTGAACCGAGCACGGTACGAATGTTGGTCATCGTCAGATTTACGATAGCCAGCTCCAGATTGCTGACTTCATAGGCCGCTTTTGGCGCATCAATAACCTGAATAAAACAGACCGCATCAATGGTGACGTTGGCGTTATCCTTGGAGATCACTTCCTGGGAAGGAATATCCAGCACCTGTTCCATCATATTGATTTTACGTCCAATCCTGTCCATGAAAGGGACAATCAGGCTTAAACCCGGCTGGAGCGTGTTGGTGTAGCGGCCAAAGCGTTCAACGGTCCACTGATACCCCTGTGGGACAATTTTGACGCCAGCGCCGACAATAACCAGCGCAACGAAAATAAGGACAGGTATAACGATAAGCATAAAAACCTCCTGTTTTGCATGCTGTGACGAAGGGAACTGCGTGTGTGTTATGAGTCAGTATATCGGCTATCGGGCTGAAATTCGCCCCTGTAAAGAAGGGGGCGCGACGAATACCGGTAAAACCTTTACTCCAGCCATCGACACACCCTATTCGCGCTGCGTTCGTGAAAGGATTATTCTACGCGTGGTTGCAATAAAGGTGGTTACAGGATGCATGATGAACAATAAAAATACGCTCTTGCAGGTCAGGGATGTCGGTTTTCGTGTGGCAAATACCACGATCCTTCAGCATGTCGATTTTTGTCTTTCCCCGGGTGAGTTCAAACTGATAACAGGGCCGTCAGGCTGTGGTAAAAGCACGTTATTAAAGATTGTCGCTTCACTGCTCAGCCCCACTGAGGGCGCTATTCTGTTTGAAGGGCAGGATATCGCGACACAGTCGCCAGAAAGCTATCGTCAGCAGGTCTCTTACTGCGTGCAAACCCCTTCGCTGTTTGGGGACACGGTTTATGACAACCTGGTCTTTCCGTGGCAAATCCGTCATAAAACGCCGGAGCCAGAAAAATTTATCGCCGATCTGGCCCGCTTTGGCCTGTCGAAAGAGACGCTGACTAAATCCATCAATGAATTATCGGGCGGCGAAAAGCAGCGCGTTTCGCTGATTCGCAATCTGCAGTTTTTGCCGAAGATATTGTTACTGGACGAGATCACCAGCGCGCTGGATGAGGTGAACAAACGCAACGTTAACGAGATTATTCATCGTTACGCAAGCGAGCAGAATATTGCCGTGCTGTGGGTTACGCACGATTCAAACGAAATTACCCATGCGGATGATGTCATTACGCTTGAGCCGCAGGGCGGGAAAATGCAGGAGGCAAACCGTGGGTGAGCATAATATTACGAATACGTCGCTGGCGTTTTCGATGGTGCTGGTACTGATCGCTATTGTGGTGAGCTACCGGGAAAAGCTGGGCCTGGAGAAAGATATTATCTGGAGTATCTGCCGCGCGGTTATCCAGCTCATTATTGTCGGCTATGTGCTGAAGTATATTTTTAACGTCAACCACGCGGTGCTGACGCTCCTGATGGTGCTGTTTATCTGCTTTAACGCGGCGTGGAACGCGCAGAAACGCAGTAAGTATATCGATAAGGCGTTTGTCTCATCGTTTATCGCCATTACAACCGGGACGGCGCTGACGCTGGCGGTGCTGGTGGTGTCCGGCTCAATCGAGTTTACGCCGATGCAGGTTATCCCTATTTCCGGGATGATTGCGGGGAACGCTATGGTGGCAGTGGGACTGTGTTACAACAACCTCGGCCAGCGATTTAGCAGTGAACAACAGAAGCTGCAGGAGAAATTAAGTCTGGGGGCGACACCGAAAATGGCCTCGGCGGTACTGATCCGCGACAGCATCCGCTCGTCGCTGATCCCAACGGTGGATTCCGCAAAAACGGTTGGGCTGGTTAGCCTGCCGGGAATGATGTCGGGGCTGATTTTTGCCGGTATCGATCCGGTCAAAGCCATTAAATATCAGATCATGGTGACCTTTATGCTGCTCTCTACGGCCAGCCTGTCGACCATCATTGCCTGCTATTTAACCTATCGGAAGTTCTACAACGCGCGCCATCAGCTGGTGGTGACGCAGTTGAAAAAGGCGGGGTGACCGCCTCTTTTGCAGGCCCGGTGAGCGCTAGCGGCACCGGGCCTGTTCATCAGTAGAGCAGGGCGTACAGCTGACGGCGGTACGTCGACGCCAGCGCATCGCCGGTGCCCAGCGCGGCCAGGATCTCCTGGAACATTTTCCGCGCCTGACCGTCGGCGGCACCCAGATCGTTTTGCAGATGGCTGAACAGCAGTGCCAGCGCTTCTTCGTTACGTCCCACCTGATGCAGCTGCAGCGCCAGCTGGCTTGCCAGCGCGGCATCGGTCGGGTTATCGGCAACCTGCTGTTGAAGCTGCTGGATCTCCGGCGTATCCGCCGCCTGTTTCAGCAGATCGATCTGCGCGACCAGACCCTGATAACGGGTATCCTGATCCTGCAGTGGAATGGTCTTCAGCACAGCTTCTGCATCGTCGGAACGGTGCAGGGCAATCTGCGTTTCCGCGAGGAGCAGGCCAATCTGGCTGTCCTGTTTCGACAGCAGCCACGCCTCTTTGAGCAGCGGTAGCGCTTCGTCGTATTTGCCTTCCTGCATCAGTCCCATGGCTTCCTGCGCCTTCAGCTCTTCCTCGCGCGGCAGGACTTTATCCAGCAGGGCGCGGATCGCTTCTTCAGGCTGTGGTCCCTGGAAGCCATCAACAGGTTGACCATTCTGGAACAGATAGACGGTAGGAATCGCGCGCAGGCCAAACTGAGACGCCACCATAGGCTCAGCGTCACAATCCAGTTTGGCGAGAATGAACTGGCCATTGTATTGCGCGGCAAGGCTTTCGAGTACCGGCGTCAGCTGCAGACAGTGTTGGCTACGCTCAGACCAGAAGTAGAACAGCACCGGTTTGGTCATGGACTGTTCGAGGGTCTGTTGCAGGTTTGCTTCAGTAATATTGACGATATTCTGTACGGACATGCGGCCTTCTCTTTTATCGGTTTGTTATTTACATGGGGGTTAGCGACGACGCTTCAACTCAACCGTGTAAAATTTTGTCCATCATCCGGCCCGGCAGCAGGCGTTTTAACCAGCCTACCGCATGGGTTACCAGCGTCACCGGATAGCGCATTTTTGGGTTTTCGCTCTCAAAAGCATGGCGCACTTTAGCGACGACTGCTTCCGGCCCGAGCGTAAAGCGTGCGGCGATACCGGGGTTTTCGACCGGTTTATCCGCCTGGGTCTGGTTAACGTTTTCCGTAAAGCGGGTGCGGATAGGGCCCGGCTCAATCAGGCTGACCTTAATGCCGCTGTGACGCAACTCCATGCGCAGGGCATCGGACCAGGCCTCCAGCGCATATTTGCTGGCGGCATAGGCCCCGCGACCCGGGGTTGAAATTAGCCCCATCACGGAGGAGGTCATCACAATGCGTCCTTCACCGTGCGGCAGCATGGCGGGGAGCAGGCGCATGGTGAGCTGATGGACGCCAAAGAAATTGGTGGAAAACTGTTTTTCCAGCTGCTCGCGGGTGAGCGTGTCCAGGGGACCATACACGCCGTAACCGGCATTGTTAAAAAGGCCGTACAGACGGTTGTCGGTCAGGGTCAGCACCTCATCGGCAGCGCGTTCCACGCTTTCCGGTGAGTCTAAATCCAGTAACACACCGGTAAAGCCCAGCCCGTTCATGCGTTCGACGTCGTCGGGTTTACGGCAGGCCGCCAGTACCCAATATCCCTGACGCTTCAATTCGAGTGCACTTTCAAGACCGATTCCGCTGGAACATCCTGTAATTAAGACCGATTTTTGCATAACTTTACCTGTCAGGATCTCCGCTGAATTAGGAGTCATGTTTAACTAAAGGGGCCAGCCGTGTTGCCATCCAGTCGGCAATAAACGGCTGCGCATCGCGATTGGGGTGGATCCCATCGTCTTGCATCCACTGGGGTTTGAGATAGACCTCTTCCATAAAAAATGGCAGCAGCGGAATATCAAACTCGTTGGCAAGCTTTGGGTAGATCGCGCTAAAGGCTTCATTATACCGACGTCCATAGTTGGCGGGCAGGCGAATTTGCATCAGCAGCGGTTGCGCATTCGCGGCCTTAATATCCTTAAGGATCGTGCGCAGGGTCTGTTCCGTTTGCTGAGGCTGGAAACCACGCAAGCCATCATTACCGCCCAGCTCAACCAGCACCCATCGCGGTTGATGCTGTTTGAGCAAGGCTGGCAGGCGCGACAAGCCTTGCTGCGAGGTATCACCGCTGATGCTGCCATTAATAACCGTTGTCTTACTCTGCCATTTGTCATTGAGCAGAGCTGGCCAGGCCGCGTTGGCCGCCATGCGATAGCCTGCACTCAGGCTGTCACCGAGAACCAGTAACGTGTCCGCTGCCGCCGCGCGGAAGGTCATCAGGATTAAAAACAGGAAGGGCAAATGCCAGCGGAAAACATTGTTGAAGTTCATCGTCTTAAGAAGTCCGTCGGTCAGGGGGAACACGAGCTTTCCATCCTCACCGGAGTTGAACTCGTTGTCAAACGCGCCGAAACCATTGCGCTGATTGGCGAGTCCGGTTCCGGGAAGTCCACGCTGCTGGCCATTTTAGCCGGTCTGGACGACGGCAGCAGTGGAGAGGTCAACCTGGTCGGGCAACCGCTGCATCAGCTTGATGAAGAGGCGCGTGCCGCGCTCCGCGCACGTCATATCGGGTTTGTCTTTCAGTCCTTCATGCTGATCCCGACGCTCAATGCGCTGGAAAACGTTGAACTGCCGGCACTGCTGCGCGGCGGTAACAGCCGTGAAAGCCGCGCCCACGCGAAGGCATTGCTGGAGCAGCTTGGGCTTGGCAAACGCCTCGACCATCTTCCGGCGCAGCTTTCCGGCGGGGAGCAACAACGTGTGGCCCTGGCCCGGGCGTTTAACGGCCGCCCGGACGTGCTGTTTGCGGATGAGCCTACCGGAAACCTCGACCGAAAGACCGGGGATAAAATTGCCGACCTGCTGTTTTCGCTCAACCGTGAACACGGGACCACGCTGATTCTGGTGACCCACGATCCGCAACTGGCTGCCCGCTGCGACCGTCGCCTGCGGCTGGTTAACGGTGAACTTCAGGAGGAAGCATGATTGCCCGCTGGTTCTGGCGCGAATGGCGCTCGCCCACGCTGTTGATTGTCTGGATGGCGTTAAGCCTGGCGGTAGCCTGCGTGCTGGCGCTGGGCAGCGTCAGCGATCGCATGGAGAAAGGGTTAAGCCAGCAAAGCCGCGAGTTTATGGCCGGAGACAGGGCGCTGCAAAGCTCGCGTCCCGTCCCGCCGGGCTGGCTTGAGGAGGCGCGTAAGCGTGGACTGAAGGTGGGGGAACAGCTGAACTTTCAGACCATGACCTTTGCCGGCGATACGCCGCAGCTGGCGAGCGTCAAAGCCGTCGACGACCTTTACCCGCTGTACGGTGAACTGCAAACCAGCCCGCCTGGGTTAAAGCCGAAACCGGGCACGGTGCTGCTGGCGCCACGTTTAATGGCGCTGCTGAACCTGAAAACGGGTGACAGCATCGACGTGGGTGACGCCACGCTCCGCATCGCCGGGGAGGTGGTTCAGGAACCTGACTCCGGCTTTAACCCGTTCCAGCTTGCCCCGCGCTTGCTGATGAATGCCGCTGATGTGGCGAATACCCATGCCGTGCAGCCGGGAAGCCGCGTCACCTGGCGCTATAAGTTTGCGGGAACGCCCGCCCAGCTTGACGCGTATGAAAAATGGCTGCTGCCGCAGTTAAAACCGGAGCACCGCTGGTACGGACTGGAGCAGGACGAAGGGGCGCTTGGTAAATCTCTCGAACGGTCTCAGCAGTTCCTGCTGCTTTCAGCGCTGTTAACCCTGCTGCTGGCCGTGGCGGCGGTGGCGGTGGCCATGGGGCACTACTGCCGCAGCCGATACGATCTGGTGGCGATCCTCAAAACCCTCGGCGCGGGCAGCGCCCAGCTGCGTAAGCTGATTGTCGGCCAGTGGCTGATGCTGCTGGTGTTGTCAGCACTCACCGGTGGGGCGATGGGGCTGCTGTTTGAAAAGCTGCTGATGGTCATGCTGAAACCGGTACTGCCTGCCGCACTTCCACCGGCCAGCCTCTGGCCGTGGCTGTGGGCGATTGGCGCGATGATGGTGATCTCGGTGCTGGTGGGGCTTCGCCCGTACCGGCTGTTGCTCGCGACGCAGCCGCTGCGCGTGCTGCGCCGTGACGTGGTGGCCAACGTCTGGCCGCTGAAGTTCTATCTTCCTGTCATTGTTGCGGTGTCGGTTGGGTTGTTGGCCTGGCTGATGGGCGGTAGCACGCTGCTGTGGGCCGTACTGGCCGGGGCGGTGGTGCTGGCGCTGCTGTGTGGTGTGGTCGGCTGGGTGCTCCTTAATGTGCTTAAAAAGCTGACGGTGAAGTCGCTTCCCGTGCGGCTGGCGGTGAACCGTCTGCTGCACCAGCCCTGGTCTACGCTGAGTCAGCTGTCTGCCTTTTCGCTGTCGTTTATGCTGCTGGCACTGCTGCTGGTGCTGCGCGGCGATCTGCTGGATCGCTGGCAACAGCAGCTTCCGCCGGAAAGCCCGAACTATTTCCTGATCAATATCGCCCCTGAGCAGGTGACACCGCTGAAGACGTTCCTGGCGGAACACCAGATTGTGCCGGAGTCGTTCTACCCCATCGTCCGTGCGCGTCTGACGCAGATCAACGGCCAGTCCACGGAGGGAAATAAAGATGAATCGCTTAACCGCGAACTGAACCTGACCTGGCAGGAGAAACGTCCAGATCACAACCCGATTACAGGCGGCAGCTGGCCACCAAAAGCGGGTGAAGTATCGATGGAAGAGGGGCTGGCGACGCGCCTGAACGTCAGGCTGGGCGACAGCGTGACCTTTACCGGCGATACCCAGGACTTTAGCGCTAAGGTCACCAGCCTGCGTAAGGTGGACTGGGAAAGCCTGCGGCCGAACTTCTTCTTTATTTTTCCCGCAGGCGCACTGGACGGACAGCCGCAAAGCTGGCTCACCAGTTTCCGCTGGGAAAACGGCAACGGTATGCTGACCCGGCTGAACCGCGAATTTCCGACGGTCAGCCTGCTGGATATTGGCGCGATCCTTAAACAGGTCGGGCAGGTGCTGGAGCAGGTCAGCCGGGCTCTGGAGGTCATGGTGGTGCTGGTGACGATCTGCGGCGTACTGTTGCTGCTGGCCCAGGTGCAGGTCGGGATGCGGCAGCGTCATCAGGAGCTGGTGGTCTATCGCACGCTCGGGGCGAGTAAGCGACTGCTGCGCACCACGCTGTGGAGCGAGTTCGCCCTGCTGGGGCTGGTCTCGGGTCTGGTGGCGGCGATGGGTGCTGAGACGGCGTTAGCCGTGCTGCAGACCCGCGTCTTCGATTTCCCGTGGGAGCCTGACTGGCGACTGTGGTTCACGCTGCCGGTCTGCGGTGCGGTGCTGCTGTCGCTGTGCGGCGGCTGGCTCGGCACGCGATTGCTAAAAGGCAAAGCGCTGTTCCGTCAGTTTGCCAGTTAGTTCAAATCCGTGATAATTACGCACCGGTTTATCTGCTGGTGCGTAATAATTTAGCAGCACAAATCGGTAATACCCATGCGTTTAGTAGCACAAAACATTAAAAACCCGCGCACACAGCAAGATTATTTCCAGTTAATATTCACCTGCTAAATATTTAGCAGCGTGTCTATAAAGGAAAAATAATGACTATAAAAAAATCAGCGCTGGCAGTAACAATTGGCGCAGCAGTGGCATTGACCTCCTTCGCATCTCAGGCGGAAATCACGGTTCTTAAACAAGACCCTCAGGCAGGTAACCCGCTGAGCCGTCTTAACTTTACCGTTGGCGGCAGTATTCGTCCTCAGTTCAACATGATGACGGGCGACGGCGATAAAGGCTCCTACAAACGTAATGGCTTCGACGGCGGCACCCGTTTCCGTTTCGCAGCAGATTACTATCTGTTTGATGACATCAGCTGGATCAGCTACTACGAGCTGGGTGTGAACATTCCGGCGCTGTTCAACTGGGATAACCACTACGCTGAAGGTGCTAACGACACCTCTCGCCGTATGCTGTACACCGGTCTGAAGAGCGACACCTGGGGTACGCTGACCTTCGGTCAACAGAACAGCGTTTACTATGATGTGGTTGGCGTGAAAACCGATATCTGGGACTACGACATGATTGGTCAGGCTCCAGGTAACGGGATCAACGGTGACTACGACGGCTCTTATCGTTCACGCAAAATGCTGAAATATAAGAAAACCGTAGGTGATGCGGATATTTATGCATCCTACCTGTTTGAAGACAGCGAATACCTGCCGGGCAATGGCCTGCGTTACAAACGTAAAGGCGGCGGTTCACTGGGTCTGGATTACCACCTGACCACCGATCTGACCTGGGGCGCAGCGTGGAATTACACCCGCGCGGACATGCGTAACCCGGACAACGGCGACAGCAAATCTTACGACCAGAATATCCTCGGTACCGCGCTGAGCTGGACGCCGGATAACTGGACCTTCTCGGCTGGCGGCGGCTGGTACCAGAACTTCCTGACCACCAAAAAAGTGTCTACTGACAACTACTTTGCCGGTGATGCATGGGGTATTGAATACTTCGCAGGGTACAAATTCCCAATCGATCAGTATGCGGTGAAATCTATCCAGCCTTACTTCATGGGTGACCGTATTGAGTACGTGAATGGTCGTAACTACCAGCGTATCGATAACGGCGTGGGTGTTAGCGTCCAGCTGGACTACGGTTTCCGTGTTGATTACGAACACGTGTTCACCTCCAGCACGGATAACCTGGGCGACATGAACCTGGTGCGTCTGCGTTACGACTTCTAAGTTCAGTCAGCAGGGGAGTCACCCCGATATGAAAACGGCAACCCTGGGTTGCCGTTTTTTGTGCGCGTGATTCAGCGATTGAGCCAGTCAGCCACGTCCTCAAACGTTCCGCGATACACAATCTTCTCCGCCTTTTTTGCCAGCTGCCAGGTGTACATCGGGTCGTAATAGTCGTTCAGCAGCGGGGCAAGCCAGCGCAAATGCGCGTCGGTGCTGCCAGAACGTTGTTGCTCCTGCAGGGCGGAATCCAGCAGCGCCGTAAAGTCTGCAAAGCGCTGCAGCCCCAGACGGCGGCGAATGGCAAACAGGCCGTGGTGCAGGTATTCGCTGTACGCTTTCCAGCCCGCCTCTTCGCCAAAGGCAGCAGAAAAATCCGCCCACATATGGTCGAAATACTCTTCACGCAGGCGTTCAAGACGGACATCAAACGGGTCTTCTACTACCACAACAGGCGCCTGAACCATGCGGTCTCGCAGGCATTCCGGCAGGTGGTTGGAGCCAATCATCCGCCCTTCATCCTCCAGCACCCAGCGTGCGGCCTCTTTTTTCAACAGCACGACGGCGAGCTGATTTTCGAAGCTCGCCTGCGAAAGCTGTGGTGTGAGCGTGCGGCCAAACGACGAGCCGCGATGGTGCGCCAGCCCTTCCAGATCCACGCCCTGCGCGTGCTGTTTCACCAGCAACGTTTTGCCGCTCCCGGTACAGCCGCCGATCAGCACCATCGGTTTTTGCACCTGCTCAGCGGTTACCTCAATTGCGGTCTGACGCAGCGCTTTATAGCCGCCTGCGATCAGCGGGTAATCCACGCCGCGCGCTTTCAACCAGGCCTGAGTGATATGCGAGCGTTGACCGCCACGCGCGCAGCAGAGGTAGCCGGTGGGGTGGGAGAGACAGGCTTCGCGCCAGGCGTTAATGCGCATCTCACGGGTACTGCCTGCGACCAGGCTATGGCCGAGAGCAAGCGCAGCGTCCGGCCCCTGGCGTTTATAGCAGGTGCCGACGGCGGCGCGTTCATCATCGTTCATCAGAGGCAGGTTGATTGCCGCAGGCATCGCGCCCTGGGCGAATTCGATCGGCGCGCGAACGTCGATTAAAGGGGTATCGGATGCGAGGATCGCGCGATAGTCCGTTCCATCGTTCATGGTTTTTCCAGAAGAAAACTAAGCTGCAATGGGCGGGGATTGTACGCCGGGGAGGGGGAAGGTCAACTCCCCGGCAGAGGAGTATTACTTAAGCTTTGATTGCGCCCAGATAATTCCGCTCGCGTATTCCGGCGGCAGGAGAGGAATAATCGCTTCCAGCGTGGCGCCCAGACGATCGGTGTCGGTATCGTTCAGGTTCAGGTGACCGACCTTACGACCCGGACGCACCTCTTTGTCATACCAGTGCAGATGCACCAGCGGCAGCTTGAGCCAGTCGTAGTTCAGATCGGTACCGATCAGGTTGATCATCACCGACGGGCTGTTCACCACCGGCTGCGGCAGCGGCAGGTCAGTGATGGCGCGCAGGTGCAGCTCGAACTGGCTGATGGACGCCCCGTTTTGGGTCCAGTGACCGCTGTTGTGAACGCGCGGTGCCAGTTCGTTAATCAGCAGACCGGACGGCGTGACAAAACACTCCATCGCCATGACGCCGACGTAACCGAGTTCGTGCATGATGGCAGAGAGCATCTCTTCTGCCTGCGCCTGCTGTTCAGCACTGGCCTGCGGGAATGCAACGCTGGTACGCAGGATCCCGTCCTGATGCAGGTTATGCGTCAGCGGATAAAAAACGGTATGGCCGTCCTGCCCGCGAGCGCCCACCAGCGAGACTTCACCGCTGAAGTTAATGCCCTGCTCAACGATGCACTCCCCGTAGCAATCGTCCGGCAGCTCGTGAGTGTCATCGGCGCGCAGACGCCACTGTCCACGACCGTCGTACCCGCCGACGCGACGCTTCACAATTGCCAGCTCGCCCAGCATTGCAAATACATCCTTCCACTCGCTTTTATCGGACAACAGCTGCCACGGCGCAGTCGGCAGCCCGAGCTTATCGAACAGCTGCTTTTGCGTCAGACGGTCAGCAATAATGGGAAAGACGTCGCGGTTAACGAAGGCATTATGACGTGCCAGCTCGCGCGTCAGGGCCGTTTGTGGCCAGCGTTCAATCTCCGCGGTGATCACACTCTGGTGAAACGGCACGGCTTCCGGTTCGTCATCCAGCCCGACGGGCCAGACGGCAATACCCAGCGGCTCGCCGGCCTGACGCAGCATACGGCCTAACTGACCATTACCGAGGACACATACCTGCTTCATGCCGCACCCCGCGGGTCCGGATTGTCCAGCACCTCGTCGGTCTGAGCTTTACGCCAGTCCGCCAGACGCTGATGTAACGCTTTATCGTGAGTCGCCAGGATCTGCGCGGCGAGCAGGGCAGCGTTGGCAGCGCCCGCTTTACCAATGGCCAGCGTGCCGACCGGAATGCCACGCGGCATCTGAACGATGGAATAGAGGCTATCGACACCACTTAACGCAGCGCTTTGCACCGGAACACCCAGAACCGGTACCAGCGTTTTGGCGGCAATCATGCCTGGCAGATGTGCTGCGCCGCCCGCACCGGCAATGATCACCTCATAACCCTTCTCTTCGGCGCTTTCGGCGAAGCTGAACAGTTTGTCCGGTGTACGGTGTGCGGAGACCACTTCAACGTGGTGCGGAACATTCAGGATTTCAAAGATTTCGGCGGTGAACTGCATGGTAGCCCAGTCGCTTTTGGACCCCATCACGATGGCGACACGCGCCGGATTATTGCGGGAAGACATGCGTCTTAAAACTCCTGTGGTGCGAAACACACTGCTTTCGAGGGCACAGAGAATAGCATGTAATAGGGGCAAGGAAAACGGTTGCGCGGTTAAAAACTGAGCCGTTGTGGCTCTCAGGAGATAACAAAACAGACCGCGTTCTGGCGGTCTGTTTTATCAGGCATCGATGTGCTTTGATGTGCTTTTGACGGGCGGCACGGTCAGCAGACGTCTTATTTGGTCAGTTCTGCCGTCATGTGAACGCGGTTGTTAAACTGAGCGCTGGTGATTTTGTAAGACGCGCCCTGTTCAGCAGCCTGAGCGGCAATTTTCGCTTCTGCACGGTCAAGGGTAGAGGCCGTGGCGCTGACGCTCTGAGCAAAAGAACCGAAAGAGATCAGAGAGAGTGCGGCAACTGCAACGAAAGTTTTGATGGATTTCATGGTCGTATTCCTTAAATGTTTTATCTGGGATAGGGCGTGTTGCCCTGATGTGATAAATAATAGGCCGACCACGGGCTGATTAAAATCGAAACAATTTGCCGATATTGTTCAAAAAAATAGAATGATTTTTGACGGGTTAAAACGGGAAAGCGATCAGTTCCACACCGTCAGGCGTGACGCTGACCATAGAACCTTCGCTGTGCCAGGCCCCCAGGACGACGCGGTGGGCCGCTTCGCCGTTGGCGGTAAGGGTATGCACATCGGGACGATGAGTATGACCGTGGATCAACCACTGAACGCGGTGTTTTTCCATGACCCTGACTACCGCCTGGGGATTAACGTCCATAATGGCCATGGATTTTCCGCTGTTGGCGGCCTTACTGTCTGCACGCATTCTGGCTGCGATCCGCTTGCGGATAAACAGCGGCAGAGCCAGGAATAGTTTTTGGATCCACGGGGTATGAACCTTAGCGCGAAACGCCTGATAGCCGGTGTCGTCAGTGCAAAGTGTGTCACCGTGCATGATTAACACCTTTCGGCCATAAAGGTCGAGTACCTGCTCTTCCGGCAGCAGCGTCATGCCGCTTTCGCGGGCGTAGCGCTTGCCGAGCAGGAAATCACGATTGCCGTGGATAAAGAAGCAGGGGACGCCGGAATCGACCAGCGCGTTAATGGCAGCCGCCATCTCACGGTGCAGCGGGTTGGGATCGTCGTCGCCAATCCAGGCTTCAAACAGGTCACCCAGAATGTAAAGTGCATCGGCACTTTTCGCTTCACCGCGTAAAAAACGCAGAAAACCGGCGGTTATCGCCGGTTCTTCTGTTTGCAGGTGCAAATCTGCAATAAAGAGTGTCGCCACGAATTACTCGCTGACGGTCACGCTGTTAATCACGACGTCTTCTTTTGGAACGTCCTGATGCATGCCGCTGCGGCCGGTCGCCACGGCTTTGATTTTGTCGACTACGTCCATACCTTCAACCACTTCTGCGAAGACGCAGTAGCCCCAACCCTGCAGGCTTTCGCCGGAGAAGTTCAGGAAGTCGTTGTCAGCAACGTTGATGAAGAACTGGGCTGTTGCAGAGTGAGGAGCCTGCGTACGCGCCATCGCCAGCGTACCACGGGTGTTTTTCAGACCGTTGTTCGCTTCGTTTTTGATCGCTTCTTTCGTCGCTTTCTGGTTCATGCCAGGTTCGAAACCGCCGCCCTGGATCATAAAGCCGTTGATCACGCGGTGGAAAATAGTGTTGTTGTAGAAACCTTCGCGGCAGTAGTCCAGGAAGTTTTTAACTGTTTCAGGCGCTTTGTCATCAAAGGTTTTGATTACGATATCGCCATGATTAGTGTGGAAAGTAACCATTTTTGCATCCTGTTCCGTTATTGTGGTACGTCGACCCGCGTTTGGGTCATCTATAGGGGCTTGTTATAGCATAACCACAGGATGCGATCACCTTGCATTGTGTGCTGCTTCAGGTTTGAATTACAGGTAGAATAATCGGTTTTCAACCACACACGTGTTTACATGGAATCTTCGATGTTAAAAATCTTTAATACAATGACGCGCCAAAAAGAGGAATTTAAACCTATCCATGCCGGGGAAGTCGGCATGTACGTGTGTGGTATTACGGTTTACGATCTCTGTCATATCGGCCATGGCCGTACCTTTGTGGCATTCGACGTTGTCTCGCGCTACCTGCGTTTTCTGGGCTACAACCTGAAATACGTGCGTAACATCACCGACATCGACGACAAAATCATCAAGCGCGCGAACGAAAATGGCGAAAGCTTTGTTGCGCTGGTGGATCGTATGATCGCGGAAATGCACAAAGATTTCGACGCCCTGAATATTCAGCGTCCGGACAGCGAGCCGCGTGCCACCCACCATATCCACGAAATTATCGACATCACCGAGAAGCTGATCGAACGTGGTCACGCCTATGTGGCCGATAACGGTGACGTGATGTTTTCCGTGCCGACTGACCCTACCTACGGTCAGCTTTCCCGTCAGGATCTGGATCAGCTGCAGGCCGGTGCGCGCGTTGATGTGGTGGACGTGAAGCGTAACCCGATGGACTTCGTGCTGTGGAAGATGTCCAAAGAGGGCGAACCAAGCTGGCCTTCCCCGTGGGGCGAAGGGCGTCCTGGCTGGCACATTGAGTGCTCGGCGATGAACTGCAAACAGCTGGGCAAACATTTCGATATTCACGGTGGCGGTTCGGATCTGATGTTCCCGCACCATGAAAACGAAATTGCACAGTCAACCTGTGCGCATGGCGGCGAGTACGTGAACTACTGGATGCACTCCGGGATGGTGATGGTTGACCGTGAGAAGATGTCTAAATCTCTGGGCAACTTCTTCACCGTGCGCGACGTGCTGAAATATTACGATGCGGAAACCGTGCGCTACTTCCTGATGTCTGGTCACTATCGCAGCCAGCTGAACTACAGCGAAGAGAACCTGAAACAGGCGCGTGCGGCGCTGGAGCGTCTGTACACTGCCCTGCGCGGTACCGATAAATCTGTACCCGCGGCAGGCGGTGAGGCGTTTGAAGCGCGCTTTATTGACGTGATGAACGATGACTTCAACACGCCGGAAGCCTATTCCGTGCTGTTTGATATGGCGCGTGAAGTTAACCGTCTGAAGTCAAAAGATATGGCGGCAGCGAATGCATTGGCCTCCCATCTGCGTAAGCTCTCTTCGGTACTGGGTCTGCTGGAGCAGGAACCGGATCTGTTCCTGCAAAGCGGTGCACAGGCGGACAATAGCGAAGTGGCGGAGATTGAGCAACTTATCAACGCGCGTCTGGAAGCGCGTCAGGCGAAAGACTGGGCGGCAGCAGATGCCGCGCGTAACCGTCTGACGGAAATGGGCATCATTCTGGAAGATGGCCCGCAGGGAACCACCTGGCGTCGAAAATAATTCTGGTGCGCGCTGATGCCCTCTCCCACCGGGAGAGGGTGCAAACACTAAAACGGCAACTGGGTTGCCGTTTTGCTTTTACCTCCGCTTCCACCACAACAGCCCCATCAGTACGACCCCTGGCAGCCACACCCACAGCAGCTCCGACATAATCACCTGATGCCCGTAGGGCGTGGTATAGCGTGACAGCGCAAACGGCGCGACCTTAATGACCTGCCACGGTGCAAAAAACCGTTCATCTGACCACGGCCACAGCCAGCCGACGCCTTTTCCCCCGGTGGTGATGGAATCCAGCAAGCTGTGCGACAGCAGAGACACGGTTAAGAACAGCCAGCAGCGGGTCAGACTTGCCCGAAACCATCGTCGGCCCATCAGTACGCAAAGTATCGGCACCACAAAGGCAAACAGCAGGGAGTGGGTAAAGCCGCGGTGGCCGAACACATTGCCGTAGGCAACGCCGAACTTAAACGCCAGCACGTCGGCGTCCGGCAGCATGGCGAGGACGACGCCGGCAAGCAGCAGGCGGGGAGGGATGATTTTACGTCCCAGGCCTAAACCCAGACACAAAGGCACTGCAGCGTGGGTGATAACGGTAGGCATTGCGATTATCCATGGCAAAGCAGGGAAATATAGCAGCGAATGGGCGCAATGAGGATGGTGTTAGCGTCTTATTTACGCCGATTCCCGGGCAATAAGCTGCCCGGAAAGGGTGATACGCTGTGTTTGCAGATCCGGCTCTTTTAGCTTGCGGATGATCAACCCCGCCGCCTGACGCCCCGTCTCCTCACTGGCGGAGGAAACGTAGGTAAACGAGGGAGACGTCAGGTTCACGTGCAGCATATCTTCAAAACCGACCAGCGCGACCTGCTGGGTGAGAAACACATCTTTCCCCACGGTGCGCCCCACCTGATGAATGCCGGAGATGGAGCCGATCATCGCATCCGGCGAGTGGCAGAGCAGGGCGGTAATGGTGTTGTTTTTTTCCAGCAACTGGCGGGTGGCGAAACCTGCGGCCAGCGTGTCATCGCTACACGCAGGCGAGTATTCCTCACGCCAGACCAGGCCGTTCTGGGTCATCGCGCTGCGAAAGCCGAGCAGACGTTGCTCGCGGATAAGGCAGCCTTCACGACCCCCAATGTAGGCAATGTTGCGGTGTCCGCGCTCGATAAGATAACGCGCGGCAAGGTTCGCCGCCTGGCGGTTGTCGCGCATCACCAGATTGCATTTTTCATCCAGCAGGGACTGAGAGACCACCACCAGCGGCAGCGGGCACTGGCGGATGTGTTCCGGCAGCGAGGATGCCCGGGTGTCAGAGGCCAGATAGATAACGCCGGCGACCCCCTGCTGTTTAAACGACAGCAGGCAGCGCTCAAGATGTTCATGGTCGTTCAGCGGCTGGCCGAGGAAAACCATATACCCCTGTCTCTCCAGCTCCTGGACGATGCTCGCCATCACCTTAATGGAAAAGCTGTCGCTAAAGTCGCGCAGGATCAGGCCGATCAGGTTGGAGGTGTTGGCGCGGAGATTGGCAGCGGCGACGTTGTGAACATAGCCCAGCGTAGTGATGGCAGCATTGACCTTCGCGATCGTTGCGTCTGAAATTTTCCCTTTCTGGCGCAGCACCAGCGATACGGTGGAGACCGAAACGCCCGCATGCTTTGCGACATCAATAATGCTGACTTTCTTCAAAACCGCTCCCTGAAATTTACCGATTATCAGCCAGATAAGACAACGTCCCCCAGCGTACAGGAGACGTGTCGTTCAGGCATCTTATTATTTGCCAATCATGGTGGACATGGTCTGGGCGATAAACTGTGCTCTGGCACCGAAAATCACCTGAATACCGTTATCACCGACGAACACTACGCCGCGGGCGCCAAGGCCGTTCAGACCGTCCTTATCAACCGCTTCACTTTTTGCCACTTCCAGGCGCAGACGGGTGATGCAGGAGCCGACGGAGTCGATGTTGTGCGCGCCGCCCAGCAGGTTGATGATCTCTGTGGCGAGTTCTGAATCTGACTTATCGTCCGCACTGGCGGTCACTTCTGTACGGCCCGGCGTTTTCACGTCGAAACGACGGATCACAAAGCGGAACGTGAAGTAGTAAATCAGGCCCATCGGAATGCCGATAATAATGGCGTTCAGGAAGTTGGTTTTGTAGCCGTTAAATGACGGCAGGATCCCGAACGACAGGTAGTCGATAAAGCCCGCAGAGAACGACTTGGCGATATGCGCATGCAGCAGATACATGGTCATGTACGCCAGACCGGCCATGATGGCGTTAAAGACGTACAGAATAGGGGCGACGAAGATAAAGGTAAATTCAACCGGCTCGGTGATCCCCGTCAGGAAGCAGGTGAGCGCCGCAGAGAACAAAATACCGGCCGCGATTTTCTTATTTTTGGTGTGCGCTTCGTGGTACATCGCCAGACACGCCGCAGGCAGCGCGAACAGCATCAGCGGGAATTCACCCTGCATGAACTTACCGGCGTTCTGGTAGCTGTCACTGCTGAAGGATTTGACCCCTTCTTCGAGCATCTTAAACCAGATGGTCTGGTCGCCGTGAATCACCTGACCGGCCTGGGTGGTGTAATCCCCAAACGAATACCAGAAAGAGGGATACCAGATGTGGTGCAGGCCGAGTGGGATCAGCGCGCGTTCCACCAGACCGAAGATAAAGGTCGAGGCTGCCTGATTATCGCCATTAACCACCACGGAGAGCGCATCGATGCCCGCCTGGATATGCTGCCAGACATACGGCAACAGCAGGCCGAGCAGGAAAGAGAGAAACGCTGTCGCAATCGCCACAAAGCGTTTCCCGGAGAAGAACCCGAGGAACTCTGGCAACTGCAGGGTGTGGAAACGGTTATAGCACCAGGCGGCGAGAATCCCGCAGATCAGGCCGCCGAAGACGCCCATCTGCAACGTCGGGATGCCGACCACCATCGCGTATTTGCCGCCCTGAGACGCCATTTCCGGCGTGATGCTCAAGACGGTGCTGATGGTGATGTTGGTGACAAACACCGAGACCGCCGCCGAGAGCGCGGCAATGCCGGACTCGGATGCCAGCCCCACGGCGGAACCAATGGCAAACAGCATCGGCAGGTTATCAAAGATAACCCCGCCCGCGTTCATCATCAGCGGCAGGTGAAACTTATCGCCAAAGGCCAGCAGCAGGCCCGCAGCGGGAAGCAGTGAAATTGGCAGCATTAACGCGCGACCAATCATCGATAATTTAGAGAGCGATTTAACAAACCCTGATATCAGACTCATGCTGATTTCCCCCGAGTAGCGCTTTTTTTGGCGCTGTTATTGTAAGTAGAACGTTTTAGTAGAACGTTCTACTTATCGTGGGGAAAGAGTGAAAAACGCGCAACAGAATTTTCACTTTTCAACAGATGAAATAGTGATTATTTGAAGTCGATCGATAATTAACCGTGATGGGTGTGGGGGAATGTGGGTTCCCTCTCCCGACGGGAGAGGGGGGAGAGCATCAGGCGGTCACCGTCACGGTTTGCCCTTCAAAGCTCACGGTCTGACCCGCGACAATTTTGCAGCGCTTGCGGGTTTCCACTGCGCCGTCCACCTTAACAAGCCCGTCGGCAATGGCGATTTTGGCCTGTGCGCCGCTTTCGGTCCAGCCTTCCAGCTTCAGCAGATCGCACAGCTCAACGTGCGGGTGTTTACCTAATGAAAATGTGGCCATCTTACGCGTCCTCTACGTCGTGGTACTCTTCGCATGCCTGCAAAGTATTCTGAATCAGTGTGGCAACGGTCATCGGGCCTACGCCGCCCGGAACTGGGGTAATGTAAGAGGCGCGAGCCGCAGCATCTTCGTAAACCACGTCACCAACCACTTTCCCGTTTTCCAGACGGTTAATACCGACGTCCACAACGATCGCGCCTTCTTTAATCCATTCACCCGGAATAAAGCCCGGCTTCCCGACCGCCACGATCAGCAGATCGGCGTTTTCTACGTGATGACGCAGATTTTTGGTGAAGCGGTGGGTCACGGTGGTGGTGCAGCCAGCGAGCAGCAGCTCCATGCTCATCGGACGGCCAACAATGTTTGATGCGCCAATGACCACGGCGTTCAGACCGTAGGTATCGATGTTATAACGCTCCAGCAGCGTAACGATACCGCGCGGCGTGCATGGACGCAGACGCGGGGCGCGCTGGCACAGACGGCCCACGTTGTACGGGTGGAAACCATCAACGTCTTTGTCGGGGGCGATACGTTCCAGCACCTTCACGTTGTCGATGCCGGCTGGCAGCGGCAGCTGAACCAGAATACCGTCGATCGCGTTGTCGGCATTCAGGGTATCAATAAGTTCCAGCAGTTCTGCTTCGCTGGTGGTTTCCGGCAAATCGTAAGAGCGGGAGACGAACCCCACCTCTTCACACGCTTTGCGTTTGCTGCCGACATAAATCTGCGATGCCGGGTTGCTGCCGACCAGCACAACGGCCAGCCCGGGGGCGCGTTTTCCGGCAGCTTTACGCGCCTTCACTTTTTCCGCGACCTCAGAGCGCACCTGCTGCGCAATCGTTTTACCGTCAATAATCTTTGCTGCCATCAGAGAGAAGATTCCGTCTGTAACGTTTGAAAGGGGGGATTGCCTGTATTTTGTCAGAAGCGAGCGCCGCTGTCAGTCACCCTTTGCGAGTTTTCATCAGGAGGCCGTAAAAACCCTTCTGAGGGGATGGTCAATTTCTTAGGCAGGATTAGGATGTGACCTGGCGAAATGACAGCGTTTTGACATATTTTAAAATACATTCATGAGCTACTTTGTCTCCTCCGAAATAAGCTTTCAATTAATCAATTGAACGTATTTCTTATTCCCGATTATTCGCGGGAAGGGTTATTTACATTTTAAAGGAATAGACATGAAACTCAGCAACATTGCTTCTACTGTTATTGCTACTCTGGCCCTGGTTGCGGGTGCCGCAAATGCAGCAGATCCAGCCACTCCGGTTACCGTAAATGGCGGTACCGTACACTTTAAAGGTGAACTGGTTAATGCTGCATGTTCAGTAAATACTGATTCTTCCGAGCAGACGGTTAACCTGGGCCAATACCGTACCGCGAAGTTCACGAAAGTGGGTGACACCACCTCTAATATTCCGTTCACCATTGAACTGAATGATTGTGACCCGCTGGTTGCGAAAACGGCCGCAGTTGCGTTCACCGGTCAGATCGACGCGACCGACAAAACCCTGCTGGCGGTAACCTCTGGTAACAACGACAACTCCGCGAAGGGCGTGGGCATCGAGATCCTCGACAGCAAATCCACCACCCTGACTCCAGATGGTTCAACCTTCTCTGCCGCGCAGAACCTGATCGAAGGGACTAACACCCTGAACTTCACCGCGCGTTACAAATCAACGGCTGCGACCACCGAGCCAGGCCAGGCAAACGCTGACGCCACTTTCGTAATGAAATACGAGTAATTCCTCCGCACAGGGATGTTCAGGCCTCAGGGAAGAGGCCGTCATACGCAAAGGCCAGGAACGAAGGATGACAAGGACCGGAACACTACTGCTGTTAACCCTTGCGATGGCCTGCCAGGCCTCAGCACATACCGTGGTAATCGACGGCGGCAAAGTTCATCTCAGAGGTGAGCTGGTGAACGGCGGCTGCGCCGTGGCACCCGACAGCCAGAACATGCGCATCGAAATGGGGCAGTACCGAACCAATTCATTTTCCGGTGTGGGCAGTTTTTCCACGGTCAATGTGCCCTTCACCGTGCGGCTGCTGGATTGCAGCGTGGATGTCTCGCGCACCGTGGGGATCCAGTTTCAGGGCGTTACGCCAGCAGAAGATCCGCAGGTTTTTCTGGCGACATCGCGGCCAGGTGAATCACCGATAAGCAGCGGCGTCGGGCTGGCTCTTTTTGACGAACAACAACGTCAGATTATCCCGAACGCAACGGCCGTCAGCTGGTTGCCGGTGAATACCAGTGAGCTTGCGTTTCATTTTAGCGCCCGCTATCGGGCTATTTCCGAACACCTCGTGCCAGGCAATATTCAGTCGGATGTCTGGTTTACGTTGATTTATCCATAACACCTGCGAACACATTATTAAAGGTACGGTTGTGATGAATACCCTAATTAAACCAGGACTGTTTTTATCGTTAATTTTAATGATGGTTTCTGCATGCGCAAATGCTTCCGGCGGTATTGCGCTGGGGGCCACCCGCGTTATTTATCCGGCAGATGCAAAGCAAACTTCGCTGGCGATCACCAACAGCAATAAACAAGAGCGCTATTTAATCAACGCGTGGATCGAAAATGCGAACGGGCAAAAAGAAAAAACCTTTGCCGTGACCCCGCCGCTGTTTGTCAGCGAGCCGGACAGCGAAAACACGCTGCGCATTATTTATGCCGGGCCCGCGCTGCCTGCCGATCGTGAATCGCTCTTCTACATGAACGTGAAAGCGATCCCGTCCGTGAACAAAGCGAAAACGGAAAACAATAACGTGCTGCAGCTGGCTATCCTGTCGCGGATCAAGCTGTTTGTCCGCCCGACAAATTTGCCGATGCAGCCGGAAGAGGCGCTCTCGCAGCTGCGTTTTGAGCGCGTCGGCAACCACCTTAAAGTCAGTAACGCTTCGCCGTATTACATCACGCTGGTCAATATGAAGCTGGGCGGACAGACGCTGGATAACCTGATGGTTGCGCCTAAAAACTCGGCGCAGCAGGTACTGCCAGCCGCCGCAAGCGGTACGCTCTCCTGGCAGAGCGTGAATGACTACGGTGCCATTACGCCGGCGCGTAGCGTCAACCTGTGAGCAGAGTCAGGGCGATGAATAATCACCAGGGACGTTACTGCCCGGTCGCACTGGCGCTGATGGCAGCGCTCTGGCCACAGGCTGGCTGGAGCGAAAGCTACTTTAACCCGGCCTTCTTGTCCGATGACACCGCCAACGTGGCGGATTTATCGCGTTTTGAACAAGGTCACCAGCAGGCGCCTGGCGTTTATCGCGTGGATATCTGGCGTAACGATGAGTTTATCGCGACGCAGGATGTGCGCTTCGAGCAGGCCGACAATACACCGCCGGTTGCCGGTGGGCTGTCGCCGTGCATTACGCGCGTGATGCTGGAGCGTTTTGGCGTCAATATCGCAGCCTTTCCTGAGCTGGTTAATGTGAAAGGGGAGACCTGTATTCCCCTGGCGAAGGCTATTCCAGGCAGTGAGATCGCGTTCAACTTCGCCTCGCTGCGCCTGAATATCAGCCTGCCACAGGTGGCGATGCAGAACAGCGCACGCGGTTATATTCCGCCCGATCAATGGGATGAAGGGATCCCTGCCGCGCTGGTGAACTACAGCTTTACCGGCAACCGCGGGAGCGAGGACGACAGCTATTATCTGAACCTGCAGAGCGGGCTGAACTATGGCGCGTGGCGTTTACGCAATAATGGCGCATGGCGTTACACGCAGAATAACGGGCAGCGGCACAGCAACTGGCAGAATATTGGCACCTGGGCGCAGCGCACCGTGATCCCGCTGAAAAGCGAGCTGGTGCTGGGCGACAGCAATACCGGTAATGACGTTTTCGACAGCGTGGGTTTTCGCGGCGGGCGGCTCTTCTCGTCTGACAGCATGTACCCGGACAGCCTGCAGGGCTACGCACCAACCGTTCGCGGCATCGCCCGGACGCCCGCCAAAGTGGTCGTTCGACAAAACGGCTACGTTATCTATCAAAGCTATGTACAGCCTGGCGCCTTTGCCATCACCGATCTTAACCCAACCTCGTCAAGCGGTGACCTTGAGGTGACAGTTGAAGAGAAGGATGGCAGCCAGCAGCGCTATACCGTGCCGTATTCCACCGTGCCCCTCCTGCAGCGCGAAGGGCGCTGGAAGTATGACCTGGTGGCCGGGGATTACCGCAGCGGCAACAGCGAACAGGATACGCCATTCTTCACGCAGGGTACGTTGATTACCGGGCTTGGCGACGGCTACACGCTGTACGGCGGTACCCAGCTGGCGTCACGTTATACCGCAGTGGCCATCGGGGCCGGGAAAAACCTCGGTGACTGGGGGGCGGTGTCGCTCGATATCACCCATGCCCGCAGCCAGCTTGCGGATGACAGCCGCCATGAAGGGCAGTCGCTGCGTTTCCTCTATGCAAAATCGCTTAACGGATTCGGAACCAACTTCCAGCTGCTGGGCTACCGCTACTCCACAAAAGGGTTCTACACCCTGGACGATGTCGCGTGGCGTTCAATGGAAGGCTACCAGTATGCCGACAACCAGGATGATGACGGTGTGCCGGATGTGGAGAGTTATCACAACCTGACGTGGAATAAAAAAGGGCGCTTCCAGCTCAATATTTCCCAGTCGCTGGGGGATTACGGCTCGGTCTATATCTCTGGTAGTGAACAGACGTACTGGGGCACCGATGAGTCCAACCTCTGGTATCAGCTGGGGTACGCGGGTGGCGTGAAGGGCATCAACTACTCCGTGTCCTGGTCATGGAACAAATCGGTCGGGATAGACGGCACGGACCGAATCGCGTCGTTTAACGTCTCCGTACCGTTCAGCCTCTTTACCCGCCAGGGTTTTCGTCGGGACAGCGCCATTGACCGCGCCTATGCCACGGCGTCAGCCAGCCGTAATAGTGATGGCGACACAAGCTGGCAAACCGGGGTCAGTGGGACGTTGCTGGAAGATCGCAACCTGAACTACAGCGTGACCCAGGGCCACACCAGCAATAACGGCTCAAGCGGAAGCGCCAGCGCGAACTGGCAGGCAACCTACGGCACGCTGGGGGTTGGCTACAACTACGCACGCGACCAGCACGATCTCAACTGGCAGCTCTCCGGCGGCGTGGTCGGCCATGCGGATGGCGTAACCTTCAGCCAGCCGCTGGGTGATACCAACGTTCTGATCAAAGCGCCGGGAGCATCGGGCGTGAGCGTGGAAAACCAGACCGGTGTGAAAACCGACTGGCGTGGCTATGCGGTGATGCCGTATGCCACCGTCTACCGCTATAACCGCGTGGCGCTGGATACCAACACCATGAGCAATAACACCGATATCGAAAATAACGTGAGCAGCGTGGTGCCGACAAAAGGGGCGCTGGTGCGCGCCAGCTTTGATACCCGTATTGGCGTGCGCGCCCTGCTGACCGTCACGCGCGGCAACCAGCCTGTGCCATTCGGTGCCGTGGTGCGTGAAACCCAGAGCGGCGTCACCAGTATGGTGGGCGATGACGGACAGATTTACCTGAGCGGCCTGCCGCTGGAAGGTGAACTGCTGATCCAGTGGGGCAACGGGATGCAATCCCAGTGTCGTGCGCACTACAGCTTGCCAGAAAAGAGCCTTCAACAGGCAATCACACTTAAGGGGATTCGCTGTGAGTAAAATCCATTGCCTGGCTTTATCACTTCTCTCTATTTTGCCCGTGGGGAATGCCTTAGCCACCGTGTGTGTGAATGAAAAGGGCGTCCCTACGGAGGTGCATTACGACCTGACGGATAAATTTAACAGTTCGAATAACCAGATCGGACAGGTGGTGACGCTCAGCGAGAAATCGCAGTGGGTGGGTGTGAATGCCGTCTGCCCGAAGGGTACCACCGGGAACACGACCAAACGTAGTTATGTTACCGATTACCCGGTCACGGGAACGAGTGATGGCTATCAGTACTTGAAGCTAAACGACTATCTGGATGGGGCAATGAAAATTACGGACAGCTTTGCTGGCGTATTTTATCCGCCAAAAAGTTACATCCAGATGGGGAGTCACCCGAATGTCTCTAAAAACAAACCGTTTGGCGTTCAGGATTCCAGCCTCGTCTTTCGCCTTAAAGTGACCCGACGGTTTATAAATATGGTGGTGATCCCGCGGGCGACCATGTTCCGCGTCTATGTCACCACCACCTCTTCTGATCCGTTAACCTCGCCGGTCTACACCATCAGCTACAGCGGGACCATTCAGGTGCCACAAAGCTGCGCCATCAATGCGGGGAATATCGTGGAGTTTGACTTCGGCGATATCGGGGCCTCCCTGTTCAGCAAGGCCGGGGCGGGTAACAAACCGGAGGGGGTAACCGCACAAAGCAAAACCATCGCCATCAAATGCACCAACGTGGAAGCGAACGCAATGCTGACGATGCGCGTTGAGGCAGAAAAGGTCTCCAGCAACGCGGTGGTGTCGGATAACCCCGATGTGGGGTTTGTGATTGCCAACGAAAGCGGTACCCCGCTAACCCCCAACAACCTGACCAGCAAAATTCCGTTCCGGCTCGACGACAGTGCGCAGGCGCAGGTGGGGATCCGGGTCTGGCCGGTCAGTGTGACGGGGAATAAGCCTGCGGAAGGCCGTTTCACGTCGCGGGGTTATCTGCGTGTGGATTACGATTAAGGGGAAGAGATGCGGAACCGGAACTGGCATTTCGCCGCAATGACACTGATGATGCTTCACGCCAGCGCGCAGGCAGCCACTGCGCTGGGGGAGATCAATATTCAGATGTACGGCAACATTGTTGATTTTACCTGTGTGGCCGAGGGCAGCGATAGCGACAAGACCGTCACGCTGGGAACCTGGCCCACGAAACAGCTCAGCACCACGGGAAGCCGCACGCAGCCCATGCCGTTTACGCTGAAGCTGACCGGCTGTCCGCCTGGTGCGGCGTCCATCACGTTTTCGGGTAAAGCCGACGGAAGCAATAACGGGTTACTGGCGCTCAATGATGCCAGTACGGCAAGCAACGTTGCCGTCGAGATCAGGGATGCGGATAAAACGCGTCTGGCACTTCAGGAGGCCAGCCAGCCGGTAGCGGTTGATGCGCAGGGAAATGCGACATTGTCATTTTATGCCAATTATATTGCCACTGCTGATAACCCTCAGCCCGGACGGGCTGATGCTGATGCCACCTTCATGATTAATTATAATTAGCGCTGACCGCACTCCCTGCAGCTCGGATAAGCTGCAGGGAGTGAATTCAGGTTATAGCAGTTCGTGTGCTTTGGCATAATCAATTAATTCAACGATGCTTTGCACACCCAGCTTGGAATAAATATTGGATTTATGTGCGCTGATGGTTTTGTTGCTTAATAGCAACTGCTCTGCAATCTCCTTATTGGATAAACCATTTGCCAGGTAACGTAATACCGTCACCTCACGATTCGATAATGGCATATCCGCGACCATCCCTTTCCCCGAACCCAAATGGTTTATAAAATTCAACGTTTCCGACGGGAAAAAAGAATAGCCCATCAGGATCATTTCAACGGCGTTGTAGATCTCGCCCAAATCTTTTCGTTTACTGACAAAACCATTTGCCCCGGCGCGAATGGCGCGTCCCGCGTAAAAAGACTCGGATTTTGAAGAGAGGAACAGGACCTTGATGTCTTTATTTAAGTTTCTGATTCTCTTCAGTAAAGCGAAGCCATCTGTGCCCGTAAGTTCGATGTCCAGGATCACCAGATCGATAGGGTGGTTACGGATACAGTCAAGGACTTCATGGCTGTCGCCAGACTTGAGTTTGACTGTGATGTTTTTATTTTTCTGTAGCAGGACTTCTATCGACATTCTGACGATAGGGTGTTCGTCCATAATGATAACGGATGCCGGTTTCATTTTTAATGCCTCAGACTGTTAAAAGCGTTATGCCGAGTTTGGTTAAAACTCTCGAAATGCCGGAAGGATAAATGTGCAGATCCTTATACCGTAGTATTTCCCTGGAAAGAGCGAAAGCATCCTTGTTAACGTAGTGAAGAAATCTATGCCTCAGCGCGGTCATCTCATTTGGCTGGTGTTGGCAAAAAGGTTTTTCTTATTCATATTTGATACGCGTCTTATTATACCGTGTAAGTTTTTTCCGAAAACCCTGTAAATTACCCCTCGCTTATTACTTTGTATTATCTTCTGGATCCGAATAGCTATTTTTTTAAAATTAGCTTAAATATCCTGTTATCCCATTTACCGCATCTTTTGATCTTTATGTAATAACAAAAAATGACATATCACACTGTATGTTGATCAAATGTTAACAAATCGACGGCCATTTTCAGGGGCTGAAAGCGGGATCGGATGGCGAAAAAGTGTTCACAGAGGGCACCAGACCTTCGTTTGAAAGTGATCGGGTCGCCGCCGGAAAGGGCTCCCGTCGTACAGCAGAACATACTACAGACTTCGCTTTCGACTGCCAGGCAGTCTCGCCGAGCCGCTTGTTTTTACATCATTATCGTCTTATTAACTCCTTTATCAAACACTTAACGCACGGAGGAAAGTGCTGCAGATTATTCATTCTGTGACATTTCACATGGTTTAAGCCCGTAAATTAGGAATAGTTATAAAATTGAAATTATTGTTAAAATTTAACAAATAAGTAACATGATTGATAAGTAAATTCCTAAAGGTCTTTAGGAAATAAGGGCTTAGTAGGTGGGTTAGAAGGTGCAGTCTGAGAGGTTATTGAGAAGGTGTAGCAGTTCCTGGCGATGGGTCAGACCCAGTTTCAACAGAATGCAGCTGAGACGATAGATAATGCGGCTATAGGGGCGATTCTGCATCAACGCTATCTGGCGAAGGGTCTTCCCCCGCGATAACTCCTGCAAAATAGGCCATTCGGTGCGGGAGAACCAGTCTTTATCGCAGCCCTGGGGAGGGCTGGTATCCATCAGGCTGTGCTGGAAAGCAGACGGCGTCAGCTGACGTTCGAGCACGTGAAAAGGGCCCGCCGCTTTGCAGAACAGGCGAGTATCGTAATTATCCGCCCTGACTAACAGATAGGGCGTCAGAAAAGGGGGATAGAGGCTATGCCTTCTGAGCTGATCCAGCTTGTCGATCAGCGCAGTGGAGCGGCTTTCAATATCCACCACCAGGCGGGCGGAAGGCCACTGGGCCAGGGCGCTAAACGCATCCTCCAGCGAGGGATAGTCGCAACAGCTGCTCAGGGGGAATTGGCCGTTGAGAAAACCGGTGCGCAGAAAATGATCCTCCGTCACCAGAATGATAAACGGAGCGTCTGTTTTGCGGGGCTGGCTGATGGACTGACTCAAAAATTCGAGCCGGTCGAAGAAGGGGGGAGCAAAAGGCGAGTGCGTAAATCCCAGTGCATCACTTCCTGTACGCCGCCGCCGGTAACGGCGCACTGTCATTCGCATGGCCTCCCCCCTGGAAATGGCTTTTTAATCCTCCGGCCATGTCCAGGACGGCCAGTAATAGCCCTGGCCGAGTTCTGCGCCTGCCTGCAGTGCCCAGGTACAATCCTGCTCAGTCTCAATACCTTCAATAAGCACTTTCCCGGCAAGCTGAAAGCACCGGGACACCAGTTGCCGTAGCGCGGGCGTGGCGCGTAGACGCCAGAATGCATCCTTATCGATTTTTACGCCGCTTAACGGTAACCGGCAGGATAAAAAGGGCGGGATGAGTGTTTCATCAATGTCATCCAGCCAGATACCGTGACCTTGTCTTATGAGCTGCAACAGGCTCCGGGTAACGGTCTGCCTCTGCGCGGCTGACAGCGTTAAAAAAGCACTGGGGTCGACAAGTTCAATATTCAGCGGCGGACATTTTATCCGGCTAAGCCGCTGAAAAGCGTCGGGCTCTGTCAGGACGGTTATCGGCAGATTAATGAAAAAATTATTACAGTGCGGGGTATTTTTTAACGCGGTGAGCTGTGCTTCAAGCAGCGTTATCGACCAGTCTGCAGACTGATGGCGGAAAAAGGCTTCGCTATGCTGCGTTTCAGACAGGACGCTAAGGACCTCCACGCCGACCCTGCGTAAAGAGGAGAGGGCGACGATGGGCTCAAGTTTGATGCCGACGATGTCCTGAGAAAGGTACTGTAACCGGGGGGGCGTATAGGTCAGGTTTTGCGCTGTCACTCCATGGTCCTGTTGTCTGTCAGCCTCCAGGCGGCCGGGATACCTCACACTAGTGTGACGAGCTGACGCTCAGGAAAACAGCAGGCGTTACTTAAATGCAACTAAGCCTTTTCGCAGCGCGAAATTCTACGACGGAAAAGCGATGAATGTTGAAAAAACAGCCGTATTTACAATCGGCTAGCGGTAATTGCCCCTGAAAGCCGAAAAGGCATTGACTCACCTGTCATTGACCGTATAATTCCAGGCGTTTCACCACCGCGAAGTTCACTCTTCTCAGTGCGCCCTTAGCTCAGTTGGATAGAGCAACGGCCTTCTAAGCCGTAGGTCGTAGGTTCGAATCCTACAGGGCGTGCCATTTACTGCCTTCACCATTTTTCGCTTCCACTCTCCCGTTTTACGCTAAATACACGTTTATGCCGATCTCATTCTGTCGATTAAATAATCGGGAAATAAATAGAACGCTAATGAATATTTGTTATTTTTCCAGCCTAAGGTTTTCTTAATCTTTATTTCATCCATTTTTATAATCTGGATTTTTATCATATTTATCCGCTGTATAAGAATATTTTACACTTTTACGACTAAACTTGATTGATACTAATTATCATTAGCGTTTTTGTATGCTTTAATCCTGTCCCACAACGCTATGCGTGGTAAATCACCCTGGTCTATAAAGGATATGTTCATGAATTCTCGCCTGTTGTCATGCTTCTCGCTTGCCTTGTTGTCTTCATCTCTTTTCCTTTCCACACAAGCACTTGCCGCTGATAACAACGAAGGTATCGTTGTTTATAACGCGCAGCATGAAAATCTGGTGAAGGCGTGGGTTGACGGTTTTACCAAAGAAACGGGTATTAAGGTGACGCTGCGTAATGGCGATGACAGCGAGCTGGGTAATCAGCTGGTTCAGGAAGGCACGGCATCACCTGCAGACGTGTTTCTGACGGAAAACTCGCCTTCAATGGTTCTGGTGGATAATGCCAAACTGTTCGCGCCGCTGGATGCAGAGACCCTGAAGCAGGTGCCTGCGGAATTTCGTCCTGCGCACGGCCGCTGGATCGGGATTGCTGCGCGTAGCACGGTATTTGTCTATAACCCGGAAAAATTGAGCGAACAGCAATTGCCAACATCGCTGATGGATCTGGAGAAACCTGAGTGGAAAGGCCGCTGGGCGGCATCGCCGTCAGGCGCGGATTTCCAGGCGATTGTGAGTGCGATGCTGGCCCTGAAAGGCGAGCAGGCCACCCTTGAGTGGCTGAAGGCGATGAAAACCAATTTTGTGGCCTACAAAGGTAACAGCACCGTGATGAAAGCCGTTAACGCCGGCCAGATTGATGGCGGTGTGATTTATCACTACTACCGTTTTGTCGATCAGTCCAAAACGGGTGAAAACAGCAAAAACACCCAACTCTACTACTTCAAACATCAGGATCCGGGCGCCTTTGTCAGCCTTTCCGGCGGTGGCGTACTGGCGTCCAGCAAACACAAAGAACAGGCTCAGGCATTCATCAAGTGGATCACCGGTAAAGAAGGTCAGGAGAGCCTGCGCACCAACAACGCGTTTGAATATGCGGTTGGCGTGAACGCGGCCTCTAACCCGAAGCTGGTTCCGCTGAAAGATCTGGATGCGCCGAAAGTGGAACCTTCAACGCTTAACAGCAAAAAAGTTATCGAGCTGATGACGCAAGCCGGCCTGCTGTGATCCTGAGAGTTAAGTGAACGCCTTATGTCTGGTCTGAGTCTCGACATCGGAAAAAACAGGATGCAGGAGCCTGCCCGCAGGCGACCTGCGCTGCCGATGGTTGCGTTAGCTGTCTTATTTTCATTAATGGCGCTTCTGCCTCTGGGTTTTATCATTGCCATTGGCATTGATACGGGCTGGGAGACCATTAAGACGCTGGTGTTCCGCCCGCGTGTTGCTGAGCTGCTCAGCAACACGCTGTGGCTGACGGCCTTAGCGGTTCCGCTTTGTATTGTGACCGGCGTGGCGATAGCCTGGCTCACGGAGCGTACCCGGCTGGCCGGGCGGGGAATATGGTCTGCGCTGGCGGTCGCCCCGCTGGCAATCCCCGCGTTTGTACAAAGCTATGCCTGGGTGAGCGTCGTCCCCTCCCTGCACGGTCTCTCAGCGGGAGTATTCCTCTCTGTTTTAGCCTACTACCCGTTTATCTACATGCCGGTTGCCGCGGTACTGCGCCGCCTCGACCCGACGCTTGAAGATGTGGCCGCGTCGCTCGGCACGCCGCCGTGGCGGGTCTTTTTCCGCATAGTGCTGCCGCAGCTCAAGCTTGCTATCTGCGGCGGGGCGCTGCTGGTCGCGCTGCACCTGCTGGCGGAATACGGCCTGTACGTGATGATCCGCTTTGATACGTTCACCACCGCGATTTATGACCAGTTTCAGTCTACCTTCAGCGGCCCGGCAGCCAATATGCTGGCGGGCGTGCTGGCCTTATGCTGTCTGGCCATCTTAATGCTGGAAGGGGTGACGCGTGGAAAAGCACGCTATGCGCGCATCGGCGGCGGGGCCGCACGTGAACAGAAACGCTGGCCGCTGAAGCCGGTCGCGGCCACTCTGGGCCAGCTGTTTTTCCTCACGCTGATCGTGCTGGCGCTGGGCGTACCGTTAATTGTGCTGTGTCGCTGGGTCTGGCTGGGCGGTATTGAGAACTGGATGAGCGTGGACCTCTGGCACTCCCTGCGCCAGACGCTCATGCTCGGCGTGGGTGGCGCACTGCTGACCACGGCCTGCGTGATCCCCATTGCGTGGCTCGGTATCCGTTATCCGCACCGCGTCTTCCGGATGCTGGAAGGGTGTATCTACATCACCAGCTCGCTGCCGGGGATTGTGACCGCTCTCGCGCTGGTAACGGTGACGATTCATTACGCCCGCCCCATTTATCAGACGGAAATTACGCTGTTCCTCGCCTATCTGCTGATGTTTATGCCCCGCGCGCTCATCAACCTGCGGGCCGGGATTGCACAGGCGCCGGTAGAGCTGGAAAACGTGGCGCGTAGCCTTGGCAGCACGCCTGCGAAGGCGCTGTGGAGCGTCACCATGCGGCTGGCCGCGCCGGGTGCCGCCGCGGGGGCTGCGCTTGTTTTTCTCGGCGTCAGCAACGAACTGACCGCCACGCTGCTGCTCTCCCCGCTGGGAACACGCACGCTTTCCACTGGTTTCTGGGCGCTGACCAGTGAGATCGATTATGTTGCCGCCGCACCGTACGCGATGCTGATGATCCTGATTTCACTCCCGCTGACCGCCATCCTCTACGTGCAGTCGAAAAAAATTGCAGGACTATGACATGCTTGAATTGACGTCCATTTCTAAATCCTTTTCCGGTGTGCAGGTGCTCGACAGCTTAAACCTGAGCGTTGCGCCTGGGAGCCGGACGGCGATAGTCGGGCCGTCCGGGTCGGGGAAAACGACGCTGCTGCGCATTCTTGCCGGCTTTGAAACGCCGGACGCCGGGCGGATAGTGATGCAGGGCCGAACGCTGTTTGACGAAAACAGCTTCGTTCCCGCCCATCTGCGCGGCATCGGCTTTGTTCCCCAGGAGGGGGCATTATTCCCGCATCTCAGCGTTGCAGACAACATTGCCTGGGGGCTGGACGGCACGCGCCACGAAAAGCGCCAGCGCGTAGAGGCGCTGATGGAGATGGTGTCGCTGGACAGGCAGCTCGCGACCCACTGGCCGCATGAGATTTCTGGCGGACAGCAGCAGCGTGTGGCGCTCGCCCGCGCGCTGGCTCAGCGTCCTTCATTGATGCTGCTGGATGAGCCGTTCTCGGCGCTCGATACCGGCCTTCGCGCCATGACCCGCAAAGCGACTGCTGACCTGCTGGCGGAAGCGGGCGTTGCCTCGATTCTGGTGACGCACGATCAAAACGAAGCGTTATCTTTTGCCACCCAGGTGGCGGTAATGCGTTCCGGGCGCTTCACCCAGGTGGGTACCCCGTATGACGTCTACACTCAGCCCGTTGATGAAGAGACCGCGCTGTTTCTGGGCGACGCGGTGATCCTGCCCGCTCAGCTTACCGCCGGCCATGCGGTGTGCGCGCTGGGTGAGATACCCACCAACAATACGCATGCCACCGGGCAGGGCCGGGTCATGATGCGCCCAGAACAACTGCGCGTGACGGCGTGTGCGCCGCATGAAAGCCCGGTGTCGATAATTGATGTCGATTTTACCGGTCATTTGTCCACGCTCACCCTGGCGTTTGCCGGGCAGCAGGAGCCTGTTGTTCTGAAGACCGTAAGCCAGCCTGGCTGGAATCCGGGTACGGCTGTGCGTATTGATGTTGCGGGAACCGCCCGCGTTTTATCGTTCTCCCGCCGCGCCTGAAAGACCGTCCCGGAAACGGGGCGGTTATGCGCCACACTATCCCGTCCATACGTCCTCCTGCTTTCCCGCGCCTGTTAACCGATTTTCTCACGCAGTGACGTGCGTTTACGCTTGCCAACAACAATGTAATGCGTATAGTTCTCATTTGCATTGCACTTGATAACATTCTAAGGCCCGACAACGGGCCCTTTTTGCGCGCACGTTTAATGAGTTAATTATGAACAACACGAAAAGGCATAAAACGCTGCTGGCTCTCGCCATTGGCGCGGTCACGCACTCCGCCCTGGCGGCGGATGAAAAGAAAGAAGACACCCTGATTGTCCAGTCTGCGCCTGCCAGCGATTTTAAACCCGGCGGCGACCAGCTTGTGCCGGCGTTCCTTGACGGGCAGGTGGCGAACGGTGGACGCATGGGGATGCTGGGGCAGCAAAACGCCATGGACGTGCCGTTTAATATCATCAGCTACACCTCGAAGCTGGTAGAAGATCAGCAGGCGAAAACCATTGCTGATGTGGTCGCTAACGACGCGGGGGTGCAGTACGTTCAGGGCTACGGCAACAGCGCCGAAACCTTCCGTATCCGTGGCCTGAAGTTTGACGGAGATGACATGACCTTCGGCGGCCTGTCCGGCGTTCTGCCGCGTCAGGTGGTGGATGCGCAGATGGTCGACCGCATTGAGATTTTTAAAGGGGCAAACGCCCTGATGAACGGCGCGGCAAGTTCAGGCGTGGGGGGAATGATTAACCTTGAGCCGAAACACGCGGATGAAACGCCGCAGGCAAAAGTGGGCGTCGATTACACCTCCGATTCCCAGTTTGGCACTACGCTGGATGCGGGCCGTCGCTATGGCGACAACGACCAGTTTGGCGCGCGCGTGAACCTCGTCCATCGCGAAGGGGAAAGCGGGGTGCCCAACGATCGCCGCCGCACTACGCTGCTCTCCACCGGCCTCGACTACAAAGGCGACAATTTCCGCACCTCTCTGGATGTGGGGTATCAGAAGAAAACCTTCCATGGCAGCCCGACCAGCGTCAATATCTCCGCCGTGGATTTCGTGCCTGAACCGCCGAAAAACGATCGCAACTTCTCGCAGAAATGGGCCTACAGCAACATCGAAAATGAATTCGGGATGTGGCGCAGCGAGTACGACATTACCGATAACTGGACGGCCTATACCGGCCTCGGCGCACAGCACGCTCACGAAGAAGGGATTTACAGCGCGCCGAAGCTGCTGGATAAAAGTGGTAAGGCGACGGTCAGCCGTCTTGATACCAACCGCATCAGCGATTCCGTGAGCGGGATGGCGGGTATTCGCGGTAACTTTGCTACCGGCTTCGTAACGCATAAAGTCAACGTTGGTTACTCCGCGATGACCAAAAACGAAAAAATCGGCTGGAAAATGTCGTCGGCGGCGGATAACCCAACCACCAATATCTATCACAATACCGGTGTGGATATGCCGGATAGCTCCAGTTTCAACGGCTTAGGCGGAAATTACAGCGATCCGCTCACCAGCGGGCGTACCCGGACGCAGGGCTGGCTGTTGAGTGATACGCTGGGCGTGCTGGACGACAAACTGCTGTTTACCGCCGGGGCGCGTCATCAGAAGGTGGTCATTCGCGGATACAACAAAATTACCGGGCAGGAGAATAAAGCAGACGGCTTCGACGGCAGCCGCTGGATGCCTACCTACGGCGTGGTTTACAAGCCGTGGGAGGCGATCTCCCTGTATGCCAACCACACCGAAGCGCTGCAGCCGGGTCAGGCAGCCCCCAACACCGCCACCAACTACGGGCAGAGCACCGGCATCGTTCACTCTAAGCAGAACGAAGTGGGCGTGAAGGCGGATTTTGGTCGCGTGGGCGGCTCCCTGGCGCTGTTTGAGATCAAAATGCCGTCGGCGATCCTCAACAGCAACGGTCATTATGGTCTTGATGCCGAGCAGCGTAACCGCGGCGTGGAGCTGAATGTGTTCGGTGAGCCCCTGCTGGGCGTCCGTCTGAACGCCAGCGCTACCTGGCTGCAGGCGGAGCTGACCAAAACCAACAACGGCCTCAACCAGGGTAATGATGCGATTGGCGTTCCGAATTTCTATGCCGTTCTGGGCGCAGAGTATGACATCAAACCGATTGATGGCCTGACCGCTACCGCGCGCGTGAACCACTCCGGCACGCAATATGCGGACCTGGCGAACACCAAAAAGCTGGACAGCTACACTACGCTGGATCTGGGTATGCGTTATCGCTTCGCCGTTAACCACAATCAAAATCAGATGACGGTGCGTGCGGGTATCGACAACGTGACCAATGAAAACTACTGGTCCAGCGTGGATGATTCAGGTACCTACATCACCCAGGGCGAACCGCGTACCTTTAAAGTCTCGGTGGGCTACGCATTCTGAGAACGCCGCTCGTTATCCGGGGCAGGGATGCCCCATTCCCTTGCTACCACCAGCCTGAAGTGTTAAAACGTGCCCCTTCTAAAAAAGAGACAGGGGTAGGGCGTGAAAGACGCGTCATCCGCTTCAGGCACCGGTAGCGCTGAAGCTTCGTCGGAACAGAATCCGACGCTGCAACGTGGTTTGCAAAATCGACATATACAGTTAATTGCCCTCGGTGGGGCTATCGGTACCGGGCTGTTTCTCGGCATCGGCCCGGCCATTCAGATGGCGGGGCCGGCGGTATTGCTGGGTTATGCCCTCGCCGGGATTATCGCCTTCCTGATCATGCGCCAGCTTGGCGAGATGGTCGTCGAAGAGCCTGTGTCAGGCTCGTTCGCACACTTTGCGTATAAATACTGGGGGCCGTTTGCGGGGTTCCTCTCCGGCTGGAACTACTGGGTGATGTTTGTGCTGGTGGGGATGGCAGAGCTGACCGCCGCTGGCATCTACATGCAGTACTGGCTCCCGGATGTGCCCACCTGGATTTGGGCGGCGGCCTTCTTCATTATCATCAATGCCATCAACCTTGTGAACGTCCGTTTGTATGGTGAAACCGAGTTCTGGTTTGCGCTCATCAAGGTGCTGGCGATTATCGGCATGATTGGTTTTGGCCTGTGGTTGCTGTTCTCGGGTCATGGCGGTGAGCGTGCCACGATCGACAACCTGTGGCAGCACGGGGGTTTCCTGGCGACCGGCTGGAAGGGGCTTATCCTTTCGCTGGCGGTGATCATGTTCTCTTTCGGCGGGCTGGAGCTGATTGGTATCACCGCCGCTGAAGCGCGCGACCCGCATAAAAGCATTCCGAAAGCGGTCAACCAGGTGGTGTACCGTATTCTGCTGTTCTACATTGGTTCGCTGGTGGTATTGCTCGCGCTCTATCCCTGGGTTGAGGTGAAATCAAACAGCAGTCCGTTTGTGATGATTTTCCACGATCTCAACAGCAATGTGGTGGCCTCAGCGTTGAACTTCGTTATTCTGGTGGCGTCACTTTCGGTCTATAACAGCGGCGTCTACTCCAACAGCCGGATGCTGTTTGGCCTCTCCGTGCAGGGGAATGCGCCGAAGTTCTTAACCCGCGTCAGCCGTCGCGGCGTGCCGGTGAATTCTCTGCTGTTGTCCGGTGCGATCACCTCTTTGGTGGTGGTGATCAACTACCTGCTGCCAAAAGAGGCGTTTGGCCTGCTGATGGCGCTGGTGGTTGCCACCCTGCTGCTGAACTGGATCATGATCTGCCTGGCGCACCTGCGTTTTCGTGCCGCGATGCGTCGCAAGGGACGTGAGACGCAGTTTAAAGCGCTGCTTTATCCGGCAGGAAACTATCTCTGCATCGCTTTCCTCGGGTTGATCCTTGTGCTGATGTGCACCATGGACGACATGCGCCTTTCCGCGATGCTGCTCCCGGTGTGGGTCATCTTCCTGTTTGTGGCATTTAAACTTTCCCGCAAGCAATAATGCATGCCGTCCTCTCCCGGTGGGAGAGGACGAGCTATCCGGTTTCCCATCCCAACGCGATTAACCTCTTTATCGTGACCCCTCTCCCAAATCTCTCCTGATCCACAGGATCTTTATTTTGTAATCGATTACTTTTCATTTGAGGGTATTTGTAATCGATTACTTTTCTAGGGTGAGGCTCATTATGGTGTCAACAACTGAAAGTAGTGGAAAGGTGATAGCGCAGCACCGGCTGCTGGTTCCGCGTCTGTCGCTGATGATGTTTCTGCAGTTTTTTATCTGGGGTAGCTGGTCGGTCACGCTGGGTCTGGTGATGACCCAGCACAACATGTCGCTGCTGATTGGTGATGCGTTCTCCGCCGGGCCCATCGCCTCTATTTTGTCGCCGTTCGTGCTCGGGATGCTGGTGGATCGCTTCTTCGCCTCGCAGAAGGTGATGGCGGTAATGCACCTGGCGGGCGCGGCTATCCTGTGGTTCGTTCCGGGGGCGCTGATCGCTGAAAATGGTGCGCTGCTGATCGGCCTGCTGTTTGGCTACACGCTTTGCTATATGCCGACGCTGGCGTTAACGAACAACATCGCGTTTCACAGCCTGGCAAACGTCGATAAAACCTTCCCGGTGGTGCGCGTGTTCGGCACGATCGGCTGGATTGTCGCGGGGATCTTTATCGGCGTTACCGGCGTGGCCTCCAGCGTCACGATCTTCCAGGTTGCGGCAGCGAGCTCCGTGCTGCTGGCACTTTACAGCCTGACGCTGCCGCACACGCCCGCCCCGGCAAAAGGGCTGCCGGTCCAGATTCGCGATCTGTTCTGCGCTGATGCGTTTGCCCTGCTGAAAACCCGCCACTTCCTGGTCTTTTCCGTCTGCGCAATGCTGATTTCCGTGCCGCTTGGCACCTACTACGCTTACACCGCCTCATACCTGGCGGATGCCGGGATTGCTGATGTCAGCACCGCGATGTCGTTCGGCCAGATGTCAGAGATTGTCTTCATGCTGGTGATCCCGCTGCTTTTCCGCCGTCTGGGCGTGAAAGTCATGCTGCTGGTCGGCATGCTGGCGTGGTTTGTCCGTTACGCGATGTTTGCCATGGGAGTGAGTGAGGAGGGACGTTTCCTGCTCTATCTCGGCATCCTGTTGCACGGTGTGTGCTATGACTTCTTCTTTGTGGTGGGCTTTATCTATACCGACCGCGTGGCGGGCGAAAAGGTGAAAGGCCAGGCGCAGAGCATGATCGTGATGTTCACCTATGGCATCGGCATGCTGCTTGGTTCACAGATTTCTGGCGCGCTGTATAACCGTCTGGTGGCAGGACAGGCCGTGCCGCAGGCGTGGGTCACCTTCTGGTGGATCCCGGCGGTGGCGGCAGCGGTGATTGCGCTGATTTTCCTTCTCACGTTCAAATATGACGATGACAAGGCGTAACGTTCAGGAGGTGGTATGAGAACGATTAAGGGACCCGGTATTTTCCTGTCGCAGTTTATCAGCGCAGAAGCGCCGTTTAACTCGCTGGATGGGCTGGCAGGCTGGGCAGCAGGTAAGGGCTACAAAGCCGTGCAGATCCCCTGCAATCATCCGCACATTTTTGACGTGGAGAAAGCGGCTGAGAGCCAGGTCTACTGTGACGACATTACCGGCACGCTGGCGGAGCACGGGCTGGCGATCAGCGAGCTGTCGACCCATCTGGAAGGGCAGCTTATTGCGGTGAACCCGGTCTACGGCGACGCGTTTGACCATTTCGCGCCGGCAGGCGTGCGGGGTAACGACGCGGCCCGTCGGGCGTGGGCGACCAGCAAATTGAATCAGGCGGCGGCGGCCTCCGCAAAATTAGGCCTGACAGCGCACGCCACTTTTTCTGGATCGCTGGCGTGGCCATTTTTCTACCCGTGGCCGCCGCACAACGCGGAGCGTTTTCAGGACGCTTTCCAGACGCTGGCAACCCGCTGGCGGCCCATTCTGGACACTTTTGATGAGCATGGCGTCGATGTCTGTTATGAGCTGCATCCGGGGGAAGACCTGCATGACGGCGTGACGTTTGAACGTTTTCTGGCGCTTGTGGACAACCACCCGCGCTGCAATATTCTCTACGATCCCAGCCATATGCTGCTTCAGCAGATGGACTACCTGACGTTTATCGATCTCTACCATGCGCGCATTAAAGCGTTTCACGTCAAAGATGCAGAGTTTCGTCCCAACGGGCGCAGCGGCGTATACGGTGGCTACCAGTCGTGGCTTCATCGTCCGGGTCGCTTCCGGTCGCCGGGCGACGGGCAGATCGACTTCACCGGTATTTTCAGCAAACTGACCCAGTACGACTACGAGGGCTGGGCAGTGCTGGAGTGGGAGTGCTGTCTTAAGGATGGCGATACCGGCGCCCGCGAAGGCAGCGAATTTATCCGTCGTCATATCATTCCGGTATCCGGGCGTGCGTTTGACGATTTCGCCGCGGGAGGCAGCCATGATTAACGTCGGGATCGTCGGCAGCGGCTTTATCGGCCCGGCGCACATTGAGGCGCTGCGGCGTCTCGGCAGTGTGCAGGTGGTCGCCCTGTGCGACAGCTCGCTTTCACAAGCGCAGGAAAAGGCGCGCCAGCTGAATGTGCCCCATGCTTACGGGAACGTTGAGGCGCTGCTCGCCCATCCGGATCTGCACGTGGTGCATAACTGCACGCCAAACCATCTGCACGCAGAGATTAACCGCCAGATTTTGCGGGCGGGTAAGCATGTTTTTTCCGAAAAGCCGCTGTGTATGACCCCGGAAGAGGCCCGCGAGCTGGTGGCTCTGGCTGAGCAGGCGGGCGTGGTACACGGCGTCAGCTTTGTCTATCGCCAGTTTGCGATGGTGCGTCAGGCGGCCAGCATGAAGCGCGAGGGCAGTCTCGGTCGGCTGTTTGCCACGCATGGCAGCTACCTGCAGGACTGGATGCTGCTGGAAACCGACTACAACTGGCGGGTGGATGCCACGCTGGGCGGTGCGTCGCGCGCGGTGGCGGATATTGGCTCCCACTGGTGTGACACGGTGCAGTTTGTGACCGGGCGGCGGATCACCGACGTGATGGCCGACCTCACCATCGTCTGGCCAACGCGCAAGGCCAGTGCGGCGGGAAACCGGACCTTCACGGATGATCGCAGCGCGAACGATGAAGACAAACCGGTCACCACCGAAGATTTTGGCTCGGTGCTGGTGCGCTTCGACGATGGCAGCAAAGGCAGCTTTAACGTCTCGCAGGTCAGCGCCGGGCGCAAAAATCGGCTGACGTTTGAAATTAACGGCAGCGAACGGTCCGTGGCGTGGGATCAGGAGGTGCCGCAGCAACTCTGGATCGGCCATCGCGCGCAGGCAAACCAGACCCTCTCCGACGATCCAAACCTGATGAACCGTGACGTGGACGAAAGCGCCCATTTTCCCGGCGGACATATCGAAGGCTGGCCTGATGCCTTTAAAAATATGATGGCGCAATTTTACCGCGCCGTGATGCAGGGGGAGATGCCGGCACAGCCGCTGTTTGCGACGTTCCATGACGGCGCGAACGTCATGTATATCATTGATGCGATAGTGAAAAGCCATCAGCAACAGCGCTGGGTGCGCGTTGCGTATTGACGCGTTGCCCGGTTCGCCGGGCAACGAATTTATGGTAGCCTGCATAAAACGTTAACCGCAGGAAGTGCCGTCGCTATGTCCATTCAGAAAATCGCTCAGCTTGCCGGGGTGTCCGTGGCAACGGTCTCTCGCGTGCTTAACAACAGCGACACCGTGAAAGCGAAAAACCGCGAACGCGTCCTGCAGGCGATCAAAGAGAGTAATTACCAGCCCAACCTGCTGGCGCGCCAGCTGCGGACTGCCCGCAGCTATATGATTCTGGTAATGGTGTCGAACATCGCTAACCCGTTCTGCGCCGAAGTGGTGAAAGGCATTGAAGAGGAAGCCGAAAAGAACGGCTACCGCATTCTGCTGTGCAACTCCGGCTCTGACATTGAACGCTCGCGTTCGGGGCTGAGTTTGCTGTCCGGTAAAATTGTCGACGGCATTATCACCATGGATGCCTTCTCAAAGCTTCCTGAACTGGCTGCCCTGATTGGCGCTGCGCCGTGGGTGCAGTGCGCCGAATACGCCGATGCCGGTGCGGTCTCCTGCGTGGGGATTAACGACGTGGACGCCTCGCAGCATGCCGTCAGCCAGCTTGCCGACGGCGGGCGCGGGCGGATCGCGATGATTAACCACGACCTGAGTTATAAATATGCCCGCCTGCGCGAGCGTGGCTATAAGAGCGTTATCCACCTGAAAGATCTGGCTTACCAGGCAGTGGAATACGCCAGCGATCTCAGCTTCAGTGCCGGAATGGCGGCGATGCAAAACCTGCTGAAGGAAAACCCGCCGGACGCGGTCTTTGCCGTTTCCGATACCCTGGCGGCAGGCGCATTGCATGCGATCCAGCAGGCGGGATTACGCGTGCCGGAAGACATTGCGGTAGTCGGGTTTGACGGTACGGAACTGGCGGAGATGATTTCGCTCACCACCATCGAACAGCCGTCGCGGGATATTGGGCGCAAGGCGGTCGATTTGTTGTTGAATAAAATCGATAACCCGGATGCGCCCACGGAAAGAGTGATGATGGACTGGCGCTTTATCTCCCGCGCCAGCGCCTGATTATTTCGCTATTACGCCAGCCAGCGAGCGAATATCGTTTCCGGTCGGAGACTGATGAATACGCAGACCAAATTCATCCACCACGGCGAATATATGGTCGAAAATATCGGCCTGAATCGCCTCATATTCCGCCCAGACGACCGTGTTAGTGAACGCGTATATTTCAACTGGCAGCCCGTTAGCTTCTGGCGCTAACTGGCGAACCATCAGCGTCATATCTTTACGGATCCGCGGGTGATTACGCAGATATTCATTTAAATAGGCGCGGAAGGTTCCAATATTGGTCATTTTGCGCAGATTCAGTACCGATTCGCCTTCACCGTTTTCCTGATTCCAGAGCGAAATTTCTTCGTGACGCGCCGCCATGTACGGCTTAAGCAGCTTCGCCTGAATCAGCTGCTGTTGCTCCTGCTCGTCGAGGAAGTGGATGCTGGTGGTGTCTATATTCAGGCTACGCTTGATGCGTCGCCCGCCGGAGGCCGACATGCCGCTCCAGTTGATAAAGGCATCAGAGACCAGTGCCCAGGTCGGAATGGTGGTGATGGTATTGTCGAAGTTGCGCACCTTGACGGTGGTCAGGCCAATGTCCGTGACCGTGCCGTTGGCTCCGTATTTTGGCATCTCCAGCCAGTCACCGAGTTTAAGCATATCATTGGCGGAGAGCTGGATCCCGGCGACAAGCCCGAGGATCGGGTCTTTAAACACCAGCATTAACACCGCAGCCATGGCGCCCAGGCCGCTAATCAGAATGGCTGGCGACTGACCAATCAGCAGCGAGATAATTAAAATCCCCACCAGAATAGCGCTCACCAGTTTTATCCCCTGGAAGATGCCCTTCAGCGGGAGCTGCGAGGCTGTCGCCATCTTTTGCGAAAGATTGAAAATGACGTCCAGCAGCGAGAAGAACGAGAGCAGGGCATACACCATCACCCACAACTTTGCGCAGGTGGTGAGCATTTCCGCGGCTTCGCTGCCTTTTTGCAGCCACAGTACCGCCTGAACGTTGACAATTATCCCCTGCAGGGTAAAAGCGACGCGGTGAAATAACTTGTTCTGGGTAATGATTTGCAACCATAAATGGCTGCTGGCCTGCGCGCGCTTCTCAAAGGCCCGCAGGACCACTTTGTGCAAAATAAAATGAACGATGAGTGCGGTAAGAAAAATAATACCAAAGATAATCACTAAAGAGGTGGTGTGATTAATTTCAATGCCTAACTCTTCAACCTGAGCAATTAATTCCTGCATAACGTCTCCTGTATTGATGCAGCCCCATAATGGCGGCTGCGGATCTATTATGCAAATTCGTCAGGGTTATTTGACGGCGTGGCAGGTCGTCACCACCGGCAGGCACAGGTGATGGCGAACCCGCAGCGTCGCCAGCGCGAGGATCACCATCAGGCCAGTTTCCACCGCGAGGAAGAGGGTGATCGCCTGGGTGTAATCTCCGTGATGATTCTGCAGACCGTGCAGCAAAATCGCGCCAAAGATGGCCGGGCCGAGTCCAAGCGCCGCCTGCTGCAGCGTGCTCAAAATGGCGCTCGCCGCCCCGGCGTCATCAGGCTGAATATCGCGCATGCCAATACGATAAAAGCTGTTCACGATCAGCGCCTGACCGTAGCCGACCAGCCCGGTCGCGGGTGCCAGCGTCAGCGCGGTATTGTGCATTCCCCAGAGGCGGAAGGTGACAATCAGCGCCAGCAGGCCCGCTATCTGGATCGCCAGACCGGTCAGCAGAATGGTACTGGTGCTGTAGCGGGCAATCAGACGCGGGGCAAACCACGCTGAAATAAAGTAGGTAACACCCAGGGCGATAAAACTGTTGCCAGACTGCCACGGCGCCATCCCCAGACCGGTTTGCATGGTTAACGCCATGCAGAACATAAAGCCGGACCAGACGCTAAAAAAGAGCAACGCAATCAGCACGCCAAAGCGGATACTGCGCAACTGCAGCAGGCGCGGCGGGATCAGCGGATGCGCATCGTCCCGCTCTTTTTTGCGGGCGTTGAGGGCCATCAACCCGGCAAGCGGGATAATGGCGATAAGCGCGACCTTAAGCGGCCAGGACCAGTGCCACTGCGGGCCAAGCGCCATCGGGAACAGCAGGCAGCAGAGGATGATCGCCAGCAGGACGGTGCCCGTCCAGTCAATGCTTGATGGCGTGTCGCGGCGGGTCTCCGGCACGTAACGGCGGCTCATGGCCAGCACCACCAGACAAATTGGCACGTTGATAAAGAAGGCGTTACGCCAGCCGAGGCCGGCAATGTCCGCCGATACCAGCCAGCCTCCGCCCATCTGGCCGACGATAAACGCGATGCCGCCGATGCCGCCAAAGAGGCTGATGGCCTTCGCGTGGGCCGTGCCTTTCAGTGTTACGTGCAGGGTGGCGAGAATTTGCGGCATGATCAGCGCCGCGCCAGCCCCCTGAAGAATACGGGCGCCCAGCAGTTGTTCAATGTTGCCTGCCATTCCGCACAGCAGCGAGGCCAGGCCAAAGCTCGCCACGCCCCACATGAAAAGACGACGGCGGCCAAGGTTATCCCCCAGCTTGCTGCCGAGGGCAAGGCAGACGGCAAAGGCCACACCGTAGAGGGCCACAATTAATTCCAGCTCGGTGGCCGTAGCGTGCAGCGAATGGGTGATAGCATCCAGCGCCACGTTGGTGATTGAGGTATCAATCAGCGGCAGCATCTGGCCGGTTAACAGCAATATCAGGCCTGCGCGGCCCGGTGAAACGACTGACGTATTCATGGTAACTCCATTGCGTCATTCAACAGATGGTCGTAGCATCAACGATCTGATAAACGGGTACCAGTTCTTGCTTATACTGGTACTGGCACTACCATGCAGGGGGATTTATGGCGCTGATGTCTGAACCCGTCGTCTCGCTCAAGGATGACACCCGAAAACAACTTGGTGCGTTTTTACGCGCCCGACGCGAAAGCCTCGATCCGCAGCGGCTCGGCCTGCCGCGCAGCGGTCGACGTCGCACGCCCGGGCTGCGCCGTGAAGAGGTGGCCCTGCTGGCGGACGTCGGGGTGACCTGGTACACCTGGCTTGAGCAGGGCAGGGACGTCAATCCGTCCAGCGCGGTGATGGCCGCCGTGGCAAAAGCGCTGCAATGCACCCCGACCGAAGCGCGCCATCTTTTTGTGCTGGCCGGGCTACCGCCGGGTGAAGCACCGCAGGCCACCTGCTGTGAAGGGATCAGCGAAGGCACGCGCCGCCTGCTTGATACGTTGATGCCGAAACCGGCCAGTATTCAGAAACCTAATTTCGACATCGTGGCCTGGAACGACAGCTTTGGTCATCTGATGGGTGTCGATTTCAATGCGATCCCCCCGGAAGACCGCAACTGTATTTATCTGTTCCTCACCCACCCGGCATGGCGCGCCCGTCTCGGCAGACGTGACGATGTGCTGCCCGTCTTTGTCTCCTATTTCCGGGCGGCGATGGCCGAGCACCGGGGTGACCCGCTGTGGGAAGCCAAACTGGCGCGCTTCTTTGCGGTGTCTGAGGAGTTTAAAAATCTGTGGCATCAGCGCAATGACGTGCGCGGTGTGGAAAACCAGCTCAAGTTGTTTACCCATCCTGAGCTTGGGGAATTTACCCTGCAGCAGATGTACTGGTACTCTGCTCCACGAAACGGTTCCCGGTTGCTGGTGTATCTGCCAGTGGATGAAGCCGGGGAGAGAGCAATGGAATGGCTGACGGAGCAGGCAAAATGAAGGTTACCGGCAAACAGGAGCGGCTGCTACGCCGCGCACTCAACGAGTGGCAACAGGAAGGCACATTAACCGCTGACGACCATCAGCGGCTGGCCGGTACGCTTCAACGCGTGACCATGGACTGGCAGCGGCTGAGCCGCTATGCCTTCTGGACGGCACTCGCCTGCGTCATTATCGCCATCGGCAGCCTGTTTTCGGACAGCGAACTGATGGCGCGCATTATCGAATTCTTCGCTTTTTCCTCCCTTGCCCGCATCGGGCTGCCGGCACTGATGGCCGTGCTGTTTTATTTGTGGGGCTTCAGCCGCCAGCGGCGGGAGACGCAGTGGCATTACAGTACCGAAGCGATTTTGTTCCTCGGAGTCTTGTTTACCGCCATCGCGCTCTGGCAGCTGGGTGAACGGCTGGATAACGGCAGCGGTCACATCGCGCCACTGTTCCTGGCCGGCTGTGCCGTCTATGGTCTGGTAGGCTTTTTCGGCCGCTCCGGGCTGGTCTGGCTGTTCTTCTTGCTCTCGCTTGGCAACTGGTTTGGCGCGGAGACGGGCTATATGTCCGGCTGGGGCGCTTACTGGCTGGGAATGAACTATCCGGTGCGCTTTATCTTTTTCGGCGGCGCGCTGCTGGCCCTGTGCTGGATCCTGCGCGCTGTGCTGCAGTCCCGTCATCTCTACACCACCAGTAAAGCGATGGGGCTGACGTATCTCTTTGTCGCCCTGTGGATCATGTCGATATTTGGTAATTACGATATCGATAACTGGTACAGCGTGACCCAGGCCTCGTTGCTGCCGTGGGCGCTGCTGTTTGCGGTGGCGGCGGTTCTCTGTATTTACATCAGTCTGAAAACCGACGACGGCATGCTGCGCGGGTTTGGCCTGACGTTCCTCGCCATTAACCTCTATACCCGCTACTTCGAATACTTCTGGGATGGGATGAACAAGGTGGTGTTCTTCCTGATTCTGGCGGCGTCGCTGGCGGTGATAGGGCGGTATGCGGAGCGGATCTGGCATGCCGGGCGTGCGGAGAAGTAAGTTTTGCGCGTGTTTATCGGGAAGACGCAGAAAACGCCGTCTGCGTGAGAAGCTGGTTCAATGGCGAAACCAGGCAGATGACGCGTGATTGAAAACGGGCCGCAGTAGCGGCCCGTTTGTCTTAGCACTCGGTCACAATCGTGCTCAGCGGCAGGCGAGATTTTGGCAGCGTGGCGTTGAAATCTTCCACGCTGTGGTGTCCAACCGGGACCACCACCAGGCTGGTGAAGCCTTTCTCTTTCAGGCCAAACTCGTCGTCGAGGATGGCGGCGTCAAAACCTTCAATGGGTACGGCATCCAGGCCCAGCGCGGCCACGCCTAACAGGAAGTTACCGACGTTGAGGTAAACCTGTTTCGCCATCCACTGGTCGTCATCTTTCAGATCCACGCGGTGCATGTCGGCGAAATAGCAGCGACCTTTGTGATTCGCCGCTTTTGCTTCTGGGGTATTGAAGCGACCGTCGGCCTCTTCCTGATCGACGACGCGCTCAAGCCACGCATCGTCCATGGCGGTTTTCGCGCAGAACACCACCACATGAGAGGCGTCCATCATTTTGCGTTCGTTGAACACGTAAGTGCCTGCCGCAGATTTGGCCACGCGCGCTTTACCTTCCTCAGTGCTGGCAATAATAAAATGCCACGGCTGGGAGTTCGTGCTGGACGGGCTGTACTGCAGCAGGGTTTTGATCTTCTCCGCTTCTTCAGCGGTCAGTTTCTTGCTTGGGTCAAACGCCTTGGTGGAGTGGCGTTTCAGGGCAACGGAAATGATATCCATAACAACTCCTGGTGATAAAATTCGCCCGCGTGCGGGCGCGAAAAGGAGTGCAGATTACCGTGCGAAGCGGGAAAAGATAAGTGCATTTTGAGCGCTTAATCTGTTCGTCTCAGACGAACAATCAGCGCGGCCTGATCCATTTCTGGTGTTTTTTCGGCAGCTTATCGACGACCAGATTCCAGGAATCGTTGATGAGATCGGCCACCAGTTCCGGCGTAACATCGTCGGTGCCGTAGAGTGAAATCCAGTGCTTTTTATTGAGATGATACCCCGGCTCAACGCCGCGGTAGATCTGCTGGTTTAACAGGGATTTTTCCGGATCGGATTTCAGGCTGACATGCGGTCGCCCGTGAGCAACCGCAACAATCATGAAAATTTTGCCACCCACTTTAAACACATCAAATTCCGGCCCGAACGGCCAGCAGTGTTCGGTGAACGGCAGTTCCAGCGCCACGCGTTTGGCGTGTTCCTGCAGCGATTTACTGTCCATCAATATCCTCGGAGGCGAGTCCACGCCACATGGCTTCAAAGCCCAGCGCTTTAAAATCGACGGCGCGGGACGGATCGCGGGTGGCAAATTCCATGGTGGTTTCGGCAAGCGATAAGAACATGGCATCACCAAAGGTACGAAACTCATCGGACATAAATACCGGACGCACTGCACGACGGCACAGTTCATGCAGTTCCGGGAACATCTCCTGCACGGCCTGCTCCGTTTCGGCGCTGATCTTCTCGCTGACGCCAAGCTGGCGAATGGCGGCGTGAGCGACAGGATTACGGATGCCCCAGTCCACGTAGCTGTTCCAGATATTGCGGGTATGTTCTTTGGGAAGGGTGAGCGTGCGATCAAGCTCCGCCAGCATCGTCTGGCAGAGATCCTGCTTCAGGTGCAGATAGAGGGCATTCAGCAGATCGTCTTTGGTAGCAAAGTAGCGGAACAGTGTGCCTTCAGCGACGCCCGCGTTCCGGGCAATTAAGGCCGTTGAGGCGGCAATACCTGACTGTGCAAATGCAGCGGTTGCTGCGTCCAGTAAGGCCTGTTTTTTATCTTCACTCTTCGGACGTGCCACTAAATTGTTCCTCCTGTCAATTGTAAAAACCTTGATTGAAACACGTGCTTTGACAGGCTGCAACGCGCAATGTCAAAGATCGAAAACGTCTTGACGACTTTATCATCATATCTATAATGAGTGCTTACTCACTCATAATCAAGTTCAACCCGCGTAAACCATCGGATGGGGCGCGTTTTCGGGTCAGGATATGAAAAAGCCTCTATTCATCTGCGTGGTGTTCGTCATGATTATTGCTTCAGCTGCGAGTTTACCTTTTGTCCTGAATCCTGGATTTGGCCAGCCACCGCAGGGTGCGCAGCTTACCGAAGTGGAGGCCTCCCCGCAGTATCGCGACGGGAAATTCCACAATACGTTGCCGACACCGGGCTTCACCGGCGAGCAAAATATGCTGGTAGCGTGGTGGCAATTTCTGACCCGCAAAACCGAAAATGCCCGTCCCGCGCAGCCGCTGCCGCTGGTGAAAACCGATCTCGCCAGTCTGCCGCTGGAGCAGGACACGCTGGTCTGGCTCGGTCACTCGTCGTGGTATATGCAGCTGGCGGGTAAACGTATTCTGATCGATCCGGTGCTCAGCAACTATGCCGCGCCGTTCTCGTTCCTCAATAAAGCTTTTGCGGGCGAGTATCCCTGGCATGCGCAGAACATGCCGGAGATCGACCTGCTGATCATCTCCCACGATCACTACGATCATCTGGATTACGCCACCATCAGGGCGTTACTGCCGAAGGTGAAACGTGTGGTTACTCCGCTGGGCGTTGGATCTCATCTGCGCTACTGGGGCATGAAGCCGGAGATTATCGACGAGCGCGACTGGAACCAGTCGGTGCGCATCAGTGATGACTTAACGGTGCACGTCCTGCCGGCACGTCACTTCTCCGGACGCGGGATTAAACGCGATCAAACCCTGTGGGGGAGCTTTATGTTCGTCACGCCGACGCAGAAGGTTTATTACAGCGGAGACACTGGTTACGGCCCGCACTTCAGGGCCATCGGTGAGCAGTTCGGCGAGGTGGATTTAGCCATCATGGAAAACGGCCAGTACGATCGGGACTGGAAGTACATTCACATGATGCCGGCGGAAACGGCGCAGGCGTCGGCTGACCTTAACGCGAAAGCTGTCGTGCCTGGTCATAACGGACGCTTTGTGCTGGCGAAACACACCTGGAACGATCCGCTGATCCAGCTGGCGCAGGCCAGCAAAGATAAAAATTATCGGCTACTGACGCCGGAGCTGGGTGAACCTGTTCACGTGAGTGATACCACGCAAACCTTTCGTGAGTGGTGGGAATAATGTTTAAGCGAGAAGCAGAGGGGGAGAGCAGTATGACCATTTCCGCTCAAGTCATCGACACCATCGTCGAGTGGATCGACGACAACCTGCACCAGCCATTACGAATCGAAGAGATCGCCCGCCACGCGGGTTACTCGAAATGGCATCTGCAGCGTTTGTTTATGCAGTACAAGGGAGAAAGTCTCGGGCGTTACATTCGCGAACGCAAGCTGCTGCTGGCAGCGCGTGACCTGCGTGAATCGGACGAGCGTGTCTACGATATCTGTTTGCGCTACGGCTTTGATTCGCAGCAGACGTTTACGCGTATCTTTACCCGTACCTTCAACCAGCCGCCTGGCGCGTACCGCAAAGAGAACCACAGCCGGACACACTGAACGTGTCGTTATGCAGAAATCCGACCGGGTAAGGCGTAGCCGCACCCGGTTTTTTTTACTTACGATGCCAGTGAAAACCAGCGACGCCAGACGAAACGCAGGATGAAGAATTCGAGGGCGCCAAGCAGTAAAAACCACACGCAGAACAAAATGGTGTACAGCTGGTTAAGATCGACCATGTGGAAGATCGTCATCAGCTTTTTCGCCAGCACCAGCCCAAGCGACGGCGCAGGTAACAGCAGGCAGGAGAGCAGGGCCATCAACAAAATGCCCCCCGCTGTGAGCAGCGATTCTAACGGGTGTTTCATCTTAATGTTAATCGTCAGTTAAAAATGTCATTGTCCGGCATCGCGGAACGTAAAGCAATATAAACCCGGCAGACGTTTTTTGTTAAATCAAATGCACTTTTCTGCGAATAAATAACAGAAAGAGAATAATCTCTCAGAAGCGATTAAATTATTATCGCGTTATGTAAATAAATGTCCTTGTCATGCAAATAATTTTACAAACATATAAGTGCTATATCCAATTAACGTGGCAATAACAATGGCTGCGACAATGTATAACGCCAGGCGGCGTGCGCGATAAATACCAAACATGGTTCCTCCTCGTTTAGCGTTGGTTTAGAAATATTTTGTAAAAATCATCGTATTCGAATAATAGTTATTAGTTTTGAATACCCCGGCAGTAATTATATTGCGGTAGATCAATTTTACCCGCAAGCCTTAAAAATGAATTTATTAAAGCCAGAAAGGAATTCAGGCTTCCGTCCACCGTATATTGAAGGAAAAATACGATGACCAAAAAAAATCTCTCTCAGAACATGCCACCTGCTGGTGGGCAGGCGTATCAGCAGACCGTTGAGCAAGTGCTTGCTAACAAGCAGAGCCAGGCAAGCGGCCTCGACCGTGCTGAAGCGCAGGCACGTCTGCATCAGTATGGCCCTAATGCGTTGCCGGAGAAAAAAGGCAAGCCCGCCTGGCTACGTTTTCTCGCCCATTTTAATGATGTACTGATTTACGTTCTGCTTGCCGCGGCGGTATTAACCGCGGTTATGGGCCACTGGGTCGATACGCTGGTTATTCTCGGTGTGGCGGTAATCAACGCGTTAATTGGCCATATTCAGGAAAGCAATGCGGAAAAATCCCTGAAGAGTATTCGTAATATGCTCTCCAGCGAAGCGCGCGTCATTCGCAATGGCAATCATGAAACGCTACCGACAACTGAAATAGTCCCGGGCGATATTATTGTATTACGCGCAGGTGATCGTATTCCGGCGGATATGCGTTTAATCGAAGCGCATAATTTACGCGTGGAAGAGGCTATTCTGACCGGCGAATCTACCGTGGTGGATAAACACATTAATCCGCTGACCGGCGAATTACCGCTGGGCGACCGCACTAACCTGGTCTTTTCCGGTACGACCGTGAGTGCAGGGGGCGGCATTGGCGTGGTCATTGCCACCGGGCAAGAGACTGAACTTGGCCACATTAACCAGATGATGGCGGGTATTGAAAAGCATCGTACGCCGCTGCTGGTGCAGATGGACAAGCTGGGGAAAGCGATCTTCGCCATTATTCTGGCGATGATGGCGGCACTGTTTGTCTTCAGCCTGGTATTCCGCGAAATCCCCATGGGCGAGCTGCTGCTCTCTCTGATTAGTCTGGCGGTCGCGTCCGTGCCGGAAGGTCTGCCAGCCATTATTTCTATCATCCTTTCTCTTGGCGTGCAGGCGATGGCACGCAAGCGGGCGATTATCCGCAAGTTGCCAACGGTTGAAACCCTGGGGGCGATGACCGTGGTCTGCTCGGATAAAACCGGCACCCTGACCATGAACGAGATGACGGTGAAAGCCATCATTACTGCCGACAGTTGCTACCGCGTGGACGGTAACAGCTACGAGCCGGTGGGGAACATTTACCTGGAAGGCAGCGACGAGCCGATGCAGATCCAGCCGGGCACCGTGCTGGAGCAGTACCTGCGCACTGTCGATCTCTGTAATGACAGCCAGCTGATTCAGGACGAACGCGGTCTGTGGGGCATCACCGGTGGGCCGACCGAAGGGGCGCTGAAGGTGCTGGCGGCGAAGGCGCATCTTGAGCCGGTGATGACCACCCTGATTAACAAGATCCCGTTCGATTCGCAGTACAAGTACATGAGCACCCACTATCAGATTGGTCACGAGGAGCACATCCTGATTACCGGCGCGCCGGACGTGATTTTCGCGCTGTGTAAACAGCAGCAGGCCCGTAACGGCGCTGAAGCGTTCGATCGCGCTTACTGGGAAACCGAGATGGAGCGCTATGCACGTCAGGGGCTGCGTATGGTTGCCGCGGCGTTCAAACCGGCGAACGGTGAGCAGGCGCTGACGCATGACGATCTGAATCACGGGCTGATCTTCCTCGGTATTGCCGCAATGATGGATCCACCGCGTCCTGAAGCGATTGATGCGATTCATGCCTGCCAGCAGGCCGGGATCCGCGTGAAGATGATCACCGGGGATCACCCGCAGACGGCAATGAGCATCGGCCAGATGCTCGGGATCACCAACAGCGAGCAGGCGGTGACGGGCTACCAGCTGGAGAAAATGGACGACGCTGAGCTTGCAGACGCCGCGGTGAAATATGACATTTTCGCCCGTACCAGCCCGGAGCATAAGCTGCGCCTTGTGAAAGCCCTGCAGGACAAGGGTGAGATCGTGGGCATGACCGGCGACGGTGTGAATGACGCTCCGGCGTTGCGCCAGGCGGACGTGGGCATCGCAATGGGCATTAAAGGCACCGAAGTGACCAAAGAAGCGGCGGATATGGTCCTGACCGACGATAACTTCGCGACCATCGCCAGCGCGGTCAAAGAGGGGCGTCGCGTTTACGACAACCTGAAGAAAACCATTCTGTTCATTATGCCGACCAACCTGGCGCAGGGGTTACTGATTGTTATTGCGCTGCTGGCAGGGAACATTATCCCGCTGACGCCGGTACTGATTTTGTGGATGAACATGGCAACCTCCGCCACGCTCTCCTTTGGCCTGGCCTTTGAAGCCGCTGAGCGCAACATCATGAAGCGTCCGCCGCGTCAGACCGGACAGCACGTGATGGATGCGTACGCCGTATGGCGCGTGGTTTTCGTCGGGACCATGATTGCCATCGCCGCCTTTGCGCTGGAAGCCTGGCTGGCACCGCGCGGCCACAGCGCGGAGTTCATCCGTACCGTGCTGCTGCAGATGCTGGTCTGCGCCCAGTGGGTATACATGATTAACTGCCGCAACACTGAAGGGTTCTCCCTGAACCGTGGCCTGCTGGCGAACAAAGGGATTTGGCTGGTCACAGGCGTGTTGTTCCTGCTCCAGGCAGCAATCATCTACCTGCCGTTTATGCAGATGCTTTTCGGCACGGAAGCGCTGCCTCTGCGCTACTGGTTCGTCACGCTGGCGGTAGCCGCGGTGATGTTCTTCGTTGTTGAAATCGAGAAGCGACTGACCCGCAGGTTCCGTAAGGCTGCATAACCCTTTGCCCTCACCTTAACCCTCTCCCGCCGGGAGAGGGGATGCTGGCCTCCCTTTCATTGGGCAGAGGGCCGGGGTGAGGGAAACACATCAGAGGTACATCCCCATGAAATTCCCACTCCTGTTCGTCCTCCTCGCCCTCTTTCAACCCGCGTTTGCTGCTGCCATTCCGGTTCGCGTGGCGGTTGTGGAGCAAACGACCCACGCAGCTGAACGGCACGTGCCTGGCCGCATTGAAGCCATTCATACCGTCGAGATAAGAGCGCGCACGGAAGGCGTGATTACCCAGGTTCATTTTCGCGACGGACAATACGTGAAAAAAGGTGACGTGCTGTTCGAGCTGGACGATGCCGAGCCACGCGCCGCCGTGCGTCTGGCACAGGCTGAGGTAAAGAGCGCGGAAGCCACGCTGCGTCAGGCGCAGCAGCAGCTTTCACGCTTTGAAAGCCTGGGCAACAGCAATGCCATCAGCCGTCACGACGTGGATAACGCGCGCATGCAGCGCGATGTCGCCAGCGCTGCGCTGGAGCAGGCGAAAGCTCGCCTCGAAACCCGTAACGTGACGCTGGCGTACACGCGCATCACATCGCCGATTGATGGCCGAGTGGGGCACAGCCAGTTCCATGCCGGCAGCCTGGTGAACCCGTCAAGCGGCGTGCTGGTGGATGTCGTGCAGCTTGATCCGATCCGTATCGCCTTTGCGCTGGAAGAGGGGGCGTTTGCCACCAAAGCCGGACAACATGCGGATATCAGCGCCCTGAAGCGCGCCTGGCAGGCGCGGATTGACAGCAATGGTCAGCGCCTGAGCGGTGAACTGACCTCCGTGGACAATCGTATCGACCCGCGTACCGCCAGCGTGATGCTGCGCGCCGAATTTGCCAACCCGCGCCATCAGCTGCTGCCGGGCGGCAATGTGAATGTTTACCTGCGTCCGGCAAGCGCGCAGCCGGTGCTGACAGTGCCTGCTGCGGCGGTACAGCAAAACGGCGAGGGATTCTTTGCCTGGGTGGTTAACGCAGAAGGCAAAGCCGAAAAACGCCCGCTGAAGATTGCCGGACAGATTGGCCAGCAGTTTGAGATTTCATCCGGCTTACATCCCGGTGAGCGAGCGATCACCGACGGTGCCCAGCGCGTACAGCCTGGCGCCGCCGTCCAGATACTGAATTAAGGAGCCATCATGCTGACGTTTTTCATCAAACGCCCGCGCTTCGCGATGGTGATTGCGCTGGTGATAACCCTGCTGGGTGCCATCGCGCTGAAGATTATCCCGGTGGAGCAGTACCCGCAGATCACCCCACCGGTGGTGAATGTCTCCGCCAGCTGGCCCGGTGCCAGTTCGGCTGACGTGGCGGAAGTCATTGCCACGCCGCTGGAGACTCAGCTTAACGGCGTGGATCACATGCTCTATATGGAATCCACCAGTTCGGATGAAGGTGCCTACAGCCTGAACATCACATTTGCGGCAGGGACCGATCCGGATCTGGCCGCCATCGACGTGCAAAACCGCGTGGCGCAGGCTGTGGCGCAATTGCCCACCGAGGCGCAGCAAAACGGCGTGCAGGTGCGTAAACGCGCCACCAATCTGATTATGGGGGTAAGCCTTTACTCACCGGACAATACCCACACGCCGCTTTTCGTCAGTAACTACGCCAGCACGCAGGTGCGTGAAGCGCTGGCGCGTTTGCCGGGCGTCGGGCAGGTGCAGATGTTTGGCGCACGCGACTACAGCATGCGTATCTGGCTGCGTCCGGATCGCATGAACGCCCTGAACGTGACCACCGATGACGTGGCTCAGGCGTTACGCGAGCAGAACGTCCAGGGGGCGGCAGGCCAGGTCGGAACGCCGCCGGTGTTTAACGGCCAGCAGCAAACCCTGACGATTAACGGGCTGGGGCGTTTAAATCAGGCTGAGGACTTTGCAGACATCATTATCCGTGCGGGGGAGATGGGCCAGCTGGTGCGCCTGAAAGATGTTGCCACGATTGAACTGGGGTCGCGCAGCTACAGCTCCGGCGCCCAGCTGAACGGGCATGACTCCGCCTATCTTGGCATCTACCCTACGCCGTCCGCCAACGCCCTGCGCGTAGCCGATGCGGTTCGCGCGGAGCTAGAGCGACTTTCGGCACGCTTCCCGGACGATCTGACCTATGAAGTAAAATTCGATACCACCACCTTCGTCGCTGCGACCATCAAGGAGATTGGCGTCTCGCTGGCGCTGACCCTGCTCGCCGTCGTGGTGGTGGTTTCCTTATTTCTGCAGAGCTGGCGTGCGACGCTGATTGTGGCGCTCGCCATTCCAGTGTCGCTGGTCGGCACCTTTGCGGTGCTCTATACCCTCGGTTATTCGGCCAACACGCTCAGCCTGTTCGCCATTATTCTGGCACTCACCATGGTGGTGGATGACGCCATTGTGGTGGTGGAGAGCGTTGAAACGCTAATGGCGGAAGGGCAAAGCCGCACGGCGGCTACCGCACAGGCGCTGCGCCAGATTGCCGGGCCGGTGATTGCCACCACCCTGGTGCTGCTGGTGGTGTTTGTGCCGGTGGCGCTGCTGCCGGGGATCGTGGGGGAGTTGTATCGCCAGTTCGCGGTCACGCTCTCCACCGCCGTCACGCTCTCAAGCCTGGTGGCGCTGACCCTGACGCCAGCGCTCTGTGCGCTGTTGCTGCGCCCGCGCCCGAAGAAGCCAGCTGCGGTTTACCGCGTTTTCAACCGCGGACTGGATACCACGCGCACCGTTTATACCCGCATCGTTAACTGCATCAACCTCCGTCCGTGGCTGGTGCTGCTGGCAACGGCCGGCGCGGCGGGCGTGGTGGTGTTCAGCTTTATGTCGATGCCAAAGGGCTTCCTGCCGCAGGAAGATCAGGGCTACTTCTTCGCCAGCGTGCAACTGCCGGAAGCGGCGTCGCTGGAGCGTACCGAAGCGGTGATGACCACCGCGCGGGAGCTTATCGCCAGACACCCTGCGGTCGAGGATGTGATTCAGGTCTCCGGTTTTAACATTCTCAACGGTACCAGCGCGTCTAACGGCGGGTTTATCTCCATCATGCTGAAGACATGGGGGGAGCGTCCGCCGCTTGATGAGGTGATGGGAACGCTGCAGCGTCAGCTGCTGGCGCTGCCGGAAGCGACCATCATGACCTTCGCCCCGCCGACGTTGCCGGGGTTGGGCAACGCCTCCGGCTTCGACCTGCGTATTCAGGCCCAGGCGGGGCAAAGCCCGGCGGAGCTGGAACGCGTTACCCGCAACGTTTTGATAAAAGCTAACCAGCATCCGCAGCTTAACCGGGTGTTTACCACCTGGAGCAGCAACGTGCCGCAGCTGACGCTGACCGTTGATCGCGAGCGCGCTGCCCGCCTCGACGTGCCGGTCTCGCGCATCTTCAGCAGCCTGCAAACCGCCTTTGGCGGCACGCGTGCCGGGGATTTTAGCGTTAACAACCGCGTCTACCACGTGGTGGTACAGAACGAAATGCAGTGGCGCGAGCGTGCCGGGCAAATCAGCGAATTGTTCGTGCGCAGCAATAACGGTGAGCGGGTGCGTCTGAGTAATCTTGTCACGATTACCCCGACCGTTGGTGCACCGTTCCTGCAGCAGTACAACCAGTTCCCGTCGGTGTCAGTGAGCGGGTCGGCGGCAGACGGCGTGAGCAGCAGCACGGCGATGGCCGTGATGAGCGAGCTTCTGGCGGAAAACCTGCCTGCCGGGTACGACTATGCCTGGAGCGGGATGTCTTATCAGGAGCAGCAGACCGGGAATCAGGCCATCTGGATTGTCCTGGCCGCGGTGGTTATGGCGTGGCTGTTCCTTGTCGCGCAGTATGAGAGCTGGACGCTGCCCGCGAGCGTGATGCTCTCAGTCCTGTTCGCCATCGGGGGCGCGCTGGTGTGGCTGTGGATCGCGGGATACGCCAACGATGTGTATGTGCAGATTGGCCTGGTGCTGTTAATCGCGCTGGCGGCCAAGAACGCGATCCTGATCGTCGAGTTTGCCCGCGCACGGCGTCATGAGGGGATGGCGATTGTCGATGCGGCCCGTGAAGGTGCCTCCCGCCGCTTCCGGGCGGTGATGATGACGGCGGTGTCATTTATTATCGGTGTGCTGCCGATGATGCTGGCGTCCGGGGCAGGGGCGCAGAGCCGCCGCATCATTGGCACCACGGTGTTCAGCGGGATGCTGGTGGCCACCGTGGTCGGCATTCTGTTTATCCCGGCGCTGTTTGTGCTGTTCCAGCGCCTGCGTGAGTGGGGGCATCGCCTTACGGACTCGTCGCCCACAGCTCGCAATGTTTCTGAACCAGAGAAATAAGCGAACCGCCGTCTGCGATAAAATCGCGCATGCGCTGCGCCTCGCTCTTGCCCTGTTTTAACATCAGGGCTATTTCCTTAATCGCGCTCGTCGCGCCGAGCTTCTCGGCCGACGGCGCAACCTGCTCCAGCAGCCACGCAATATCTTCCGCCACGGTTTTGTGCTCACCAGTCTGCACGTCTGTCAGAATGCCCTCTAACCCATAACGACACGCCTGAAAACGGTTAAAGCGGTACAGCAGAAAATCCTTTTCCTGATGCTTATAGGGCCGCGTGGTCAGCAGCCAGTGAGACGTCGCCTGAATCAACCCGGCGATGTTGATCGCGTGGCCGAGCGTCAGCGGTGTATCCATCACCCGCACCTCGACCGTGCCAAAATGCGGGCTGGGGCGAATATCCCAGTGTAAATCTTTAATGCTGTCGATCATGCTGGTGGCGCTCAGACGACGAAACAGCCCTTCGAACTCCTGCCAGTTGTTCACCCACGGCATCTGTCCATTATCCGGAAATCCCGAGAAGATATTGAGTCGCGACGAGGCGAACTTTGTGTCCGTACCCTGCATATAGGGTGAGGACGCCGCCAGAGCAATAAAGTGGGGGACAAAGCGCGACAAACCATGCAGCAGATAAATAGCGTCGTCGCCGGTCCGACACCCGACATGCACGTGCTGGCCGAATACCGTCGCCTGCAAAATCAGATAGCCAAACCGTTCGAGCGTGACGTTATAGCGCTCGTCATCACACACCTCCTGACGCTGCCACTTCTGGAAAGGGTGCGTCCCACCGCCGCAGATCTGAATATGCTGCTCCGCAGCGGCGCGCAGAATACTTTGCTGCATCACCGAGATTTGTGCGGCGGCCTGATCAATGTTCTGACACACGCCGGTGGCGATTTCGAGCATGCTCTCGGTGATATCGTGCTTCACCTCCCCGCCTTTGATGTCGTCTTTGACGGCAGCGATAAGGGCGGAGGAGTCCTGGCTCAGATCGTACCCCGGCGGGTTAACCACCTGCAGTTCAAGTTCAATACCAAGGGTATAAGGTTCAGAGGAATGGAAATCGGGTAATGGCATGGTGCACTCCGTTGTCGTAGATGAAATGAGTATAGACAACGGGTATGGCTCCCACTTCAGGCGGTGGTATAAAGGGACGTGTGGCGGCTATGCTGAACGCCACGGCACACTGATTAGGGCTTTAGCGACCAGGGGAGTTAACAATGTCTGACTATCCAACCATTGCGCTGATTGGACCCGGTGCAATCGGAACCACTATCGCTGCGGTGCTACATGAGGCTGGCCGCACGCCGCAACTGTGCGGACGTACCGCACATCCGCAATTACGTTTGCGGCACGATGAAGGGGAAATCGTGGTACCCGGGCCGGTATTAACCGATCCGACGGTCATCGATCGTCCGTACGATCTGGTTTTTATCGCAGTGAAAACGACCCAGAACGCCGACAGCGCGGGATGGCTGAACGCGCTGTGCGATGAAAACACGGTGGTTTGCGCGCTGCAAAACGGCGTCGAGCAAAAAGCCCAGCTGGCACCGTGGGTCAATGGCGCGACGGTACTGCCGTCGGTGGTCTGGTTCCCGGCGCAGCGTGAGCCGGATGCGTCAGTCTGGCTGCGGGCCAGTCCGCGGTTGACGCTGCCGGATGTGCCGCAGGCAAAACGGGTGGCTGATGCGCTGAATGGCACGCGCTGCGCAGTAGACTTGTCGGCAGATTTTCTTACCGTCGCATGGCGCAAGCTGCTGCAAAATGCGGTTGCAGGCCTGATGGTGCTTGCGAATCGTCGTGCCGGGATGTTCTCCCGTGAGGATATCAGCGAGCTGGCGCTGGCGTATTTGCGCGAGGGGCTTGCCGTGGCCCGAGCAGAAGGCGCGGTGCTGCACGATGACGTTGCGCAGGAGATCCTGGCGAATTTCCAGCGCGCACCTGCCGATTTAGGCACGTCTATCCTGGCCGATCGTCAGGCCAACCGTCCCATGGAGTGGGATATCCGCAACGGCGTGATCCAGCGCTATGGTCGTGCTCACGGTATTCCCGTTCCGATTAGCGATGTGCTGGTTCCCCTGCTTGCTGCAGGCAGCGAAGGGCCGGGTTAACGGCCGCTGACTTTTCGTTCGGCAAAATAGTGCGCGGGCGTGGTGCCCATGGCTTTCCTGAACATGGTGATAAACGCATTCACGGATTCATACCCAAGCGTTGTCGCCACGTTCTGGACCGGGACACCGCTTGCCAGCTCCTGCAGAGCAATAATCAACTGTAGCTGCTGACGCCAGCGGCCAAAGCTCAGCCCGGTCTCGCGCGCCATCAAACGCGCAAAGGAGCGCTCGCTCAGCGCCAGCCGTTTCGCCCATGCTTTCAGGGTGCTTCTGTCGTCAGGATGGCTGACCAGCGCGTCGGCCATGGCGCGAATTTTGGGATGGGCTGAAACGGGCAGGCTCAGCTTCTGCTGCGGCATGCTGGCGAGCTCATCAAGCGTCACTCTGGTCAGCCGCGCGGCATGGCTCTCTGGCGGATAATCAACGCGTTCATGTGTCAAACGGTCAACCAGCGCTTTGATTAACGGGGAAATGGCCAGCGTGCAGCATTTCTCCGGCAGCGCGGCGGCACCGGGCTCAATAAACAGATAGTTGAGATGAGCATTCCAGGTCGCTTTGGCGCTGTGTGCGATCCCGCCAGGGATCCAGACGGCACAGTCTGGCGGCACGATCCAGATATCATTTTCCGCATGACAAATCACCGCGCCATACAAAGCAATAATCAGCTGCCCCTTACGGTGGGTGTGCATCGGCACTTCCGCGGCGTACTCCACGAAATCCAGATGTCGGGCTACGGCCGGGCATGCGGTGGCGTCAGGGTCGAAGAGCGTATTGGCAAGTTGAGGTTTCACGTTTCTGGCAACATTTAGGTATTTTTTGACAGAATAGAGTATTTAAGCGGGTTCGCAAGCCAGTAATAATTCTGGCATGAACACATTAAACGCTTTTCATTCTTATTTGTGGCGCGGCATGCGTGAGCGGTTATCTCCCGTGCTGCGTAACGATGCCAGTGCGTTGCTCTATTCCGCGAGAAGTTTTGCAGCGGCGATGCTCGCTTACTACATTGCGCTGTCGATAGGCCTCGAACGTCCATCGTGGGCCATTATTACCGTCTATATCGTGTCGCAGACGTCGGTGGGGGCCTCGCTGAGCAGAAGTCTCTATCGTCTGGCCGGCACCGTTGTGGGGGCCTGCGCCACCGTTGCCATCGTACCTGTCTTCGTCAATATGCCGATCCTCTGCAGCGTGATGCTGTCGGGCTGGATCACGTTCTGCCTCTATTTATCTCTGCTGGAGCGCACCCCGCGGGCGTATGCCTTTGTGCTGGCCGGGTACACTGCGAGCCTGATTGGTTTTCCTGCGGTATCCGACCCCGGCGGGATTTTTAATATCGCCATTATCCGTGTGCAGGAGATTGTCATTGGGATCTTCTGCGCGGCGCTGATACATCGCTATGTGTTACCCGCGCGTATCTCCGGCCTGTTCAACAGTAAGTTATCGCAAACCCTGCACGCCGCGCGTGAGCGGGTGGCTGACACCCTCGCAGGCAAACCCGTCGCGGTTTCAGACCCGCTGCATCTGGCGCTGGCGCTGCAGTTTCTGCAGGGCATAAGCCACCATATTCCGTATGATTTTGCCCTGTCTGCTCCGGTGCGGCAGGGCAGAAAGGCTATCCATGACCGACTGGCGCGGCTGGTCATCGTCAACTGTGAATTACGCGATCGCTTACCGGCGACGGTGCCTGCCGGGTTGCAGGTATTGCTCGACGACGTTCAGGCCTGGTTGGGGGATGAAGATGCTGCACGCCACAGCACGGCAGATGCGTTAATAGCACGCAGTGAACAGCTCGCAGAGCGCTACGCTGCACAGGCCCGGACGATGAACGACGCGCTGCTGGCCAGTTTTGTCCGTTATCTGACGCAGGCCATTACGCTGTTGCAGCAGTGCGAACGTCTTTCTGATGCGATCCACCATGCGAAGCCCGCCCACGGACTGACGGCGGGCAGGGCAGTTAAAGGGTATGTTTTTCATCGCGATCCTCTTACTGCCGCCCGCACCGCGCTGGGCGCGTTCGCCATTATCCTGAGCGGCTGCCTGGTCTGGATCTTCTCCGCCTGGCCCGATGGCAGCACGGCGGTCTCTATCCTTGGGGTCTGCTGCACGCTGTTTGGCAGTTTCGACACCCCGGCTCCGCACATAGTGAAATACATTATTGGCTCGTTCTGGGGCGTCTTGATTAGCCTGCTGTACAGCTTTGCGCTGCTTCCGCAGGTGAGCGATTTCCCCGTGCTGGTGGCCGTGCTGGCGCCGGTATATCTGCTGGCCGGGTCGCTTCAGGCACGTCCTCACACCACGTTTATGGCGATGGGGATCACCCTGACGCTGCCGGTGTTGTGCGAGCTGGGTGCCCACTACAGCGGAGATTTTGCCTCGGCGGCCAATACCGCCATTGCGCTGTTTGCCGCAACCGGCTTTGCTGTTATCAGCATGAGCCTGCTGCAAACCGTGCAGGCCGACGCGGCCATCGCACGTCTGCACACGCTGTGCCAGCGCGATATTCGTCGCAGCGTGAAGGGCAAGCTTCTGCTGGATGAGACGCACTGGACCAATCTGATGATTGACCGCGCTGCCCTGTTATTGCCGCGCCTGCAGCGCAGCGGACGTGCCTCAGAGCAGGTGCTTAACCCGCTGCTGCGCGCGCTGCGCATCGGCCTTTCGGTGATGCATTTACGCCGCTGCGATATGCCCGCGAGCAGAGAGATCAGCGCGCGCCTGTATCACCTGAACGACACCGACGCCTTGCGTGAACACATCGCCGACCACATCCGCCTCTGTTTGCCTGCCGCAGATGCACAAACGCGCCAGTTTGTCGGCCATCTGGTGGATTTACATTGCGCATTACGGAGGGCAGACGATGGTCAATGATCTGAATATCGGGGGCGTTTTTATCCCGGGACTGCTTGTCACCGCGCTCGCGGCGCTGGCGTGCACGCTGGCACTCATCGCGCTTTTATCCCTCAGCAGGCTCTACCGTCGTTTGCCTTTTCGCCCGCTGCTGGACGTTTCAACTTATCTGGTCACCTTTTTCCTGCTGATGCAGGGCCTGACCGCGCTGGGGTTATTTAGATGAAATCATTACTTTCTCTGGTCGGTCGCTATGCGCTGACGTTATGTGCCGTCGCGGCGGCCACGCTTCTGGCTTTTATGATGTGGAAACATTATGCGCAAACGCCCTGGACCCGCGACGGCCGTGTGCGGGCGGATGTGGTACAGATTGCGCCGGACGTATCCGGGCCGGTAATCCGCGTGGCCGTCCGGGATAACCAGTGGGTTAACCGGGGCGATGTGCTCTACGCTATCGACCCGCACTGGCTCACGCTGGCGGTGGCCAGCGCGCAGGCGGAGGTGGAATCCAGACGGCATGAGATGGTGATGCGACAGGATGCCGCCAGACGACGCGCACAGATTAAAGCCGCGATATCCAGCGAGGATTTACAGCAAACGGGCAGCGCCGCGAACGTCGCGGTGGCGAATTATCACGGTGCGCAGGCCGCGCTGGAGCTGGCCGAGCTTAATTTGTCCCATGCCACCGTACGGGCTCCCGTCTCGGGTTATATCACCCATCTGCGGCTTCGTCCGGGGGACTATGCTACCGCGGGGGAGACTAAGGTCGCCATCGTCGATGCGCACAGTTTCTGGGTGGTGGGGTATTTCGAGGAGACCAAACTTCGCCATATTCGCGTTGGGGACACGGCGCATATCGTGTTGATGGGTTATGAACCGGTGATTGCCGGACATGTCGAGAGCATCGGCCATGGGATCGGTGATAACAACGATGAGACGGGCGGGCTTGGGCTTCCCGACGTCGAGCCGACGTTTAGCTGGGTGCGGCTGGCGCAGCGCGTCCCGGTGCGCATACATATTGATGCATTGCCGAAGGGGGTTGAGCTGGTAGCCGGGTTGTCGGCGAGCGTGGAGGTGGTGCCGGAATGAGGGGCGTCAGCGTACTGAAGGGAAATCCGATCGGTGAGCGCTCTTGAGCAAAAAAACCTTACCGCCCGGCAGACAGGCGGTAAGGACAGGCAAAGTGGCATAAAAGAGAGGAAAAATACCTGAAATGAGGGTGATGAAACTGTCTGTCAACGTGCCTTACAGGACGTAGCGCACGCCGAATACAAATTCATTGTTCACCAGGCGTCCACGCAGGTTTTCATCCTGCAGACTGCGGGCGTTGACAAAGGTGTTACGGCCGCTTTCGATATTGCCCATATCGACATAACGATAAGTGGCGTACAGGGTCAGATCGTCAATAACTTCATAAGATGCACCAGCACCCACGGAGTAGGTAAAGTTGGTTTGCGTGTTGCCAGCGAACTCGCGGGTGTCATTACCCTGCCAGCCACCCACTTTCACTTTCGCCACACCGGCACCCGCCGTTGCGTACAGGGCGAATTTGTCGGTGATCATAAAGTCACGATAAACGTTGAGCATTGCACGTTCAGAATCAACTTTCATGTGGTTGAAACTGGTCGCAAACGTGGAAGATCCGCTGGTGAATTCTGTTTTTTCTTTAAACACATATTCCGCTTCGGTACGCCAGTTATTGCCGAACTGATAGCCGGCGGCCACGGAACCGTTCAGCTTGTGCTCTTTTTCGTCCCCGGCCACAAATGAACCGATCCCCGGGCGTTCGCTCAGGTTCATGCTCTTGGCCTTCTGATGGGTGTCAATCAGGTTCAGGGCACCGTAATAGCCTTCTTTAACGTTTTCGGCAGCCAGTACCGGGCCGGAAGCGCACAGTGAAATCACAGAGGCGAATAAAAGACGTGGCGTTACTTTCATAATAAGTTCCTTTTTATCTTTCCGATAAATGACATATAGCTTTACTTATTTCAGCTTTTTAATAGCGTCGAGTGCGCAGGCTTCATCAATATCACCGCTCGGCGCGCCGCCAATACCAATGGCACCGATGGTGGCGTTATTTTCTTTAACCGGTACGCCGCCAGCCAGTAATAAGAAACCCGGGATATCGCCGAGGTTTTTCGCCGCCGGATACTTATTTGAGTTTTCCAGAAGCTGGCTGGTCGCCGCTCCGCTGGACGCAGAGGTAAACGCTTTCTGATAGCTTGCTGTCAGGGTGTGTGGCCCGGCGTTATCCATACGCTGTACCGCACGGGTGAGGCCTGCAGCATCGACAACCGTCACGCTGACGTTATAGCCTTTAGCGCTGCACGATTTAACGGCTTCGCTGGCGAGTACAGATGCCTGTTCCAGAGACAGGGTGGACTGCGTCAATGATTTAGCGTGCGCAGTCATGGTTAATGCTGTGAGCACAGGCAGAATAAGAAATGTCTTTTTCACAAGGAATACCTTTTAATTAATGAGGCGTAAATAATAAAAATAAAACGCCCGTGAGGTTGATCAGCAAGAGCATCAGAATAAGAAAACGCAGTTCTGTTGTAGTGGTCTCAAATAAATTATTTAACATGGCAACCTTCTTTATTTCAAAAACGTTGCCATGGTGACAACGGGGTCACTATATAAATTCCAGGTCAGTGAGATACATGAGGGCAGGATGATAGGCGTGTAAGGGAAAGACTATAGGCGTGTAGTCCTTGTCGGTGAAAAACAGGACAGGCCAGGCGCAGGCGCCCGCTCGACAGCGTGTGAAGAAAAGTAAACCTGAGGTTAGCGTGGTGTGGTGAAGGCTGTAATCGCCTGATTCAGCGCCGCGACGTCCCTGAGCAGGGCCTGGAGGCGGGGCACAATTTCAGACTCGACGGGCAACGTTGTCCCATCGCATGCCTTTTCAAGACTGCGACACTGCTGCGCTATCGCAGTTGCGCCAATGATATCGGCGGCACCGGCCAGGCGATGTACGTGATACGCCAGCGCTGCCCAGTCGCCCTGACGGGCCAGCGTAAGGCAGGGTTGCATGTCGCGTTGGTTTTCATCCCGCGTGGCATTCAGCAGGGTGAACAATAAGGTATTGTCATCGCCGGTTAACGACCGAAGATTGTCCACACGGATAAACTGGCCGAGGCCTTCCGGGTCAGCAAGTTTTGTAGTCGCCTCTTTTCGGGATACCCGCTGTAGACCCGCCTCCAGTTGCTTCAGATTGAGCGGTTTGAAAAGGCAGTCGTCCATACCTGCGGCAATACAGCGGCTACGCTCTTCGGGCTGAGCATTCGCGGTGAGACCAAGGATAATTAACGGTTTTTGCTGCCGTTCCCGTAACAGCCGGGTGAGGGTTAGCCCGTCCATCGCCGGCATATTACAATCGGTGATGACCATATCAACCTGCTGTTCGCTCCAGCGCACAAGGGCTTGTTCGCCGTTTTCTGCCTCGACAACCTCATACCCCAGGCGGATCAATTGCTGCCTGAGCAGGAGCCGGCTTGCCGGGTGATCGTCTACAGTCAGTATGCGTAGCGGGCGCGCCGCCGAAGGGGATTCCGTCACATTTTTCCCTTTAAGACCCGGTGTTGGCTCATTCTATTTTGTTGCGCAGGGCAAAATCATAAATGTCTTTCGGGCTTTTAAGATCGAGCTTTTTCATCAGGCGGCGTTTATAGGTGCTGACCGTTTTATCACTGATCATCATTTCCCCGGCGATATCGACAATCCGGCTTCCTTTTGCCAGAAAATGCAGAACCTGCAGTTCCTTATCCGACAGACTGGCAATATTCCCTTTGTCATCCAGCGGAATATCCTCTGCGGCAATCTGGCGGGCGCGATTAATCGGGAAAAAACCATAGCCACTTTTGATTGCACGGATAGCGTCATGAAGTTCCGTCAGATTATTGCGCTTGCTAATAAACCCATCGGCGCCCGCACCGGCACAACGCTTAATATAATGATCGTCATCTTTACCCGTCAGAACCAGGATCCCGCCTTTAAAATCATTCGCACGGAGTCGCTGAACAACGTTAATCCCATTGATTGTAGGAATATCGATATCGACAATAACCAAATCCGGAAGTAACTGACGTGCCTGTTGTAATGCCTTAAGGCCATCATCAGTCTCGCCGATCACCGTCATCCCGTCTTTTTCCAGCAACATTCTCACCGCCAGACGGGCAACCGGGTGGTCATCCACGATTAATACGCTATTCATTTTATCATCCTGGTTCAAAGGGCTTTGCCTGATGAACACAGGCATGAATATTATGCATAACTATACCATATCTGCAACGATATTACCCGCCGGTCAATAAGCGGAAAATAGCGCTATTTCAATGACATGAAAATTAGAGTGGTGGGTTTTTCTGGCATATTTGTTCTGCAGGAACGATGGGTAATCCTTTTTATATTGGCCCAAAAGTACCGTTTTTCGTTCTTCAGGTGACTCCTGTCTTTTGCGTCAATACGAAATAATGCCTCCCGAACACAACACAGAGGGAGTTCTTGTTATGAAAACGATTTTCCGTACCGCACTGTTGGTGAGCATGATGAGCGCATTTTCCAGCCAGGCCACCGCACAGGAGACAAATCAGGTGAATACAAAAACAATTCGCGCGATGTCAGGCGCTGTTGCTACGACGTCTTTATCCGCATCTGAAACCGCGTTAATCGTGGTGGATATTCAGAATGAATATTACGCGGGTCAGGACTTCCGTGGCCGGATGGTTATCCCGGATGGCGCGGATGTGCTGTTGAAAAACAAAAAGCTGGTCGAGTATGCACACCAAAAAGGGATGTCGGTCTACTTTGTGCGTCACATAACAAAAAATAGCCCGCAGCAAAACGGTACTCCGCTGTTCGCTGAGAATTCCGTATTTGCCCAGTTCCATAAGGATCTGCAGCCGACTGCGCAGGACACCATTATTACCAAGGAGACCCCGAGCGCTTTCGTGGGCACCGATCTGGATGCCCGCTTAAAGAAACAGGGAATTAAAAAGGTCATCGTGGCGGGCCTGATGACGCATATGTGTATCTCATCGACTGCACGTGATGCTGTACCGCTGGGTTATAGCGTGATTATTCCGGAAGATGCGACAGCCACGCGCGATCTGGATGACGGGAAGGGGGGCGTGGTGGATCACGACACGCTGCAGCGTGCAGCGCTGGCAGGCGTCGCGGATGTCTTTGCTGAAATCATGACCACGGATCAGGTGATGGCGCTGGCGGTGGAAAAATAAGACCGAACTGAAATCCCAGTGGCCAGCCAGCCCTCTATACTGGCTGGCTTACGGAGGCGGTCATGACATTGAAAATTGGTATCGTAGTCTTTGAAGGCATTATTCCTTTTCACCTTTCGGTGCCTTATGCCGTGTTTGAGAAAGCACTGACGCCGCAGGGGGACGCCCTGTGTCAGCTCGTGGTTTGTGCCACTACACCCGGCGCGCTTAAAACCAATGCCGGTTTTTCCATCGTGGTCGACCGAGGTCTGGATGCGTTAGCCGGGATGGATATGGTGATTGTGCCGGGCTGGGATGTGCCTGAGCATGCACCGGAGCCTGAACTGTTAACGGCGTTACAAAATGCGCATGCGGCCGGGTCCCGCATTGTTGGGTTGTGTATGGGCACGTTCGTGGTGGCCGCCGCAGGCCTGCTGGAAAACCGTCCGGCAACGACGCACTGGCGATGGGCGGCGGACTTTCAGCGTCTTTATCCTTCAGTGCAGATGGATAAAGATGTGCTTTACATTGATGATGGCGATGTTGTGACGTCAGCAGGAACGGCAGCCAGTATCGACTGCTGTTTGCATCTGGTTCGACAGGCGTGGGGTGCGGATGTCGCCAACCGCGTGGCGCGCTTGCTGGTGGTGCCGCCTCATCGTCAGGGCGGGCAGCGGCAGTTTGTGGAGTTGCCGGTGCAGAATACGCGTCGTGGAGATAACTTCACCGACGCGCTGGCCTGGGCAACAGAGAATTTACAGCTGGCCATCACGCTGGACTGCGTGGCGGAGAAAGCCTGCATGAGCCGCCGGAGCTTTACCCGCCGCTTTCAGCAAACGACGGGGGAATGTTTTTCAAACTGGCTTTTGAACCAGCGCATTCTCGTTGCCCAGCGCTTTCTTGAAAAAACCGATCGGCCAGTGGAAGATATTGCCGAACGCGTCGGCTTCCCTTCCACGACCTCTTTACGGCGCCACTTTCAAAAGCAGCTTAATACCTCACCTTCCCGCTATCGTCGCGAGTTTCGTGGTCGTTAGTCATTTCCCGGCGTCATTTCTGTTCAATAGAGATAATTACGTTTTGCCAGATCCACCAGTTCAGTCAATTTGGATATTTTAAATTTCAGCATGATGCGCTTTTTATAAGCGCTGACGCGTTTATTATTTGTATTCATTATGCCGGCAATGACCTGATTGCTGTAGCCCGCAGAAATGTAGCGCAAGATACAGATATCAGTATGGGATAGCGATAACAACAACGAGGCGTCTCGCGGGTATTTTGTCCGGTGCAGCCTCAGTTCATTGCCATAACAGAACTGGCCGGATGCGACTTTATTGACAGTCTGGACGATGTTGTCCAGCGTACTGTTTTTATTAAGATAGCCGGCAGCTCCCGCCTTCCTGCTAAGCTGAATGTGAAAATCACTGGATGATGAGGATAAAATCATTACCTGTGTATCAGGGATATTTTTTATTAACTGAGCCAGAGAAGAAAACACGTCTGGCTGTTGTTGCAGATGCTCCATTATTATCAAGTCGGCGTTGAACAACGAATGTTTATCCAGCAATTCTTCCATTGTGCCAAACTGCGCAACAATCTGATGACTATGTTCTGATAATAAGCCCTGGAGTCCAGCGCGAAGCAGTGGGCTGGCGTCCATGACAATGACTTTTTTGCCTGACATTCCTGGTTGTCCTGAATCGGGAAAGGAAAAATTTATTCTCTATCCCGTCAATGCAAATTTGGCTAAGACTTGTCTTTAACTGAGACTTTATTTTCCCCCTCAGCGCTGCCCTGCCTGGCCTGCCAGATAACGGACCCTTCCTTTTATTACGTCTCCTTGCAACCTTAACCTGGTCGTTTGCGACAGGTCTTATTAAGACTCCGTCGCTCTGACAGGAAGATAGCGTCAGCCAGGGAAAGAATCCCGTATGGAAGTGCGTCTGGCGCGTTGCGCAGACACAGATCGATTATTTACACGAGAATTTAGCGAATGAATCTCAAGCCAGTAAATATTGCAGTCGTTGATAAAAATACGATTGTCAAAGCCGACGTTCTGCGCAGTGAAAAAATAGGCAGTGCCGTCAAAATTAAAGCCATCCCGAATGCAAAGTACATTCTTGCTGAAGGGGAAAACGGCGTTGCGCCAGAAAACATTACCCTGAAACGTGTCGGTAAAGACCTGTTCATCATGCTGGAAGGCACTGATGAAGATCAGCCGCAGCTGATTATCGAAGACTACTTTGATAATCCGGGTGAACTGGTCGGTAAAGGGGAAGATGGTCAGTGGCATGAATACATCGCCACCGACGGTGATGATGACCACGAAGCTGCTTTCCTGCTGGACGGTGAATCCTCTGCGCAAGCGCTGGGCGCAGGCGCGATTGCCAGCCTTGACGGTCTGGCGGTTGCGGGTACCGCGTTTTCCCCTGCCTTGCTGGCACTGGGTGCATTAGCGGCGATTGGTGCGGCGATTGGCATCGGCTCCATTATTCGCCATAACCGTGGCGGCAATGACGGTGGTGATAACGGCGACGTTATTCCCCCTCCACCGACAGGTCCTGGCAAACCAACGATCGGCGAAGTTGAGGATGACGTTGGCCCGATCACTGGCCCTATCCACAACGGCGATGCCACTGACGACGCCCAGCCTGTTTTCCGTGGCGGTGGTGCGAACCCTGGCGATACCGTTGAGCTGATTGTCGACGATGAAGTCGTGGGCACCGCGATCGTGGGTGAAGACGGCAACTGGGAAGTGACGCCAGAAAAACCGCTGCCGGAAGGCGAACATGAAGCGGTAGTGGTCATCACCGACCCTGAGGGTAACGCCAGCGAACCGTCCGATCCTATTGATTTCGTGGTCGATCTCACCCCGCCGGAAAAACCGGTGATTGGTGAGGTGGAAGATGACGTCGGTCCGGTGGTTGGCCCAATCAATGACGGTGACACCACTGATGACGCCCTGCCTGTATTCCGCGGTGAAAACGGCACGCCGGGCGACACCGTTGAGCTGATCATCGACGATAAAGTCGTGGGTACCGCGGTAGTGGGGGCAGACGGTAAATGGGCAGTGACGCCGGAAAACCCACTGGCTGAAGGCCAGCACAACGCGGTGGTGGTGATCACCGATCCGGCAGGCAACGCCAGCGAGCCGTCCGATCCGATCGGCTTTATCGTCGACCTGACTGCGCCAGCGAAACCGGTGATCGGTGACGTAGAAGATGATGTCGGTCCGGTGGTTGGCCCAATCAATGACGGTGACGTCACTGATGACGCCCTGCCTGTATTCCGCGGTGAAAACGGCACGCCGGGCGACACCGTTGAGCTGATCATCGACGATAAAGTCGTGGGTACCGCGGTAGTGGGGGCAGACGGTAAATGGGCAGTGACGCCGGAAAACCCACTGGCTGAAGGCCAGCACGAGGCGGTGGTGGTGATCACCGATCCGGCAGGCAACGCCAGCGAGCCGTCCGATCCGATTGGCTTTATCGTCGACCTGACTGCACCAGCGAAACCGGTGATCGGTGACGTGGAAGATGACGTCGGCCCAATCACTGGCCCGATTAACAATGGCGATATTACCGATGATACCCAGCCGGTATTCAGCGGCGGCGGTGCCGTACCTGGCGAAACCGTTGAGCTGATTATCGACGATGAAGTCGTGGGCACCGCGATTGTGGGTGAAGACGGCAACTGGGAAGTGACGCCAGAAAAACCGCTGTCGGAAGGCGAACATGAAGCGGTGGTGGTCATTACCGATCCGGCAGGCAACGCCAGCGAACCGTCCGATCCTATTGATTTCGTGGTCGATCTCACCCCGCCGGAAAAACCGGTGATTGGTGAGGTGGAAGATGACGTCGGTCCGGTGGTTGGCCCAATCAATGACGGTGACACCACTGACGACACGCTGCCTGTATTCCGCGGTGAAAACGGCACGCCGGGCGACACCGTTGAGCTGATCATCGACGATAAAGTCGTGGGTACCGCGGTGGTGGGGGCAGACGGTAAATGGGCAGTGACGCCGGAAAACCCACTGGCTGAAGGCCAGCACGAGGCGGTGGTGGTGATCACCGATCCGGCAGGCAACGCCAGCGAGCCGTCCGATCCGATCGGCTTTATCGTCGATCTGACTGCGCCGGAAAAACCGGTGATCGGTGACGTGGAAGATGACGTCGGCCCAATCACTGGCCCGATTAACGATGGCGATGTCACCGATGATACCCAGCCGGTATTCAGCGGCGGCGGTGCCGTGCCTGGCGAAACCGTTGAGCTGATTATCGACGATGAAGTGGTGGGCACTGCGATTGTGGGTGAAGACGGCAACTGGGAAGTGACGCCAGAAATCCCGCTGCCGGATGGCGAACATGAAGCGGTGGTGGTCATTACCGATCCGGCAGGCAACGCCAGCGAACCGTCGGACCCTATCGGCTTTATCGTTGACACCACGCCACCGGCACGACCGACCATCGATACCGTTTTCGATAACGTTGGCGACAGAACCGGCAACCTGGCGGCAGGTGAAACCACCGATGACAACACGCCAACCTTCAGCGGCACGGCTGAAGAAAATAGCCTCGTTTACATCATCGTCAACGAGAAAGTGGTGGATTCCGTGCGCGCTACCGAAACCGGCTCCTGGACCTGGGAACCGTCTCCGGGGTTGGCTAACGGTCCGTATAACGTCCGCGTTGTTGCGGAGGATCAGGCTGGACTGCGCTCTGAGTCGTCTGAGGACTTTAACTTTAACGTGCAGGTGGGCGGTGTCCCTACAGCGCCGGCAATTACCGATGTGATTGACGATGTTGAGTCTCACACCGGAACCGTACAGCAAAACGGTACCACCAACGACGACCGCCCAACTCTCGTGGGGACCGGTCAGGACGGTACCACCGTTTACCTGTACGACGGCGCGAACCCGGACCCGATCGGCAGTGCAGTGGTAACGGGTGGACAGTGGAAAATTGAATTTAGTACGCCGCTGGCGCAGGGCGAGCATCGCTTCCGTGCGGTAGCGGAAGATGCCACCGGCAACCGCAGCCCGGAAACGGGCGAATGGGTCATCAACATTGATTCCGTCGCGCCGGGCGAGGCGACAGACGTTGAACTGTGGGACGACTTCGGCACGCCGGGGATTATTGCCGACAACGGTACGACCGATGACAACACCCCGACCTACCGGGGTAAGGGTGAAGCGGGCGGTACGGCGATTATCGACCTGGGCGATGGCACCACCGTGCGTGTACCGGTTGATGGCAGCGGCAACTGGAGCTACACCCCGGCGCCTGCACTGGCGGACGGCGACTACACCTGGCAAGTCTCGATTGAAGACAAGGCGGGCAACGTCGGACCTGCATCCGACCCTATTCACTTCATCGTGGATACCAGCGGAAACGGGATTTCGATTAGCCACGTTGTGGATGATGAAGGTGGCATTCAGGGCAACCTGGCCAGCGGCAGCCACACTGATGACACGACTCCAACCGTTGTGGGCCGCGCTACGCCTGGTGCCATTGTGAAAGTCTACGTTGACGGAAACCTGGTTGACAGCGTGGTGGCCGATCCGACCACGGGTCAATGGCAGTACACCGTCAACCCGGCGCTGTCGGCGGATCGCACATATCAGATCACCGCCAGTGAAAACACCGGCACCGGTGACGGTCCACAAACCGCACCGTTTGAGCTGACGCTCGATACCCGCATTCCGACCGGCACCCTGGACGGTATAGCGGATGATGTCGGTCTGGTTCAGGGTGACCTGGCGAACCCGTCTGTGACCGACGATACCACCCCGACCCTGCGCGGTACCGGTGTGGCGGGCGACGTCGTGTTTATTTACGACGGTACGACTCTGATTGACTCTGTCACCGTTGGCCCTGGCGGCAACTGGAACTACACGTTACCGCCGCAGAATAACGGTACAGAGCTGGATATGAACGTGGTGTTCCAGAGCCCGACGGGCGTCAGAAGCGCACCGAGCGATTCGTGGAAAATCACCATTGATACCGAAGCGCCAACGGCCAGTGCGGTGGCTGACGGCCTGAGCAAAGACTCCGGCGTGAGCGATGCGGACTTCATCACCAATAACAGCGGCCCTGGCAGCCTGGTCACCGGCCATCTCTCGGCTGCGCTGGACGCGGGCGACAAAGTCCTTGTCTCCGTTGATGGCGGTGCGACCTGGCAGGAAGCGCTGGTCGACGGTGATAAGTGGGCCTATGTGGACACGCAGGGCCACAGCGCTGACTGGACCATTTTGACCCGTGTTGTTGATGCGGCAGGTAACTACACCGAGTCGTCACAGAACGTGGTGGTGGATCAGGTTGCACCGGACGCCCCGACCGACGTGGTGCGGAGCGGTAACGATGTCACCGTCACGCTGCCGGGCAGCAACGTGACGGCGGGTGATTCGGTTCTGGTGAAGGTCGGAGATGTCTCTGTCACGCACACGCTGACGGCGGCGGATATCGCGAACGGTAATGTGACGCTGAGCCTGCCACCGGGCGGTTATACCGATATTCCGGTCGGGGCAGCCATTGTGGACGCGGCGGGTAACAGCTCGGACTACCGTACCAGCGACTTCACCAGCACCAACAACTTTGAATCAGCTGATGAGTTTACGGCGATCAATGCGGGCCAGTGGGTGCACGGAATGCGTTTCTCACACACGACGGATACCAGTACGGCTGACTACGAATTCGGCAGACAGCCCATCGGGGTGGGAAGCACAAACAGCCTGTATCTGTTCAGTTCATCAGCAGATGGCGGGATGGAAGCCAGCATGTTTGTCGACTTCCAGTATGGCGCCAAAACCGTCGATTTCGATTTCAACCCGAGATTTGCGGGTCCGTCTACGGTGGTGACGTTCTATGACATCAACGGCAATGTGATTGGTTCTCAGCCTGTGAACGCGCCGATCAGCAACCGTAACGTCCATGTGTCGTTCACAGGCCAGGAGGATACGCCGGTTTACCGGATGGAAATTCACCATCAGGAGCAGCCGGGCAGCACCGGGTTTGGTTTCAGTATCGATAACCTGGTGGTGAGCGGCACGGCGAAAACCGTCACGCCGGGTGAATTCCTGGCGGATAACCAGGGCGATGTCTGGTATGGCGACGCGGCGGACAACCTCTATCAGGTGAGTGACGTGGCCAGCCTGACCGACGCGGTGATCCAGGGGGGAGAAGGGACGGACACGCTGAAGTTGTTGGGTGCGGATCAGCATCTCGATATGAGCGCGCTGACCAACAAAATCCAGTCAATGGAAGTGTTCGACATAACGGGAACAGGCAACAACACCCTGACGCTGAGCGCGGGCGATGTGCTGGAAAATGCCACACAGAACCTGTTCCACGATAACGACTTCAACCAGTTGATGGTGAAGGGCGATGCAGGCGATCGGGTCAATCTCAGCGACCTGTTGCCAAACGATATAGACCCGGGCAACTGGACAGACGGTGGCACGGTTAACGTTGGCGGAGTGGAGTATCAGTCCTTCCAGATGGAAAGCCTGAATACCGAAATCCTCGTTCAGATGGGAGTGACGGTCACGCTGCAAAACCACTAATTGATATCAGGAAACGGAGGCGCCTTTAAGGCGCCTCCGGAAAGTAAAAACGTTTAGCCGTTTTTTTAATCCAGGGATTTTCCCGAACATAAACAGAATATAGTTGGAAATAGAGTATGAAAAAGACCATCGCTTCTAACAACAATACTGAGCCAAACATCGCTGCTGTGGCGACACTGCCGCCGCTGCCGACCGACGTTTTACTGTGGAACGACTATCAGTTCCCGCGTGAAATTAATAATAACGATATCAGCGAAGATAACACCCCGACCATTAGCGGTAAGGGTGAGCCGGGCATGACGGCTGTGATCGACCTCGGTGGCGGGCAGAGCGTTCGCGTACCCGTCAATGCAGAAGGTAACTGGAGCTGGACGCCTGCCCCTGCGCTGGCGGACGGAACCTATAGCTGGTCTGTGGCGCTGGAAGATGCTGCGGGTAACCGTGGTGAAGCCACCGCGCCAGTGACCTTTATCGTCGACACCGTGGGTAATGCGGTATCCATCAGCCACGCGGAAGATAATACCGGCACGTTGACCAACCCGCTGGCCAGCGGCAGCAGCACGGATGACCTTAAACCGGTTATCGTGGGGACGGCAACGCCTGGCTCTCTGGTGACGCTGTATGTTGACGGGGAAGCGGTGGGTACGATGACTGCCGATCCAACGACCGGTGCGTGGGCCATTGAGATCAACCCTGCGCTGGAGTCGGGTAAAACCTATGAAATTACGGCTGGGGAATTCAGCGGTCCTGGTGAAATTCCACCTCCGACACGTCCATTCCTGCTGACCATCGATACCGTTGTTCCGACCGGGACGTTCGATCGCGTATCGGATGACGTTGGTCGCTATCAGGGTGACCTGCCGAATCCGGCGGTGACGGATGACACCACGCCAACCCTGCACGGTACGGGCCGTCCAGGTGACATCGTTTTCGTACGTAATGGCAGCGACATTATTAGCTCCGTAACCGTGGGCGCTGATGGCCGCTGGGAATATACCCTGCCTGAACAAACGAACGGTGCCGCGCTGGATGTGAGTGTGGTATTCCGTGGCCCAACGGGTGTTGAAAGCGCGCCAACCGATCCCTGGAAGCTGGTGATTGACACCGAAGCGCCAGTGAAACCGATCATTGGTGACGTTGAAGACGATCAGGGTCCGGTTATCGGCCCAATTAATAACGGCGATGTGACCGATGATACCCAGCCGGTATTCAGCGGCGAAGGCGCTGTGCCGGGTGAAACCGTAGAACTGATCATCGACGATGAAGTGGTAGGTACCGCGATCGTGGGTGAAGACGGTAAATGGGAAGTCACACCAGAAAATCCACTGGCAGAAGGCGAGCATGAAGCCGTGGTGGTCATCACCGATCCCGCGGGTAACACCAGCGAACCTTCCGATCCGATCGGCTTTATCGTTGACACCACGCCACCGGTGAAACCGACTATCGACACCGTCTTTGACGACGCGGGTCAGCAAACAGGTTATCTGCAAAACGGCGATATCACTGACGACAGCACCCCGACGTTCGCAGGTTCTGCCGAAGAGAACAGCCTGGTGTACATCATCGTCAATGGCCGTGAAGTTGCTTCCGTTCGCGCCACCGATGAAGGTACCTGGACGTGGACACCGCCGCTGGGGCTGGCGAACGGTCATTATGACGTGAAAGTGGTCGCCGAAGACAAAGCGGGTCTGCGTTCGGATCCTTCTGATGCGTTCTCCTTTGACCTGCTGGCGGGCGGTATTCCAACGGCTCCGGCAATCACCGATGTGATTGACGATGTCGAATCACACGTTGGCACGGTACAGAACGGTGGCATCACGAATGACGATCGTCCGGTTATTACCGGTACTGCGCAGGATGGCACCACCGTCTATCTGTACGACGGCGCGAACCCGAACCCAATCGGCAGCGCGGTGGTCACCGGTGGACGCTGGACCATTGAGTTTGATTCGGCGCTGGCGCAGGGCGAGCACCGCTTCCGCGCGGTCGCAGAAGATGTGACCGGCAACCGCAGCCCGGAGACCGGCGAGTGGGTCATTATTGTGGACTCCGTCGCACCAGGCGAAGCGGCTGACGTGGAACTGTGGGACGACTTCGGTACGCCAGGTCTGATTGGTAACAACGACACCACCGATGACAACACCCCAACCTACCGTGGTAAAGGTGAAGCGGGCGGTACCGCTATTATCGATCTCGGTAATGGCACTACCGTGCGCGTTCCTGTCGATGGCAGCGGTAACTGGAGCTACACCCCGGCACCTGCGCTGGCGGACGGCGACTACACCTGGAAAGTCTCGATTGAAGACAAAGCGGGTAACGTCGGCCCTGCGTCCGACCCGATCCACTTCATCGTGGACACCAGCGGTAACGGCGTATCCATCAGCCACGTCGTGGATGATGAAGGTGCCATTACCGGCAATCTGGGCAGCGGCAGTCACACCGATGACACGACCCCAACGGTTGTGGGCCGCGCGACGCCGGGCGCACTGGTGAAGGTGTACGTTGACGGCAATTATATCGATAGCGTGCGTGCGGATGCGGTAACCGGTAGCTGGCAGCTGACCATCACCCCTGCGCTGAGTGCGGACGGGATATATCAGATCACCGCGACGGAAGATCCGGGAACGGGTGACAGTGCGCCTACCGCACCGTTTGAGCTGACGCTGGACACCAGCATTCCGACAGGGACGCTGGATCGCATCGCTGACGATGTAGGTCTGGTGCAGGGCGACCTGGCGAACCCGGCGGTGACCGATGACACCACGCCAACGCTGCACGGTACTGGCCGTGCGGGCGATACCGTGTTCATTTACGACGGCACCACGCTTGTTAATTCTGTGACCGTAGGCAATGACGGCACCTGGAACTACACGCTGCCACCGCAGAACAACGGCACCGAGCTGTCTCTGAGTGCGGTCTTCCAGAGCCCGACCGGTGTGAAAAGCGCACCAACCGCGCCGTGGGATCTGACGATTGATACCGATGCGCCAACGGCGCCGACCATTACCGGCATGTATGACGATGCGGGTACGCTGATCGTCGATGGCGGCCGTTCACGCGACACCACGCCAGAACTGCGCGGTACGGCTGAGAAAAACAGCCTGGTGACAATCTATGGTTCGGACAGCAAAACGCCAATCGCTTCGGTGTATGCCGATGCGGACGGTAACTGGACGTGGACATCGCCTGCGCTGGCAGATGCGAAACATGACTTCTACGTGACGTCACAGGATGCGGCGGGCAACGTCTCTGGCGAATCCAACCACTACGGTCTGGAAGTGGATACCCGCGCTGCAGCTCCGATCATTCTGGGGGCGTACGATGACGTGGAAGGCGGCATCTATAACGGCCTGGTGCCAGACGGTGGGCTGAGCAACGACGGCAATATGCAGCTGCGCGGAACCGCTGAGCCAAACAGCGTCGTGTATATCTACAACGCGTATAACAACGCGGTGCTGGATACGGTGAAAACTGATGCGAAAGGTAACTGGACCTGGGAGCATGCGGTTGCTGACACGGCTGCCGGTCGTCCGCATATGTTCTACACCATTGCGAAAGACGATCTGGGTAACGTGTCGGGTAAATCTGAGACCTATTCGATCAACGTGGATACCGTTAATGCGACACCAGTTATTACAGGTGCTTATGACAACGTAGAAGGTGGTATTTATAACGGTCTGGTGGGCAACGGTGGCGTAACGAACGACCGCACGCCTGAGTTACGCGGTACGGCGGAGGCAGGTAGCGTTGTGTATTTCGTCAACATGGCGAATGGTGCGACAGTGGCTTCCACAACGGCGGGAGCTGATGGTAAATGGTCTTATCAGGCGACAACTAACTATAACCAGACATATTCCTGGCAGGTTTACTCAATCGATAATGCTGGGAACCGTTCAGCGAACTCATCAACCTTCTCACTCACGGTTGATACGGTGAATAACGCACCTGTTATCACCGGCTCTTACGATGATGTTCAGGGAGGCGTGTATAACGGTCTGGTGGGCAACGGTGGCGTAACCAACGACCGTGGCCTGGATTTACGCGGGACAGCGGAAGCGGGCAGCGTGGTGTATATCATCGACCCGGCAACCGGTGGGACTTATGGCTCGGCGGTTGCGGCTGCGAATGGCGCATGGTCATACCCAGTGACGACCAACTACAACAAGCTGTATGAATTCCAGGCTTATTCAATCGACAGGGCCGGAAACCGTTCGGCTACCTCGTCGAAATTTGGGATCACTGTGGATACGGTGAATAACGCACCCGTTATCACCGGCTCTTACGATGATGTTCAGGGTGGTGTGTATAACGGTCTGGTAGGCAACGGTGGTGTAACCAACGACCGTGGCCTGGATTTACGCGGGACAGCGGAAGCGGGCAGCGTGGTGTATATCATCGACCCGGCAACCGGTGGGACTTATGGCTCGGCGGTTGCGGCTGCGAATGGCGCATGGTCATATCCAGTGACGACCAACTACAACAAGCTGTATGAATTCCAGGCTTATTCAATCGACAGGGCCGGAAACCGTTCGGCTACCTCGTCGAAATTTGGGATCACTGTAGATACCGTCAACGCCGCGCCGGTGATCACCAGCGTCACGGATAACGTCGGTCCGGTAACGGGCAACGTGGCCAACGCGGGTTCAACGGATGACAACACGCCGACGCTGAACGGTACCGCTGAAGCAGGTAGCACAGTGTACATCGCGGTGAACGGTTCTACGTACAGTGTCACCGCCGCCGCTAACGGCAGCTGGAGCTTAACGCCGTCTGCACTGCCGTTGGGGAACCACACGTTTAGCGTGTTCTCTATCGATAAAGCAGGGAACCAGAGTGCGGGTGTTTCACGCAGCCTGAGTGTGGTTTCCCCGACAGTGACCGAGGACTTTGAATGGGCGGTTGGCCAGCAGGTGGGTATTCCACAAGGTACCGCGCTGAAGTCCGGGCTGGTGATCAGCTGTTCCTACGGCGGCTACGCCTATCAGCCGTACGTCGGAGGTGGACATCACGCCTTGATGCGTGCAGACAGAGCTGCACCCGTTCGTCTGACCTGGGGTACAGGTAAGTATGTTGGCTCGGTTGAAATGGACCTGGTGACACCTGCTGCGAACATCGCTTACGCACCGGTCACGGTCGTGTTTTACGACAAGAGCGGTGCAGTATTGTCGACCCAGACGTACACCAGCGCGCGTCATATCTCCTTCTCCGCTCCTGCAGGGAAAGAGATTGCCGCTGTCGATATGTATACCGGGACGCGTGGTGGCTCTCTGGCCTTTGACAACGTGAGCTGGACGCCTAAAGCAAGCGGTGTTATGGGCATGATGAGCATGGGTGAGGATGTGCACGACGACAGCACGTCTATTGCGTCGCTGGATAGCCATCAAACCCACAGCGTGCTGGATAAAAATACGCTGACCCTGACGGATAACGAGAAGCCGCTGGACTTCAGCAAACTGGTCACTAAAACCGATGTGGTTAACCAGATCGATATGGTGAATGGTAAGGCGGATACCCTGAATATCGGTATTAACGATGTTCTGACACACGCGAAAACCAACCTGTTTGTGGACGATGGTGCAAAACAGCTGATGGTGAAAGGTGAGAAGGGCGATGTCCTGAATCTGAACGATCTGCTGCCTGACAACAGCGACCCGGGCAACTGGACCAACGCGGGTAACGTGAAGGTATCAGGCGTCGAGTACCAGGTGTACCACATGGAAAGCCAGGATGTAGAACTGCTGGTACAAGCTGGCGTAACCGTCAACGTGAATAATCACTAACTTAAACTTTTCCAGGCCTCCTTTCGGGGAGGCCTCTGGAGGATTTATGACTTTTTTCAAGACCTCTTTATTTGCGGCGCTGTTTACCTCCTCCGCATTTTTCATGCATACCGCCACAGCTGCGGAGAATTTTGGCAAGGCGTATCAGCCTGTTGCACCCGTCGCTCAGACTCAGGCGCAAATTGTTTACTACCGTGACGCCAGTAACACCACCGGCGGGGCGGCACATATTTATGTTGATAATGAATTCCACGATGCACTGCTGCCTGGCGGTTATACCGTGTTCTGTCTGGCGCCGGGTAAGCATAATCTTGGCGCATACCAGAACGATGCACCGCAGTATCGTGGTAAAGAACAGGGTTACAACGTCGAAATGAACGGCGGGCAAACCTATTTCGTGCGCGTCAGTGACACGATGAATGCCGTGCCGGAAGCCCGTACGCGCGAGCAGGCGGAGAAGGATTTATCGGGGCTGCGCGAACAGACCCATGTGCTTTCTCGCGCATCCAGCGTGGAAGCCTGTAAGACTCTGGCCGCGCCTCAGTACAAAGATTACACCCTGTCTGGCGATATTATGTTCCGCTTTGGACAGTCCGGTGAAAAGGGCGTTTCCGCTCAGGGCCGCCAGGCGGTGAAAGACCTTGTGGCGACAATAAAACGTGAAAACGTCGAGCTGAAACAAATTCAGGTGATTGGCCATACGGATGCTATCGGCAGCGATCGTAGCAACTACGCGCTGGGGCTGAAGCGTGCGCAGACGGTACGTACGATGCTGGCAGAAAATGGCCTTCCTGCGCGTTTGATGGTGGCGTCCAGCGTCGGCAGTAACGAGCCGGTTGTTAATGACTGTGCCGCGTCCGGCAAGCGTGAGCTGGTTTCCTGCTATGCGCCAAACCGACGCGTTGTTGTGCGTGTAAGCGGCGATCAGAACGTTCCAGCTACGGCACAACAGTAACGCCTCAGGCATGCTCTCCCGATACGGTAGAGCATGCTTTATTGTGTTCTGTTCTCTCTTTCTCTCCTTTCCCTGCTCGCTTTTCCCGGCAGAAAAAAACCGTAACGACAGGGTGTCATTACGGTTTTGAATGGCAGGCTCCCCCTGATTTACAGGGGGATTTTTTTACTGTATCTGAATCTGTATTCCCTGCTGTATTAAGACTTCCACATCATGGTTGCCGTTTTGATAGACGTGATACACCTCTCCCTCAACCATCACATCAGCCTGCGCGTTCCAGTGCGCTATCCCGTGTTCACCCGCGATGGTGTCGAGCGTCACACGGTCTCCTTCGTCACCCTTGACCATTAACTGCTTATTGCCATTGTTCAGGAACTGATTTTCATGGCCCAGGGCCAGTAAGTCATCAATACCAATGTTCAGCAGGTTCTGGCCATGGCCCTTGAGCGAGATGGCATGCACCTCCTGCGCCGTGGTTTGGTACAGGTCAGCCGCTCTGGAAAGGTCGAGGCTGGCGATGTTGTCAGTCAGTGCCAGGACATGTTCGACGAGACTGAACGGCTCGTTTGTCAGCGCGTTGTCGCTGAAGAGATTGCTTGCGGTTACCCCCTGATCCCTGACCGTAAAGTTATCCAGAACGATCCACGAGCCGACGCCATTGGTGTCGGTGCTGTCAGAAAGCGTGATCACAACATTGCCGGTGGTACTGGCTGTCCAGCTTCCACCGTACACGCCATTAATGACCTGCACGTTATCTAAAACCTTCACGCCGTCTACCGTGATTGTCAGGAAGTGTGAAGGGTTATCGATAATGATACCTGTCGTCGCCCAGACCAGGCTTCTGACGCTGACGTTATAGGTGTGTCCCGCTTCAACGTGCATTGTTCGGGACATAATATCGCCAGCGGTAGAGTGACCGGCGTTTCTGCCCCCTGAAAGCTGAACTTGTTGACCGTCAAAAAAGCCGACGCCGTCCCATGCGCTGGCAAAGGTCCAGCCCTGTCCGGTTGTATCGTTGAAGTCATCCACGGTGGTGGCAACGCGAAAGCCCAGCCATTCGCTGGCAGCACTGATGTTCCCCGCGCGATCGGTCTGTTTGGCCGAAAACTGATAATTGCCATCACTCAGTGTCGGCGTAGGACGCCACGTCCAGCTACCGTCAGCATTTGCAGAAAACGACGCCACGGGGGTTGTGCCGTTGTATATAGTCACCAGCGCGCCCGGCTCGACACTGCCAGCGCTTCCTGTAAGAGTGGGAGTGTTGTCGGTGAGGGTGAATAACGGTGCTTCTGCGACCGTGTCCAGATCCACCGTGAGGGGCGTAGATTTTTCACTTTCATTACCGGCAGGATCGGTGAAGCTGGCTTTCAGGTTATGGTTGCCGTCTCCCCCAATGAGCTCACCGGCTACACTCCAGCTACCGTCCGCTCTTACGGTGGATGACCCGATCAGGGTATTACCGTCGTATAGTTTTACGATATCCCCTGCATCGCCGTTTTTCCCGGCCATATTCACATGACCATCATTGCTCAGCCCTTGCAGGATAAGATCTTTCCCGACACTGTTTTCCAGTACCTCTGGTACAGGCGCATCGGGGCTGGTGATGTCATAGTTTACTGTCACTGGCTCGCTTTTCGCGCCCGCGTTGCCCGCCGGGTCACGGAAGCCGACCCGCAGATCGTGGTCACCCTCTGACGGCAGGGTGATATCCGCGCGCCAGTGGCCGCCGGCATCCACCACCGTGGTGCCCACCAAGGTGTCGCCGTCGTAAAGCAGCACGGTATCTTCAGGGTCACCCTTACCGCTGAGGTGTAGCGGGTTTGCGTTGGTCACCCCGCCGGAGGAGAGATCCTTATCGTTGCCGTCGGCAATCTCAATGGCATCAGGCGGGGTCACGTCGTAATCGACCGTCACCGGATCGCTTTTCGCGCCCGCGTTGCCCGCCGGGTCACGGAAGCCGGCCCGCAGATCGTGGTCACCCTCTGACGGCAGGGTGATATCCGCGCGCCAGTGGCCACCGGCATCCACCACCGTGGTGCCCACCAGGGTGTCGCCGTCGTAAAGCAGCACGGTATCCCCAGGGTCACCCTTGCCGCTGAGGTGTAACGGGTTTGCGTTGGTCACGCCGCCGAAGGAGAGATCCTTATCGTTGCCGTCGGCAATCTCAATGGCGCCGGGAGCATCAGGCGGGGTTACGTCGTAATCGATCGTCACCGGATCGCTCTTCGCGCCCGCGTTGCCCGCCGGGTCACGGAAGCCGGCCCGCAGATCGTGGTCACCCTCTGACGGCAGGATAATGTCCGCGTGCCAGTGGCCGCCGGCATCCACCACCGTGGTGCCCACCAGGGTGTCGCCGTCGTAAAGCAGCACGGTATCTTCAGGGTCACCCTTACCGCTGAGGTGTAGCGGGTTTGCGTTGGTCACCCCGCCGGAGGAGAGATCCTTATCGTTGCCGTCGGCAATCTCAATGGCAGCAGGGGCATCAGGCGGGGTCACGTCGTAATCGACCGTCACCGGATCGCTTTTCGCGCCCGCGTTGCCCGCCGGGTCACGGAAGCCGGCCCGCAGATCGTGGTCACCCTCTGACGGCAGGGTGATATCTGCGCGCCAGTGGCCACCGGCATCCACCACCGTGGTGCCCACCAGGATGTCGCCGTCGTAAAGCAGCACGGTATCCCCAGGGTCACCCTTGCCGCTGAGGTGTAACGGGTTTGCATTGGTCACGCCGCCGAAGGAGAGATCCTTATCGTTGCCGTCGGCAATCTCAATGGCGCCGGGAGCATCAGGCGGGGTTACGTCGTAATCGATCGTCACCGGATCGCTCTTCGCGCCCGCGTTGCCCGCCGGGTCACGGAAGCCGGCCCGCAGATCGTGGTCACCCTCTGACGGCAGGATGATGTCCGCGTGCCAGTGGCCGCCGGCATCCACCACCGTGGTGCCCACCAGGGTGTCGCCGTCGTAAAGCAGCACGGTATCCCCAGGGTCACCCTTGCCGCTGAGGTGTAACGGGTTTGCATTGGTCACGCCGCCGGAGGAGAGATCCTTATCGTTGCCGTCGGCAATCTCAATGGCGCCGGGAGCATCAGGCGGGGTCACGTCGTAATCGACCGTCACCGGCTCGCTCTTCGCGCCCGCGTTGCCCGCCGGGTCACGGAAGCCGGCCCGCAGATTGTGGTCACCCTCTGACGGCAGGGTGATATCCGCGCGCCAGTGGCCACCGGCATCCACCACCGTGGTGCCCACCAGCGTGTCGCCGTCGTAAAGCAGCACGGTATCGCCCGGCTCACCCTTGCCGCTGAGGTGTAACGGGTTTGCGTTGGTCACCCCGCCGGAGGAGAGATCCTTATCGTTGCCGTCGGTGATGCTGATATTGACGGGCTTATCCGGGGGAGTCAGGTCCACAGTAAAGTTCAGGGCGGGGCTTTTGGCACTCTGCCTACCTCTCGCCAGCGCTGCGAACTGGAAGTCGTGTTCGCCTTCTGGTAATGCGTTCTCGGGTTGCCAGCGCCATTTTCCTTCAGGGTTAACCATCGTGCTCCCGACCAGACTGCCATTGTCATAAACCTGAATCAGGCTTCCGGGTGTTCCATTACCGTCGAGAACCGGGCGTGCATCATCTGTGCTCACGCCGGATGCCATCGCCCCTATAATAATGCCCACGTGATCAGTTGCCTGTATCTCTGAAGGGACGGCGGGAGTAGGGGCTGTCTTACCGCTACTTCCCGCATTCAGCGCGGCAACAATACCCGTCAATAATCCCACCGCCGCAACGGCGCCAGCGGCCATCATTCCATGTGAAAGTTCGCTGGACGTGACTTCCGGTAATGCCAGCCTTTCCCCTTCACTGAGATGCAGGGCGTCACTACCGCCTTCTTCAAGCAGCAGGAATGCTTCGTTGTCTGAATCGCTGCTCTCGTAGAGGTGATAGCTCCCCTCTTGCGCCATGCCGTACAGCTCACCCTGCTGTAAGTAGAAGTCTTCAATGATAATGTCCGCTTTATCATCTCCCTCCTGCGTAAATATCATCAAATCATCGCCATCGCGTTTGACAACGATATGGTCTGGGGCAGGCTCATTTGTGCCCCGAACCAGTAGAAATTTTCCGTTTTTAAGTGATTTCACCCGTACCGGCGCGCCTTCGGCCTGGGCTGGGAGTTCTGCAATACGTACGATATTGTCGCCATCAATGACGAGTAAGTTAATTTTTGAATTATCCATAATGTGTCTCAGGTTCTGATTTATTGCGGAAAGGGTCTTTTTTCATCAGTAGCAATTATCAGTTGTGAGCGTTATTACGCTTCGAGACCTGTCTCGAATTACCCCCTGAGTTTCCCTGTGATTTCCTCTCTGACACCTGTTTCGTGACAAAAAATAACCCGTTCCATTGAGACAGGTCTCATTAATTTAAGACTGTTCCGCGTGACAGAATATTCTTAATTTAAACCAATAAATCAATTTAATTCATTGATTTAAATATAAATAATCAATCAGGAAAAACGCGAAATATGGAATCCTCAACTGCAAATTTTCAGGAGGAACAGCTGCTTGCCGCCGCTCGCGATAACCGACAAAGTGATGATTCTCTGCTCAGAAGTATTGCCTGGGTGTGTGAGCATTATGGTCTCGGTAAAAGCGATGATGTTTTGCTGGCGGGTCTGCCTGTCGAACAACTCCTCACTCCCTCTTTAGCGCTTGATGCGCTCAAAAATGCCGGTGTGACCGGAGGGCTCATCAAGCGTAATAGCGCAGAACTGCCGGAGCAGATCTTCCCGATGATTTTGCTGCGTAAGGGTGCTGGCGGGATGGTGCTGCTGGGGCGCGAGCGTCGTAAAAATGCCGACGACAAATGGGATCTGTTCTATTCCCTGGTCATGCCGGATGTCTCTGACGAGCCGGTTGAACTGAATCATGAAGCGCTTAACGAGCTGTATGTTGGCTACGCGATCGCGGCTAAACCGACTGCGCGTATTGACAGTCGGGTTAGCGATATCGCGCCGCCGCAGCCGAAAGGCCACTGGCTGTTCAGTACGCTGTGGCGCTACCGTCGTTACTATCGTAGCGCCGCGCTGGCGTCGGTGCTGGTGAACGTGCTCGCGCTGGCCACCGTGTTCTTTACCATGAACGTTTATGACCGCGTGATCCCTAACCAGGCGTTTACCACGCTCTGGTCGCTGGCGATTGGCGTGCTGGTGGCAATGATTTTTGAAGCCGTAACCCGTAGCGTGCGTGCTCACCTGCTTGATACCGCAGGAAAAAAAGCGGATCTGATTGTCGGCAGCGTGCTGTTTCGTCAGGCGCTGGCGGTGAAAATGGAGCATAAGCCCGCCTCCTCAGGCTCTTTTGCCAACCAGCTGCGCGAATTCGAATCCGTGCGTGATTTCGTCTCATCCGCGACGCTTGCAACCATTGCCGACCTGCCGTTCGTTCTGCTGTTTATTGGCATTATCTTCGCCATCGGCGGCCCGCTGGCGATTGTCCCGTTGCTGATGCTGCCAATGATCCTGCTGGTCAGTATGGCCATTCAGTGGCCGCTGGCCAAAGTGATGAAAGCCAGCCTGCAGGAAGCATCGCTGAAGCAGGGCGTCCTGATTGAATCCATCGAAGGGATGGAAACGCTGAAATCCGTGGGGGGCGAGTCCTGGATGCAGAGCCGCTGGCAAAAGTTCAGCGCCATGCAATCGTCCAGCTCGGCGGCGTCTAAGCACTACTCTACGCTGGCGATGAATTCGGTGAGTTTCCTGCAACAGCTGCAGACGGTCATGCTGATTGTCACCGGCGTGTACCTGATTGATGCCGGCACCCTGACGCAGGGCGCGTTAATCGGTACGGTCATGCTGGCCGGTCGTGTGACCGCGCCGTTAAGCCAGGTCGTGGGTTTAGCCGTGCGTTATCAGCAGGCCAAAGCCGCGCTGACTTCGCTGAACAAGTTGATGGAGAACCCAACCGATCGCAGCAGTGAGATTGACTACATCAAACAGCCTGAGTTGAACGGTGATATCGAGCTTAAAGGCATTACCTTCTCTTATCCGGCGCCGCCCATGCAGCCGAACCCGGATATCCTCAAAGGCGTGAATCTGACGATAAAACCGGGCGAGCGTGTGGCGATCGTCGGGAAAATCGGCAGCGGTAAATCCACGCTGCTGCGCATCATTGCCCGCCTTTACACGCCGGTGAAAGGGCAGATTTTCAGTAGCGGTCTGGACGTGAATCAAATTGAGCCGTCTGACTGGCGAAACAACGTAGGGTTTGTGGGGCAGGATGCGCGTCTGTTTTACGGCACATTGCGCGAAAACATCATGATTGGCCGTCAGAATGCGTCGTCTGATGAGTTTCTTAAGGTACTGCGTTTAACCGGGCTGGACCACATTGCCGCGCGCCACCCGCGTGGCATTCATATGCCCGTTGGCGAGCAGGGCAACAGTTTGTCCGGCGGCCAGCGTCAGCTGGTTTCCCTGGCGCGAACGCTGTTGGCGCGTCCTAACCTGCTGCTGCTGGATGAACCGACCAGCGCGATGGATGCGCAGACCGAAGCCCTGTTCCTGCAACACCTGAAAATCGCGACTGCCGGACACACGCTGGTTGTTGTCACCCATCGCCCGTCGCTGCTGGCGCTGGTGGACAGAATGGTGATTATTGAGGACGGCAAAATCGTTGCGGATGGTCCAAAACAGCAGATTCTGGCTGCGCTCAACGGCACGCCAAAAGCGCAACCTGAGCAGACGCCCGCTAACGACAGTACGCCAGCGCAAGCTGTGCCAGTAAAAGAGCAGGCGGAGGCCAGCGCATGAAATTTCTAAAACAGAAGAAAAATAAACCGCTCTCAGCGCGTGATGCCGCCTGGATGAGCGATATCCAGGAGGCGCTGTTCTCCCAGACCACGCCAAAATCGCGACTGGTGTTATGGCTCATCCTGGCGGTGTTCATCGGCTTCTTAACCTGGGCGCATTTCGCCAAAGTGGAAGAGATCACCAAGGGTGATGCGAAGATCGTCTCAAAAAGTCGCGAACAGATTATCCAGAGCCTCGAGGGCGGGATACTCGAAGAGTTGAATGTCCGAGAGGGCGATATCGTTGAACCGGGGCAGGTGCTGCTGAAAATCGACCCGACGCGTGCGCAATCGAGTTATCAGGAGACGCTGCGCAAGGTGGTGGCACTTGAAGCGACCGTTAACCGCCTGCGTGCGGAAGCGTATGGTCTGCCGCTGACCTTTAGCGACCGCGTGAAAAAGTATCCTTCTGAGGTCGAGCTGGAAACCCGCGCTTACAACAGCCGTAAGCAAGCGCTGGAAGAGGGCGTGGCTTCGCTTGAGAAGAGCTATCGTCTGGCGCAAAACGAAATTGCCATGTCTGAGCCGCTGGCGGCGCGCGGCCTGCTTTCCGAAGTAGAACTGCTGCGCATGCGCCGTCAGGCAAACGACCTGCAATCGCAGATTGTTGAGCGCCGCAACCGCTATCAGGCGGATGCCAACGCCGACCTGATCCGTCAGGAGCTGGATCTGGTGCAGGCTGAAGAGAGTCTGACCGGTCGCGAAGATATTGTGAACCGCACAACCATTACCGCACTGGTAAAAGGCACGGTCAAAAATGTGCGGGTTACCACTATTGGCGGGGTTATTCAGCCTGGTGAACACATCATGGAGATCGTGCCGCTGGAAGATCAGCTGCTGGTGGAAGGGAAGATCAAACCGTCTGACGTGGCCTTCCTGCATGCAGGTTTGCCTGCCATGGTGAAAATCACCGCTTACGATTTTGCAATCTATGGCGGCCTGAAGGGGCAAGTGTCTCTCGTCAGTCCGGATACGTTAAAAGATGACGCTAAAGCTGCGGCGGGCCGTCCTGATGATACGTATTACCGGGTGATGGTCTTAACCGACAGCAGCACCCTCAAAGCAGGGGATAAAGCCCTGCCGATTATTCCCGGCATGATTGCGACCGTGGAAATTCGTACGGGTGAAAAAACCATTCTCGATTACCTGCTGAAACCTATTTTCAAAGCGAAAGAAGCCTTCCGGGAGCGTTAATTTACGATGAAAAAGTATTCTCCAGTACAGCGTCGCCTGGCGGCGACGCTGACGGTACTCTCTTGCCTGATTTCAGGGAAAAGTGTCGCCAGTAGCGAGGGCTTATTAGCCTTTCAACCTGTCGCTCCGCAGGCAAAATCCGGCATGGTGATGGCCTCCACCCCGCCTGCACCTCTCGCGCCACGGGTGGCGCAGAAAAGCGCGGTGGATAACCATGCTACTAGCACAACCCACACCGCGTTTGCGAAAAGCAACGCGACAAACCTTGACCGGCAGACCGCCCGTGCGCCTGGCGAGAATGAAATCCGTCTGCTCTTTAATGATGCGGTCAATACTGCCCTGGGGATGAGCCCTGAGGTTCGTGGCGCACAGTTCAATACCGAGGCGGCACAGGCCAACGTTGATGAAGCGAAAGGGCAACGCTGGCCGCAGGTGGATGTCGGAACGCGTTCAAAAAGCGTCCAGTTCGGTGGCGGAGAACGGGGCTACAGCGACAGTCGCCCGGCGGTGACCGTGAATGTCGCAACCACATTGCTCGATTTTGGTCGTACCAGCAACACCATTAAAAGCCGTGAAGCGCTGCATCTGGCCGCGAAAGAGAATACGGGCGCACAGGCGGAAAACATTGCCTGGCAGGTCAGTAGTGCACTCATTGAGTTGAGTAAGCAGCGCCAGATCATTGTTCTCAGCCAAAAGTACGTGGCGCGTATGAATGAACTGGTCGAAATGCTGGACGGTATTGTGAAGGTTGACCAGGGGCGTCGCAGTGAACTGACGCAGGCCAGAGGGCGTTTTTTACAGGCGCAATCTTCTTTAGATACGGCCATATCGCGCGCGCGTGATACGGAAATCATCCTCAATCGCCTGCTGGGGGATACGCCCGTTCCTCTGCCAACAGCAGCGGTGTGGAACCTGAAGCCAGGGGAGCTGAACAAGCAGTTATCCGCCATTGAAAGCCATCCCACCATTCGACAGGCGCAGGCAGAGACCGCATCAGCACTGGCGGATGCGGAAGCGGCGCGTTCTGCCGCCTACCCAACGGTGACGTGGAACGTTGGCAAAAGTACCGGGCGCGATGAACTGGGGCGTGAACAGGCGTGGGAAACCAATGTAAACTTAAGCTGGCCGATTTTCCGGGGCGGTTCACAGCGGGCCGCTGAGCTTTCTGCCGCACGCCGTGCAGATGCCAGCAGAGAGGCCATTGAACAGCAATCCCGCGATCTGGATAACCGGGTACGTGCTGCCGATCAGGATGCCCATAGCATGCTGGAGCGCGCGGAGTTGTATCATAACTTATCGATTGAATCCGATCGTATTCGTCATGATTTCTTCGATCAGTGGTATCACCTCGGTCGACGTACTCTGTTAGATGTGTTGAGTGCAGAAAGTGATTTTTACGGCAACCAGGTCGCGGAAGTGACTAACCGTTTTGATGGCTATTCCGCTATTTTTCGTAGCTATGCCAGTTCCGGTACTTTATTGTTATGGTTACGGAATAATAATTAAGTCTTTTTTAAAGATGGCTCACACTGCAGGCATAAAAGAGAATATGTATGAACCCGTTTTCAGGTAAAAAAATATACGTCGCTTTACTCGACGATCACCCGATTGTCCGTAAGGGGATGGAAATTATATTTAGCCAGGAGCCTGATTTCGAACTAAAAGGCAGCTTTGCCACTCGTATCGAACTCATGAATTTTTTACGCAACAACCGTGTTGATGTGTTGGTTCTTGACTATTTGCTTGGTGATGAAGAGATCGACGGTTTACCGATGATCAAACAGCTCATGAGCAACTTCCCGTGGCTGAAAATTCTTCTTTCCTCCACGCTGGAAAACACGGCGATTGTGCGCATGGCGTTAAAAATCGGCGTGCGTGGGCACGTCGGTAAAAGCCGTGATTTATCGGAAGTGGTGAATGCGGCGCGCCAGGTCGCGGCGGGGCGTATCTCCCTCTCAGAAAGCATGGAGAAAGAGTTCTACCTGATTTCCGAGCCTTGTGCAGACACGACATCGGGTTCAGAGGGTGACAACGCGCCGCAGGTGATTGAGGGCATTGGCCGCCTGGATCAGCTGTCTCCTAAGGAGCTTGAGGTGCTGCGACTCTTTACCGGTGGAATGTCGGTCCTGCAGATTTCAGAGAAATTCAATCGTAGTCGTAAGACGGTCAGCGGTCAGAAGAAATCGGCCATGAAAAAGCTGGGCGTGAAAACGGACTCTGAACTGTTTCTTTGGCACGACCAACTGCTTTAATCCCATTACAACAGTTTCATTCGAGACATTATCAGGAGCCTTTTACAGGCTCCTTTTTTTATTTCAGTGAGACGGTATTGTCCGATGCTTTGTGCTCAATGGGATGAATATTTCGCAGTGCAGCCGCGAGATGATTGATTGAGCAGGGCTTAAACAGGCAATCATTCATACCAGCCTGTAAACAACGCGCCGTGATCTCATGCATGGCATTGGCGGTAAAGCCGATAATCCAGGCCGCGGCCCTGTGCTGTTCCTGCTCGCGCGTGCGGATTATGTGAGTCAGCTGATAACCATTCATGCCGGGCATGTTGCAGTCGGTAATGATCACGTCGAAATCTGTTTTTTCCCAGATAGCCAGTGCCTCATTTCCCTCTGACGCAAGATACGCATGCTGTCCTAACCAGGCCAACTGTTTAGCCAGCAGGATCCGGTTGGCAGGGTTATCGTCCACGACCAGGATCTTCAGGGCCGGAATTTTGTCTTCGTCTTCGTGCTGCTGGACATCCACGGCCGCCGCCGTTTTTACTTTCGGCAGTGTAAAGGTTGCTCTCACCGTGGTGCCCACGTTTTTCTCACTGGTCAGCATAAGCGTGCCGCCCATGCTTTCGCAGATGGTCCGGCTGATATAGAGGCCCAGCCCCGTTCCTGCGCGGCGGTTGTCTGCCTGACTAAAGGGCCTGAACAAGGCTGCCTGCTGGCTGGCATCGATCCCCACGCCGCTGTCCTTGACGTCAATGATGTAGTGAACGCTGTCATTTACCGGGTCTTCAGCCTGCTGCAGCGTCAGTGATACGCCGCCGACGTCGGTAAACTTAATGGCATTACTTAACAGGTTCGACAGAACCTGCTTGATGCGTAAGGGGTCGGCACAGACATCGATTATCGGTTCCGTCGGGAACGCGCGGGTGAGTTCGATATTTTTCTCAATGGCCACGCCCTGGAAAACCCGCATCATATTGTTAATCAGCGTACCGAGGTTCGTGGCTTCAGGATTGAAATCGAGATGCCCCCCCTCAATACGGGAAATATCCAGAATATCGCCAATTAATCCCACCAGTCCTTCTGCCGATTCATACGCCACCTCGAGCGCCTGAATATCTTGCTCACCACGGCGTCCTTTTTTCAGCACGATATCCAGCATGCCAATAATGGCATTCATCGGCGTGCGGATTTCATGACTCATGGTCGACAGGAAGACGGATTTTGCGCGGTTAGAATCCTCGGCCCTGTCTTTGGCTTCCTCAAGTTCAACCAGCAGCGCTTCACGCTCGGTGATGACCTCGCGTAATTGCACAAGCTGGGTGTTCATCTGACGACGAAGTGCCGCTTTACGCGCGATTTGTCGACGCAGGTAGAGTGCCCAACCCAGGGCCAGAATAATTAAGACGGCGCTAAAGACGGCGGTGGCAATCAACACTTCCCGATAGCGATACCAGAAGCTGTCCACAACCACCAGTTCGTTGGGCCGCCAGCGGTTGGCCAGATTTTCCAGCTCAACAGGGGGAATGCTCAGCAATATTTTATCTAAAATCCCCTGAAGTTCCGGATTGGACAGCCCGACCCCGAAAGAGATCCAGACAGGGGCGTCACCCACAATCGACACCACTTTGAGTTTGTCCTGAAAGTTGGTGAAGATTTGATAGTCACTCATGATCAGAATACCCACTGCGGCATCCGCTTTTCCCTCAAGTACGGTGGAAAGCAGCTGTGATTCATTGCCCACGTGAACAATTTCAATTTCCGGGTAACGCTGGCGCACCATACTTTCCACACCAATGTTTTTTACCATCGCCAGCCGTTTTCCACGCAGGTCTGCCAGCATATGAATGTCGTTACGATTTGTCGCTGTTGCCAGGGAAAAGGCGCTCCGCAGATAGGGGCGGGTGAAAAGAATTTTATTTTTACGCGCTTCACTGGGGGTGATTGAGGCGAGCATATCCGCGCTTGACTCGTTCACCTGTTGAATCAGTTCCTCGGTGGTGCTGCCCGTTTCAAAACGAAACTGTAAACCGGTTCTGAGCGACACAACGGAAAACAGATCGGCGGCAATACCGCGCAGCACACCTTTATTATCAATAAATGAGACCGGGGCTGCATTGTCCTGGCTGTAGATCAGAACGTTAACGATGGGATGTTTCTTGATCCACGCTTTCTCTTGCTCGGTAAAGAGAAGGGATTTCGACCCCTGTGCGAGATCAATCCGATCGGGCTGCCAGAGACGATAAAGCTCCTGCTTTTCATCTTCTGGCACGGCCTTGATTGCGGCATTAATCAGTGTGAGCAGTTGTGGTTTTTTTTGGCTGACGGCAAATCCCACTTCACGGCTGGTCAGGCGTGAGAATCGCTCAACATGAATATTGTTCAGGTAGTTGCGGCTGAGCGAGTAACTGTTGCCCAGGTAAACCCGCGACTGACCAAACGCCACCGCGCTCAACGCTTCCTGATAACTGTCGAACAGGCGAAAACGGGCGTTAGGGTAGGCGGCCTGAGCCTGTGACAGGGGCAAATAGTCCCTCGGCATTGCGACGTCGGTATCACGCAGATCCTCTGCCAGAGGGGCGGTATCGCTATCGTTGAGCCCCAGCACCGGTTTATCGCTGGCATAAGGCAAAGAAAAGGCAAAGGCATCGTTATCCGGGAAGGCGGCCACGGACGGGATCAGGTCAATATCGCCACGTGCCAGCGCCTGCCACGCCTCTTCAGAGGAGCTAAACACTTTTATCTTAACCGGGAGGTTAAGTTGCCAGGCGACCAGTCCCGTATAATCCGCGCTCAAACCTTCATACTCATTGCGAATGTTACGCATGCCAAACGGTGGGGCATCATAATGGGTCACGCCCACGTTCAGTTGTCGTTGTTGTTTAATAAACGCGGCTTGATCGGCGGTAAGAGATAAACGCTGTAATCCCTGGACCGGTGTTCTCATCAGGATCTTATATTCATCGCCTATCGCTGAAGGCATTGAAAGCGAGAGTAAAACCAGCAGCACAAAAAGGCGAAAATAGTGACGCATATCTCTTTAACTGACTCCTGAAAACGAAGTGAGCCTGGGAATATCTTCCCCGGACATCGGGTGTGCTGTGAATGAAACATCATAAACAACCTGTACGGGCTAGCCCATAACTTACTGTATAGCCGATGAAAAGACATCCTTCATGCCTGACCTCAGCAATACCGGGGTCGAATTATACCGATGTCATCCTCATTTATGTGTGCGCAGTATGATGAAACAGACGATAAAGAGTTATAAGACCTGACTTGGTTATTTTTTTTAATGAAATAACATCTCATTATAAACGGTAATGGTATTAATTAAGTTGCTGTAAAATACTCAGCTTAAGTGAAATTGAATAAGAGGCGGAAATCGCTTTTTACCTGCCAGGACCGGGGCTGTACTCTCTTCAGGGAATATCAAGACGGGTCTTATCGTGAGCCACCCGTAACAATGAAAAAATCGGCTTAATTTTTCTGATTAAATAATTGAGCGGATTTTTATGCGCCCGGTACCTCAACGTCGACCTGTTAACCACGCCGCAATAAGCCAGCAGTTACATTCCCTGGCGGAGATTTATCGCCAGTCTATGGCAGACGGGGATTACGCCAGCGCCTCGCGCTGCTGTGAAAAAGCCCTGGCCGTATTGCCCAAAAATATGTCAGTGCAAAGTGACTATGCGTTAAGCCTGATGCGTCAGGGAAAGTACGATCAGGCGTATAAAGTGTATCGTAAAATATACCGGTCGCCGCAGCGTCATGAAGCCTCTGAAACCTGGCTGGATGGTTTTGCTGAACTGTGTGGGCACATGGGCAAAACCCAGGAGATGCGCACCTATGGCCTTGAGTCGCTGACGCTGTCGGATCAACGCTTTGGTCACGGCAAATGCTGGCCGCTTCCCTCAACGCCGCCGCGTCCTTTTGATGCCACGCATCGCGAAAAAAATATTATCGCCTTCAGCCTGTTCGGCGATCGGCCGCGCTATTGCGAAACGCTGATTAAAAACATTGAAGCCGCAAATTCGCTGTTTCCTGGCTGGTGCTGCCGTGTGTATCTGGATAATTCTGTGCCGCAGCACGTCTGGCAACGTCTGCAGGCGGGCGGTGCTCAACTGGTCGATATGAGCCACGAAAAAACTATCTATCCCACGTTATGGCGTTTTCTGGTGATGGACGACCCGACGGTTGAGCGGTTTTTAGTTCGTGATGCCGACTCGTTGCTCTCCGAACGCGAGCAGGTTTGTGTCGAGGCGTGGCTATGTTCGCCCTGGTACTTTCACCATATGCGTGACTATTTCACACATACCGAGTTGTTACTCGCCGGGATGTGGGCTGGATGTGGCGGCATATTCCCGAACGTTGCAAGAATGATGCGTGAGTTTGTCGTGCAGTACCGGGGCAATGCGCGCTTCACTGACCAGTATTTCCTGAAGGCGGTGCTGTGGTCCACCGTGCGGCAAAGTCTGCTTAGCCATGATGCTATTTTTGGTTTTCATCATGCTGAACCCTGGCCGGCGCATCCTCCTGTTCGCTGGAAGGCAGAACACTTCCACGTCGGGAGCAATGCCGGGTTTACGATAATGGCCGGGCCAAGCCATAAACAAGACGGGGAAAAGCAGGCTGTGCTGCTGAAAATGGACGGTAATGCCTGGCGGTATACGGCAACCGTGCAGCAGGGGCAGTGGAAACTGCCGATGCCTTTTTTTCTTGCCGAGGGGTTTCGTCAGGGAGACGTTAAGGTCGAGATAGTGAACGACGACGATCGTCAGGGGAGCTGAGACAGATTGCGGGACTCCCGGAAACGCAGCGTCCCGCGTGTCGCCAGGACCGCAGGACGCCTGCATTTACATATTATTGAGGGCGACCTGCATACCGACCTGAACCAGCAGTTCCGTTTCCATACCTGAATGCTGATATACGGCATATTGCACGCCATCGACAGTTACTGAGCCCCGGGCTTTCGTCCATTCACCCATTTCCGCGCCTTCGGGAAGTAGGTCCGAGAGGTTAATTACATCCCCTGCATCACCTTTTATCATCAGTTGCTGGCTGGTATCGTCGGTAAAAAGACGCGCTTCATTCTGAATTAAAACGTCGTCGAGCGTTATTTCCAGCACCACCGGAAATGGCGTATCGCGGTCCCCATCCGTGAGGGCCTCTGGCGCGATATCGCGATTATCAATATTGTTGTTCATCACGGATTAACCTGTTCAAACGTAAAAAAGTGCTTTCCTGGTAAAATGGAGGAGAAATTTTTACCGGGACGGAACAGGCGCGACAATAAGTCCGGTCTTATACTGTCGGGATCTTGTCTGCCACTGAGGTATTTGCGCAGAACAAGACAAAGCTTACTCAGGGTAAGCCGGGTCATCGATATAATTTTATTTTCCAGCATGTTTTATTCAGGGAACGACTCGTACGATGCGTTTTTTATCAGCCCGGCTATTGAGCCTGCTTCTTACCGTGTGTTGTGTATGGCAACTGCACGCCCAGCCACTGGAACTGCAGCGTCGCGTTCAGGTTAACGCGCCGCATGTCCAGTTCAGTGAGGCGGCGCAACGCTGGCTGGACAGCCATTCCACGCTGCATGTGGGGGTTTGGGGGCAGGAGCAACCGCCGTTAAGCGAAGGGATGGGACATGGCGTCTTTGGCGGCATTGCCGCTGATTACCTGGCTATGCTGGAAGACAGCCTTAAGGTAAAAATTAAGCTGCATTACTACGAAAACAGCAGTGAAGCGTTACTCGCGCTGAAGCGCCAGGAAATACAGATGGTGGCTATCTGGAATCCGGAACTGTGGCCAAGCCCGGACCTGCAAGCCTCACCGCCCTGGCTGCTGGATAAAGCGGTTTTGATGACCCCAAAATCACAGGGTGAAACGCCTGTCGATCTGCGAAATAAAGTGATTGGCGTCGTCTCAGGAAGCCAGGCCAGTGAAGCGCTTCGCCGCCAGTATCCGGAAAGTACACTGCGCTTCCAGTCGTGGTATAACACCGCCGTCAGCGCGCTGGCCTTTAAGCAAATCGATGCGCTGTGGATTAACCGGGCCAGTGCGGAATATCTTACGCAATACCACCAGGTCAGAGACCTGAGCTGGACGTTCAGCCCGACGATACCTAATCTGAACATGAGTTTTGGTATCGACCGACAGCTACCGCTGCTGGCGGAATCCATCGATACCGTATTTAAACATATCTCGTTAGCCAGCCGTTTACGCATTGCGACCAGCTGGGGCCTGAACCGGAGCTTTGTGATCACCGCCAATCCACTGGGGTTAGATCCCGACGAGGAAAGCTGGCTACGCGAGCACGGGCAAATTCAGGTCATTATTGACCGCCGTCAAAGGCCTGTCACGTTTGTCAGCGAAGGTGAACCTCAGGGGCTGGTGGTCGATCTGCTTAACCAGTTTAACGACCAGTACGGCATTCGCTTTTCTTTCCTCAGCGTTGAAAGCGATGCTGAACTTCTGGCAATGAAGCGCGCTCACCCTGACGCACTGTTTGTTGAACAGGTTATCGATACGCCGCAGCAGACCAAAAGCGGTGCAGCGAAAACGCCTCCGTTGCTTACCACGCCCGCCGTGGTGGTGATGGATCAGGGCATCAAGCGCCCCAGTGATTTCTCACAGTTGAAAGGCGAGAAAATTGCCATTCAGGCGAACGACCCGCTGTTGCCCTGGCTGGACACCTGGTATCCCACCATTAAGCTGGTGAAAGTTCCGCATATGGACGACGCCCTTGAACGCTTAAAACGTGGAGAAGTCCGTGGGGTGATTGCACCGCAGTTTATTGCCAGTTATCTCGTGACTCTCCACCATCCAACCCGTTTTCATCTGGCGGTGACCCTTCCTGTGACGCCCGTCGATCTGGTGTTGTCGGCGCAAACGGACAGCAGCCAGCCGATCAATATCCTGAACAAAGCGCTGGCCGATATGCAGCCACGGGCGCTGATGCAAATGGCGGGTGACTGGCGTCAGGCGGCGATAGAAAACAGTGAAACCTGGAATAAAAGCACGTTCGTGAACTCGCTGCTGTGGGGCATATTGCTCTTTCTGGTCGTGGTGGGCTGCTGGCTGTGGATCCAGTATTTGCGCCGTGCATTACGCCGCGGCAACGTCTGGCAGCAGAAGTTGGCTGAGCAGCTGAAATTTACCCAATCACTGATAGACGCCTCTCCTGTTGCGCTCTATGTCCGCGATCGGCAGGGGAATTTACTGCGTTATAACCAGGCCTGGAGCGATACTATTGGCCTGTCAGGGCAGGATCTGAAAGGTCTGCCGATCACCGCCATCAATACGGTTGCGCCTTCAGAGCTGGCGGCGATCGAAGCCCGCTATCGCCAGGCATTGCAGGATGGTCAACCGCAGAAATGGTCCGCCAGGTTTCAGGTGGGTGAGCAGCCACGATACTTGCAGGGGTGGGTCGTGCCGTGGCATGACGGGCAGGGCGAGATTGGCGGGTTAATTGGCGGCTGGCTGGATATCACCGAAAAAGAGCTGTTGATTGCTCAACTCTCTGAAACAAAAAGTAATCTTGAGCAGGCGATTGCCAGTAAAAATGCCTTTATGCTGAGCATGGGGCATGAGGTTCGCACACCGCTTAACGTGATTACGGGTCTTCTGGAACTGGAACTTCAGGCGCTGGACGAGCGCCATGAACGCAACGAGAATCTGAACCTCATCTGGGAGTCCTCCCTTAATCTGCTTTCGTTAATTGGCGACATGTTCGATGTTTTCCGCGCCGATAACCCGCAACTGCTCGGCTTAACGCGCAGCACGAACCTGCCGCAGCTGATTGACAGCACGGTCGCCCTCTATCGTCAGCAGGCAGAAGCAAAAGGCATGAGCCTGAACGTGCTGATCGAGCTTTCAGCGCAACGCTACGATACCGATCCGCTGTTAATTATCCGCATTCTGTCGAGCCTCCTGCGCAATGCCATCAAGCATACTGACGGCGATGCCATTGATATCGAGGTGTATGAGGGAACCCGTGACCCACAGATTGAAAGCGTCCGGCTGGTGATTGAGGTGTGCGATGGGGGGCCGGGGATTTCTGAAGGAACCCAGGCACAAATCATCGAACGCGCGAACAACGTGACGCTTAAATCTGAGTGGACCGATACCGGCTTTAGTTTGCCCGCCTGTCTGCATATGGCGCGCGCTGCCGGGGCGGAGGTGCGCATTGAGAGCGAGCCGCACGAAGGATGTGTGGTGAGTTTCCTCTTTAATGCGACACCCTCAGCGAAAATAGCCCTGCATCATCCGGCACCGGACAGCGTAGCCAGCCTGCATATTCTGGTGGTGGATGATTATCCTCCCGCGCGTCAGACCTTGCAGCAGCGACTCGAATCATGGGGACACCGCGTCTCTTTGGCCACGCAAGGAGAAGAGGCGCTGGCAATGTGGAAAGCGCAGCCAGCGCGTTATGCCGCCATTATTACTGACTGTACTATGCCGGTGATGGATGGTTACGAACTGACCCGGCAGATCCGTGAGCATGAACAACGGGAAGGGCGTGAGGCGATCCCCATTTTTGGCCTGACGGCCATGAGCGGCACAGAAGCGGCCGCAAGCTGTATTGATGCCGGGATGGATGAATATCTGGAAAAACCGCTAACGCCGCAAAAATTGCAGGAGATGCTGGAGCGGTATTTCGCCAGTGCCGGAAAGACGGACGCCACCGTTGACGATAAAACACGCCAGCTTCAGCTCGAAATGATCGCCGTGAATCATGACGACGCCGAACACCTTAAACAGCGACTTGAACAGCGAGAACGCGACAAGGTTGGCCGCATGGCGCACCGGATTAACGGCGGTGCGCGGTTGATGAATTTTACCTCGCTGAAAGAGGCCTGTGAGGCGCTGGAACTCGCCTGCAACAACGAACAAGGCTGGGAATCCATCGAACCGTTGGTCAGCCGTGTGCTGGAAGAGATGGAACGGTTTAACGCGTGGCTGGAACGCCAGACGTGAGACGTCGGCAAAAGGGAATGTTGCGGCATAACGGCGATACCAGGGCAAATATCCTGCACCCTGACGCTGATTGGATATACTTCATGTGGCAGGTTGTGCTGTTTCCGGATTTTTCAGCCAGAGCGGAGACACCGCATCGTACATCCTGCAACGGGATCCAATGAAAATGTTCACCATGAAACAGTTATGGAGGTGTGGAAGATGGGATTATTAAGTTTTGTGAAAGAAGCGGGCGAGAAAATCTGGGATGCCGTATCCGGCGGTAGCAAGGAAGATCAGGCCGACAAGCTGAAAAAACATATTGATAGTCTTAACCTGCCTGGTGCCGAAAAGGTCAACATTAATGTCGCGGACGACGGTACGGCGACGGTGACCGGCGACGTGGGCTCCCAGGAAGATAAAGAAAAAATTCTGGTGGCGGTAGGTAACGTCAACGGGATTGGTCAGGTCAATGATAGCGTGACCGTCACCCAAAGCGGGGTGGAAAGCCGCTATTACACGGTGAAATCCGGCGATACCCTGAGCGCCATCTCAAAAGCGATGTATGGCTCTGCCAATGAGTATCAGCGTATTTTTGAAGCCAATAAACCGATGCTGACGCATCCCGACAAAATCTACCCGGGTCAGGTACTGATTATCCCGGCTAAGTAAGCCGTCAATCAGGACGTGTTAGCGATGTTTGTAGGGAGTCTGTGATGGGATTATTAGATCAAATCGGCAGCCTGGCCGGCGGGCAGGGCGGTAAGACGGAGCAACTCCAGGCGATCATGACCTGGATTGAGCAGCAGGGCGGCATTCAGGGGATCCTCGAAAAATTCCGCAATGGCGGCCTGGGCGGCGTTGTCGAGTCGTGGCTTAGCCAGCAGAGTAATCAGTCGGTCAACAGCGAACAGATCACATCGGTGTTTGGATCGCCTGCGCTGCAGGATCTTGGCGCAAAACTGGGCGTGGATTCTCAAACCGCGTCGACGCTGATTGCTGAATACCTGCCTAAAATCGTTGATGGCCTTTCACCGCAGGGCGAAGCCCCGGCCCAGGGCGACCTGATGTCTGCGGGACTTAACCTGCTCAAAGGTAAGTTCCTGAGTTAGTACAATCCGCAGCGTCATGACGCCGTGTACATACCAGGCCTGTATTCAGGCCTGGTATGTAGTATCAGGCTTAATGGGAAGAGACAAATATCGATGCCTGCTGCACAGGCGGAACGGCGAAATTACGCTGCATGCGTTTTATTTCCTCTGCGGGTGGCAAACCAAACAGCCGTTTGAATTCACGATTAAACTGCGACGGACTTTCATAACCGACGGCGTAGCTCGCGGCGGCGGCGGTAATATGCTGACGCACCATCAACATCCTTGCCTGGTGCAGGCGCACCGATTTCACATACTGCATCGGCGGCATACGGGTTATCGCTTTGAAATGGGTGTGAAACGTCGGCACACTCATTCCGGCCTCCATCGCCAGTTGATTAAGCGTTAACGGCTCAGCGTAGGCGGCATGGATGTGCTGCAGCACTTTGCCAATTTTGCCGAACTGCCCCTGTAAGGCCAGCGCGGCGCGCATGGCCTTGCCCTGGGCCCCCGTCAGGACGCGGAAATAGAGCTCTCGCACCCGTGCCGGGCCGAGGATCGCCGCCTCAAACGGATTGTTCAGTACTTCAAGCAGGCGCAGCACGGCCGTTTTTACCGCGTCGTCCATCAGGCTCGACATCATGCTTTGCGGCGCAGCGGGAGGATGTGGGGCGTGATGCTGCTCAATCTGCAACATCAGTTCAGCGGCAAGCTGAAAATCCAGATGCAGATATATCGCCAGTAAGGGGTGTTCTGCCGACGCGTCGGTTTCCATCACAAACGGCACCGGAACCGACACGGCCAGATAGTGCTGTTCATCATACAGATAGGTCTGCTGACCGAAAAAGCCGCGTTTGCTGCCCTGGCAGACAATCACAATCCCCGGATCGTAAAGCACGGGCGTTCGCGCAAGCGGGCGGTCGGCACGCAAAATTCGCACATCAGGCAACGCCGTCAGGTTGTACCCCTCCTGCACCGCCAGTGCTTTTACTAAGGTAATCATCCCGGACATCACTGCACCTCATAAAATCAGGCAATAAAAAGAGAAAATACGGCCTAAAAATACGGCAAAGCAGAGAATACCATGCAACCTTCACTGTTCATGGGAGTTATTTATGGCATCTGCAAAAACAATCTTAATCACCGGCGTCAGCAGCGGCTTTGGTCGTGCTCTGGCGGAGGAAGCCCTCGCCGCAGGCCATCGGGTCGTGGGGACCGTGCGCACCCCCGAAGCAAAGCAGGCATTCGAGGCACTCGATACGCAGCGGGCATTCGGCTGCCTGCTTGATGTCACGGACTATGCGCACATTGATGAAGTGGTTACGCAGAGTGTGTCTGCCGTCGGCCCGATTGATGTCCTTGTGAACAATGCCGGTTATGGTCACGAAGGCATACTGGAAGAGTCCTCGCTCGCAGACATGCGCCGCCAGTTTGAGGTGAATGTGTTTGGCGCCGTTGCGATGATCAAAGCCGTGCTGCCGGGCATGCGCCAGCGTCGTCACGGCCATATTATTAATATCACCTCGATGGGCGGTTTCATCACTCTGCCCGGTATCAGCTATTACTGTGGCAGTAAATTTGCGCTCGAAGGCATATCAGATACGCTGAGCAAAGAGCTTGCTCCATTCAACATACATGTCACTGCGGTGGCACCGGGCTCGTTTCGCACCGACTGGGCAGGACGCTCGATGGTACGCAGCGCGCGCAGCATCCCGGACTATGACGCGTTATTCGATCCTGTCCGCCAGGCTCGTCAGGAAAAAAGTGGTCAGCAACTCGGCGACCCCGTAAAAGCGGCGCGCGCCATGCTGGCTATCATTGAGAGCCAGATCCCGCCGACGCATTTATTGCTTGGCAGTGATGCTTTGAGTTTAGTGCGGGAAAAGCTCGCGCGTTTAGGTGAGGAAATCGATCGCTGGGAAGCGTTAACACGTTCAACGGACGGCTGAGCGGTGAACACGGGAGACATGATTACAGGCCGGTTTGCCACCGGCCAGTACGGGTCGCGGCGAAAGCCGCGACACTAGGTTGATTGCTGGCGTTCAGGGCAGACGGTACTGCGACGCCATGCCCCGGGGGCCTGGCCATACTGACGCTTAAAGCTGCGGTTGAAGGACTGCTGGGAGTCAAAGCCCAGCGCGATCGCCACGTTCAGGATCGGTTCATCGCTGTGGGTTAAGCGCTCGACCGACTTTTGCAGCTTTTGTGCACGAATATACTCGGCCAGCGGATACCCGGTATGTTCCTTGAAGATCCGCTGGAGATGCCATTTCGAGTAGCCTGCGCGCCTGGAAACGGTGTTAATGTCCAGGCGGCTTTCAAGGTTGTTGTCGATCCAGTCGAGTAGATCATGAATAAATGCGTCAGTGTTCATGGTTTCCCCCACGCCGCGTTTTAAAAAGCATTTTTGTCTGTTGCATTTAAAGATGACTCGCTCTGACATTAAATGCAAGTTTTATTGTTGCATTTAAATCCTTGCCGAAAACGCGCCTTTTGTCCCTGAGCCAAATAGCACATAAAGTGTATTAATTATTCTTGCACTAAATCTGACGCCTTCCTACAATCGCCGCGATAGTGTATTCGCAACTGTTACAGTTTTGTGGCGATGAACGACACAAATAGTCTCAAGCCAGTCCGGACAAAGGAAGTGGCGCCGCGTCTCCCGCAGCGTCTTGCCCGGCGGCTACCATTACCGGAATAAAAATAATGAGCCTGCAAAAACCCTGGGTTAACGTTCATCTGACGGCGCTGGGAGCGATGTTCCTCTCCATGCTGCTTGTCGGATGCGATGACGGCGTGGCACAAAATGCCGTCCCACAAGCGCCCGCTGTGAGCGCCGCTGACGTGGTAGTGAAATCCATCAGTCAGTGGGATAGCTTTAACGGCCGGATTGAAGCGGTGGAAAGCGTTCAGCTGCGCCCCCGTGTCTCCGGCTACATTGATAAAGTGAATTACACCGACGGCCAGGAAGTGAAAAAGGGCGAGGTGCTGTTCACTATCGATGACAGAACCTATCGCGCTGCGCTGGAACAGGCGCAGGCCACCTTAACGAGAGCCAAAACGCAGGCCAGCCTGGCGCGCAGTGAGGCTAACCGTACCGATAAACTCGTCAATACCAACGTCGTCTCCCGTGAAGAGTGGGAGCAGCGCCGTTCGGCCGCCGCTCAGGCGCAGGCCGACATTCGCGCCGCGCAGGCAGCAGTTGACGCGGCACAACTTAACCTCGATTTCACCAAAGTGACCGCGCCTATTGATGGCCGCGCCAGCCGCGCGCTGATCACCAGCGGTAATCTGGTCACTGCGGGTGACAGTGCCAGCGTCCTCACCACGCTGGTCTCCCTGAAAACGGTCTACGTCTACTTTGATGTGGATGAAGCAACCTACCTTCACTATCAAAATCTCGCCCGCAGCGGGCAGGGCGCGTCCAGTAATCACCTGGCGCTCCCGGTTGAGATTGGTCTGGTGGGGGAGGAGGGTTATCCCCATCAGGGCAAGGTGGATTTTCTTGATAATCAGTTAACGCCGAGCACCGGCACCATCCGTATGCGCGCGCTGCTGGATAATGCGCAGCGTCAGTTCACGCCAGGACTGTTTGCCCGCGTACGCCTGCCGGGCAGCGCTGAATTCAAAGCCACGCTTGTCGACGATAAAGCGGTGCTGACCGATCAGGATCGCAAATACGTTTATATCGTTGATAAAGAAGGTAAAGCGCAGCGCCGCGATATCACGCCGGGGCGTCTGGCCGCCGGTTTACGTATCGTGCAGCAGGGGCTGAACCCTGGCGATAAAGTCATCGTCGACGGTTTACAAAAAGTGTTTATGCCGGGTATGCCGGTTAACGCGAAAACCGTTCCGATGACCGCCAGCGCCGCGCTTAACTGATCCCTTACCCGAGAATCCGACATATGGACTTTTCCCGCTTTTTTATCGACAGGCCGATTTTCGCCGCAGTACTGTCGATTCTGATTTTCATCACAGGATTAATCGCTATCCCGCTGTTACCGGTGAGCGAATATCCTGACGTCGTACCGCCAAGCGTGCAGGTGCGCGCGGAATATCCGGGTGCCAACCCGAAAGTGATTGCAGAAACCGTGGCGACGCCGCTGGAAGAAGCCATCAACGGCGTTGAAAACATGATGTACATGAAATCCGTTGCAGGCTCTGACGGCGTACTGGTAACCACCGTGACGTTCCGCCCGGGTACCGACCCGGATCAGGCGCAGGTTCAGGTGCAAAACCGCGTGTCACAGGCCGAGGCGCGTCTGCCGGAAGATGTACGACGTCTGGGTATTACCACCCAGAAACAATCACCGACGCTGACGCTGGTGGTGCATCTGTTTTCGCCGGGCGGCAAGTACGATTCACTGTATATGCGTAACTACGCCACGCTTAAAGTGAAAGACGAACTGGCGCGTCTGCCGGGCGTGGGTCAGATTCAGATTTTTGGCTCTGGCGAATACGCGATGCGCATCTGGCTGGATCCCGACAAGGTGGCAGCCCGCGGGTTGACGGCCTCGGATGTCGTGACGGCGATGCAGGAGCAAAACGTTCAGGTTTCCGCCGGACAGCTTGGCGCCGAGCCGCTGCCGAAAGAGAGCGATTTTCTGATCTCCATTAACGCCCAGGGGCGTCTGCACACGGAAGAAGAGTTTGGCAATATTATTCTGAAAACGGCGCAAGACGGCTCGCTGGTACGCCTGCGCGACGTGGCGCGTATTGAAATGGGCTCTGGCAGCTATGCGCTGCGTTCCCAGCTCAACAACAAAGACGCGGTCGGGATCGGTATCTTCCAGTCCCCGGGCGCGAACGCCATCGATTTGTCTAACGCCGTGCGCGCGAAAATGAACGAACTGGCCACGCGTTTCCCGGAAGATATGAAATGGGCAGCACCGTACGACCCGACGGTTTTCGTTCGCGATTCCATTCGCGCGGTTGTGCAGACCCTGCTGGAAGCGGTGGTGCTGGTAGTACTGGTGGTGATCCTGTTCCTGCAGACCTGGCGCGCGTCGATTATTCCGCTGATCGCGGTGCCGGTATCGGTTGTGGGGACGTTCAGCATTCTCTACCTGCTTGGCTTCTCACTCAATACCCTGAGTTTGTTCGGGCTGGTGCTGGCTATCGGTATCGTCGTGGATGACGCCATCGTGGTGGTGGAAAACGTCGAGCGAAATATCGAAGAGGGGCTTTCTCCGCTTCAGGCGGCGCATCAGGCGATGCGTGAAGTTTCGGGGCCGATTATCGCGATTGCGCTGGTGCTGTGCGCGGTGTTTGTACCGATGGCGTTCCTCTCCGGGGTAACCGGCCAGTTCTACAAACAGTTTGCGGTGACTATCGCGATTTCGACGGTGATTTCCGCCATCAACTCGCTGACGCTCTCGCCGGCACTGGCAGCGCTGCTGTTAAAACCGCACGGCGCCCCGAAAGACTTCCCGACCCGGCTTATCGATCGTCTGTTCGGCTGGCTGTTCCGTCCGTTTAACCGCTTTTTCCACCGTAGCTCAAACGGTTATCAGGGGCTGGTGGGGAAAACGCTCGGACGCCGTGGCGCGGTGTTTGTTGTTTATGTGCTGCTGCTGTGCGCGGCTGGCGTCATGTTTAAAGCGGTCCCCGGTGGGTTTATACCTACCCAGGATAAGCTGTATTTAATTGGCGGCGTGAAAATGCCGGAAGGGTCTTCACTGGCCCGCACCGATGCGGTGATCCGCAAAATGAGCGAAATCGGGATGAATACCGAAGGCGTGGATTATGCGGTCGCTTTTCCTGGGCTTAACGCGCTGCAGTTCACCAACACGCCGAATACCGGGACGGTCTTCTTTGGTCTGAAGCCGTTCGATCAGCGTAAACACACGGCGGCGGAAATTAACGCTGAGATCAATGCCAAAATCGCTCAAATTCAGCAGGGCTTTGGTTTCTCCATTTTGCCACCGCCGATTTTAGGGCTGGGGCAGGGGTCGGGCTATTCGCTGTACATCCAGGATCGCGGTGGTCTGGGCTATGGTGCGCTGCAAAACGCGGTGAACACCATGTCCGGTGCGATTATGCAGACGCCGGGGATGCATTTCCCGATCTCAACCTACCAGGCTAACGTTCCGCAGCTGGATGTGCAGGTTGATCGAGATAAGGCGAAAGCGCAGGGCGTGTCGCTGACCGATCTGTTCGGTACGCTGCAAACCTATCTGGGATCGTCTTATGTGAACGATTTTAACCAGTTCGGGCGTACCTGGCGCGTGATGGCGCAGGCCGACGGGCCGTTCCGCGACAGCGTGGAAGATATTGCGAATTTGCGCACCCGTAATAATCAGGGCGAAATGGTGCCAATCGGCAGTATGGTGAATATCAGCACCACCTACGGGCCGGATCCGGTGATCCGTTATAACGGTTATCCGGCGGCGGATCTGATTGGCGATGCCGATCCGCGCATTCTCTCTTCGGCACAGGCGATGACGCAACTGGACGGAATGTCTAAGCAGATCCTGCCGAACGGGATGAATATTGAATGGACGGATCTGAGCTTCCAGCAGGCCACTCAGGGCAACACGGCGCTGATCGTCTTCCCGGTCGCGGTGCTGCTGGCTTTCCTGGTGCTGGCCGCACTGTATGAAAGCTGGACCCTGCCGCTGGCGGTGATCCTGATCGTTCCGATGACGATGCTGTCCGCGCTGTTTGGTGTCTGGCTGACCGGGGGCGATAACAACGTCTTCGTGCAGGTGGGGCTGGTGGTACTCATGGGGCTGGCATGTAAAAACGCGATTCTTATCGTTGAGTTTGCGCGCGAGCTGGAGCTTCAGGGGAAAGGGATTATGGAAGCGGCGCTGGAAGCGTGCCGCCTGCGTTTACGCCCGATTGTAATGACCTCCATCGCCTTTATTGCCGGGACGATTCCGCTGATCCTCGGTCACGGCGCAGGCGCAGAAGTGCGCGGTGTCACCGGGATCACGGTGTTCTCCGGGATGCTGGGCGTGACGCTGTTTGGTCTGTTCCTGACGCCGGTGTTTTATGTGACGCTGCGTAAATTCGTTACGCGCGGCAAGCCGGTCAACGACGTTTTACCTGCCTAGGTTTTTACAGGGCACAAAAAAACCGCCTTCTCGTTAAGGCGGTTTTTTTTCGTATCAGTAAGGGCATGGCTACGCTTTTTTATGCAGGCCTTCAATTTCAGGCACCGGATCGCACCCGCTGGTATCGGCTTTTTTGACTTTTTCCAGCGCGCTGGCCACGGTATGTTGAGCCAGAACCTCTAACGAAGCCTGCTCCGCTTCATCGGCGATAGATTTGAAGTACCAGCACGCGTTGGCGCTGACGACGCAGCGAGCCGGTACGTCAGGACGCGACGCCCACAGCTTTTTATCTTCTATGACAGAAACATAGATATCACGCAGGGTGATCTTATCCGCCGGACGACCAAGATGAATAGAACCGTTACGGCCAAGGGTTGAGACGATAATGCCGTCACGCGTAAGCGGAACCATCAACTTGCGGATAAAGCTCGGATTCGCTTCCAGTCCGTAGGCCAGAATCGCACTCGTCGAACGTTCACCCGATTGCTCCGCCATCGCTACGCTGAGAACCATCTGCAAAGCTGTCGGGAAGCGGTAATCTAACATTTCATTGTCCTGGGTTGCGGTGAATCTTGTTCTTTTTGGCACCGCAGAGGTGAATAATCAATAAGTAACAATATAACAAATACGGCAATTTTTTTGAAGCAGACAACGCCTGACCTGGCCCGTAAAAAAGCGTTTACGCTTCGCGTCTGATGGCAGCATAAGACCCATCCATACGCTTTACCGATTGTATAAGCATCGTCTATTTCATCATGGCGACTGATAAAAATATTATGAAAAAATGCTGATCGAATCGCCGCTGTTTTTTTGAGCACATAAAGGGAATGACATTATCCTCACCAGAAGAAACAGGAGTCAGACCTATCCTGTCATTCATACATTAAAAAGCGGGAACGGGTCTGGTTTCTGTTTGAGTTGCCCGGCAATCTCATTGAGTTTCAAGAGTGCTTGCTTTAACTGGCTGAACTCCGTTCCGCCAATACACAACCTGACGCCGTACTGATCCGACTGTTGACCCACTTCAGTCGAGGCCGGTGCTGTCACTTTGATGCCTGTCGCCAGCGCTGCATTGTAGAAAGAGTGCGCGTCATCGCGTGAAAACGGTAACCAGAGATGAAAGCTGGGCAGCCCTGAGCGATAAACGTGCTCTCCTAAAATGTCGATAGCGAGTTGGTAACGACGCCGGGTTTCGTGTTCAATTGCGAGGGTGACGGTTTCTGCTGTGCCATCAATCAGCCATTGCTCCATGATGGAACTGCTTAGCGGAGAGACCATCATCGCCGTTGCCCTCAGCATGGATTCTGCTCGTGAATACAGCGCCTCTGGTACCAGTAGCCCGCCAATCCGCAATGCTGGATTAAGGATCTTAGATAAGCTATTCACATATAAGGTGATATCGGGGGCTATTTTGGCAATCTGTGGCAATTCTGTCGTGCTCATCAGCCGATAAACATCATCCTCAATAATCTTTATGCCTCTTTCCCGGCAAACCCGAACCAGTTCCTGACGGCGGGCCAGGCTCATAATGCGTGTGGACGGACTTTGTAAGAGCGGCGTGACATAGACAGCACCGCCTTTTTCCGCATTTTCATCGAGGGTCTTTTCCAGAACAGAGACATCCATGCCTTCGTCATCCATCGGGATCCCCACTAATGTGAGCTTCAGTAAATGCGACAGCTGAATCAGCCCTGAATAGGTCTGAGCCTCAACGTACAGTCGGCCAAAAGGTTCACAGACCGTAGACAACGCTACAGAGAGCGCATGCTGAGCACCGTTCGTTAAGATGAGACGCTGGTAATCTGCCGGGACACCCAGACGACTGAACCACTGCGCAAGAAGCCGCCGGTGTTCATCATGGCCCGTTGCCGGGGCGTAAGTATTAAACATATCCATGTCAGGACGCCGTGCGAGGGTGGTGAGTGTCTTACTCAGTGACCGGGAGGTCAGCGCTGCCGGCGGGGTGTTTTGCGACAGGTCGATGAAGGTTCGGCTTCTGGAATTGGCCAGCGCGACAAACATTCCGCTGCCCTTAACGCTTCGAACCAGACCCCGTCTCTCCAGGATCCCATAGGCTTTCGTTACAGTACCCACCGCGATACCGAGCGTATCTGCCAGTTCACGATGTGCCGGAAGGCGCGCGCCGAGCCTCAGCAGGCCTGAAAGAATATCGTCTGACAACGCCTGGACCAGCCGATCGGTAGGGGATGAATTGCCTTCTGCAAGATGGGGTTGCCACGGAGAACGTTCGCGCATGAGATTACCATAAGTGTAATGTGACACTATTTATATTTACTGATAGTGTCACATATTTTATTCTGGCGCCAGTATTTGAAATAGACGAAATGAGCGAAACGCATGAGTGAACAACGTGTGGATGTCAGTTCTGCCAGACCATTACTGGATAAGAGTGAAACGAAGAAAAAAGAAATCCTTCGTGGCCTGAAAGATGGGTTACCCGTATTACTGGGCGTGATCCCGTTTGCGCTGGTGTTGGGTGCGCAGGCAAGCCATAAGGGGCTCACGCCTCTCGACGTTCCCTTGATGACAGGATTAAATTTTGCCGGCGGGTCTGAATTTGCCGCCATACAAATCTGGACGTCGCCGCCCCCTTTTTTACTTATTATGGCCGTAACATTACTGGTAAACAGTCGTCATATTTTAATGGGGGCGACGCTGGTTCCCTTACTTTCTCGTTTTCCAAAACGAAAGGTCTTACCTGCGCTTTTTTTTATGACGGATGAGAGTTGGGCACTCAGTTATAATGACGCGCATTCCAGAAATAACAAAACGGCGCCGCTGTTCAGCATGCCATATTATATGGCGGTCTCTTTATCTTTCTATACGATGTGGGTTTTCTGTACCGCACTCGGCGCGTTAATTGGCCCGGTGCTGGGCGATGTTCACCAGTATGGTTTTGATATGGCCTTTCCGGCGGTCTTTCTTGTGCTGGTCAGGGGAATGTGGAATGGCATTCGTAAAGCCGTGCCCTGGATAATCAGTCTGGTTGTCTCCGTGGCGGTATGTCATTTTATTGCCGGCCTGTGGTACGTCATTGCTGGCCCCTTAGCAGGATTAGCCGTTGCCGCATTTTTAGGGGGAGAGGATGCCTGATTATCAGACCTTCATCGCCATCGTATTAATGGCACTCACCACGTACGCAACGCGTGTGACCGCTTATCTAATATTACGAAACCGGGTGCTAACGCCCAGGGCGATGACGGTACTTAAATCCTCTCCCGGTTGTGTCATGCTGGCTTTCATTGCGCCTTTTTTTGCCTCCGGAAATCCCGCAGATCTGATCGCGTTAGGGTTAACGTTGGTTGTTGCAATGCGCTTTTCAATGCCGGTGACGGTGATCTCCGGCGTGATGTTTGCCTTTATACTTCGCTATTATTTAGGGTAAGTTTCCAGACCTGCCGCGCAACCAAAAACAGAACCGACTTCCCACATTCCATTCTCCGCCGCTTTGCGCGACGTGGTAATGTTGGCGTCGAACAGGTTCTGCGTTGAGGATCCCGCTATGACCACGTTTTATCAACTGACAGCCACCCGTCTGGATGGAGAGCCTGTCGCTATGCTCGACTTCGCTGGCAAGGTGGTGTTGGTCGTGAATACCGCCAGCCAATGTGGCTTCACGCCACAATACGGCGGCCTTGAGGCGCTTTATAAGAAATACGCCGCTCAGGGGCTGGTGGTGCTTGGGTTCCCCTGCAACCAGTTCGGTAAACAGGAACCCGGCGATGCCGACGACATCGCCAGGACCTGTCACATTCATTACGGTGTGAGCTTCCCGATATTCGAGAAGATCGAGGTCAACGGAGCCGCAGCGCATCCGGTGTTTCGCTATCTGAAAAACGAATTGCCCGGCGTGCTGGGGGGACGAATCAAGTGGAACTTCACCAAGTTCCTGATCGGACGCGACGGTAAACCGCTCAAGCGTTTTGCGCCGATCACCACCCCCGAGAAAATGGAAGCCGCAATCCTTACTGCGCTTGAACGCTAAGTATTGTGGTCATGATGGCCTGAACTCTGAGGTATTCATTGCAGGGGGCGTTTATCGCGCATCGCAGACGCCATGACCGCATCTAAAATAGCACTCACGGAAAGATGTCACTCCCTCTCCTCATGCTATATCTCCATAAACATACCCATTAATGAAAGGACGTATGGAGATGCTGAGAGGCAAAAGAGCGGTTATTACGGGTGGGGGCAGGGGATTTGGTCAGGCGCTGTGCGTATGGCTGGCGCGGGAAGGCGTTGAGGTAGATTTTTGCGCGCGGCGGGCTGATGATATTCAACAAACCTGCAGTCTTATCACTGCTGAAGGCGGTATGGCAAAAGGGTATATCTGTGATTTAACCCGGGCTGAATCCCTTTCTGCGTTTTCTTCACAGCTATTAACTTCAGACAAGCCCATAGATATTTTAATTCTCAATGCTGCCCAATGGTTGTCAGGAACGTTAGACGACCAGCCTGATACCGACATTATTAATACCGTCAGTTCCGGCCTGACAGCGTCGATTCTTCTGACGCAGGCTCTGTTGCCTGGGTTAAGACGTTCAGACAGTGCTGATATCGTCTCAATTATCTCTTCCTGCGGGATCCCGAATTTCACGGATTCAATTGCGCACCCCGCTTTTTTCGCCAGCAAACATGGGCTCAGCGGATTTACAACAAAACTCGCACAGCAATTGTCCAAAGAAAATATACGGGTTACCGGACTGTACCCTCCTGATTTCGAACTTACAGGGTTAGATTCGAGTGTCGATAGTCAATGCAGAATGGGAGAGCGGCTCTTGAACGGGCGATCGGTCTGGGAAGCGATTCGTTTTGTGTTGGTTCAACCGCGCAGTTGTCATATAAGTAGCCTCTACTTTCAAGGTCCAACTCGTGAAGACCTGAGTGATAGGGTCTAAATCGGGTGATGTTAAACAGAACAGTCTTCGCACGGAGCAGCATGTTGATACCAAATGAAACAGGCTGCTCTGTGCCCTAAGTGGATGCGTTGAGTCAATATGGGGGTTATGGCAATTCAGGGATACCGACAGGATATCCGGAAGTTGACATTAAAGGGGTGAAATTGCCTCAACAACATGCTGGAAAACGTAAGGGTCAGAAAGTAGCTTAAATTCTTCATCATCCGGGTAAGTGACCGCCACATGATAGTTTTCTCCAGCAAATGCCTTCACTGACTGCAGATCCTGCCAGTAAGTTGCCAGAAAGAAATGCTCCCAACTTCCCTGCGTTTCCCTGCGAACGAACGCGCCTTTGTTCCCCGATATGCTCCTGGAATGCTCTACCCCTGTTTTTTCAAGGTGTTTTGCAAAACCTTCCGCATGTTCAAGCGGAACACATCCATGCCAGGTCCTTACAATCATTAGTGTTCTCTCTTTAGGGATGGTGAGGGTATAACCATATCATCAGAAAGCACCTCATGGTGTGATTAACGAAGAACGCTATCTCGCACATCGATTTATCGAACATTCTTCACCTTGCTTCAGACTGAATCTCATGACCACGATAAATTTAGGTCACTTCCGTTTTTTGCTCACAGTTGCATCCAGCCGCTGTGTACCGCTAGCGGCAAACATCAGTGCTCTGAGGAGGGAAGCGCTGCAGCGCTCTTTGTTGAGATAGCTCCCTCAATTCGGTTTTCCTTACGCTATGATAAATCATTATATTTTGCTCAAGGGCCATACATGAACATCTCCATCTGCAGACCAGACGAATATGATGATTTGGCTGATATTTTTATCGAAATGGAAACCTACTATAACCAGACGCTTTGCCTGTCCAGGCGTGACATGTCCGTGTATCTGAGGGATAAGATCTTTGCAGCCGACTCCGGTACCGAAGTTCACAAAGTGGTTTGTGATGGAGTTATCGCTGCGTTCTCATGTGTATCAGTGATGTACCCCTCTCCGCGATTTAGTGGGCAAATGTTTATCAAAGAGCTTTTTGTCTCTGCACCTTTCAGAAGGGCTGGAATTGGGAGAGGGCTGATGAGTTTTATAGCCAGCCGTGCTAAAGAACGCGGGTGCTTTCAGCTCGACTGGTTATCTGTGGCAGCAGACCCACTGGCGCAGACGTTTTATGAGTCTCTCGGTGCTCAGATTATCAGGAGCGTTAACTATCATCGGATTTCAGGCCCATCAATAGATAAGCTTGCCCGTCGTGCCAACTGAAGCATTCAGGCAAAGATACTCCCCGTTGAAAACCATATCATTATGGAAGGTCCGCTTCTCATTCATAGCGGACCTTCTGCTCCGTTAGTTTGGCCGCTTTATGCCAGCAGCGGACGTAGGCTGAATTGAAAGTAGCCATGATGTGTTTTCATTATGACCGGTTACGTTAGAATAGCCTCGTTGAAAACGATAGAGCTGGAGTAAAAATGTTTGCTGATTTTGGTATCGTGAATTTCTGGACGTATCTACTTGGTGCGACACTGATAGTCCTTGCCCCCGGCCCTGAGACCATGTTCGTGATTAAAACAAGCATTACGAGCGGCATCAAACGAGGCTTTGCTGCAATATTTTCCATTCTCATGAGTGACGTACTTCTGGTTCTGCTGGCATGGTGTGGGCTGGCCGCGGTTATAAGCTCAACTCCTGCCTTGTTTAACGCCATCAAATACGCAGGTGCTGCCTATCTTTTCTATCTCGGTGTCCAGACGATACGCGCTATCTTTAAGCCAGCTCTCGAAACGAGTCAGGAAAATAAATCTTCAGCTGATGCTAAGGAGATCATCGGGCGCGGAATGCTGGTTACTCTACTGAATCCAAAGACGCTGCTGTTCTATATCTCTTTCTTCGCCCAGTTCATCAATGTTCAGGCTGAACACTCATGGATGGCGTTTATCATTCTTGCTGCAGTAATGTTCGCAATTACTCTCGTTTATTTCGGTTTCCTCGTTTTCTGCGGCTCTTATCTGCTCAGCCGTCTGAAAGGCAACCGTAGGTTATCAACCATTGGAAACGCGCTGGTAGGTATGTTCTTCATTGGATTTGCAGCGCGACTCGCAAGCGCAACTTACTGACAAGACAGCTAAACCGCCTCACGGCGGTTTTTTTTACGTTCTTACGCTGGATGGGACGGCCGCTCTTCGCTCACAGCGGACTTTATGCTCGGTGAGTTCGCCCGCTCTGTGCCAAAGCAGGCATTTCTCCTTCGCAACCATTATGTATTAATCACTGGGGGTCAGGTCGTTTTCTATGAGGTCTATGCATTTTCTGAATGCCAGTTAAACGCAAACGTGATGACTGGTAAGAGAGTTACTGACGTAGCGGTGAATCATCAACGCTGGCGGGTCATTTGCAGGAGGAGCGTTTACTGTTCCAAACCAGACAGGATTAGCCGGGCAGACGGAGCCACAAATGTAGGCAGGTATGTCCGCAAATGTACCAGCTATTGGTCTATGGACATGGCCTGTAGAAATGGCGAGTAGTCTGGTCGGGGAGCGTCTTATCAAATCTTCCATCTCAGTTAGACCTCTGCACATAGTTTCGTCTAGCGTTGGTATGCCAGATGCAAATACATGATGGTGCAAAAACAGCAATGAAGGAGGGCTGTCTGCGTCGCTAAATTGATTATCCAACCATTCCAGATGGTCAGTCACACTGCCGTAATCCTTATAATTAACCGTCGAATCCAGACCAATCAGGCGAATGCCACCGGTATTATGAATTAAGTGCAGGGCTTCTCCTTGGGCATCGTGCGCCCATCTATTTTCATCCCAAACAGAACGCATCAGACTGCGGTCGTCTGAGTTACCCGGCAGGATATACGAAGGGTAATTTTGCTGATTCAGGCGGTCAGCTATCTGTACATAACCTTCCTGCCAATACCCATCCGTTAGATCACCTGTAAGTACCAGTACGTCCGGTTGCAGATGCGTAAGCCAATTTAATATCTGGTCGAACCGAAACAGATGATCATTCTCGGGTGAGGCGTGAATGTCTGAAACCTGCGCTATCAGCATAAAGGCCTCATACGATTATTGTGTGGGGAACAAGATCGTGATACATGGCCATAAATCCGGTTTCAAATTTCATTTTTTCACCACTATGGCAACAATGGACAGATTAATTAGGATCGGTAATTCAAAAGTTACGCTGAATCAAACTGGCTCCGAAGGCGGTCGGGAATTCACAGTAAATCGCTAAGTTTAATTTCTAATGCTCAGAGCCAATGTTAGCAGGGATGCGTAAGGTCCGCTTTTCGCTCATAGCGGACCTTGCAGTACACTGGTCTGTTTCGTGCCAGAAGCGTAAAAATGCTTTTATGTAAGCTTAATAAGACAGCCATTTTTCGGCTTACTCCTACTAATCTTCTGATAACTATCTTAACTGTGTTGTGTCTTTGATTAAGCAACAAGCCCTACTGTTTGAGGTGTTATTCACAATCAGTCTCAATCACGCTTTTCTTACCCAGCACTGCAACAGCCATTCCTGAAGCGACTATCCCAATAAAAATCGTAGTTATTAACAGTGATAATGACAGCGATGTCACAGTCAGAAGGGCACTCGCAAATATCACACCCATGGCATTGGAGGTTCGCAGTAAGGCGAAGACTTCGGCTTTCAGATGCGGAGGAGACATTTCATCAAGTACAAGCGAAAAATGTGTTCCAAGTGGGGCAATGACAGAGCCAATACACATCACACCCACAATGGTTGTAATGACGGAGAAATTAACAGTAACCATCAAAGCCCCTAGCATCATCAGACACAGATGTAAAAGTACTGTGCCGGGTGCAGACATCCGGTTGCGGATACTGACCCAGACTCCTCCCATGACAGAGGCAAGGCACAGGGGAACGGTGAAAAAAATGGCATAAAATGGCTCATACCGAAAGTTCAGGGCTAACGCCACAGCACCTATCTCAACGGCTGCGACGGTTGCTTCAGCTGCAGTAGAGCATATAAGCACCAAAGCAACCGGTCTTGTCAGTGCTCTTTGCCTGGTTTTAACCACGGCAGGGGAGCTCCGGATATTAAACCGGGGAATGAGAACAACGGGAAGTATACCCAGAGCGGTAATGACGAGCAGAGAAAACACCGGGGAGATGCTTCCCAGTCCTGATGCGGCCACGGGAGCCAGAACAAAAACCATCTCATTCAGAGTCGCGGCCATACCCAGCCCACGTGGTAAACGGTTTGCGTTAACCACGTGGTTTAATATCACCCTTAAATACCCCTGAGCTGCACCATTTACCAGTCCGGCCAGACTGGCAAGTATGACTAATACCGTAAAAGGCAATTTATACCATGATGCCAGTACTATGCAGAGTAAAGCCATAGAACGAGTCAGCGTCAGAAGCTGGAAGTAAGTGACCGAGTTAAAGCGGTTGCCCAGGCGTGTAAACGGGATCACGCCAATAACCTGAGCAATCGTCATGGCAAGGATCATCGCTGCTCCGCCTCTGCTGTCGCCTGTGATACTGAGTGCAAGCAATGAGAATGCAATGGGACCAGCTGCCTGTGGAAAGCTCAGGAAAGCTGATGAAAGAAGCCATCTGATGAACGACCTGGACTTTTCCCCTTCAGGAGTAGCAGATGATTTATGAAGTTCCCGGGAAGACTTTTTGCTGATATTCATTAATCGTTTTACCGAAATTAGCGCCTGTGATTTCTGTAACCTGGCGGTGGCAGAAGGGCTATAGGCCGTATCTGATTGCCGGATATACATTGTGCAAAACACTTCTTACCTTAATCGATGAACCATGAATCGATGAACCATGTAAAAAAACCAGCCTGGTGAAGAAGCTACATTCATACTGCCCGTGCGGTACTGCTTTACTCAAGAAAGGTCATTTCGGGCAACCTGTTTTCAAACCTTTATCATGGATACCGGCTCTAACGTGTACCTGTGGCAGCCGTACGCGCAGGTATAATGCCAGCCAGCTTTACCAACCAAGTACAGTATGCGTGTTGCCCATCACACAGCAGTAAGAAAGCACTCCAGTAAATACCAAACGAGCGTAAAAAAGTGTACTCTTTTGATTAAAATCAGGGGCAACAGGTTAACCTTTGTGATATTTCCTTTCGATTAAAACGGAATTCGCCATGCCTAAACGTATAAAAAACAGCCGCTGGTCAGGTTATGACCCCCGCTACATCTATTCTCTGGTCGTTCGCCGTTATTTTGTTGAGATGAAGACCAAAACAGAAATTGCCGAAGAACTCGAGATCTCACGATTCAAGGCCGCGCGCCTGATCGATGAGGCGATCGAGCAGGAATACGTTAAGTTTCTTTTTCCCAAACAGCAGATGCTTGATGAAGAAGTGGCTCATAATATCTGCGAGAAATACGGCCTGCAAAAAGCCGTCGTGCTTTCTGTATCAGAATCCTGGAACAGCCAGGAAGAACTAAATGAGAAGCTGGGTGGTATCACAGCCAGCTACCTGGGCAATTACCTGACAGGGGGTATGAAGGTGGGTATTGCCTGGGGGCGCGTTCTGTCCAGTACCGTGAGTCAGCTGACCAGCCTCCCTGCTTTAGATATTGTGCAGCTTTCAGGCGTACATCCGGGTATTGAATTCAGTCAGGGTCCGATAGACCTGATACACCGGCTGGCAGCTATCTCTCAGGGAAAGGCACATCCCATGTATGTCCCCATGTGGGTGGATGATGAAAATCTGGCAGAAAAACTGGCCAGCGATCCTGCAGTGGTTGACACCCAACAGTATTATTCGTGCCTGGACGTTGTTATTACTGGTATTGGCGCCTGGAAAACCGGCTCGTCAAGCCTGTGTGACATTTTTCCCGAAGAATGGCAGACACCACTTTTCCGTGATGACATCGCGGCTGATGTTTGCATCACGCTCGTCAACAGCAAAGGAGAGATCCTTGACAGCCCGATAAGCCGGCTGGGATTCGGTATTTCCACTGAGCAACTGCGAAGTGCGAAAACAGTGATTGGCGTGGCGGGAGGAGAGCAGAAGTATGAAGGTATCGTAGCCTCTCTTAAGTCAGGCCTTCTTGATGTGCTGATCACCGACTTTGATACAGCTGTAAAGCTGGTCAACTCCTGATAAGCCAGGAAAACACCGGTCTCTCTTTCAATACGGGGCACTGCCGGCGCCCCCCTTTGAAATTTCATGACGCAGCGACAGTGGCTCAAATTCGCGAAAAGCCCATACAATCAGATTTCCGTTCATTACGCCTGCAGTTGTCAGGACATCCGCTGAATTACCACTCCGTGATTTCAGGCGCTTTCGCAAAGATACCATGCGAAACAGCTAATCAGCCGTAAACAGATATATTCCTTTTTAATTCAGTCAGTTGATATAAATAAATGGTCATATGGTATTCAGCCATTCGCTCATATGAGCATTATATATTTCGCTCTCTTGTTTATTACTGTGATCGACCTATAACTTTTGCTCTCTGCTTGTTTCCGCAAAACACCGGCATGCTATAAATGCTCATATGTATATATGTATGTGCTCACTTGAGCAAAATTAAGCTACTGGGAGAAGTTATGGATACAGTACTTATCAGCGTCACCGATGGCGGCGACTTCAAAAGTTATGACGAGGTGCTGCAGCATATTCATGAACGGCAGAATGCTGCGGGGACAGTGAAGGATACCTATCTGGAGGCACTACGCGAGCGTGAAGCCATGTACCCGACGGGTATTTTGCTTGATGGCTATTCTGTGGCGATCCCGCACTGTGACAGTACGCATGCCAACACACCTTCTGTTTACATTATTCGTCTGCCTGAGCCCGTTGAAGTCGGTCAGGCTGATGGCGATGATAAATTACCGGTACGACTTGTCATCAATTTAGTGGTTACCAACCCGTCTAATCAGTTGCAGCTGTTGAAATCCCTGTTCAGCAAGCTGCAGGACAAAGGTTTCTATCAAAACCTCCTGGAACTGCCGTCTGAAAAAGCTGAAGCATTATTTATTTCAGAAATCATGCAATAACCTTACCGGAGCAAAATTATGATTACTATTCTTGTCGCCTGCGGAAGCGGAGTCGCCACCTCAACACTTGCTGCTGATGAGGTGAAATCTGTTTGTGCTGAATACGGAATCTCTCAGTACAAAATAAATAAATGCAGCATGTCAGAACTGCCTTCAGAATTGCAGCATGCCGATGTTGTTTTAACAACGAATAATTATAAAGGTGATATTGGCAAGCCTCACATGAGTGTCGCGGGTTTTATCACCGGCATTAATGAAGGCGCGCTGCGAAAAAAACTTGGTGAATTACTAACTGAGCTGATCCGGAAATAATAACAGATTAAGAGGGGGTCAGGATGGAAATGTTAAAAAGCATAATGCTGACGATAACAGGTATGGGTGCTACCGCTATCCTGCCACTTGTCATCTTTATTTTAGGCCTGGTTTTCCGCATGAAAGTCGGAGCGGCCATCAAATCAGGCATTACCGTCGGTATCGGCTTTATCGGACTGGGTCTGGTTGTTAACCTGCTGAGCACCTCCCTGCAGCCTGCCATCGCCTATTATTCGAAAATTGGCAGCGGGTTTACCGTTGCTGATATTGGATGGCCCGCAGTAGGCGCAGCGGCATGGGTTGCACCTTTTGCGGCTCTGGTTGTGCCTGTCGGTATCATTCTTAACCTGCTTCTTGTTCGCCTGAAGTTAACCAGAACGCTTAACGTGGATATCTGGAACTATATGCACTTCCTCGTTCCTGGTGCGCTGGCTTACTTCGTGTTTGACAGTTTCTTTATCGGTTTTGGCGTAGCCGTGGCCCTGAGCGTCATCGCGCTGTTTATCGGTGATTTAATAGCTCCCCGCTGGCAGAAATACTACGGTCTGGAAGGAACGACCTGCACCACCATGATCCACATTGGCTGGACATTACCTTTTGCGCTGCTGGTCAATAAAATTATCGACGTCATTCCTGGCCTGAACAGACTCGACCTCGACCTGGAAAGCGTGCAGAAACGACTGGGCGTATTTGGTGAGCCCGCCATCATTGGCGTCATGGTCGGGTGCCTGCTCGGGATCCTTACCCGTCAGCCCGTGACAACTATTGTACCCATGGCAATGGGCGTTGCCGCAGTCATGGTACTGCTGCCCAAAGTTGTGGGCGTGCTGATGGAAGGTCTGTCTCCGATTGGCAAAAGCGCCAAAGAAATTATGCAGAAGCAGATGGGCAAGGACGCGGAGTTGAACATTGGTATGGACTGTGCGCTGGCGCTGGGTGACCCGGCCACCGTTACCGTTACCGTTATCACCATTCCGCTGACCATGCTCTGCGCACTGGTATTTCCGGGCATCATGATTTTTCCCATCGGTGTGCTGATGTCGATCATCTATATGACAACCATGACCGTGATGGCCAGTAACGGAAACGTCATCCGCGCCGTTATCTCCACCTTACTGTTCAGCATTGTTGTTATGTATTTAGGCGGCTACGTGGCGCCAGGCGCAACGCAGTTCCTGCACGGTGCCGGCGTAGGTTTACAGGGGCAGGGCACTGACTTTGTACTGACCGGCCCGTGGGAAGTACTGACGTACTGGCTGAGCACGGTATTCCACTGATTTGAACAATGAGGTTTGCTTACCATGGCACAGATTTTACCTTCAATTTTCGGAGCAAATATCCTGCGACTGCAGGATGAGATTCGGTTTCTGGAAAATGAGAATACCGACATACTGCACGTTGATTTAATGGACGGTTCTTATGTCAGTAATATCGCATTTGGTCCGAACCAGATATCCGCAATGAAAAAAGTCAGCAAAATGAAATTTGATGTACATATGATGCTGGCAGATCCGCAAAGACATATTGATGATGTTATCAGTACCGGTGCAGAAATGATTTCCGTACATTATGAATCAACTCCGCACGTGCATTTTATTTTACAGAAGATCCGCCAGGCCGGACGTAAAGCCGGGGTAGTAATTAATCCGGGTACGCCTGAAAACGTACTGACCTATCTACTGGACGATATCGATTACATTCTCATCATGACCATTAATCCGGGACAGCCAGGCCAGGTCTTTATTGAAAAAAGCCTGGAGAAAATCAGGAATACACGGGAAATGATCGGCGACCGGAATATCCTGATTGAGGTCGATGGCGGCATTAACCTTGCAATAGCAAAAAAAGTCCGGGAAGCCGGTGCGGATTTAATTGTCGTCGGCGGCGCACTGTTTAATGAGAACCCGGAATCGAGCTACCGGGAATTAAAAGCTGCTATGAACTGATTTAAGCCTTTATTAAAGAAAAGTTGATTGCATAAGCAGTCGTGATTCAGGTCATCCGGCTGGGAACGTCCTTCCCGGTCGTAAAAATTCAGGAGAAAATGCTGATGGGTAATTTTGCAGGAAAGGTTGTGTTTATCACCGGCGGTGCGCACGGTATCGGAAAAGGGATTGCAAAACAGTTCGCGGATCGTGGTGCCCATACCGTCATCGCTGATTACAATGAAGCCAACGGTATCAGAACCGCTGAAGAACTGACGTCCGGCGATGTAAAATCACTTTTCATCAGAACGGATGTATCTGACCCGCAGGCTCTGGTCGATGCGCGTAATAAGGTTTTCGCAGCGTATGGGCGCATTGACGTTCTGGTGCTTAATGCAGGTGTAGCCTTCGCTAACCGGGTCAGTGATATCTCTTTTGAGGAGTGGAATAAGACTCTCTCCATCAATCTGACCGGCTTGTTCAATACCGTTAAGGCTTTTTACGATGATTTTCTCACCAATAAGGGGGCCATTGTTTACATTTCTTCCGGTTCAGCGCTGTCAGGAACCGGTGGCGGCGTGAGCTATCCGGCGAGCAAAGCAGGCGGGGAGGGGCTTATCCGCGGCCTGGCAAAAGAGCTGGGACCGAGAGGCGTTAACGTTAACGCTATTGCACCCCGCCTGATTGATACCGGCGAAATGATGCGTGTTAACTATCCGACGCAGGCCGATCTGGATGCGGTGCTGGAAAAAATTCCGGTCCGCCGCCTGGGCACCATTGATGACGTGGCAAACCTGGCCATTTTTCTCGCTGATAAATCAAACTCCTACATCCAGGGACAGACCATCCTTATGGATGGCGGCCGTACCATTGCCTGACCGGGAGCTGAAAATGAGCGTACAGGAATACACACGAAGCATCCTCAGTGAATTAGAGCAAAATGCGCAGAAAATTGATGAGGATCAGGCGATGCAGCTGATTGCCCGGATCCGCAGTGCGGGACACATTTTTCTGCAGGGAGCCGGACGCAGCGGAGTTGCAATCAGGGGGTTTGCTAACCGGTTAATGCATCTGGGATTCTCGGTGAGTGTGGTGGGAGACATTTCGTCTCCACGTGCCCGTCCGGGTGACCTGCTGATTATTGGTTCCGGCAGTGGCGAAACCGGTAGCCTTAAAAGTCTCGCGCAGAAAGCTGCAGAAAGTGATATCGGCGTGGCGCTGGTGACCATGAAGAAAGACTCGTCAATTGCCAGACTGGCCGGCAGCATACTGGTTTTACCTGGTGCAGTGACAAAGGAAAACGATCACAATCCGGTACCGTTTTCCCAGCCGATGGGCTCTGCATTTGAGCAGCTCTGTTTCATTACTTACGATGCCATTGTGCTTGAGCTGATGGCTCAGCTGGGAGAAACCAGCAAAACCATGGCTGCACGGCACGCTGACCTTGAATGACGTCACAGAGCGCTTCTACGGAAGCGCTCTGTGCATGGCACACTTTTAAAAGACCGGCAGGTTGCCGAGATTATCGCGTGTCGTACTATTAGGATCAGTCGTAAGGTAAATATCGTCTATGACGTGAACATTCGCGCCATAAACCCACTGCCCTTTAACAAGCGTGATCGTCTTAAACGTCGCCTTACCGGCCTTTATCAGCTCGGCAACAAACTGTCGCGAGTTGATGAAGGCGTCTTTATTTCTCTTGCCAGCTTTGATGATTTTAACGTACTGAATGTGCTGCCCTGTACTGTCCCTGCGTATACCCGAGATATAAAAGTCTGCCATGTGACTCTCCTTCGTGACTACACCGCGTAACCGCGTTCCACAGCCTGATATTTGTTCAGACGGGTGAATTTCAACCATAACACTTACCATTTACAGGGATATATTTCGACAGCCTTCTGCTGCAAGAAATGACATCTGTTCAGCGACCCACTGCGGATCGTATATTCAGGGGTAAAACAGGTGAGGAAGCAAAACTGCCAGTCAGGCTGACAGCCTGACTGGCATCAGGTGCCGGAGGGGATGATTTAAGGTTCAGCGTGTTCCCATGCAGCTTTGCGCAGGTCCGCAGGTTTAAGCTCTTTTGCCGGGACAATCACGCCATCACATTTACCGTGGCGGAATACCGTGATGTTGTCCGCGACGTCCAGCAGTTCCTCTTCCTCGCTCGATACCACGATAACGCAGCAGCCTTTATCCGCCAGCTGATGGATGATGCGGTAGATGTCCGCTTTCGCACCAATATCGACACCTTTAGTTGGTTCATCCAGCAACACCAGGTCCGCGTTTTGCGCAATAACCCGGGCCAGCAGTACCTTTTGCTGATTCCCGCCAGAGAGGGCCTTAATCGGTCCATCCAGCGATCCCCGCGTATTCATTTTGCCCAGCAGCTCTGCGGCAGCCTGCCGCGCCGCGCCGTGACCCACAAAACCACCGGAGCGGAATTTTTTCAGAACCGGCAGCGTTGCGTTCGCATAGCTCGACATCTGGGGAATAAACCCGTCCTTTTTACGCTCCTCGGTCAGGTAGGCAATGCCACGGGAAATGGCCTTTACAGGTGATGAGGGATGATATTCCCTGTGTCCCACCCGGATTTCACCACCGGTGACGGTTTCCAGTCCAAACAGCGTCTGACACAGGCGCGTACGGCCTGCACCGGCCAGTCCATAGACTCCAAGAATCTCCCCGCGGTACGCTTCAAGGTTCACACCTTTAAGGCGATCCGTATGCAGGTTACTCACCGACAGCCAGGGTTTACCCAGTGCCCCCCGGATCAGGCCGCGGCTGTTTGAGGGAGCCTGATACGCATTTGCGTCGCCGACGATTGCGTCGATAATGGCGCTCTTGCTCAGCGTTTTTTTACCTTCGTTATAAATCACGCGGCCGCCGCACATCACGGTAGCCTCATCGCAGACGCCCAGCACCTCGTCCAGCTTATGCGATACCAGCACCACGCCAATCTGTTTCTCGCGCGCAATGCGCTGTACGGCCTGCAGCAGCGCGTCTGCCTGCGCACCCTCCAGCGCGGTCGTCGGTTCATCGAGAAAAAGAAAACGTGCGTCACGATCGAGATTAGATACCACTTCCAGCATCTGCTTGTCCGGATGAGAGAGGTCCCTGACAAGATCGGTCGCGCTGAAATCCAGGTGGTAATCACTCAGCACTTTCTCAGTATGTGCAATCATGCTGACATCATCGATAAAACCGTTGCGCTTGCGGCGCTCACGCCCGAGGAAAAGGTTCTGCCATACGCTCATACCGGGAATAAGCCGGAGTTCCTGGTAGACGCAGGCAATACCGTGGCTGAGCGCATCACGTGGCGATGCAAGGCGCACCGGCGTAGCACCAATCATCAGCTCCCCGTTATCCGGCATATTGACGCCAGCCAGTATTTTCAGCAGCGTTGATTTACCCGCGCCGTTATGGCCGAGAAGGGCGTGAATTTCACCAGGTTTTACGCTGAAATCCACACCATGAAGGACCTGCACGCCTGAAAAACCGATTTTTATCTGCTTCGCCACATAACTCATAACTGTCTGCCTTTTACTCAGTACGCTGAACCCATAACGGAGGCCGCGTTGTCTTTAGTGACCAGCAGCGGTGGATTGTTGATCATGGCCGGGACCTGTTCACCGCCCAGGCTTTTCCGGACGTTTTCAACCAGTATCTGAGCAAGCTTAACGGGTTCCTGAATCGCACCGGCTTTGAGTATGCTGTTATCCTGAACGGCTTTAACACCTTCTTTATCTACAAAAGCATACAGCTTCACTTTGTCACTGACGCCCAGCTGCCTGATGGCCGCCAGTGAACCCAGTGCGGAAGGTTCGGTGTCTGAATACACCACGTCAATCTCCGGCCTGCCCTGCAGCATTTCAGTGGTCACTTTCAGAGACGTGGTTTCTTCCACCTTTCCGTTAACCAGCGCAACAAACTTAATATTTTTACTGGACGCGACGGCGGCTTTGAACCCCTCATCACGGGCGTTTGCGGCTATTGAGGTCGGTTCTCCCACTATCCCGACCGTTGCCGGGCTGTTTTCACCGATGTCCTTCAGCAGCTGCTGCCCAATGAGCCTGCCACCTTCCCGCTGATCGGTCTGAACCCCCTGCACCAGGGTGACGTTCTGTTGTTTGAGTCCCGCTGTATCAGGGAGGATGTTGATAGCAAATGCCGGGATTTTTGCCTGATTGAGCTGGCTGATAATTGAAACGCATGGCCCGGACGAAACGCAGTTCACCGCAACCGCATCCACTTTCTGCTCGATGAAGTTCTGCACCTGCGACAGCTGTTTGGCATCGTCATTATCAGCAATCGAGATTTTGACGTTCATCCCCTGAGCAGCAGCATTATCCTCAAAGCTTTTTTTCATGGCCACATAATAGGGGTTGGTCAGGTTCGGAAGCGTCACGCCGAGCGTTTTTTTGCCGGTGCCAGCAGTGCTTTCCGCATCGTCCCGGTTACAGCCGGCCAGCAGGCAGGTCAGGGCGACGATCGCGGCTGTTGCGGTGAGTGTCGTACGCAGTTTCATGTTTATCTCCTGGTAAGGTACAGGTCAGGGGGTTAAGACGCGTTATTGTTGTGTTTTTTGTGTTTTTCGTGGTTTCCTGACTTTAAGCCAGGGGATCACGATTTTTCTGGACGTGCGCAGAGTATCGAACGTCACGCCCAACAGGATGATCAGCCCGATAACCAGCGGCTGCCAGTATGCGCTGACATTCAGTACGTTCATCAGATTGGATATAGCGGCAATCAGCATTGCCCCAATCATCGCGCCGATGAGGCTGCCGGTGCCGCCAAAAAGGCTGACGCCGCCCACAACCGCACCCGCGATTGAGAAAAACAGCTCGTCACCACGGCCCGCTGTCGGATATCCGGTCATCAGGCGCGAGCCGTAAATCAGTCCGCCGCATGCTGCGCAGAGTCCAGAAATGGCATAGACCAGCAGGGTGATACGCGGAATGCTGATCCCTGACAGACGTGCGGCATCTGCGTTGCCGCCGACCGCATAAATGTGGGTACCGGTGATGGTACGGCGCAGGAAAATCACGCCAATAATAATGGCCAGCAGCAGGGCTATCACCGGAAACGGAACGCCCAGGGGTTTTGACTGACCGATAAGGCTGTAACCGATTTGCGTCACGCGGATCGACTCGGCTCCGGTGATAATCTGCGGAATGGATGCCGCCACGCCCATCATTGCAAACGTCACAATAAAGGGAGGGACGCCGGTACGTTCGATGATCAGCCCATTAACCAGGCCGCTCAGAGCCCCCACCGCCAAAACCATGGGTACGGCAAGCTGCCAGGGAATACCAAATTTTTCCATCAGCAGTGCTGCGACCACGCAGGTCATGGCCACGATCGAGCCACAGGAAAGGTCAATCCCGCCGGTCAGCAGAACAAAAGACTGACCCAGGCACAGGAAACCGATGACCGCGCCGTTAAGAAGTAAAACCATCATGTTGGATACGGTCAGAAAATTAGGCGTGGCGATAAAGCCACCCAGCATAACCAGTAAAAAAACCACAGCGATCCCCGCTTCAGCAGGCACTTTAAGTGGCTGTCTTGGGGGTTTGATTTTAGCGGGTGTGCTCATTGAACTCATTGCAGCTCTCCTGATAAAGCGTTGGCATAGTTAACGTAAGCATCAAGAACATGGCGCGCATCCTCCCTGGGATCGGCGACTTTCACAAATGGCCTGAACCAGCGTTCGGCCATTTCAGCATTCGTACATCCCAGTACAGCAGCGGCCGCCTGAATGGCTGCCCCGGCGGCGGCCGTTTCTTCTACCGGAGAAACCCAGACCGGTTTGCCCGTCAGGTCAGCAAGGATCTGGCGGTAGGCACGTGACTTCGCCCCACCGCCGGTGACAACGATGTGCCCGTCATCACAGAAGCCATGCTGTTTCAGGATCAGTCCGCCAGCCAGAAGGCCGCACAGCACGCCTTCCACGGCAGCGCGGGCCATATCTTCTCTGGTTGTGGTGGTGCGTAATCCGCGCATGTGCCCCGTAGCGTCGGGAAGGTTAGGCGTGCGCTCGCCATCCAGCCATGGGACAAGCTGCAGACCGTTGGCGCCGGTAGGTGAACTCAGTGCAAGCGCATCGAATTCATCAGTGGTAACACCCAGCAGGGTGCGGAACGTATCGGTTACCTTCGCGGAATTCAGCGTGGTAATCATGGGAATGAAGCGATCGGCCGCGTCTGCATAGCCGTTGATAATCCCGGTGCTGTCGGCTATTCCCGTCGGGGTTATGCCGTACAGCGTACCGCTTGTGCCGATTGATATGCCGGTATCACCGGATTTCAGGTTCATTCCCAGCGCAGCAGACATATTATCGCCAGTTCCTACACCTACAACGGCACCGGCAAGGTCTTCCAGGCCCGGGATCAGCTTCACCACACCGGCAGGCTGATGCGAGGGAATAATGGCAGGCCAGAGGGAGAGCCAGTCAATTCGGTTGTTTACCACAGCAGCGAGCTCAGGCTCCCAGCTATTGGTGAAAGGGTTGAAGTAGCCGGTCCCGGATGCACCGCCGCGTTCGCACACAAAACTGCCGCTGAGGCGATAAACCAGATAGTCAAACGGCAGCATAATGCGATGACACTTTTCCAGCAGGCCGGGGCAGTGATGCTCGGTCCACGCCAGTTTTGAAATGGTCATCGCCGGTCCCGGCACCGAACCGGTAAGGCGAGCCCACTCTTCAGGGGCAACTTTCAGGCACAGCTCGTGTGCCTGGGTAGCAGACTCAGTATCATTCCAGAGCTTGGCGGGACGCAGTGCCCGGTCATCTTTATCAAGCATGACCAGGCCGTGACCCTGCCCACCGACAGCAAGCCCTGCAATACGGGGCAGCCATGCTTTGAGCTCATCCAGAGCCGAAGTTAATGCGTCCCACCAGGCCTGCGGATCCTGCTCACTGCAGGGGGGCGTCGTCGGCGGATGCGGCTTACGGGCCTGAGCAATCACGTCGCCACTTTCAAGGCTGCGCAGCATAACGGTACAAGACTGAGTCGATGAGTCTATCCCCGCAACAAGGTCCCGCTTCATTGAACTACCTCTGAACGATTTCTGAGAAATGACTGAGCTGAATGAAGGCATCATGAGACTAAAAACAGCTGAGACGGGATACTGCAAGTCCAAGTATTTTTGCTCATATGATCACTTTAGTTTGCTCGTTTGTTAAAAGCAGACAATACCGCTATGAAATCATCCGTCAATGGACGTTATACGGGAACGTTACGCAGCTCTCATTTTTGTCATATAAGGCACGTTTGAAGCATGAAATACTGATCCGGAAAGTCTTAATCAATGGCGTTAAAATGCAGAAAAATGCACCGATAAACTTAGGGGAAACAATCTAATACATACCGTTTTAAGGAAAATTATTTTCAATAAAGGAGTTGCAGAACTCGATTGTCAAAAATCATCAACGATGAAGGGGGGGAATCAAAATAGAAATAATGTATAAAAAGGAGCTTAGTAACAGGTTAGGGAATTCAGAGGGCTTTGTTAAAATTAATTACTAAGTTTTTTGCAAAAAATAGAAATTAAACTTTATCGTGTTCTGAAAAAAATTCAGAGATGTGAGCAAATTAAAGAAATAATTTGTTCATAATAATTCCAGGTAACTCATAAGCTGTTTCATAGCCTTTCCTGACTCAGGAATAAATAAGGAATACTTGCTGGTGAATCAGTGGGCTGCGCAAATAAACCTCCACTATTGTAAAATATTTTTTGATTATTACCAGCACCAGCAGGAAATAAAGGGAGTAACGATGCACACGCAATTCTGATGAATTACGTGTGCTTTCAGTAAAATTATTCAGTTGCGAAGCGTGAAATTGAAAGCGACAAAAGGTGAGCCTGGTCTCGCAGGGCATTTGCAGCTGCTGAAGACTCTTCAACGAGGGCGGCATTTTGCTGAGTGACACTGTCCATTTCCACAATGGCCTGACCTATCTGCGAAATGCCCATATTCTGTTCTTCAGACGCGTTGGCGATCTCATTCAATACGCCGGTCATGTTATTGACTGACTTCACCACGCTTTGCATGGTAATACCAGCCTGTTCAACCAGTATTGAACCGGCATGTATCCGCGTTACAGAATCACTGATGAGTGTGTCGATTTCTTTTGCAGCATTAGCACTTTTTTGGGCAAGGCTTCTTACTTCACTTGCCACCACCGCAAATCCTCTTCCTTGCTCTCCTGCGCGCGCAGCCTCTACGGCAGCGTTAAGTGCCAGGATATTTGTCTGGAAAGCAATACTGTTAATAACTGAGGTCAGTGAGTTCAGCATCGAAAAAGTTGCCGGGCGCGTTCCCACAATCGTCAGCGTTTCCGATCTGACTACAGCTAAGTCTGTGCAGCGCGCGCGTTTTGCAGAAGCGAAAGGCGCAGATGTCGTGATGGTTTTGCCCGCCTCTTACTGGAAGCTGAGCGCAGATGAAATTCTTGGTCATTATCAGGCCATCGGCAGCAGCATCAGCATCCCCGTCATGCTTTATAACAACCCGGCGACGAGCGGCATTTACATGTCCCCGGAGCTCATCCTGCGCATTGTGAATGCGGTTGAAAATGTCACGATGGTAAAAGAAAGTACGGGTGATATACAGCGCATGCATAAACTGTATCAACTCAGTGACGGACAGATACCTTTTTATAATGGTTGCAATCCTCTGGCGCTTGAAGCGCTGGCTGCAGGAGCCACGGGATAGTGTACTGCCGCTCCCAACCTTATCCCGCAGCTAAATCTGGAGTTGTATCATGCTGTGAAAAGTAACGATCTGCAAAAAGCGCGTGAGATTTTTTATAAGCAGTTGCCTGTGCTTGATTTCATTCTTAAAGGTGGTCTGCCAGCCACAATCAAAGCGGGTCTGCGTCTCAACGGTCTTGAAGCTGGCGATCCGCGCCTGCCGGTCCAGCCACTCAGTGAAGCAGGGTGTCAGCAGCTTAAAAATATGCTGAATACGCTTTGTTGAGATTAATTTCCCTGTAAAACCCCAGACATCACTGGCGGTTTGTTTAAGATTTCGCAAACTGTCTTTTCATTAAAAAATGACCTGCCACAATGGCAGGTCAGTTCATACCTCAGACGTCTCTTTTACCGCAGACTATGAGCCGTCAGTTTCTTGTTTAATTCTGGCTGCCCTTCCCGCAACTGAGCGCGCTTCCATCTGCATAACCATACTCATGGCTGCCGGTAAAACCGTGAGCGTCACCAGCGTGGCCACAAGCAGTCCGCCGATGATGGCCAGCGCCATCGGCCCCCAGAAAACCTGACGTGAAATAGGGATCATGCCCAGAATGGCTGCGCTTGCCGTCAGGAGAACAGGACGAGCGCGGTGCAAGGCAGCAGCCTCTATCGCCGCGTTACAGGGCATTCCCGCCTCCCGGTTATTGTCTGCCTCGGTGATGAGAATGACCGCGTTGCGTATGATCATGCCGGCAAGCGCAATAATCCCCAGTAAAGCCACAAAGCCCATGGGCGTGCCGGTCGGCAGCATGGCAAGAACTATCCCGGGCAAACCAAAGGGGGCCATCAGCAGGGCCAGGAGCATGCGGGAAACCCGCTTCAGCTGGATCATCAGCAGCACCAGCATGCAGAGCAGCGTGACGGGTAAAATGGCAATGACCGAGCTGTTACCCTTGTCAGACTCGGCGACGGCCCCGTCCTCGCTGATGCTGTAACCGGCCGGTAACCCTGGCCGAAAGCGGTTAATAAGCGGCTTCAGGCCAGCAGATACCGTTTCGGCGCGCAGACCGGGTGCCAGGTCTGTCTGCACGGTGATAAAGGGCAGACGCTGGCGCCGCCAGATAACCGGATCCTCCAGCCCCCATTCTGGCGTGGCCACCTGTGCCAGCGGGATTTTTGCTCCCGACGACGAGGTCAAAAGCAGCCCCGAGAGGCTGTCAAGATTGCGCCTTTCATCCGCGTTGCCTTGCAGCACGACGTCAATCAGCCGGTTTCTGTCGCGAACGGTGGTAACAAGCGTGCCTGACCAGACCGTGTTCAGATAACGGGCAATCTGGTCAGAAGAGAGCCCCGCCGCCCGGGCCGCCGTCTGGTTTACGTTTAACGTAATGACCCGTTCGGGCTCGCCTGCGGTCTGGTTCACCTCCCGCGTCAGAGAGGACGCGCCCAGCGCTGCCGAAAGCTGTTCAGCCAGCGCCTGGACGCGCCTGTAATCAGGCCCGCTGACGCGATAGCGGACGGGCCAGCCGACGGGCGGACCCAGCTCAAGAGGAGAAACCCGGGTCGTGATGTCGCTGAAATCCCGGGCGAGCACCTTGTCGAGGTAATGCTGAAGCCTTTCCCGCGCCGCCAGGCTTCTGGCCACCACCACCAGCTGGGCGGTATTTTCATCATCAAGCAGCACGTCCATTGGCAGATAAAAGCGTATCGCCCCGGTTCCGACGTAGGAGGAGTAGTGGTCGACGTCACGGCTTGCTGATACCAGACGCTCCAGACGCTCTGTCTGACGAAGAGTTGCTTCCTGAGAGGCATTCGCTGGCAGAGACAAACTGACCAGAAGCTCAGGACGATCGGAGGCCGGAAAGAACTCGCCCTGCATATACGTCGTTCCCACCCCTGCCAGCACCAGGGCCACCAGTGCCAGTCCAGTTGTCAGTAACCGATGCCGCAGAACCCAGGCAAGCAGGCGCTGGTAAAGCCTGCCAGGCAGCCCCGGACCGGCAGTGTGTTTCTGCAGCGCGTCAGGCAACAGCCAGCTGCCGGTCAGCGGAGAAAACAGTACGGCCACCACCCATGAGCTGATCAGCGCGATAAGTACCACCGCAAACAGGGTGTAGCAGTATTCCCCGGCGCTTGAGGCGGAAAAGCCAACCGGAATAAAGCCGGCAATCATCACCAGCGTGCCGGTCAGCATCGGGAATGCCGTTGAAGTGAAAGCATAGGTCGCCGCACTGGCACGGGATTCGCCGGCTTCCAGACGTGCCACCATGGTTTCCACCGTGATCATCGCGTCATCAACCAGCAGGCCCAGCGCGATAATCAGCGCGCCAAGGGAGATGCGCTGCAGGCCAATGCCAGCAAGATGCATACAGACAAACGTCATGGCAAGCACCAGCGGGATCGCTGCCGCCACCACCAGCCCGGCACGCAGCCCCAGCGAAACGAAAGAGACGGCCAGCACGATAATGACTGCCTCCCCCAGCACGTGCACAAACCCGCTGACGGCCTCCTTCACTACGGCAGACTGATCGGCAATTCGGGTCATTTCAATACCGTGCGGCAGCTGTGCGGCTTCGCTGTTCATGCGCGACCGCAGCGCCTGCCCGAAATCAAGCATGTTTCCGGTTGGCGCCATCGAGACGGCAAGGCCAACGGCAGGCTGGCCGTTGACGCGAAAAAGCGGAGCCGGCGGCTCTGCCGGCCTGCGTACAATGCTGGCAATGTCCGTAAGCGGGATATAGCGGTTGTTGACCCGAAGCGTCACCGCTCGCAGGCTCTCTTCGCTGCTGAACGCGCCACTGACGCGCAGGGCAATATTGTCACCGGCCGTGCGGGCGGTACCCGCAGGCTCAACCACGTTCTGCGCGCGCAGCGCATCGGCGACCTGCTGTAAATCCAGCCCCATGGCGGACAGCCGGCGTGGAGAGAAGGCAGCCACCAGCTGCTCTTCCTGCTCGCCCAGCAGCTGGATTTTGCCCACGTCCGGCAGGCTCATCAGATCCCGGCGGATGCTGTCCACCCGATCCCGCAGCTCCCGCATGGTAAAGCCGTCGGCGGTAAATCCATAAATCGTGCCAAAGGTGTCTTCAAACTCATCGTTGACCGCCGGCCCCTGCACGCCCTGGGGTAATGAAGGCGCTACGTCCTGCATTTTCTTTCGCACCTGATACCAGATGTCGGCAACCTCATCCGGAGGAGTGTTGTCGCGAAGATTAATGAAAATAACGCAGCGTCCGGCATGCGTCTCACTCTGGACATAGTCAAGCCAGGGGATTTCCTGCAGCTTTTTCTCCAGCGTATCAGTGACCAGGTTTACCGTATCGCTGAGGTTGGCGCCCGGCCACTGCGCAGAAACAACCGCCGTTTTGATGGTAAACGCCGGATCTTCGTTGCGGGAAAGCTGTTCGTAGCTGATGATGCCGGCGGCCATAATCAACAGCATGAGAAAGGCCATAAGCTGCTGTTGTTTCAGCGCCCAGGCCGAAAGATTAAAGCCCTGCTTCATCCTGCGCCTCCTTTATGCCGGCCACGCGCTCGCCGTCACGCAGGCTTCTGACGCCGGCCGTTACTACACGATCTCCGGGCGATATGCCCGCCCTTATAAACACCGCGTCCGCAGAATACCCTGCAATGTGCACGACCCGCCGGCGAACCAGATTATTAGCCGGATCCAGAACGAATACGGCTGGCTCATCCGACAGGCGCGTCAGGGCGGTCGCCGGAAGCGATATTACCGGTTCAGCCTCTGTCGCTATGGACGGAAGCGTGATGGCGACGCTGGCTCCCATTACCATGTCACTCGGCGGATTATCAAGCGTGATGCGTACCCGCCAGCTCCGCGTCTGCGGATCGGCCTGGGGGCTGATATCGCGCAGATGCGCATGGGCAATCACAGAGGGGTTCTGCACCAGTGCCACGTGGAAAATGGCGCCGGGCTGACGCGATATGATGCCGGGACTGGCTACGTCAAATACGACGTCCCTTTCGTCACCGGACGCCACGGTAAACACCGTTTGACCGGCGCTGACCACCTGCCCCGCTGACGCACTGACGCCCGTGACCACGCCATTTACCGGCGCAGTAAGGGTCGTCCAGCGCAGGTTTTCCTGCGCCTTTTTCAGCGCCGCCTCACTGCTCTGAAGGCGCGAAACTGCGGCCTGCCAGTCGGCGGCGGCGGTGTCCAGCTGCGCCCGCGCAATGGCCCCGGACGGCATCAGAAGACGCATACGATGCAGATTAAGCGCCGCCACTTTCTCCGCGGCCCGACTGCTGCTGACGTCTGCCTGAGCGCTGGTTAACTGATTTTGCGCTGCAGGAGAGTCGAGAACAGCAAGTACGTCGCCCTGCCGAAACCGGCTGCCCACGTCAGCACTGCGCGTGACTATGCGACCGTCCAGCCTGAAACTCAGGGACGTTTCATCATGTGCGCGGATTTCGCCGGTCAGCGTCTGTAGTTCGGGGGCCTCATGCGGGCCGACCGTCACAAATCTGACCGGACGCGGGGGTGAAGGCTTTTGCTGTTTTTTACCGTCGCAGCCGGTCAGCAGGATTGCCATCAGAACAAAACAGGGCAGCAGGGGCATCAGTGAGACAAGATGCCGCGTATCCAGCAGGTGCCTGACGCCCTGCTTAAGCAGGCCGGGGATTTCATCAGACATGGCGCAGTTCCTCCAGTGGGTTTTGCGCCATTAAACCTCTCGATTATCAAGATTCCTGCGACGATGTATCAAGAGGGTGTCAAGACCGTCAGAAATCGTTACGCAGTATCCGGCAGCACGATGCGCATCCGCAAACCGCCCTCGGCAGGAAGAGTGGCCTCGATGGTTCCATCATGTGCGTGGCATATTGCCTGCGCGATAGAGAGGCCCAGCCCGCTGCCGCCGGAGTGGCGCGCGCGGGAGGCGTCTCCACGAGCAAAACGTTCAAACATCACCTCAAGAAATGCCTGCGGCACGCCAGGGCCACTGTCCTGAACGGTTATTTCATAGTGTCCGGCCGTGCTACGGGTGCTCAACGAAAGAGTAGTACTGCTCCCGGCATAGCGCAGCGCATTTTCCAGCAGGATGGTGAACACCTGGCCCAGACGAAACGGATCGGCGCATAATGTCTTGCTTTCAGCCATGTCTGAGACCGCGCGAATACCCGCTTCATCCAGCTGGGGCTTTATCCACAGCAGGCGCTCACGCAATATATCTGACGGGCAGCATTGCACCTTTTCCAGGCTGAGCTGACCGGCGTCCGCCAGGGAAAGCAGGTGAAGTTCATCAATAAGCCGGCGCAGGCAGCTCAGCTGGCCCATGATGAGGGCAAAATGCCGTTGTTCCGGGCTGAATACCCCATCGAGAAGCGCCTGCAGCCGCACCATGGCAGCGGTCAGCGGAGAGCGTAACTCATGCGCCATGGCAACGTGTGAGGCGCGAAGCTCTTTTTCATAGCGCGCCAGCTGGCGCGTCATTGCGTTAAAGTTCAGTGCGAACTGGGCGAGTTCGGCTGGCGCCGCCGGCGTTAACCCGGCCTGGGCGCCAAAATGCCCCCCCGCCACCTGCTCTGCTGCGCTTCTGAGCTGGCTGAACTGGGTAGAGAGAGGCCGGGCATGACGCAGCCCAAAGTAGGCAATAAAGGGGATGGTGACCAGCACGAGAATACCTACGGTGATCCAGTCCGACGATGCGATAGAAGGGTCGGTATAGCGAATGCCCCACCAGGCATCGACAATCTCGTGGTACCTCGCCGGGTTAAGTTCCGGATGCTCCCTGAGTGCCAGAAACTCACTCAGCACCGCTGCCGGCATACGGTGCGTGATCCAGAGATACTGCACGGTAAAGCGCAGCCACATACAGAGAGCGATAAGCACGACGGTGCCTATAGCGAGCGTGAGAATGCGCAGGCAAAGCCAGCGCCAGAGCGTCTGGGGGCGTTTGTCTTTCATGGCTGACGAAACCTGTAGCCAACGCCGCGCACGTTCAGCAGCACGTCCGACTGACCTGCCGACTCGAGCTTTTTACGCAGATTATAAATATGCGTGTCCACCACGCGCTCCAGCGCGTCGCTATCAGGCAGACACTGCTCCAACAGAAACTGCCGGCTCATCGCCCGGGATGGGGCTCTCATCATCGTGACCAGCAGGGCGAATTCGGTGGGCGTGACGTCAACGCCGATTATTAAGCCTTTACTGTCAGTCACGGTGACTGTCATGGCGCCCGTATTGACCTCCAGCCCCTGCCAGCGCAACACCTCTTCCTGCGGGATCCTGCCCGTGCTGCGACGCAGTACGGCCTGCACGCGCGCGACGACCTCACCGGGGTGATAAGGCTTCACCACGTAGTCATCTGCGCCATAGCGCAGGGCACCAATGCGATCGGGTGTGTCACCCATGGCCGTCAACATAATGACCGGAACGTCACTGCTGCGCCTGATCTTCGCCAGCACCTCGGTGCCGTTCAGGCCGGGCAACATGACGTCCAGCAGTATCAGGTCTGGCTGCCAGCGTTCAGCCTGCTCCAGCCCTGAGAGGCCGTCAGCCGCGACGCGGACGGTGTAATTTTCCCGGCGCAGATAGGCCTCCAGCACCTCCGCCGCGTCGGCGTCATCCTCAACAATCAGAATATTTTTGCTCTGCATGGCTCACCTTGACAGTTTCTTCATAAATCCCTGGCTGTTTATTGACACAGCTACGGGACACTCCAGATTCGCGATGCGGTCGCCCGGACAAGGGGCGAATAACAGACGGATAACGAGGTGACACAATGATAACCAGAAAAATGCTGATGTACATGGCCGGTCTGGCCCTGACGACCTCAGCGGCTGCCCGGGCTGACAGCAGTGCTGCGCAGGATGGCGTAACCCTCGGCGCCGGCGCGCAGTATGCCCCCCGCTACAGTGGCTCAGACAAGACCCGCGTTCAGGCAGTTCCGATCTTTCAGGCCAGAGAAGGCGCTTTCTTCGCGGACGCCCAGAAAGGTATTGGCTATGACCTGCAGAGCGACAACGGACTGTACCTGGAGCACTCGCTGGGCTACAACCTCGGGCGGGATGACAAGGATTCAGACTGGCGCGACGGCGCCAGCCGATTAAAAGGCATGGGGAAAATCAGGGCCACCGTTAACACGGCGCTGGCCGTCGGCTGGCAGGTGACGCCCTGGTTCAGCGCTGAGGGAAAGGCAACCCTGCCGTTCAGCGATGACCAGGGGGTTAATTATCAGGCCTCCGTCACGCTGGTCCCGCTACAGGGTGAAAGCGACACCGTCGCGCTCCAGACCGCCGCCCTGTTTGGCGACGCACGCTACATGAACACCTGGTATGGCGTCAGCGATGTGCAGAGCAGACGCAGCCGCTTTACGCGTTACAACGCCTCCGGCGGTTTTTATGGCGTTGACACCTCGGTAACGTGGAGCCATCAGTTTGATCCGCACTGGGGCACCCTCGTCAGCGCAGGCTACACGTGGCTTGGCGATCATGCGGCAGACAGCCCGATAGTTTCGCGGCGGAATGAGGCCACGGGTACGGTCGGCTTTACCTACACGTTTTGAAGCGGGAGGCTGACTGATGCGCTCGCAAAAGCACCTGTTTTCACTCGTAAACGTTCTGATTCTATGCGCCGTGGTGCACCTGCTCGCTTATATCCTTTATGTGACCTGATGCAGTCAATCTGCGCGTGTGAACCCTGTGCGGCTAAAAAACAGGAAATACCGTATATGTCGCCTGATAACGTGTTTTTTAAAGGGCTTGAGCTCTGGGTTAGAGAGAATGTTACCCGAAAAATAACCCTTCAGGAGGTGGCTTCCCGGTACGGTTATTCAAAATGGTATCTGAACCGCAGTTATATGCTCTATTCAGGGATCAGCCTGGGCGCCTTCATTCGCCTGGAAAGAATGAAGGCCGCTGCAGACGATCTTATCAACAGCGGCAACCGGATTATGGATATTGCCCTACGCTATGAGTTTGAGTCCCAGCAGACTTTTACGCGGGCATTCAGTCGTCACTATGGCATGCCGCCAGCCACGTTCAGGAAAGTCATGCGTAACAGACAAAGCCCGGATCGTAAACATTCATGATCATAAGTGTCAGCAGTCTGATTATGTTCTTTTATCTGCTCTGATTAAGTGAAGGAGATGTTTCAGTTAAATAAATATCCCGTCTATAGTCCGGCAAGGTCTGCTTTTCGCTCAAAGCTGCCTGTCAACGTGATCGCTCGCCCTTACCGCAGCCAGGAAGAACAAAAAATGACCTTAACGTACAATAATTTTCGATATCCAAACTGACCCATTATCGCTGACAGGTAAATCAGACCTTCCCGCAGACATTTTGCTAAGTGACGTTGAGATTGATGTGAAGTAACTGCAAAAAAAGGCCCATCCATTGGGCCTTTTCTGTTACACCTAATTACCGCTTATTAAAATAATCGACGACCATAACGATAATGGACACCAACGGCGGTAGTAACTTCATCAGCAAGTTAACCATTTGAGCCTCCTTGGGCTTCAGGGTTATCGGTTTTTCCAGAAACCCAGCAGTGTCATAATGATGACAGTCACTGGGTGCGCGAGTTTTAAAAACAACAACAGCATTTGCATGTTGAGGCCTTACTTTGTTTTCTCGCGCCTGGCTGCAAACACCCTTGGGCTTGCCTTTGCAGTTGAGTTAACTTGTCGCCGGTTAACAACAGCACGATTTTGGATGTGGGTGGGGTCTTCGAATCACCAAATCCCCTGACAAAATTTTTTTTCAGCCTCGCATCAGTCTTCAAGCGCCCCTCAGCCGTTTTGACCAAATTCTGGCCTTTCCGGTTGCTTGTAGAATGCAGTGCATTTGATTAAGCTATCTTTAGTCGCCGGTTAACAACGGCACGGTTAGGGAGCTGTAACTCCTGACACCGATTGGAAGACCCGGTCTAATCAGCCGGGTTTTTTCATTTCCGGCGGACAGAAAAATTCTCATCCTTAAATACTACATATAGGGGTTGCAAAAAATCTTTCCGCTATATGGTGAGTATTCTAGTATCGAATCTTTTCAGCACAAGAGTTGATTTTGACGTTAAATTGAGGTTGTGAAAGGGTAAAAAAGCCTAAGTCCTCGTACCGTAAGGCCTGGACACTATGTCAATGTTTTAGAAAAAAAAATGAAAATTTGATCGAATGCTGATTTCTTTAACGAGAGGTCAAATTTGCGCAACATCATGTTGCGCAATCCACGCAGTTTTTCCACTAAATGTTCGCGTTTTTCCTCATTTTTTGTTCCACACATTTCCGCCACGCACTCCCCTCAACACCGTTATCGACATAGGTTGACGTTACATACGGAATACTTAAAACCTCTGTTGAAACGACCGCTCCATCATGAGCTAAAGTCGTGCGAGGAATGGTTTTGAATGAGTGCTTACATCTTATGCCTTTAGCTTCCTGGGCCTTCGAGATGTCCTGAATTTCATCTGTACACAGCTTCGCCGCTGCGTACTGGGGATCTTTCTCTACCATATCCGTGCTGACCTGCTACCTGTTTTTTAACACGCCCCGATTTAAGTAATGCCTTTATCGTACAGCGAACTTCCGATCCTCGCTCATATCAGACCCTTGCGTGAGCCTGTCCAACGACGTTCCGGTTTCCTGACAGCATCCCAGTACAGAGCTTGTTAATTTCTGCCTGGATAGCTCTTTAGGCGGTATTCAACCGGGCTGAGTCCGTTAAATTTAAGGCTAATTCGCCGGGTATTGTAGTATCGAATGTAATCCTCAATAGCTAGCTTAAGTTCATCAATATCCTTAAATTTACTGGTGTAAAAACATTCTGATTTTAACGTCCCGAAAAAGCATTCTGCACAGGCATTATCGAGGCAGTTGCCTTTGCGGGACATACTTTGGATGATGCCAAACTCCCGTAGCTGATACTGGTACCATCGATGACGGTATTGCCAGCCCTGATCAGAATGAAGAACAGGATTGATACCTGCATCAAGCCTGGCAAAGGCCTTAATGAGCATGTCATCGATCATAGGCATGGTTGGACGCTCTGAAATACTGTAGGAAATCACTTCGTTATTAAAGAGGTCAATAATGGGTGAAAGGTAGAGTTTGCGGCCACTGACAGCGAATTCAGTGACATCGGTGACCCATTTTTCATTAGGCCGGCTGGCTTTGAAGTTTCGTTGCAGGATATTGTCAGCAGCACGCCCATGTTCACCCCGCCAGGAACTGTAGCGCTTAACTCTTATTGCAGCTTTGAGATGAAGTGCATTCATCAGGCGTTGAATCACTTTGTGGTTCAACGCTCCTCCCTCTCTTCTGAGCGCCAGTGCTACCCGCCGATAACCATAGCGGCCCAGGTTCTCATCATAGATCTCTTTGATTCTGCATTTCACTTCATCGTATTTTCCCGGGGAGCGGAGTACTTTCAGATGATAGTAAAACGTACTCCTGGGTATCTGAGCTATCTGCAAAAGCTGATCGAACGGATAGTGCAGCCTCAGTTCGTCGATAAGCCCCACCAGTGAAACAGCAGATTGTCTGCAGCCGCAGTTTTGGAGAGAGAATCACGGAGTACGATTCGCTCCGTCAGGCAGTCTGTCAGTACGCTGAGCGTGCAGCCGAAAAGCTGCGTAAAGAGCGCCAATATTGTCGGCATATTTCCGTATTCATCAAAACGTCTCCGTTCGCCGTTAAAGAGCCTTACTACGGCAACGTGGCCACGGAGAAACTGCTTATCCCCACTCAGGACACCCGGGACATTATTGCGGCTGCCACAACGGCTCTGGAGCGTATCTGGAAGGATGGCCACAGGTATGCCAAAGCCGGTGCGATGCTGAATGACTTCACTGGCTCCGGCATTTCGCAGCTGCAGCTATTCGACGAACGCCCGCCACGTCCTCACAGCGTTGAACTGATGAAGGTTCTCGATGGCATTAATCATTCCAGCCTGGGGCAGGTTTGGTTTGCAGGACGAGGAATTGCGCCATCATGGCAAATGAAACGCGATATGCTCTCCCCTGCGTACACCACCCGCTGGAAAGATATCCCCGTTGCGAGGATCGGTTAAATTTCGCTTTTCAGAGAGAGCCAGTAGTGCTCGCCGCAGCCGAACGACAGGGCGAAGCCCGCGAGTGAGCGAGGAAGCACCAGGGAACTGAACATATATATTCCGCTTACGCTCAGTGTTTAATGGATACCCTACTCTGCTTTATCCACTTATCCACTTATCCACTTATCCACGGGCATATTTTTATAAGATCTTTTTAAAGGGTTGTTAGGTTTACCTTTTTAGAACACCTCTCAGCCCTTTATTCATGCGGGTTTGAGAAGGTTCTTTGTGACAATTTGCCCTTTCAGTGTGACAAATCACCCTCAAAACCCCTGTTCATCTGTGACAGATTGCCCTTAACCCTGTGACAAATTGCCCTCAGACACTGCTGTAATTCACAAAGTTATCTCTATCTGTTGACTCTTTTTTAATTAGTGTGACAATCTAAAATCCTGTCACACTTTACACGGATCTGTCATGACGGAAGTTGCGGTTATTAACCATAAAAAACGTAAGAACAGCCCGCGAATTGTCCAGTCAAATGAACTGACTGAAGCGGCATACAGTCTGTCCCGCGATCAAAAGCGTATGCTTTATCTCTTTGTGGACCAGATCAGAAAATCTGACGGTTCGCTGCATGAGCATGATGGGATCTGTGAAATTCAGGTCGCTAAATATGCGGAAACCTTCGGCCTCACCTCCGCCGAGGCCAGTAAAGATATCCGTCAGGCGCTGAAGGGGTTTGCAGGTAAGGAAGTGGTCTTTTATCGCCCTGAAGAAGATGCAGGCGATGAAAAGGGATATGAATCCTTTCCGTGGTTTATCAAACGTGCTCACAGCCCTTCCAGAGGGCTGTACAGCGTACATATCAACCCTTACCTCATCCCTTTCTTCATTGGTCTCCAGAACCGATTTACACAGTTCCGGCTCAGTGAAACGAAAGAGATTACCAATCCTTATGCCATGCGTCTGTACGAGTCGCTATGCCAGTATCGTAAGCCGGATGGCTCTGGCGTTGTATCCCTGAAAATTGACTGGATCATGGAGCGCTACCAGCTTCCGCAAAGCTATCAGCGTATGCCAGACTTCCGCCGTCGTTTCCTGCAGGCGAGCGTCGATGAGATCAACAGCAGAACGCCGATGCGGTTATCGTATATCGAGAAAAAGAAAGGCCGCCAGACTACTCATATAGTCTTTTCCTTCAGTGACATAACATCCATCTCCTCTGGATGAATCTGAGGGCTAGATGTCACAAAGCCGAGGGTGGTTCGTCACACTTAGATTCTAAAATTAAGGGTAATTTGTCACAGATGTTCCCCTCACACCCCAACCGTACTGCAATTATGGTTCCCATCTGCTCAGAATCTTAGTTTTTTATCGCTGATTGAGGGTAATTTGTCACAGTTAGCTAAGGGCAACTTGTCACTCATTCCTTTGAGCACTGAGTGTCATTTGTCACAGATAGCATAACCCCCCCATCCCAAAATTCAGCTTGAGGGCTACTTGTCCACTTTGCCTGAAATAAGTCGGCCTCAGCACTATTTACGCATTTTTCCTGCGGTGAAAATGTGTCTGAGTAGAACGTTGTTAAATGTTTTATTTGAAGCTGCTGGCCAGCCCGGAGGATCGGTTAACAGCACCCCTTCCTGCTCCATCCAGCTGTGCGAGTTCTGTTTGCGCTCGATGTATTCCCTGGACTCATACCCCATCGTTTCAATGATGAAGGTCGTCACTGAATTTTCTTTGGCTGGTGCTACGTTCAGGATAAAATCAGGGTGAATGTCTTCCTCTTCACCGTCCTTGATGCTTTTTGTCGTGAACAAGGGTTTGCTGAGACTTATCGCATCCGGATGATTTGGTTGACGACCGGCATAACTGCAGGCGTTGATGATCACCTTCAGGGTGTCACGCTCCTTGTTACTGTCGACAGGTACTGGATTATCCAGCGTGTAGGCGGCATGGGCATAGCCTTCATGGCAATAAACGTTACCATCTCCCCCCCTCCGGTATTCCAGAATTGTCCAGTAGGGGGCGCGACTGCCGACATTGTATGTATTTTCACCATTGATACTGACCCGAGCCTCCGGCCGGTGAACAAAGTTTTTCCCACGAACGCTGAAGACCACCTCTCCCCGGCTGACCTCTGTCGCTATCCCGATGACGTACACGCACGGTTCTTTTTTCTGGCTATTGGTACCCAGAACAGTTTCCAGCTCTGAAAGCATGCAACCAATACGCTCGATGCTTAACCAGGGTACACAGCTGAATAACTTGCTCAGAGGTGTGCCGTTGCTCATTGAGTGGTCTTCCAGCACGTCTTTTAGCCTGTTGATCGCGCCCGTAAGCCCGGGGCTCTGGTACTCAGGAACCAGTTCAAGTTGGTTCAGGCCCGCAGCCTGGACAAGTGTCAGTAATTTACGCCCCAGAGCCGGAACGGGTTTCAGCATTTTACGCTTGCGCTTATGTGGTACTACCGGTCCTTCCACGGGGGCAGCTCTGGCATCCTTCTTCTTGTCAGGGAGCCAGTCATCTCCGCCTACTGGATTCAGTGGGCTTGTTTTACCTTCAACAGCCGTGTTGTCAGCGTCTTTCTCTTTTTTCAGACGAAACAGAGGACACTGTTCGTCATGCGGCCTAGTTGTCTTTACATGACGTAACTTAGCCACGTTTACTTCGCAATTAAATGGGCCTTCAGCTTCAGGGTCAGGTTCAACACAGTCGCACTTGATCCACAGTTCCTTTCTGTCCATCTCGTCGAGAACCATGTTCACAATGCGTAAATCTGCCTGGCCTGGTTTCCGCCCATTACTAAATACGTGAAGCAGGGCTTCCTTTTCAGCCAGATTTAGTTTCCTCTCAAACCGCCCTCTGGGATTTTTTTTCCAGACCAGTTCCATACCTTTCTCCTGACAGCGAAAAACTTCATTCAATAATATTGAAATCAACTTCAAAAGCAATACAAAAGTAATACAAAAGAAATGCAATAAACATGCTTCATGAATGAAAATGAAGTACAGGTACTGAGATTCAACTTATCTCTCGTGCTTCATTTTTCGACGATGTATTTTCATTAATGAAATACAAATAAAATACAAAAGAATTACATTTGCAATTCATTTTCATTATGGAATGGTAGTTGAAGTCCATCCAGAATCTGTTTATCTATACCTTCCAGAAACTCGTGCATGAGAGTCTCGAGCTGATTTACATGATGACACTCAATTAAATGGTGCTTCCCTTTCTTATCCCGGCCATTTCGATGAACAATGTCGTGTCGAATGATCACTGAACGCGCTATATCTTTCAATATATCGGGCTGGAAACGGATAAGGAGGCATTCCTGATAGAGTTTTGTCACTGTCGGGATATGGTGAAATGACAGGCTGAATAGCTCCTCTTCGATAACTTTATCGAGAGAATCTAATTGGTTATAAATGTCTGAAAGAGGTTTTCTGGTGCTGCTCTTGAATTTATCATAGCTCTCAACGAAACGTCGCTTAACCGAAGGATGCTTTACAGCCCGTATGAGGATATCTGCAAGGTAAGCTTCCATGATGGTTATGATGCCGGAGTAACACATTCTCAAAAGCACAGGGTTTTCGGGTGCAGAGGTTACCAATGCACTTAATTCAGAAAGGCTCTGTCTGGCATGTCTGAGCGGTTGTGTGGCCCCTGCATGTTGTTCTTCCAGATCGTCAAAATCATCTACCCATCCTGCCGAAATGAGCCATTTCAGGTCCAGTTCGCATAGAGCGTCATCTTCAGTGATTAGCAGAACCGCTAAGGAATAAAAGTCTTGTTTTGTACACGGGAAATTAAAATTCGAATCACCAACCCAGGAGCAATAGTCGTCAACCGGGCTGACCATCAGGGAAAGCACAGGATCACCGGTTTCAACCCACTTCAAACGTTGGGAAAAATTACTCTCATTACTCGGCCAACATGCCACCTTATTTAACCGCTCAAGCCAGTCATCCAGCGTCGCTTTTTCAAGAACCGTGATGATGTGCTTCAGCCAGGTGATTCTGTACTGACGGTAATCTTCTCCGCAGGGAGGTTCCTCGCTTTCAAGTTCAGCCAGCTCCGCAATAGATTCCGCCTTCCAGGACTCATTGGCAGTCGAAAAATCCCGTTCGAGAGCGGCCCGGTCATATCCGTTCAGCTGTAACCGTCGGCGCATCTGCGCCACGGTCGTTCGATATCCGATAAACGTTTCTTTTGACCAGACCCCGTCCTCCTCTTTGTCAATCTCCCTGACACGATCACCCTCCTGAAAATACCACTGATGATAGTCATTCTGCGTATCGTACAGAGTGAAGTTACCGACAGAGATACTGGTCCACGTTGACATAGAACTCCTTAATTGTAATACATTTGAGATTCATCTGTATTTCAAATGTATGTTTTATTAACCTTAGTGAGTTTTCATTAGACGTGCATGAGTAATTCAATTGAAATACAAAAGAATTACATTAGTAATGCATGTCAACGATACATTACTCATCTTCCCAGAGATTATGATTTCCACCACAAAACTCACATCCGAATAATGGACCATTGTCTTGAATATTTGTTGATTTCCCTGAGCAGTAATCGCACGAGCCGACCGAGTCATGAAGAGTCAGGCACTGCGTACAGAGGTATGTTTCACCGAACTCACAAACGGTTTCGTAACCGCCACAATCAGAGCAGCTGGCAGGCCCGCCATCAATCAACTGGTCTTGGGGGCTGAGCGTACATTCGTCAAGCAGGTCATACCGGGAAGAAGTATGATGGCAGTGACTACAGGTAAAATTGATTTCACCGTCCTGCTCAATGCGCTGGCTTGTAGCACAATGTGGGCATATTACGTCAAGATACAGGTCCGTGACGTAGCCGCAGACAAGGCAGTCTGTTTCATGATGTGTGTGCCTACCTTTTCCAGTGATCACGGAGTGGATACCCGCATTTTTGCGGCAGGTGTTGCATTTCGTAATTTCAACTCCCTTCTCGCGTAGCGCTTTCAGTCTGTGTCCGAGAGAGCGGAATTTCGCATTTATATAGTATTGAGACGTAACCAACATGCGCCTTTCATCTTGAGCCAGTTTGAAATATAAGTCCTCGCCAAAAATATGCCGCCAGTCCTTACGAATAAGCTGATTCAGCCTGAACCAGGCATCGGCCTGTTCGTTGAGGATCTGCTTCATCTGGATGGTAGTAAACTCAGGGTGAAAGAAATGAACCAGACGATTGCGGTGCTTCCGGACTTTATCGAAAATGGTATGTGTTTCATCGCTCAATGGCTTTTCAAGCACATGGCGAAGAAGGTCGCGGGTTTCGTCATAACTGATTGACTGGAAATCACCATCACGGTAGGACTGTTTGTTTGGGGTTTTCTTTCTGCTACAGACCAGGCTCCAGTGCTCATGGGCCAGAGGAACCTTCAGTAGTATTTCAACCGCAGTCCAGAAACTGACGACCGAGCGTTTTGGCTGTGATGCCTCCAGCTCTTCCCGTGCCTGTTCCAGAAAATCCAGACCATTATTGATAAGCGCCTCAACATCCTGGCTGAGCTTAACGCTCTTAGGAATTTCAATCTGAAAATCTTCGTCGGTCATCTTTATTTCCCTGTATTATTTTGTTCCCCGCAGCAGCTCGAGCGCGTCGCTAGTATCGAGCGTGAACCGTAGCTGCTGACTGGCGGCCACATCAAGTGCAAATATCTTCGTATAAACTTCGGTACTTTCAAACTTCTCGTGCCCCAGCAGTCCCTGAACAACCTTTGGGTGAACGTGGCCATATAGAAGGTGCATCGCAAAACTATGCCTGAACGTGTGGGGACTGACGTCGATACTCAGTTTTACACCGTCGCGATTTGCTGCATCTGTGGCCCGGACCAGCCAGTTACGCACCGTCCGGTCGGACACATTCCACACCGGCTGCGCACGACGTTCGCCGGTGACGGGGTCGTCCTCAAACTGCTCCCTAGTGCTGGCGAACAGCCGGCGAATCTCATCGACATAAGCCGGGTCAGATAACGGCACCACACGATTGGCGCTTTTTCCCTTGCGCGGACGGCCACCGCCGGCACGTCGCTGCTTGGCGGTGCGCAGAACGACATGCGGAATGCTCTCGTTAAGGTGGAAGTCACGCCGTCTCAGGGCAAGACCTTCGTTCAGGCGTGCCCCGGTATTCCAGAGGGTATTGAAAAAAGCGTGCTGGCTCCAGTCCGGGACATAGTGCAGCAGCGCGGCCACTTCCGGAGCCAGAAGGTATTTTGGCAGTTCCGTGTAGTGCCGCGCCATCTCTCGAAGGGAGAGCGCACGGCCGTAGTCCATGCCTGCCGGCTGTCCGTGATGGGACAGGGCAGGGGAGGAGAGGGCTGTATGTTGTGTTTTGTGACAAACTGCCCTCAGCGTGACTCAGGATTCCTGGAATAGCGGAAATCGGAATGCTGATTTTGCAGAGAATGCAGAAAGTGCAAAAATTGCACTTCTTTAAGATTTTGTGTATTATTGGTTCATGGAAATCTTAAACACCCGAGACGAGGCGACTATGACAAACGCAAGTTATGCACCTAAAGCCCGTGCTCACCTCAAAAGCCAAGAGCACACTGAAAACCAGCTTTTACTGGCCCGCATTCATAATGTGGGGTCCAAGTTCGTTGAGGCATTGCATGAACTGCCACGCGAAAAGCTGATGGATCTACTTACGCTGCAGGATGAAGAATTCTGGGCCGAGTTAAGAAATCAGGCTCAGCTGCAGACGTTAATCAATGCACAAACACCTGAAAAACAGGAACAGGAAGAGCGCGCAGAAGCCAGAGAGTTATTCCTGAAATCTCTCGAAAAATCCGGAGGGGTACATAAGTCTTCCGCAGCCATTAAAATTCTGGCCACAACTGTTCCGACCCTGATTAAAAAAGGCAATCGTGGTGAAGTGATATTCCTTAAATGGGGAGCTGAAAATCTTTATCCGGTATTTCAGTTCTGCACCCGCGAGAAAAATTCAGAAGGTGGCATGCTGGCCGGCATCCCGGAATTATTATCCCTGATGAAACATAAGACTAGTGCGGTCAGAAAGTGCCAGTTTTTTACCCGTGAAGTAGAAATTCCGGGAACAGAGACGAAGGTTTCTATTGTGGAAGCGCTACGTCGGGGAGCCACTCCTGAAGAGATGGCGCATTTCAGAATTCTTGCTGAAAACTTCGGAACTAACCATACGATGTAAAAAATGGGCCTCACGGCCCATTTATCATCTCAGGTAACATTATAATTTAAATGAGATTTTAAGATTTTCTTCGCGCTCATTCCGTTATGACTGTATTCAGTCAACGGCGTGACTGAAAGATTCTTCAGCATGCCATGACCATCCGCTGCATCGGACCACAGGGCAATACAAGGTTTGCCGGTGTGTCGTGACAAATATTCCATACCATCAGCATAATTTGACAGCACTTCGGCCAGAAACTGGGTATCGGCATACACAGTTTTTGGTCCCATCAAATCACCGAGAGCAGTTTTCAGAAGCGGGGCCAGGGCAGCTAAATCAATGATTTTGATTGTGCGGGCTGCCTGAATCTCCGCCATACAGTTGAGTTCAAGATCATCTTCCGTATCAATAAACTCATACTCCTGATAATACTCTTTCAGTCCCGTATGTGGCGTTGTCGCCAGATACATAACACCTTTGGATTTACTGATAAGTGAAAAACGGTTTTCAGCATTAAAGTTGAAATAAATACCGTTTCCACCGTGATACTGGTCCTGAACTTTATAAAAAACAGTATCAACCGCCATTTCTTTTACGATCTGGCAATATGTGTTTTCAGCGCTGGCAAAAATTTGAGCTACTACATTATGTAGGTCTCCAGTAAATAGATTCATAAAAAATTCTCTCCGTATAATTCAAACATCTAATTCTTTGAGTTTCCATAGGGAAATCCTCTCAGATTTTGTGAGTGTGTTGCGTCCGTAATCCAGACGCAACGTGAGGTAGCCGCCCGTTAAGCTGACGACTGGGGATATAATACATGACGGGAAACAAGTTTGACTTAAGGAGTTGAAAGACAGAGGAAAAATTACGATAAACTACGCATTCTGGTAGGGAAGGCGTTAGAATTACATATTCCAGGTTGCAAATCCTGCGGATGTAAGTCCGTAAAAAAACGTCCTTTCACAAGGACGTTTTATGGGATGTGTCTGTGTTCAGATAGTCTTTTACAGAATACAAATGTATTTCACATGTAATACAAGCGTATGCTTTCAGATATTCTCTTTGATTGCCTTGAGCACCTTCTCCGGGCCGGCGGACCTGGCCAGATAAAGACCTGCACGCAGTAAAGTCGATACCGTGATGTTCTTATGCGTCAGGGCCTGGATTTGTTCGACCAGTTCCTGTGCCAGTACTTTTTCAGCCGGGGTCATACGGACTGTCTTGGGCGTTTCACCGGTCGTATTTTTCTTTTTAGCGGCAATGTTAGTCAGACTGCTTCCTGCTGCAGTTCGCTGCGGCTTCTCCATTTTTGGCCGGACAAGTTCTTTTGACATTACGCTGCCTCACTGCTGATAATTTCGTCAAGTTCACGCGCAAGCTTGGCGTAGTCTACTAACGCCATTGCACTTTTCTGGTAGTAGTACAGCGGAACACAAGCAACCTGAGACTGTACAATCGCCTGGTCTGTTCGGATCCTGCTCTTCAAGAGTCGTGGAGATATTCTTTCGTGCGTGGTCAATGCCGATTCAATATAGGTATTAATTTTTTTATTTGCTGCATTATAGTTATTACGGAAAACGCTGAATCGTGAGTAATTCTCTTCCGATATCTCATCCATATAATCCAGCATGATTTCCAGACCACTCAAAGAGAAGCTGCCGCCATCGACAGGGACTAGAACATGGTCTGCGATATAAATGGCATTACCGGTCGCAATATTCAGACCCGGAGCACAATCGATAATGATGTACTCGTATTCGTCCCGGATCTTCTCAAGATGGCGAGCAAGAATTTTTTCCCGATGGCTACGTGTGAGGGTCTGCTCGATGATTTTTTCAAATGTCGGGTCTGAAGGTACCAGATCGAGGTTCGGGATTGGCGTATCGCCGGCCATTGCAGGAACAATGACATCATGGATGTCCAGGCGAGCATTACTATAAAGATCGCAGATGGTAGGGCCATACATGGAATAGTATTTCTTTCCATTTGCAGCCACTTCAGTGGTGTTAGCCTGCTGATCGGAATCCATCAGCAGCGTACGTTTGCCTGACCTTGCGTAGTGGACAGCCAGGTTAGTGGCGGAGCTCGTCTTACCTGGACCGCCTTTGTTGTTCATTATCGCAATTATCTTTGCGGACTTCTGCTGTACATTGTTAGCCATGATAGCTCTCGCATATAGTTACCAACTGTACTGAGTTGTAATCTATTTTGATTTCATTGGCAATACAAATGTACTACATTGATATTGCATTTTGACCTCATTTTTTGTTTTCAAGGCCCGGTAATACTCAGCTAAGGCTATAAACACAATGGAAAAAAAATCATACACCCCCTTTATGAGCGCTGGGGCGCAAAAGAAAATTGACGATGGAACATGGGAAGTTATGGGCTTGACCGTTCGTGACAGAAAGACCGGACGAATTGTGGCTAACCTCAAAACGGTAACGAATGAGTCTGAATCTGGCTATACGCCGGCAATGTTTTTAGCTTTAAACGACCAGATTATCTGCTCTCAACGACTTCTTTCAGAACACATCAGGCAGGTATATCAAAGACTGCATGCAGGTCAGTTCCGGATTGAAGATAAACTCGATTTTATGATCGACACTAACTTCGGAGCCCTACAGGGTGAAATCTTCTATCACTTTAGTCGGTTCGAAACTCTGAGAAATGGTAATTCAGATGCCGCTGAGAGATTTCTTGAATCGGGGGGGCTTCTTGCCAGTAGGATATCAGGGATGATAGACCCGTTAGTTAAAAACTATCTGGACCAGGTGGAAGTAACGGCTGGTAATCAAACCATGAAGTACTCAGAGTATCTGGCCACTCCCGTGAACCAGCTTCAGTGGATGTCGGTTTCGGCTCTGAAATATCCAGCTTTCAACAACACCTGGTGTCATATCCTGATTGATGGGCTTCTGGAGTTATTCAACGAGCTGAATATTGTGTCGGTCTGCTTTAATCAGGAGCTGTTCATGGGTTACCGTGCCTCGCTTGAAGCACTTCATGGAAAACTACATACCTTACTGAATGACCTAGTTTGGGGGGTTAAACTTTACAAGATGCCCCCACATTCCCATAACCAACATACGTTGCATACGTACCGTTTACAGGTGTTCAGCACAGACGCTAACGGCGAATGGATTCAGGCAAATGAAGCCGAACGTCTTGAGAAATACTGGGATTTATTCAACCGGGACAACCTTGCAGTGACTCATTTTCCTCGGGCACAGAACTCTTTTGAAAATCCAACTCGCGATCCGGAGTTATACCAGGCTATCAGTCTCATTCTCGATCTGTTGGATAAAATTTCAGACCTGCTTTGCCGAAGCGAGCAGCTGGAGGAAGGTGGAATTGACGATACCGAAGCGCTCCAGCTGCTTGCAGAAAAAATATTCCGCGCACCGAAATCTATTCCAGATCCGTAATCCCGCTTGACGGAATTTTGACCATTGGGTTCTTGTGGTTATTTGGTTGTCAAGAGGTATCAGGCTGGGCGTTGTTCTTCAGTGCTCAGCTTATCCGGATACATACTGGTTGGGATTACCCCGCCTGCACCTCTGCAGAAAAAGAGATCTTTTTAACTCTTGGCAACAGGGGTGTTAATGACGATAGTTTTCGGTAAAGCCGGACCTGAAAGTAACAAGTTGCATCAGACCAAGTCGATGGATCTAGGTCGTCATAGAAGCCGGTGTTAATCCAGACACGCCCTGTTCCTTTTCGGCTTCATGCCCATCAAAAGCCCAATACCTTCCATCTGGTTCTTCACTCCACGTAACCTGGAGTGCAGGCCATTCACCGACTGGTTTTTCAAGATACATCCACATGTTCCTGCTAGCTGTTCTTTTATTGCAAGCAAGCTGGGCAGCCAGTTCATCTGATTCAGGCGTCACTGATAGGCCCTCCCCCTATGTGCACAGGTGGATAGTCGCATAAAGACGCATCGAAAAGATCAGATAGGAAAAAATTATTGCTTTCCGGATTAGCGAAAGGGTTTTCAGGTGGCGTGTAATCCGGATTATGACGCAAGAGAGAAATATGAAGGAAGGTGCTGGAAAAATGCACGTCAGTGGTTTTATGATGAAAAGGTGAGCACGTCTGTAATTCCTCTGCTGCTCGTTTATCCAACTTACCAGAAGCTCATTAAATTAATGGCAAAAAGGAGAGCCTGTGACACTTAAACTTCAGCAAGAAATGCCAGCTGGTAGCGACCTTTTTCGGGGCGAAAGCCACCAAAAAGTAGCTGATCAGATGACAAAAGTTATTAAAACAGAAGATATAAATATTCTTGGCCTGGAAGGGGAGTTAGGGTCAGGAAAATCTACCATCATTCAGTTTCTGAAAAAAACACTCTCTCCTGAGTATACATTTATTAACTTTGATGCAGAGCTATACCATTATGGAAATACAAAAAAAGCGTTAATAGAGGTTATTTATGAGGGGATAAATAACAGCAGAGGCGTGAACAAGGAAAAACTAGAAACACTCAAAAATAAAGCTTTGGGTAACATCGTCGAGTATGATAAACAAGTCAAAAGCAGGCTAAGTTGGTGGACGGTGAGTTTCATACTTTTGTGCCTTCTTTCTGTTCAGATGGTTCGGTATCTCCTCCTGGATCTGAATGGTTATCTGAAAAGCACGGGCGTAGTTTCACCGCCTATTATCGGCCTTGAACTGCTTGCTGCACTGTCTCCCGGTCTACTACTGTTGTGGCTCAAACTCATTCATCCTAAAATAAGAAAAAAACGCGGAAAAATAGAAGAGATTGTAACCGTCGGCGATCTTTTTAAACAGAATAGTGTGGACAGAATTTCTGAGACATGGCTTATCAGCAGAGAAATAGGAACGATTGAACTGATAAATGCGCTGGCAGGTTTCACAGAATGCGGAACAGTTCCTAATAATGCAAAATTCATTCTGATAATTGATAATCTGGACCGAATTAACTCAGATAAGGTTAAGGAACTGTGGAGTGATATGGAGCTTATTTCCGGTACCACGCACAAGCAGTTCAGGATCATTGTACCCTATTCAGCACGGCAGGTGGCCAAATCACTTCTTGTTGAAGGACACTCTGGCCGCGAATTCATTGCAAAACGTATCCCCGTTACATTCACTGTGCCACCATTAATCACTGCCGGATGGCAGGATGCGTTTCAGGAAATGTGGAAAGAAACAGTATATGAACAAGGTGAATTATCCTGTTCAGAAGCCATTTTAATACTTGAACGGTGGCGTCCGAATGAATATCCGCGAATCACACCGAGGCTGTTGAAAAAGCTGGTTAATGACATTCATATCCTTCAATTAACGGTATCTGCATCATGCCAGGAAGAATATGTATTGCTCGCACTTTATATCGTGTTTGTCAGATACAATGAAAGAGAGGTAACTTCCCTGCTTCGTTCTAATACAGGCAACGATGCTGGTTTAGCACCAAACGATTTTGAGGATAAAGTGCAGGCGACACAGGAGCAGCTGAATCGTCTGTTTTTAAATGACACACAGCGATGGAGTGAATACCTGATGAGTATCCATTTCCAGTCATCTGTGGCACTGGCACGATCTGAGTTGTTTGATACCCCATTGACGGAAGCTATTAAAAACCGCGATTCCGTTGCCCTTGAAAAATTGTCAGGTTTGTATGGCTTCAGCCATGCATGGAGGCGTTGCTCTGCCCAAATTTCAATGCAGGACTGGCTGGAGACCGTCGCTAAACTAACTGCAGAAGGTATCAATCAAATTCGCCAGGAAATTAGCGATTCAGTAAGAATACTGAATGCCACTTATGCAATTAAAGACCGCGCTGCTTTCCGGCAGCACTTTAGTCAAAGTGTCGCTAATTTAGTCGCGGGTGGTTACATTGGACAGGAAGCCTTTATCGTTCGTCAGAGTGAACACTTGGTAAGGGAGCTTACGCTTCTGCAGGCCACACCCAGCAATGATGAAAATTATGTTACCGAATTGCTTACGGAAGCAGATTTTTATTCAGGTATGACCGGGCGAAATTTGTTAAGTGAGATCACTGCTGATCTTTCTGGTGAAGTTTACTCGATGTATCTGTTGAACAGAGAAAAAAAATATCCCAACTTACACATAAGCAAATTATCGTTGGTGGAATCTGAGACCAATAAGATGCTTTGCTTTGAACTCTCTCATACAGATAGTGACATATTTAACAAAAATATTATCCGGTTCTTTGATTTAGGCAGTAAAGTTATTAAAAAACTAATTGAAAATGAAAGCGGTTTTTTACCAACTGCGGTATCTAAAGATTATGCTGATTTTTCCCAACGCTTACCCCTTAATGATATTTATCAATTCAGAAATTTGATATTTAACAAAGAATGGTATTCAGCCGGATACCTTCAGCTCATACCTTACCAGAAAGAGATTCAGGCTTCTCATCCAGAGGAATTTGCAGCTCAGGTTGTGGCACATATGGTGGCGATCAATGACTACACATCAATTTCCATCTATGCCGATGAGTTCACCGAAAATGAAGACTTTAACAGATACCTTTCTTACTATTTCATCTATATGAACTCATTCCAGACGGTGATAAAATCATTGAGCCATGATATCGCAGCGTCGTATGTACGCAAGGCTATTACTTCTATCTTCGTCGACAACAAGCTTGGATATATTAATACTGTCCAGTATGTAAGTACATATTACCAAGCCATTCATACATTATCAGATGACGTAGATATATTAAGACCGATGTTCGAGAGGGAGGAGGCTCTGGCTGCCAATATTAACGAAAAAAACCTAGAGGTGCTGGATCGTCAGTTTATCGATGATATCTTCAGAACACAATCGTTGCCATTAGTGCAGGAGAAAATCATCACCCTGAGTGAGTCTTGTTTTGCTGATGCAGAGGCCCTGCATACTGCTTTCGGTGTGCTGAATAAAAACAGAGAACTCGTTCTTTCCAGAATGAAAGAGTCTGGGAGATTTGTTTCTTCAAACGCCGTTACGCATGTTTTTGCCGAATGGTATCGTACATCAGACGTGTCCAAATCTGATAACGGTAAGAATATACGCTTCTTGTGGTCAGTTATGGATCCCGTCCAGCGCACAGAAATACTTCGCGAACTCCATGACATTTTACTCGAAGGTGACCGAAGTATTGAAAGACGAATTGCAGTTATACGTGACTTTCATGACGTGCTTGTCTTTAGCGAACCAGAAAAGAAAACATCGCGCCGGGCAATCGCCGCACTGTTCCCGCGCTCTCTCGATGACGCTGTTCTTCGTGAATGGCTTGATGCGCAGAATCTGACGCTGAGCAGCTGGAGTGCCGAGGATGCCGAGAGCGTCAGTCATGTCGTATGTGAAAATTTTGATTTGTTCCCTGGCTTAACGGAGTCGTCTCAATACATCAAGAAACGCTTAATTCAAAATTCTTAGCTCAGCACAAACAAGCACACTGCGGGGAGCTTGTGATGGTATTTCCGGTTATACCTTTTTTCGGATCTCAGCGGAAAAAGAGAGAACCGCGCCATCCGCCTGCCCCGCGATCTGGATTTTGAGGGGGTGAACGAGCTCGAGATCGTCCGGGAAGGGAACAGCATCATCCTGCGCCCCGTCCGGCCGACCTGGGGCTCATTCCTGGCGCTTGAAAAAGCCGATCCGGACTTTATGGCAGAGCGCGGGGACGTGGTCTGCGACGAAGGACGGGTTAACCTGTGAACAAAACCTATATGCTGGACACCTGTATCTGCTCGTTCATCATGCGCGAGCAGCCGGAAGCGTTGCTGAAGAGCCTAGAGCAGGCGGTGCTGCGGGGTCACCGCATCGTGGTCTCGGCCATCACCTGGTCTGAGATTTCATTTGCCGCCCGGGCAGCAGGGCCCGTCGCGCAGCTGCTGGCTGACGCGTTCTGCGCCCGCCTCGATGCCGTCCTGCCCTGGGACCGCTCGGCGGTGGACGCCACCACGGAGATTAAGGTGGCGCAGCGCCTGGCCGGGACGCCAATCGGCCAGAACGACACGGCGATCGCCGGGCACGCCATCGCCGTCGGTGCCGTGCTGGTGACCAACAATACGCGGGAATTTGAGCGGGTACCAGGTCTTGTGCTGGAAGACTGGGTAAAATAACGCTGTAAAACAGGCGGTCTGGCGCTGCCGGACACTCTTTCAGTCGGCGGTATATAAAGGAATAAAAGATGCCTCTGATCACGCGGCTTATGCTGCAAAACTTTAAAAAGTTTCCGGAACTGGATCTGCGCTTCACTCATGACCGTAACATTCTGGTCGGGGACAATGAGTCCGGGAAAAGCACGATTCTGCTGGCCCTTGACCTTGTGCTGAGTGACAGCCGGCACCGGGTCGAGGCATTGGGTGTGGAATCGCTCCTGTCCCAGTCAGCAGTCAGGCAGTTTCAGGAAGGTGAGCGCCGCGCCGATCAGTTACCCGTGCTGACAGCTGACGTTTTCCTGAGTAATGGGGGAGATCCTGACCTGAACGGCAGGCAAAATCTGGCGGGTATCGATGCGGATGGTCTCAGAATGCGCATTGCACCAATGACGGAGGAATACGGTCAGGATATTCACCATGTACTACAGCAGGAGCCCGATAATTTTCCCTATGAATACTATTCCGTGCGGTTCAGCACCTTCTCCGGTGGTCATTTCGCCGGCTTCAGACGCTATCTGCGCCATCTGCTGTTAGACAGTGCACGCATCGATAACGAGCACGCCGCACAGGAATATACGCGCACAGTTTACAGCGTCAATGTGCCGGTGGCCGATCGGTACCGGCTTGAAAACAGTTACCGGCAACAGAAAATGCACTTCTGCACCCGGCATCTGTCCGCCATAAACGACACGCTGGAAACGTATCAGTTTGGCGTGCGTTCCGGTGCCAAATCAGGTCTTGAGGCGAATCTGGACATTACCGAGGACGGTATTTCCATTCGTCACCGTGGAAAAGGAAGGCAGTGCTTCATCAAAACGGAGTTTGCACTGCAGCGGCATCAGCAGCAGGGAGAGCTCCACGCACTGTTGCTTGAGGAGCCGGAGAATCATCTCAGCCATGTCAGTATGAAGAGGCTGGTTAATCAGCTTGCCGCTGAACGGCAGACGCAGGTGTTTATTGCCACACACAGCAGCCATATCTCCTCCCGCCTCGATCTGCGTAAGGCAATCCTCCTCGGGCCTGCCCGGCCGGTACTGATGAATGAACTTTCCGCTGAGACTGCCGCCTTCTTTATGAAAGCACCGGATAATAACGTGCTGGAATTTACGCTGGCCAGACGTGTGCTGCTCGTGGAGGGGGATGCTGAGTTTATTCTGATCGAGGCCTTTTATCGCCGCCTGTATGGCAGGGCGCCGGAGGATGACGGGGTTCACATCATCGCTATCGGCGGAACGAGTTTCCGTCGTTATCTTGAGCTGGCCCGTCTTCTGGAAAATCGCGTCGCGGCCCTTCGTGATAATGACGGCAACTACCAGCAAAATTGCGATGAACGCTATGCTGACGTGCTTTGTTCCCGCACCCGGGTATTTGCCGATCGCGACAACACCCGATCCACATTTGAAATCTGCCTGTATCAGGATAACGCTGGTCTGTGTGATGCGCTTTTCCGCGGAACCCGCCGGACACTCACGGTGCAGGAATACATGCTGGCCAATAAGGCAGAAGCAGCATTCCGGCTGTTACAGCTGCACGCCGAAGAGCTGACAGTACCTGATTATATTCAGGGGGCACTGGCATGGATAAGAGAGTGATATTTGCGGTTGCCGGCTCGGGCAAGACCACGCTGCTGATACAACGGTTGAGTGAGGACCGGCGGACGCTGCTCCTGACCTTCACAGTGAATAATGAAGCGCATCTGCGGGCGCAGATTATCAGACGTTTTGGCTTTATCCCGGACGGGATCAGGGTGATGACCTGGTTTGAGTTTCTGCACGGTTTTTGCTTCCGACCTTTCCTGCAGGAGCAGCTGGCATCGCGTGGCCTGAGCTTCGACCAGCCCCCACCCGGAATACCGCGCACGAATGCCCGGCATTATCAGGATCCCGCCGGACGGCTGTATCACCGGCGGCTCGCACACCTGCTGACAGCCCGGGGGCTGCTGCCGGATATCCGTACCCGGCTTGCCCGTTACTACGATGAACTGCTTGTCGATGAAGTCCAGGACTTTGCCGGACATGACTTTAATTTTCTGCTGGAGCTCTGCCGCGCGGAAATCACTGTGCTCTGTTGCGGCGATTTTTATCAGCATACCTTTGACACAAGCCATGACGGCAACGTTAATTCAACGCTGCACGATGACATTACGCGATATGAGGCCCGCTTCGATGCAGCCGGTTTCACTGTTGACCGGGACACGCTCAACCGGACATGGCGTTGCTCGGCTTCAGTGTGCGAGTTTATCACCGGGCAGCTGAACATCCGTATCGCTGCCCATGGGACACATGCCACCCTGATTGAAACGATCGCAGATGCAGAGCGCGCTGCCACCCTGCACGCTGATAATACGGTGATTAAGCTCTTCTATCGTGAACATCACCGTTACGGCTGTTACTCGCTGAACTGGGGCGTCAGTAAAGGGCTCGACCACTTTCAGGATGTCTGCATTGTGATGGGACCCACACACTGGAAGCTTCTGAATCGTCAGGAACTGGCAGCCCTTCCGCCGTCGTCCCGTAACAGGCTGTACGTGGCATGCTCACGGGCGCGCGGCAACATTTATTTTGTCTCAGAAACTCATCTGCGCCGATTCAGGGTCTGAATCAGTTGATCCTCCATTGCGCAATATCCAGTAAAACAAGCTCTTCTTGGCCGCACACACCTGTATTTCGTTCAGATTCGGAAGGGATTTCATAAGCACTCCGGATGTAGTAGACAACGCCTGTTTCTGCGTGTAATCTACCATCTAGTTGATTGGTTGGTTTTCAATTAATAATTAATTTAATCCGCACTGTATCTCAGGAGTTAAAATGACTGATTTAAAAAAACCTTTTGCTGACGCTAATGTTATTCGCGGTACACGAGAAGCTATTCGCCAGCATCCAGAACTGGGCAATCTCACCTTTAACATGAAGAGTAAATCCAACGGTGGAGTATCCGTCCGAGTGGAAACTCATGCGACTATCCAGAACGGCAAGGTTGATACCAGTCGCTCCGGAAAATTTGCTAATGTTGGCGATGAACCTGCTGATTTATCGGGTACGGATAGCGGTATGGGCCCAGCTGAATACATTTTGCAGGCACTTGCCGGTTGTTATACCGCGACTCTGACTGTGATGGCGGCAGAAAAGGGCATTGAACTTGATGGTATTGAACTTGACCTGAATTTCGACATTAATCTGAACGGTTTCCTGGGTCTTGACGAAAAAGTTCGCAACGGGGCGAAAGCGATCCGTGTTGGCGTTAAGCTCTCCAGTCCGACCGCCAGCCGTGAACAGCTTGAAGAAATGGTTCGTGCTCTCCCAGAAAGCTCGCCGATCCACGATACCCTGGCGAACCCGGTCAGTATTGATACCCGGTTGGTGTAGGTAAAACTCAGAGAGGGAAATGCCTGAACACTGTCATTTCCCTACTGCCTGATGGCTATTAACTCCGACCAAAACGCGTTATCAGAGAAGGTTAAATTACTGTTGTGAACTGATGTCCCCTTGCAGGTAACAACAGGCGCAGATAATATCTACCAACTAGTAGGTTATAATTGTGAGGATTATATGTCAGTCATGACACGAGAAAGGCTTCTGAATGAAGCGGACCATCTGATGCGCGAACGGGGTTACTCTGCATTCAGCTATGCTGATTTGTCAAAGAGTATTGGTATCACTAAGGCCAGTATTCATCACCACTTCCCAACCAAAGACGTTTTGGGCGAACAAGTGGTGATTCAGGCCCATACCGATACCAAAAACCGATTTGAACAGATTGAAAAGACGGAGAATACGGTTGCGCAGATGCTTACCGCTTACGTGGAGCTTTTCATCGAGAGCTATCGCACGTCGCGTATGCCGCTGTGCTGTGCTTTGTCTGCGGAAATGGCCAATCTGCCACCGAATATCAGAGTTCAGGCGACCGAATATTTCGATATGCAGATTGCCTGGTTGACCAAAATTGTCAGCCGTGGCGTTGATGCAGGGGAACTGACTGCTGACTTGCCGCCATCAAAAATGGCGCTGCTTATTTTGAATTTATGCGAGGGCGCTAGCGTTGTTTCCCGGGCGATTAATAAGCCTGAGCTTTTCAACGATACGCTTGAACAGATCCTAATGATTGTTAAAAGAAAATAATTCTGGAGATGACCCCATGTTAGACTGGAACGAATACCGCTCAGAAGTGATGCAACGTGTTGGTGATCTGGGTAAGCTGACCCCGGAAACGCTAAAAGGCGTCATGGCTTTGGGCAACGCCGGCAATAAGACCAACCTTCTGGGCGCGAAAGTGCGTGAACTGATTGCACTGGCTTGTGCGGTGACGACTCGCTGTGATGGTTGCATCGCCGTCCATGCCGAAGCTGCCGTTAAAGCTGGCGCCACAGAAGAAGAAATTGCTGAAGCCCTGGGTGTGGCGATCAACCTGAATGCAGGCGCTGCAGTTGTCTATTCAGCACGTACGCTGGATGCGATTAAGCAACTGAAAGCGTAATAGTTATCGCGCTGAAAATATAAAAGGGCATGACTGCCCTTTTTTCACTTCTGACAGACATTGTCATCATGCTCTCTGGCATTAGGTCTGATATGGCTTTCATTGCCCCTTTTCAGAACGAAAACAGACTTTATTTCTCGTTAAACACATTTCTTACCCATTCGGCCAAAGCCTGAACGCCCGGTCGGTTAAGGTTTTCTCGTGGCATAATGAGGTCATATCCTCGCCCGGCGGGTATTTCTATTTCAAAAGGGGCGACCAGTCGGCCCTCATCGAGGTAATGTCGAATGAGTCGTTTTCTGCCCATGATGATACCGCCGCCATTGAGTGCCGCTTCAATCGACATCTGACAATTGTTGAAGCTTAAAAAATTATCTTCAACGGGCAGGTTTTTGCCAGACTCCCTGCACCATTCTCGCCATTCTGAAAAAACATTCTGGGAGTCAACGGATTCAGAGGTATGAATGAACGGGACTTCAGCTAACCAATGGTTTGCTTGCCTGATTTTTTTTGCAAGAGATGGAATACAGACGGGAACCAGCATCTCTTCAGATAACCGTTCGCAGTAGAGATCGGGGTATTTCAGATTACTATAGTAGATAGCGACATCTACTCGTTCAAGATTAAAATCTACCAGACCGGCCCTCACTCTGAAATTGATATTCAGCCCTGGCCACCGTTCGGTAAATACCGGTAAGCGCGGCATCAGCCAGAGAAAAGCGAAGGTAGGTGGAAGGCCGACAGACAAGGTTCCTCTCAACCCCTGCACGCGAATATCTTCTATTTCATCACTGATGCGTTTAAGTGAAAACGCGAGTACGCCAAGCAAACGCTCCCCTTCATCGGTCAACTGAAGTTTTCTGGTCATTCTGATAAACAGTCTGAATCCGAGCATGGATTCAAGAGAACGAATGCGTTGGCTAACAGCCCCTTGTGTCAGATTGAGGGTTGTCGCCGCCTTAGTAAAGCTCATATGCAGTGCTGCCGTTTCAAACGTATGCAATAGTGCCAGTATGTTCTGTTGAGCGAGCATTCATTATTTTCCTTCTTAATTTTTCTTATGCATTATTTACAGTAATGCATACCCCGGAATTGATCGTTTGTCCACTAAGCCCCTTGTCCTCTTTAATTGGCCCAACAGACGTCCTGACAACAACGATGAGGGGAATATCTAATGAAGGGTCTTAAGTTAGTGGTTATTGGAGCGGGTTCAAGCTACACACCTGAACTGATGGAAGGCATTATCAAGCGTCAAAATGAATTTCCGATCCGCGAGTTATGGCTGGTTGATATTGAGGATGGCCGTGAAAAAATGGCGATCATTGCGGGCCTCACCCGACGGATGCTGGAAAAAAATGGGCTGGATATACCGGTTTATGAAACCCTTGACCGCACAGAAGCACTGCCCGGTGCCGATTTTGTTTGTTCTCAGTTCAGGGCCGGTTGCCTGGAAGCACGGATCAGCGACGAAAGGATATCGCTGAAATACGACATGATCGGTCAGGAAACCAATGGGCTGGGTGGGTTTGCCAATGCATGCCGCACTATCCCGATTGCATTGGCTATAGCGAAAGAAATGGAACAACTGTGCCCGGATGCCTGGTTGCTGAACTTTACCAACCCGTCGGGAATGGTCACTGAAGCGATACTGAAATACAGCAAAGTCAAAACCGTAGGGCTGTGCAATGTGCCTGTTATCATGCAAAAAGGTATTGCCAGTGCTTTAGGTGTCAGTGACATCAATGAATTTATCATGCAGGTCGCGGGACTTAATCACTTCATTTTTGCGCGCCATATTTTTCATGAAGGTAAGGATAAGCTGCCTCAGGTTATTGAGCTGATTTCAGAGGGGAATGATCCGTTGGTGCCTAAAAATATTCCTCCTTTCAAATGGCCGGATCGGTTGTTGGCGAATATGGGAATGATACCTTGCCCCTACCTGCGTTATTACTACATGAGCGACGACATGTACCGTCAGGAGCTTGGCGAAGCACAAGGGGAAGGGACTCGTGGTGAGATCGTAAAGGAGCTCGAAAGAGAACTATTCGAAATTTATCGAAACCCGGAACTCGCCGAGAAACCGAAAGCGCTGGAAGGTCGGGGAGGGCAGTACTATTCGGATGCGGCATGTGAATTGATGAGCGCAATATATAACGACAAACGCATCATCATGCATGTCAATACGCGAAACGATGGTGCGATTGCGGGCCTGCCGGATGACTGTGCGGTTGAGGTCAGTTCAATGATCACCCGTTCAGGACCTATACCACTGAATGTCGAACCTTTCCCGGAAGATGTACTTCGTCTGATTCAACTGATGAAAAGCTTTGAGCAATTGACCATTGAGGCAGCCATCAGTGGTAATCGGTATACGGCATGGCGCGCCTTGGTTATTAATCCCCTGGTCAAAAGCGGTCAACTGCTTGAAAATGCATTGGATGAAGTGATCGAACATAACAAAGCGTTGATGCCGGCCTTCCAGCGCAATAAATAACGCTAAGCAGACTGGTCGGTTATTTTATAACAAAGCGGTTATCACTCTGAACGAGGGGGAACCGCTTGCCGATGATGCATCAGACCGCTAAGAGACTTTTTTAAACATAGATAAAAAGGCATTACTGCCCTTTTTTCAGCTCTGACAATGCTTGCTGATAAAACCCTGCCGATTTAACACCCGGTATACGCTGGACCAACTGCCCATCCTTGAACATCAGTACGGACGGCAGCCCCCAAATTTCATATTTGGTGGTCAGCACCGGTGCCAGATCCACATTCACTTTGCCGACTTTGACGTCGCTTTCAGTCTGCTCGGCAAAATGGTTAAAAATGTCTTCGCTCATCTGGCAAGGCGGGCACCAGGGGGCAGAGAAGCGCACCACCGCAACCCCTTCATACCTCTCGATTTCTCTAAAATTATCTTCATTGTAAAGGGCTAATTCACGCATCATTCACTCCTGTACGTTGTAACTTGTGAACAATTCTACCTACCAGTTGATAGAATTAATTAACATAAAAAGCTATCATCAATTGAAAGGTACTTAAGCGAAGACAATGCCATGTTTTATCAATGGTTAAGCGTCATCTTATGTGGACGGCGTGCTGAGAATTGTGATATTTCACTCCATCTGAATGAGAAAACTGACGTATTGTAAAATCGGGATTACTTTATAAAAAAGCAAGCCCATCCATAAAGTGTCGGCCTACAGGGCTGGCCTATTCCTTTTCGTAAGGCGATGATGGAAAGAACATTATCCAGTCGTATTAATGTGGGGAGTACAGCGCATGTGCTGCATACGCAGCCCCTGATGATGCGCCATATCACTATAGATGAACCCACAATAATCCTGGTCCGCCATGGCAGGAAAATAATCCGCTGGGCGCAAGAGGAGATAACGCTGGAAGCGGGTGACGCGGTGGTCATCGGGGAGGGGCACTCTTTTGATATCATCAATACACCATCACCTTTAACGGGTACGTACGAAGCATCATGGCTGAGTTTTTGTGCCGATTTCGTCCAAAACTACTGCTTCATGCATGCCCCACGTATGAGCATGCACGAAGCAAATAAAATGGCGGAGCCAGGCAACAGTTTTCGCCAGGCCTTTTATCACACTGCACAGGCCATTACAGATACTGAAAACATACCTGAAAGTATCGTGGCCAGGCGTATGGAAGAGATGCTGAGTTGGCTGGATGAATACCGCATTTTCTTCGCGCTGAAACAACATACCGGACTGGCGATAAAAATCCGCAAACTCGTTGCAGCAGACATATCACAAGACTGGAATACTGCGCAGGTAGCGGCTGCATTTGGTATGTCGGCCACCACCCTGAGACGCCATCTGCATGCCGAAAATACGTCATTCACCCATCTGGTGACTGACATTCGCATGTGCCGCGCCCTGACACTTTTGCAGGTGACCGATCTTTCAGTCACCCGCATATCCCTGGAAGTCGGCTATGAAAATCCGTCTAAGTTCGCCGCCAGATTTCGAACTCGCTTCGGATTCAGCCCCAGCCTGGTCCGGGTTTCCGGCCAGGCTATCGGCAACCTGGCTGCGGTTAGCGGCCCTGCGTAATCTGAAGATGCGCTTCGCCCAGTGAGTTCGCTTTTGTCATAAAGCCGACCAGGGCGGGCGTCGAGTCCGCCGTTATTCCCGGAAGTTTGTCGACACGAAGTGCCGTCAGCGTGATCTCATAACGGTGCGTTTCACCCTTCGGCGGGCAAGGGCCGCCATAACCCGGGATACCGAAATCAGTCCTGGTCTGAAGAGCCCCTTGCGGGAGATTTTTGTTATCCGCCGTTATCCCCGCCGGTAACGAATGAAGCGATGAGGGTATATTAACCACCTGCCAGTGGATCCAACCGAGGCCTGTCGGCGCATCCCGATCATAGATTTTGAGAGCGAAGCTATGGGTTCCTGCCGGCGCACCACTCCAGTTAAAAGAGGGGGCAAGGTTTCCACCACTGCACCCAAATCCATAAGGTGAACTCAGGGTTTGAGCCACGGGGAAATGGTTTTTTTCAAGCTCATGACTTGTCAGCGTAAAACCGGCTGCAAAAGCGACCTGACTCGACAACGCCAGGCATAATGTACTGATAACTGTAAGGTGATGTCTGGACATTTACTCTTCTCCATAGGGGGGTGATTAATATCCGAATGATAAGAGGAGAGAAAGAGCCCGCGCCGCCCTGAACCGGCCAGTCTTAGCTCCATAACGCCCAAAAATGATATTTGTAATTCTCTGATTTCACAGGATGACGACCATCTCGCCGACGGCAGCTCACCTTACGCGGTATTCCCGGTGCCTGTCTGCTGTGACAAAAGAACAGCATGATTTGTTCTTTTACCTATTGACCAATCAACTAGTAGGTAGCTATAGTGCAACCATGCGCTTAACCGGCATCAGGTAGCGATCGTCAGCTCCCCGGCCCGCTAAGTATTAACTCCGGCCCCAGCGGGGCTTTTCTCTCTTTCGCCTTGCGAGGTACATGATGAGTAAGTTGTTCACCCCCTACAATCTGTCAGGCATGCAGTTAAAAAACCGCGTGGTCATGGCCCCGATGACCCGCACCCGCACAATGAACGACGTGCCGGATGACGTCGTTGCACTTTACTACGCCCAGCGCGCCTCTGCGGGGCTGCTTATCACCGAAGGCATGCCCGTTTCTGAAGAAGGGCGCGGCTATCTGTATACCCCGGGGATCTACAACGCTGCACACGTTCAGGGCTGGCGCAAAGTGACCGATGCGGTACATGCGAAGGGCGGCCGTATTTTTGCTCAGTTGTGGCATGTGGGCCGTATGTCTCACGTCTCTCTTCAGCCAGGTCACATAGCGCCGGTTTCAGCGGGCACCGTTCAGGCGGTCAATACCACCGTTTTTGCGCTGACCGAATCCGGAGAACCGGGCCCGGTTGTACCAAGCCAGCCGCGCGCACTGGAAACGCATGAAGTGAAACGCATCACGGCAGACTTCGTGCACTCCGCACGCCTGGCGATGGAAGCCGGTTTTGACGGCGTGGAAATCATGGCGGCAAACGGATTCATCTTTGACCAGTTCCTCAGTAGCGAACTGAACACCCGCACCGACGAATACGGCGGCTCGGTGGAAAATCGTCAGCGTTTCCTGCTGGAGACCATTGACGCCGTGGCGGAAGCCGTGGGTAACAGCCACGTTGCCGTGCGCCTGTCACCGTTTGGCCGCATTTATGACCTCGCGCCGTATGAAGGTGAAGAGCAAACCTGGTCAGCCATCACCGACGCGCTCGGTCAGCGGGAACTGGCCTACGTACACCTTTACTATCAGCCGGTGTACACCAAAGCGCCACTTCCGGAAGGCTTCCGTCGCCGTTTTCGCAACACGTTTAAAGGCACCATCATTGCTGCCGGCGGTTTTACCCGTGATATCGCAGAGCAGGCTCTGGAAGATGATGAGCTGGATCTGGTGGCATTTGGTGTGCCCTACATCGCTAACCCGGATCTGGTTGAAAGAATGCAAAACGGCTGGCCGCTGGCAGAAAGTGACCGCACCACCTACTACGGCGTCAGTGGTTCCCCGGAAAAAGGCTATACCGATTACCCGGTCTGGCAGGCGCAATAAATCCCATACGGTCGCGGTTCTCTGATAAGTGAGCCCGACCGCCCAACGTCTTTGAGGAATCATTATGCAAACGCTGAAACCCACCCTTACCATCGATATCTGGTCAGATTTGGTCTGCCCGTGGTGCTGGATTGCTAAAAAAAGATTTGAACAGGGTCTGAATCGCTTTGAATTTCGCGACCAGGTGGTGATCCGCCATCACAGCTACCGTCTGGCCGGTGGTACTCCCGCGATGCCTTTTAAGGATGCCATCGTTAAAAAGCTGGGCAGTCAGCATTCAGCGGAGCTGATGATGAATCAGGTGGGCACCGCCGGTAAATCTGAAGGTCTGATCTACAACTTCGACGGCATGATGTTTGGTGATACAGAAGATGCACACACCCTGCTGGTTGCCGCGCGTAAGGCCGGAATTGCGGACGCGGTGGAAGAACGTTTTTATCATGGCAGTATCACCGAAGGTCGCTCTCTCTTTGACCGTCAGCAGCTCGTTGCCATGGCCGTAGAAGCCGGTATGCCGAAAGCTGACGCTGAAGCCGCCCTGGAAAATGACGATTTTCGCGCCACCGTTTCCGACGATGAAGCCCACGCACAGTCTATTGGCCTCAGCGGCGTTCCGGTTTTTGTGATGAACGAAAAATATGCCATCAGCGGGGCTCAGGGGGCAGACAACTTTTTGAATGCCCTGCGTCAGGTCTGGGATGAACAGCAAACCGAATTTTCAGCCACTGCGGGTCAGACCTGCGGAACGGATGGCTGCAGTATTTAATCCGTCAACCGCCGGCAGTTTCACGCTGCCGGCAACGTCTTACCCCCCAGTAATGGAGTCAGAAAATGAACACATTTTTCAAAGGTAAAAAACTGCTCGTCGTCGGCGGTACCAGCGGCATGGGCCTGGCCGTGGCACGCATGGTACTGGAAGCGGGCGGCAGTGTCGTGCTGACCGGGAATAAAAAAGACAAAGCCGAAGCGGTACAAAAAGAGCTGAGCCCGCTGGGACCGGTTGCGGTCATCGCGGCCAACCTGATGACCGAAGAAGGTATGGAAACTATCCGTCAGGAAATTAATGCTCACCATCGCGATATCAGCCTGATGGTGAATGCCGCCGGGATCTTCATGCCCAAAGGATTTACCGAGCACAGCTTTGCCGATTATGACATGTACCTTTCGCTGAACCGCGCCACGTTCTTTATTACGCAGGATGTCGTGAAGAACATGCTCGCCGCGAAGCTCGAAGGGTCTATCGTCAACGTCGGTTCGATTGGTGCTCAGGCTGCACTGGGTGACTCGCCGGCCTCGGCCTATTCAATGGCAAAAGCGGGTCTGCATGCCCTGACGCGTAATCTGGCGATTGAGCTGGCCAGCGCGGGTATTCGTGTCAACGCGGTGTCTCCCGGGATTGTTCATACGCCGATATACGAAGGCTTCATGGACAAAGCGGATATCGCAGATGCTATGAAGTCGCTGAACGATTTCCACCCGCTGGGACGCGTCGGAACTGCCGAAGATGTGGCAAACACTATTCTCTTCCTGTTGTCTGACAAAACCTCATGGGTGACGGGCGCTATCTGGGATGTCGATGCGGGCATCATGGCGGTCAGACGATAACCCCGTGACGCTGGCATAAGCCGCCCCTTAAGGGCGGCATTTTTTTGTCGCCAGACATGTCATCAGCAGGCTTCACTCAGGATATTCACGACCTGTTCATCCGTGCCTTTTGTGTTCCCGGCACAGGGTGTTATGCCGGGTTCTGACGACATCCTGACAGGACAAAACGGCCAGAGAGAAAGGGGTTATACACGATGAGGAGCCGGTATCCGCAGTACCTGTGAAATTCTTTTCATCCCTGCTGTCAGCATACTCCGTGGGCAGGCCAGATTTAACCGGATATATCCGTCCCCATTGTCGACAAACAGCAAACCCCCTTCAAGAAGGACCCCTGACTCCCGGGCAAAATACAGCGATAAATCCTCACCCGCGGTGTCGGGCAGGTAGCGGCTAATATCTATCCAGGCCAGATATGTCCCTTCGGGGATCGAGAACCTGGTTTCGGGTAAATAGCTTTTGAGATAGTCGTGCAGGTACTGGAAATTGCCGTCAATATATTCCCTCAGATGGACAAGCCAGTCATCACATTCACTCCACGCCGCTTTGTTTGCTGCCAGGCTCAGTGGAGAGATGAACTCGTCGTGTCTGAGACGCCACTCGCTTCTGACACCGGGATCCGGAATAATGATATTTGCCAACAAATTCCCGGCCAGATTGAATGTTTTACTCGAGGACATGCAGGTAATAATGCGTGTAGAATTAGGGAAAAGAGAAGCGGCCGGTGTATGACCGATACCACTTCGTGACAGGTCGCAGTGAATTTCGTCAGATATCACCCAGATGTCATTGGCCAGGCAAATTTCAATAATCCGCTTAAGTTCATCAGGCCGCCAGACTCGTCCGGTCGGGTTATGCGGATTACACAGGAAAAGAATTTTCACACGTAAATCGGCCTGACTGGCTTTGCGTGCAAAGTCTTCCCAGTCAGGTTCCCAGCCACCTGCTGATTTTTTTAACGCCGAGTACACCACGCGACGCTGACTGTATTCACCCGCCTTTTTAAACGGGCCATATGAAGGCGTCATAATAAGAATACTGTCATCCTTATCGGTCAGAAGCGGGACGAGACGGTTCAGCGCGGGAATAATGCCCGGAGACAGCACAATGTCTTCCGTTTTGAAACGGTGACCATATTGTCGCTCACACCAGTTGCCAAAGATGTCATAGTATTCTTCGTCGTAGATTTTAGTGTAGCCGAGTATTTTTCTATCCAGACGGTCTCTGATGGCCTGAAGAATCGGCGCTGGTGTGGCAAAAGCCATGTCAGCAACCCACAGGTTGATTAATCCTTCTGCCGGATACCTCATTGCAAATTCGGATTGCCCCGCAAACAGGTATTCCCTCCAGCCGTCCACGGTCAGACTGTCTGTTTTCTCTCTGCTTACGTACTCATCAAAATCATATTTCATTTCATGAACCTGCCTTAGGTGTAGTCTGAAACGTCGACCTCAGTATTCCTGTCAGTCTGATGCCGGAGCGGGAAAACTGGCTCGTGTGATTAACATAAGAGAATCATTACAACTGCATGAATTAATTGCGTTATTGAGGTTTTCTCGCCTTTGCCATCGGCTGACGGGGGGATTTCTCGCGTGTCACCATCACGATGCCTGCCAGCACCGCCAGGGCAGAAAATATCGTTCTGACCGTCAGTGATTCACCCAGGAATACCACCCCCCCTAGCATTGCCAGGCAGGGAACGCTGAGCTGAAGGGTACTGGCGGTAATAGAGCCGAGGGAGGGTAAAAGGGTATACCACAATACATAGGCACCGGCTGAGGCGACGGCACCGGACAGCAATGACAAAGCAATGCCTGCAGCATCAGAGTGACCCTGCTTCATAAACAGCAACGTAAGAGCGAGAGCCATCGGTGCTGCGAGAATAAAATTAGCCGCCGTTGAAGCCCCGGCAGCCTGGCCCACCCTCCCTCTGACGGAATAGGCGGCCCAGGCTAATCCGGAAACGATCATCATAAGTGCACTGTAAAGCGGCGGTGCCTTCGTCCCGGGTAACAGCAGGGCAGCAATTCCCGTCAGAGCCAGAACTAAACCGCAAGCCCGCATAGCGGAGAGTGATTCTCCTTTAAATAATCCGTGGATCACCATCGCAAACTGTACGGCACCAAAAAGTAACAGCGCACCAGCCCCGGTATCGAGATGGATATAGGCGACAGAGAACAGCACCGCATACACCATGAGGTAAAATCCGCTCAGCGGACGCCACAGCGATAATGTGGTCCTGGCATGAAAAAACAGGAAGGGGGACAGGACGAATGCACCACTGGCGAGCCTGAGGCTGCTGAATGAAAGGGGATCAATGTGGCCTCCCTGCAGGGCCAGACGACACAGTATGGAGTTTGCTGCAAATGCCAGCATTGCCAGTGATATTTTAAGAATGAGCGCGCACCTGGCCATTCGAGAAGTCCTCACAAAAGTCTTGTAAACTACCATCTAGTTGGTAGCATAGCGTAAGTGATCACCGAACAGGAAGCAATAATCAGTTTTCAAACTGGAAGGTGAGGACAGGCATTCGGAATGAATTCTGTTTCACATCCCCAGTAAAGGAAGGAAAACGCGTTATGCCAGATGCAGAGCAGAAGATTATTTTTCTCCTGCGATCAAACATATGACATCAGTTTAAGGCCCGGAATATCCTATGAAAAAACTAAAATTTACGTTCAAAAATGCGGCGGGTGAAGAACTGGCCGGATTGCTTGAACTTCCTGAAAATCCAAAAGCGTTTGCGCTGTTAGCTCATTGTTTTACGTGTGGCAAAGACCTCAAAGGCGCGGCGCGTATTGCGCGGAAACTGACAGAGAATGCTATCGCCGTTCTCCGGTTTGATTTTACTGGTCTGGGAAACAGCGAAGGGGATTTTTCCAACACCAACTTCTCATCCAATATTTCGGACCTGCTTTGCGCGGTAGATTATCTCCGCCGACAGTACGAAGCACCTTCTTTGCTCATCGGCCATAGCCTGGGGGGATCGGCCATCCTGTCTATCGCCGGCGAAGTTCCTGAGGCAAAGGCCGTTGTCACCATAGGATCACCCGGAGAACTGACACACGTAAAACGTCTTTTTAAGGATGATGTTGAAAACATTAACCAGCATGGAGCCTATCCCGTTGAGCTGGCCGGGCGGGTATTTACGTTAAAGAAACAGATGCTGGACAATATTCAGGAACACAAAATCGCTCATAAGGTGTTCGCAATGAACAAGCCTCTGCTGATTTTTCATGCGACTGAAGATGATACCGTGTTAATTGAGCAGGCTGAGAAAATATTCAAAGCAGCTAAGCATCCCAAGAGTTTCATTTCCCTGGGTAAGGCTGATCACCTTCTGACACATGCTCAGGATGCTGAATACGTTGCCGATATCATTATATCGTGGAGCGAATGTTACCTTTAAACAGAGTAAATGCATTCAAACTCGTAGCGCTGAGTGAGATTTTCTGCAGAGATCGGACGCTGTTTATGCTGGACTGATTTCGCGATAAAGGCTTAGACCGATGCATACAGGCGGGGCTGAATAAGGGTGAGGCCCGTAATGCCCTTGCGCGAGTATCCTTTATGCACCGGCTGAGTGAAATCAGGGATCTGGGGGCGGGAGGATCAGAGTTACCGCCCCACCGGGCTGACACTACATACGGCGGCGACAATACTCTGGAATACGGTTTATATAGAAAGAACCATTGAGCCGCTTAAGCAAAAAGGAGTCCCTGTTAATGAACTGCTGGTCTCTCATCCTTCTCCACTTCTGTACAAAATATAGTCTTAGCGTGGGATAATTTCCGTTTTCCAAGCGGACCCCATTCTGATCCCGTGGTCCCGTATGAAGCGACGTTCTCCACGATGCCGTTCTGCCAACGCACTCACTGGGAACGGCTGACAACGCGTCCACCTTCGGAACGACGGTGTACCTCCCTCAAGACGCTGATGCAGGCAATGCCTGACGATCGGTTTGTGGTGGCGGCCTCCCCGCTTTATCTGCGTGCTGTTGAGTCAGACCTGTTCGCCGGCAGGAAAGCTCTCTGCAATCCGGAACAACTGACAGTAGTCACGTCAAAAGGCTATCAGGGAAGCCTGAAGGGCAATACCAAGTATACGAGTGCAGACATGATGAAGGCCCTCAATACCAATATGACAGGCCTCAATATCAGTTATGCCCTGCAGCTAATTGGCTGAGTGGATCTGCACACCAGAAAAGCAGTTCAGGGAAGTATCTTCAAAAGCCGCTTTCGCGGCTCTGCCTGCAACTGAACAGTTCTACGGCGCGTCAATTGCAAGGCGGTACATCTCTTCCAGTGCAAGCGGACACCGGAGCGTCAGCGTCTGTTGATCGAAAGCCTCCGTTCCCAGCTGCATATACCAGAATTCATAAAGCAATCTGGATACCAACGTACCACACCGCCGGTAGTTCACTCTGGCCTGTTCAGTGGCGGTAACGAGTTCGTTCAGCGTCATCTGATAATTCATCATAGATACCTCCAGTGGCACAGGGGAATCCTGAGCCTTGTGTATCCTAGGCTTCTGTCACTACGGCAGACAGGCAACAAAAAAATATGAAATCACTCAGTACAGGCATAGCCGGCCCTGGCACTCTGGTATGTCTCTTCAGTTTAATTAAAGTCCCATAATGGGACAAAAAACTTGTAGCAGTCCTAAAATGGGACTATCTTCATGACATGAAGATAATCGCTATCAAGACACTGAGGGATTTCTGGACGGCGAATCCCGATGCAGAGCAGTCGCTAAAAGCCTGGGTAGATGAAGCCAGTAAAGCTGAATGGAAAACCCCGGCAGAAATCAAAGAACAATACCGCAGTGCCAGTATCCTTAAAAACAGGCGTGTGGTTTTTAATATTAAGGGAAATGACTACTGGTTAATTGTTGCGATTGCATACCAGCGAGGATGGATGTTTATCAAATTCATTGGTACGCATAAAGAATATGACAAAATAGATGCTGAAACTGTCAGCCTGGAGTAAACCCTATGCAGATTAAACCTATTAAAACTGAACAGGACTATGAAGCAGCGTTACGCGCCGTGGAGCCTATGTTTGATAATGAACCTCCTGCCGATACCCCGGAGGGTGACTTTTTTGAAATCATGTGTGTGTTGATTAATGAGTACGAAAACAAGTATTTCCAAATTGAAGCCCCTGATCCGGTAGAAGCTATAAAGTTCAGGATGGAACAGCAGGGGCTGACGGTAAAAGATCTTGAGCCAGCAATCGGAAAATCTAACCGGGTCTATGAAGTGCTTAACCGCAAACGTAATCTGACGCTGCCCATGATCCGGAAATTACATGCAATGTTTGGCATTCCTTTAAAAAGCCTCATTGGAGGATAAGTCGAATTGAAATTTACGAGCTTAATAACCGCAGGGTATGCAACCGGGGATAATGAATAATGAAAAGGAAGTTCTGCTCGCTGGTCCTGTTCGTTGTGGCGTTTTCGGCCAGTGCAGATATCAGCGGCCGGATTGTGCGCGTGCTGGACGGGGATACCGTTGAGATTCTTGAGCCAGGAAACCGACTGACGCGCGTACGCCTGGCTGGCATCGATGCGCCGGAAAAGAGCCAGCCCTTTGGCCAGCGTTCCCGTCAGGAACTCTCATCGATGGTGGCTCATCGGCCCGTAACCGTCACGGGAAGTGAAACGGATCGCTATGGACGCCTGCTGGGTACCATATGGCTTGACATGACGGATGTAAATGCCGAACAGGTACGCAAAGGAATGGCCTGGGCATACCGGTACCACGGGAATCTCGTCCGGCCAGGCTACGCTGTTCTGGAGGCTGAAGCCCGTCGTCAGTCAGCTGGACTCTGGTCAGAATCGGGTCAGACAGAGCCCTGGCGCTGGCGTAGTCTGCATCAGGATGAGCAAAAAACGAATAAAAATTAAGGAGATTATTGTATGGCTTTAAAATTAACCGAAAGCAAACTGGAAATTCTTGTCGAAACGTTAAATGACATTATATGCGGTGAAGTAAATATTACTCGTGAGCAGCGCGAAAATATGGTCAGAACGGTTGCAACCCTGGGAGGGTTAACGGAGCGGCAGCGCCTAATCACAGCTGAAAAAGACGCCAGAAAGCAGGTAAAAGAAGTAAAGGAAAAAAAACCACGCCTTCCGGATGAAGTGTTTCCGCGCTCCGGAAAACCGTGGGCACCGGAAGACCTGGACCTTATTCATTCGATCATTGCTGATATTCCGGATGACAGAATCGATGATCATATACTCTGGCTGTCGAAGAAACTGCAGCGCACCCCTTATGCCATCACTCTGAAGATTGTCAGTGAAGGCCGTATGAACGAAGAATGGGCTAAAGGGTGGAAGCCTGCCGCAAAATCTATTCGTGAAGATTTCGCTCTGGTCAGGGAAAAGGCATCAGCAAGCAATGTAAATAATTAATGAACTATCGTCAGCCATTTAAAAGGGTTAATAAACTGACTAAGATCTAGGATGATAATTTTAAAGTATTATTAGGAATTTTCCTGCTGCACTAAATATAATATTCATACGGCCGATAATAAGAGTGTAAGAAAGGGGGCCGTGTGAACGATTTTCATATTTTAAGTATTTGTATTCAGAATAAGGATGCGGCGGGCGCAATGCGTGTGCTGCGTGATAAATCAGAATTTGCGGCGCGCAAGATTCTGGAGAAACTTAAGGTCAGGGTCACAGCGCAAACAGGCAGGGCATTCTGGCATTATGTTCAGGGCTGGCTGTTAACCGCGTGTCGCCAGGGGAATATACAGCATGAATCATTCAGTACCCAACGTACTTCCCAGTATCCGGAATGCCAGCCAGCTCAGTCCCGCTGCTCTGGATATGGTCAAGCTTCTCGCACTTCTGGCCATGATTATCGACCACACCAATACGGTGTTTCTGTCGCCAGCCTGGCCGGTGATGTATGCGCTTGGCCGGATGGCCTTCCCCCTGTTCACGCTTATATGGGCGATGAACGTACAGCGCACCCCGGAACGACTTCAGAAGAGAGCCAATCGTCTGTGGATCTGGGCAGTCATCACGCAGCCGGTGTTCAGCCTGGCCTTCTGGCATCACCAGCCCTGGTGGGCCCTGAACATTCTGTTCTTGTTTGCCGGCGTCACGCAGCTGATTGCCCTGCAGTACCAGCACGGCCGGAAAGGAATGTTTGCGGGATATCTGCTCCTGGCCCTCATGATTTGGCCGCTGCAGCCGGCAAGCTACGGGCTGGCAGGAATAACGCTGGCCATCAGTATGGCAACCGTTTCTGGCAACGAAACACCCGAAGTGCAGCGGCTGGCGGCCATCACTGCCGTGCTGTCACTGATTTGTTTAAACGGGTTCTCGCATCTCCCGGATCTGCCCGCAGAAACATTATTACTGGCCACGCTGCCTACTCTGGCATTCCCCCTGGCAGTGGTTTCCTTCTGCAGGAAAATCTGTCCGGAGGGCCGCAAGCGTTTCATTCCGCGTAATTTCTTTTATTATGCTTACGCCGGCCACCTGGGGATTATTGGTCTGGTACAGTCTACTTTTGGCTGAATTAGGATGACGTGATGGCTATCAGTGAGAAAGAGCTGATAGCCCGTAACCACCTGACAGGTTATCGGTCGGGCTTAACTGGTTATTAGCGCAGGGCATGTTAAACTTCCCGCAGGGAAAAGGAGAGAAGCATGAACCATGAAAGTGATCTGATGAACCACGGCTTCAGTGAAGAGGACATTGTCCGACTGCGGGCCAGTTCAGCTAAAACGGGTACGGAAATGGATACTCTGCTGAACGATCTGGCAAACCGTTTTAAGGCCCTGATATGGGTGCTGTCAGTCATGTTACTGATTTTTGTGGCCACACTTTTGGCTGGCTCGAGGATGCATGCCATTTCCTTTGGCGTGGCTATTCTTGTTCTTGGCACTCTGTTTACGATTACCATGCCTTTGAAGCTGGCCTATAAATCATGGCATTACCGCCGGAAAAATCTCATTTCCCAGCGTCATCAGAAGTGATCAGATCGAAAACAACCTTAGCCTTTACCCCCCATCCCACAATTTTCATTGTCAGTTTACCCCGGGACATGGTGTCGATTTTCCGGTAAAAATCGGTGCTGATATAGTTAAACAGACGCCATGTTCCAGGTCTGGCCATTAATCCATAGACACTGTAGATATTGCCTGCAAGCGCGATCCCGTTGTATATCCCCAACCCTGTTGATCGTTCAAATCCCATGAATTTAGCGATATTCATGGCACCATCACCAAACATACCCTGCGTGTCAGGTTCATTCAGGAACTGACGGCCAACTTCACGGGTTATCGTGTTGGCCGAGTCGACAATCAGAATAGCCCCGGCAAGAACGCCGACGGGTGTCATCGAGGAAGTCAGCACAAAGCCAAATGCACCCTGCATACCTGCCAGCACCACTTTAATTCCTGAGATGACATAACCGACCATCCGGTCTTCATCCCTGACGTATTTGATCTGTGCATATAGTTTCGCATAACCGGTCTGGAGCTGGCGGCTCTGCTCAAGCAGACTGCTGTTTTCGACCTGCAGGTTACGCAGGCAGGTCATGCACTCTTCGTCAGACTTTGCCCGACGGGCACGCTCAAATTCGCCATTAATGACAGATTTAATTTCATCAATGAATTTGAGACGCGTCAGTCCATCCCCCAGATGTCGGGCGCCAACAATGTTAGCGGTATTGACGAGTTTGCGGGCCTCCAGATTAATCATGGTTTCTGCCCAGACTCGTGCCTGGCTTTTGTTTCCCGGAAGAATTATATCCATTTTACTCATCCTGATTGAAAATCACCCGTTAAAGCTTATCGCGCTCCCGGATTTAGGCAACCCTGCTTTAAAGGGTAAAATAATAGTCTGATGCTGTCAGTAAACCTTCGGCCATGATGGCCAGCCCGTGTAGTCCAGGGTTCATGGAACATGTATGCCGCGAAGCGGCATGGCGACGCCAGCCGGAGCTGAACCGGGTGATTCTGGCGAGGGGCGTCGGAACCGGCATCAGCCGTTACGGATTGATAGGTTCTGCCAATCCCATCCCTTTCCCTGCAAAGCTATACCCGCTTAAAGCTTTCCGATTGCTAATGTGCGCGGTCGGAGTGAGTCCGTCAAGGCCTCTGGCCGCTGACGGGCTGTATCTCCGCGTTAGCGCCGTCAGGCGCTTACGAGCGTGTATGAAGTGATTACCGCGACTTAACTACAGCTACTCTTGATACTAGTTACAACATCCCTCTTAAAGCGAGGGTGTTCCGGCCCTTCGGGCCGGGGCGGCGTCGGTTTAGCAGGGGTCAGGCATGTATGCGGTGCCTGGTTGTGGCGAGAACGGCGCCCGGCGCTTGCGACGGGAGGTACTTTTGATTTCCTTCTGAGCGCGCGGCCGTGAGGCCGCTGCATGCGAAGGCATTTTACGTTATCCACAGAGTGGCCGAAGACAAAGATCTACTCTGGAATGTAATGAACAGAGAGATAAAAAAGGTGAAGTAAGACTGTTTTGCGGAATGTCTTTTATTCATTTCCGGGTTACTTCACTTATTCGTTTGCGGATTTCTGTGTAAAAAAAAGAGACGGTGGCCATTGCGGGCCATAACGACCGGCAGAACGCCATGGTGACCGGAAGAAGAAAGGAGTGAAAGGATGAAAAATGAGCTGAATGGCCGAAAAAAACCAGCACGAAAAGCCCCGGTGAGGGGCCTGTAAACAAGAAGACTGTTGTGTCGTCTGTGACTAGTCCGGTGGAGAAAGCGCCAGATCCAGCTGGTAAAGATGCTGGATGGCCAGAGCCTTGAGGCGTTCAGATGTGCACCAGTACGCTTCGTCAGGCGGCAGGGTGCGGTAAATCCATTCAGACATTGCATGGAGTCGTTCATCTGCCGGCAGTTTAATCAGGTTGTTGGCACGTTTACGCTCCGCGCCTTTTTTGCGGCGGTAAACGAGTGCCTCCCGACGCTTACGGCGAGACCAGCATTTCCGCGCGGAGTGGGGCTGAACATCATCATGTTCGCTCATCACCCCTTCCAGGATCAGCTGCTCACGCTCGGCGCTCTGGCGGAGCTTCTTCTCCTGTTCTTTAAACAGCTTGTCCATATCGATGCCCAGCATCTGGAATCCAACGGGGGTGATATAAACATACGTTGGCAGCCAGGAACGGGATCCCCGATCCCAGGTGCGTTCTTCCGCGAGGCCCAGAACGCCAAACCGTACCTGTTCCTCAATAAGCCGTGAAAGGCGTGACACCGTCACCTCCGTTTCCGGAATGACATTGCCTTTTGCGTCCTTTGTACTGAGTTCTTTTGCCAGACGGGAGATACACATGCCGACGGTATGCTTGCCGGCATCACAGAAGCTGATGAGCACTGGCCAGAGAGCATCGAGCAGGCGCTGACGTTCCGGACGGAAGCCATATTTACGTCCCGCCTTACGGCGACCGGCGACATAGAGAGGGTGACGAGAAACATGCATGCGCAGGCTGACCTGCCCGGTTTCTTTGTCTTTTTTCACCAGGCGATTGTAGGCATGACCGAGCTGTCCGGAGAGCTTTTTATAATGCTCCGGGCGATACCAGGCCGGGTTCTCACATTTGGCTTTTGTGGAATGCTCACCGCGTTTGCGGCGGGTCAGTTTTTTGACCGGTGCAATGAGGAAATTACCCTGAATGCCGGCATCGACATCCTGCCAGAAACGGGTTAGCTCATCTTTCGGTAGTTCTGACCAGTGAACAGAGATCTGATTGTCATTCACGGCGGCCTGTTCTTATGGCGGCCGGGTGTTGTTTTCTATGGTGCATGCGTTATAATCCTTCACAGGCATCGCGCCTGCTTTTGGACCCCCTGATATCTGACGATTCCGCCAAGTTTCAGACAGATATCGGGGGGTTTGTGCATTCAGGCTCCGGGAAATCCCGTCACCTGCTCCTGAACGTTTTACTGGACACGTTCTGTCCCTGTTTGTTTCCGGAAGTCCGCATTTCTCCCGTAAACCCTCTTCTGCCACCCGCCTGCCTCACCACAAAGCAGTCAAACCGTCAGTTTGAGTTAGGTCACAAAAGTAATCTGAATCAACAATCTGTCCCACCACAAGACGATCACTGACGCTCCGAATACTACCTTCTCGCTGGCAATTTTTCCAGATGTCAGGCCAGATTAACGTTCATTGTTTGCGTGCTAATTGTCCTGGAGGGCCTTTTAACCGGCACCGCTCGCAGTAATGTCAGGGTGTTAGGTATATCAGGTAAGTAGAGTTGAGAAGAGAAATATGGAGGAGGGGCATTTAACTCAAGGGGTTACAAGGTTTATCGTGCATATAGTAATTGCACTCATAAAAATTCGTATAGCTTTTGCTATACAATATTCTTGTGCTATGCTTGTAAAGCAATTGCTATACAAGGAGCTCATTTATGAAATCAGATGTTCAACTCAATCTTAGAGCCAAAGAGTCTCAAAGAGCGCTCATCGATGCTGCTGCGGAGATTCTCCATAAATCACGCACGGACTTTATTCTGGAAATGGCATGTCAGGCTGCAGAGAATGTGATCCTCGATCGGCGTGTATTCAATTTTAACAGTGAGCAGTATGCAGAGTTTATCGATATGCTTGATGCACCAGTTGCAGATGATGCTGCCATTGATAAACTCCTGACAAGGAAACCTCAGTGGGACGTATAACAGCACCAGAACCGTTATCCAGCTCCCATCAACTTGCTGAGTTCGTCAGTGGTGAGGCTGTACTTGATGACTGGCTTAAACAGAGAGGATTAAAAAATCAGGCTCTCGGTTCAGCCCGAACGTTCGTTGTTTGTAAAACAGGAACGAAACAGGTTGCCGGTTTTTACTCTCTGGCCACCGGCAGCGTTAACCACGTGGAAGCCACGGGAAGTATCAGGCGCAATATGCCAGATCCAATTCCCGTAATCATACTTGCTCGCCTGGCAGTCGATGTTTCATTCCGTGGAAAAGGGCTCGGGGCTGATTTACTGCATGATGCAGTTCTGCGCTGTTACCGTGTAGCTGAGAATATCGGCGTCCGGGCGATTATGGTTCATGCACTGACTGAAGAAGCCAAAAGCTTTTATCTTCACCATGGCTTTAAGGCATCGCAAACCCAGGAACGGACGTTGTTTCTTAAGCTAGCATAATTGGTTTTGAGGCCGAAAGGGCGCATCCATTAATATGTAACATATTGATATTTAATGTTTAAAACTATATATTTAACATAATCTTTGTTATGCGCATTAATGCTGTAGTAGCCAAATTGAGATGTCTTTCAAGCTAGTGAGCATGTCCGCGCTGTTCTCTCGCTACAGCGAGTATTATCTATCATTGATAGAATGCGTACCTTTGTCAGCCTAGTAAAAGGTAAATGATGCCTACATTGTCGAATCAGTGCTGCGTGCTGTCGCGATGCTACACTGACTTTGAGCAGGCCTAAGTATCCTGAGGTTCTGGTTGTATTAGGCCAAAACTAAACATACACCCAAGGGAAATGGCTAGATTGTTGAACACAAGTATTCCCATACTTGACATAAGTCTAAAATATAAAAAATAAAATAAAATACATATAATAGATAAATCGCGTAACTAAAACTTAATCACTGTACGTACTGCATCCATAACGGCCGCAGTATATATGATTAGTTACTAACTAAAAGTAAGCGTTATGAGGATTACGAATGTCTCAACTTCCAAATGATAGCTATAGCCAAGAAATTGGTCGATTGGCACAAAGAGCCCTAGTAACTAAAATGCCTCGCGCATGGATAGAGACGGCGATGTCTGGCGATTCGGATTATGGAATTGATTATCAAATACAACTAAAAAATTCGTTAGACCAAGTTGAATATAATTTCTACCTACAGCTAAAAGGAACGACAGAGCCGTCATTAAATCTTGATGGAACGCTTAGCTATGCCTTTAAATGCTCTACATTAAATTATTATCATTCCCAAGATTCCTTGGTTATGGTTGCAATTGTTAATTTAAAAGATAATATTGATCAGCTTCATGAATGCCCCATATATTACTTATGGCTTGATGATGCATGGTTCAATGAGCACAACCTAAAGTTGCAGACACAAGATTCAATTACATTGCGAATACCAACGAATCAGTTGATAACTACTAAGTTGGATATATATCAATTTCATAGAATTAGATTCGAAGAAAGAATGGCTTTAACAGACTTAAGTCGTGAAATTAAGCCATATACAGATGATGTGGTCAGTACAATTAGTAACATTGCAAATAGCATAACTGATAAACCGTTTTATTTGAAAGCTATTGAGCATAACGGCGATGAACCTTGGATAGAAAATCCTGAGGGCTACTACCCAACAGAACTTAAAATCATAGAAAACCACATTAAGTTTAATAAACTCAAACCTGCTAGCGATGTAATCTCAAATCTTGAGAAGAAAATTGATAAAATGAATCTGCACGAGGTAGCAGAGTTATGGTATCAGAAAGCAAACTTAATGGTACTTTTAGATAATATCAATGAATCTCGAGAATTATACAGGGCTGCGACTAAAGCATCAGATAAGGTAAGATATTTAATAGGTGAATTGGAATCAGACCTAAGATATGACTTTTACAGTCAAGCACCAATAATCTTGGAAAAATTAAAAAAATACGATGAAAGCGATAAGAGAATTTTATTTATTAAGGTAAAATGTATGGCGCTTCTCGGCTGTGCACAGGATGCAATAGAATTAATAAACGAAAAGCACCCAGAATATATTGCAGCTAAATTAGTGGTATACACTATAATCGATGACACCGATGGTTTGGATAAACTCATTGACTCAATTGATATAGATTCGTTAAAAACCACACGAGAAAAGCTCGCTATCCATTTCATTGCTGGTCGAAGAGCATATTTCAAAGCAAACAATGAAAACATTGAATATGATAAAGTTATACCTATCCACGGTCTTCCGAACGCAAATTTAACACAATTAATGCAATCCTATGAGCATTATAAATCAGCATGGAGTTTAACAGAGGAACTTGGCTATCCACAAGATTTTACTTTATTACTAGATATTAGCCCTCTAGCTTTTAGTTTTTTTAATAATATGTCAGAGCTCTTTAGACATTTTGACAATATCTTAAGAGAAAGACCTCAGCATGCTGAAGTTGTCTATATTTATACCCGTCTGTTGTTCAATCAACAAAATTACCAGAAAGTAATTTTATTATTGGAAAATAAAGAGTGTGAACTTGATTTGGACGATCAAGTGTTACTGTTTTTATCTTATTATAATACCAATAAACTTTCCAAAGCATTATCCGTTTTCAAAACAATGGATAAGGATATTTTGAATTCAGCTTTGATAAATAAGACAACGCTTTTTTGCATAGCTTCAAAAGTTGCGAGAGAATTGTTTGAAATTTCTCTTTCTGAACACTATATGTCCCAAGTAAAGTTATTTCCAGATGCAGACATTGTAATTGCATTCTCTGATTTTTTAGACGAAATAGAACAAAATAACAATGACATTAGAACAAGTTTAAACTCACTATATGCAAAATACATTAGCTTGGGCAGACCCCTTTATCTTGCTGAGCAGTTGATGAATCATCTTCAGATGAAAGATTTGGATGAAGCAGAGAAAATAATCGATGTTGCATCAACGATTTTAGAACATCATGGTTTAAGTGAAAAAGATAATTTTCAATACGCTAATGCAATGATAGCTAAGGGTTTTTACAGCAAAGCTCTTGAACTTATTGACACATCTGTCCAGAAGGAGCAGATTGATCCAAATTGGCATTTTCTCAAAGCTTTAGCTCTTCATTATAACGGCGAGTCTGGCTTGGCCATCGATAGTATTCGTCTTGCTTTGGATAGTTCACAATTATCCGATGAAACTCTCAAATTTTATATTCAGTTATGTAATAAATTTGGCATGGCAAAAGAAGTTGAAAAGATTGTTATTGAATTAATATCCAAAAACACGGAATCTAATATAAAAGTCCAATTTTTAGTTCAGTTATTTCATCTATATAGTAAGGATGACATTTATAAGGATAAACGACTACCAGTACTAAGACAGATTGCACGTCATGTTAATCAAGATGATCCTGACGAAGAAGGAAACTTTCTCATGCTAGTCTTAACATCTGAAAAAAATGATGATGAGGTTGAGTTTTCTGAGTGGCGAGAACGGTTATTAACCTATACTGAGAAATTTCCAGATTCCACTCGTTTAAGAAGAGCTATAGTGAATCCTGAAGGTCCAGCAGAAGAGTTTGTTGAATCGCTCAATAAATTGACTGGAGTTACTCCTGAACAGATTGAAATATGGAATAAAAATAAGCAGGAAATCCGTAATGGATCGCTGAAAGTGCCTTTTGCTTTGCTGGGATACTTTCTTTCAGAAACACGTGATATATTTACATCTTGGCTGTTATCTCAATCAGAACCAGATGAAAATATCGAGTTTAAAATACGCCATTCTGGTTTTTGCCCTCAGGATATTTTTAATAAATACTTTGATGAAAGGTCGTCGTGTATTTTGGAGGAAACAACTCTATTAATATTATCTGAATTAGACGTTCTAACTGATTTTTTAAGTTTAGTTGATAAGTTTTCAATCTTGAGTTCAGTTTTTAATAATATCAGTATGCACGCGCAAAGTTTCATACATCATGATAAATCTCGTATAGCCATGAAAATCCTGTCAGCTATAAATAGCCACCGGGATAAACTGAAAATAATAGATGACAACAAAGATAATATAATTGAATCTTATACCTTATCCGTTAATGGAACTAATGGCTTTTTCATTTGTGATGATTCCTACATGCAAAGCTTTGTTCTCTCCTCGACAAATAATAAAACCCAGGTTAATAGTATTAATGTTTTACTTTTTCTTATGAACAGAGGGAAGTTGAATCATGCTGATGTATGCCATCTTGTTGCCAAGTTTTGTTCTCTCGGTATATATCAACCCAATATGAGCACTCAGTTATTATCTGAAGTATATCAACATTTCTTTAATCTAAGCAAAGGTGATAATATCTTAGGAACCGATTTCAATAAAATATTCTCAAGTATTTTTTTATCATTACGCCCAACACATGAAGCAGCATCTTTACTTCTTCGTATGTTGTTCAACGCGTCTTCATTTGCGCGAACGTTACCAACGTCTAATGTACTACTCATGCTATTACGTACATTTATTGAGGCACATCCTTTTACTACCATAGAGCGTTTCTTAACGCTTTGGTTTATACAACAATGTACATATAATACCGTTGCAGTTGAAATACAAAATGCACATGAATCATTGGTAAATAATTCTTTTACCTATGATCTTTACAAAGATTCAATGTGCACTATCTCATCTGACTTTCAAGATGAAGAGTACCTATTAACATTTATTATTGATGCCCTAAGGAGCGTTGAACGAGACAAACGTCCACAGCTATTCTCTGCTATAAAAGAATGCTTCACCCCGCTAACCCATACCGCCCTTACCTTAGAGGCCAAATACCAGTCCATGCTTTTTAATGACCAATATATTTCTTGATACTTAAAACAGTACCAACTTAACAGAATCCTTGAAGTTGGTACGTTTAATAATGTTAAATTTCTACTTATTAAAATGTACGTTTGAAAAAGTAGACTCTCTGCGGTACGCTCTGACGGTACCTTTCACCCCGATTTTTCACGCAGCGCGCCGGACATTTTCCGGTCCGGACGGAGCCCGTTATGACACTGATGCCCGATGATGAACCGGAGCTGAGTCTGCCTGCGGCGGTCATTCCCCCTGGTGAGGATTTTCTCCCGGCATTGTCCGGGCAGGACGCACCGGTCAGTCCGGCCCGGGCCTATCTGCTGTCCCTCAACTCCCCCCGCAGCCGGCAGACCATGGCCTCGTTCCTGGGTATTGTCGCCGGCATGCTCGGCGCCACGTCCATGGATGCCTGCAGCTGGGGAAGCCTGCGCCGCCATCACGTGATGGCCGTGACCGAGCTGCTGCGCGACACCGGCCGGGCCACGGCCACCGTCAACACCTATCTTTCGGCCCTCAAGGGGGTGGCGAAGGAAGCGTGGATGCTCAGGCTGATGGACGTTGAGAGCTTCCAGCACATCCGCGCGGTGCGTAACCTGCGCGGCAGCCGCCTCCCGCGAGGCAGGGCCCTGCCGCCGGAGGAGATCCGCACGCTGTTTGGGGCCTGCGAAGCAGATAAATCCAGTATCGGGGTGCGTGATGCGGCGATGCTGGCCGTCATCCTCGGCTGCGGCCTGCGCCGCTCGGAGGCGGTGGGGCTGGATTTCAGTGACGTTGTCACGCATGATCGGGCACTCAGGGTGCTGGGCAAGGGCAACAAGGAACGGCTGGCCTACATGCCTGCCGGGACCTGGCAGCGCCTGCAGATGTGGACAGATCAGGTCCGGGGTGAGCATCCTGGCCCCCTTTTCACGCGTATCCGCCGGTTTGATACCCTGACCAACGACCGGCTGACCGACCAGGCGGTATACCATGTCCTGCAGGTGCGTCAGCGCCAGGCCGGGATCGCCAAATGCGCACCGCACGACTTACGCCGCACCTTTGCCACGGCCATGCTGGATAATGGTGAGGATTTAATCACGGTGAAGGATGCGATGGGCCACGCCAGCGTCACCACCACCCAGCAGTACGATCGCCGCGGGGAAGCACGCCTCCGTACGGCGCGCGACCGTCTGGATCTGATATGAACTTAACAAGGTATCAAGATGTTAAGTTAACAAGATGCCAGGTTATGATGCTCGCAGGCTGCGCAATTTTCTGGAATGGTGCCGCAGCGGAACTTCCGTTAAAGTAGGTCTGCCGGCTATCCTGCTTCCCCTTCTGAACCGGGGTGGTTTGGATATGCGGGATGGCCGGTCCTTTTCGTTCTCTTGCCGGGTACCATACCAGATGTAGTTTTGAGGGTTATGAAGCGTGAAAATCTTCTGCAACTTCAGAAAAGTAGCTGAGTAACCGGGTATCACTTGCTGGCATACGTTCATGAGCCGGTGTTATCAGCCCCATCAGCAGAAAACGGCTGCTATCCCACATGTGTTCTGTGTAAATGAGATAGTGATCTGAGGTACGGTTGTAATTCTCTTGTCTGGCACTCCAGGTTAACTGGAAATGCAGGTTAACGTGAATATGCTGGACGTTAGCATCGACAGCGAATGGCGGGAAATCAAAAGGGGCGTCCCTTCCAAGAAGATTCGACGGTGCGCCAGTTGATTTATACGTGATGAACTCTGCTAGTAACTGGCTCTCCAGTTCAGGGTAAACGGCAAACGTGGGCTTGAAAAACGTATCCCACGTGACATGGCTGTACTCAGCCGTTAACGCCATTTAGCCGCAGCCCTGTTTCCTGAATCCAGCAGGTGATTTATGGCCTGGAGGTTGATTCCAGAGTCACGCACTTCTGACGTTCGTGTAATTTGATCAATCAGACTAAGGTAGTTTTTGGTCGCAATACTGACCATTTTAATGGCCTTAAAGAACGCAAACTCAACAGAATTCCTGTCATACGACTGAACAATGTTTTTTTCCGGCAGCATCAGAACAAATGACTCTGCGATACCTGCGACATGGATAGTATGATTTCTGATGTCGCTGGCGACTTTGATAGCGCCGGAGAAATCGCTATCTGCATACCGGGCCAGCTCGATGCGACTTGAGCGTAATTCTTCAGCCACGTCATTGAGAGCAACAGTGAGCTCGCTGATATCGGTTTTGTTGACTCTGGAGCCCATTTCGTAAACCCGTTCAACAATCGTAGGCTGACACGCAACCGCTTTGGGTTGCGGCTGGAAACTGGCAAGAACCAGTGCCACTGCGGCCTGCAGGTGCTGGATTTTGAATTTCACGACGGGCTCCATAATCATCACCTCTCGACGAGGCGCTACATTTTACTACTGAACTTAACTATATGCTAAAAAAAGTTGGTTGCATATGTGGCTGGCACAGCAAACAGGAAATTGAGATCCTCTATCTGGACGTGGCTTTCCGGATTGCTACCTGAAGCCTGTCAGCGGTAACGGCTTCCGGGAATACCGTGATGGTGTCGGGAGTCGCCCCGCTAACGGGCATGACGATGATCCCCGGCGTTCCGGTGAGTCCCAGCGCCTCTGCCAGGTTACTGTTTTTCTCAAGGGACGCGGTATGGTCGCCAGGAGCCGGGGCGGCCAGTCCCGCCTTTGACGCTGCCCCGTGAATATCCTCCACCGTCAGTTTGCCTTCATTATGGCCGGTGGCGTAGATGGCATTGTGATAGGTGACATAGGCCTGCGGCCCTTTCTTTTGCCAGACCGTCAGCCCCTGCTGCGCTGCCTGAAGTGAGGCTTCCCGGCGACCAGCAAAAATTGGCCACTCCTTAAAGAGGTAGCGGACGTCCGGCTGCGCTTTCATAACTTTCTCCAGCTCCGGCGCGAAGCGGTTGCAGAACACGCACTGGTAATCAAAGAATTCAATCACCGCGACTTTTGCATTTTCAGGCCCGTAAGCCGGGGTGTCCGGATCATGCAGAAGGTTCGCCTGATTCTCCATCACGCTGAGTGCAAACATTTTCTGCTTACGTACCTCCTGCTGTTCCTGCAGCTTATGACTGACCGTCACCAGAATCTCCGGGTGGGACACCAGATAGTCGGCAGCGATTTCACCGATACGAGCCTCCTGCTCCGGGCTGAATAAGGGCTGAGGGGCTGAAGCGTGTGCCGTTGCAATAAAGCCAATGTATGTTGTAACTAATGATGTTGTTAATTTATGTCTTTTCATTGCCTGATTCTCATTGTTAAAAGGGGGATTAACGTTCTTTCTGAATGGTACGGGTGAGGGTCTGTTCTTCACGCTCCGGCATGCGGCCGCGTTCAGTATTTTCTGCAGCCCTGAGCATGTCGCGCTCAGCGTTTGCCAGATCTGCAATCACACGCGATGCCCGCGACAGTTCACCGGATGCCTTGTCAGCACCTTCCAGCTCGCTCCTGACACCTGCCGCGGCTTTCATTTCCTGTCCACCGGTGTTTTCCTCACTTCTCACCCTGGCGATCACATCCGCATCCGGGGTGAGTGGTTCCGGTTTACGCGGGTTAATGTCTTCCGGTTTCAGTCTGATCACTTCTTCCTGCGGAACGTCTGCCGGCAACGGTTCCGGCTGTCTGCTCCGCCCGGCTTCTTCATTGCGAATCTGCTCTGCCAGCATCTGCTCGCGCAGCTGCTGTACGCTCTGCCCGTCCGTCAGCGTGGAGACAGTTCCCGGTGAGACGTCCTGTTGTGTCCCGCCGCTCACCTTAAGCAGCCATGCTGAAGGGGGTTCATCGCCGGTCTGCCAGACCACGCCGTCCTTCGGGTGATGTCGTACTGCATCGAGCGCGGCCGCCAGGTCACTGACCACAATCGTGTTGCCGGACTGGCTTCGCTGCAGTACCGCACCACGGGCACGTTCTGTCATGACCATCCGGGTCTCCCCCTGTGTCATCCGCCCTTCCGGGCTGGCAATCAGGGAAACCAGGGCCAGGCCCGCACTCCTGCCGTTGTTGTCATACACCGGCAGCGCCAGCGCCGGTTCGGGAAAGCGCCGGGTGGCCGGGATGATTTTTGCCGTCAGTGACGCGTCCTGCATGCCCTGATGGCGCACCCAGGCGCGGCCAATGGCCGTTTTATTCACCGGCTGTCCCATTGCCCAGATGGCTTTCGCCTGTTTACGCTGCGTTTCTGGCGCCAGCGCATCGTGCGCCGTTTTGATATCCCGCTCCGGCGTTTTTACCGCATTAACCCAGTCCGCCTTCCCGTCGGTATAAATCTGGACATGCTCCTTCACACGCGAGGCAGAAATGTAGAAGGCGCGACGGGAGGCAAGTGCCTTACGCCCGCCTTCCGTGCCCTCAAGCGCAATGACATAATCGCTACTGGCCCCCTGAGCACCGTACCCGGTGACAGCCCAGCCGTAGTCAATATGCTGCTGCGCCCTGACGGCGTGAGGATTGATGGTGATGCGGCCGTTCTCCCCCTTCAGACGGATATTGCCCGTTTTGCTGACCGACTCGACCGTATAGCGCTGGCTGGCCATCTGTCCCTGCTCCTTGTCTGTCGCCGTGAACTTCAGCAGATCGCCGGCACGGACTTCCCTCTCGCTGCGGCGAAACAGCTGCACGTCGCCGGTGATGAGTTGCTTCGGGGAATACAGTCCAATCTTCCCCTCCTCATCGCGTACCGTGACCGTACTGCCGTTGCGGTCAACGGCCAGCACGTCCTGGTAGCGATCGCCGCGTTTAACCACCATCCCGGCTTCCCAGGCATCGGTTTTATTGAACTCATGACGGGTGTGGGTGATTTTATCGAGCACCGGCACCGTAATGGCCTTCTCCCCCAGCTCTCCCCGGGCAGCCAGCACAGCATGAATGCCGGCATTTACCGCACGACGGTCAGCGTTCAGCTGGGTGATAATGAGGGTACGGGACCGCGCCTCCGGCGTCCGGTCCGTCCAGTCAGCCACGATGTCGTTAACGGGCGTCTCCGTTTCCTGAATGGCACTCCCCGGCAGCGTGGCTGAAGCGCTACGCGCCACACGGTCAGCCGGCTGGGTTTCAATGCGCTGCAGGGCCGCATCGATCCGGTTATCAATGATGTCGTGAACGGCGCCGCGCAGCTGCAGGTCTTTCTGGCGGACGATTTGCTTCATAATGGCCACATCCATCGGGCTTCGCTCCTGCATCAGCTTAAACGGCGCGCCCACGTCGACCGCTTCAAACTGGTCGATATCTCCCATTGAGACCGCGCGACCGCCGCCACTGGCAATAGCCTGGAACAGTGCCGCCGTATCCTGGTTGCCTGCCATTGATGACTCATCGATAAGAAACACCTGTCCTTTATAGTCAGGCTTCTCGCCTGCGGCCGTCGCCTGGTCATGCTCAACGACAAAGGATTTGATGGTCTGCGCCCGGACACCGACGTCGCTCATTTCTTTCACCGCCTGGTGCGTAGGAGCAAGCCCCGTCATCACCGGACGAACGTCCGCCGGCAGGGTCTCCAGTGCAGATATCACCGCCTTCAGCTGCGTGGTTTGCCGTACACAAAAAAGATACGGTAGTTACGCAGGTAGAGCGGATATTCACGTTCGTTGGCCAGACCGTGGAGCGCGGAGCGCTGCCAGAAAGCGCGGGTGATTTTGTTGAGGTGCTCAGCCATCCCGCCTTTCCACATATCATTACTCACGCCGCGATCGATACGCTCTCCGACACATTTGCTTGCGACCAGAATAACGGTGACAGGCGTCTGGCGTGGCAGCTTCTTGCGGAGCATGTCATCGAGCGCGGCCATCACCTGCTCGTTCGCGCCGGGAAGCGGGGCCGCTTCCATAATGAAACCTGCGGAGCCGGCATTGACGAAAATCTCATTCGTATCGTCGTAATACCGGTACGGCAGCGCGGCGACCAGAGAGGGATAGTCCCAGGTCTGGGAGAGATTGTTGCGGGCCGTGGCGGCTCCGTCTTCCTGCTTCCCGTTTTTCAGCATATCCATCAGGCTGTCAACAAAACTCATTTTCGACCCTCCGCTGCGGCCCGGATTAACTCCAGGCGACGCATCTTCTCTTCGTTCATTTGCCCGGCGTGCAGCGCGTCACCGGCTGTTTTCATCTGCCAGTCACAGCTCACACTCAGAACGGCCAGCGTTTCATCGTCGGTATCGACTGACGGTGTGGCGGTGATTTGCATCGTTCCTTTCCGTGAATGGACTAGCGGATCGAGACCACCGTTACTGTTGATGTCGAGGCTGTTCATTCACCCCCCTCCCCGATAACGCGGTAGCTCTCATCCCAGTGGGATTTGTTTTTCACGAACTCAACCACAGCCGGCTGATGGAAGTTGTCGTCCGTGTCCACCCAGGGGGCAATCCACAGGCGCTGCGTGGCATCAGGAATACGCTGAACCGGAACGCGGCCCGCCGTGTTAACCGGTACAGGTGCCACATGACTGGTCGTGGTCAGCGGCGTGACCAGTGAGCCGGACGCTTTCACCGGCGCAGTGTTCAGCGGCTTAGCGGCGGCAGTTCCGGTTGCTGCGACGGAGACAGGACGGAACGGATTCACGACCGGTGCCGAATTGCGCAGTGCCGGCAGGGTTTCACCCGCAGGCTTTTTTGCGGTTTTATCTGCCGTCAGGTCATCCAGACTTTTACCCTGAGCGGCCAGCTTGTTGGCTTCACCGGTGGTCAGGCACTGGTCGGTCGCGGTCTTGTTGCAGTCGAAATCAGAATTGAGACCGGCGCAGCCGGTCAGTGCGCTGCACAGCAGTGCAGCACCCAGTAGTTTTTTCATGGGGTAACTCCGGTTGGAATTTGAGGGTTATATGTACAAGGGGGGAGTGACTTGTGGCTTACACGAAAATTTCTCGCATGACATTGAGCATTACCTGCAGACCGAAGCTGCACAGTACGCAGGTAAAAAACCAGTCCATCGACAGAAAATGCAGATTCATTTGAATGAAACCATAGACGATGATTGAAACAGACGCGCTGAGCCAGGGCGCGAGAGCCCCTGCAATCATCATCCATGCTTTATCAGTATCGCCATAAGCTGCAGCACTGGACGCGATGATGGCCACGCTTATGAGCAGAAAGATTCGCCATGTGGAAAAATCATCGTCACCGATTCCCTTCAGGTTCAGAATCGCCCATACCGTCATTTCAGTCGCATAAATAAGCACTAAAAAGACGACGTGGCGGTAGTCATACAGGATTTTGAGTAATGAAGAATGTGTCCTGATTGAAGGCATAGACACTCCAGTAAAAAGAACTTCAAGGTTGTAATGATGAGGTGATACAAACCGGTGAGAGTAATCAGCTATCCGAGTACCGCTTTGCTGTTCACTCGCTCCCGGACTCTTTCTCACGGTCTGGACTGTTGTTGAGAAATTTCAGGTCAGGTTTCTTTTCTGGCCAGGCGCTCATCGCTTCCAGCTGATACCAGTTTCTGACGTTGCTGGCCGTCAGCCCCTCTGTTTCAGCCTGACGCTTCAGGTGCTCCCAGGCAGGAAGGTTCAGGGGTTCATAAGCAGACAGCATCCTGTCGAATACCTCCTCCCAGCTTTCGTTGTAGCGGGGGACAATTCGCCTGCATATCCATTGAGTCAGAAATAGCCAGACAATCAGGATACCCAGCAGTGACAGCTGGATAAAGGCCATATCAGCCACCATCGGATCGATATCTGTGCAGGTGGCATACAGCTGTTCTGAGGGGTTATATCCCGCCTCAGCCATCCAGTATGCAAAGGCAATCACCATACCGCCGCTACCACAGGTAGGCTCATCTAGCGTCATCCAACCCTCACGCTTTATCGTCTCCTGAGCGCCGGGCATGAGTAGTCCGGCCATCAGGCGGGAGATGGAGGACGGAGAGAAATACTGCCCCATTTCGTCCGCGCCCAGCTCATGCTCCATATACAGTGCGCCCAGAAAATCATGCATTTCACCCGCCAGCCCCTCCACCAACAGGCAGAACAGCTGTCTCATGGCGTCTAAATCGTCCGGCTGATACCGCCCGCAGATTCGTCGGCTGTTTTCGATGCTTTCTGGCGAGCGTATGCTCGCTATATCAAGACCGCTGGCGGCCAGGGTGATAAAGTCGCGGAACACTTCGGAACGGCGCATATATTTCGCGGTTTGACGGAACACACTGGCGAACTGCTTACGCGCCTCAACTGGGGACTGCACCCGGACAGGAGCGGAAGCCCGCGGCTTCGGATCAGCCTGGTCTGCCAGGAACAGGGATTCAAAACTCAGTTGTGACATGGTTTCACCTTACCGGCCGCCCGCAGGCGGCCGCCTCCTGTTAAGCCAGTCCAAGCGCCGGATAGACGCTGACAGCCAGACCACAGTCAGCCTCGGCGGCGTAGCCCGTTTCGGCATTTACCACGGACAGAAACTGCTGCCACTGTGAGAAGCGCAGCGCGGGGACGCGTGCGCGTTTTCCGGCGCGGAGGGCATTTACAAATGCCTTCGCCTGTGCGACAGTTTGCGGGTCAAATTTCACGATCAATCTCCTTACTTTGGTTGTGATTGCCGGTTCACCGTTCCAGCGGCTACCCGGCGTTGAGAAAGCAGGGGCAACCCTGCTTTTTTAATGCGCGGAATTCAGCGGCGCATCGAGACAAAAACGTGCGATCACGTCGCCAATCAGCTCACGGTGATGGCGGGTGTGCAGGTCATGGCACTCAAAGAAACGCGCGCCGTACCGGACAAAAATTGCGGTCACATCCCCGCCCGTAAACTCCATTGATTTGAACGACTCCCCGCCAACCCCCCTGCACCAGTCCACTGGCGGCAGTATTTCCAGCTGGTCGATATACCGGGCCTCGGTGATTTCCGCCCAGGGACGGCGATAGCCGTCATTCTGCTTTTCCTGTACCAGAGTCGCGGGGATCAGCTCCGCATCCGGATAGAGACGGCGAAGGGATTCCAGCGTTTTCGCTTCACGCTGAGTCACCCACTGCCCGTCCAGTTGTGTTGCGCAGTCATAAACGGCGTTATGAGACGGAACAAAAAAGGCCATTGGTGCAGCGGTCGGGGTGTTAACGCTCATGTTTCTGGCTCCTGTCTGATGAGGTTCCGTGCGGCGGCTGCCGCACGGGGTGAATCGGATTTAAATGTCGATACCTTCGCGCTCGATCAGGCGCACAAACTGTTTGAAGTGGTCAGCTTCAGCCACATGGATATGGCGGAACTGTTTATCGACGCCGCTGCTGAGGGCGTAGAAATAGGTGCAGCGCATTGTTTCGGGGCAGCGTCTGCGCAGTTTCTTCAGCTCTGCAAGGCTGCTGAACTCCAGAACGTCCGATTCCTCCTCAGAGTTTTTTTTCGTCTCAGCGACGAGGATCGTGTACGACACGGTTTTTCCCCCTATCTTCCTGGAAGATTCGGGAGCGGCGGTTTTGACGTTGACGTTTCGTGTGTGCATCCTGGTTTTCTCCTGTGGTGATGGTTGTCCATCTCCCTGGTGAGTTCTCTCGCGGCAAAGGGCAAAGGAGCAACGGCGAAGGGAGGAAGGAAAGGGGCGGAGACAAAAGTTTTTGCGGCACGCAAAAAGTTTTGGTGGAGTGCATTTCACCCCTTGGATGACGACCCGACGGTGCTACGACAAGCCCTCCGCGTGAGGACGCACGGGGGATGGCTTCACCGGGGGAACAGGATGCACACACCCGACACGTCGGAACGGCGTGGCGCCATTAAAGCGACGGCATCAGCCGGCGCGGTGAAGGCGTTCCGGACGGCACGGCCGGAGAAGCCGCAGCCTTTGACCTTAGCCATCAGCCCCTAGCGTCAGCCCGAAACCCGGAGGGGTTCGGCGGAGCCCGGCGGGTGCGCAGCGGCCGCCCTGGCGGAGTGGGGCTCGACGACCGGACAGCAGCGCTGGCCGGGAGCCGAAGGGGGCCATCGCCCTGCCCTGTTTTCGGGTTATGGCCACTGAGCTGCAGCTGAGAAAGTTAACCAGCAGGACGCCGGATATGACGCCCGGGATGAAGAACACAGAGAAAACCAGGCTGAAGCCAGGTACAGGCAGGTAACTCATGGCGCGCTGACTTCAGCAAAATCAGGCAGGAAAGACAGGAATGTGGACAAGGCGGAGGGAGCAGAGGGGCAGCGCCGAAGGCGCGTCCCCCTTCCCCCGTTCCCCGCAGGGGAACAGCCCTTCCCGGAAGTTCAGGCGTGCGGTCGCGTCAGGAAGGAAAAAGGGGCTGCCAGCGAACCGGCAACCCCTTCATAAAGGCGCTTCAGGCATATCAGGCCAACTCAGCTCCTGAAAAGGCGGGGTTTCCCCCGCCTCCAGGTTGCTACTTACCGTTGGATTCGTAAGCCAGGCTTGCCGCGACCTCCCTGTCCCCGTCCTTTAGCCGGAGTTCGCATAAGCGGTTCCGGGTCAGGCACGTGAATATCAAAAGCGTTATACACACGATTAATACGCACCAGATAAGGGCGTTTCGCGGCAGTTTCATGGTTTACTCCTCCTTGCAAATTGCACGGTAAGAGGCCATACTGGTGTTGACTAGACATACAGCGGGCCTCGTGGGTGTACTGACCCCAATAAGTTGGACAGATTAACCGAGGCATCAGAGAAAGAGTCCATTTAATATATGGGCTATTTTTTGTTTATGGCTATAACTCAATAACATTTTCCACAGTCGGATTATCCATCCCACCGCTTCCTTCCTTACGCCTTACAGTCTCATCAATAACCGTTCGTCATCTTCTTTCGTGAAGCATTTCTACTGAATTAACATTAGACGCGCCATCCGATTCTCGCTCGTATCGGTTTGAGCGTAATAGTCTTCGCGTTTATTGAGGGAGTTTAAGAAATAATGTCCGTTGCTGAGTTTGTGATGGTTTGAAACCATGGTGAATGTAGAAATTTTTAGCTTCTTCAGTGAGTGCGTGAACCATAATTGCACGTACACCAATATTCTCGGCAACCCGATAGCAACGAAGCACTGCATCATGAAGTAAATCAGCGCCAAGCCCTTTTCCGCGAAAAGAGAGATCGACTGCAAGACGGGCAAGTATGATGACAGGGATGGGATCTGGCATGTTACGCCGAAGATTGCCTGTCGCTTCTGTATGGTTGACGCTCCCGGTGGCCAGAGAGTAAAAACCGGATACTTGCTTTGTGTCTTTCTTACACACTACAAACGTTCTGGCCGCTCCGAGAGCCTGGTTTTTAAGGCCCTTCTGCTTTAACCAGTCATCGAGCACAGCCTCACCGCTGACGAACTCAGCCACCTGATGAAAAGCTGACAGAGGTTCTGGTGCTGTTACACGTCCCACTGAGGTTTCCTTGCCAGCAGTTTCTCGATAACGGGATCATCTGTAACGGGTGCATCAAGCATATCGATGAACTCCGCATATTGCTCATCGTTAAAGTTAAATACACGGCGGTCGAGGATCACATTCTCGGCAGCCTGACAGGCCATTTCCAGAATGAAATCTGTACGTGACTTGTGAAGGATTTCCGCAGCTGCATCAATAAGCGCCCGCTGCGATTCCTTGGCTCTAAGGTTAAGTTGAACATCTGATTTCATGAGACACCCCTGTATAGCATTTACTTTACAAGAATAGCATAACCATCACGTATAGCAAACGCTATACATCAAGTTGTGGTTTTCATTTTTTAAATACTGATTTCCGCTTTGTGCCAGAAGCGGACATTTATTCGCGTATCTAAACATGCCGGATGTTAGCTTCCTGATGATATGTAATGCTGGCTGGGGCCACTTTGCTGCTGACGCGGCATATATAATTGCCTTATTTACCGGATTCTGTTCGCCAGACCAGCTTATTTAGGGTCACAAAGCCTGTGATAAATGCAGACTTTTGTTGCTTCAGCCTATTTTGTAGGTAGACTGGTCTACCTACAAATGACCGAAAGAGGCTGATCATGACATCTTTATCTGCAGGTTCTGAAACCGCCTACGAAAAATTGCTCAGTGCTGCACGCGTCCTTTTTTACAATCATGGCATTAATGGCACGGGGATTGATGCCATTGTGAAACGAGCCGGCGTTGCTAAAAAAAGCCTGTACAACAACTTTGCATCCAAAGACGAACTGGTGGCGGCCTATCTCAGGGTTCGCCATGAAGAATGGCTTTCTTTATATAAAAACAGGCTGGAAGCTGCCATGACGCCCAGAGAGCGGGTAATGGCCGTTTTCTCTGCTTATGAAGACCATGCTGAATATGCCTATGAGAACGGTTTTCGCGGCTGCGGCCTGCTGAACGCGGCGGCAGAACTTCCCGCCGGGGCACCGGGCCGTCAGGCCGTTCGGGAGCACAAAGAGGAAGTGGAAGCGATCCTGGCTGCGCATCTGACTGAGCTGATGAACGGAAAGGCTGAAAGCGCACGCAGTATGGCAAGACATTTTGCCTTCCTGCTGGAAGGAAGCATTTCACGGGCCGGACTTGAAGGTAATAGTGACTGCGTGACGCAGGCCGGCAACATTGCCGAGCAGATGATGGAGGCGTACTGATGCTTTCTTCGGAAACACGCCTTGGCGGCAGGGCGGGTGTGCTTATCGCAGCTATTCTCTGGGGAACGACCGGCACAGCTGCGACTTATGCCCCCGGGCTCAGCCCACTGGCCGTAGGGGCGGTCGCTATGGGTATTGGTGGCCTGCTACAGGGGCTTATCGCTGCAGCTCCCATCATCCGCCAGCGCGTTCTGATAACTCGGAACTGGCATTTCCTGCTGACCGGAGCAGTGGCGGTGGCGGTTTACCCTCTCGCTTTTTATGCCTCAATGCGTTACGCCGGTGTTACGGTTGGCACGGTTATTACCATCGGCTCTGCACCAATCCTATCTGCCCTGATTGAATGCCGCCTTGACGGTCTCCGACTGACCAAGCGGTGGATGTGCGGAGCGGGCGTTGGCGTTGCGGGCATGGTTCTGCTCTGCCTGGCAGAAAGCAGCGAAAACAGTACCGCAAATGACCATGCTACGACGGGGGTTTTTCTGGGCCTGCTAGCCGGCTTCACCTATGCCTTTTACTCGTGGTCAGCGCGACGGTTAATGCAGGCCGGGGTGGCTTCCCGGGCCGCGATGGGCGTCACATTTGGTGCAGGCGGTATTCTGCTTTTGCCTGTACTGCTGATGACGGGAGCACCGCTCCTGATGGCATGGAACAACGCCGCCGTCGGTATTTATATGGCGCTGGTTCCGATGTTTCTGGGTTATGTCTGCTATGGCTACGGGCTTGCGCGCATTCCGGCCAGTATGGCAACCACGATCACTCTGCTGGAGCCGGTTATAGCCGCGCTGCTGGCCGTTGTGCTCGTTGGTGAAAGGCTGCCGCCTTACGGATGGGCAGGCGTCGGTCTGATAATTGCGTGTCTTGGGATCATTACCGTTCCGGCCGAAAAGTTACGTTTCAGTCTGTTCCTGCAACGAAAAGAAAATTTTGAAATCTCAGAAAGGAAAGAATTATGAAAGATAAAGCCTCATTTGACTCATTTTCGGCTCTCGATATGCGTGCCGGTACCATTATCAGAGTTGAGGAGAGTAAAACATCCAAGCCCACGTGGCGGATGACGATTGACCTTGGACCCGAGCTGGGAACCCGGGTGTCATGCGGAGCGTATACAAACTATGAAGCCGGAGAACTGCAGGGAACACAGGTAATCTGCATCATCAATCTGGGTACCATGAAGATGGGACCTGAAAAGTCAGAGGTGCTGGTACTTGGTGTGTCTGACGGTTCAGGCGGGACCATACCGCTGACAACAGAAAAGCGCGTCAGTAACGGTGAGTGCGTTTTCTGAAACCTGGCGACTTTATATGGCGGTGTGCTGAAGTTATAGATCACCGCTTTCCTTCAACCTCACCGACAGATAAAGCCAGATAGGGGTAAGAAAAGGCTTCCGTTAGCTTCGAGTAAATATGTCCGCTTTGTGCCAAAAGCAGGCATTTCTCCTTCGCAACCATTATGTATTAATCACTGGGGGTCAGGTCGTTTTCTATGAGGTCTATGCATTTTCTGAATGCCAGTTAAACGCAAACGTGATGACTGGTAAGAGAGTTACTGACGTAGCGGTGAATCATCAACGCTGGCGGGTCATTTGCAGGAGGAGCGTTTACTGTTCCAAACCAGACAGGATTAGCCGGGCAGACGGAGCCACAAATGTAGGCAGGTATGTCCGCAAATGTACCAGCTATTGGTCTATGGACATGGCCTGTAGAAATGGCGAGTAGTCTGGTCGGGGAGCGTCTTATCAAATCTTCCATCTCAGTTAGACCTCTGCACATAGTTTCGTCTAGCGTTGGTATGCCAGATGCAAATACATGATGGTGCAAAAACAGCAATGAAGGAGGGCTGTCTGCGTCGCTAAATTGATTATCCAACCATTCCAGATGGTCAGTCACACTGCCGTAATCCTTATAATTAACCGTCGAATCCAGACCAATCAGGCGAATGCCACCGGTATTATGAATTAAGTGCAGGGCTTCTCCTTGGGCATCGTGCGCCCATCTATTTTCATCCCAAACAGAACGCATCAGACTGCGGTCGTCTGAGTTACCCGGCAGGATATACGAAGGGTAATTTTGCTGATTCAGGCGGTCAGCTATCTGTACATAACCTTCCTGCCAATACCCATCCGTTAGATCACCTGTAAGTACCAGTACGTCCGGTTGCAGATGCGTAAGCCAATTTAATATCTGGTCGAACCGAAACAGATGATCATTCTCGGGTGAGGCGTGAATGTCTGAAACCTGCGCTATCAGCATAAAGGCCTCATACGATTATTGTGTGGGGAACAAGATCGTGATACATGGCCATAAATCCGGTTTCAAATTTCATTTTTTCACCACTATGGCAACAATGGACAGATTAATTAGGATCGGTAATTCAAAAGTTACGCTGAATCAAACTGGCTCCGAAGGCGGTCGGGAATTCACAGTAAATCGCTAAGTTTAATTTCTAATGCTCAGAGCCAATGTTAGCAGGGATGCGTAAGGTCCGCTTTTCGCTCAAAGCGGACTTTCCGTTCCCACCTGCCTTTTGCCTTGAACTCCTTCCTGCCGTATTTCCCTCAGCCTTCCATACGATTAGACAGCCCGGATCCGACATTGGTATTTTTCGGATCTTAGAAGCAGAAGAGAGGTTAAGGTCTTTTGCCTGACGATCACTGATGTGAAAGCCAGGAGAACCATCTTCTGCATTTCAGCCAACGCAACCCGGCTGTGATCTTGAGATCTGACTTGGCCTTCCAGATCTCGGGAAAGGAGAAGAAAGATTGTTGCAATGGACGCTTAAAATAAGCGAATTGTTGCTCTCATCTGATAAGTCATCCTGACGGCGAATCTACCCACATCATTTTCACCCTGAACATCCGTGCGATCCATCTGCCCCTCGATCTGGATTTCAGTGGGTGGAGCGCGACGGAGATCGTCAGAGTCGGAAAGCATCATCCTGTGCCCCGTCCGGCTGACCCGGAGTTCGTTCGCGCAGCGTGAAAACGCTGATCCTGACTTTATGGAGTCGTGCAGCGAGGTGGCCAGCGACGAAAGACGATTTAACCTGTGAATACGATCCGGTGTTATTGTGAGAGATAAACGGTTGAACTCGGGAACGCAAAGTCAGCATTCCTGCTATGGACGATACTGATGATTTTCATAAACACTTTTTGCTGCACCGCCAGCCACTCGCTCCATACCGTTGTATACGTGAAGCAGTACACCATAATATTCAGCGAAGAATCGCCAAAATTATTAAAGTTGACCAGCAGTGTCTGACTTTGATCGATATCCGGGTCTTGAGCCAGAAACGTGTGAATATCATTCACGATATCGGCAATTTTCTCAGCATCCTCATAACGTAAACCAACCGTGGTCTCGATGCGCCGGTTCAGCATTCGCCCCGGATTCTCGACCGTGATATCAGCAAAAACGGAGTTGGGTATATACATTGGCCGGTTTTCAAACGTCATTACTTTGGTTAAGCGCCACCCAATTTCAGCCACGACACCCTCAATATTCCGGTCCGGTGAACGGATCCAGTCACCAATGTTAAATGGTCGGTCAAAATAGAGCATGATGCCGGCAAAAAAATTACTCAGTATGTCCTTACCTGCCATCCCGACGGCAATCCCACCGATACCACCAAAGGCGAGCAGGCCGGAGAAACTCATTCCGAAATGCTGACCAAAAATCAGCATGGCTATCAGAGTAACGGTTATCTTCAGCACCCGGGTGATAACCCGCGAGTCTGTCACATCATGTCCTTTATTAATCTGGCGGATTTCAAAATAATCAATAACCAGAAACAGTTTTCTCAGGAACAAAAGAGCGATCAGCGTGATACCGAATAAATTCACCGCCGTTCGTGAGAGGTATCTGATGTGCAAATCAGCAATTCCGTCATACAAATAATCTGTGCCAAGAAGTATAATTCCTGACCATAAAGCAAAACCCAGCAGGTGCTCAGTAAAACGGTACCGAATATTCCGGAAGTTCACTCCCCGGCAGGTGATAACCCCCAGGACAGGAATAGCGAAGATCATGAAAATTATCCCCACTGAATTATGAATAAACAGTTCACCGGACATCGTCGACTCCTTTCGTATTCGCAACCGTTAAATTTTACGCTTTTCAGTTCAGGGAACACAACCGGATAAATTTTCTTTCTTGCGTTTTATATCTGTCTCCCTGAAAAAGGGATTTATAGCGCGTCCAGATCGGGGAACGCAGAAGAACGGTCCCGACAAACAGGCTCTGACTGATATTCTGCGGCCGTCCTGATGCCGCTGTTCCCTGAAACCAGGCGGCAGCGGACATCAGTACGGAGAATAAAGCGGAGCCATTCGGGACCGGGATGCTGTTCACCTCATCACGAACGATACAGCGCGTGCCGGAAACAAGATTTCGTCAGGCATGATACTGGCGACCTGTAATTCGCGGCTTTTTTGGCGCGGAATACCGGGTACATACTGCGCTGGTCAGCGAGAGACATTAAGGATGCTGAAGATTGGCTTTCGCCGTAAACAACCGTTAATTTCGCATTCAGATATATATAACAATATTTACAGGCCACACCCGGAAATGAATTGAAAAACGCATGATCTTTAACGGTATTAGTTACCAGCATTAAAAAACGGTGACTTAATGTCCGGTTTTATTTACAGGAGTCTGTCTTATGTAACTTAAATGTTACTCCTGTTTTCTGGGAGGGGGCGTTACATATGAAGTAATAAAGGTTTAACTGTACCCGGTAGCTGTAAATAAGAAATTCACATTTTTTAATCCTTCAGGAGATAATATGACTGACAAACATATATTTTCAGCGCAGGATTGTGATCATGGTATATATTTGCTTGAGAAAAGCATGAGTTTTATGTGGGCTGCTGCACTCCGGTCTGTCACGTTACTGGGCGTGGCCGAACATCTTACCAGTGGGCCTAAATCATGCGATGAACTGGCCGATATGCTGAAACTTGACGCCCAGGCACTTCTGCGGGTAATGCGGATCCTTGCCTCCGGCGCTGTGTTTAAGGAATTCCCGGAAGGTTATTTTTCCCTTACCCCTGCGGCCCACTTTCTCTGTAAGGACCACAGCCATTCATTGCGGTCAGCGATACTGATGCTCACGGATAAAACATTCTGGGAGCCTGCAGGTCATCTTGACAGGGCGCTTAAGGGGGAAGATGTCTTTAGCAGTCTTTTCGGGATGCCGTTCTATGACTACTGGACTAAGGAAAAGCACTCCCGTGGTGAGTATGATTTTCATGCTGGTATGTCATCGATGTCGACAGTGGAAAACGAAATTATTGCTGACGCCTATGATTTCCCGCACGGAGCAACGGTCGCGGACATTGCTGGAGGATATGGAAATCTGCTTTTACGGGTGTTACGTAAGGACAGCTCATTGCGTGGTATTTTGTTCGATCAGTCAGATATTCTGAGTAAAAACGTGCTTCATCAGCTCAAGGACGATACCCGTTGGGACACGGTCTCAGGTAGTTTTTTTGAAAAATGCCCTACTGCAGATATCTATATGCTGAAGTATATCCTCATGGACTGGTCAGATGAAAAGGCCTGCCAGATCCTGTCGAGTTGTCGTCGGGCCATGCGAGCTGATTCGAAATTATTAATTATAGAACCCGTTATAAAGGATAAAGATAATGAGGATGGCCGGTATGAAATTGACATGCTTCTTCTGGCAAGCTTTGACGGCGGGCAGGCCCGTACAGAACAGGCGCTGGGGAAAATGCTGGATGGCGCAGACCTGAAAATCAGTAACATTATTCATACACACAGTTATTTATCCATAGTGGAGGCAGTAATCAGGTAAACCTGTATCTTGATTCAGGTTTTCTCGTTTCTTAACGTCGACCTCTACGGAAGAAATTGTTTTTTTTAGCACAGCCCCATTTCATATGGTTTTTATCCAAAAATTCAGAAAGTTAACGAGAAATGGGGCAACTAAGGTTGATACAAGACATTAAATCTCCTTTTCGTCATCGGTCAGAAGATGACCGCCATTTTGACAATACAATCTCTTCATAGGTAGTGCGGTATCTTCATCGGACTGGAAACGGTTACGCCAACAAACGGCCAGAACAGCAGGGTGGAAATGCCAGATCTGCGGTGGAAAGGGACCACGATGGCCTGTGGAGTGCAATGAAATCTGGCATTACGACGATGACAGACAGTGTCGACCCTCACCGGGCTCATCGCGTTATGCCTTTCATGCCATGAAGTCAAACACATGGGGTTCAGCGAGCTCTGGGGTAAAAAGAACGAAGTGGTGGCTCATCTGGCTCTTCTTAACGGCTGGTCTCTTCAGGGCGCATTTGACAATATGGATGAGGCCTTTGACGTGTGGCGGGAACGCTCTCGTCATGCCTGGCAACTGGATATCTCGTGGCTCGAAACGCAGGGGATTACACTCGAGGATGAGACAGCAGCAGAGGGCGACAACATCCCTGCTGAGAATCAGCTTTCGCTGGAGCTTGAGGTTCCGCCTGTCGCGACGGAGAGCACTGCAGTGCCCGCCGTCGGTGAACAAGAGAGCATCTCCGGCGATGAGAGGCCAATCCAGAAGGACAAACCTGTATCCCGCTCATCGTCCGTAGGGTCAACGTTCTGGTCAGTCTGCCAGCGGGTGTTCTACCAGGTGAAAAAGGTGATACGGGAGCAGTGGTGATTAAACCTGTGGCGACGCATTCCCGGTGAGAGAGCCGAATGAAAATGCATCACTTTTTTCAGGACGTAATTTCGATCTGACTGGCGATGAGCGCATCCACTTTACTCTGTACCGGCGTCAGCAGATCGACATCGGTCTTCCGGTACATGCAGGGAGACGATAACGCTATAGCGCGCTTCAGAGCGTGTCGAGTCTTCCACCAGCGCTGACTGTAGGGTTAGCGGTTTGGTTGTTGGCAAGGGAAGGGCAATGTTGTCGCATGAGATATGCCATTGATGTTCACGGGTGGGAATGTGCGTCCGCTCTGTGCCAAAAGCGGACGTTGAATGAGCAGTCTATGTTAATCAACGGGGAGCTGGTCAGGCCAAATTCAGTCTACCACAACAGATGGTGGAGTTGGCGTGTCTGAACGGAGTACTACTAAGCCCACCACGCATGACCGGGGATGGGTATTATGAAGCGATGATTGCATATCCGGATCAGAATCGGGTTGGGTTGATGGAGGATCTCTTGAAAACCTCATGCCGATCCCAGTATCGGGTAGTTTAAGTCCCCCTAGATTGATCAGAATATTTAAAATTTAGTCAAATAAATTAACAAGGCCCAACAAGCATAAGGTAGCTACTGAGTCACAGCAGGACATAACGTCAAATTTACATGGGCTCGATTTTCTGAGGTTTTACCAGCGCGTTACTAATCTGGCGGAGCCGGAGAGAAGAATTAGTCAAAGGCATTCTCCTGGTTGCCGCAGAAGCCCACGTGATGCAACACTTTTAAGTATATGTTATTGATTGTCTTATAGTTCAAATGATATATTCTATTTAATTTAACATTTGAGAATTGTTGACATGGAACCTACTGATAAAAATAGTAGCGGGTGGAACCCCAAATACGTTACTGGTCTTTTTTTAACTACCATAGGTGGTCTTTTAGGTGGTCTTTGGACTTTTTTTGACTATACCTATTCCAAAACTATAAATGATTTAAACAATCAAATTTCAGCATATGAAAAATCAAATGAATGGAAGCTGCCTGAGACTTTATTAAAAATAAATAAATCAGTTGAATCTCTTAATTTAAGAATAGACGAAAGAAACAGATTTAATTATTTAGAGTTAGAAAATGATAAGTTAAAACTCGAAAACAATGATATCAGATCCAAGATGATGAAAACAGAAGCTGCTTTAAACTCTGCCAATGAATACTTACAAACGTTTGTATCAAAACATGATGATTTTATATTAAAAAGAGGAAAATCCTATGCATTAACAGAAAATAATTTATATATATCCGCGCAAAATGTTTATAGCACTACCGTAGAGGGTCAATTCGATAATGAACCTTACACTCTCGAACTGGGAAAATCCAAAGATTTTAGTGTTGGCAATTTAACATGTAAAGTGGTTTTAACAAGTATTGCCTATATGGATAACGAGGCCTCATTTTCCAAAAGCTGTTATGACAAATCAAAACAGCCAAAATTCTAATGTGGGATTTGGTTCTAACACAATCAAGTCAGTATGTTTTAAATATATACTGACTCAAAGGCATTGGGGGTTTATTTTCCTTTGTATCGTCCAAAAATATTTTTACGATGCCAATCTAGATATTGGAAAGTGCCTAGGGGTATCATCACTTTTTTGCATAAGTCGATCCCCAAAAGACGAAGCGTGAATTCATTTTTTAACTCCTCGCATAAAATTAACTCACCACTATTTTCAAAGCTCAAGAAACCTTTATCAAATAAAATATCCACATTTGAAGATAATAAAAAACCATTAAAAGGGTCAAGACGTTCTTTATTATTTGATACTCTCCAGGGCTTGATATGGCTTGCTCTAAGCATAAATTCATACGGAATACCAGTAACGATGCATTTCCCATATAGTTTAATTAATTCTTTTCTGTACTTTCCTTGACCTTTACGTGCGGCTATAAGCTGTTCGCGTTCTGTTACCGAGAGTGAATCGTCATTTTCAATCATTTCAATATCATTGATTAGAAAATCAATATCTTCAAATTCATTGCCATCACTAGATTTATTCTTTTTAACGATATTAAAACCAAGTGCTTCTAATATATGAAAACAAGGTGAATTGACTCCTCCGCTAAACTCATCAGCAAACAAAGGTCTATTAATCAATGCAATAGCTGAAATACCAAAAATGACTTTAGGTGGATATCTAACTCCATCATATTCCAGGTCATAGGTTGTAGAGTTTTGGTATTTATAATCAGAATATATCAACTCACCAAACTTATCTAGTGTGTCTAAAATGTTCTCTCTAGTTAGAGAAGACATCAAAGCATTTAAGTTTGAAACTCTATGGCTTACCGATTTCGTATCTCTGTATCCTATGGATTTTTCTAATTCAATTATACTGTTATTTTTATAATATACTCCTGCCCTTGAAAGTAAATACCATGCAATTACCTTGCTAATCACTGAGCAATAGCCTTGATGTGCGGTGCCTAAATAAGTGATTGGCGAATACTTCTCTGCTCTTTTTTCTAATAAGTATTCACTGTGATTACTAATCTCTATTGGCATTTCCAACTGAGAAGATTTAATCTTCACCTTCCAGATCTCACCTGTTTTGTCAGTTTCTGACATAGACGAAGCGAGCGCAAATCCTACATAATTTATTACCCCACGGCTACAGAAAAAAATGAGGTCGCCTTTCTTAATGGTTTTAACCATTTCTCTATAATGGTTGTATTTTTTTGCGGGCCTTGCGCTGATCCAACCATTCTCAAGTTCTTTTTTTTGTGACCATGGGCTTTGCGTAATCCAGAAGTAATTCATGTGAAATATTCACACCTCATATTAAACGGACTGATTTATAAGATATTAACTTCCTAACTAAGTCAATGCAAACCACATTAGGTGAAAGCTCACCTCTTTTTCCCTACACACTTTTTCGACTTCCGTTTTTTTCAACCATCATACCTTATTCCTCCGATATCAGATTCTTAGGGATCATTGAGGTAGCTCACTGTTGTATCTGTCAGCTGGTGCTCTGTGACGTCCCGTACTTCGTTCCGTGTTTTGAACAGATTAAAAACCAGGATGTCTATCCGATACAGTACCCGGATGATACATTGAGCCGGGATATACAGATCGATTCCTATCACCTGCATCTCATGATGAAAACCATCTACCAGATTGAAGATCCGGAAGCGTCTGTCGTAGACAAACGCATCCTGCATAAAGTCGTTAGTTCAGAACTGATTCAGCAATTCCGGTTTTATCAACAGAGTCGGATTACGCACCGGCAGACCTCGCTTTACTTTACGATGAAAATTTGGTTTCAGCAGGCAATAAATCCGGTGTACAAGCTTAAGATTCAAGCAGCAGCCCTATCTTCGGAGTCCCTGAAATAGCTTCTTAAAACTGTATGGCTGATAGTATTCTATTATTTCAGTCAACGCTCAGATCACCGGTTCATGTCGGCGTATTTCGGCTTGGAGAAAATATACCGTCTGCTCAGCGATAATGACCTCCATGCTTGGCGTAAGTACATGGCAAATTGCACTGTCAGATAGTTGACGCTCTAGAATTTTATCAATGATTTTAAGGTTTTTTTCTACTAAATCTTTTAACTCGCAATTTTCCAGACCTAGGTCGGCAAATATCTATTTAAGCCACCTGACCTGCTCGCCGTTGATTAACATACAGCATTGGTAGCAATGCGACTATTTGGCTACGAGATCAACTGTGAACTTCCGCTATTCGCTCACAGCGGACCTTGCGATGTCTTGATTTGCCACTTCGTTCCAAATGCAGACGTTGAAACAATAATGTCACTGTTGCGTGATGAAACAGATGACGACTGATGGTTATCTTTGTAAGGTAAGTGATGACTCGAAAGACAAAGAATCTAATCATGGGCAGATTTCAAGGAAAACGCATACTTATAACTGGTGGAACTAGCGGCATGGGATTTGCAGGCGCACAGCGCATCGTTAGTGAGGGCGGTCATGTTGCCATTACCGGGCTCAATGATGAAAGGCTGAAGCGCGCCCGTAGCATGCTGCCGGGATCATCTCTTATTCTGAAAAACGATGCTGCCAGCGAAGCAGATATAAGCGATCTTCAGGCAGCGATAAGCGGCTGGGGTTCACTCGACGGATTATGGCTTAATGCTGGATTTGCAGAAGTAGGTTCACCAGAATCTGTGACAGCTGATGTTTTTAACCGCATGATGAATGCTAACGTACGTGGCCCGATGCTACAGCTTGCAGCTCTTTCGGGATCACTCAATTCAGGTGCGTCTGTTCTTGTCACTTCATCTTCTTCTGTATATGAAGGTGCGGCAATGACCAGCCTGTATGCAGCAACTAAAGGGGCAGTTGTCGCAATGGTTAAAAGCTGGGCCTCTGCGCTGGCTGGGCGCGGTATTCGGGCCAATACGCTGGTTCCGGGTCCGATTGAAACGAACTTTAGACATTTCATGCCGGAGGAATCGCGCCAGCAGTTTGAAAATTTTGTTGTCAGCCAGGTCCCTCTCGGCCGGGCAGGAACAGCGGAAGAAGCATCTGCTGTCGCACTCTTTCTTCTTTCAGATGACGCATCCTATGTAACCGGCAGCCAGTACGCCGTAGATGGCGGACTTGTGCGTTACTAGCTATTGCAAGAACGGCACATCATTTCCTGAAACAGGTCCTCATAGCCCCACTGTAGAGGTGGGGAAAATAACGGTTACCTTCTTTTATAAATAAACAATCCGTTACTTCAGAGTCGTCCGCTTTTCGCTCGTAGCGGATCTTACGGCTCTCATGTCGGTCCGCTTTGTGTCATAAGGGGACTTAGCGCCAGTAAATTATTCTCCTGACCTAAACACGTATTCACAAATGAATATGATTGACGATAGGGAACCTTATCGTTATTAATATTTAATACTTTCAGTACCATAAACTTGAGATGTCCAATATGATTTCTTTCCGACCGATGACAAAAGATGAGTATCCTGCTTACCTCGAATATTTTGTTAATGATTATGCATGTGAAATCGAAGCAAACTATGGGGAATCCCTTCAAGATTCTCTTGCCAGAGCAAAGCAGGAGATTTCGGAAATGCTTCCCGAGGGAGTGAACACACACGGGCAAGTATTAATGTGTATTATTTTTCAGTTGGACAAAGCGCAAAGTCATGTAGGTTATCTATGGTACAAACCAGACTCAACTAAGCGCACTGCTTTTATCTACGATTTTCACATTTTCAACTCCAACCAGGGGTTGGGACTTGGCAAACAATCTCTACGTGCTTTTGACGAGTATTTGCAGGACAAAGGTTTTAAAGAGATCAGATTGCGCGTGGCAGGTGATAATGCTCGTGCCCGACATGTTTATGAAACCAGCGGTTTCGGGGTTACGGGTGTCAATATGAGTAAATCGATTACGGGCAGAGATATTGGTACTCGATAAAACCCAGCACCATCATCGAGACCAGATCTGATTTTCTCCCATAGCAGACCTCGCCGTGCTTCAGGTGGTCCGTTCCGTGCCTGAAGCGAAAGATAGTAGATTGCGCAACAGGTTATTGATATGATCATAAATAGTTACTAAAGGTGACGCATGGGTACTGAAACGATAATTACGCTTTTAAGATACAAGCGCTGGATAGATATTGAAACGCTGCAAGCGATTAAAAAAATTGATGCGTCTGTTAATGCAGAAAAGCGCCATCTGACGCTCAGATTGATGAACCACATACATGTGGTTGATATGATCTTCAGAGCTAACATTATCGGCCAGAAACATTCCTACACTGCACTGAATACGCCAGAGACTCCCTCTGCCGATGAACTTCTGGTAACGATGACTGAATGTACAGACTGGTATATCCAACATGTCGATTCTATGTCACCCATTCAACTTACTGAAACAATAAAATTCCAGTTCGTCGATGGCGGGTATGGCGAAATGAAGGCGGTCGATATGCTCAATCATGTGTTGTTTCACGGGACATATCATCGCGGCGCTGTAGGTTGGCTACTTTCAGAAAGTGGTGTAACCCCGCCTAAGGACGTAGTGACCGTTTTTCTAAGAGATCATAACCCCGACTAAACGAGTGAGAGGGTCTATAAATTTAAAACTCCATAGGCCCTTTAATCAAAAACGTGAAAGCATAAATGAATGTCCGTTTCTTGCTCGTAGCGGACCTCGCGGCTCTTATGTCGGCCCGCTTTGTGCCCTAAGCGGCCGTTACGCCTGGCCATTCGTTTGCCGTGAGGAAACGTTAAGGCTCAAAATAATGCACTGTTTCAGATATAAAATTATACCGTCGGGACAGTACCGCCATCGATCACATATTCCGTACCGGTAATAGTGGCAGCACAGGATGACGCGAGGAAGACGATGAGGTTCGCTACTTCGATGGGCTTTGAAGGACGGCCCAGCGGAATTCCACCGAGTGCATTCATGATGAGCTGCTTACCGCCCTCGTAGTCCGTTCCTGCCTGCTGAGCAAGTCGTTCCGCCATCGCTACCGATGCTTCGGTTTCTACCCAGCCAGGCGCCACACGCACCACCCTAATTCCCTTAGGGGACACCTCTTTCGACAGGCTTTTGCTGTACGCCGACAGTGCCGCTTTGGCCGCCGCATATCCGGTGGTCGATTCCGGTAACGGCAGTTTACGCTGAATAGAGGTGACGTGGATGATCACACCATCCTGTTGCGCCAGCATCCCTGGCAACAACGCGCGATCTAAGCGTACCGCAGGCAACAGATTAAGATTGAGCTCCTGTTGCCATTCTTCTTCCCCCAGGGCTGCAAACCCACCGCCGGGAGCGGTAGAACCGCCTGCTACGTGGATGATGATATCGACGCCGCCCAGGTGTTTCTGAACGGCGTCCACGACTAAATTACATCCCTGGATGGTGGTCAGATCCGCTGCCACGAAAGCGTCTGCGGTAGATTCTGCGGGCTTGTGACGCGCGGTGGTTAGCACCGTTGCCCCTTGCTGTTTTAAAAGGTGGACAACTGCTTTGCCGATCCCTTTGGTACCTGCGGTAACCAGAACACGTCTGCCCTGTAAATCAAGATCCATCAGCATCAGATTATCTCCAGAGTCGCAATCTTGTCGCCAGCGAGGCCGAAAGTATGTGTAAGCATCACGGGGCTACCGGGAAAATTACCGACAACGTTCGTGGTGACTATTACCCGATCGCCATCCGTGAGAACTTCAATGGGGTGAACGCTATAGTCGAAGGCAGCCCGCGCCGCGCGTTGCCACGCTTCGATTACCGCGTGCCCCCGATGGGTTTTACCTTCGTCGAACACGACGGCATTGAGGGTAAAACAGCGCTTAACGCTGGCAATATCGGCACCATTGCCGATCGCAAAATAGGTTGAAATAGCTTGCGGTAGAGATAATGACATGGCCCTTACTCCCGTTATTTACAGTACGGGAATTTTTAACATAGACTGTAAAATTGACAAGTACGCACAAAAAAGTGAGCAACTGAATTATGAGTAAGTTATATAGCCCGGAATCTGCCGCAAGCGGCGTGGAACAAGTTCTGCGAATGCTGGAAGGTCGCTGGAAACTCATTATTCTGTTTCATCTTTTCGACGGAAAGGTGCAACGCTATTCTGATTTTGAAAAACTGATCCCCGAAATTTCGCAGAAGATGCTGGCACAACAGCTGCGACAGCTGGAGGCCGACGGCATTGTGTCACGTAGGGTATATCCTCAGGTTCCACCGAAAGTCGAATATCGGCTCACTGAGTGGGGGCAGGCGCTGTGTCCGGCTCTTGATGCGATGCTGAAATGGGCAGAAAAACGCGAGGTTTAGGGGCTCGGGTACATTTTTGTTTATGGTCGAAAATTGTTGATGTTCATTCCTTGCTGATAGCAGACCTTGCGGCTCTTATTTCGGTCCGCTTTGTGCCGGGAGTGGACATTATTTTTCTCGACTTATTCTAAATTCAATGCAAGGTACTATTATTGAATATATCGTCTGGGTTAAATTATGAACACAACCAATCCCATAATGGGCAATATTATGAAAAGGAGGAATATTGGCATATGGCCTCATGGCCGCATCCCTGCCCATAGGCTGTTATGCGGACGTACAACGCATTGAGTGGAGTAGGGAGCATGATAAAGAGCGAAGTATGAAAATCGAAATCTACTAATCCTCGTAGTACCGAAGATTGCCGGCATACTATAGACTCTGGCACCCGCAGCGTTTCATATTCTAAAAGTCCTCAAGAAAGCTAAACAAGGCGTCCTGATTCTGTGAACCCTTTGAGCTTATGGAGCATATTTGCATTAATTAATCAAGCTCAGCTGGTTATATAATAAACAAGAACCGCACTATTTTCTATATTTAAATAAAACGGATAAAAACCGAGCCAGTTTAGGTGCTATGAAATGTTATTAACTCTTAAAAAAACTTGTTATGATAATTTTAGATTTGTTTTAAGTGGGGCGTTTTTTATAATTTCAGTATCCATTGTTGTTATTGTTAATTTTATTGGTGCGCGTTATAATTTGGTCATTAATCGCACCTTGGTTTTTGCCTTTCTGTTATTAACACTTCTTTGCATTAATAGCAAAGTATTAAAAAACCTTATTGGCTTTATAGCCTTAACATTAATCGCTGCTGATTTATCTCTTCAGATGTATGCCTGGAATCACTTCAATGCTAAATTTGACTATGGTTTTGCATTAAGTGTAATAAATACTACAGGTAGCGAAGCATTTTCAATGTTAGGCGTTTATTGGAGAAGTTGTGCAATTTTTATGGGGTTGCTGTGTTTATTTATTTTAACTATTAACTGTAGCACAAGTACCCTGCCGTTAAAGTATAGGCGATACCCTGCAATATTATTCGTGCTTTTGCTAACTGGCTATACTGTACAGGGTATACTGCATCAATTACGAAAAAGCAATGTTGATAGCCTTGCTCAACGTGTTGTCAATTCAACTCCGCTGAGCACGGCTACAGTCTTTATGCAAGCCATCTCTGATATGAGTATTGCCTCCAGTATTAATAATAATACACCTGACTATTCAGTATCACTATCAGATACCGGAATTGATAATTATGTAATTATTATTGGGGAGTCTGAGCGCAGTGCAAATATGAGCATATATGGATATGAGCGAAGCACGACTCCTGAACTGGAAGCAGAAAGGAAAAATCTTCTGTTGTTCCAGCATGCCATTAGCCCCGCGCCAGTGACCATTATGGCTGTGCCACTTGCGCTCACTGCTGATTCAGTACAGGAAGCAGATCCCGCTAAGTACAGTGACAATATTATTAGTATAGCGAACAAAGCCGGGTACGATACGTACTGGTATAGCCACCAGGGAAAAGGGGGCGCATATAATAATGTGATTACAGGTATCGCTATGAAAACCAAACACCATCAGTGGATTGATCAGGGGTTCGATGACTCTTTGCTCCCAGAACTTGAATCAACGCTGAAAACATCTGGTAAGAAATTAATTGTGCTACATCTATATGGTAGCCACGAACCTGCCTGCGCGCGCTTCCCAAAAGATGCTTCCGTCTTTAAAGATGGAAATAAAGATGATGATTGCTATGATAACTCTGTGCGCTTCACGGATTATGTTATGGGGAAAGTTTTTAGCCAACTTTCAAATACACGCTCTTCTGTATTTTACTTTTCTGACCATGCCTTAATACGCGATCCTTCACGTTCAGTGGTATATTACCATGCAGGGGCTAATCCCCCCCGGGAAGCGTTATCTGTCCCAACTTTCATTTGGTATAGCCCTAAAGTCGAAAGAAAGAATAAGTTGATCGGAGACTACGAGACACCATGGTCTACCGATGATGCGAATACCCTATCCGAATTATGGCTCGGAATACATCGGGTTGAAAATGATATCGTTAGCTTGCAAAAGTGGCTACAGGACTATCAAAAACCGATTGTAATTAAGGATACAACGGGTAAGAAATTTAATTGGACGGATATAAAGTAGTAGAAACGATGATTCTTGGTTAAAAATTATTCTGCCGATTGACTGAAAATTCATGGCTATGGGAGCCAGACCTGAAGAGGTACTGGCTCGTACTCTCAATATTCATGACCAACTCTCCATTGATTTATACACTATGCTCTGAGTCAATCTTCATCGGGTGTGATAAAAATTGCGACATCCGCACCTCATTCACCGCGGCTGTCAGGGCAATGTAAATGAGCCTTCCATGACAATAACGCTTTTTCCTCCTACCCGAACTGACGGGCTTTCTGCAGTGCCGTCATAGCCTGAAAATAATATGCTGGCGCGCCCCATATCAACGCCCTGGCTTACGCGAAGAGAGAGCTCTTTTTTATTGCGAAGCTGGGCCAGCAGGGCTGTTACTGCGCCAGTCGCGCTGCCTGTTGCCGGATCTTCGGTCATGCGTGGCGTAAACATCCGGGCCTGTAAATCACACGGGTCTTCAGGATCCGTTTCCAGCGTATAGGCGTAAATGGACACCGCACCGTCGAGGGGCAAAATAGCCCGGAAACCCTGCAAATTGGGTACGCAACAGCGAAGCGCATTTCGGGTCGCGAGTTCGACAATCAAAAAAGGCAGGCCAACAGAGGCGACGACAGGCATATGCATTTCAGTGCGTATATCACTGGCTTCAAGAGAGAGGCAGGCCGCCACGTTTTCCGGACTGACTTCTGAATGGCAGGATAAAGGTTGCGGAACAAGAAGCTCTGCACCCGTGACCTTTGCATTTTCTCTGATAATCCTGACAGGTACCCGCCCGGCGGCTTCTTCGAATATCAGCGTTTCAGGTAGCGATTCGCCATTCAGTTCAGCCTGATACGCCAGGACAAAAGCAGTCCCAATATTGGGATGACCAGCGAAAGGGATTTCACGCGTCGGGGTAAAAATCCGTACCCAAGCCGTATGTGATGGCTCTTCAGGAGGTAAAACAAACGTCGTTTCACTGTAGCCAAATTCTAACGCGAGCAGCTGCATTTGCTCAGTGGTCAATCCCTCGGCATCCAGAACGACAGCTACCGGGTTACCGCAAAACGGTTTATCAGTAAACACATCTGCAATCACATAACGTCTTCTCACCAGGACCTCAACTTCCACGCCTTAAAATGAATTTATACTCAACGAGTTTGTCGTTTTAATATACGCTCACGTGAAAACATAACCCACTGGCATTTGCCTGTATGCGTATTTTTCACCTTAACGACGGACGGTGATGTTTACCTGGTTTTGTTCATCCACTCCGTTAAGGTGAGTGAATACAAAAGGCTCGGCGGTGCGTCTTTAATATCATGTATATCTCTGACATATCTCAGTCCCGTTTTCTCAAGAACGTTCTGTGACGCCAGATGGTTAGCTCTGACAACGGCTGAGATCTCGGTGAGTTTCATATCATCAAAACCATACCTTACCGCGCGTGTAGCAAATTCTGTCGCCAGGCCTTTTCCCCAGGCATCTGTCGATAACCGATATCCAAGATTGTTAATCACACAATCGCCATAGCTACGGATGCTCAGACCACCAAATCCGATGATTTTTTCAGGGGATTCGAGAATCGATATGGCGAAGCTACCAAAGCTGTGAGTTTGCCAGTGGGCGAGCCAGCGATTGAGAACCGTTTTTGCATGATCAATATCCGGGTAGGGGCCTGCGGGGTTAAACGTGTTCGTCGCCGGATCACCATAAATTCTGAAGAGATCCGCTACGTCTGATGCCATTACCGGGCGAAGGCACAATCGAGTTGTTTCAATTCGCAAACAGACCTCCTGATATGTGTTGACGGGAATATGTCTTTCATTAATTGATGCTCTCTGATTTAAGCATATATGTGTTTTGACGTAATTCGACAGATCCGATTGTGTGCTGTCGTGGCGAAACGCTCACGACGAATACCCTGGTGTGTTAACCAATGGGCACAGGTCAGCCTCGCCAGACATCAGTATGCGATGGACAGAATACGGACAAAAAAAGACCCGCAGTACGCGGGTCTGTATAAATGCTGAAAAGGGTAATCAGAACGACCAGCGCAGGTTAGCGTTGACCGAATTGATGCGGGTGTCTTGACCGAGTTGCCCCTGATAACCGACATCCAGCGTCGCAGCGCGCGACAGCTGTACGCTGACGCCGATATCGCCCACCATCACGTCCTCCTCAACGGCCTGGCCCTGGGTGATGAACGCGTCACTGCCGGCAAATGCCATACGCGATGAAGTGTTTTTATCCCCGTAGGCGTGCTGCCAGCCCAACGAACCATACAGGTTAACGTTTTTCGGCAGCTCGGTGACACCGCGCATCCCGAGCGTGGAGTAGAAGGTGTTCATCGTTTCATTACGCACGCTCAGCGCGGCGGCACCGCCATCTTCCCTGAAACTGTCGGTATGCAGTCGAATCCAGGACAGGTTGATAAACGGTTCAACATTCATCGCCGGCTGGCCAAAACGGTAGCCCGCCTCGGTAAACGCCAGCAGCGAGTTGGCGTCGTAATCTGACTTCAGGCGGTCCGAGAAACCACTGAAATCAACGTTGCGCTCGCCTTCAATCTTGTGCCAGGTGTAACCCAGCGCGCCGCGCAGTGAGAACGCATTCTGTTGCCCTGCGGCATACAGGCCAAGGTGATAGTTGTCGGTATCCGTGGATGAACGGCGGCTATCAACGTCGTAATCACCACGGCTATAGCCGAAGTACCCCCCGACACGTACGTTATGGTCAGCCAACGTGCGATCCGCGCCCAGCAGGAAGCCGGTGGTGTTGCCGTCCAGCTTGCCTGCGTTACCGTTGTCGCGCGTTCTGCTCCAGGAACTGAAGGTCTGGCCCCATACGCCGTTATTTTGTTGCTCCGGCTGTTGTACCAGCGACATCGCTAACGGCGGTATCGGCAGACTGTCATTATCGAACGCGCGCTGCATGCGCTGGTTCAGTACGTTGAACAGCTGAGTGCTGCCGGCGATCAGGTTAGACTGTACCGACGGGTAAACTTCACCTGACAGCTGGTTGAACGCCTCGCGCGCTTGCGGTGCGCTGAGTACCAGCAGAGAGTTATACAGCGCCAGGGAAGGGCCGTTTTGTGTCAGCGTGGAAAGCGCGCCGGCGGTATTCCACTGGTTGCTGGTGTTGGCTACCGTCTGGAAAATACCCGGTTTACCGCTTCCTGGATTTTCTCCACCTGGATTCTCGCCGCCTGGATTCTCACCGCCAGGGTTTTCACCACCCGGATTTTCACCCCCTGGGTTCTCACCGCCCGGATTCTCACCACCCGGGTTTTCGCCCCCAGGATTCTCTCCGCCGGTCTCTTTCTGCGCGATGGTGAGATCGACAGCGTCGGTGCTCTGTTTCAGTGCCACGTCCAGGAAGGCGGATTTGGAGATGGCCCCGGCGAACTGGCCGTCAATTCCCCCGTCGGAGGTTAGAATGCGATAGCTTTGGCCCGTTTTGTAGCTGGTCTGCGGATCCAGCGCGGTAACCTGTACTTTAGCCTGATCGCTGATGGTCGTTTTGCCAGACACCAGTAACTGATCGCTGCGGCCGTCACCGGCGATATCAACGTCATAGAACGATTCACCCACAAAGTTCAGGTAGCGTTTCAGCGTCAGCGTGCCGATAGTACCATCACCGGGCGAGATATGGCCGCCGGAGAGGATCTCTGTCTGGCCCAGCGTGCCGTCACCGCCCAGCGTGCCGCCGGCTTTGATCGACGCGGCGCTGCTGTAACCTTGTCCGTTACTGACCTCCGATCCCGCCGTCGCGTTGAGGATCAGCGTGCCGCCGTTCTCGGCGCTAAGCGTCTGCACATCAAAAATATCGTCTTCGGGTTGGGTGTTGATATTGCTGGCAATAATGACTTTTCCACCGCGCGCGGTCACGTTCGCCTTGAGCCCTGAAAGATCGCCGTTCAGCGTGGTCTGACCGGAGGTATTGATCACTTCACCTTCGCCGCTCATCTTGTTGCTGAAAACGTAATTTCCGTCGGTATGGTTGAAGTAGACATAGCTGCCGAATAACCCACCCCGAAGGCTGATTGCCGTCTTCGCATCAAGAGTGCCCGCGCCGCCCGCCGCGCCGAGCGTCGGCTCCGTTAAACCGGTGCCGGAGTCCATATTGCCGCGGCTGCCGATTATCAGCGCGCCCCGGTTCGAGCCAGAACCCGTCATCCCCACTACCAGCTCGTTACTGCCTGCGGAAAATGCACCGCCGTCCATGACCGACAGTACGCCATTGCCGTAATCGCCAACGCTAACGCTGCTGGCACTGGTAAAACGCGAGCCCTCGCCCGCGATAACCAGCTCGGCGGTTTTACGTGCGCCTGAGACGCCCGCCACCTGAATGTTGCCCACGTTAACCGCTCCGCCGTTGAGCACGTCCAGATCGCCATAAAGCATGAGCGTACGGCCAACATTCCATTGCGAACCGGATCCCGTGACGGTGGCTTTCGGGCTCAGCTTGTCGGTTTCATCTGGGCCGGAACCATTGCCGATACGGGCATCGTAGGTGGTGTTGAGCGTCGCACCGTTTTCAATCGCCAGCGTGGAGCGGGCTCCCAGGTCAGTGCCAACGCTGAGAAAATTACTGACGACGCGTGAACCGGCGCCCGTAGCGATTAGGTGGCTGTCGTAGCCACGGGTGGTACCGACCACGATCTCCTTCGCGCTGGCCAGCGCACCGTCTTCGACTCGCAGGGTGCCCAGGCCAAGATTCAGGCCACCACGCAGAATGTACTGATCGTTAACCGCGTTCAGCTCGGCGTTTGGTCCGCGGACCGTGACCACGCTTTCATAAATTTGGCCGTTGAACAGTCGACCGATATTGATGTTATAGGCAGTGATTTTGCCATTATCGATCAGCAGGTTCCCGCGTTGGTTACGGCCGACGTAAACATCGCCGGTGTAACCTAAAGATTCGGTAACACGCGCATCGCCGTCAAAAATGGCATCCGCTGCGCGAGCGAAATCGGCAGGGGAGAGCATCAACAGCGGTGCGGAAAATAGAGCGAGGTAAAGTCTGGAAAGCGGTGTCTTAACCGCTAAAGAATGCGATGTAGAGTTATTCACGGGCTATCTCCGTACTCATTAGCATGATGTCTGGAAAATCGTTTTTATATGAAACTCAAATGTGTCGGGAAATTTAAAAGGCGTTATTATTTGTACGCCTTTTGGTATTGAGGAAATTATTTATGCGTGACAACCGGCGTACAGGTCGGCGCGCTTAGCGTCGGCGCAGATCCTAAAATTCCAGGCATCATCATTGATGAGCAATCGAAAATTCGCCCTTTTTCTGTCGTGGCGCGATAAGAAAGTTTTTGGCCGCCCAATGCATCCGGTTGGGCACCATTCACGTTGGTCACCGTTATTTCGTCCGACGAGCCCAGCCCCAGCATTTTAGCGGTTTCCGCCTGCAGCAGTGGAATAGCCTGATCGGTTTTCAGGGTGGAACAACCGGCTAGCATCAACGTAACGGTTAAAGCGATTAGTGGTCTTTTCATAAATTATCCTTTATATCCAACCAGTTAAAATCACTGATTGTATTTATGTTTTCTATTACCCAAATCAGCGGGTAATATATTTCTCTTTCCTAATTGAAAAAACCCTCCTAAAGTAGGGTGGGTCGATAATAATTCATCTGTACTCTCAGATACGCGAAGGTGAAAGGAGATTCCTTTGGGGCAGAATTATGCGTTGGTCGTTGATGACCATCCATTGGTAGCAAGCGGCATCGCCAATTTTCTGATTACACATTGCCGGTTCAAACAGGCGTATGTCGTGACGAATGAAGAAGATTGCTACCGTCATATTAGGGAAAATGGCCCGCCACGTTTACTGGTAATCGATTTTTGGCTATCTTCCGGTACGGCGTTGAAATTACTCAAAGAAGTGAAACAGCTTTACCCTCAGGTGCGCCTCCTGGTCGTCAGTGGGGATGAAAATAACGATATCTGGCAGAAAGTGCATACGGCCGGAGGACACGGTTTCGTATTGAAAAGCGAACCTCCTGAATTATTCTCACGGGCCGTTTTTGCCCTGGCGGATAATCTGACATGGTTTCCTTGTGCAAACGAATGTGCCGTTAAGACGAATAATGAGAAGTTAAGTAAATTTAACTTAACGCCGCGGCAAATTGATGTTTTGAATATGATTATGCGCGGCCTGCCAAATAAAAGAATTGCAGCCCAGCTTTCTATTTCTGAGCCCACGGTAAAAGAACACATCAGCAATATTCTGAAAAAGATAGGCGTTAACAGTCGGGTGGAAGCCATCACGCTACTGCATGGCAAACGGGAGCCGTCGGAATGAGATTTTTCCAGGGTTCACAGAACGATGGCATCTCTCCCCCCGCGCAAATTCGCCTGCTGAATAATACGTTTCTGCGGCTGGTATTCAGCTTTAGCGCTGTGCCTTTTGTCGGCATTCCTTTCGCTATCTGGATCCATTTGCTGGGGGACGATCTGGGTCCCACCATTACCTGGATAATAATTTACTTGCTCTGTGCTGTGGCGATCCGAATAGTGCATCGGCGCTATCAGCAAGAGGTTAAAGAAAATGATGATGAGGCCGTCCTGCGCCGCTGGCTTCCGCGCATTAATAAGGTGGCCTTTTTTCACGGGCTGGGGATTTCATCACTCTATTTAATTACCCCGCAGACGCAGAATTTTGACTTTTTCCTGCTCCTTAATATCAGCATTGCCGCTATTGTCGCTGCCAATGCGACGCATCTGACGCCGGTCATCAGCACCTTCACACGGTTTTTCTTTGCCTCCTGGGGAGTTCTGACTCTCGGTATCATCCTGCGACTGGATGACCTGATGTTCATCGTGCTGATGCTGAACCTGCTGTACGGCTTCGCAATCTACCGCCATGCGTTAACGTCCCACGCGTTCTTTATTCAGCAAGCACTGCTGGAAGAGCAAAGCTCACGCCTGGCGGAGCAGTTCCGGCAGGCCAAAGAAGAAGCGGAACAGGCGTTGCTCGATAAAAATCAGTTCCTGACGACCGCCAGCCACGATCTTCGCCAGCCGGTGCATGCCATGGGCTTTTTGATCGAAGCCATTATCCACAGAAACCAGGACGACAGCCTGACGCCGCAGCTGCTTGACCTGCAACAGAGCGTTCGTTCGGTGCACCTGATGTTCAATTCCCTGCTCGATCTCAGCAAAATTGAATCTGGCAATGTAATGACCGCCCCTACACGCGTGGACATCGGCACGCTTCTCGACTCGGTGATCACCCTGTTTCGCGAAGAGGCCAACAGTCGCGCACTGCGGCTGCGAACCTGGCGGCCCAAACGTCGCCTCTTCGTGATGGGTGACCCGCTGCTGGTGCGTCAGTCCTTGATTAACCTGATACAAAATGCCCTTCGCTATACGCAACAGGGCGGTGTGCTGGTTGCGATCCGTCCGCGCGGTGTCGAGTGTCTGGTGGAAGTATGGGACACCGGGGTCGGGATCGCCGACGACGAAAAAAGCAAAATCTTCTCGCCTTACTACCGCCCCGAGCTGGCATGGAAGATCGACAGCGCAGGGCACGGGCTGGGCCTGGCGGTGGTTGCCCGCTGTGCCAAGCTGATGAACGTGAAGTATGGAATGCACTCCATTGAAGGCAAAGGTTCGCGCTTCTGGATGCGCTTTACTCAATACACGGGTGACGTGAAAGCGGTGGATCCACTGCCCGCCGGTGACAACATCGCTACACCGGTACGCTATGCGCCACTGCATGGCTCCTGCCTGATCGTTGACGACGATCCGCTGGTGACGTCCGCCTGGGAGAGCCTGATGGGCCTCTGGGGGATTAACGTGCGCTGCGCGGCCTCGGCCGAAGACGCTTTTGCCATCATTGACGACGGTTTCACGCCATTTGCTGTACTGTGCGACCAGCGCCTGCGATCCGGCGAAAGCGGGTTCGACATCCTGAAAGCACTTTTCGAACGTCTGCCCGACATGAGCGGCGCGATGGTCAGCGGGGAGTTTAACTCGCCGGTTCTGCTGGCAGCGGAGCAGGAAGGCTACCTGGTGTTGCGTAAGCCGCTGGAGCCAGCCAAACTGCATGCGCTACTGACACAGTGGTCTGCAGGCTCGGGCTAAAACGAAAGTGCAATTTGACTGCAACACAATTCTGGACATGCTATACTGTATATAAATACAGTATGAGAGGTGCGTAATGGCTGTTGAAACAAAATATGTTGTCGTACGAAAAGGTGAAGAGAAAATGACATTTGCCAGTAAAAAAGAGGCTGACGCTCACGACAAACTGCTCGACATGGCAGAAGCGTTCACCGACTGGCTGTTGCAAAGCGAAATGCAGATGGATGAAACGCAGGCTGAAAATCTTGGGCTGTATCTCGCCGAGCAGAAAGAGGCCGTGCAGCATATTCTGCGTACCAGCAAGCTTCCCGATCTCAATGCCGCCACTGCCACAGATAACCCCGAGCCAGATGCGGCTGGCAGTAAAAAAATCAGAGCCGTTAAAGCTGCCTGATCGCCAGAGTGCATCATCGATTCTGATGCCCCGATTCAGGGGGGCATCAGGGCATGTGAGTGCCGCCCCGTTATCTGACAGGGGCGGGACGAATACATATTATTGAGAGTTCAGAGCGAGAAGTCGTCGGGAAGCACTCATCCCATCACGATCAGAAGCTGTACGTCACTTTCAAACTTCCCGTGGGCGACGTTTTTCGTTGAACAATGGGGCTATTGCCTGCATCTCCCGTCAACTGCGTAACGCCTGTTGCGACAGCTACGCTCCAGTCTGGGGTGAGCTTGTGGGTCCAGTCCACATTCAGCGAGTAAGCATAAATACCGGATCCAGCATCATGTCGGGAAAACCCCGATGCTGCTGACTGTGCGGCATTCACCCCGTAGTATGTCTGCATGTATTTGCTGGATCCCCAACTGGTGGTCAGCGCCAGCGTCAGGGAATTTTTCGGTGATGTATAAAGCGGGCTGATAATCCCGAAGTGCAGGGCCTCACCGTTGTTTCTTTCAGAAACCGGCACTTCAGCCTGCAATTGCACACTCAGCCAGTCGGTCACCTTATACCCCAGTCCGGGCACAATGATGGCCGAGCCTTTGACGTCACCCATACCCCGCAAGTCGTCACTGCCGGAGCTTATTGAATCGCTGTTCACGTCACGATCCTTGCGACCAGCGCGGTAGCTCAGCGCAGCGTTGTACTCCAGTTTACCGACACTGTTACCGTAACCGATACCCCGCGTGGTGCTGATAAAGACGCCATTTGCCATGGAGTAATCAAGCACTAATGCTGTAGTGGCGCGGCTTTTATCCGAACCAGAATAGCGTGGCGCAATATCCACACCTCCCCCCAGGGTCAACACGTTACCCTGGTTCTGTTCTGCCGCCAGTGTCGGGGTGGTCAGAAACGCCAGAACGACTCCCGGCACTATTTTTTTCAGGCTGCGAGGCGAGAGCAAAGGAGGAAACTGATGACGCAGTGCGATGTTTCTCATTAAAGAAGTCCTTGTGGATTCAAATGATGACGATACAAGCGGTTATTCACGCCAGTTTTCTCAGTTTGAATACGCACCCTAAGGTTCTTATGAGCCGAAAATGAAGAAACGCTGAAGCAAGTACCGCTGCAGTAAACCTGATAGATTTATCGAAACCGTTTTTTTCTTAAGACGTTCTTCATTCACTGTTGATACCGTTACCAATGTGAAAATTCTACTAATCGAAGACGACCTGGATCTGGGCAATGGCGTGCGGATCGCCCTTGCAGATCAAGGATTTGATGTCATATGGGTTCGCCGCAAAGAGGATGCGCTGCATCAGCTTGATGCCTGCGTGCCAGAACTGATATTGCTCGACCTGGGACTGCCCGATGGCGATGGCATGGGCCTGATGACCTGCTTGCGGCAGCAGTTCAAGGGGATCCCTGTCATCATTCTGACTGCCCGAGGCACGCTACAGGATCGCCTGTGCGGGCTGGATGCCGGTGCAGACGATTACCTTGTTAAACCTTTTATTCTCGCCGAGTTGTTGGCCAGGGTAAGAGCGCTTGCGCGACGCAGTTACGGTTTTCAGAATGAGGCGATAGAAATCAGAGGGTTATCTCTGCATGTGCCAACGCGTCGCGTGACGGTGAGTGCCCGTCACGTGGAGTTGACGGCAAGTGAATACGCGCTGCTTGAAACGTTAATGTTGCGCGCTGACCGCGTGCTTACACGACGTTTTCTGGAAGAAAGAATCTTCGGCACCAAAGAAAATCTGAGTAATGCTCTCGACGTGCATATGGGGAATTTGCGTCGAAAAATCGGGGACGGTTATGTGCGAACGGTGAGAGGGGTGGGGTATGTCATTGATACTGTACCGATCTACAAAGGCGGTGATTGATGCGAAATATCTGGCGCACCCTGAGACTCCCCACGCTCGTACGGCGAATCATCATCGCCCAGATGCTGCTGCTGACCTTGCTGTGGTGTCTTTTTTTGACTTTTGTTTTGTGGGAGGACTTGCGTAGCCCCCCGATATTAACGGGCAGTAAGACCTACGAAACCCTTTTTACGCTGGTGGACAGTATGGACGATCGCCCGCAGGAACGCACCGATGTGCTGAACACGTTCAGTAAGGCGTTGCGGGAAGGATATGGCGGAGGTGAAGATCCCGAACTGTCAATCAGCCTCATTATTCGCAAACATAACGAGATAATTTATTCATCTGATGGCGCACCAACAGGGGTCGTAAACACCCAACTGGGGGAATTACAGCGCATTGAGAGTGAGGGGCGCACCTGGACCAGCCGTACGCTAAAATCCGGGAACTCCGATGTGGAGGTGACACTTGTGACGCCTGCCGGAGGCTGGAACTTCTTTATCTACCTGAACTCGCGTGGCTATTACATATTGCCGCTACTGGTATGCATTCCTTTTCTTTTATTTCCCGCGTGGCTGTCAATTCGCATTGCAATGCGGCCCTGGAGCAAGGTCGTAAATGAAATATCCTTGCGAACGCCAGACGATCTCTCTCCATTAAAAGCCATGCCAAAACACAGGGAGCTTCGTCAAATGGTGGACGCGATAAACGTGTTTCTTGCCAGGGTGCGCGAAAGCGCGGAAAGGGAACGGATTTTCATTGCTGATGCCGCTCACGAGCTGCGTACTCCTCTGGCTGCAATGCGAATCAACGTGGAGGCGCTGCAGTCGTATGTAAGCAATGAAACTCAACAGGAATTACTGGCGGGGATTGTTCGCAGCAACAGCCGGGCTGCCCGACTCGTCAATCAATTGTTGCTGATGATGCACAGTGAAGCACGTATTGATGCCGTTATGCAGCCAGTGCCGCTGACGACGCTCATTCAGGAGCGAATGGCAGCACTGGAACCGCTGGCTACGGAGCGCAGGATAGAGCTTGAATTCGTCTCTGATGATGAAATCTGGATCACAGGCATCAGGGAGCGCCTGATGTCGCTGATTGACAATTTGATTGAGAACGCAGTCAAGTACAGCCCTGAGGGCGGACGAGTTGAAGTAGAGATACGATCGCGGGATAACGCCACGCAGCTTCGTGTCTCAGATGCCGGGCCCGGTATTCGGCCTGAATTGAGGGAGCGTGTGTTCGACCGATTTTTTCGCGACCCCAACCAGATGCAAAGCGGGAGTGGACTGGGGCTTGCCATCGTCAACGCGGTTGCGCAGCAACACAACAGCAGCGTAGGCCTGTGTACGTCTGCAGAAGGCGGGCTCCTGGTCACTGTCGATTTCCCAACTCCGATAGCCGAAAATGCGTAGCAGAGGCCAGAAGCAGACATCTAAGAAAAACGTCCTGGCGTTTGATTCGCAGAGAATAGGGGGACTCTGTTTGCACCAACGTTATTTTAAAGGCCTGTTTTATCGAGCCATCTGGACACACGCTGGGCCAGTTCATCCGGTTTTTCCAGAGGAATAAGATGTCCACAACCGTCAACATAATCCACACAGGTTCCGGTTAGCCTGGCGAGTTCTTCTGCCTCCTCTGTTGAACGCAGCCGATCATGTTTCGCTGCAATAACGTAGGTCGGGCATGAAATGGGTTTTAATGTTATTCGCTCGCGGTTTAGCCCTGACTGAACTCTGAATACATCGGCTCCCAGCCTTTTTCCCATATTACGGATTTTCTCAATGATGGCCGTATTACTGGCGAGATCAGCATGAAGTGATTTTCTAATGGCCGTTGTGCTCAGCCCACTAAATTCTCTGGAGGAATTGATATTCGCTGCAGCAACACGGGTATTTATCTGTTCTGCCGAATCCTCTCTGAGAGATGTGGCAATGAGGATCATCGCTGCTGTCCGTTCCGGAAAAGCCTCATAAATAGCTCTGGCAACATAACCACCTAGCGAAAAGCCGGCCAGCACAAAACGCTCCGGTAGTTTCTGGACTATGTTAGCGGCTATATCCTGGAGTGTGGTTGCCTGGCCCAGGCTCGCAGGTATAAAGAGCCTGCGCTCGGGAAATGCGGTGATAAAATCGTCCCACAGTGTTTCATCAAGCATAAATCCCGGGATAAGTACCACAGGAAGGTTCTCTGCATTCATCGGCAAGTCCCATTTTCTGGCCGCAGTGCCATTGCCAGGGTTTCTGAATCTGTAAACATAGCCTATTGCAGTTGATGAAGACATTGTCGTCTCGTCGAGGTCTGCCGTTTGTTCGTAGCAGACCTTGCGGCGCTTAAGTCGATCCGGTTCGTGCCTGAGGTGATTTGGGGACTCACGGCGGCACTATTTTTTAGCCACAATCCGCATTTCCACCAGCGCATTTTCTGGAATGAACGCTGATACGCCTATGGCAGTCCACGCCGGGTAGGGTGCCTTAACATATTCATCTTTCACCTTAGAAAAAACGTCTATATGTTTTTTAAGATCAATATGAAAAGTGGTCATCTCAAGAATATTTTCATACCCTAAGCCTGCGGCTTTCAAATAAACACCAAGCTTATAAAACGCATCATGGAATTGTTCTTCCGGATGCTGACTTATCGGTTTGTCCTTCCGTGCCGCGGTAACACCAGAGAGATACACCGTGCCATCTGCTTCGATGACAGGCGAGAAGTGCCAGTCATCGAAATAGTGTTGGAATTCTTCAGGGACTATCGATTTTTTCATGATTTTTTCTCAGGTTGATGCAGGAGTACGTGCTGCGGGTAAACGGCACGCTGGGGAGGAACATGAGCAAGGATGTCCACGCCTCAGCCAGTTGATTGTCTGTTACGTTACTTGATAGACGCGCCGCTCGCAGCAGAAAATAAACCGGAGGCCTGCCGGATAAGCCGGATGCTTAGCGCGGCACCCGTGGCCAGGCATATCGCCATCGCCAGAAGGGCGACGATAAAGGCATGCGTAATATTTGCACCGCTTCTGCCGGTGTCCAGCATGCTGTAAAAAATGCCACCGATGACGGCGACGCTCAGCGCAGTGCTGATTTGGAGTGTCGAGCTGGTTACCCCGGCAATCATGCCTGAAAACGCCGGTGCAACGCGGCCTGTCACCATCCGGACCAGCGTCGGCATCGCCAGTCCCTTGCCGAGGCCGGTGATAAAAAGCAATACAGCGAGCGGCAGCATGGCCGGTGCGCTACCCATCATGGTATGGGCAATCAACCCTGCCAGACCTGCTAACCCCAACGTCTCGCATCCCATCCCGATTGCGCTCAGGTAATTGCCGACAAAACGCCTCAGATAAGGTGTTAGCAACGGACCGATCAGAAAACCCACGCCAAAAGGCAGAAAAAGCAGGCCCGCAGTCAGGGCGTTTAACTGCAACGCCTCTTGTAGATAAACGGAGAACAAAAGAAAGAAGGCCCCGATAGAATAAAACAGCAAAACGATCGCCAGCCCCTGACCCAGCCCCGGCGCGCGTAATACGACCGGATCAAGCAGAGGCGAACCGCCGTTCTGGCTAAGGCGACGCTCATAACGCCATAACAGCGACGCCAGCAGCGGGACAGCCAGAAATGACAGCCATGTCCACCAGGGCCATCCCGCTTCACGGCCTTCAATTAACGGCACAATCAGCGCACTCAACGTGGCGGTCGCCAGTAACATGCCGACCGGGTCCAGTCGTTGTGCGGATGGCGCACGCGTCTCTTTCAGCAGTGGCAATCCGAAGAGAATGACCAGCAGCGCCACCGGCAAGTTAACGAGAAAAATAGCGCGCCATCCCAGGTGAAACAGATCCGCTGAGATCAGGATACCGCCCAGTACCTGCCCGATAACCGAGGCCAGGCCAAATACAGCGCCATAGATACTCAACGCGAACGGTTTTTCCGCTTCCGGAAAAATGGCCTGTACGGAAGCCAGTGCCTGAGGCGCCATAATCGCGGCCGTAGCACCCTGTAACACGCGTCCGCTAATCAGTACCCATGGTGACCAGGCTAAACCGCACAGCAGCGATGCCGCCGCAAAACCGATAAGCCCTATAAAAAACATCTTCCCACGACCATAAATATCACCCAGACGGCCGCCGGTAATTAAGGTTACGGCATACACGGCTGCATAGGACGAAATGACCAGCTGTTCAGCAGAGGAAGAGGCGCTCAGCTCGTCCTGAATAGCAGGCAGCGCAACATTGACGATAAAAAAATCGAGCGGGGGCAAAAATGCACCAACCAGCAGGATGACAAACATTGCCCAGCGACGCGGCTCGGCTTGCGGGAGGATAGGGGGCGACATGGAACACTCCACAGGTAACGGTTATGTGCAGAGATTGAGAGGCAGGGCGTTAGCGCATGCCACCGGAGGCAAGAATCACCTCACCGGTGATCCATCCCGCATCGTCTGATGCGAGAAATGAGACGATTGGCGCAACATCCTGCACCTGACCGATGCGGCCGAGTGGGGTCTGCTTTTCATTCCATGTCTGGAAGTCCGAGTTCATCGCGCCTGCACTATGACTGCCTTCCGTTTCGATAAGGCCAGGGTTGACCGCGTTGACGCGAATTCCCCGGGGGCCGAGTTCTCGTGACAGTACCCCGGTAATAGCATCGATCGCCCCTTTGGTGCCGCTGTAGATGGCACTCTCGGCGATAAAGACGCGGGTGACGAACGAACTGATGTTAATGATGCTGCTGCCTTTATTCAGATGCGGCGCAGCAGCGCCGGACATTAATAGCGGGCCCAGAACATTGATGTCGAATTGTCTGCGGTAGAGTGCCTCTGTGCTCTCTTCAATGCGGGCGAACTCATAAATGCCGGCGTTGTTCACCACAATGTCCAGCCGCCCGAAAATGTCGATGGCCGCGTGAACCAGCACCTCAACCTCAGCCTGACGGGTGACATCCGCCGCGACCGCTACCGCCTGCCCACCGGCAGCTTGTATATCGGCAACGACGTTATCAGCACTACTTTTGCCTGACGCGTAATTGACAATAACCTTCGCGCCGTCAGCCGCCAGTTGACGGGCAATCCCGGCTCCGATGCCTTTGGAACCACCGGTTACAATCGCCACTTTGTCTTTTAATTTGTACATGTCATTCATTTCCTGACTGGGGTGAGGACGCTATAGTGATATCGACAAAGTTGTTTTGGAACTGCCACTTTTGTATATTCAATGTTCATTTTTGTACGGTGAGACACTGGCATGGAATGGGGCGATGTCCGGGTATTTCTTGCAGTTATGCGTAAGGGCTCTTTCGGCGAGGCGGCACGAAGCCTGGGTGTGAGCCATCCGACGATTGGTCGCCGGATAAAGGCGCTTGAGGAAGAGGCGCAGCAAGCGCTATTTCGCCGGACACAGGATGGTCTGGTTCTGACCGACGCCGGCGACAGGGTGCTGAAGCTGGCAGAAGCGATGGAAAACTCCGCGCTGGCGATGGAGCGGCGTCTCGCCGGTAATCACGAACGTCTTGAAGGGATATTGCGGATCTCTTCAGCAGAGTGGTTTGCCAACTATGTACTCGCACCGGTCCTGGAGGAACTGACGCGCCGCCATCCGGCGATTGTGCCGGAGCTTATCGCAAGCTACCGCTTACTTAACCTGTCGCGGCGTGATGCCGACATTGCGTTTCGCATCGTTCCCTTTACCGAACCGGATATTGTCCAGCGCCGCCTGATGCGCATCCCCTATGCGCTATATGGAACGCCGGAAATCGCCGATATCGCCCGACACGATCCGGCCGCAGTGGGGCTTATTCTGATGAACACGGCACAATCCCACTTCTCTGACGTCGCCTGGCTGCTCGACAGGTTTCCCCAGTCACGACGTGTGTTCACCAGTACCAGCCGGGCCGTACAGGCACAGATGTGCCAGCGTGGAATGGGCATCGCCGTGTTACCGCGCCCGCTTGGTGATGCCATCACCGGCTTAGCGGCTATCAGCATGCCGGAGCCACCGCCGTCCAAAGATATATGGGTAGGGTATCACTCTGACCTCCGGCATATGGATCGCCTGCGGGTTATGCTGGATATCGCTGATGCGATGCTTGCCGATCCCGCGGCACCGTCAACGTGAGCGACGGTTTACGCAGCCATTAAGCGTTCACCTCAAAGCGTTCCCGATAGAGAGAAACCAGCCAGTCTACAAAAATCCGGACACGGGGAGACAGTTGTCGGTGCTGTGGATAGATAGCCGAAAGTTGCATGGCCGGGCTTTTCCAGTCGCTTAACACTTCCTGTAGCAGGCCATCCCGAAGGGCATCGTCCACATGATAACGTGGAAGCTGAACCAGCCCACATCCACGCAACGCGCAAATAACGTAATTCTCTGCGTCATTCACTGTCATCCAGCCTTTGGTCGGATAGCTTTTCTCTTTACCGTTAACAATGAGTTCCAGAGGGTAGTTCTTACCCCGGCTGGTGGAAAAGAAATTGACGCTCTGGTGAGAAAGCAGATCGTCAGGGGTCATTGGTCGGCCGTGCTTACGAAGATAGTCCGGACTGGCGCAGATAACCTGAGGCATCTGGGCTAAAGGCCGGGCAATTAATGATGAATCAAAGAGCTTGCCCGCGCGTACGGCGCAGTCAACGCCTTCCCGAATCAGATCGACCAGACGATCCCCACTGCTGATAACCAGCCTGATGGCGGGATAGCGGGCGTGAAACTCGTCAATACGGGGCAGTACAATGCGGGTCGCATGGGCCCCGTGAAGATTCACGCGCAAAATCCCCTGTAGTCTTACGCCGGAATGACGCAGGGAAGACTCCGCATCGTCCAGTTCAGAAAGAATATGCACGCAGCGTTCATAAAATGCCTCGCCATCCAGCGAGGCCCGCACGTGTCTGGTCGTCCGCTCCAGCAGACGACACTCCAGGTTTTTCTCCAGGCTTTTTATTGCATTGCTGGCCGTCGCTCTGGGGATCCCTAGCTGGTCCGCGGCCTGACTGAAGCTTTGAAGCTCTACAATGCGGGTGAAGAGTAGCATGGTATCAAATTTATCCATCACGGATTCTGAAGGCGATTATTAACGATAATGGAATTATGTTATCAAATATCACCCATTTATCTCTCCCGCTAAAACATTAATATCTCCATTCAGACCCCTTTCACTGAAACCGGAGAGAACGATGGACAAAGTCAATAAAACTGCTCTTGTTACGGGCGGTTCCCGTGGTATCGGCCGCGCCATTGCTGAGCGTCTCGCGCGGGACGGTTTTACCACTATCGTGAATTACGCAGGTAATGCCGAGGCGGCAGAGCAAACCGTGCAGAGCATCGTCGCTAAAGGTGGCCGTGCGACGGCGATTCAGGCTGATGTTGCCAGCGAAACGGATGTCAGCCACTTGTTCCAGCAAGCGAAAGCGGTTACCGGCAGACTGGATGTGGTGGTGCACAGCGCGGGGATCATGCCAATGGCGAAGATTACTCCTGCCGGTCTTCACGATTTTGATCGTGTCATTCATACCAACCTGCGTGGCGCATTTCTGGTGCTGGCAAATGCTGCTGAAACCGTGAGTGAAGGCGGCAGAATCATTGCCCTTTCGACGAGCGTGATCGCCAAATCCTTCCCGGCTTATGGTCCCTATATCGCCTCAAAAGCAGGCGTGGAAGGGCTTGTACACGTGCTGGCAAACGAACTGCGGGGCAGAAATATCACCGTTAATGCCGTTGCCCCGGGCCCCACCGGGACTGAGCTCTTCTTTAACGGTAAGAGCGAAGAGCAGGTTGCGGCCGTTGCAAAACTGGCCCCGCTCGAGCGCATCGGTACCCCAGAAGAGATCGCCAGCGCAGTAGCGATGATCGCCGGTCCGGACGGGAGCTGGATCAACTCGCAGGTTATTCGTGTAAACGGTGGCTTCGCCTAATCCCCCCGACAGGCGGATGCATACGCTTTCGGGGTAAATGAGCGATGAGGCCTGCACGGTCATGCCGCTCAGGCAATAGTCAATATCGTCAATACACCTGCGGGAAACGTCCCTTCCGGGTTGATATTGATCCGTCTGATGAGAGTGCGGCGGTGGTCAATGCCATTGCCGAGCGCATCCGCCAGCAATTTTTACAGCTGGCTTGCCGATAAGATATTTGGATTTAAAGAGTATGAAGAAAATGACCTCCCAGAACTTTTCCTGGGATGATTTGAAAACCGTTATGGCTGTAGGTGAGCACGGTAATCTGTCACGCGCCGCAGATGCTCTGGGCATCAATCATTCCACCTTGTTTCGTCGGTTGGGGGCCATTGAGACGTCGCTGGCATTAGCCCTCTTTCTGCGTCGCCGCACCCACTACGTTCCGACAAAAGCCGGAACCGCGCTGATCGCCCTGGGACACCGCATTGAAGAGGATATCCACTATGTTCTACAGAACATTGAAGAGGATGAATGCGGTTTTTCGGGGGAGATAAGGGTCACCACGTCGGATGCCCTTTTGCAGGATTACCTTAACCCGCTGATCGCGTCATTTAGCCGGGTAAATCCCCACATTACCTTTCAGGTCTCGACAGGAAATGAATCCGTCAATTTGTTCGATGGCGGGGCGGATATCGCGTTTCGAGCCACCAGAGACATTCCGGAGCATCTTTCCGGCCGCAAGGTGGGATCGGCGTTCTGGGCAGTGTATGGTTTACGTGAACAATGGGAAAAAAAGCAAGTCAATGCTATGGCGCTCACGGAGCATCGCTGGGTCTCCTTCCATTACGCAATGTCTAAGTTAAACGCCTTTCTGTGGATTGAAAAAAATATTCCCGAGAAAAATATCACCTTTCGCGGCGACTCCGTTCTCAGTGTTGCGTCGGCAATCTCAAGCGGGATTGGGATCGGTTTGTTACCCTGCATGCATGGCAATCAGATAGATAAACTGGCTCAGATTAGCCCCATCGTGGAGGGACTGGGTGAAGACATTTGGCTGCTCGCGCATCCTGATGTGAGGAAATCAGCAAAAATAAGGGAATTTATGAATCACTGTTCCCACTATTTAGCAGAGAACAGAAAGAGAATATTCGGACAGACATATTAATTCCTTTTTTCATATAAAATTCATTAATATTTCACAGCGTTCATTTTTGCAATAAGCCCTTTGCAAAAATGAACGGACAAAAGAATATTTCGTTTTGTATAGTTTTCTCGTGTTCACGAATCAGGTCATTAATACACTGATAAATTTAAACAAACATCGCGGAAACTATTATGACGATTAAAGCAACACCTGCAGCGGCCAGAAATCTGTTAAGCCCGGAAAACCATGCGCTGATCCTGCTGGATCACCAGAGCCAGATGGCGTTCAATGTGAAAAATATTGATATCGGCCTGCTGAGACAAAATACCGCAGTCCTCGCGGAAACAGGCAAGGGGTTTAATATTCCGACCCTTGTTTCAACGATTTCACGCCATGATTTTGCGGGCCCGGTATTCCCTGAAGTTTCAGCGGTATTCCCGGATGACGCGTCGTATGTTAACCGATCCACCTCCAACGCATGGGAAGATGGTAATTTTGTTGATGCCGTCAACAAACTGGAGCGCGACCGCCTGGTGTTTGCAGGTCTGTGGACCTCGGTCTGTCTGAATGGTCCGGTTCAGTCTGCCATTGAGCAAGGTTTTGACGTCTATATCGTCACAGACGCCAGCGGTGACATGAGTGCAGAAGCTCATGAACGCGCTGTGCAACGCATGATTCAGGCTGGCGCAAAGCCGATTACTGCCCTGACTTACCTGCTTGAACTGCAACGTGACTGGGCACGTCATGAAACCTACGAACTGACCACTTCGATCAGCCAGAAACATGGCGGAGCGTTCGGTATTGGCATCCAGTATTGTGCAGATATGGTTCACGCCTAAGATAACTCGCCATACGATTTTTTTTGCTGGGGGAGTGGAATGACCGTATGGCCGGTATGCGGGCAGGATGCAGTATTCCTGCCCGCATGTTTTTTCTGAGTTCTGTTCATCTTTCTTCGTTCCCCCTCGCTCGCCGTTTCGGCAGCCTGTCTTACCCGAATTCTTTTGAAAACCATTCCGAACAAACATGGCATCCAGCATTGAGTAAAAAATGAGTGATGAAATTGACACTAAACCTACCAACTGGTAGGTTGGTTTTCGTTCGCTTTCCAGCCAACCGGATCCGGGCCTGAGAACGTTATTTTTTTACCTATGCGATAAGTGAGATCGGTAATGGAGAAAAAGCATGAGTTAGCGGCAGGGCCATCCATTCAGGGAGATGGCATTGTGGAAACAACGACAGCGATCGAGGTTTTTTCCGGCCCCGGCATGAGTATCAACCTGCGTTTTTGCCTGATGAAAGAGGTTGCGGCGTATAAGGCGCAGCAGGGTCAGGCAATTGCCGACCCTGAACAGGAACGGGACGTGCTTGAAAGAGCCTTTGCTGTCGCCCACGCGTCAGGGCTGGAAAGAGAGAGCGTCAGGTCTTTCATTCAACTGCAGATGGACATTGCGAAGGCTATCCAGCATTTCCATTGTGCCGACTGGCTCATGGAAGAAGACACACCGAGGACACCGATGCCGCTCTCTGTGGTGAGACCAAAAATTGCCCATGCTGATGAATCAACGCTTCTCAGTATCGCTCGGAAATTAAAAACGGAGGGCGGCTTTTCCGGAGCTGATAAAGCGGCATTCATGCGAGAAATTCAGCATGAAAAAATACGTGACAGAGATAAAGAGCGGCTCTGGGCTACAGTTAAAAAAATCCTGCTTCATTCATCCTGTGGCGCGTCTTAATGGGCGAGTTATCACGCCAGCAGCGAAAGACGTGCTTAATGTTTTCAGGAATACGTTCTCGCGTATTTGATTGTGTATTCACTGTGTGAGCAAAAATATGACGAACACTTCACTTTCCACCGGCCAAAAAATAGTCCGCCTGTGCCTGGTCGCGATTATTCCCCTTGTCTTGATAGCGCTGTTTCTCTGGTCAGGCGGCTGGCTGACGCCGAATCGTCTGACGTCTGACAAACTGGTTTCGGTATTGCAGAAATCGGGTGGGGAACATCCTGGTTTTCGCCGCAATCACGCGAAGGGCGTGTGCGTGGTGGGGGATTTTATCTCTAATGGCCAGGTCAGTTCGTTATCGCGAGCAGCGCTGTTTGCCCCTGGCGAAACGCCGGTTACGGGGCGTTTCGCCATCGCAGGGGGTAACCCAAAAGCGCCGGATTATGCCGTTCCCGTGCGCAGCATGGCGCTGCAATTCAGGCAGAGCAACGGCGAGCAATGGCGAACAGGCATGAACGCGATGCCACGCTTTCCGGTCTCTACCGTTGAAGACTTCTATGCGCTGCAAAACCTGACTCTGCCCGATCCGGCAACCGGTAAACCCAACCCCGACAAGCTTAAGGCGTTTGTGATCGCGCATCCTCAGATGCAACCCTACCTCGCCTGGGCAAAGCAGTATGTACCTTCATCCAGTTGGGCAAGCGATCGCTTTAATAGCCTGAATGCATTTCGCTTTATTGATAAAGCGGGTAAAGAGCACCTGGTCCGCTGGAGTATGGTGCCGCATATTGGCTCTCTGCCGATGAGCGAGGCGGATAAAAATGATAAAGATTTTCTGCAGCACGATCTCGAAGAGCGCCTGAAGCAAGGGCCGCTGAAATGGGATCTGATGATTACCGTCGCTAAACCGGGCGATCCGGGCAACGATGCAAGCCAGGTCTGGCCTGAAGATCGGCAAACCATCAATGCCGGCATGCTCGTGCTGACGCGTGCAACACCGCAGCAAAACGGTCCGTGCAATGACATCAACTACGATCCGCTGATTTTGCCCGATGGCATTGCCCCTTCGGACGATCCTTTACTCAATGCGCGCTCGGCGGCCTATGCCAAATCCTACAATGCGCGTACCCGTGAACAGTCCCGACAGTCAGGAGCTGGCTTATGAAACAGGTTGCTTATTTCCATCCGGCGTTGCGCATTCTGCACTGGTTCATGGCAGCGGCTATCGTGGCAATGTTGTTTATCGGCATTGCGATGGTTTCAACCATTTCGTCGAAGCATGCCCTGCTGGTGGCGATCCACAAACCGCTGGGGCTGATGATTCTGGTTCTGGTGGTGGTCAGGCTATGGCTGAGGTTTTATACCTCCGTCCCTTCGCTACCGGCTTCCATACCGGCCTGGCAGCGCCTGATAGCGCATCTCTCACACTGGGCGTTATACATCATGATGTTCCTTCAGCCCCTGATTGGCTGGGCGATGCAGTCAGCGGCGGGGTACCCCATCACCCTCGGGGGCGGGGTTGTTTTGCCACCCATTGTTCCGGTGAATAACGACTGGTTTGCCATTCTGCGGCCATTGCACTCTCTGGTTGCGCTGATGCTATTTGCTACCGTGATGCTGCATTTGGCGGCCGCGCTTTTTCATGCGTTAGTGCTGCGAGATGGCGTCTTTGACAGTATGGCGGGGACCGGCAGACGGCGGCAGTAAAGGCGGCCTGTCGGTAGGTTTTCGCTCTGCTCTCTGATATCTTATTGATCTGTATACTGACAATGGGTTACGGCTATGTCCACCGAACGTTCACAGAAAGCAAACGACATTATATTTTTCACGCGACAATTGCTTACCACCGGTGGCTACCGAAGCTTCAGTTTTGCCGACCTTTCTGAAAAGGTGAATATTCGCAAGGCGAGTATTCACCACCATTTTTCAAGCAAGGCGGAGCTGGTAAGGGTCGTCGTGAGCGAGTATCGCCAGGAGGCCCGCGCCGGAATGCAGGCATTAAGCCGTCAGCTAAATAATCCGGTTGCCGAACTTCAGGCCTATGCCGATTATTGGGCCAAATGCATCCAGGACGGTTCTGCGCCATTTTGTATCTGCGCGATGCTTGCCGCCGAACTGCCGACGTTGCCGCCCGAAGTCGCTTCGGAAGTGACGGGACATTTCGCCGATCTCTCTGGCTGGCTGACGGAGTTGCTCGAGAGAGGAGAAAGGGAAAAATGCTTTACTGTCCGGTCAACCCACGCCAGCGAGGCGGGGCAGTTAATGGCAACGGTACATGGTGCCATGTTAGCCGCACGCGCGTTTAACGACGCGAAAGTATTTCAGCAAATCGTCCAGCCGGTGATCGACAATATTCTTGTGTCGGATTGATCGCTCGATAGCACGACATTGCTCTTTTAACCTGCTTATAAGGGCGCAATGTGCACCTCTCCTGAGGGTATTCCGTACCAATAATTGACCACTCCGCACAAATTCTGACCGTTTAAGACGCAACGGGGGATTAGAAACGACAATTTTTTCAAATTCCGCCTTCGTCCAATTTTAATAACCTGCTCTGTCTCATATTATCATGGTGTAAAAGGGAGACAGGGACACGTCTGAAGGCTAATCTTTGTTAATGACGATACGGCAAGCAACAACGTCGGGATGGCTGTCATGGACCGTTAAACGAGAGTATAACGGGACCGTTTCGTCCTGGAGTCTTATCTGGTTGGCTGGTAACAATTTGTGTCAGAATAGACGACAAGACATACCTATTTCCTTATTGGAGTCATCGCGCATGAGAATGGCAATCACCCTACTTTTCTTGATTATTTCGACCTGTTCCTGGGGGAAGGAACTCCCTAAGCTTGAAGGGAAACCCGTGTTAACCATCTCCGGGAAAATCGAGAACAGTAATCAAAATGGCGCTGCAGTCTTTGATATCGCTGGCCTGGAAAAAATCGGCCTCGTTACCATGCGTACCCGTAACCCATGGTATAATGACCAGACAAGCTTTGAGGGTATTCCCATGAAAAAACTCATGGAACTGGTCGGCGCCAAAGGCACTATTCTGAGTGTAACCGCGCTCAATGATTATACGACTGAAATTCCCATTGAAGACTTCACAAAATATAACGTGATCCTTGCAATAAAAATGAACGGCCAATATATGCGCGTTCGCGACAAGGGCCCTCTGTTTATTGTCTATCCTTATGAAAGTAACAAAGAGTTGGATAACCAGGTCTATTACTCGAGATCAGCATGGCAGATTAGCAAAATGGTCGTAGAGTAATAATCTGGAGAAATGCATGAACAGGATCCTGGTAGGCATTATATTTTTCCTATTCATTACAACCGGGTATATTTCATTTCTTTTGCATGAGCGGCAGGAGGATCTGCAAAAACTCAACCATTATAAGGACTCCTGGTCTGTCTCTCAGATGGTTTCAGAATACTACAGGCTGGAGTCGTGGATCAGCCGTTATTCTGACAATAATCCTGATATCACCATGGACGATCTCCGCATGCGGCTGGAGATCATGCTTAGCCAGCGCGAGTTACTGAAAGAAGGCGATTTAGGGAAATATGTAAAGTCGAATAAAAGCCATAATGCACTGGCAAAAAACCTGCATGAAACGCTTGATTACCTTGATCATCATCTGGAAGGGATGACTCGCGCTCAACTTGCTGATTATCTTGAGAAAATGTATGCGCTCGATTCCTCCCTTAGCCAGTTTTCATCCAGTGCACTCTCCAATGATGTTAACTCCATCAACGAGACAAACCAGAATATACAAAAGCTGTATCGTATCTATTCAGGCCTTTCGGTTCTGCTGATTATTTTAAGTGCGATATTGGGTGTTTTAAACGTCTGCCAGAACAGGAAGATACTTAAAACTCACCGACAGGTTACCAGCCTGGCAAATGAACTTCAGAAATCGAAGGAAATACTCCAGCAACAGAATAAAAAACTGGCGTATGACGTTTACCATGACTCGTTAACGGGGCTTAAAAACAGGCTTTATTTCTGGGATGATCTTATTAATAACATCTCGATAGCGAGCCGCATACACAGGCCAGTCACGGTCATGTTGTTTGATCTCGATCGCTTTAAAGAAGTCAATGACAGCTTTGGTCACGATGCCGGCGATCTGTTATTGCGTGAGGTTGCGCACCGGTTATCCTCCATGAGCAACGAAACAAATACATTCTATCGCCTCGGGGGCGACGAGTTTGCATTATTGTCGCATGAGCTGACAGAAGAAAGTGCCGTTAATCTGGCCATGGAAATCTGTGAGTGCATTAAAAAGCCTTACATAATAGGTAACTCTAACGTCACCATTGGTACCTGCGTCGGTATTGTTGTTTCAGAGTTAGAACGACGTTCAGATTACCTTTATAAGTTTGCCGATCTGGCTCTGTATGAAGCTAAACGTGCAGGCTTAAACATGATCAAAGTGTTTCGCCGCATTATGCTGCAAAAGCTCGAGGAAAGCAGAACCCTGGAGCGTGATTTATCAGTGGCAGTCGCAAATAAAGAGTTGGTCGTTTACTATCAGCCGATTGTTGATTCGTACACCACTGAAATATATGGCTATGAAGCCCTTCTGCGCTGGAATCATCCCGTTAAGGGCATCATTGCGCCGGATGATTTTATTTCGGTAGCAGAGAAAACGGGATTCATCCATGAGATAGGCAAAGCCGCGCTTGAAATCGCCTGCAAGGAAGCGACGACATGGAAGGTGCCGGCAAGGATCTCTGTCAACGTGTCTCCGGTGCAGTTAAGCAGTATGAATTTTGTCGATACAGTACGCGCAGTGCTGGCCGAAACGGGGTTGCCCGCGACCCGACTCGAACTGGAAGTGACGGAATCTTCGCTGTTTACCGACAGTGAAACCCCCATCGAAATCCTTATGGCGCTCAGAGTGCTGGGCATAAAAATCTCTATTGATGATTTTGGTACGGGCTATTCCTCCCTTTCAAGATTGATTCAGTTAGGCTTTGATAAAATAAAAATCGATAAATCTTTTGTGCGAACAATATCCACGGATGAAGAAACTCAGACCATCGCAAAATTAATGGTCGGCATGGCGAAATGCCTTGATATGATAATTATTGCTGAAGGCGTTGAAACCAATGATCAACTGTTGTGCCTTCAACGTTTAGGGTGTGATTTGGCACAAGGATATCTCTTTGGAAAGCCCGCGCCCTTTATCAGTCAATCAATCAAAGCGGGTGAAACACTTGTTTAATCCTGCGGTGACGCTCCCTGGTCAACACGTGTGCCTGGCGCCTGGAAGAGAAGAGAGGGCGATATGCATGCGCAACGGCTGATGGGGGAGGGGGATGAACCGTACGTTGAGCAACAGGGTGACAGACTGACCTACTCTTTGCCGGTCGATTCCGGATTTGTCAGTTTTAACTTCACGTTTGATCTTCGCCAGACCGATCTGGATGTCCTGCTGTCGAGCGATTACAGGCGAGCCGTCCTCGAGATCACGGCCCACACCTTGCTCCAGCATTCGACACTGAAGGGGAATGACCGTTTCACTCAGAAAGACTTCGACAATCTGGTCGCAGTCACACTCCACGCATCGCTGGCGCTTTTGCACATATTCATTTCGCGCGTGAGCCGTGAGCACAATATTGCCATTGACCATTATGTCGAAGAAATACTCCACCGACGAACGCGCCGCGACTGAACAGGCCCGAAGCCTGATCAATGTGTTCCTGATACTCCCCTCAACGCGAACATGATTGCCCCTCAACAGAAGCAGCCTGCATCTGCAATTTGCTGCAACACGGTCGCGTTATTCGGCAAAGTTCAACAGCGCGTTACCCTCCAGGCGATACCGTACCCATTCGTTTTGAGGTAATGCGCCAATGCTGAGGTAAAAATCAATTGCGGGCTGGTTCCAGTCCAGTACGCTCCATTCAAGGCGTCCGCAGCGCCGTTCCACGGCATATTGCGCAATTTTCTTCAGCATCGCTTTTCCCGCGCCCTTGCCGCGATAATCGGGGGAAATATACAAATCTTCCATGTAAATACCGTTACGTCCAAGCCATGTGGAGTAGCTGGTGAAGAACACGGCGTATCCGGCGATTTTCCCTTCAATCTCGCAGATTAATGCTTCGGTATGGCTGCCGCCGCCAAAGAGTGTTTCGCGAATCTCATCCGGTGTGGTGACCACTTCTTGCGGGGCTTTTTCGTAAACCGCCAGCTCATAAATCATATCGTAAATAGCGGAGGCATCTTCCGGGCGGGCCTGGCGAAGGCTGATACTCATATGTTTTCCTGTCTTTTTTGCAAGGCATCGTTATTGATGGCGTTAAGCATAGGGGGTCTTGTCAGAAGAATTAAGTGCAATGAAATCACCCTATGATGAATATTATGCATCCAGCGCTGCGACGTCTTGATTTAAACCTGCTGCTCATTTTTGACGCCATTTATCGGCACTGTTCCGTTCGCCTCGCCGCGGATGAACTGGCGATGAGCACCTCTGCGTTGAGCCACGCGCTGTCCCGGCTGCGTATTGCGCTCAATGACCCGCTGTTTTACCGGGAAGGCCACCGGATGTGCCCAAGCGTGTATGCTACCCAGCTCGCGCCGTCTATTGCATCAGCACTAAAATTTCTCAATCAGGAGCTGACTGTACAACCGGCGTTCGTGGCTTGCGAAAGCACGGAGCGGATCCAGATTGCGATCACGGACTTTACCGCGTTGTGCATTTTCCCGACGTTGATGCAGAGACTGCAGCAGGAAGCGCCTGGCTTGCGCTTTGATTTACGCTATTTGCCACACAGCCCGGCGCTGAACGAACTGTTGGCAGGAGAAGTGGATCTGGCGCTGGGATTCAGTACACCCGACGATATCCGCCACAATGAACTGGATGAGATAAACTGGTTTGAGGATGAGTATGTTGTCATCAGCAATACCCGCCGAACACAGCTGACGCTGGAAGATTATCTTGCTGCACGGCATCTGGTGATAACCCCCTGGAACGAAAAGCAGGGTGTACTGGATTTACGGCTTGAGCAGTTGGGGTATACGCGGCAGATAGCGCTTAAGACGCCATCCATGCTGAGTGCCCCGTTTATCGTTGCGGAAAGCGACCTGCTAATGGCCATTCCCCGTTTTGCTGCTGAGAAGCTGAAACATGCTGCCAGTATTCAGATTTTTTCATTGCCGTTCACCATAAGCCCGTTTGAAGTAAAGATTTACTCGCATAAACGCAGTGGCCAGAGAGGGGCAACCAAATGGCTGAAGACGACACTTCACATGCTGGCGGACGAGTTGCCGCAAAATATTTATGGCCATGAAACTGACAGTCGAATTTGAATGAGGGTAAATGCCATGCTTCTGGAACAGTTGAAAACGCTGGAGCGCACGCTTCATGGCAGCAGGCGCAACGATCGTGAATGGCTTGAACAGATACTTCACGACCAGTTCAGGGAAATGACACGATCAGGTGTGTTGATCGATCGTTCGCAGATAATAGAGGCACTTTCTGCCGAAACAGTTATCCCGACCATTCTCAGCAGCGACTTTCAGCTCATCCAAATAAGAGAGGATGTCGCGATATTGCACTACAGGACATTCAATGCGGACGGCACTCGCCCGACTTTGCGTTCTTCGTGTTGGGAGCGGGCCGGGAGCGGGCAATGGAAACTGGTATTCCATCAGGGGACACCGGAAGCGGAGAGAGGATAGGGTGGCCGTAGATTACTAACAGAAGCACTGAGTTCAGAGAAGGCAGTTTGGTGCCATGAGTAGTCGTTGCCATTGCCATTCAGTGGCATAAGCTCAATTCATTAGGAATAAGGCTAAATTCTAAAGATATTTAATTAATATTAATTTATTCATCTGTGTCAGAAAAATAATCATGGGTTTGGTTTTAAACCCATGATTATAATTCTTAACAAGCGCATTCAAATAGTTTTATAGCCAAGAGTGATATACTTTTTGCATGATCGCCTTCAATTTAACGGGGATTTCGTCAAACTCACTTCCCCATTTTAACGTTTCCTTATAGGCGTTAAATGGTTTTTCGGATGTAGGAACTGGATACCCAAGAATGTCTTCTATACATTCCTCGACAACAATTACTTTTTCAGGGTTACCTGCTGCTTCAAGTATATGTGGGTTAAATAACTCTGCGCCCTTAACTCCTTTATCTCGGTCATGAATGACAATAAAGTCAACATCTAACGCAGTAAGATATTTTATCAATCCTATTATAGCCGCTTTACCACGTGCTTTAACTAATTCAGTATTGGTTAATATTTTATTTCGTGCACTTGCCGGAACTCGACGGAGAGCTTCTTTAAAAATGATTTCCTCCGTATCCCCCTCTACAACTATAACTTTTTTAGTGAAAAAAATGCGAGACATATGATCATCTAATTTCATTATCATCTTCACATAGCTCTTATCATCTTCTGATAGTTGCTTATATTTTTCCGTGACGGAGAATGGATTGATAGAAGTATGATTAGAATCATAATGAAATCTATTTAGGATTTGCCTCGGTTTTCTGGATAGATCAATTAAATATGGTGAGTGCGTTGTGGCGATAATTTGTGATGATAGCCCTGATAACTCATATATTATATCTCTCATCTGGTTTGCAGCACTTGGATGGAGATAAATTTCTGGTTCCTCGAAACCAATGATAAGGCTTCTCTCATCTTCACCTCTTTTCTTTAACCATGCTTGCCTGAATCTTAGAAGACCAAACACGGCAGCCCTTACCATGCCTGTTCCTTGATTGGATACCGCGGTTCGTATATTACTTGACATCTCAATGGAAAAACTGGGGGATAATGCCGTGTCAGGGTTAGAAAGGTCGGCTGAGGCGTAGATCTTTGATTCAGGGAATACACAACATAGAACTTTATTCAATTCCCCCATCATTATACCAAACTCTGATTCTTCATCAGAGGGATTTAATTCTTTTGCAAGTTCATTTAGACATTCCTGTGCTCGTTTATAATTAGCAGAGCTTCCTCGTACATCCTTGAATAGTTCGTTAAGTGTTTTTTGGAGTACGCCAGTTTTGTCTTCAATCTCAGTAACTCCCGATTCTGCAGGAATTAACAAAAAACTCGGTAGTTTTGACAGGACTACCCCGCCTATCCCCCCGGGGTTTTTATCCCAAACTTCTTCCTTTGTTATATCCCAAATATCATCAATGAGTTCAAGCTTTGACTTGTCACCGGTGCTTATATTTTTATCTAATGCAGGAAATAATTCATTTATTATTTCAGGCTTTATACCAGCATCAATGTAATCAGAAGGTTTTTTTAAATTTTCAAATTCTTTTTTCAAATCTCTTTTTAATGATTTAAGCTCTATAACAACATCCTCACCAAGAGAATAGCTCTTTCTATAAAAAATACTATTGCCTGTTTCTCCAGTATCAAGAGGATCATATGTAAACACTCTTCCTTTAAATCCTCTCCAGTTTTTTGCTTCATCCGGAATATTTCTAAATTCCGCTTCGAGTATCACATCTTTACATGTTACTTTATTTTCTCCAGTTTCTGTATCAATCTCTGAACAATAACAGTCAGTTGCCATCCTTTTTTTATCCGATAGCAGCCATTCTATGGCTTTTAAAACTGAGCTTTTCCCGGCATTGTTAGAGCCAATAAGAAATGTAGTGTCACCAAAATTTACTTGTGAATTATGAATTCTTTTAAATCCATTGATTTTAAGGGTGTGTAGTCTCATTAATATGCCCACGTATTAGTGTAAATGTTAAGATATTTAAAGTGTCATTATTTATAATTGCCTATGAATACTAAGTTCTTAACTCAAAGGAAAATGGGATTTATATCAAAAAAAATATTCTTTTTTTTAATTCTATTTACTACATCCCTCATTGCCATAGATAAAAATGTGACCTGCACCAATTTATTTTTGTCAATCCAGTGTTTGTAAAGCTCGTTTTCATTACCAAAATCAGCCCCCCTGAACGAGGATCAACCAACCTCCTGCTAAAACCACCCACAACCCGCAACACTGCCCGTAAAACGCAATTCCCCTGATCCCTCTGCATCACACTACACTTATCCCTTAAAGCCAAACCTGACACAGGGAGTCATGTATGTCTGCGGAGAATTTATCCCAAATGGGTGCGGCAAAAGTGCAGCGTTTGGTGGATCAATATGGTCAGCAAGTCATAGAAAAATGTCCTGTTAGCCCTGTGGAATACGCTTTCTACGAGCATGCGGCGGAAGAGCTCAACAGCAGGGGAATCAAAACGCCGACGCTATTGTCTGCCGATCCACATCTACGCCGGTTAAGGCTGGAATATATCCCTGGAAAAGTGTCTCAGGATGAGGTGTCGGGGGATGACATATTGAAATGCCTTTCTCATCTTCATCGCACTCCACCGGACCCAACCTGGGTGTATCACCCTCATTCCTGGCCCGAGAAAGCGCTTGAAAAATCACTGGCGCTTTTGAAATTACCGGACCGCGCGGCCCACCAGATGTGCTGTTTTCAGCAAGCGGGCAGCGTTTTGTTTCGGCAGAAATGTTTAATCTCAGGGGATACCAATGCCGGTAACTGGGGGAGAAGAGAAAACGGAGAGTGGGTTCTCTTTGACTGGGAAAGGTTTGGCACGGGCAGTCCGGCTATCGACCTCGCCCCGCTGGTAAAGGGGATGGGCTCCAGGCAAAGCATTTTACAGCTTGCGGAGCGTTACTGCGTGCATTGTCCGCATATGCCTGCCCGACAGCTAGCGACGGAAATAACCCTTGCTAAAGCATGGATTGTGTCAGAGGTGGTGTCCCTGCTCTATGACCGGAACAAAACAGATTTTGAGCTGTACCTGAACTGGTACAGAGAAACGCTTCCCGGCTGGCTGGACGAGGCTATCTCAGTACTTTAACCCTTCGTCTGCATGGGTTTTTTATATTATTAAGGCCGAAATTCTGGCTCACAGACCAGCTGAATTTCGGCCCTTACGCACTGGCCTTAGTGCGCCGTGATATACGGCTCTTTCACGAACTCCGCCAGCAGCCAGACCATATCATGTAGCAGACCGGTCAGCTCTTTTGCCACGTTTGCAGGCAATGTTCCGCCCATTACCGCCTGCGTTAACGCCAGCGCATAGTCCACCTGGAGCGACGTATCCTGCCAGCAGTCCGGAACGCAGGAGACAATCTTCTCTCCTGCAATCAGCTGTTCGACCAGATAAGGCGGGAGGGCAGAATCACAACGCGCGCGAAGGCGTTTAAGGACTGCCAGCAAACGCGTGCACAGTGTTGCATGGGTGACCGCATCGTCGGTTTCTACCAGCACGCTTACATACGCGGTGCAGGCATCGGCCAGTTCGAAGAGATCTGCAGATTCAGGCAGTTGTAGATGAGTCAGATGGTGTATAGCGCTTTCTTCAGAGAGCGCGTAAGACAGGGAAGGGACAGTTGTCATGTGATTTTCCATTTTAAAAAAACTCCAGACCATCCAATAAGTTCCTACGCTCATGGGTGGTAGCGCTGACGGAGGTAGGAATACCGCACACGACAAAAACGGCCAACCTTTCGGTTGCTCCGCCAGCGCGACCGTAGTGTAACGGGATGAGCGCTGCCGCGACAAAATAATTGTCGTATCGTGATATGCGGGTTCCTACGCCCGGTTGCGGATGTGCCGCAACGCAGGCACTTTACGGCCGGGAGGAGAGTAAGAAAAGCAGTAACCCTGAATTACACAGGGTTACTTGCAGGTTTGCGAGGCGGCTTCCAGAAAGGCCTTAGCGGGCGCAAGCAACGCCGCGCCATTACCCTTCACTCAGCATCGCCAGAAACCGTTTCACCGTCCGCGAACGTTCAAAACGCCGCCAGCACAGCGCGATATCGGTATAAAGCTCCGGTGATGTCAGCGCATGGTAGGTCACATTGGGGGGCGAAATGGCGGCCATCGACTTCGGCACCAGGGCGAACCCGCCGCCAGCGGACACCATGCTCAGGGAAGAGGAAAGTTGCGAAGACTGCAGCGTGTGCTGCACGTCAATTCCGGCCCGCTCGCAGCAGCCGTAAACGCGATCGTACAGCCCTGGCGCGACCTCCTGCGGGAACAAAACGACCGGCGTATCCCGAAGTTGCTCCAGCGCCAGCGATCCACACTTCGCCAGTGGATGGTCGCGATGCAGCGCCACAACCATCGGCTCACGGTCGAGAATTTTTAGCTCAAACGCTTTGCTGCTCTCACACGGCAGACGCACAAACGCGATATCCAGCTCACCCTCCGCCAGCATCGCCGTCAGCGAAGACATATTGGCTTCCACCTGGTGCACTCTCACCGCCATGTTCTGCAGCTGATACTGGCGAATAAGGGTGAAGATTTTGGGGTGAAAGGCGTCTGAACTGGTGATCCCAATCGACAGACTGCCGTTCAGCCCGCGGGCAATGCCCCGGGCTTTCTCCAGCGCGGCGTCGCTCAGCGCCAGGATCTTACAGGCGTCCTCATAGAAGGCTTCTCCCGCTTCAGTCAGCTCCACGCCTCGCGTCAGGCGTCTGAATAACGGCGTGCCCACTTCTTCCTCGAGCCGTTTAATCTGCTGACTCAGAGGAGGCTGTGAAATACCCAGCGCTTTGGCCGCTTTGGTGAAGTGTCGCTCACGTGCAACGGCGACAAAATACCGCAGATAACGAAGTTCCATATCAAAAACGTCTCAAACCAGCATGGATTCTATATTGGAACTCTATGCTGAATCGGGTCAACATTTATTTAACCTTTCTAAATAAAGTTGAAGAGGACGAGCATGATGGTGCATTCATCTGCATGCGACTGTGAGGCCAGTTTGTGCGAGACCCTGCGTGGGTTTTCTGCCCAGCATCCTGACAGCGTGATCTATCAGACATCGCTAATGAGCGCCCTGTTAAGCGGCGTGTACGAGGGGGATACCACTATCGCCGATCTGCTTGCGCACGGCGATTTTGGTCTGGGTACGTTCAACGAGCTGGATGGCGAAATGATTGCCTTCAGCAGCCAGGTGTATCAGCTGCGCGCCGACGGGAGTGCCCGTGCCGCGAAGCCGGAGCAAAAAACACCGTTTGCGGTGATGACCTGGTTCCAGCCGCAGTATCGCAAAACCTTCGATGCGCCGGTCAGCCGTCAGCAGATCCATGACGTGATCGACCAGCAAATCCCCTCCGATAACCTGTTCTGTGCGTTACGCATCGACGGTAATTTCCGCCACGCCCACACCCGTACCGTTCCGCGTCAAAAGCCGCCATACCGTGCGATGACCGACGTGCTGGACGACCAGCCGGTGTTCCGCTTTAACCAGCGAGAAGGGGTACTGGTCGGGTTCCGCACGCCGCAGCATATGCAGGGCATTAACGTCGCGGGATATCACGAACATTTTATCACCGACGATCGTCAGGGCGGCGGGCACCTGCTCGACTACCAGCTGGAGAGCGGCGTGCTGACCTTCGGTGAAATTCACAAACTGATGATCGACCTGCCTGCCGACAGCGCATTTTTACAGGCCAACCTTCACCCCAGCAACCTTGATGCTGCAATCCGTTCCGTCGAAAACTAACAGGAGAACCACCGTGAACAGTGATAAACAGGCACGTCAGTGGGCGCATGGCGCCGATATGGTCGTAGGCCAGCTGGAAGCGCAGGGCGTGAAGCAGGTTTTCGGTATTCCGGGTGCAAAAATCGACAAAGTGTTTGATTCCTTGCTCGATTCCTCCATCGAAATCATTCCCGTGCGCCACGAAGCGAACGCGGCGTTTATGGCCGCAGCGGTAGGGCGCCTCACCGGCAAGGCCGGTGTTGCGCTGGTCACCTCCGGACCGGGCTGCTCAAACCTGATCACCGGGATTGCCACCGCCAACAGTGAGGGTGACCCGGTGGTCGCGCTGGGCGGTGCCGTGAAGCGGGCAGATAAAGCGAAGCTGGTGCATCAGAGCATGGACACGGTCGCCATGTTCAGCCCGGTGACGAAATACGCCGTAGAGGTGAGTTCACCGGATGCGATTGCCGAAGTGGTCTCGAACGCGTTTCGCGCTGCCGAGCACGGCAGGCCTGGGGGCGCGTTCGTCAGCCTGCCGCAGGATATTGTCGACCAGCCCGCCACGGGCGCGATTTTGCCGGGCAGCAGTACTGCCAAAATGGGGCCAGCACCGGAATCCGCCATTAACGACGTGGCGAAGCTTATCGAAAAAGCCAAAAATCCGGTCATTTTACTGGGCCTGATGGCCAGCCAGCCTGCCAACAGCGCCGCGCTGCGTAAGCTGCTGGAGAAAAGCCGCATTCCGGTCACCAGTACCTATCAGGCGGCCGGGGCGGTGAATCAGGAACATTTCACCCGCTTTGCCGGACGTGTCGGCCTCTTTAACAACCAGGCAGGCGACAGATTGCTGCATCTGGCGGATCTGATTATCTGCATCGGTTACAGCCCGGTGGAATACGAACCGTCCATGTGGAACAGCGGCGACGCCACGCTGGTGCATATCGATGTGCTGCCCGCCTATGAAGAACGCAATTATGTGCCTGACCTCGAGCTGGTGGGGGACATCGCCGAAACGCTGAACCTGCTCGCCAGCCGGATCGCCCACAAGCTGGAGCTCAGCGCACGTGCGTCAGAAATCCTGGTCGATCGTCAGCATCAACGGGATCTGCTCGATCGCCGAGGCGCCTCGCTCAATCAGTTTGCCCTGCATCCGCTGCGCATCGTGCGCGCCATGCAGGACATCGTCAATAACGACGTTACGCTCACCGTTGATATGGGGAGCTTCCACATCTGGATCGCCCGCTATCTCTATAGCTTCCGCGCACGTCAGGTCATGATCTCTAACGGTCAGCAGACCATGGGCGTTGCACTGCCGTGGGCGATTGGTGCGTGGCTGGTCAATCCTGGACGCAAGGTGGTCTCGGTGTCCGGTGACGGCGGCTTCCTGCAGTCGAGCATGGAGCTGGAAACCGCCGTGCGTCTCAATGCCAATGTGCTGCACATCATCTGGGTGGACAACGCCTACAACATGGTGGCGATCCAGGAAGAGAAAAAATACCAGCGCCTTTCCGGCGTAGAGTTCGGCCCGGTCGATTTCAAAGTCTATGCCGATGCCTTTGGGGCGAAAGGCTTTGCCGTCGAGAGCGCGGATGCGCTGGAGCCTACGCTGCGTGCTGCAATGGATGTCGATGGCCCGGCCGTGGTCGCCATTCCCGTCGACTATAGCGATAACCCGCTGCTGATGGGCCAGCTCCATCTCAGCCAGATTTTGTGAATCAATATAAGGACAGAGAAATGCAAAAAGTTGCTCTCGTAACAGGCTCAGGCCAGGGGATTGGTAAAGCGATTGCGCTTCGCCTGGTGAAAGACGGTTTTGCCGTCGCCATCGCGGATTACAACGAAGAGACGGCAAAAGCCGTTGCCGATGAGATCGTCCGCAATGGGGGGAAGGCCGTCGCCGTGAAGGTGGATGTCTCCAGCCGCGAGCAGGTGTTTGCAGCGGTGGAAAAAGCCCGCACTGCACTGGGCGGTTTCAACGTGATCGTCAACAATGCCGGGATCGCGCCTTCCACGCCAATTGAGTCGATCACCCCGGAAATTGTCGACAAAGTTTACAACATCAACGTCAAAGGGGTTATCTGGGGTATCCAGGCTGCCATTGACGCCTTCCGTAAAGAAGGGCACGGCGGCAAGATCATCAACGCCTGTTCCCAGGCAGGCCATACCGGGAACCCTGAACTGGCGGTCTACAGTTCCAGTAAGTTTGCGGTACGCGGGTTAACCCAGACGGCGGCACGTGACCTTGCGCCATTAGGGATCACCGTTAACGCTTACTGCCCGGGCATCGTCAAAACGCCGATGTGGGCGGAAATTGACCGCCAGGTCTCCGAAGCGGCGGGTAAACCGCTCGGCTACGGCACTGAAACGTTTGCCAAACGCATTACGCTTGGCAGATTGTCCGAACCCGAAGATGTGGCCGCCTGCGTCTCTTATCTCGCCGGGCCAGATTCCGACTACATGACCGGTCAGTCCCTGTTGATTGACGGTGGTATGGTGTTCAACTAAATACTAATAAGCTCTGACATGAGTTTTCCCCTGCCCCCGTGCAGGGGCTTTTTTTTGTCTCCTCAGCCATTGTGGATTACACTGCGCGCTGCAAAACTTTAGTCTTAGAGATCTGACAGGCGGTAACAGCGATGAACGGTACAATCACAACGTGGTTTAAAGATAAAGGCTTTGGATTTATCAAAGATGAAAACGGTGACAACCGCTATTTTCATGTGATTAAGGTCGCCAACCCTGATCTGATTAAGAAAGACGCAGCGGTGACCTTCGAGCCCACAACCAACAACAAAGGCCTTTCCGCCTATGCGGTGAAGGTGATCCCGGAAAGCAAACACCTCTATATCGCAGGCGAGCGCGTGAAGCTCACTTCGATCAAATCGTTTGTGGTGTTCAGCGAAGAAGAGCCAGCAGATACCGGTATCGATAAAGAGAACGCGGTACTGTCCGTGGGGCTGCTGATGAACAACATCAAACCCAAGTCTGACAAAAAACCGGGTGAAATGCGCACGGTGAAGAAGCTGGCTATCACCACCTTCCAGAATACGACGATGATCTTCACGGAAGATGAGATCGACATCGACGCTACGGTGAAGCTGCTGAAATAATGCTTTGCCGGGTAGGGCGACGTCTTACCCGGCGTACCGCTGTCATCCTGGCGTGCAAACGCCACTCCCTCCCGTTTTCCCCAGCAGGCAATACGCCGCGTCTCTTTTCGTCCGCTTTTTAACCTGCTATAACAAAACCCTTATCCTTCCGGGAGTCAACGCCGTGCCCGAGCTTAATCAACATGGTCAAACTGTTAACGATATCGTCCCCGACTGGAAATGCGCCCGTGCGTTAACCCGCACTCCGCTCGTCGGTCAGTATTGTCGTCTGGAGCCGCTGGATGCCGAACGCCACGCCGCGGATTTGTATGAGGCCTATGCGCTGGGGGACGACAGCGACTGGACGTGGCTTGTCAGCACCCAGCCCGTGAGCGTTGAAGACACCGCAGAATGGGTCCTTGGCAAAGTACTGGATGATGAACTGGTGCCGTACGCCGTCATCGATTTACGTACCGGGCAAGCGGTGGGGCTGGTGAGCTATATGGCAATAGAGCGCATGCAAGGGTCGGTGGAGATCGGCCACGTCACCTGGTCACGCAAGATGAAAGGCTCCCGCCTCGGCACGGAAACCGTATGGCTGCTGCTCAGGAATGCATTCGAGCATGGCTATCGTCGGCTGGAGTGGAAGTGCGATTCAATGAACACTGCCTCGCGTAATGCGGCGGAAAGGCTGGGGTTTGTCTGGGAAGGCCGACTGCGTCAGAAACTGGTGCGCAAAGGGCGCAACCGCGACAGCGACATGCTGTCAATCATTGATGGCGAATGGCCACAGCGGGATGCCGAACTCCGCGCCTGGCTGGCTGAAGCGAATTTTGACGGGGAAGGGCGGCAGCGTAAAAAGCTGGAGGCGTTTCGTCTGTAAAATATGCCCCTCACCCGTTGGGAGAGGGGCTGCTTAGCAAACTGCGTTACAGGCGAACCGGTGCACCGTTGGCGACATAATATGCCGCGGTACTCTTCGCCAGCGGCTCGCGCCCGCGAATGGCATCGGCAATTTTCTCGCCAATCATGATGGTGGTGGCGTTCAGGTTGCCGGTGATGATCTGCGGCATAATGGACGCATCCACCACGCGCAATCCTTCCAGCCCATGAACGCGACCTTCGCCGTCGACCACGGCCATTTCGTCATACCCCATCTTACAGGTGCCGCACGGGTGGAAGGCGGTTTCAGCGTGGTTACGCACAAACTCGTCCAGCTGTTCGTCGGTCTGGCACTCAATACCCGGGCTGATTTCCCGTCCACGGTATTTATCCAGCGCCGGCTGGTGCATGATCTCACGGGTGATGCGGATCGCATCGCGAAACTCCTGCCAGTCCTGTTCGTGGGACATATAGTTGAACAGGATCGCCGGATGCTGATGCGGATCGCGTGATTTAATCCGTACATGCCCGCGGCTTGGTGAGCGCATGGAGCCAACGTGACACTGGAAACCGTGCTCTTTGACCGCGTTCGACCCGTTGTAGTTAATGGCGACCGGCAGGAAGTGGTACTGAATATTCGGCCATTCAAACTCTTCGCGGCTGCGGATAAACCCACCGGCTTCAAAGTGGTTGCTCGCTCCCACGCCGGTGCCGCCAAACAGCCACTCCGCGCCAATCTTTGGCTGGTTCCACCACTGCAGGGCAGGGTAGAGAGAGACCGGCTCTTTGCACTCGTACTGCAGGTACATCTCTAAGTGATCCTGCAGGTTTTCACCCACACCCGGGAGGTCATGTACCAGCGGGATGTCAAACTGCTTCAGCAGCTCCGCGTTACCCACGCCGGAGCGTTGCAGGATCTGCGGAGAGGCAATCGCCCCGGCGCACAGCAGCACCTCTTTGCTGGCCGTCGCTTTTGACGGAATCGTGCTCTCGCCTTCCAGCCACTCGACGCCTGTCGCGCGTTTGCCGTCAAAAATAATGTGATCGGTCATGGCATGGGTGCGAATGGTCAGGTTCGGGCGTGATTTCGCCTGATCCAGATAGCCGCGTGCGGTACTGGCGCGACGGCCTTGCGGCGTCACGGTTCTGTCCATCGGGCCGAAGCCTTCCTGCTGATAGCCGTTAAGATCGTCAGTACGCGGGTAGCCCGCCTGCACACCGGCTTCTACCATCGCTTCAAACAGCGGGTTTACGCCGGGTTTAGAGGTGGTCACGCTCACCGGGCCGTCGCCGCCGTGGTAGTCGTTTGGCCCCACGTCACGGGTCTCAGCCTTACGGTAGTAGGGCAGGCAGTTGAGATAGCTCCAGTGTTCCAGACCCGGCTCAGTTGCCCAGTTGTCCAGATCCATCGCGTTACCGCGGATGTAGCACATGCCGTTGATCAGGGATGAGCCGCCCAGCCCTTTGCCGCGACCGCACTCCATACGGCGGTTGTTCATGTGCGGCTCGGGCTCGGTTTCATACGCCCAGTTGTAACGCTTGCCCTGCAAGGGAAACGCCAGCGCGGCAGGCATCTGGGTGCGGAAGTCAAAACGGTAATCCGGGCCGCCCGCTTCAAGCAGCAGAACGGTGGTATTGGGATCTTCCGTCAGTCGTGTTGCCAGTACGTTGCCGGCAGAGCCGGCACCAATAATGATGTAGTCAAATTGCAAAAAAACCTCCCGGTTAAAATATGGACTGGAATTTACCCATCTCAACCTGGATGGACTTCACCTGGGTATAACTCTGGAGCGTCATTACGCCGTTCTCGCGGCCAATGCCGGAGTGTTTGTAGCCACCAACCGGCATCTCTGCCGCGGATTCACCCCAGGTGTTGATCCAGCAGATACCCGCTTCAAGCTGGTGGATCGCGCTGTGCGCGCGGTTCAGGTCGGCAGTCACGATGCCCGCCGCCAGACCGTACTCGGTGTCGTTGGCGCGACGAATCACCTCTTCGTCAGTTTCGTACGTGAGGATGGACATCACCGGCCCGAAGATCTCTTCGCGCACGATGGTCATCTCATCGGTGCAATCGGTGAACACGGTGGGAGCCACCCACGCGCCGTTGTCAAAGCCTTCGCCTTTCAGTACATCGCCACCGCACAGCACACGCGCGCCTTCCTCTTTGCCTTTGGCGATATAGCGCAGCACGTTTTCGCGGTGCGGGAAGCTCACCAGTGGGCCAAAGTTGGTGCGTTCGTCGAACAGATCGCCCGCGCGAATACGTGCCACGCGCTCAACAATTTTCTGCTCAAACGCGGCTTTGAATTTCGCCGGCACGAACACGCGGGTGCCGTTGGTGCATACCTGGCCGGAGCTAAAGAAGTTGGCCATCATGGCGATGTCCGCCGCGAGATCCAGGTCGGCATCGTCGAAAATAACCAGCGGGGATTTCCCGCCCAGCTCCATCGTCACCTCTTTCAGGGACGAGGCCGCCGAATTGGCCATCACTTTTTTGCCGCTGGCAACGCCGCCGGTGAAGGAGACTTTGGCGATACCCGGGTGCTCGGTCAGGAACTGGCCGGTTTCTGCGCCCACGCCCGGCAGAACGTTAAACACGCCATCTGGCAGACCCGCTTCGGTGTAGATTTCGGCAAGCTTCAGGGCGGTGAGGGGCGTCACTTCGCTCGGTTTGAAGATCATCGCGTTACCTGCGGCCAGCGCTGGCGCGGATTTCCACAGGGCGATCTGGATCGGGTAGTTCCACGCGCCAATGCCCGCGACCACGCCCAGCGGTTCACGACGGGTATAGACAAATGAGGTATCGCGCAGGGGGATCTGACTGCCTTCCAGCGCCGGGATCAGCCCTGCGTAGTACTCCAGCACGTCCGCGCCGGTGACGATATCAACGGTGCTGGTTTCTGAGTACGCTTTGCCGGTGTCGAGGGTTTCCAGCTTCGCCAGCTCGTCGTTACGCTCACGAAGAATGTCTACCGCACGGCGCAGAATGCGCGAGCGCTCCATGGCGCTCATTGCCGCCCAGATTTTTTGCCCGCGCTGCGCGCTTTCTACGGCGCGATCGACATCCTCGCGCCCGGCGGCCTGAACGGTCGCCAGGACTTCACCGTTGGCCGGGTTGATGGTCTCGAAGGTGCGACCGCTGGTGGCCGATGTATAACCACCATTGATATAAAGCTGCTGTTCTGCCATTCGGGACATAAATTCTCCTCGGTTAATCGGTCGGTAAATGCTGGCTAATAAAGTGGCTGGTGAGCGACTGGGCCAGGGTTTTATCCAGCGGTTTGCCACTCAGCGCGGCGCGCAGCCACAGCCCGTCAATCAGCGCCGCGAGCCCGTAACCCGCCTCCTGCGCCTGTTCGCGCGGCAGCTCGCGGCGGAACTCATACACCAGGTTCGACAGCAGACGGCGGCTGCTCACCTGCTGCAGACGGTAGAGCATTGGCTGATGCATGCTGCTCGCCCAGAAGGCCAGCCAGGCTTTCATTGCCGCGCCGCTGATCTGGGTTTCATCAAAATTGCCGCCGACAATCGCCTGCAGACGCTGCTCTGCGCTGCCGTGCGGTAAGGCATGCAAGCGGTTCAATACCGCGTCGCGCAGCTGGCCGGTGATGTCGCGCATGGTCGCTTCCAGCAGGCCATTTTTGTCCTTGAAATAGTGACTGATGATCCCCGTGGAAACGCCCGCCCGACGGGCGATCTGCGCGATGGTCGCGTCATGCATTCCCACTTCATTTATTGCTTCCAGCGTGGCGTCGATCAGTTGCCTGCGCCGGATTGGCTGCATCCCCACTTTGGGCATTTTTGCCACTCCATTCATCAGCGTTGGTTAACCATTAAAGCGGTTTTTGATTGGACGTTCAATATAAAATGTGTCTTAATTGTTGCGGTTTTGGATTTCAATAGTTACAAAAACAGTGGGGATACTGGATGACAGATCTTTCGCAAGACAGAGAAAAGGACAAAATCAATCCGGTTGTTTTTTATACATCCGCAGGACTGATTTTGTTGTTTTCCCTGATGACGATCTTCTTTAGCGATTTTTCTGCCGAGTGGATTGGGCGCACCCTGAACTGGGTGTCGAAGACCTTCGGCTGGTACTACTTGCTGGCGGCGACGCTCTATATCGTCTTCGTCGTCTGCATCGCCTGCTCGCGCTTTGGCTCGGTAAAGCTCGGGCCGGAACAGTCAAAACCCGAGTTCAGCCTGCTGAGCTGGGCCGCGATGCTGTTTGCCGCGGGCATTGGTATTGACCTGATGTTCTTCTCCGTGGCGGAACCGGTCACGCAATATATGCAGCCACCGGAAGGGGCGGGGCAGACGATGGAGGCCGCGCGACAGGCGATGGTCTGGACATTGTTCCACTACGGCTTAACCGGCTGGTCGATGTATGCCCTGATGGGGATGGCGCTCGGATACTTTAGCTATCGTTATAATTTACCCCTCACGATCCGCTCCGCGCTCTATCCGATTTTCGGTAAAAAAATTAACGGACCGATTGGACACACCGTGGATATTGCGGCGGTGATTGGCACCATCTTTGGGATCGCCACCACGCTCGGTATCGGCGTGGTGCAGCTCAACTACGGTCTGAGCGTGCTGTTTGATATCCCGGATTCCATGGCGGCCAAAGCGGCGCTGATCGCGCTGTCGGTGATTATCGCTACCATTTCGGTTACCTCCGGCGTGGACAAGGGCATTCGCGTGCTTTCTGAGCTGAACGTCGCGCTGGCGCTGGGGCTGATCCTCTTCGTGCTGTTTATGGGCGATACGTCATTCCTGCTCAATGCGTTAGTGCTGAACGTGGGTGATTACGTGAACCGCTTTATGGGTATGACGTTGAACAGCTTCGCCTTTGACCGCCCGGTCGAGTGGATGAACAACTGGACGTTGTTCTTCTGGGCGTGGTGGGTCGCGTGGTCGCCGTTTGTTGGCCTGTTCCTGGCGCGTATTTCGCGTGGACGCACCATTCGTCAGTTTGTGATGGGCACGCTGATTATCCCATTCACCTTTACGCTGCTGTGGCTGTCGGTGTTCGGCAACAGCGCGCTGCACGAGATCATTCACGGCAATGCGACGTTTGCGCAGGAAGCGATGGTGCATCCGGAGCGGGGGTTCTACAGCCTGCTGGCGCAGTATCCGGCGTTTACCTTTAGCGCCTCTGTTGCGACCATTACCGGTCTGCTGTTTTACGTCACCTCGGCGGATTCCGGCGCGCTGGTTCTGGGGAACTTCACCTCGAAGCTCAAGGACATTAACAGCGATGCTCCCAACTGGCTGCGCATCTTCTGGTCTGTCGCCATTGGCCTGCTGACCCTGGGCATGCTGATGACCAACGGTATTTCTGCCCTGCAGAACACCACGGTGATCATGGGTCTGCCGTTCAGTTTCGTGATCTTCTTCGTGATGGCCGGGCTGTATAAATCTCTCAAGGTGGAAGATTACCGCCGCGTCAGCGCCAGCCGCGACACCGCGCCACGCCCGATGGGTGCGCAGGACAGACTGAGCTGGAAAAAGCGGTTGTCACGTCTGATGAACTATCCGGGCACGCGCTACACCAAACAGATGATGGAAACGGTCTGCTTCCCGGCGATGGAAGAGGTGGCGCAGGAGCTGAAGCTGCGTGGTGCGTATGTTGAACTGAAAAACCTGCCGCCGGACGACGGTGAGACTCTGGGACACCTGGACCTGCTGGTGCATATGGGCGACGAACAAAACTTTGTCTACCAGATTTGGCCACAGCAGTATTCGGTGCCCGGGTTTACCTATCGCGCACGCAGTGGGAAATCAACGTATTACCGCCTTGAGACGTTCCTGCTGGAAGGGAGCCAGGGGAATGACCTGATGGATTACAGTAAGGAACAGGTAATTACGGACATACTGGATCAGTATGAGCGGCACCTGAACTTTATTCACCTCCATCGCGAGGCGCCGGGGAATAGCGTGATGTTCCCGGATGTTTGAGCACTGAATTGAAGTAAAACCGCGGGGCCAGTTCTGGCCCCGTTCTACAACTGCTTATCCTTTACGACTCAGTAGCACTGCTATTTGCCCATTCTTTTTTTATATTTATCTGCCTTATCTGTTTTTATCCGTCATTCCTCAAGCACAAATGCATTAATTCAAAAAGCGATTTACGATAATACTGCTGGTTTTTATAAGGAGATAAAAATGACGAACCCAGCTTACGTGTGGCTTAAAGGCGATGGCGGTGTTGATATTAACGGTTCTCCTGCGGAGCAATAACGGTGACCCGATGAGGACTTTCACCGGTTTTTTCCTGTTTTGCGTACAAATAGTATTTTGGTTTTTCGTTTGCGGCCTGGTATGGGCAGCCTTTTTTCCACTGGACAACATTCAACGTCTGGCAAACGTGTTTAGTATTTACGGCATAGAGGGTGCGCATGATTTTGCTTCGATTCTTGCTCTGTCCGTCTCGGCCATTGGTGCCACTGGGATAACAGTCATTTGCATGAGGTTTTTATTCAGTAAGACGTAACACCCTGCCTTATCTGCGCTGTACCCGCGGCAAGGATTGAAAAGACTGCAGTCTGGCGTGTTGTTCAACGCCGTGATGGTGACTTGCGCGAAGCGGCGGGAAAAGGCGGAAGCAGTGTGATCTGCGTGTTGCCGTCACGCAGCCAAAACAGCGTGAAGGCATCATCTTGCGAAAACCCCGCCAGCGGGCGGGTCAGCGCCAGCGTCAGGGTATTCTCGTCGAGCGCCGTGACGCGGGCACAATCAAAGCCCATCATCGCGTTAACCTGTGAAAACAGCGCCTTAAAGAGGCTCTCTTTGGCGCTAAACGTCAGCGTCAGCGCCTGCGCAAATGGCAGGCCGGTGTGGCGCAGCAGCGAGTCTTCTGCGGGGCCAATAATCCCGTCTTTGATCTCCACCGCTTCGTCATCAGCGAGGATAATTTCCCCGTCGATACCCGTTAGCCCGTGCGGCGTTACAACGGCCAGCGCACGACTGGCCGTATGGCTGATGCTGCCCGTCATGCCGTCAGGCCACAGCGGCTCGCCGCTGCTGCCGATAGCCGGTATGGCCGTAGAGCCATATTCCTGCAGGGCGTGGGCGGCGGCGAGGCGTCCGGCCAGGTGTTCAGCTTTACGTTTGGGGGCAGCGTGAGCAAGCGCGTTGTGGTGAGGAAGCCAGAGGAGGTCTGCGTCGGTAAAGGTGGTGGGATCGAAGGTAATTTGGTGGACCGTGGTTCCGGCAAGACGAAATGTGGAGTGGGTGGTGCGCATGTTTTCTCGTCCTGATGTTGAGGAATAGTGCGGCCTGATGCCTTCACCCCGATCCTCTCCTGCCGGGAGAGGGAGACATTCAGCCCCTCTCCCGGCAGGAGAGGGGAGACACAGCCTGCCTTAGAAGTGCGTGTTCACGCTCATAAACCAGGTTCGGCCCGGCTCATTATAGGTGTATGCACCCGCGCCGTACATATACGCACCGGTTGTGGCGTTGCCGGTGGTCTGGGCATTACCCGCGCGCCACTGGCGTTTATCAAAGACGTTATCCACGCCGCCGGTCAGGCTGACGTTTTTGGTCACGTCCCAGGTCGCACTCAGGCCAACGATGCTGTACGGGCTGACTTCGTCTTTCTCAGACCCGGTCACCGGCTGGCCTTTGTAGTTGTACTTCTTCGGCTGCTGCTTGCCGTACCAGGTGAAGGTCGACTGCAGCGACACATCCTGATGTACCTGCCAGCTCAGGGTTGAGTTCAGCGTGTACTCCGGGATGATCGACAGACGGTCGCCGGTCTCCTTGTTCTTACTTTGCAGCATATAGGTGATGTTGTTGGTCCAGTTGATCGTGTCGCTGACCGGCACGTTCAGGGAGCCTTCCAGACCTTCAACCACCGCTTTAGGCACATTTTCCCACTGGTAAATATCGGTGGTCACTTTACTGGTGGAGGTCTGGCCGACTGGCGCATACCCCGCTTCAATCTTGTTGCGGTAGTCGTTACGGAACCAGGTCACGCCCGCCAGCCAGCCGTCGTGTTTCCACTCCAGACCAATCTCTTTGTTGATGCTGGTTTCGGCTTTCAGGTCGTCGTTACCCATCATGTAGCAACCCACGCCGTCGGAACTGGCGTAGCAGCCCTGGCCTTTGCTGTACAACAGATAGTTCGGGTTGGTCTGGTACAGGCTCGGCGCTTTATAGGCGCGGGCGATACCCATCTTCAGCGTAAAGTCGTCACCCAGGCCTTGCGACAGGTTCAGGGACGGGCTCCAGTTGTTACCGACGATCGTGTGGTGATCGAAGCGCAGCGCCGGGGTCAGCATGGTGCTGTCCGTCAGCTCCATGTTGTTTTCGGCGAACAGGGAGAAGATCTCCGCCGAGGTATACGGGCTACGATCGTTGCTGAGCCCCGGAATGGTCCCGCCCTGCTGGGTTTGCGAGAAGGAGGTCGAGTCCTTCATGCGCTGCTGGTTCCACTCGGTGCCCAGCGTCAGGTTCTGGTTGACGAGAAAATCAATCGGCAGGTTGATTTCGCTGTGCAGCATCACATCAGCCAGGTCGGTGTCGGTGAATTTATTGCTGTTGAATAATCCTTCCGTACCGCCTGCCAGGCCTTCGCCGAGACGCGAATTGCGGGTGTGCTCGTACTGCGCCCAGTTGCTGGTGGTGATGCCATTATCCCAGCCGCCGTTCCAGGTCACCGCAAAGTTCTGGCGATAGATACGATTAGTCTCTTTACCGTAGTTTTTCTTCACCAGACCGCTGGAGCTGTTGTCGTTGTTGGTGTTCTGGGTATCACCCGCGTAGAGGTTGTTCTGGCGGCTGTAGCCCGCTTCAAACTCCAGGGACTGCATGGGCGCGAAGTCCCAGCGGACCACGCCGTTAATGTCTTTGTTCTCGACCCCTTCACGGCCTGCTGGCAGGGTGTCAGCATAGGTACCGGTACGATCGGACTGGTGACCCTGGTTGATGTCCCACGCATCGGCCTGGGTTTTGTCCAGGTTACCAAACATGCGGAAGCTGAAGTCGCCGCCCAGCGGGCCGCTCAGGCTGAAGTTGGTGCGCTTAGTGGAACCCTCATCCTTATGTTCTGGAGCATTCAGATAGGTGTTCCAGGAGCCATGCCACTGGTTGTCGAATTTTTTGGTGATGATGTTCACCACGCCGCCTGCCGCACCGTTGCCGTAGCGAGCTGCGGCCGGGCCACGAATGACCTCAATGCGTTCAATCATCTCTGGCGGTACCCAGCCGGTGTCACCGCGGGTATCTCGCTCGCCGCGCCAGCCCAGACGGATGGAGTTGCGGCTGGTGACCGGCTTGCCGTCGATCAGGATCAGGGTGTTTTCCGGACCCATACCACGAATATCAATCTGACGGTTATTGCCGCGCTGTCCGCTGGTGGAGTTCCCGGTCAGGTTAACGCCAGGCATGGTGCGGATGATTTCGGCCACGTCACGTGCGGGCGGGTTTTTACGGATTTCATCGGCGGTGATGGTCGATACCCCTGGTGCCTGCAGGTTCTGCTCTGCGGCGGTGATCACCATGGTGTCTTCGTGCTGCGCGTTGGCGGTGTTGTCGTCTGCCAGCGCTGGCATCGCAACGCCGTAAATCCCTAAGTTGACCAGCAAGGCCAGGGAGTGAATCTTCTTATTCATTGTACGTCCTGCTTTTCGCGCCGCATCCCCGGGCTCCATTCCCGAAAGGGAGAGGTGGCGGCATGGTGTCACCCGCAGTTTGCGTAAGCAGCCCCGTCCTCGAGCGCACACAACGCGTGGCATGGTTGTTTTATGAGCGCGCTTCCCACAGCGCGGCCACTACGCTATTGCAAATGCAAATAGTTATCAATAATATTATCAATAAAATTTGTCCTGAAACAAAAAAGACTGATAAACATGAGGTTATACGGGTGACGGGGTTAAAAACGGGAAGTGAAGCCTGGTGGCAGTCGAAAAACGGACCCGAATGGACCCGCGAGAAGGGGCACTATCGCGTCACTTTCTGGTGGCGTGATCCGGCAGGAACGCAAAAGACCTCGCCGCTAAAACGCGTCTGGCTCTACATCACCGGCGTGACCGATCACCATCAAAATGCCCGTCCGCAATCCCTTGAGCGCATTCCTGATACTGACGTCTGGCAGTGGCAGGGCGAGTTCACCCCGCAATGGCGCGGCAGCTACTGTTTTATCCCCTCAGTGAACGAAGATGATTTTGCCGACGCGGTCTTCCACGGCGAGCAACCCGATCGTTTGGCGCTGCGTGAAGGCTGGCGAAAGTTGCTCCCCGCGGCGATGGCCGATCCGTTAAATCCGCAAAGCTGGCGCGGTGGGCGCGGGCATCCCGTCTCGGCGCTCGAAATGCCCGAGGCCCCGGTTCAGCCCGGCTGGAACACGCCCGCAACGCCCGGCAACGCGCCCGTCTGCTTTGAATGGGAAAGCGTGCGTCTGAATAACCGCCGCCGGGTGTGGGTTTTCACCACCGGTGAAGACAGCCCGGAGCGGCCGCTTGCCGTACTGCTCGATGGCCAGTTCTGGGCCGAAAGCATGCCCGTGTGGTCTCCGCTGACCGCGCTGACAAACGCGGGCAAACTGCCGCCTGCCGTCTACGTCCTAATCGATGTGATCGACATGGCGCATCGCAATCACGAGTTGCCCTGCAACCCGGATTTCTGGCAGGCGGTGCAGGAGGAACTTCTCCCGCGGGTGAACAGCCGCACTTCGTTCAGCGGCCGCGCCGACCGAACGGTAGTCGCGGGTCAAAGCTTTGGCGGCCTCTCTTCACTTTATGCCGGGCTTAACTGGCCCGAGCGCTTTGGCTGCGTATTAAGCCAGTCCGGCTCCTACTGGTGGCCGCACCGTGGCGGTCAGCAGGACGGGTTGCTCATCGAACAACTTAAAGCGGGCGACCTCACCGCGCGCGGGCTGCGTATCGTTCTTGAGGCCGGGCGCAACGAGCCGCTCATCTTCCGCGCGAATCAGGCGATCTACGCCGAACTGCACCCGCAGCAACCGGTTATCTGGCGTCAGGTTGACGGCGGACACGACGCGCTTTGCTGGCGCGGTGGGCTGACGCAGGGGCTGATGACCCTCTGGCAGCCGCTTATTCACTAACGGAGTCTGTATGGAATTCAGCAACCCTTTCGATAATCCGCAGGGTCAGTTTGCGATTTTGCGTAACGACCAGGGACAGTACAGTCTGTGGCCGCAGCAGTGCCAGCTGCCGGCGGGCTGGCGCGTGGTCTGTGAAGCGCAGTCTCAGGAAGCCTGTCAGCAGTGGCTCGCCGACCACTGGCAAACCCTGCAACCGTCTTATTTTGCGGGAGAGAAAGCATGAACCGTCTTCCCCTTGTCGCCGCCCAGCCGGGTATCTGGATGGCGGAGCAGCTTTCCTCCCTGCCAAACGCCTGGAGCGTGGCGCACTACACCGAGCTGAAGGGCAATATTGACGCACCGCTGCTGGCAAAAGCCATTGTTGAAGGGATGCGGCAGGCCGACACCCTGCGCATGCGTTTTGTGCAAGAGAATGGCGAGGTGTGGCAGTGGGTGGATGACGCTATGTCACTGCCTGAACCGTCCGTGGTTCGCGCCGAATCCCATGACGCGGCGATGGCCCTGATGGCAGCGGATTTAAACCAGAACCTGCGCGTGGACAGCGGTCAGCCGCTGGCGTTCCATCAGCTGATTCAGGTAGGCGAAGGGCACTGGTACTGGTATCAGCGATATCATCATCTGGTGGTGGATGGCTTCAGTTTTCCGGCGATTACCCGCCAGATCGCCGCCATTTATCGCGCATGGCAAAACGGCGAGCCCACGCCCGCGTCGCCGTTTACCCCTTTCGCCGAGGTGGTAGAGGAGTACCAGCGCTATCGCGACAGCGAAGCGTATCAGCGCGACGGGGCGTTCTGGGCGGAGCAGCGTAAGCAGCTTCCTTCCCCGGTCTCGCTGTCGTCGGCACCGCTGCCGGGCCGTGCGGCGACCACCGATATTCTGCGTCTGAAGGTGACGGCTGACCGCCGCGCCTTTACCCGGCTTGCTCAGGCGGCGGGGCCGGTTCAGCGTACCGATCTGGCGCTTGCGCTGGTGGCGCTGTGGATCGGGCGTCTGACCGGACGGCTGGACTACGCCGCCGGGTTTATCTTTATGCGCCGAATGGGGTCGGCGGCCTTAACGGCAACCGGTCCGGTACTGAACGTGCTGCCGCTGGCGGTGAACATTGCCCCGCACGAAAGCCTGCCTGCGCTGGCGCATCGTCTGGCAAATCAGCTGAAAAAAATGCGTCGCCATCAGCGTTATGACGCCGAGCAGATCGTGCGTGACAGCGGACGTGCCGCGGGCGATGACGCGCTGTTTGGCCCGGTACTGAACGTCAAGGTGTTTGATTATCAGCTGGATATGGATGGCGTGGACGCCATCACCCATACGCTGGCCACTGGCCCGGTCAATGACCTTGAACTGGCGCTGTTCCCGGACGAGCAGGGCGGCCTGAGTATTGAAATCCTTGCCAATAAGCAGCGCTACGATGAAGCGACGCTAACGCGCCACGTTGCACGCCTGAACGCCATGCTGATGCAGTTTGCTGCCAACCCGGATTTGCGCTGCGGCGAAGCAGAAACCGTTTCAGAGCAGGAATACCAGCAGCTGGCGCGTATCAATGATACCGGGCTGGCGCTACCGTCAACCACGCTGGCTCAGCTGGTGGCAGACCAGGCGGATAAAACGCCGGATGCCCCCGCGCTTGCTGATGCGCACATCGAACTGAATTACCGCCAGATGCGCGAGCAGGTGGTGGCTCTTGCGACATTACTGCGGGAACGCGGCGTTAAGCCTGGCGACAGCGTGGCGGTAGCCCTGCCGCGCTCGGTGTTTCTTACCCTGGCGCTGCACGGTATCGTGGAGGCGGGTGCCGCGTGGTTGCCGCTGGATACCGGTTACCCGGACGATCGTCTGCGCATGATGCTGGAGGACGCGAAACCGTCCCTGCTGATCGCCTCTGACGATCAGCTTTTGCGCTTTAGCGATCTGCCGGTCCCTGTATTGAGTTACAACACACTATTACCTCCTGCGGGCAGTGAACCGCTGCGGCTGGCAAAGCCGGCGCACACGGCGTACATCATCTTTACCTCAGGCTCAACGGGACGGCCAAAAGGCGTGATGGTAGGGCATACCGCCATCGTTAATCGCCTGATGTGGATGCAGGATCACTATCCGCTGGACGCGCATGACGTGGTGGCGCAAAAGACGCCGTGCAGTTTTGACGTCTCGGTCTGGGAGTTCTGGTGGCCCTTTATCGCCGGCGCGAAGCTGGTGATGGCCGAGCCGGACGCGCACCGCGATCCGCAGGCGATGCAGAACTTCTTCGCGCATTATGGCGTGACCACGACACACTTTGTGCCGTCGATGCTGGCGGCATTCGTTGCCTCGCTGACGCCGGAAAATGCCGACTGCTGTCAGACCCTGAAGCAGGTGTTTTGCAGCGGGGAAGCGCTGCCGACAGAACTGTGTCGGGAGTGGGAGCACCTTACTCATGTCCCGTTGCATAACCTTTATGGTCCAACGGAAGCGGCGGTGGACGTGAGCTGGTATCCGGCGTCGGGTCCGGAACTGGCGGCGGTGGCGGGCAACAGCGTGCCGATTGGCTTCCCGGTGTGGAATACGGGGCTGCGCATTCTGGATGCGATGATGCGTCCGGTGCCGTTCGGCGTGGCCGGTGATCTCTATCTTACCGGGATCCAGCTTGCGCAGGGGTATCTCGGTCGGCCGGACCTGACCGCCAGCCGCTTCATTGCCGATCCCTTTGCACCTGGCGAGCGGATGTACCGCACCGGCGACGTGGCGCGCTGGCTGGATAACGGCGCGGTGGAATATCTGGGCCGCAGTGACGATCAGCTGAAAATTCGTGGTCAGCGTATCGAGCTCGGCGAAATCGATCGTGCGATGCTTTCGCTGCCTGACGTGGCGCAGGCCGTAGCGCACGCGTGCGTGTTTAATCAGGCGGCGGCAACCGGGGGCGATGCCCGACAACTGGTAGGGTATGTCGTCTCCGGGTCCGGCTTGCCGCTGGACCGCGATGCGCTGCTGCACTCGCTTAAAGATCAATTGCCGCCCCATATGGTGCCGGTGGTGCTGCTGCAAATCAGCGCGCTGCCGCTCTCTGCCAACGGAAAGCTTGACCGCAAGGCGCTTCCGTTGCCGGAATTGACCCGCAAGACGTCCGGGCGGGCGCCAGAAACAGACGCTGAAGTGGCCGTCGCGCAGGCATTTTCTGCCCTGCTCGGCTGTGAGGTGAACGACATCGAGGCCGATTTCTTCGCCCTCGGCGGTCATTCCCTGCTGGCGATGCGCCTGGCCGCGCAGCTCAGCCGTACGTTTGCCCGCAGGGTCACGCCGGGGCAGATTATGGTGGCCTCAACGGTCAGCATGCTCAGCGCGTTGCTGGATTCATCGATGAATGACGAACAGGCACAGCGTCTGGGCTACGAGACCCTTCTGCCGCTGCGTGAAAGCAACGGTCCGACGCTGTTCTGCTTTCATCCGGCATCCGGCTTTGCCTGGCAGTTTAGCGTGCTGGCGCGCTATCTCAGCTCGCGCTGGTCAATCACCGGCATTCAGTCGCCGCGTCCGGAAGGGCCGATGCAGCAGTGCGCTACGCTGGACGAGGTGATCGAACAGCATCTGCAGACGCTGCGCGCGCAACAGCCGCAGGGGCCGTATTATCTGTTCGGCTACTCGCTTGGCGGCACGCTGGCGCAGGGCATTGCGGCCCGTCTGCGCGAGCAGGGTGACGCGGTGGCGTTTCTCGGCTTGCTGGATACCTGGCCGCCGGAAACCCAGAACTGGGCAGAGAAAGAGGCCCATGGTCTCGATCCGGACGTACTGGCAGAAATCGAACGCGAGCGTCAGGCGTTTATCGCCGCGCAGCAGGGGCAAGGCTCTGGCGAGCTCTTTAACGCCATCGAAGGGAATTACGCCGATGCCGTCCGCCTTCTGACAACGGCGCACAGTTCACGGTTCGACGGTAAAGCGACGTTGTTTGTTGCCGGGCGCACGCAAACGCTGGATCCGCAGCAGGCCTGGGCGCCGTGGGTGGGGGAACTGGAGGTTTACAGCCAGGATTGCGCCCACGTGGATATCATTTCACCGCAGGCGTTTGAGACAATAGGACCGGTGCTGAAGGCGATATTGGGGTAGCGGTTTCCCCTCACTCTCACCCTCTCTTCCAGGAGAGGGTGAGGGCATCAGACTGCACGCTTGCCCAACGGCACCACCAGCGGCGTACCGGCCACGGGATCGTCGATAATTATGCAGCGCATGCCGTAGATCTGCGCGATCAGATCCGGCGTCACAATCTCTTTTGGCGCACCCTGCGCCACAATTTCGCCGTCGCGCAACGCAATCAAATGTGTGGCATAGCGGCATGCCTGATTTAAATCATGCAGCACGGCCGCCAGCGTATAGCCCTGCGTGCGGTTCAGCTCGCTCAACAACTCCAGCAGATCGATCTGATGGCTGATATCCAGCCATGTGGTTGGCTCGTCCAGCAGCATGATGGCGGTTTCCTGCGCCAGCACCATCGCAATCCACGCCCGCTGGCGCTGTCCGCCGGAGAGCGTATCCACGCTTTGCCGGGCCAGATCGGTAATGCCCGTCGCCTGCATCGCCCGCTTCACCGCCTCATCATCCTCTTTACGCCAGCGAGTAAACAGCGGCTGATGCGGATAGCGCCCGCGCGAGACCAGTTCCTGCACCGTGATATCCCCAGGCGTGGTGGCGTTTTGCGCCAGCAGGCCAATACGGCGCGCCACCTCTTTGCTGGCAAAGCGCTGGATATGCTCGCCGTCGAGATACACGCAGCCCTCAACCGGCGTCATCAGGCGGCTGAGGGTGCGCAGCAGGGTCGATTTACCGCAGCCGTTCGGGCCGATAATCGCCGTAAAATGGCCGTCCGGGATAGCCACCGTCAGGTCACGGGCAATGATTTTTTTGCCATAGCCGAGGGTTAAGTGTTCGCCGCGCAAGCGGGTTGTACTGTTTGTCATTTCTTGCGTGACTCCTGAACTAACAAGACGATGAGATAAATCCCGCCGAGACTGACGGTCACGACGCCTACCGGAAGTTGATAAGGCATAAATAACCGCTGGGCGCAGAGGTCGGCGGCCAGCAGTAACGCTGCGCCACACAGCGCCGCCTGGGTTAATCCCCAGCGCGCCGTGCCGCTGATGCGCCGGGCAATGTGCGGTGCAACCAGCGCGATAAACGAGATCGGCCCGGCGATGGCGGTGGCGGCAGCGGTCAGTAACACCGCCACCAGCATCAGCATCAGGCGCGAGCGCTCAACGCCCACGCCCAGCGCGCAGGCGCTGTCATCGCCCATCTCCAGCAGGCGCATCCGGCGTACCAGCAACACCGCGCCAATAAACATCACCAGGATCAGCGGGGCAGCGGGCCAGGTTTTGCCCCACGTCAGGCCATTGAGCGAACCGGCATACCACAGCCCGGCAGAGAGCGCGGTGTCGAGCGAAGCCTGCAGCAATAGCCAGGTGTTGAAAGCCATTAACATGGCGCGAATGCCGATACCGATAATGATCAGGCGGAAGGTGTCGATACCGTTGCGCCAGGCCAGCGCCCAGATAATGAGCGCGGTGACTATCCCGCCGGTCATCGCGGTGAACGTGATGGCCGTCAGGTGCTGACCAAACAGTACCATCGCCACCAGCACGCCGCTCCAGGCGCCGGTGTTCAGCCCCATCACGTCCGGGCTGCCAAGCGGGTTGCGCATCAACGACTGAAAAATGGCACCGCTGACGCCGAGCGCCGCGCCCACCAGAATCGCCATCGCCACGCGCGGCAGTCGCCACTCGGTGACCACCAGGGTGACATTGCGCGGCGCACTGCCAAGCAGCGCGTTAAAAACCTGCGCGAAATCGAGCGTGACCGCGCCGCTGCGCAGGCTCCAGACCGCCAGCATCAGAATGACGACGGCCAGCAACGACACGCTGGTGACTAAACGTCGGGACGGGGCCATCATGCGCCACCTCCGCGTTTACGTCGCACGAGGAAGATCAGCACCGGTGCACCGATAAATGCGCTTACCACCGAGACGCGCAGTTCACCAGGCACCAGCAGGCGACCCACAACATCCGCGAACAGCAGCAGGGCAGGGGTAGCAAGCAGCGTGACCGGCAGCGACCAGCGGTGATCGGCACCCACCAGCCAGCGTGCCATGTGGGGCATCATCAGGCCGATAAACGCTATTGGGCCGACTACCGCAGTTGCGCTGCCGCACAGTACGGTGATCGCGACAAGACCCGTTAGCTGCGTGCGCGCCACGCGGTTGCCGAGCGCGATTGCGGTGTCGCTCCCGAGGCTCAGGCTGTTGAGCGCACGGCTTAAACACAGCGCGACGGCGGCGGCAATGACGACCGGGATCACCACCACTTTTAAGGTTGCCAGGGTGCGGATATCCAGCGAACCGGCCTGCCAGAAGCGCAGCTGGTCGTAAACATCCGGGTTAAGCAGGGCGATGCCGTTGGATAACCCTTCCAGCACGGCGGCAAGCGCCACGCCCGCCAGCGTCAGGCGTACCGGACTCAGCTGTCCGCCACCCTGGCTACCGGTAAACGCCACCACCAGCGACGCCGCCAGCGCGCCGCAGAAGGCCATCACCAGTTGTTCAGACGGAGAGGTAAAACCGAAGAGCGCCGCGCCAAGCACGATCGCAAAGCTGGCACCGCTGTTTACCCCAAGAATACCGGGGTCGGCCAGCGGGTTACGGGTGAGCGTTTGCATTAAGGCACCGGCAAGACCCAGCGCCCCCCCGGCCAGCAGTCCGGCAAGGGTACGGGGAAGGCGGGCATCGAGCACGATGGTGCAGTCGGCGCTCTGACAGCTGCCAGTGAGCGCATCGACAATAACGGACGCGGGCAGCGGCTTCGCGCCGACCAGCAAACTGAGTGCAATCGCAAGGATTAACAGTAGCAATAACACGGGCACGGCAATGGCGCGCACCGCGGAAGAGGAAAACGACATAGCAACATCCATGATTTGATAATGATAGTGATTATCGTTATCTATCTTATTTGGCTATGTTAGCATGTGCGCCAATGGAATTGGTAGAAATACACTCAAGGCCTTGTCATGAATCAAAAATCCTGGCTGCTGAACCTCAGCCTGCTGAAGACGCACCCCGCATACCGCGCTGTCTTTATCGCCCGTTTTATCTCCATCCTCTCCCTCGGCCTGCTTGGCGTTGCCGTGCCGGTGCAGATCCAGTCCATGACCCACTCCAGCTGGCTGGTGGGGCTTTCGGTTACCTTAACCGGTGGGGCGATGTTTATCGGCCTGATGGTGGGCGGCGTGATGGCGGACCGGTACGAGCGTAAAAAACTGATCCTGCTGGCACGCGGCACGTGCGGCGTAGGCTTTATCGGGCTGTGTCTGAACGCCATGTTGCCGGAGCCGTCACTGATTGCCATTTACGCCCTCGGTCTGTGGGACGGTTTTTTTGCGTCACTCGGCGTCACGGCGCTACTGGCAGCCACGCCCGCGCTGGTCGGGCGCGAAAACCTGATGCAGGCGGGGGCAATCACCATGCTGACCGTGCGCCTCGGGTCGGTAATTTCACCGATGGTCGGTGGCCTGCTGCTGGCGACCGGCAACGTGGCGTGGAACTATGGGCTGGCGGCGGCGGGCACCTTTATCACTACGCTCACGCTCCTGCGTTTGCCGCGCCTGCCGCCTCCGCCACAGCCGCGCGAACATCCGCTGACATCACTGATGGCCGCGATCCGTTTTCTGTTCAGCAATCCGTTGATAGGTGGCATTGCGCTGCTCGGCGGTTTGCTGACGATGGCCAGCGCCGTACGCGTGCTTTACCCGGCGCTGGCGGGCGTGTGGCAGATGAGCGCGTCGGAAATCGGCGTGCTGTACGCGGCTATTCCGCTCGGCGCGGCATGCGGCGCGCTGACCAGCGGTAACCTGGCGCAGAGTGCGCGTCCTGGGCTGATCATGCTGCTGGCTACCCTGGCGTCGTTTATTGCGATTGGTTTCTTCAGCCTGATGCCGGTATGGGCGCTGGGCGTAATGTGCCTGGTGATTTTTGGCTGGCTAAGCGCCATCAGTTCATTGTTGCAGTACACCCTGATTCAGACCCAGACGCCGGAAGGGATGCTGGGGCGTATCAACGGTCTGTGGACCGCACAGAACGTGACGGGCGATGCCGTTGGCGCGGCTATCCTCGGCGGGCTGGGGGCGATAATGACCCCGGTGGCTTCAGCGAGCAGCAGCGGCTTTGTCCTGGCTATGCTGGGGGTGATATTGCTGGTGGTCCTGGTTGAGCTGCGTCGGTTCAGGCAGGAGGTTGTGTTGAACGACAGTGCGGCCTGACGCGTTCACACCGGCCCTCTCACCGAGAGGGCCGGGTTAGCCTCTTACCTGAACTGTGCGTCTAAACGCTGCAGTACCCGCATTGCACTGTAATAATCCAGGCGGAACGTCTCTGTTCCCAGTGCCCAGACGCGCTTGTTCTGCACGGCTGGAAGGTGCGCCAGCAGCGGATTGGCGTAAATAGCATCCACATCTTTCTGATCACCGGCAAACAGGAACAGCCCTTCGCCGTTCAGCCCGGTTGCCAGATTTTCCCCGCCTAACTGAATAATATCGTGACGTTGACCCTGGCTTTTTGAGGTGTGCAATCCGGCAGGCAGTTCAGCCAGCGTAAAGCCCAACTGCTGTAATAACTGGCCCTGAGCGGATTCCGTCGTCCACAGGTTTGCCGAGTGTGCGGCGGCGGTGTAGACGATGGCGTTCACCGGCTGCGGCGGTAATGTCATCTGCTGTTTCACCTGGGCAAGCTGCTTATCAAACGCGGCGATGCGCTCGGCGGCCTGTTTTTCCTGACCCGTGATTGTGCCGAGCTGTTTTAGCAGCGCCTGCCAGCTTTTGTCGTCGTAGTTAATAACAAGCGTCGGCGCGATAGCTGAAAGCTGGTCATACAACGCCAGCGCCGAATCCCCGCCGGTGGCGCTGATCAAAATCAGGTCCGGCATCTGGGCGGCCACCGCTTCGGCGCTCGGCTCGCCAATGTACAGACGCGCAAGCTGACGCTGTTTCGCAATATCGCCCCACTGGCGTAGGAATCCCTGCGCATCCGCCACGCGGTTGTTGGGCGTGGTGGCGCCGCTGGCAATAACCGGCGCGTCAATCGCCAGCAGGGAGCCGGTCAGGGTCACGCTGGTGGAGACGATGCGCGTCGGTTTGTGCTCAAGCGTATGCACGCCGCGGCTGTCTGTGACCTGACGCGGCCAGTCGGCGGCAAGCGCTGAGGTAAGTCCTAAAACAAAAAGTCCGATGAAAAGCAGAGGATTACGGCAGACGGCAAGACATTTCACAACGTGGCATCCTGTTTCTGTTGAAGTTAATGCTTCTCATTTTCATATCTGCGACGACGGGATGCAAGCGTTACCCGAAGAAGATGTTTGCTCTGCGGTTGACAGCGACGCGATGTGAGATTAGGTTAGCGAGCGTAAATATAAATGATAATCATTATTACTGCCTTTATCATTTTAGGAGGATGAAATGGATACGTCCCTGGCTGAGGAAGTTCAGCACACCGCCAGCACGCTGCAATCAGACAGCTTTTTCTTTATGTCGCCTTACCGCAGTTTTACCACGTCCGGCTGTTTTTCCCGCTTCTCTGAATCCGCCGTCGGGGGTGACGATCCGGCAGGACAGTTTCAGCAGAAATTAGCCCAGGCTTTCCGCAACGCAAAAGCCAGCGGCATTGCCCATCCTGTGATGGTGGGTGCCATTCCGTTTGATACCCGCAAGCCGTCGTCTCTGTTTATTCCGCAACGCTGGCAGACCTTTTCTCGCCCGGCGCGTCAGCAGTCCGCCCGCTATGTTGCCGGCTCACAGGCGCTGAAGGTGGAAAAACGCACCGAGATCCCGCCACAGCCGGTATTTGAAGAGATGGTCGCCCGCGCGGCTGCCCTCACCGCCACGCCGCAGGTGAACAAAGTGGTGCTGTCGCGCCTGATTGATATCGTCACCGACAAACCGATTGATAGCGGTGCGCTCATGGAGCGGCTGATCGCCCAGAACCCGGCCAGCTACAACTTCCACGTACCGCTGGAAGACGGTGGCGTGCTGCTCGGCGCAAGCCCGGAACTGCTGCTGCGTAAAGAAGGGGCGCATTTTAGCTCTCTGCCGCTGGCAGGCTCCGCGCGTCGTCAGCCGGATGACGTGCTGGATCGTGAAGCGGGCAACAAGCTGCTGGCGTCCGAAAAAGATCGTCACGAGCATGACCTGGTGACCCAGGCGATGAAAGCCATTCTCAAACCGCGCAGCCATCACCTCAGCATGCCGTCCTCCCCACAGTTGATCACCACTCCCACGCTCTGGCATCTGGCCACGCCGGTGGAAGGTGAGGCGCGTGAAAACGAAAACGCGCTGACGCTGGCCTGCCTGCTGCACCCGACGCCAGCCCTGAGCGGTTTCCCGCATCAGGCTGCTAAGGCGTTGATCGCCGGGCTGGAGCCGTTCGATCGCGAGCTGTTCGGCGGCATCGTCGGCTGGTGTGACAGTGAAGGCAATGGCGAATGGGTGGTCACCATCCGCTGCGCTCGTCTGCAGCAGAATACCGTTCGCCTGTTTGCCGGCGCGGGCATTGTCCCGGCCTCTTCACCCGTGGGCGAGTGGCGTGAAACCGGCGTAAAACTCTCCACCATGCTCAATGTTTTTGGTTTGCACTAAGGAACACTCATGACCCTTCCCTTTACCCGTTGGCCCGAGGATTTTGCCCGGCGCTACCGTGAAAAAGGCTACTGGCAGGATCTGCCGCTGACCCACATCCTGACGGATCAGGCGAACAACGATGCGGTGGCGATCGTCGACGGTGACCGTCGCATAACGTACCGCGAGTTTAACCAGGCCGTGAATAACCTGGCATCGCGGCTGCAGGCGTTGGGGCTCCATCGCGGTGAAACGGCGCTGGTGCAGCTTGGCAACGTGTGCGAGTTTTACATGACCTTTTTCGCCCTGCTGCAGGTGGGCGTGGCGCCGGTCAATGCGCTCTTTAGCCATCAGCGCTCGGAGCTGAACGCCTACGCCGCGCAGATCAAACCTGCACTGCTGATAGCCGATCGTGAGCACGCCCTGTTTGTAGGGGATGACTTCCTCAATACTTTTGTCGATGAGCACAGTTCGGTGCGCGTCGTGCTGCTGCGCGGCGACAAGGGTGAACATGCGCTGGACGCGGCGATTGCGCATCCGGCAGAAAATTTCATTCCGAACCCGACCCCTGCCGACGAAGTGGCGTTCTTCCAGCTCTCGGGCGGGAGCACCGGCACGCCGAAGCTGATCCCGCGTACGCATAACGACTATGACTACAGCATCCGTCGCAGCAATGCGATCTGCGGGATTACCGCAGACACGCGTTATCTGAATGCGCTGCCAGCGGCCCATAACTACGCCATGAGCTCGCCCGGCTCGTTAGGCGTCTTTACGGCGGGGGGCTGCGTGGTGCTGGCAAACGATCCGAGCGCCACGCTCTGCTTCCCGCTGATAGAAAAACATCAGATCACGGTTACCTCGCTGGTGCCCCCGGCGGTCAGCCTGTGGCTGCAGGCGATTGCCGACGGTGCAGGGAATGCTCCGCTCTCATCGCTGACGCTGCTGCAGGTCGGTGGGGCGCGCCTGTCCGCGTCGCTCGCGGCGCGTATTCCGGCAGAAATTGGCTGCCAGCTGCAGCAGGTGTTTGGTATGGCGGAAGGGCTGGTGAACTACACCGCGCTCGATGATACGCCGGAACGCATTATCAATACGCAGGGGCGCCCGATGTGCCCGGATGATGAAGTGTGGGTGGCGGACGAGCACGGTAATCCGCTCCCGCGCGGTGAAGTCGGGCGTCTGATGACCCGCGGGCCGTATACCTTCCGCGGCTATTTCAACAGTCCGGAGCACAACGCCAGCGCCTTTGATGCGGACGGCTTTTACTGCTCCGGGGATCTGATCGCCATTGACGAACAGGGCTACATCACCGTTCAGGGACGGGAGAAAGATCAGATCAACCGCGGCGGCGAAAAGATTGCCGCAGAAGAGATTGAAAACCTGCTGCTGCGCCACGACGCGGTGATCCACGCGGCCCTGGTGAGCATGGAGGACAGCCTGCTGGGTGAAAAGAGCTGCGCGTATCTGGTGGTGAAAGAGCCACTGCGTGCGGTGGAGGTGCGCCGCTTCCTGCGTGAGCAGGGCGTTGCAGAATTTAAACTGCCGGACCGCGTGGAGAGCGTTGATGCGCTTCCGTTAACGCCCGTCGGCAAAGTCGATAAGAAACAGTTGCGCCTGTGGCTAGCTGAACGCGCCCGGGGCTAAGGAACAGAGTATGGCCATTCCACAATTAACCGCTTATGCGCTGCCGACGGCCGCAGACCTGCCAGATAACAAAGTGAACTGGGCGTTTGAGCCAGAACGTGCCGCGCTGTTGATCCATGATATGCAGGAGTATTTCCTGAACTTCTGGGGCGAAAACAGCCCGATGATGGCCCAGGTGGTCGCGAATATCGCCAGACTTCGCGATTACTGCAAGCAACACAATATTCCGGTTTACTACACCGCGCAGCCGAAAGCGCAAAGCGATGAAGACCGCGCCCTGCTGAACGATATGTGGGGACCGGGGCTGACCCGCTCACCAGAGCAGCAGCGTATTGTGTCTCAGCTGACACCGGATGAAGCCGATACGGTACTGGTGAAGTGGCGCTACAGCGCGTTCCACCGCTCGCCGCTGGAGTTGATGCTGAAAGAGACGGGACGCAACCAGCTGCTGATCACCGGGGTTTACGCCCATATTGGCTGCATGACGACCGCTACAGACGCCTTTATGCGGGATATCAAACCGTTCTTTATCGCCGATGCGCTGGCCGATTTTACCCGCGATGAGCACCTGATGTCCCTGAACTACGTCGCAGGGCGCGCCGGCCGGGTGGTTATGACGGACGACCTGCTGCCGTCCATTCCGGCCACGAAAGCGGCGCTGCGTGACATCATCCTGCCGCTGCTGGATGAATCAGATGAGCCGATGGATGACGAAAACCTGATCGACTACGGTCTGGACTCGGTGCGCATGATGGCGCTGGCCGCCCGCTGGCGCAAAGTGCACGGCGACATCGACTTCGTGATGCTGGCGAAAAATCCCACCCTCGACGCCTGGTGGGCGCTGCTCTCCCGCGAGGTGAAGTGATGGCGGGGTTCGATTTTACCGGCAAAACCGTCTGGGTAACGGGCGCGGGTAAGGGCATCGGTTACGCGACGGCGCGGGCGTTTGTTGAAGCGGGCGCGCAGGTCACCGGATTCGACCTGGCCTTCCCGCAGGAAGCGTATCCCTTTGCCACCGAAACGCTGGATATCGCGGATGCCGCACAGGTTCGCGAGGTGTGCGGTCGCGCGCTGGCAAGGCTTGAGCGTCTGGACGTGCTGGTGAACGCGGCGGGAATACTGCGTATGGGCGCGACCGACCAGATTGCGCAGGAGGACTGGCAGCAGACCTTCGCGGTTAATGTCGGCGGGGCATTTAACCTGTTCCAGCAGACGATGGGCCAGTTCCGTCGCCAGCAAAGCGGGGCGATTGTCACCGTGGCGTCCGACGCGGCCCACACGCCGCGTATCGGCATGAGCGCCTACGGTGCGTCGAAAGCGGCGCTAAAAAGCCTGGCGCTGACCGTCGGGCTTGAGCTGGCGGGCAGTGGCGTGCGCTGTAATCTGGTGTCGCCCGGGTCAACGGATACCGATATGCAGCGCACCCTGTGGAAAAGCGACGATGCTGAGCAGCAGCGTATTCGCGGCTTTGGCGAGCAGTTCAAGCTCGGTATTCCGCTGGGCAAAATCGCCCGTCCGCAGGAGATTGCCAGCACGGTGCTGTTCCTCGCGTCCGATGCTGCCAGCCATATCACGTTGCAGGATATCGTGGTGGACGGCGGCTCCACGCTGGGGGCGTAGATGATCTGGAAACGTCACTTATCGCGTGAAGAAATGAACGCCACCAGTCTGAACTCCATGGTGGCGCATCTGGGCATCGTCTATACCCGCATCGGTGACGATACGCTTGAGGCCGAAATGCCCGTGGATGCGCGTACCCATCAGCCGTTCGGTCTGCTGCACGGCGGGGCGTCGGCGGCGCTGGCGGAAACGCTGGGGTCGATGGCCGGGTTTCTGATGACCCGCGACGGACAAAGCGTGGTGGGAACGGAGCTGAACGCAACGCACCATCGCGCGGTATCGCATGGGAATGTGCGCGGAGTGTGTCAGCCGTTGCATCTTGGGCGAACCAGCCAGAGCTGGGAGATTGTGGTGTTCGACGAGCAGGGACGGCGGTGCTGTACCTGCCGGTTGAGTACCCAAATTTTGGGCTAGCGTTGCACGGTCAACATCCCTCTCCCCGTTGGGGAGAGGGATAAGGCTTACAGCATCGAAATCACCCGCTTCAACAAGCGTATTCTCGGCGCAATCGACGCTTTATCCAGCCACTCCGCCGGGCTGTGGAACCCGGCACCGATTGGCCCCAGCCCGTCCAGGGTCGGAATGCCCAGCGCGGCGGTGTGGTTGGCATCACTGCCACCACCGACCGCCTGCCAGGTAATGGCTATTCCTTCCGCCTGACCTGCCGCTTCAACCTGCTGCATCAGCGCCTGCGTGGCTTTACTCGCTGCCATCGCCGGTTTGTGGTTCACGCGCGCCAGCGAGGTCGTGACGCCCTCTAAAAAGCCTTTTTCACACAATGCCTCCAGCGCCTGGTTCACCCGGCTGTACTCATCGTTTTCCCAGAAACGCACGTCCAGCTCGGCAACGGCTTTATCGGCCACCACGTTTGCCGCGCTGCCGCCGTGGATCACGCCGACGTTGAGCGTGGTGCCACGTTCCTGGTCGGTCAGGGCATTAATGGCAATAATGCTGTTTGCCAGGGCGGTTATCGCCGAGCGGCCTTTCTCCGGTTCGTTACCCGCGTGTGCCGCCACGCCGCTGAACGTCAGGTGATAGCCCGCCATCCCTTTGCGAGCCTTCACCAGCGAACCGTCGGCGCGCGCGGCTTCGCATACCAGCACGCAGCGGGCGCGTTTTGCCAGTTCGCCAATCCATTCGTGTGAATAGACGGAACCGGTCTCCTCGTCGGGATTCATGGCGATCGCAATGGCCAGACGATCGTGGTCGGCTGCGTCCAGCTCACGCATCGCCCACAAGATATTCAGCAAGCCGCTTTTCATATCCGATACGCCAGGGCCATAAAGACGGGTGGCGTCCTCGCTCAGCGGACGCTCGGCGACGGTGCCGGGGGCAAATACCGTATCAAGATGGCCGACCAGCAGAACGTCGAACTGTGCCGCCTGTGGCTTATTACTGACGAATACGCCCGGGCCAACCTTGTCGCCCAGATTGACCCGTTCGGTGTGCCAGCCTTCGCGCTGCCAGAGCGTTTCAATAATGCCAGCCACGGTTTCGACGCCTGCGACAGTACGGGTGCCGCAGTCCACGTTCACCAGGGTTTTCAGCTCTTCAATATAATGGTCAAGGTTCATAGTAACGTCCTGTTCAGAGAATAATGCGCATCAGCAGCATGGCTAAGAAGGCGTTGATGACCGAAATGGCAATCATCAGCGGAATGCGTTTGGCGCGGGTGCCGATCACACCCAGAATGCGGCCGAGATACTGCACCTGTGAGCCCATCAGATAGATAGCAGGTGCCAGAATCGCCAGGTGCTCGCCGGTAATAATCCCTTTATCAAACAGGCCGATCGCCACGCCGATCCCACCGCCCATCGACATCCAGCCGCCAATCAGCACGGCAGCCGCTTCACCCGGCAGGCCAAACAGGCCCATCAGCGGGGAGAAGATCATCCCCAGCCCTTTCAGTGCCCCGGTAATTTCCAGCGCCTTGATGATGATAAAAGCCATGACCACGTTGGGCAGGGTGCTGCCGGTGGCAATACTCCAGCCCTTGCGTGCGCCTTCGACAAACACATCGGTAATCACGGGATGAGATTGTGGGGCACTCATACGGTCTCTCCTTGCGTCGGTTGTTGCTCCGGGGCATCTTTGCCGATGACGGTCAGGATCAGGCGCAGCAGATTCGCGCCGACAATCTTCATGATGAACATCACGGCGATGCAGGCACCAATGGAGGTCGGCACCGCGGCCGTCCCGTCAACGGCGACCAGGGTAAAGAGGATGGCACCAGAGGAGAAAAAGTTGGTGATCATCGCCCCGGCGGAGAACTGGAACATGGCGAAAACGTCTTTCTCTTTTTCGCTAATCTGCCCTTCATCGGACAGGTTGCGGGTGAGGGATGCACCCACATCGGTGCTCTGCAGGCTGCCAATCAGCGCCAGCCCGGTGGTGCCGGGAATGCCCAGCAGCGGGCGCAGCAGCGGCGTTAACAGCTTACGTGCCGCACGCAGCGCACCATAGTGCTCCAGCACGTTGATCATCCCGAGGGCAAACATCACGGCCGGAATTAAACCGAGCGCAAAGAGAAACCCGTCCATTGCGCCACTGCCGCCGGTACCGCGGAAGGCGCTGGTGGCGGTAGTCAGGGTGCCGTCTTCAAGACTGGCCTTGCTGACCACCTTGCCAAACGCACCGTTGAGGGTGGTGAAATCAAACACGCCGTACCACTCTTTTCCGCCCAGCAGGCCAGAGAAGAAAACGGCTGCGAATGCCAGCGCAACGTACGCGCCGGGCCCGACCTTGAGATCCTGAGGTACTGAACTGTTCATATCCTTTTCCTTGTATGCACGCGATTGCGCAGGGTCATTCTGGCGAGGTTTTGAGCAAAAAAAATGATACAAATCATTTCGTAAGGCGGTGTCAGGACGAAAAAGGCAAAAGTGTGACCCGTGGCGGCAGGGGTGTTTCAGCGGAAGGTGATCGGCTTAACAATGTGGTGTAAATGTCTGGTTTGACCACGCATTATTGCGTTTCAAAGTTGTTAAATTTTGAGCGTTGTTCTAGAAACAAAATGTAACATCTCACTGTTTCACAACAACGGATAACAACTATGAACAACTCAGGGAAATACCTTACGTGGGCAGGGCTCTCCGTTGTGGGAGCATTTGCCCTGGGCTATATCGCCCTCAACCGGGGGGAACAGATCAACGCGCTGTGGATCGTTGTCGCCTCGGTCTGTATTTATCTGATCGCGTACCGTTTTTATGGCCGCTATATCGCGAAGACGGTGTTAGGGGTCGACGGCACGCGCATGACGCCTGCGGTTCGTCATAACGACGGTCTGGACTATGTGCCTACCGACAAAAAAGTGCTGTTCGGTCACCATTTTGCGGCGATTGCCGGCGCGGGCCCGCTGGTGGGGCCGGTCCTGGCGGCGCAGATGGGTTATCTGCCGGGGATGATCTGGATCCTCGCGGGCGTCGTACTGGCCGGTGCGGTGCAGGACTTTATGGTGCTGTTCGTCTCCACCCGCCGCGACGGACGTTCGCTCGGTGAGCTGGTGAAAGAGGAGATGGGAGCCACGGCCGGGGTGATCGCCCTGATCGCGACCTTTATGATCATGGTGATCATCCTCGCGGTGCTGGCGATGATCGTGGTGAAAGCGCTGACCCACAGTCCGTGGGGAACCTATACCGTGGCCTTTACCATTCCGCTGGCGCTGTTTATGGGGATCTACATTCGCTACCTGCGTCCGGGACGCATTGGTGAAGTGTCGGTCATCGGCCTGGTCTTTCTGGTGTTTGCCATTATCTCCGGCGGCTGGGTGGCTGAGAGCCCGACGTGGGCACCGTTCTTCGATTTCACCGGCGTACAGCTGACGTGGATGCTGGTAGGGTACGGATTTGTGGCGGCGGTGCTGCCGGTGTGGCTGCTGCTGGCCCCGCGCGATTACCTCTCCACCTTCCTGAAAATTGGCACGATTGTGGGGCTGGCAATCGGCATTTTAATTATGCGCCCAACGCTGACCATGCCTGCGCTGACCAAATTTATTGATGGCACCGGCCCGGTCTGGACCGGCAACCTGTTCCCGTTCCTGTTTATCACCATCGCCTGTGGCGCGGTGTCTGGCTTCCACGCGCTGATTGCCTCCGGTACCACGCCGAAAATGCTCGCCAATGAGAATCAGGCCTGCCTGATTGGCTACGGCGGCATGCTGATGGAATCGTTCGTGGCGATAATGGCGCTGGTCTCGGCCTGTATTATCGACCCGGGCGTTTACTTCGCGATGAACAGCCCAATGGCGCTGCTGGCACCGGCCGGCACCGTTGACGTGGTGGCCTCTGCCGCGCAGGTGGTGAGCGGCTGGGGCTTTGCCATTACCCCAGACACGTTGACCCATATCGCCAGTGAAGTGGGCGAGCAGTCTATTATTTCCCGTGCGGGGGGCGCGCCAACGCTGGCGGTGGGTATGGCGTATATTCTGCACGGCGCGCTGGGCGGGCTGATGGACGTGTCGTTCTGGTATCACTTCGCCATTCTGTTTGAAGCGCTGTTTATTCTGACGGCGGTGGATGCAGGAACGCGTGCGGCACGCTTCATGCTACAGGATCTGCTGGGGGTGATCTCACCGAACCTGAAACGTACCGATTCATTACCGGCGAACCTGCTGGCAACGGCGCTGTGCGTACTGGCGTGGGGATATTTCCTCCATCAGGGCGTCGTCGATCCACTGGGGGGGATTAACACCCTGTGGCCGCTGTTTGGTATTGCCAACCAGATGCTGGCGGGCATGGCGCTGATGCTCTGTGCGGTAGTGTTGTTCAAGATGAAGCGTCAGCGTTATGCGTGGGTGGCGTTACTGCCAACCGCATGGCTGCTGATTTGTACCCTGACGGCAGGCTGGCAGAAAGCCTTCAGCCCGGACAACAAGGTGGGCTTCCTGGCTATTGCCAACAAGTTCCAGGCGATGATCGACAGCGGTAAGATCCCGGCGCAATATACGGAATCACAGCTGTCGCAGCTGGTGTTTAACAACCGTCTGGACGCCGGGCTGACCATCTTCTTTATGGTGGTGGTTGTGGTGCTGGCGTTGTATTCTCTGAAGACTGCACTGGCGGCGCTGAAAGAAGACAAGCCGACGGCAAAAGAGACACCGTATGAGCCAATGCCTGAGAACCTGGAAGAGATTGTGACCCAGGCGAAAGGGGCGCATTAATCGCTCAACCTCACCCTCTCCCCGCCGGGGAGAGGGGATAAAAGACGAGATATCCACTATGTTCGACACCCTCTCCAAAGCAGGAAAATACCTGGGCCAGGCCGCCAAAATGATGATCGGCGTTCCGGATTACGACAACTACGTCGAGCATATGCGCGTCAACCACCCTGACCAGACGCCAATGACCTATGAAGCTTTCTTCCGCGACCGCCAGGACGCCCGTTACGGCGGCAAGGGCGGCGCGAAGTGCTGTTAACCCTCTTTCGGTAAACAAAGGCTGATCTGCTTTTGTTTACATTCAACATGCGATCAGGCGTTTAACCCGCCATCGACATCCAGTCCCGTGCCGGATATTTGTCCGGCGGCAGGACTGGCCAGGAAGGTGACCGCGGCGGCGATGTCTTCCGGCTGGCCGTAATGTCCCACCGCAATCATCTGGCGCTGAGATTCAGCCTGTTCTCCATCCTCCGGGTTCATATCGCTGTTTGTCGGGCCAGGATGCACAAGGTTCACGGTAATGCCGCGCGGGCCGAGATCGCGAGCCAGACCCCGGGTAAGGGAGTTGAGCGCAGATTTGGTCATCGAATAGACGGCAATACCGGGCATCGCCACACGGTTTGCCAGACAACTGCCGATGTTGATAATGCGCCCGCCGTCAGACATATGCACCAGCGCTTCCTGAATGGCAATCACCACGCCCCGGATATTGACGTTAATCAGGGCGTCAATATCCGCCAGCGTCATGGACTCCAGCGGGCCGCCGCGTGCGATCCCGGCGTTATTGACCAGAATATCCAGCCCGCCCAGGGAGCGTGCCGCATGGGTAACCGCATCCTGAATGGCCTGTGCGCTGGCGCTGTCGGCCTGAATCGCCTCGCTGTGGCGCCCAAGCGCCTTTATCTCTTCGGTGACCGCCTGGGCTTTGTCGGCGGATTTTGCATACGTAATAACCACATCGGCACCGGCGCGTGCCAGTGAAAGTGCGATGGCACGACCCAACCCACGGCTGGCGCCGGTAACCAGCGCCTTCTTACCTGTTAAATCGATCTGCATGATGACCTCGTTGCGAGAGTGATGAGAATCATCATTAGGTATAGTCGGTCGGAACGATTAACGGCTGAAGGATTCCACTTTCTCAAACGCGGCGCGCAGAACCTCAGGGGTGAGCGCGACCGGCAAATAGTGGATAGATTCCACCGGGCGCAGCGTATGGGCAATGACCTTGTCCAGCTCGTCGCGGTTGTTGATATCCACCTCCAGTTCGCGAAGCGTGGTGGGCAGGGTAAAGCGCTGATAGGCCGCCACCAGCTCGGCCAGCACGTCATCCTGGCCGAGCAGCGCACTTTGCACCAGGATGCCATAGGCCACTTTGGTACCGTGCAGGTATTTTTCCGTTTGCGGCAAAACGGTTAAACCGTTGTGCACCGCATGCGCGGCCGCCACGCGGGTATAGCGCTCGCCCAGACCGCCCACCATTCCGCCACCGGCAATAATGGCATCCACAACATCCCTGAACGCCTGCGTCGCTTCGCCACGCTGCTGGTCGGCCAGCGCCTCTTCGCTACGGGAAAGCAGCACGTCGCGGATCGCCAGCGCGCCGTTGATCCCCAGACGAACGGTCAGAGGCAGGTGTTCGGGTTGAGGGGCCAGGACCACCGCTTCATACCACTTCGCCAGCGTATCGCCGATGCCTGCCAGCAGGTACTCCGCTGGGGCTTTGAGGATAATGTGCGGTTCCACCAGCACCAGGAAGTTAGCATCGTCGAACACCTCAAACTGCAGCGCCTGACCGGCATCGTTATACCAGACGGAGAGCGGCGTCCAGGCGGCGCAGGTGGCGGCGATGGTGGGAATAGCCACCACCGGCACGCCGAGACGGCGCGCCACCGCTTTGGCGGTATCAAGCAGTGCGCCACCGCCGACACCAATCACCACGCTGGCGTTATTGCCAGACGACGTCACCAGATCGGTGACGTCACGTTCGCTGCAGTGCCCTTTAAAGAGCAAATGTTTCGCCCCCGGTGTGTGAAAGCTTTCCGGCAGGAAAGGGCGCGCGCCTTCAATGGCGCGTTCGCCATAAATCCACACCGCGCGGGAGAGCTGTTCCGGCGTAAAGAATTCATTCAGGTGCGCAAGGCTTCCCGGATGCGAGAAATAGTTCGCCGGGCCTGGCACGACGCGGATATCGGTGTTGCTCATGTGTTGTCCTTTTTTTAGCAAGCGCTAACCCGATGTTATGTCTGGACATCCGGATGGCTAATAATATTTCGCTTTATCTTATGCCTTTTCCGTCGTTGTCAGTCAACCGGAGCTGTGAAAAATTCGATAAATCACAATATGAAAGAAGGATTTAACGCGGATGGTTTCCAGTCGCCTTGAGATGCGCGGTATCAGCCTGGCCTTTTCCGGCTTTCAGGCGTTGTCGCGCGTGGATTTGACGTTAATGGGCGGCTCCGTGCATGCGCTGACCGGCGCAAACGGCGCGGGGAAATCGACGCTGATGGCGGTGCTGTGCGGCACTTACGATCGCTACGAAGGTGAGATCTGCATTAATAACCAGCCGGTGACGATCCGCGAGCCGCTTGATGCCAAACGGCTGGGTATCCATCTGGTGCAGCAGGAAGTGGACGTCGCGCTGATACCAGGGCTGAGCATTGCCGAAAACATCATGCTCGATCAGCTTGCACAGCCGGGGCATCGCTATCGCTGGCGCGCAATCCGCCAGCAGGCGAAACAGGCGCTGGCGCAACTGGGTATCGCTCTGGATGTGCGACGCATCGTCGACACCTGCACGCTGGCAGAAAAGCAGCAGATTTTGCTGGCGCGGGCGCTCTCACACCACTGCCGTTTTCTGATTCTGGATGAACCGACCGCGCCGCTGGATAGCCATGAAAGCGAACGGCTTTTCGCCGTAGTGAGACGTCTGCAAAAGCAGGGGATTGGCGTGGTGTTTATCTCTCACCGTATTCACGAACTGAACGCTATTTGCGACACCTTAACCGTGCTGCGCGACGGCAAGCTGATTGAATCCGGCCCGATGGCGAACCTCAGCGGTGACGCAATCGTTGAGAAGATGCTTGGTCATGAGCTTAACGATATCTATCCGCCGGCCCGTCCTGCGCACAGCGACGAGACGTTACTGCGCGTGGAAGGGCTGCACGATGACGCGCTGTTGAAAGATATCTCCCTGCACCTGCGAAAAGGCGAAATCCTGGGCATTGCCGGGCTGGCGGGAGCGGGCAAAACGGAACTCTGCAAGGCGCTGTTTGGGGCCAGCAAAAGCCGTGTAGCGCGTGGTGAGCTAAATCATCAGCCCTGGCAGCCGCGCGATCCGGCGGATTCGGTATTGCGCGGTCTGGCGCTGGTACCGGAGGAACGGCGCAAAGAGGGCATTTTTATTGATGAACCGGTGAGCATGAACCTGGCGGTCACCGCGGATAACAGCTTCTCGCGCTGGAGCCTGTTCGGCCACCGTCAGGCGTGGCGCTGGGCGGAAGAGGTGATTGCCCGCGTCGGCGTGCGTGCGCGTGGGCCGGGGCAGGTGCTGCATCGTCTGTCGGGGGGCAACCAGCAGAAGATTGCCATCGGCAAGTGGCTGCGCAACGACGCCAGCGTGTTGATTTTCGATGAGCCGACCAAAGGCGTCGATGTCAAAGCGAAAACCGATCTGTTCCAGTTAATTGACGGCCTGGCGCGCGAGGGCAAAGGGGTGATTTACGCCTCCGGTGAATTCGCTGAACTGGTGGGGCTGTGCGATCGCATTTGCGTGCTGTGGGACGGACGTATCGTGGCGGAAATCGCCGGGGCCGAGGCCCACGAAGAGACACTACTTTATTATTCAACCGGAGGAACGGCGTCGTGAGCAAGGCCCTTTCAGTAACGGCGGCGGCGTCTGGCCGTCAGCAAATTTTTGATTTTCTCTACAAGTGGGGCATGTTGCTGACCGTGGTGGCGCTGGTGGTCATCTTTGGCCTGGCGTCGGACAACTTCCTCGATCCGAACAACATTATCAATATCCTGCGCTCCATTGCCATCGTGACGGTGATTGCTATCGGGGTGTCAATTTCGCTGACCATCGGCGGGTTTGACCTGTCGGTTGGTTCAACGGCATCGCTGGCTAACGCGCTGGTGGTGTCACTGTTCGTCTGGTACGGCTTCGGCACCACCGAATCGATACTGATTACCCTGGCGCTCTGTACCCTGGTTGGCCTGTTTAACGCGTTTCTGATTGTCATCCTGCGGATCCCGGACATGCTTGCCACGCTTGCCAGCCTGTTTGTTATCCAGGGCGTGGCGATGACCTACAGCTACGGCGGGTCAATTACCGAAAACATGGTGCTGCCGAGCGGCGACATGGCTGAAGGGACCATTCCGGCGGCATTCAGCCTGCTGGGACAGGTGCCGACTATCGTGATCATCATGCTGGTGGTGACGATCCTCGCACAGCTGGGGCTGTCACTGACCACCCACGGACGACGCATGTATGCCATCGGCGGTAATCCGGAGGCGGCACGTCTCTCCGGTATTCGCACCACGCGCTACAAGGTGGCGGCCTACGTGATTGCCTCTCTGCTCGCCGGACTAGGCGGCATTTTACTGGCCTCGCGGATTGGCTCGTCACAGGTGAATGCGGGCGGTGGCTATCTGATGGATGCGGTTGCGGCGGCGTGGATTGGCTTCTCGCTCGCCGGGTCCGGAAAACCGAACGCGCTGGGTACGCTCGTCGGGGCAGTCATTCTTGGCGTGCTGTCGAACGGTCTGGTGATGCTTTCCGTACCCTATTACGCGATGGACATTATAAAAGGGCTGGTGCTCGCCGTGGCGCTGGCGATTACCTACATACAAAAACGCTAACGATTGATCACAACACAACGGGAAAACAGAATGAAAAAAATCACCCTCTCTCTGGTGGCATTAGGGTTACTGACGTCGCTGCCAGGCCTTGCGGCAACCCCCGCACCGCTTCCGCCCGCCATTGCAAATCATGACGGCCCTATCCGCATTGCGGTGATCCGTAACCTCGGCTCTGACGACAACACCACGCAGTTTGTCGCCGGTGCCATTCAGGAAGGCAAAAAGCTCGGCTTTAAGGTCAGCACCTTTTTGAGCAATGGCGACGATGCCAAATTCCAGGACTTCGTCAATCAGGCGATCAGCCAGAAATATGACGGGATTATCCTCTCTCAGGGGCGCGACCCCTATGCGACCGCGCTGGTGAAAAAAGCCGTCGATGCCGGTATTAAAGTGTCGGTGTTTGATACCGCCGTTCAGGGCGACATTCCCGGGGTGACCGTGACCCAGCAGGATGATGCTTCCCTTACCCATCTCTCTTTCGGCCAGCTGGCAAAAGATTTCAACGGCAAAGCCAACATCGTGAAGCTGTGGGTTGCCGGTTTCCCGCCGATGGAACGTCGTCAGGCAGCCTATAAAGCGCTGCAGAAGCAGTATCCGGACATTAAAGAGCTGGAGTCTATCGGTGCCGTTTCGTCTGACGTGCAGGGAGATACCGCGAATAAAGTGGGCGCTATTCTGGCGAAATACCCGAAAGGCAAAATTGACGCCATCTGGGGAACCTGGGATGCCTTCAGCCAGGGGGCCTACAAAGCCCTGAAAGAGAACGGCCGCACCGAAATCAAACTCTACAGCATCGATATCTCAAACCAGGATCTTCAGCTGATGCGCGAGCCAGGTAGCCCGTGGAAAGTGAGCGTGGCGGTGGATCCGAAGCTGATTGGTGCAACCAACGTACGTCTGATTGCCAACAAGATTGCCGGTGAAACCACACCCGCCACGTATGATTTCAAAGCGGCGGCGATCCCGCAGGCGCTGCTGACCGCACAGCCAGGCGCGGTGAACGTGGCGTCGCTGGGGAAAATCATTCCAGGCTGGGGTCAGACCGAAGATTTTATCGCCCCGTGGTTTGCGACGCTTGAAGCGAAACATCAATGAGTGTGCTTCCCACGCCTGAATACAGCCGCAATATGCGGCTGATTGGCCATAGCGACCAGGGCGGTCGCCCGGACGGCGTGCAGCTGATGGTGCATCGCGGTTTCGCGTACATCGGGCATATGGTCTCACAGGGCTTTTCCATTGTGGACGTGCGCGACCCTAAACATCCCAAACCGGCAGGCTATATGCCCGCGCCGCCCGGCACCTGGAACGTTCATCTCCAGGCGCACGACGATCTCCTGCTGGTCATTAATGCGCGAGACTTGTTCGCGGATGCCCGTTTCGCTGACGAAAAGGTCTACTACACCCGTCAGGTAGGGGAAACCGTACGCGACGTGCAGGACAAGGGCTGGAGCGCCGGGTTGCGGGTGTTTGATATCTCCACCCCTGACAAACCGCGTGAGATCGGCTTTTTATCCCTGAGCGGCATCGGCATTCACCGTATCTGGTACGTCGGCGGGCGCTGGGCGTATGTTTCGGCGCTGATCGACGGCTTTACCGACTATATTTTCCTGACGATCGATCTGACCGACCCGCAAAAGCCTGAGGTGGCCGGGCGCTGGTGGCTGCCGGGGATGAACCAGGCCGACGGTGAGCAACCCAATTGGCCGGAAGGCAAACGCTACGCGCTGCACCACGCGATTATCGCCGGGGATACCGCTTACGGGAGCTGGCGCGACGGGGGACTGACGCTGCTGGACGTGAAGGATCGCACGCAGCCGAAGCTGATTAGCCATCGCAACTGGAGCCCGCCGTTTGGAGGTGGCACGCACACCGCGCTGCCATTGCCGGATCGTGACCTGCTGGTGGTGCTGGATGAAGCGGTACTGGATAACCAGGAGGACGGTGAGAAGTTCATCTGGCTGTTTGATATTCGCGAGCCGTCGAACCCGGTAAGTATTTCCACATTCCCGCAGCCGCAGGAGCGGGATTATGTGGCGAAAGGGGCGCATTTTGGTCCACACAACCTGCACGAGAACCGGCCGGGAAGCTTTGTCAGCTCTACGCTGATTTTTGCGACCTGGCAGAATGCGGGTGTGCGCGCGTTTGATATTTCCAATCCTTACCGTCCGGTTGAAACCGGTGCGCTGGTGCCGGCGGCGCCTGAGAGGATGATGGATACGCGGCCGAATCGACCGCAGGTGATCCAGTCATGCGATGTGTTTGTCGATGCGCAGGGCATTATCTACAGCACGGATTATAACGGTGGATTGTCGGTGATTGAGTATCTGGGGTAACGGCGCGCTGGTGTCTTTCTGACGGCCCTCTTCATCGGGAGAGGGCCGAGGCGTTTAACTGTACTGACGCACCCGCGCCACCAGATCTTCAGCGGTGTTGATACGGTCGGAAATCACAATCAGCGCCTTGCCAAGCGTAATCGCGTGGCGCAGGCATTCGTGGCGCATTGCTTCATCCTGAATGGTCTCGATATCCGCCACGTGCGACAGACCGACACTGCGGCGAATCAGCTCCGTGCCGCAGAATCCGATCGCGTCTTTCCAAACCTTTTTCAGGAATTCAGAGGCGTAGCCCGGGGCAGCAAGTGCCGCATCGCGCGTTTTCTCACTGGCCAGGATCTGGAAGCGCTCCGCGAAGGTGTTCCACAGCGTCTGAATGTCGGTCAGACGCTGTTCACGGGCCGCGGCGGCATCGCGAATACCGAGATGCCCCGGCAGGCCGCAGAAATTGAGCAGCAGGTTGCCGATGGCGGTGCCGACGTCAAAACCGATGGGGCCGAAGTAGCCGAACTCTGCGTCGATGGCTTTCAGACTGCCGTCTGCCACGAAAATCGAGCCGCTGTGAATATCGCCATGCAACAGGGCTTCAGCGTGTGAGAAGAAGCGGTGCTTCAGCGAGGCCACGGCAATTTTTAACTGAGCGTCATCGCGCAGGGCGGCAACGTCTTTTTCCAGTTCAGCAGGGTAGTTGTTACGTTCGTGGACCTGGTACGGATCGTTGAAGAACAGATCTTCGGTGATCTCGCACATCTCCGGATTAAGGAATTTCGCGACCTGCGCTTTCTTGTCATGCGGGTGCAGGTAAAAGTCGCTGGTATGGAACAGCGTGTGCGCGAGGTATTCACCCAGCTGACGCGCCGCCTGCGGGTAGTAGGTATTTTTGATCAGCTCCCCGCGCCAGATGGCATGGCTGGAGAGATCTTCCATCACCATCACCGCCAGTTCGGGGTCGAAGTGGTGGATTTTCACCGTGTGCTGCGGGCTGTGCTGGTAGTGTTCGATCAGCGTTTGCGCCTCCAGGCGGGCGCGATCCAGGGTCAGTGGCCAGGATTCGCCGACGCAGCGCACATACGGCAGCGCCTGCTTAACAACGATGCGGCTTACACCCTCGGTATCGAAAATTTTGAACACCAGATTGAGGTTACCGTCGCCCACTTCCTGCGCCTCCACCAGCGATGAGGGATCATCAAGGCCGCCGAACTGCTTTGCATACTCCACGGCATCCTGGGCGGTAAAGGTACGGTATTGCGACATTGCCTGTTCCTCACTGGTTTAGCTAATAAAGACATTTAGACGTCTATACATCTGGATTTCATCCTGACACAATGTGCTACAACAACGCAACAGGGAATTAACGACATGCAGACATTACAGACGACCAGCCTGCGAGTGGCGGAGAATCAGTTATTTATTCTCGATCAGCAGGCGCTTCCTCAGGAGAAACGCTGGCTTGACGCCTCGACGGTAGAGGCGCTGGTCGGCCATATTCACGCCCTGCGCGTACGCGGGGCACCGCTGATTGGTCTCTCTGCAAGCCTGCTGCTGGCCCTTCTGGCGGAAAACGGCAAAAGCCGTGATGAACTGGCTGTGGCCCTGGAGACCCTGCGGGCATCCCGCCCGACGGCGGTGAACCTGATGAACAACCTCGACCGCATGAAGCTGGCTCTCTGGCAGGAGGATTTTGTGCCTGCGCTGGTGGCGGAAGCGCTGCGTCTGATTGATGAAGACAAGCAGCTGTGCGAGGCCATCGCGAATGCCGGCAGTACGCTGGTGAAACCCGGCAGCCGTCTGTTGACCCACTGCAATACCGGCGGGCTGGCGACGGCAGGGGTTGGCACCGCGCTCGGCGTGATTGCCCGCGCGCATCAGGAAGGACGCGTCAGCTCTGTCTGGGTGGATGAAACCCGCCCCCTGTTGCAGGGCGGAAGACTGACCGCATGGGAACTCGGCGAGCTGGGCGTGCCGTACCAGCTGATCGCCGATTCCATGGCCGCCAGCCTGATGGCAAAAGGGCTGGTTGACGCGGTGTGGGTGGGCGCAGACCGTATTGCGGCCAACGGCGACGTGGCGAATAAAATTGGCACCTATTCTCTGGCAGTTTTGGCAACGTTCCACGGTATACCGTTCTATGTCGCTGCCCCGCATACCACGCTTGACCCGGCGTGCCCGAACGGTGAGGCAATCCCCATTGAACAACGTGCGGCCAGCGAAGTGACGGGCGTGGCCGGGAGCTTTGGCGCGGTGCAGTGGGCTCCTGAAAACGCGCAGGTCTACAACCCGGCCTTTGACGTCACGCCAGCGACATTGATAAGCGGTTGGGTGCTGGATACGGGCATCGTCACGCCGGAAGAGGTGGCAAAAGGGAAATTCGCCTGAGGACGACTATCCTTTAAGGGGTTCCCTTTAGGAGGACAGTCACGTGACGCTTGATCCTGATACAGACTTAAAACTGGAACGCGTGGTGGATGCCCCGCGCGATCTGCTGTGGCTCTGCTGGACGACACCCGAGCACATCAAAAACTTCTTCATTCCGGTTCCGCACAAAGTGACCGAGTGTGACCTCGACCTGCGCGTTGGCGGGCGGTTTAACACGGTGTTTGAGGTAGACGGGCAACGGATGGATAACCGGGGTGTGTTTCTCGAAATCGATCCCGGCAGGAAGCTGGTCTTTACCGACGGTTATACGGAAGGCTGGAAGCCCGCCGAAAAGCCGTTTATGACGGCCATTCTACTGCTGGATGATGTGGGGGAGGGCAAAACGCGTTATACCGCCATTGCTCGCCACCCAACGGCGGAAATCCGCGAGCAGCATGAACAGATGGGCTTCCACGAAGGGTGGGGGATTGTGCTGGACCAGCTGGTGGCATATACGAAGGGGTTGAAACACTGACGTTTTTTCGCCCCCTCTCCCTGGAGGGAGAGGGGAAAAATCATGCCAGACGCGGATACGCATCCGCAATCGCATCGCCGGTGAACTGCGCAATCCACCCCTCGGGGTTATCAAAAATACGAATGGCGGTAAAGTTCGGCTCTGAGCCCATATCAAACCAGTGCGGCGTTCCGGCAGGCACGGAAATCAGGTCGTTTTTCTCACACAATACCTGACACACCTCGTCGCCAATGTGCAGGCAAAACAGCCCCGCACCCTCAACAAAGAAACGCACTTCATCTTCCCCGTGGGTATGCTCGTTCAGGAACTTTGCGCGCAGCGCCTCTTTTTGAGGGTTGTCGGCACGCAGGCTGATGACGTCCCAGCTCTGATAACCTTTCTCTGCCACTAACGTGTCGATCGCATGCTGATAAGCCGCGATAACCGCATCGGGGGCAGGATCGCGGCCTAAGTCGCGGTCTGCGGCCCAGCGTTCAAAACGCACCCCTCTGGCGTTGAGCTGTTGGGCGATGTCGGCAGCGTCGGTGCTGTGCCAGCGAGGTTGACTGGGGTCTTTATCGGAATAAATGGTCAATGCGCTCATGAAGGGATCTGCTCCGGGTTAATCTCGTCGAACTGGTGTACCTGATGGTGATGGCTTGCACCGTCATCATCGCCGCGAATCAGCTGCAGGGTGCGAAAACCTGCCTGCTCAGCGGCGTCCAGCTCCTGATGTATATCCGACAGGAACAGGATCTGCGACGGGGGGATACCCGTTTGTGCCGCAATGTTCTGGTAAGACTGGACGTCGCGCTTGGCACCGATGTGGGTATCAAAATAGCCGCTGAACAGATGAGTAATATCACCTTCGTCGCTGTAGCCAAATAACAGTTTCTGCGCCGCGACGGAGCCTGAGGAATAAACATAGAGATCAATACCCTGCGCTTTCCATTTTTCCAGCGCAGGCAGGACGTCCGGGTAGAGGTGGCCGGTAAAATCGCCGTTAACGTAGCCGTCGTGCCAGATGATCCCCTGCAGCGCCTTTAACGCGGTTGACTTGCGGTCTTCATCCATAAACGTAAAAAGTGTGTCGATAAGGTCGCTTACGCTGGCGTGCGGGTGGTTAATTTCATCACGCAGGTTGTCCAGAATCGATTTGACCGGCTCGGCGTACTGCTGCGCGGACACAAAGGCCGCCAGACGCTCACGCGCGTAGGGGAACAAAACATCATGGACAAAACGGATATCGCTGGTGGTCCCTTCAATATCCGTCACAATCGCGCGAATCATACTCTCTCCCAGTGTCGTAAACGCATTTCGCATTCAAATAAGAATTCCAGTCCTTCCAGATGACGGCGGGCCTCGGCCACATCGCGTCCCCAGCAGGTTAAGCCATGACCGCGCAGAAGAAAACCATAATTAAACGGGTGCGCCTGAGCGTATTCGGCAATGCGCGCGGCGAGGGCGTCGATATCCTGGTCGTTATCAAACACCGGGATGGCGACCGTATCCAGATGCGTACTCTGCCCGGAGAGGGATTTTTGCATCTCAAAGCCGGTGATATTCAGCTCAGGCTCTTTGACCAGCCGCGACAAGACCGTGGCATTGACGGTATGGACGTGCAGAACCGCGTTGGCTTCGGGAAACAGACGATAGATGAGCGTGTGAAGCCCGGTTTCAGCCGACGGCGTGCGGCCAGAGGGTGCACGGTTGGTCGCAATCTCCACCTGCAGAAAATCGTCGGTGGTCAGGCTGCCTTTATCTTTGCCGGATTCACTGAGCCAGCACAGATGCGCATCCTGACGCACGGACATGTTGCCGCCGGTCGCGGGGGCCCAGCCTTTGGCGCCGATCCAGCGGCAGGCGTCGACCAGGTGTGTGAGTTGCAGGTTGTCGGTCATCTTCCTTTTTCCCTCTCGGTCAGGAATATTCATATTGTTTAGACGTCTAAGCGTCTTGATTGCCAAAGACTAACATCGTGTTATAGTGTCAGCAACATAAGTATTACATGCAGGCACAACACAATGAGCAATAACGCATTGATTCCTCAGAGTAAACTTCCCAGTCTTGGCACCACCATCTTTACGCAAATGAGCGCACTGGCCCAGCAGCACAACGCCATTAATCTCTCGCAAGGGTTCCCGGATTTTGATGGCCCGCGTTATTTGCAGGAACGTCTGGCGTACCACGTTGCGCAGGGGGCGAACCAGTATGCACCGATGACGGGCGTGCAGGCACTGCGGGACGCCATAGCAGACAAAACGGCTGAGCTGTATGGCTATAAGCCAGACGCTACCAGCGACATCACGGTGACGGCAGGGGCGACCGAAGCGTTGTATGCCGCAATTACCGCGCTGGTGCGCACGGGTGATGAGGTGATCTGCTTTGACCCGAGTTATGACAGCTACGCGCCGGCGGTTGAACTCTCCGGCGGCGTGGTGAAACGTATCGCGCTACAGCCACCGCATTTCCGTCCGGACTGGCAGGCGTTTGCTGCCTTGCTGAGCGACAAAACCCGTCTGGTTATTATCAATACCCCACACAACCCGTCGGCGACCGCATGGCAGAAAACCGATTTCGCAAAGCTGTGGCAGGCGATTGCCGGGCGTGAAATTTACGTGCTGAGCGATGAAGTGTATGAGCACATCTGTTTTGCGCAGGAAGGGCATGCCAGCGTGCTGGCCCATCCGCAGCTTCGCGAGCGTGCCGTGGCGGTATCGTCATTTGGTAAAACCTATCATATGACCGGCTGGAAGGTGGGGTACTGCGTGGCTCCCGCGGCCATCAGCGCTGAGCTGCGTAAAGTGCATCAGTACCTGACGTTTGCCGTAAATACGCCGGCCCAGCTGGCCCTGGCTGATATGCTGCGCGCCGAACCGGAGCACTACCGCGACCTGCCGGCATTCTACCGTCAGCGTCGGGATCTGTTTGTGAATGCGCTAAGCCAGAGCCGTCTGGAGATTTTACCCTGCGAAGGGACCTACTTCCTGCTGGCGGACTACAGCGCGATTTCGGAGCGGGATGACGTGAGTTTTTGCCAGTGGCTGACAAAAGAGGTGGGCGTTGCTGCCATTCCGCTGTCCGTATTTTGCGCCGACCCGTTCCCGCATAAGCTGATCCGGCTCTGTTTTGCGAAACAGGAATCGACGCTTCTCGCGGCGGCGGAGCGGCTGAATACACTCTGAGCGTGTCATCCCTCTCGCGTTAGAATAACGGCGGTCTGCCTATAATAAGTGAGAGTAATATCAGTCAAAATAACGCGAAAGCGCGTTATAAAATATAAGTCAGGATTATGTATTAACAAAGAGAACGGGCTGTGAGCGACACAGCCCGTCGCTGTTATTTTTCTGTTACTTCGTTAATAAATTTCGCGAATGCCGTACTGTTCAATGCCGAACGATTATAAATCATAAAAATGTCAAGCGAGGGAAGGGTGAACGGTGCAGTGATTTTTTTGAGTCTTAGCACTTCACTGTATTTATCAAATAAAATTTCGGGTACGTAACCAATTAAATGAGAGGCACTTATCATCGAAATAATAGTAAATACAGAGTCACAGCGAAAACCGATTGTCTTTTCCGCATGCACTTTTTCTGCCATCGATTGATAGGTTTTAACGCCCGGCTCATCACTGAGGAATATCGTAAACTTCTCTTCCTGAAGCTCTTCCATGGTGGCCACCTCTTTCATCCGCGGATGATCCTGGCTGCAGACCAGCAGGACGGAATAGGATGCATATGGCACACAAATCATTGAACGGTTACTAACCGGGGCCATTGAGAAAATTAAGTCTGCCTTACGGTATGCCAGTAGATCCTCTGCGGAGTCAGCAGAGAGCAGCATGTCATGCAGTTCAATCTCGTAATTGTGCTCTCGCATCAATAATTTAAGCGGACCCAGCAGGTTTTCGGTGGTCAGGATTTGCGGGCTGTACACCACAAAATTCTTTTTTAGCGTTGAGCCATGCATGATGTTAATCGTCTGCTCAAGCTGGTTGAGGTTTTGCTCAAGATGATGGTGCAGGTTCACGCCTACCGTGGTGGGCGTAATCCCTTTCCCGGAACGAATGAACAGGGGATCGTTGAGCTGATTACGCAACCTTTGCAGCGACTGGCTGACCGCCGAGGGCGTAATATAGAGCGTTTCTGCTGCCTTGCTGATGCTTAAGTGCTGATAAATACACTCGAAAATTACCAGCAGATTAAGATCAAATTTTTTTAGATCGTAGAGATTAGCCATGTTTCATCCTGAGTGGACTGCGTTGCGTTAACACATCACTGATAACTATAGAAGGAAGTTAATCATTTACCATCCATGCAATTAACTTACTTAATTAGAGTTGTATGTTGACTTAATATATCACGATGGCAGATTTATAAAATAGAGCTTCAATGAATATTAAGATATTTTTATCTCTAAAACTGCGAGGCTGTTTGCATTAAAATAGTCTCAATTATATATAGACAAATAATTATCATTCATTTTTATTAATCCTCGCAGGCGCGTCTTCACTCCTGCGCGATAAACCGTGTTCGATGAAACCTATCACAGCCATAGATACGATTGGCGCTCATGTGCATTGCCCTCGCGCTGTGCGGGTGTTGTAATCAAGGCGCTGTTACGGCCTTGATATGAGGTATGTAGAGCGCAACGCAACGCCAGCAATTGCTGGCACTGAAAGTTCCTGTGGAAAGTTCAGGTATCAGGGCCGCCCACCAGGGCGGCCTTTTTACTTTTGGCTTTTCGTTAATTCAGTTCATCACGTTGTCTTGTTCGGGTTGTTAGGTATGGCTGATTGATTTGATAAAGCAAACGCATTAGCCCACCCGGCGAAAGTTGGTTACCTTACATCTCAACGAAAACACGGAGGAAGTACAGATGTCTTTGATTAATACCAAAATTAAACCTTTCAAAAACCAGGCGTTCAAAAACGGTGAATTCATCGAAGTGACCGAGAAAGATACCGAAGGCCGCTGGAGCGTCTTCTTCTTCTATCCGGCTGACTTCACCTTCGTTTGCCCGACCGAACTGGGTGACGTTGCAGACCATTACGACGAACTGCAGAAGCTGGGCGTAGACGTTTACTCTGTTTCTACCGACACCCACTTCACCCACAAAGCATGGCACAGCAGCTCTGAAACCATCGCGAAAATCAAATACGCGATGATCGGCGACCCGACTGGCGCCCTGACCCGTAACTTCGACAACATGCGTGAAGATGAAGGCCTGGCTGACCGTGCTACCTTCGTTGTTGACCCGCAGGGCATTATCCAGGCAATCGAAGTTACCGCTGAAGGTATCGGCCGTGATGCTTCTGACCTGCTGCGTAAAGTGAAAGCGGCGCAGTACGTTGCTTCTCACCCAGGCGAAGTTTGCCCGGCGAAATGGAAAGAAGGCGAAGCGACTCTGGCACCGTCTTTAGACCTGGTTGGCAAAATCTAAGTTTCCCGCCGTCTTTCGCGTAGAGCATCGCCTGCTCTGACGCGACAGGCTCCGGAAATGACAGTCGTAATGGGCGCGCCCGCGCCCATTTTATTCCAGCACCATGATGCAAGTTGCATTCAGGCCGCCCGAATAAGGCAGCTTGCATGATGACGTTTTTAGAGAGGGAAGAACAATGCTCGACACCAATATGAAAACCCAGCTCAAGGCCTACCTTGAGAAACTGACCAAACCTGTTGAGCTGATTGCCACGCTGGACGACAGCGCTAAATCGGCAGAGATCAAGGAACTGCTGGCAGAGATCGCCGAACTGTCACCGAACGTGACCTTCAAAGAAGATAACGGTCTGGCGGTGCGCAAGCCCTCCTTCCTGATCACCAATCCGGGTTCTGACCAGGGGCCGCGTTTTGCCGGTTCTCCACTGGGCCACGAATTCACCTCGCTGGTGCTGGCACTGCTGTGGACCGGTGGTCATCCGTCAAAAGAGGCGCAGGCGCTGCTCGAGCAGATCCGCGATATTGACGGCGATTTTGAGTTTGAAACCTATTACTCGCTCTCCTGCCATAACTGCCCGGACGTGGTGCAGGCGCTGAACCTGATGTCGGTGCTGAACCCGCGCATTAAGCACACGGCGATTGACGGCGGTACGTTCCAGAACGAAATCACCGACCGTAACGTCATGGGCGTTCCGGCGGTCTTTATGAACGGTCAGGAGTTTGGCCAGGGCCGTATGACGCTGACCGAAATCGTTGCCAAAGTGGACACGGGTGCCGAAAAACGTGCGGCAGAAGCGCTGAACAAACGTGACGCGTATGATGTTCTGATTGTCGGCTCCGGCCCGGCGGGCGCGGCGGCGGCGGTTTACTCCGCCCGTAAAGGCATTCGTACCGGACTGATGGGCGAACGCTTCGGTGGCCAGGTGCTCGACACCGTGGATATCGAAAACTACATCTCTGTGCCGAAGACCGAAGGCCAGAAACTGGCTGGCGCACTGAAGGCGCACGTCAGCGATTATGAAGTGGATGTGATCGACAGCCAGAGCGCCAGCAAGCTGGTTCCGGCCGCGGTTGAAGGGGGGTTACACCAGATTGAAACCGCCTCCGGCGCGGTGCTGAAAGCGCGCAGCATTATCATTGCCACCGGCGCCAAATGGCGCAACATGAACGTCCCGGGTGAAGATCAGTATCGCACCAAAGGCGTCACCTACTGCCCGCACTGCGACGGCCCGCTGTTTAAAGGTAAACGCGTGGCGGTGATCGGCGGCGGTAACTCCGGTGTGGAAGCGGCGATTGACCTGGCGGGTATCGTTGAACACGTAACCCTGCTGGAGTTCGCCCCAGAAATGAAAGCGGACCAGGTGCTGCAGGACAAAGTGCGTAGCCTGAAAAACGTCGATATCGTGCTGAATGCGCAGACCACGGAAGTGAAAGGTGACGGCAGCAAAGTAACCGGTCTGGAATACCGCGACCGCGTGAGCGGTGACGTACATAGCGTGGCGCTGGCGGGGATCTTCGTACAGATTGGTCTGTTGCCAAACACCACCTGGCTGGACGGCGCGATTGAGCGCAACCGGATGGGCGAAATTATTATCGATGCGAAATGCGAAACCAGCGTGAAAGGGGTGTTCGCGGCAGGGGACTGCACCACGGTTCCGTACAAACAGATCATCATTGCCACCGGTGAAGGGGCGAAAGCGTCTCTGAGCTCGTTCGATTATCTGATTCGCACCAAAACGGCATAAAAAGAAAGCAAGACTACACCTGCAACAGCAAGAGGCCACCGAAAGGTGGCCTCTTTTTTTTACCTGACGACCATCACCGGAATGTGGGTGTGACGGATCACGCTCGACGCGTTAGAGCCCAGCAGGTGGGTGGTAATGGAAGGATTACGGGAACCGATCACCACGACGTCTGCTTTCAGTTCATTGGCCAGTTCATTAACGGCATCCCGCACGCTGCCGAACCTGACGTGAGTTTTGATACGTGAAGGGTCGATGCTGAAATGCCCGACCATGGTTTGTAGACGATTTTCAGCTTCGTGCTGAAGATGCTCTTCGAAGCGACGTACATCGGCGGCAAAGCGGTGCAGACTCAGGCTGGCGGAACCCGGTAACACGTGTAAAAGATGGATGATCCCGTCCTGCTGCGCCAGGAACTCCGCGTGGCGTACGGCCTTGTCGCTCAGCTCCATCTCGAAAACATCAACCGGCATAATGATTGTCTGATACATACCCGTTTCTCCTTGTTTATAAACGCTGAATTCATTCAACCACAAAATATGAATGGTTTCTGTAAGCGCGGCGCCACTTTTTGATCTCGCCAGGAAAAATCTCAAAAGATCCGTCATCACGGGCAAGTCTTCTGGGGTAGCTACCCTTTATACACTGTCCTGGATCCTTTCGGAGGTTGCATGAAAGCACTCACGTATCACGGCCCACATCATGTTCGCGTCGAGAATGTCCCCGATCCCATCATTGAACAGCCAGACGATATTATTCTGCGGGTTACGGCTACGGCGATTTGCGGGTCCGATCTGCATCTCTATCGCGGCAAAATCCCGAAGGTGCAACACGGCGATATTTTTGGTCATGAATTTATGGGGGAAATCGTTGAGTGCGGCAGGGAGGTGAAGAATTTACAGAAGGGCGATCGCGTGGTTATCCCGTTTGTGATTGCCTGCGGTGACTGTTTCTTCTGCCGTCTGCAGCAATACGCGGCCTGCGAGACGACCAACGCCGGGCAGGGCGCCGCGCTGAACAAAAAGCAGATTCCCGCGCCAGCCGCGCTGTTTGGCTATAGCCATCTCTACGGCGGCGTGCCGGGAGGCCAGGCGGAATATGTTCGCGTACCGAAGGGGAACGTTGGGCCGTTCAAGGTGCCGCCGCTGTTGTCCGATGACAAAGCGCTGTTCCTGTCAGATATTTTACCCACCGCCTGGCAGGCGGCAAAAAATGCGCAGATCGAAAAAGGATCGAGCGTGGCCGTGTTCGGCGCCGGGCCGGTGGGGTTGCTGACCATTGCCTGCGCGCGACTGCTCGGGGCGGAACAGATCTTCGTTATCGACCATCACCCGTATCGCCTGCAATTCGCTCAGGCGCGCTACGGCGCAATCCCTGTCAACTTTGATGATGATAACGATGCCGCCGAAAAAATCATTGAGCAAACTGCCGGCCAGCGTGGTGTCGATGCGGTGATTGATGCCGTCGGGTTCGAAGCCAAAGGCAGCACCACGGAAACAATCCTCAGCAACCTTAAAATTGAAGGCAGCAGCGGCAAAGCGCTGCGTCAGTGTATCGCGGCTGTCCGGCGCGGCGGCGTTGTCAGCGTCCCTGGCGTTTACGCCGGGTTTATTCACGGCTTCCTGTTTGGCGATGCCTTCGATAAAGGGCTGAGTTTCAGGATGGGGCAGACACACGTCCACGCCTGGCTGGGCGAGTTGCTGCCGCTTATCGAAAAAGGGCTGCTTACGCCGGAGGAGATTGTGACCCACTATCTGCCGCTGGCGGATGCGGAACGCGCCTACAAGATTTTCGAAAAACGGGAGGAGGAGTGCCGCAAGGTCATTCTGGTGCCGGGGGCGGAAACGCCTGACGCGGCGGCACAGCAGGTGAAAGGCCTGGTCAATGCTTTCCCGGGTGGGGTGGTGTGAGATTATCGCTTACCGATGACGCTCAAGATAAAGCACCGCCATGACGATGATCGCCAGAATAATGAGAAAAATAAGTGTGATAACCACTATCTCACTCATGACCGTCCCCGCGGCACCCAAACAGATTAAGCGTGGGTTAAGGGGTTTTCGGGCGATATAGGATAATCGGGTGAATTTGCGGAAAGAGGATGCGGGTGCATCCTCTGTGCAACGCGGGAGCGTTTGTTCAGATGGGGTTAACGCAGGTAGTCGCCCGCGGCTTCTGGCTGGTAGAGCAGCTCCAGCACTTCCAGATGCGCCGCGGCACCGCCTGGCAACGCCCAGTTGATGGTGTCTCCCGTACGCAGACCAAGAAGCGCGGCACCCACAGGGGCAAGGACCGAAAGCTGTGCACTGCTGTCGGTCATCTGCGCCGGGTAGACCAGCGTTCGGGTCAGCTCTTCACCGGTGGCCAGGTTACGGAATTTAACCCGGCTGTTCATGGTGACCACGTCGTGCGGCATGGATTCAGGCGTGCACATCTGCGCCCGGTCAAGCTCTTCATTCAGGGCGTCAGCCACCGGAAGCGAAGCGAATTCTGCTTTTTCCAGCAGTCTGTCAATACGTTCTGCGTCAAGCTCATTGATGATGATGGTGGGTCTGGACATTTTTTACTCCATGTCGTTAATGCTGCGTGTAACGCAGAAACCAATCCAAAAGAAAACCCTCGCCGTCTGGCAGCGAGGGTTTAACTCTTCTGATGATACTGGCTGAGCGCACAACTTTGAAGTGATACAGGTCACATTCATGGGTCATATGAATTTTCGGTGAAAAACGTGCTCCCTTGCCAATTTGCATTATTCTTTTTAAGCGCCCCCTGCGGGCGACTATCCGCATTCAGTGTTTCTTCTCAGGAGATCTCATGAGCGATTACGACAAAATTACGTTGAAAGACGGCAGTTATTTATATTTTAAAGACTGGGGAAGCGGGCAACCCGTGGTGTTTAGCCACGGCTGGCCGCTGACGGCGGATGCCTTTGAAGACCAAATGTTATACCTGGGGTCAAAAGGATTTCGCGTAATTGCACATGACCGCCGCGGACATGGCCGCTCAGCGCAGCCGTGGGATGGGCACAATATGGATCAGTACGCCGACGACCTGGCTGAGCTGACGGCGCGTCTGAATCTGAAAGACGCTGTTCACGTGGGGCATTCAACCGGCGGTGGCGAAGTGGCGCGCTATATTGGTCGCCATGGTACGGATCGCGTGGCGAAAGCGGTACTTATTGGTGCCGTGACACCGATTATGATCAAAACCGATTTCAACCCGAACGGTGTGCCGAAAGAGGTGTTTGATGGTATTCGGGAAGGCGTGATTAACGATCGCGCGGCTTTCTTCTATGCGCTGACCGAGGCGTTTTATGGCTATAACCGCCCGGGGGCGAAAGAGTCCAAAGCGGTGCGGGAGAGCTTCGTTGAGCAGGGGCTTCAGGGGTCGATCAAGGCGCTGTATGACTGCGTAAAAGCGTTCTCTGAAACCGATCTGCGTGAAGATCTGAAAAAGATGACTATCCCGACGCTGGTGATCCACGGCGACGACGACCAGATAGTCCCGATCGAGACCTGTGGTCGGGTGGCTGCAGAGATCCTGCCGAACGCTGAGCTGAAGGTCTATGCCGGGGGTTCTCACGGCATATGCACCACGCATAAGCACCAGATCAATGACGATTTGCTGAAATTTATTCAGTCTTAATTCCTGGCGGATTGCGTTACGCTGAGTGTCCTGATCCAGGGTACTGAGCGAAACGCAATTCGTGTCTGCCCCACCATTAAGAGAGCACTATGTATTTCTATCAACCTTCTCTGGGACACGGCCTGCCGCATGACCCACTGAACGCGATTATTGGCCCACGCCCGATTGGCTGGATCTCCTCGTGCGACAACGCCGGTCAGCTGAATCTCGCGCCGTATAGCTTCTTTAACTGCTTTAACTATCGTCCGCCCATCATCGGTTTTTCCAGCAACGGCTGGAAAGACAGCGTGCGTAATATTACCGAAACCGGCGAGTTTGTCTGGAACCTGGCGACGCGCGATCTGGCTGAAGCGATGAATGCGACCTCGGCGATGCTTCCCCACGATGAAAATGAATTTACCTTTGCGGGATTAACGCCAGCGGCCAGCCAGCTGGTGAACGCCCCGCGGGTGGCAGAAAGCCCGGTTAACTTTGAGTGTCGCCTGTCGCAGTGTATTCAGCTTACCGGGGCCGACGGCACACCGGTTGATACCTGGCTGGTGCTCGGCGAAGTGGTGGGTATTCACATCGCCGAAACGTTGCTGGAAGAGGGGATTTATCAGACGGCGAAAGCGCAGCCCATCCTGCGTGCGGGTGGGCCGACGGCTTACTATGGCATCAGTGACGAGCACCGGTTTGACATGACCCGACCGATCGTCAATCAGTGACCGGCTTTATCAATGACGAATTGTTTTCCGCAGTTACCCGGGTGTGGCTGCGGAGCAAATGAGGTCGCAGAAAGCGGGTTATTAATGGTGTCTGCCTTCAGTGAGATCTGCATTTCAGTCAGGTAGGACGGGTTGCCATTACAGGTAAGCTTGAACGCTTTGACATTCTCCTTGCCCCAGCCTTTGGCCACGGCGCTGTCAAAGTCGCTGCGGCTTACGGTTTTTCCATAGTTATCGGCGAGGAACTTGCCGACCGCGCTGTTTTTTATCTCCTGATTCATGCGCACCATTGTGCCGAAATACGCGTCAGGATCAAAACCAAAGCATACGCCGTGTTTGGCATATTCGTAGCGTTCCAGGCAGGAGTTACCGCCAGCACCTGGCATAACGCTGTTCAGCTTCGCAGCACCTGAAAGCGACAGTCCGGTTTCGGCGGCAGCGCATTTGCGGCTGGCCTTCACCTCCGGCATGTTCGGGATTGGACGGGTCGCGCAGCCAAAACGCATCCAGCGACGTTCATCCACACCCCGTGCGGCAACAGATTTTGGCAGCCCCGGCCATAATCCGTGCACGGTCAGAAAATCGGTTTTGTTATCACTCTCTTTTTGTAAACGGCACTCTTCGGGCTCGTTGCGGTTACGGTCGGCCATGCTCTGGCAGAACCCGGTTTGCCAGGAAAGAGCCAGAACGTAGCGATCGAAATCGCCATACTGCGTTGCCTTGAGTGGGTCGGCCTGTGCGGAGAATACACAGAGTGCCAGCGCGATTGCGCCAGACGGAATAACGATATCCTTCCTGAACATGTGATTTCCTGATCGAATGAGCATGAATAATTTCTGGAAATTATTAAAGCACAAAAAGCGCCCGCAGGCGCTTTCTGGATATCAGGAATTTAGCTTAAGCTGCGCCGGGTACCAGCACCTGCGTGGCAATAATCACGATAATCAACCCCACAATCACGGGGACGGAGGTGCGTTTGATCACTTCGAAAGGCGAGATTTTTGCCATCCCGGCAACGGCTACAACCACACCCGATACCGGCGAAATGGTGCGACCGAGGTTTGACGCCTGCAGCATGGGGATGGAGAGATAGGCCGGGTTAATGCCTGAGGAGTGAGCCAGTTTCGGGATCATCTCAACGAAGGCGTAGAACGGCGCGTTACCGGAACCGGTGGTCATGGCGGCGAGCATGGTCAGTACCACCAGAACCAGCATCAGGATAATACTGGCCGAGCCGAACGAGGTGGCGATGGAAATCAGGCTCTGAATAAAGCCGATGGTGCTCAGACCCTGGGCGAAGACGCCTGCTGCAACCAGCAGCATAACGACTCCTGCAAACGCATCCGCCATACCGCGATAGGCCACTTCCAGACCCGAGAAGACTTTCTGCGTGTTAAACCCACGCACAAACTCCAGCAGGGCGGCCAGCAGCATGCAGATCACCAGAATGGTGATGATGTGCAGCTGTGGGCCCCATTTACCGTCAAAAATAAGCACGCCAATAATAGGTGTGAACGGCAGAATGGCATAAAACGCCGGCGCGGTGGTGGTGATTTCACTCACGTCCAGCATCTCGTGGCTGATGTTCTCCTTCTTATCGAGATAACGCTGCCAGAAGAAGTGCGCGATGCCCATGCCGACAATGGCGACGATAGAAATGGGCAGCGTGGTTTTGAACGCAAAGTCGATAAGCGACATCTCAGCGGCTTTGGCTGCGAGCACGACATCACCGGAGGTGGGGGAAAGAATAATGGCGGCCGGCGAGGCGCAAATCGCGGCGGCCGCGCCGCGGCTGATACCGACGTTAACCATAATCGGGAACAGGGTGGCCATTAACAGTACGCCCAGACCGGTGGCGGACGACACGGCGAGGGACATCAGGCAGGCAAGGAAATAGGCCGCGACCATCAGCAGATACGGGGAGTTAATGTACTGCAGCGGTTTGGATGCCAGTTTAACCACCATATCATTCGCGCCGATATGGGTCATGTACGCCGCAAAACCGCACAGCATCATGATCATCATACCCAGGTCGCCACCGCGGCTCATGAGCAGGATTTTAATGTATTCAACAATGTCAGTGGCGGTGTAGCCCGTACTGTCTGCGCTGGCCGGTAACACCTGATGGCCCATGATAGCGCTGATAATGAGCAGGGTTAGCCCGCCGACAAATAACACCCCTGTGGCCGAGTAACCTTTAATGATGTAGCGCGCTACACCGACAATGACGACGACTCCGATAAGGAGCTCGATAAACGTAAGCATGGTTTCCCCTGTATCCTTGCTGCCCGAGAGCACAAATAATCAATAAAAAAGAAGGATGAAATGTGCCGAATTAATGTTCTGTCCTTGCTGATTAAAATCAATAAACAGACTACTAAAGAAGATATTAACGGTATTTTTGCCATAGCCCCGGCATTTATCTCATGCGCATATTGACCGGTAGAGATATCACTATATGTCAATTAAATGATAATGGGTTGTTAAATATTTTGTGGGTTTAAATTCGCCGCAGAAAGAAAAGGCAAAAACCCTTTGGGAACTGGGTTTTTAATGGCTGCCGGCAGCCCTCCAGGACGGGCCCTGGAGACCGTCATTGCTGGCGTTGGTTGGATTGTCCAGCGTATTAAAGCCTAATAAAGGCTTGCTTTTATTGTGCTTATTATGGCGTGAAGGTATGTTCCTCTCAGAATATTCCCAGGAAGACGCTGATTAATTAGGAATAACGCTGATGCTGTTAAGCTTTGATTAAACTATTTTATGGTAAACTTTGCCTCGAATACTAAGAATGGTAATTGCATTGTGATTGTACGTAATAAATTTTTCCTCATTTTGTTGTTTATTTTTGGGCAGTTAGCATTGTCGTCTGTTGCACACGCCGAGAGCAATGCAACCGATAAAGGCTGGTTCTCCACCTTCACTGATAATGTGTCGCAGACCTGGACTGCGCCAGAGCATTATGACCTGTATGTTCCGGCAATAACGTGGCATGCGCGTTTTGCCTATGACAAAGAAAAGACTGACAAATATAACGAGCGCCCGTGGGGGGCTGGTTTTGGTCAGTCGCGTTGGGACGAAAAAGGGAACTGGCATGGCATCTATCTGATGGCCTTTAAAGATTCCTTTAACAAGTGGGAACCAATCGGGGGTTATGGCTGGGAGAAAACCTGGCGTCCGTTAGCCGATGAAAACTTCCATGTGGGGCTGGGCTACACCGCCGGTGTGACCGCACGCGACAACTGGAACTACATTCCGATTCCGGTGCTGCTGCCTCTGGCCTCTATCGGCTATGGTCCGGCAACGTTCCAGATGACCTATATCCCGGGGACATACAACAACGGTAACGTTTACTTCGCCTGGATGCGTTTTCAGTTTTAACTGAAAAAACGTCACGTGCTGGTGAAAAAGTGTGCAGCCGTTGATTCCGTTGAGATAAAAAACCGTCAGCAGAAATTAACGCGACTTTAGTCACTTTTTATCAAAGAACCGCTGGACAAAAGGTCCCACAATTGATGTACTGGTACCCGACACAGCATTTGTGTCGTTTTTTAATGTAAAGGTAATTTTGATGTCTAAGATTAAAGGTAACGTTAAGTGGTTTAATGAGTCCAAAGGATTCGGTTTCATTACTCCTGAAGATGGCAGCAAAGACGTGTTCGTACACTTCTCTGCAATCCAGTCTAATGGTTTCAAAACTCTGGCTGAAGGTCAGCGTGTAGAGTTCGAAATCACTAACGGTGCCAAAGGCCCTTCTGCTGCTAACGTAATCGCTCTGTAATTCAGACGCGTCAGCAAGAATTTCAAAACCCGCTCATTGAGCGGGTTTTTTTTCGCGTTGAATCAGCTAAGCAGATACATTTTGAGGAAGCTGGCAACGATCAGCACGCTCAACAACACCACACCTGCGCTCATCAGGTTCTGTTTCATTCTGTCACCCTCGTTCAGTATTGCGTTCAGAGTGACAGAGAAAAATTAAGCCAACATTAACGCAGCGTCTGTTAGTGCGTCGTGGCGGAAGAAAATAGCCAGAATGCGATCCCCGTCATCGCAAAGGAGCCGAGCATATTAATCGCAATGTTCATCAGCGCCCAGCCGACACGCCCTTCCTGAAACAGGAAAACCACTTCCGCCGAGAACGTTGAGAAGGTGGTTAAACCGCCGCAAAAGCCGGTGGTAATCAATAGCTTCCACACGGGATCGATATGCGTCATACGGTTAAACCAGGCCAGCCCCACGCCAATAATGAAAGCACCTATCAGGTTAGCCGCCAGCGTACCCATTGGAATAGCCTGATGCAGGGGATTAAAACGCATACTCAAAAACCACCGCGCAACGCTACCCGTACCCCCACCAATAAAAACGGCTAAAAGTAGTTGTAACACTGTAAATACCTGCTATTTGATGTGTAAGAGTGGCGAGTTTAACGCGGTTTTTGCTGAGGGGACAAATATGTATGTTGCGGTAGGACAGTTTGCGGTTACGCCTGACTGGCAAGAGAATGCAGATAGATGTGTCTCTCTGATGAGGCAGGCCCGCCTGAAAGAAGCATCCTTGCTGGTGCTGCCGGAGGCGCTGCTGGCAAGAGATGACAACGACCCGGACCTGTCGGTGAAGTCTGCCCAGCCTCTGGATGGCGAATTTTTACAGCATCTGCTGGCGGAAAGTGCGGGCAATGGTTTGACCACCCTCTTTACGGTCCATATCCCCTCGACGGCGGGACGGGCGGTAAATACGCTCGTGGCCATCCGTGACGGCGCGATCGTTGCGCGCTATGCCAAACTCCATCTTTATGATGCCTTCAGCATTCAGGAATCGCGGCGGGTGGATCCGGGAGACAGCATCCCACCGCTGCTTGATGTCGATGGCTTTAAGATTGGGTTGATGACCTGCTACGACCTGCGTTTTCCTGAGCTGGCACTTACGCTCGCGTTAAAGGGGGCTGACGTGCTGGTAGTGCCTGCCGCGTGGGTCAAGGGGCCGCTTAAAGAGCAGCACTGGGCAACGCTCCTTACAGCGCGTGCGCTGGATACTACCTGTTATGTTGTGGCCTCGGGGGAGTGCGGCAATAAGAACATTGGGCAGAGCAGGGTGGTGGATCCGCTGGGTGTTACGATAGCCGCTGCGGCGGAAGCCCCGGTTTTGCTGATGACAGAGTTACAGCGGGAGAGGATTACGCTTGCACGGCAGCAATTACCGGTTCTTCGCAACCGTCGGTTTGCGCCACCGCAATTATTGTGATGTTTTTTTCAACAATGCTTGATTCACCTTGTTACAGATTGCTATTGTGTGCACGCGTCAAATGACCGTTAATACAATCAGGTTTTTGGCGCTGAATGCAGCCTGGTTTATGTAAAGAAGGTATCTATGGGTGAGATTAGTATTACCAAACTGCTGGTGGTTGCCGCACTGGTCGTCCTGCTGTTTGGTACCAAGAAGTTACGCACGCTGGGTGGTGACCTGGGTGCCGCCATCAAAGGCTTTAAGAAAGCAATGAACGACGATGATGCGGCTGCGAAGAAAAGCGCCGAGGGTGACATCCCGGCAGAGAAGCTTTCTCACAAAGAGTAACGGCAATGCCTGAGGGCTTGCGAAAAAAAACCGGCTCAAGAGGCCGGTTTTTTTGTATTACTGTAAGTGAATATTACAGTCTTATTTCACTTCTTCGCCTTTTGCCTGCATATCGGCATGGTAAGAGGAGCGAACAAATGGGCCGCAGGCTGCGTGGGTAAAGCCCATCGCCATCGCTTCGGCTTTCATCTCATCAAACTCATCCGGGCTCACGTAGCGCTGCACGGGCAGGTGGTGGCGGCTTGGCTGCAGATACTGTCCCAGCGTCAGCATGGTCACACCGTGGCGGCGCAGATCGCGCATCACTTCGATGATCTCAGCATTCGTTTCACCGAGACCAACCATCAGGCCTGACTTGGTCGGAATATGGGGATGCGCTTCTTTAAAACGCTCCAGCAGCTTCAGAGACCAGTTATAGTCCGCACCAGGACGTACCTGACGGTAGAGACGCGGCACGTTCTCCAGGTTGTGGTTAAACACGTCTGGTGGCGTCGCGGTCAGGATGTCCAGCGCGCGATCCATACGGCCGCGGAAGTCTGGAACCAGCGTCTCAATTTTGATGTTCGGGCTTTTCTCGCGAATAGCGGTAATGCAGTCAGCGAAGTGCTGAGCACCGCCATCACGCAGATCGTCACGGTCAACGGAGGTAATAACGACATAACGCAGCGCCATATCGGCGATGGTCTGCGCCAGTTTCTGAGGTTCGTTAGCGTCGGGCGCTACCGGGCGGCCATGAGCCACATCGCAGAACGGGCAGCGGCGGGTACAGATGGCACCCAGAATCATAAACGTCGCGGTACCGTGATTGAAACATTCAGCAAGGTTCGGGCAAGAGGCTTCTTCACAGACGGAGTGAAGGCCGTTCTTGCGCATCGCCGCTTTGATCCCCTGGATACGCGAAGAGTCAGCCGGAAGTTTGATTTTCATCCATTCCGGTTTTCTTAACAGCGCTTCGCGCTCTGTAGCCACGTTTTTAACCGGGATAAGGGCCATTTTATCGGCATCGCGGTATTTAACACCGCGTTCCATCACAATGGGTTTACTCATAGCGTGCGTGTTCCAGTTGCGAATATCGAAGGAAAGCGTTTCTATTCAAGGGAATGTTGTATTTATCAACTATTTTTGAACGAACGACAGGCAGTATATCATTGAAACGGTCGGTAAAGCAGCCTGCCAGGTCGCCAATTTGTAAAATAGTTGTTGTTTTGTGCGTTTTGCCCGGCAGGGGGCAGGGGCTTGTGCTGTATCAACCTGTCAGAAGGCCTGGCGGATGACGCGGATAACGTTTTCCAGCACCGGATCGCGCAAGCTGAGTTTGTTGTAATGCAGTGAAATCTCGATAGATTCCGCATTGAGCTGGTTGAGAGGAATGCTCTCCAGCGGCCAACATTTACGCAACAAGGTATACAGACGCGAAGGCATGATGCAGAGCATGTCGCTGCTGCCAATCAGGGAGGCAGTGGTGAACATATTGTAACTACTGAAGCTGATCTGGCGTTCCGGGAATATCTCATCGATTCGCTGACGCAGCGCATGGTTGGACTGCCCTTCGGTCATGAAAGACGAATGATCGTAGTTGCGCAGATTTTCAATGGTCAACGGCCCGCTCAGGGCGGGATGCTGCTGGCGGCACACCAGCACCAGGTTATCCGCATACAGGACATGTTGTCCGAGCGCTCGGGCGCTAAAGCTGCCGCTTTCTATAATCAGGTCGGTCTGAAACTGAGCAAGCTGAATATCAGGCTCGTTGAGCGGCACATTTCGCAGCAGGAGTTGGGGAACATGTTCTTTTATCGCCTGAAAAATAGCGGGCATCACCAGCACGCCGACAGACGGGGTGCAGCCGATAGTGATGGTTCTCTGTTTGTCATAGCTGCCGGTTAAATCCAGCGCACCCAGAATCGACTCCAGCCCCTGGCTGATGTACTCATGCAGATGGGTGGCGTAGGCCGTCGGCGTAACCCCCTGGCCCTTACGAATAAATAACGGGTCGGGAAATATAGCGCGCAGTTTTTGAATTGACTGGCTTATTGCTGAAGGCGTGAGATTAAGAATTTTCGCAGCATTAACGATACCCTTATGGACATATACTGCCTCAAAAATAGTCAACAAATTGAGATCAATATTACGTAAAGTCCGAAAAATTTGTGGCTTGTCCTCACCACCTGGGTCATTCAGTCGTTTGGCTGGTAAATTATTATACTCCACGCTTTCACTCCGTATACATTCACATTATGAATGATAGTTGAATTTATTTATTATGCTTGTAGAGATTCGTAAAGTGTTGGTTTTGTTTCACTTGTTTATCAAAAACAAACAGTTGTGTGATTATCACGCAAGTTACTTACGCCCTGTATGCAGTTCTGGCTGGAGGCTAAATAATATGTAGCGGTAATATTCGGGCGCTTCGAAAATATAGAATAAGCGGATTATTGTAAAGCGTAAAAGCGGTAAATAAACAGTGGCCCGTCAAATAATCGAGCCATGATGCATGATATATTAAGCAGTGATATATTCGTAAGATGGATTGTTAAGTAGGGCTAAAACGTTCTTCAAAAGCACAGGACGAATATTCTCGGGCGTTGCGCTTTCAACCCACTGGCGCATTTGCGTCATCTCCATTCCGGCGTAGCCACAGGGGTTTATGCGCTGGAAAGGGGTAAGATCCATATTAATATTCAGTGCCAGCCCGTGGAAGGAGCAGCCCTTGCGGATACGCAGCCCCAGTGAGCAAATCTTACTTTCTCCCACATAGACGCCCGGCGCATCGGCACGCGGATGGGCTTCAATACCGTATTCCGCCAGCGTGTTAACCACGGTTTGTTCCAGCAGGGTAACCAGTTCGCGAACGCCGAGCTTTCTGCGCTTCAGGTTCAGCAGAACGTACATCACCTGCTGCCCGGGCCCGTGGTACGTGACCTGCCCACCGCGATCGCTTTGAATTACCGGGATATCACCCGTCATCAATAAATGTTCCGCTTTTCCCGCCTGTCCCTGTGTAAATACCGGCAGGTGTTCGACCAGCCAGATCTCATCAGGGGTGGTGTCATCGCGTGAATCGGTGAAATCATGCATGGCCTGGGAGACAGGCTCGTAAGGTTGCAGCCCGAGATGACGGACAAGAATTTTATCCTGATACAAAAGGACGTCTCCGAAGACGAGGGACAAAAGGTGAGGGAGAGTATATCACAAGCGGGGAGGCGGGTTACCCGGCAAACCGGGTAACCGCAGAGGGACTACAGCACCATACGAACAATTTCGATATTGCCGAGCTCTTCGTACAGCGTCTCAACCTGCTCAATGTGGGTTGCGGTAATGGTAATGGATACCGAGTGGTAGTTGCCCTTGCTGCTTGGTTTTACTGACGGAGAGTAGTCACCCGGCGCATGGCGCTGTACCACTTCAACCACCTGATCAACCAGCTCAGGTTTCGCCAGACCCATTACTTTGTAGGTAAACGGGGTAGGGAATTCAAGCAGTTCGTTAAGTTTGGTTTTCATGTCAGCTCCGGCGTAACGTCAAAAAGAATAACTCCCACGACAGGTGGGAGTTATCAGGATATCTAGTATATGGGGATCAAAATCACACTTTCAAGTGTTCAATTTTTAGCCAAACCAGTGATGGAACATCAATTTAATGTAATCAATGATTTTGCCGAAGAAATTGCCTTCCGGGATTTCTTGCAGAACAACCAGCGGACGCTGATCGATGGTTTTACCATCCAGCTGGAAGTTGATGGTGCCCACCACCTGGTTTTTCTGCAGTGGCGCGTGCAGCTCAGTGGTGTTCAGCACGTAGCTGGCTTTCAGATCTTTCATGCGACCACGAGGAATGGTCAGGTACAGATCTTTATCCACACCAAGGGAAGCACGGTCGTTATCACCGAACCAGACTGGCTCAGAAGCAAACTCTTTACCGGCTTTCAACGGGTTCACGGTTTCGAAGAAACGGAAGCCCCAGGTCAGCAGTTTCTTGCTTTCCGTCTCACGACCTTTGAAGGTACGACCACCCATCACGGCAGAGATCAGACGCATCTGACCTTCGGTGGCAGAAGCAACCAGGTTGTAGCCAGCTTTATCGGTATGGCCAGTTTTGATGCCGTCAACGTTCAGGCTGTTATCCCACAGCAGGCCGTTACGGTTGGTCTGACGGATACCGTTGAAGGTGAACTCTTTCTCTTTATAGATGGAGTATTCGTTCGGCACGTCACGGATCAGCGCCTGACCAATCAACGCCATATCACGTGCGGAGCTGTACTGACCATCTGCGTCCAGACCATGTACGGTCTGGAAATGGCTGTTCTTCAGACCCAGCGCGGTGACGTAGCTGTTCATCAGACCGACGAAGGCATCCTGGCTTCCCGCGGCGAAATCGGCCATTGCCACGCACGCATCGTTACCGGATTGCAGGTTAATACCACGGATCAGCTGAGAAACAGGAACCTGCATGCCCGGTTTCAGGAACATCAATGATGAACCTTTAAATACCGGGTTGCCGGTTGCCCACGCATCGTTACCGATGGTGACCAGATCCGTTTCTTTGAACTTCCCTGCTTTCATGGCCTGGCCGATAACGTAGCTGGTCATCATTTTGGTCAGGCTGGCCGGATCGCGGCGGGCGTCGGCATTCTGTTCAGCCAGCACTTTGCCAGAGTTATAGTCGATCAGGATATACGATTCCGCGTCGATTTGCGGAACGCCAGGGATCATGGTCTTGATATTCAGGTCATCGGCGTGAGCTGCAGAGAGAGCAGTTGCGCAAAGGGCCGTGGTCAGCGCCATGCGCTGCACAAAACGAGCAGAAAAAGTGGTCTTCATGGTCAGAACAACGACATCCGTGATGGAATTAAAAAAAGTGCCTTACTATAGCAAATGCTATTCAGGCAGGCATCCGACTTTAAGCATGAGTTTGTGAATGTGTTTTACACAAATTGACACTTTGGATGCCGCCAGTTCATTATTTCGCAACAGCGATAAATGATTGTAGTTGGGCTTCATTTTGCAGGCGCTGCTGCAGAGACGCTGCCTGCGATTTGCTGGCAAACGGTCCCATCTGAATACGCCATACTGCGCCGTTTTGCGCAACGCGTCCCGGAACACCAAACTGCTGGCTCAGACGCTGTTGATACTGCTGTGCACGGGCCTGATCGCTTACCGCCCCAACCTGAACCACAAAGCCGCCGCTGGCCGCCGCTGGAGCCGCAACCGGTGTGCTTTGCGCCGTCGCCGGAGCCGTTACGGGCGCAGGCTCTGGGGCAGGAGCGACAACAGGAGCCGGTGCTGGCGTTGGTTCGCTGCCTTCCAGCACGCCGGTGGCTAACGTGGTCGGCGCGCCAAGGAAGCCGCTACTCTTTACCGGCGCACCCGTCGTGTCTTCGCTCTGCAACGTATCATTGCTGATTGGGCGCACTTCTCCTGCTGGCTGAGAAGGCTCTGCCGGAGAAGAGACGCTTCCCATGCCGCCGTCCAGGTTCGGGCGGTCGGGAAGGGCATAAGTCTGTTTCGCCACCGTCGTACACGCGGTACCTGGCCCGGAGAGGGTGCCATCCTGCGCCACGATAATCGGGTCAATACGGACTTTGGTATTGTTCGAGGTGTTCAGGCGGTCTGCAGCCGCGCGTGACAGGGAGATCACCCGGTCGTTACCGTAGGGACCACGATCGTTAATGCGTACCACGATCATACGACCATTCGCCAGGTTGGTGATACGGGCGTAGCTCGGGACAGGCAGGGTCGGGTGAGCCGCCGTCAGTTGCATCGGATCGAACGCTTCGCCGGTCGCCGTCAGGTTGCTGCCTGGCTCGGCATCATAAATGGCGGCAAAGCCAGCCTGGCTAAAGCGGGAGGGATCCTGAACAATTTTGTAGCTTTTGCCATCGCGCTCGTAATCCTGATTCGCGCTGGCATTGAGCGGTTCATAAACGGGATCGGCACCGCTGATTTCAACGATCGGGCCATTACAAACCGCAGGCTGCGGCGGCGCGACGGTTGCCTGTTGCTGACCATCATCACTTGTGCAGGCCGCAAGTAAACTTGCCGCAATGCAGATCCCCAGCCACTGCTTACGCATTCCGATCCCCTTATTTTTATACGCTTTTTGACAACATTTTTCTGTGGGTATGGATCGACATCACGATACCAAACCCGGCCATCAACACGATCAGTGCCGAGCCTCCGTAGCTCACCAGCGGGAGCGGGACGCCAACAACCGGCAGAATACCACTCACCATACCAATATTTACGAAGACATAAACGAATAAAATCAGCATCAACCCTCCTGCCATCACGCGGCCAAAGGTGGTTTGCGCACGCGCGGCGATCCACAGCCCTCGCATGATCAACAGCACATACAGCGCCAGCAGAATCAGGATGCCAACCAGGCCCAGCTCTTCCGCCAGAACCGCAAAGATAAAGTCGGTGTGGCGTTCCGGTAAGAACTCCAGCTGGGACTGGGTGCCGTGCAGCCAGCCTTTACCGCGCAGGCCGCCGGAACCGATCGCAATCTTGGACTGAATAATATGATAGCCCGCACCCAGCGGATCGGTTTCCGGATCGAGCAGCATCATGACGCGTTGTCGCTGGTAATCATGCATCAGGAAGAACCAGAGAATCGGGATGAATGCTGCCACCAGCACGACTGCAATGCCAATCAGACGCCAGCTTAAACCCGACAGGAACAGGACAAACAGGCCGGAGAGGGCGATAAGAATCGAGGTGCCGAGGTCAGGCTGCGCCGCAACCAGTAGCGTCGGCAGGAAAATCAGCACCAGCGCAATGGCGGTATTTTTCAGCGAAGGCGGGCAGACGTCACGGTTAATAAAACGCGCCACCATCAAGGGAACCGCTATTTTGGCTATTTCAGAGGGCTGGAAGCGGACAACGCCCAGATCCAGCCAGCGCTGCGCGCCTTTAGAGATGGCCCCAAAGGCATCTACCGCAACCAGCAGCACAATACAGAATATGTACAGGTACGGTGCCCAGCCTTCGTAGACCCGCGGCGGGATCTGCGCCATGACCACCATAATGACCAGACCCATCGCGATCTGGCCGATTTTGCGCTCCATCATTCCGATGTCCTGGCCGCTGGCGCTCCAGATAACCAGGGCGCTGTAAACCAGCAGAGCCAGCAGGATCAGCAGCATGGCTGGGTCGATGTGGATTTTATCCCACAGCGATTTTTTATTTGGATTATCCGTCATGATTATTGGTCCTCCGCCGCAGCGGCGGCCGGGTTTTCAGCCGGCAGTTCGGTGTTGTTATCACCCAGCATAATGTGGTCGAGGATCTGGCGCATGATGGTCCCCACGGCCGGACCTGCGCCGCCGTTTTCCAGAATCATCGCCACCGCAACCTGCGGGTTATCATAAGGGGCAAAGGCCGTCATCAGCTTATGGTCACGCAGACGTTCAGCAATGCGGTGCGCGTTATAGGTTTCATTGGCTTTCAGACCGAAGACCTGCGCAGTACCGGATTTGGCGGCCACTTTATACGGTGTGCCGGCGAAATACTTATGTGCGGTCCCGTTCGGGCGGTTCGCCACGCCGTACATACCGTCTTTGGCAATTTCCCAGTAACCGGAATGAATGTCACCCACCGGGGCTTCATGCGGCTGGATCCACGGCACTTTTTTGCCGTCTTCAACCGTACTTTGCAGCAGGTGCGGAACTTTCACTACGCCATCGTTGATGAGGATCATCATCGCTTTGTTCATCTGAATCGGGGTCGCCGTCCAGTAGCCCTGACCGATACCCACCGGAATGGTATCACCCTGATACCACGGCTTCTTAAAGCGCTTCAGCTTCCACTCACGGGTTGGCATGTTACCGGAACGTTCTTCTGAAAGGTCAACGCCGGTGTAATGTCCGTAACCGAATTTGCTCATCCACTCTGACAGGCGGTCAATGCCCATGTCATACGCAACCTGGTAGAAGAAGGTATCCGCAGACTCTTCCAGCGATTTGGTAACGTTGAGGTGACCATGGCCCCATTTTTTCCAGTCGCGATAGCGTTTTTCAGAGCCTGGTAATTGCCACCAGCCCGGGTCAAACAGACTGGTATTGCGGTTGATGACGCCCGCGCTCAGCGCAGAGACCGCCACGTACGGTTTTACCGTTGACGCTGGCGGGTAAACCCCTTGTGTGGCGCGGTTCACCAGCGGCGTATTCGGGTCATTGAGCAGACCGGAATAGTCTTTGCTGGAGATACCATCGACAAAGAGGTTCGGGTCGTAGCTTGGCATGGACACCATCGCCAGAATGCCGCCGGAACGCGGATCGGTGACGACAACGGCAGCACGGCTGCCCGCCAGTAAGGTTTCAATATACTGCTGCAGCTTGAGGTCGAGCGTCAGGTAGACGTCATGCCCCGCCTGCGGTGGCACTTCTTTGAGCTGGCGAATGACGCGGCCACGGTTGTTAACTTCAACCTCTTCATAGCCGGTCTGCCCGTGCAGGACATCTTCGTAGTAGCGTTCGATCCCCAGCTTACCGATATCGTGCGTCGCCGCGTAGTTCGCCAGTTTGCCGTCTTTATCGAGGCGTTCAACGTCTTTATCGTTGATCTTGGAAACGTAACCAATGACATGCGTCAGCGCGGAACCGTAAGGGTAGTAGCGACGCTTGTAACCTTTCACTTCCACGCCGGGAAAACGATACTGGTTCACGGCAAAGCGGGCCACCTGGACTTCCGTCAGGTTCGTTTTAACCGGGATTGAGGTGAAACGGTGGGAGCGGGCACGCTCTTTTTTGAACGCGGCGATATCATCGTCGGTCAGATCGACAACGCCTTTTAGCGCTTCAAGCGTATCCTGCACATTATCGACTTTTTCCGGCATCATTTCGATTTGATAAATGGTGCGGTTTAACGCCAGCGGAGTGCCGTTACGGTCGTAGATAATGCCGCGGCTGGGCGCGATGGGCACCAGCTTGATACGGTTTTCGTTTGAACGCGTCTGATAATCGGTAAAGCGGACAATTTGCAGATTATAGAGGTTGGCGATCAGCACGCCGGTAAGCAGCAAAATCCCCGTAAAGGCGACCAGCGCCCGGCGCACAAACAGCGCGGACTCAGCCGTATAGTCGCGAAAAGAATTCTGTAGTTTCATCCGCTGCTTAATCTACCCTGGTCAGTCACTACTCGCGGTGATATGGGTGGTTGGTAGTAATGCTCCACGCGCGATACAGGCTTTCTGCCACCAGTACCCGAACGAGCGGGTGGGGAAGCGTCAGCGCGGAGAGAGACCAACTTTGTTCAGCCGCCGCTTTGCAGGCAGGAGATAACCCTTCAGGCCCGCCAATCAACAGACTGACGTCACGACCATCCTGCTTCCAGCGCTCCAGTTCGTGCGCCAGCTGCGGCGTATCCCAGGGTTTACCTGGAATATCGAGGGTGACGATGCGGTTTTTGCCTGCGGCAGCCAGCATCAGCTCTCCCTCTTTATCGAGAATACGTTTGATATCGGCGTTCTTGCCGCGTTTCCCGGCGGGAATTTCCACCAGTTCGAACGGCATGTCTTTTGGAAAACGACGCAGATATTCAGTAAAACCGGTTTGTACCCAGTCCGGCATTTTGGTGCCGACGGCGACCAGTTGCAACTTCACGCATTAACCCCAGAGTTTTTCCAGCTCATACAGGCGACGGCTCTCTTCCTGCATGACATGGACAATCACATCGCCGAGATCGACAACCACCCAGTCAGCGGTCGCTTCACCTTCAACGCCAAGCGGTAACAGGCCTGCTGCACGCGATTCCTGAACAACGTGGTCGGCAATCGAAACAACATGACGCGTTGAAGTACCGGTGCAGATAATCATGCAGTCGGTGATGCTGGATTTACCCTTAACGTCGATAGCGATGATGTCCTGACCTTTCAGGTCATCAATTTTGTCGATAACAAAATCCTGGAGTGCTTTACCCTGCAAGTTTTCCCCCTGGGGTGAATGAGATTGTATAACTATGAATTCGTGGCCAGACAGTATACCTGAACTGACGCCAGTGTCGGGACAAATGTCTCCGGCCGGGCTTTTGAAGGCGGGTATCATCCCACCCTCCGCCTGAGATTGCATCGCCATTTTTGTAAAACAATTTCTGTAAAGCAATGATCGGCGGGAAAGTCTGGCAGCGGAGGATAACAGTATGGCTTAACCTGTCAAGGCAGGATAATCATTACGCCGCTTTTTCATGCGCCCCCGCTATGCGTCTGCGCTTTTCTGATACAACCCATGCGCGTGAATGTAGTCCAGCACAGCTGATGGCAGCAGATCGTCACAGGCTAATCCCTGCTGCAGACGCTCGCGAATGAGGGTCGCAGAAATATCGAACCACGGCGTCTCTGCCAGATAAATCTTCCCGGCAGGTTGGTTGTGCAAGTCTTCAATATTGTCTGTGAGATGCGCCTCAAGCCACTGCTGATACTGCTCTTCTCGCATGGTCAGCGGATAGCCCGGACGGCGACAGACAAGCAGGTGGCTGTTTTCCAGAATCGTTTCATACTGGTGCCAGGTGGGAAAATTGAGCAGGGAGTCCTGACCAATAATAAAGGCCAGCGGCGTGTCCGGCCCTTGCTCGGCTCGCCACTCCTGCAGCGTTTGCGACGTCCAGGACGGTGTGTCGCGGCGCAGTTCTCGCTCATCAAGGCTAAAAAGCGGTTTATCCGCGATGGCCAGAGTGAGCATCTCTTTTCTTTGCTCGCTGCTCGCCTCAGGTTGCGGACGGTGTGGCGGCACATTATTGGGCATGATGATTACGCGCTGAAGGCCGATCAGATTCGCCAGAATTTCAACCGGCTTCAGATGTCCGTAATGGACCGGGTCGAAGGTGCCACCGTACAGGGCCTGTAAAAAATGCATACTATCCATCGATAAATACGTCTGCCAGCGCCTTATGGCAGAGCAGCAGAGAGAGACTTTCCAGATCCGCCCAGACCGACTGACCATAATCTTGTTTCAACGTAAGCTCAGCGCGCATCAGAAGCTGCACGGCCTGACGCAGCTGTTCATGACTCAGGCGGTTGATGGCCTCGGTGGTCATCGCCCGACGGTTTTGCCACACCCGATGTTTATCAAACAGCGAACGTAATGGCGTATGTGCAGACTGACGCTTGAGCGTAATCAGCAGTAATAATTCACGCTGAAGAGTGCGCAGCAAAATAACCGGTTCGCTACCTTCCAGGCGCAGCTGTTGCAATATATGCAGGGCGCGTTTGCTTTTCGCTGCCAGCAGTGCATCCACCCAGTGGAAGGGCGTGAAGTGCGCGGCATCGTTAACGGCCTGCTCCACGCGTGGCAGTGTCAGCTTACCGTCTGGCCAGAGCAGGGAGAGCCTGTCCAGCGCCTGCGCCAGTGCCAGCAGGTTGCCTTCATAGCAGTAGCAGAGAAGCTGGTTTGCGGCGTCGTCCAGCTGAAGATTGTTTTGCTTCGCTCTTGTCGCGACCCATTTTGGCAGATGGGCTTGCTCAGGCGTCTGACAGGTCACCATAACCGCATTGGCCGCGAGCTGGGTAAACCAGGCCGCGTTTTCCTGCGCTTTGGTGAGCTTGTTGCCGCGCACAATAAACAGCAGATCGCTGTGCAGCAGACTGACCAGCGTTGCCAGCTGTTCATTGATGGCCGCGTTAGGGCCATTCTCCGGCAGCAGGATCTGTATGGTCTGGCGCGATGCAAAGAGGCTCATCGCCTGGCAAAGCGAGAAGAGGGCATTCCAGTCGGTGTTGTTATCCAGCTGGACGGTGTGGTGTTCATCAAAGCCCTGCGCGGCCGCCGCCTGTCGGACGGCATCCAGGCTTTCCTGAAGTAATAACGGATCGTTTCCGAGAAGCAGATACGCCGCGCGCAGCCCTTCATTGAGCTGCGCGCGGAGTTGTTCAGGATACAGCCTGATCATCAGTTACCCATGGAGGCAGAAACAGGAGGCGTGGTGGCATCCGGTTTTTCGATGATGTCAGAACCCTGTTTCGTTGACGCGGCAACGCCCGGCAGCTTACGGATCAGCTGCTCTGCGGCCTTATCGTACATTTCGTTAATGATAATCTGCTGCTCGGCGTCTTTTGCCAGAGCCGTCTGCGGGTTATCGAAGAACGAACGGTACACTTTCGTGCTGATTGGGTAGATGTCTTTACCCGGGATCAGAACGGAGGCATTAACCGACAGGACCATCTGATACTCTGCGGTACGGCCGTCCTGGAAAATGGACGCCGTGTCTTTGGCTAAGGTTGAGCCCAGAACGCGCAGGGATGGAACATCCTGACGTAACGTCCCTTTCTCAATCAACTCAACATCGTTAAGACGCAGCTGGTTTCGAATTGCCCGGCTGAGTGGACCATTCGGATCCGATGAGTCGAAAATCATCGTTTTCATTTCAGCAGGCACTGCCGTGGTATTGCGCAGATGCCAGCCACAACCAGCGGTGACAAGCACCGCCAGAGATAAGAGTATTGTTGCCAGTTGTCGCACGTTTCCTCCCGCGCTTAGCCAACGACCAGATTCAGCAATTTACCCGGTACGTAGATCACTTTACGTACGGTAACGCCCTCAAGATATTTCGCAACCAGATGTTCCTGGCCTGCGCGTTCGCGAACCTGTTCTTCGGTAGCATCGACCTCCACGGTAATTTTACCGCGAACTTTGCCGTTAACCTGGACCACAACCAGCGTGGTGTTTTCCACCATCGCGGATTCGTCAGCCACTGGCCACGGTGCGTTGTCGATATCGCCTTCGCCTTTCAGCTCCTGCCAGAGGGTGAAGCTGACGTGCGGGGTGAACGGGTTCAACATGCGAACGACGGCCAGCAGCGCTTCACGCATTAAGGCACGATCCTGCTCGCCGTCCTGCGGGGCTTTTGCCAGCTTGTTCATCAATTCCATAATAGCCGCAATTGCGGTATTGAAGGTCTGACGACGACCAATATCATCGGTCACTTTTGCAATCGTTTTATGAACATCACGACGCAGCGCCTGCTGATCTTCAGTCAGTGCCGCGACGTTCACTGCCGGAGCATCACCCTGAGAGGTGTGCTCGTAAACCAGTTTCCAGACACGCTTCAGGAAGCGGTTAGCCCCTTCAACGCCCGATTCCTGCCATTCCAGGGTCATGTCAGCCGGAGAGGCAAACATCATAAACAGACGCACGGTATCTGCGCCGTAACGCTCAACCATCACCTGAGGGTCGATGCCGTTGTTTTTAGACTTCGACATCTTGCTCATGCCGGTATAAACCAGTTCATGACCTTCGGCGTCTTTCGCCTTCACAATACGACCTTTCTCGTCGCGCTCAACGATTGCGTCAACCGGAGACACCCAGTTACGCTCGCCGTTCGCCCCGACGTAGTAGAAGGCATCGGCCAGCACCATGCCCTGACACAGCAGCTGTTTTGCTGGTTCATCAGAGTTGACCATGCCTGCGTCGCGCATCAGCTTGTGGAAGAAGCGGAAGTAGAGCAGGTGCATGATGGCGTGTTCAATACCACCGATGTAGATGTCCACAGGAAGCCAGTAGTTTGCTGCATTGGAATCCAGCATGCCTTCCTGATACTGCGGGCAGGTGTAACGCGCGTAGTACCATGACGATTCCATAAAGGTATCAAAGGTGTCAGTTTCACGCAGCGCTGGCTGGCCGTTAACGGTCGTTTTTGCCCACTCAGGATCGGCTTTGATTGGGCTGGTGATACCGTCCATGATCACATCTTCCGGCAGGATCACCGGGAGTTGATCTTCTGGCGTTGGCATCACGGTACCATCTTCCAGCGTCACCATCGGGATAGGAGCTCCCCAGTAGCGCTGGCGAGAGACACCCCAGTCGCGCAGGCGGTAGTTGACTTTACGCTCACCGACGCCCAGCGACGCTAACTTGTCGGCAATCGCGTTGAAGCCATCTTCAAAGCTCAGACCGCTGAATTCACCCGAGTTGAACAGGGTGCCTTTTTCGGTCAGGGCTTGTGCGGAGAGGTCTGGCTCAGAACCGTCAGCCGCGAGGATGACAGGCTTGATGGTCAGGCCATATTTGGTGGCAAATTCGTAGTCACGCTGATCGTGGCCTGGAACGGCCATGACGGCACCCGTACCGTACTCCATCAGCACGAAGTTGGCTGCCCAGACAGGGATTGCTTCGCCCGTCAGTGGATGGATAGCCTTAAAGCCGGTATCAACGCCTTTCTTCTCCATCGTCGCCATGTCGGCTTCGGCCACTTTGGTGTTGCGGCACTCGTCGATGAAGGCCGCCAGCTCCGGGTTGTTTTCCGCGGCTTTCTGCGCCAGCGGGTGACCAGCGGCCACGGCCAGATAGGTCGCACCCATGAAGGTGTCCGGACGGGTAGTGTAGACGGTCAGGGTCCGATCGTCGTTCTCAACGTTGAAGGTGATCTCCACGCCTTCTGAACGGCCGATCCAGTTACGCTGCATGGTCTTGACGGTATCAGGCCAGTGATCCAGATTATCCAGATCGTTCAGCAGCTCGTCAGCGTAGGCGGTGATTTTGATAAACCACTGTGGGATCTCTTTACGCTCAACTTTGGTATCACAACGCCAGCAGCAGCCGTCGATAACCTGCTCGTTCGCCAGTACGGTCTGGTCGTTCGGGCACCAGTTAACGGCAGAGGTCTTCTTGTACACCAGGCCTTTTTTGTACAGCTCGGTGAAGAATTTCTGCTCCCAGCGGTAGTATTCCGGGGTGCAGGTCGCCAGCTCGCGGCTCCAGTCATAGCCAAAGCCCAGCATTTTGAGCTGGTTTTTCATGTACGCGATGTTGTCGTACGTCCACGGGGCAGGTGCCGTGTTGTTTTTGACCGCCGCGCCTTCTGCAGGCAGACCAAACGCATCCCAGCCGATTGGCTGCAGGACGTTTTTGCCGAGCATACGCTGGTAGCGGGCAATCACATCACCAATGGTGTAGTTACGCACGTGGCCCATGTGTAGTCGACCAGAAGGATAGGGAAGCATCGACAGGCAGTAATACTTCTCTTTGCTCTCGTCTTCGGTTACTTCAAAGGTGCGCTTCTCGTCCCAGTGTTGCTGGACTTTTGATTCTATCTCTTCCGGGCGGTATTGCTCTTGCATGGCAGCCAGTGGTCCTGTTTTCAATACAGCTACAAATGTAGCCAATGGATGTGGTAATTCAGATCCGCATAGCATAGCCCAAACGCCCGCGCCAAAACAGCCTTTCGCACAAATGCGCGCGTGAGGAATTTGTCGGGTCTGTGGTTCACCTGGCAAAGCGGTGGCGAAATAAGGTCTATTATTAGAGTCAGTTACTTACCCGGGAGGCAAAATGATGAACAAGGTTGCTCAATTTTACCGAGAACTGGTGACAACACTGACGGAACGGCTGCGTAACGGCGAGCGTGATATCGATGCGCTGGTGGAACAGGCGCGGGCCCGCGTGACGCAAACGGGTGAGTTAACGCGAACCGAAGTGGAAGAGGTGACGCGCGCCGTACGCCGCGACCTGGAAGAGTTTGCGCGAAGCTACGAAGAGAGTCAGAACGAGGTTACCGACAGCGTTTTTATGCGGGTAATTAAAGAAAGCCTGTGGCAGGAGCTGGCGGATATCACCGATAAAACGCAGCTGGAGTGGCGTGAAGTCTTTCAGGACCTCAACCACCACGGGGTCTATCACAGCGGAGAAGTGGTCGGACTGGGGAATCTGGTGTGCGAGAAATGCCATCACCACATTGCAGTCTATACGCCGGATGTGTTGCCGCTGTGTCCAAAGTGTGGACACGATCAGTTCCAGCGTCGGCCGTTTGAGCCGTAAGTAAAAGCCGCCCTCTCCCTGCAGGCCAGGGGGAGGGCATCAGGCCGCAGAGCAGTTTACCATGCCCGGCGGCCATCGCTTACCGGGCCTGACTGTAATAGTTGAGTCTTTCCGCCAGCAAATCCACGAACGCTTCACGGTCGATATCCACCATCAGCGTGGTGTTGGGTTGATTGCCCGTCAGCGAATAGTAGTCCACCACCGTCATACCCTGAGTGTATTTCCCCTGGGTTTCCACGCCCACCCACCGTTCTACCGTGGTAAACATCTCCGGTTTGAGCAGCCAGGCAATGGTGCACGGATCGTGCAGCGGCGCGCCGTGAAAACCCCATTTCTCGGCTTTGTGATACGCCATAAAGAAGTCCAGCAACTCTGCGACGGTTGTCGCCACCGGGTTGCCAATGGCACGAAAGCGCGCAATGTCGTGCGCCATTATTTGTGCGCGATGGGTGACGTCCAGGCCGGCCATGACAATCGGCAGGCCAGACTGGAAGACAATCTCTGCGGCTTCCGGATCGACAAAAATGTTGAACTCCGCCGCTGGCGTCCAGTTCCCGAGTCCCATTGCGCCGCCCATGATCACGATTCGGGCGATTTTACTGTGCAATTCCGGATGGCTGTTGAGCAGCAGCGCAACGTTGGTTTGCGGGCCGGTGGCCACCAGCGTGACCGGTTCCGCGCTTTCACGCAGCACTTTCGCCATCAACTCTACGGCGGTGCAGGGTTGCGCTTCAAACCCCGGTTCGGGCAGTGCCGGGCCATCCAGCCCACTTTCACCGTGCACGTTGTCGGCAATGATCAGATCGCGCATGAGCGGTTTGACGGCACCACCGGCGACCGGTATATCGGTGCGTTTGAGCAACGTCAGCATACGCAGGACGTTACGCAGCGTTTTCTCGGGTGTCTGGTTTCCGGCAGAGGACGTAACGGCTTTGACGTCCAGTTCAGGGGAGGCAAGTGCAAGGACGAGGGCGATCGCGTCATCATGACCCGGGTCGCAATCGAGAAGGATAGGTTGTGCCATAGCGTGCTCCATACGTAGCATTATTTTGTGACAAGGTTAACGCTGCAATGTGACGCCGACGAGAAGAAGAGAGTTAAAGCGTGAAGCAGTGCGCAATCCGCAGATTGCGCACCGGGGAGATTAGTGCAGGATTTTGGCGAGGAAGTCTTTTGCTCGCTCGGATTTTGGATTGGCGAAGAACTCTTCTTTCGGCGAGTCTTCAACAATCTTCCCTTCGTCCATGAAGATCACGCGGTTCGCCACTTTGCGGGCAAAGCCCATTTCGTGGGTCACCACCATCATCGTCATCCCTTCGTGCGCCAGCTCAACCATTACGTCCAGCACTTCGTTGATCATCTCGGGATCGAGAGCGGAAGTCGGTTCATCAAACAGCATGGCGACCGGATCCATACACAGGGCGCGGGCAATAGCCACACGCTGCTGCTGACCGCCAGAGAGCTGCGCCGGAAATTTATCAGCATGCGCAGAGAGCCCCACGCGTTCCAGCAGTTTCAGACCTTTATCGCGCGCGAGCTTTTTATCGCGTTTCAGCACTTTTACCTGCGCCAGCGTCAGGTTCTCGATAATGGAGAGGTGCGGAAACAGCTCAAAGTGCTGGAACACCATGCCGACGTGGGAACGCAGCTGAGCAAGGTTGGTTTTCCTGTCATTGACTTTGGTGCCATTGACGAGGATCTCACCTTGCTGCACCGGCTCCAGGCCGTTAACGGTTTTGATCAGCGTGGATTTACCGGAGCCGGATGGCCCACATACCACCACCACGTCACCTTTTTTCACTTCGGTTGAGCAGTCGGTCAGCACCTGAAAGTGCCCGTACCATTTAGAAACATTTTTCAGGGAAATCATTATACAGTCCTTTTCTTCAGCCAGCTGACCAACAGCGACGCGCTTAAACTAATCACAAAATAGACGCCACCCGCGAAGAGCACCATTTCGACCTGCGTACCGTCACGTTCACCGATGGTAGACGCGGTACGGAAGAAGTCTGCCAGGCTCAGTACGTAGACCAGAGAGGTATCCTGGAACAGTACGATGCCCTGGGTCAGCAGGAGGGGAACCATGGCGCGAAACGCCTGCGGCAGAATAATGAGCTGCATGGATTGCCAGTGCGTCATCCCCAACGCCAGCGCGGCGCTGGACTGCCCACGTGAAATACTCTGAATACCCGCTCGGATAATCTCTGAATAGTAAGCAGCCTCAAACATTGAGAACGCGACCATCGCGGAGATCAGGCGGATATCGGTTTTCGGCGACAGCCCCAGCACGTTTTGCAGAAAGCCGGGAACAATCAGGTAAAACCACAGCAGTACCATCACCAGGGGGATGGAGCGGAAAACGTTAACGTAGGCCGTGGCAAACCAGGCGAACGGTTTAAAAGCCGACAGGCGCATGACCGCCAGCAGGGTGCCCCAGACGATACCCACCACAATAGCAATCACGGTGATTTTTAAGGTGATCAGCAGGCCATCCAGCAGGTAAGGCATGGATGGAACGATAGAACTCCAGTCAAATTCGTACATTATTTGCCCCCCAGATTGCCCGGCAGGCGGATTTTGCGTTCAACCAGGTTCATCACCAGCATGATGAAAGTGTTAATCAGAACATAGGCGAGTGTGATCGCTGTGAAGGATTCCCACGCGTGGGCGGAATAATCCAGCAGCTTGCCCGCCTGTGCGGCCATATCCACCAGACCGATGGTCGAGGCGATGGCCGAGTTTTTCACCAGGTTCATCATCTCAGACGTCATCGGTGGAACAATGACGCGGTAAGCGTTAGGCAGCAGTACATAGCGGTAAGTTTGTGGCAGCGTCAGGCCCATCGCCAGGCCAGCATTTTTTTGTCCGCGCGGCAGTGACTGAATGGCGGCACGCACCTGCTCGCAAACGCGCGCGGCGGTGAAGAGCCCCAGGCAGAGCATGGAGGAGACAAAGAACTGCACGTTCGGATCCAGTTCCGACTTAAACCACATGCCAATATTTTCCGGCAGCAGTTCCGGGACGACCAGATACCAGGTGAAAAATTGCACAATCAGCGGAACGTTACGGAACAGTTCCACATACAGGGTGCCGAGAGATGAGAGAAAACGGTTAGGCACGGTGCGCAAAATACCGAACAGTGAACCGACAAGAAACGCGATAATCCACGCCGTGATCGATAAGGCGACGGTAACCTGAAAACCGCTCCACAGCCAGCCAAGATAGGTGGTGTTGCCGAACGGGGCTTGTTGCAGGAATATGCCCCAGTTCCAGTCTATTGACATAATAAACTCCAGAAAAAAAAGGGTAGCAGCGCTACCCTCGAAGATTGGTGAGAAGCTCATTTTTCGCGCTGAGTGGGGAACGACCACTCAACGTATAGTCTGTCCATGCTTCCCGACAATCGAGAGGGCAGGAGATCCCGCCCCTGTTGTTCTAATTAGTTAAGAGCCTTGTCGTTTGGTGATTTGAACAGCGCTTTCATGTCGTCAGACAGTTCGAAGTTCATGTTAAGATTTTTGGGTGGAATCGGGTTCTTGAACCATTTATCGAACCATTTTTCCGCTTCACCGGAGGTCTGAACCTGAGCGATGGTGTCATCGATCAGCTTCTTGAACTGCGGATCGTCTTTACGCAGCATACAGCCGTACGCTTCTTTAGATTGCGCCGTGCCGACGATATCCCAGTTGTCTGGTTTCTTCGCTTTTGCACGTTCGCCTGCCAGCAGGGCATCATCCATCATAAACGCCACAGCACGGCCACTTTCCAGGGTACGGAAAGAGTCGCCATGATCTTTCGCGCTGATGATGCGCATATCCATTTTCTTCTCGTCGTTCAGCTTGTGCAGCAGCACTTCGGAAGTGGTACCGGAGGTAACAACGACGGCTTTGCCTTTCAGGTCCGCAAAGTCTTTGATCTCGCCGCCTTTCTTGGTCAGCAGGCGGGTGCCCACGACGAAGATGGTGTCAGAGAAGGCAGCCTGTTTCTGACGCTCAAGGTTGTTGGTGGTGGAACCGCACTCAAAATCGAACGTGCCGTTTTGCAGCAGTGGAATACGGTTTTGTGAAGTGATTGGAATCAGCTTCACCTGCAGGTCAGGTTTGTTCAGCTTTTTCTTCACAGCTTCAACGATAGCGTTGGAGTAATCCTGTGAATAGCCCACGACTTTTTGCGTGTTGTCGTAGTAAGAGAACGGGACAGAAGATTCACGGTGGCCGACCACGATCACGCCGTTTTTGGCAATCTTGTCGAGAGTGCTCCCGGCAGCCGGAGCATCTTCAGCGTGAACGACGCTTGCCGACATCCCCATAACCAGCATTGCTGTGGCCAGTTTACGTAATTGCATACCCAACTCCTTTCTTATCAGCGCCAGTGACGCATTGATACCCATTGTGATGTTGTTATATCTCGCGCTATGCGAGTGCAGTGTTATGCAAGCTTGTTAACATTTAGTCTGGCTTAATGTAAAGATTTTGCTGCGTTATTGTTTATTTTTGCGAAGCGCGCCGCACCAATCAGAGGCAAATATCTCTCGTTGCACCGTTTCGGTGCTACCGGTGATCTACGCTGGTGCGACGAAGTTGCACGTTAAGCCAAACTGCGTTTACGTGGGGAAATAAAGCAAGAGACGTGCCAGAAATGCCCTCTCCCAACGGGAGAGGGGAAGGGAGGGGAAATTATCGACGACGCTGACGCAAGCTCATCAGCACCGCGCCAAACCCGAACAGCGCGGTCAGGAGCCACAGCGGCCAGTTGCCGGTGCGGGCATAAGGCGTCAGGCCCGTCGCAGGCGTGACGTTGGTCGTCAGCACTTCACGGGTGAACTGCGGGATCATGGCCTGGATTTCGCCCTGCGGGCCAATCACGGCGGTAATGCCATTGTTGGTGCTACGCAGCAGCGGGCGCGCCAGCTCCAGGGAGCGCATCCGCGCCATCTGGAAATGCTGCCACGGGCCAATCGACTTACCAAACCAGGCATCGTTGGAGATAGTCAGCAGGAAGTCAGTGTCCGGACGGAAGTTATCGCGCACCTGCTCGCCGAGGATAATTTCGTAGCAGATGGCCGCCGTCAGGGCAAAACCGTGCGCATGCAGTTGGGGCTGAACGTACGGGCCACGGCTGAATGAGGACATCGGCAGGTCAAAGAACGGTGCTAACGGGCGCAGAATGGACTCCAGCGGTACAAATTCGCCAAACGGAACCAGGTGATTCTTGTTATACCGGTCAGTGGAGTTGTAGCTGTATTCGCTGTCTTTACCCAGCGTAATGATGGTGTTGTAGGTGTCATAGCGGTTCTGCTGATTCAGACGCGCATCGACAATCCCGGTAACCAGCGTACTGCCGCGAGCCAGCAGTAGATCGTTCATCATGTTCAGGAACGGCTGCTGGTTAATTTCCAGATCCGGAATCGCCGACTCTGGCCAGATGATCAGCTGCGATTTACCCATGACCGCCTCGGTGGCGTTAGCGTAGATCTTCAGCGTGTTCAACAGCTCTTTCTCGTCCCATTTCATTGACTGAGGGATATTCCCCTGCACCATTGAAACCTGTGTAGTGCGCTCTGGCACCAGGCTGTACCACTGGATATAACGCAGTGGGAAAGGCAGGGCAAACAACACCAGCGCCACGACCAGCGTCTTCCAGCTACGTGTGGCCAGCGCCAGGACCAGCAGTCCGCTCACCACCATCAACAGGAAGTTAATCGCTTCAACGCCCATTACCGGAGCAAGCCCCTTTAGCGGGCCATCAATCTGACTGTAACCGAACTGCAGCCACGGGAAGCCAGTCAGTACCCAGCCGCGAAGGAACTCGGTAATTTGCCAGACAACCGGCGCAGCAATGGCAACGCGCAGCCAGGTGGTTTTTGGCCACAGGCGAGAAAGGATACCCGCGAACAGGCCGGTATAGAGCGAGAGATAAGCGGCCAGCAGCACCACGAGGAAGACGTTAACGGGTCCTGGCATACCGCCAAACTGGGCGATGCTGACATAGACCCAGTTGATGCCGGAGCCAAACAGCCCCAGTCCCCAGAAGTAGCCAATCGCTGCCGCCTGGACGGGACGACGATTCAGGGTTAAACCCTGAAGTCCCATCAGGGAGAGAATGGCTGCAGGCCAGATATCGTAAGGAGAAAAAGCCAGCGTTCCGCTGGCTCCGAGTAACAGCGCCAGCAGCAAACGTACGCGCTGGCGTTCAAGTAATGGGGCAAATGCCATTTACATTAATCTTCCAGTTTTGGCACCGGTGAGTCGTCCGGCGTTCTGACATGAACCTGTATAATACGTCGGCTGTCGGCCATTGCCACTTTGAACTGGTAACCGTCGATGTCAACGGTCTCGCCGCGTGCCGGAAGGTGGCCAAAGGCCTGCATCACCAGCCCGCCAATAGTATCGACCTCTTCATCGCTGAAATGGGTACTAAAGGCGTCGTTAAAGTCCTCAATCGAGGCCAGCGCGCGAACGGTCCAGGTGTGACGGCTAAGCTGACGGAAGTCGATATCCTCTTCTTCGTCATACTCATCTTCGATTTCGCCCACGATCAGCTCAAGGATATCTTCGATCGTGACGAGACCGGAAACGCCACCAAATTCATCAATAACAATCGCCATGTGGTAGCGCTGAGAGCGAAACTCTTTCAGCATCCGATCCACACGTTTACTTTCCGGCACAACCACGGCCTGGCGTAACACTTTTTCCATGCTGAAGGCTTCGGCATCGCTGCGCATAAACGGCAGCAGATCTTTCGCCATCAAAATCCCTTCAATGTGATCTTTGTCTTCGCTGATGACCGGAAAACGCGAGTGTGCGGATTCGATGATCACATCGAGGCACTCGTCCAGAGGCTGGTTACGTTTCAGGGTGATCATCTGCGAGCGGGGGATCATGATGTCGCGAACGCGCTGGTCGGCGATGTCCATTACCCCTTCGAGCATTTCGCGCGTATCTTCATCGATAAGGTCGTTTTGCCCGGAATCACGAATCAGCTCCAGCAGTTCGTCACGGTTTTTAGGTTCGCCGTGGAAAAGCTGGTTCAGAATGAGGGAGAAAAATCCCTTTTTGGTGTTTGTCGTGTCGCTACTGTGTGAATTGTCGTCGCTCATGGCGTTTGTTAAGGGTTCTCTTGTTAGTTCAACGTTTACCGCCGCGCTATTTCCCTACGCGGCGGCATGTTAGTCAGTCGGTCGACTGACTATTCTTTCTCGGCAATGTACGGATCCTCATAGCCCAGAGCAAGCATTATCTCTGTCTCGAGGGACTCCATCTCTTCCGCTTCGTCATCTTCAATATGGTCGTAGCCGAGCAGATGCAGGCTACCGTGTACCACCATATGCGCCCAGTGGGCTTCCAGCGGTTTTTGCTGCTCTTTAGCTTCCTGTTCCACGACCTGGCGGCAGATGATCAGGTCACCCAGCAGCGGCATCTCAATTCCCGGTGGGGCTTCGAAGGGGAAAGAGAGCACGTTGGTCGGCTTATCTTTCCCGCGGTAGGTCAGGTTAAGCTCATGGCTTTCGGCTTCATCCACCAGACGAATCGTGACTTCTGATTCTTCCTGAAACGGGGGGATAACCGCATCCAGCCATGTCTGAAACTGCGCCTCTTCTGGCAAGCCGGAATTATCGTCACATGCCAGTTGTAAATCGAGGATCACCTGACTCATTTTTGTTCTTGCTCCTGCGCTTCGCGCTTACGTTCTGCGGCCAGTTCGGCCTTACGCTTCTGATCTGCTTCTTCCCATGCTTCATAAGCGTTAACGATGCGCGCCACAACCGGGTGACGGACCACGTCTTCGCTGTGGAAGAAGTTAAAGCTGATTTCGTCGACGTCGGCCAGCACTTCAATGGCATGGCGCAGACCCGATTTGGTGCTGCGCGGCAGGTCAATCTGCGTGACGTCACCGGTAATGACCGCTTTTGAGTTAAAGCCGATACGTGTCAGGAACATTTTCATCTGTTCGATGGTGGTGTTCTGGCTTTCATCGAGAATAATGAATGCATCATTCAGTGTACGGCCGCGCATATAGGCGAGCGGGGCAACTTCAATCACGTTACGCTCAATCAGCTTCTCAACTTTCTCAAAGCCGAGCATCTCGAACAGTGCGTCGTATAACGGACGAAGGTAAGGGTCAACCTTCTGGCTCAGATCGCCTGGCAGGAAGCCCAGTTTTTCACCCGCTTCCACCGCCGGACGGGTCAGCAGGATGCGACGAATCTCCTGGCGTTCGAGCGCATCAACCGCCGCGGCAACGGCCAGATAGGTTTTACCCGTACCCGCCGGGCCCACACCGAAGGTGATGTCATGGTCGAGAATGTTGGCGATGTACTGCGCCTGGTTTGGCGTACGCGGCTTAATGACGCCACGTTTGGTCTTAATATTGATGGCCTTGCCATAGTCCGGCACACTTTCTGCGCTTTGCTCAAGCACGCGCGCCTCTTTGATCGCGAGGTGGATCTGTTCTGGCTCGATATCCTGTATTTCACCGCGCATTGGGGCGGTATCCACATACAGGCTACGCAGAATATCCGCAGCGGCGTTGACGCAGAGAGGGCGTCCGGTGAGTTTGAAATGATTATCGCGACGATTGATTTCGATACCCAGACGTCGCTCCAGTTGTTTGATGTTGTCATCAAACGGCCCGCACAGGCTCAGCAGGCGAGCGTTGTCTGCTGGCTCAAGGCTAATTTCACGCGTATCTATGTTCAAACTGTTCCTCTTTGATTGTTTAACTGACCCGGTGCCACCTGGCGTAATAAAACGGTCATTACCGAAATTATTCACGCCATAGAATAAAGGCGCAAGCGTTGCGGAAGATATTGGGGGCGATGAGAGGAAATACAAGGCCTGCCGAAACGGCAGGCCGGATGGCGTTATGGCTGGTAAATGCCGACGCCAGCGTCGCTTTCTTTGCGGGTGCGGGACATGACGGATTCCGGCGACTGTGCGATGCGCAGACCCATTTCGTCTTCGGTACGGACCACTTTCGCGCGCAGGGAGTTGGTCAGCACGTCGACAATCTCCACGTCCACAAATTTACCGACCATGTCTGGCGTGCCTTCAAAGTTCACGACGCGGTTATTTTCGGTGCGTCCTGACAGCTCCATAATGCTCTTACGGGAAGTGCCTTCCACCAGAATACGCTGGACGGTGCCGACCATACGACGGCTCCAGGCGTTGGCCTGCTGGTTGATACGCTCCTGCAGAATATACAGACGCTGCTTTTTCTCTTCTTCCGGCACATCGTCGACCATATCGGCCGCAGGAGTACCTGGACGCGCTGAGAAGATAAAGCTGTAGCTGACGTCAAAATTCACTTCGCCAATAAGCTTCATCGTGCGCTCAAAGTCATCCGTGGTTTCGCCCGGGAAGCCAACGATAAAGTCGGAGCTAATCTGGATATCAGGACGGGCTTCACGCAGCTTGCGGATGATGGATTTGTACTCCAGTACCGTATGTGGACGTCCCATCAGGTTCAGCACGCGGTCGGAACCGCACTGAATCGGCAGATGCAGGAAGCTCACCAGCTCTGGCGTATCGCGATACACATCAATGATGTCATCGGTAAATTCCATCGGGTGGCTGGTGGTGAAGCGAAGGCGGTCGATGCCGTCGATCGCGGCCACCAGGCGCAGCAGTTCTGCAAAGCTGCCGGTGGTACCGTCGTAGTTCTCGCCGCGCCAGGCGTTGACGTTCTGGCCCAGCAGATGAATTTCACGCACACCCTGTGCCGCCAGTTGCGCCACTTCAAACAGAATGTCGTCGGTCGGACGGCTCACTTCTTCGCCGCGGGTATACGGTACGACACAATAGGTGCAGTACTTGTTACAGCCTTCCATAATGGAGACGTAGGCTGTTGGACCATCCGCGCGTGGTTCTGGCAGACGGTCAAATTTTTCGATTTCCGGGAAGCTTACGTCAACCACCGGGCGGCGATTCTCGCGAACGGCGTTGATCATCTCCGGCAGGCGGTGCAGCGTCTGCGGGCCAAAAATAATATCAACATAGTGAGCACGCTGGCGGATCAGTTTGCCTTCCTGCGAGGCCACACAGCCACCCACGCCAATGATCACATCGGGTCTTTTGCGTTTGATAAGCTTCCAGCGGCCCAGTTGATGGAACACCTTCTCCTGCGCCTTCTCACGGATCGAACAGGTATTGAGCAGCAACACGTCCGCTTCGTTCGCGTTGTCAGTCAGTTGATACCCGTGCGTGGCATCCAGCAGATCGGCCATCTTGGATGAATCGTATTCGTTCATCTGACAGCCCCAGGTTTTTATATGGAGTTTTTTTGTCATCGACTTGCTCATGCTCAGGAATGCAGGGCGCGTATTGTAATGCTTTGCTGCGGTTGTGACCAGTATGAAGGTTGTCAACCTCAAGACCGAAAAAATCCGGTAAACTTAAGGTATATACCATTAAGGATAATTGACCATGACTCACCAACAAACCGAAATTGCCGTTGTCGGCGGCGGTATGGTCGGCGGCGCACTCGCGCTGGGGCTGGCGCAGCAGGGATTTGAGGTGACGGTTATCGAGCAGGCTGCCCCTGTTGCGTTTGACCCGACGGCAAAGCCGGATGTGCGAATTTCAGCTATCAGCGCCGCCTCTGTCGATCTGCTGCGCGGGCTGGGCGTCTGGGATGCCGTGCTCGGGATGCGCGCGCACCCTTACAGCCGTCTCGAAACCTGGGAGTGGGAGAATGCGCATGTCGCGTTTGATGCCGCTGAACTGAAGCTGCCCCGCCTGGGCTATATGGTGGAAAACACGGTCCTCCAACTGGCGCTCTGGCAAGCCCTGGAGGCGCATCCGAAAGTGGCGCTGCGCGTCCCGGCGTCACTTAACGCACTGCATCCCCACGAAGGCGGGTATTTGCTTGAGCTGGATAAGGGTGATGAGCTGGCCACGAAGCTGGTTGTCGGAGCGGATGGTGCCAACTCACAGGTCAGGCAAATGGCGGGAATTGGTATTCATGCCTGGCAGTACCAGCAGGCGTGCATGCTGATCACCGTGCAGTGTGAGAATGACCCGGGTGAGAGCACCTGGCAGCACTTTACCCCGAATGGCCCGCATGCCTTTTTACCGTTGTTTGATCGCTGGGCGTCGCTGGTGTGGTATGACAAACCGGCGCGCATTCGTCAGTTGCAGGGGCTGTCAATGGAGCAGCTGCAGCGAGAGATCCATCAGCACTTCCCACGCCGTCTGGGCAACGTCATGCCGGTTGCCGCCGGGGCGTTTCCGCTTACCCGTCGCCATGCATTGCAGTATGCCCGTGCAGGGCTGGCGCTGGTGGGGGATGCGGCACACACCATTCACCCGCTGGCGGGGCAGGGCGTGAACCTGGGATACCGTGACGTTGAGGCTTTACTGGATGTGCTGGGCAATGCGCGCGCTCACGCGGAGGCCTGGGCCAGCCATCCGGTACTGAAACGTTACCAGACGCGGCGCATGGCGGATAACTTTATCATGCAGTCGGGGATGGATCTGTTTTACGCCGGCTTCAGTAACGATCTTGGTCCGGTGCGCATTCTGCGTAACATTGGGTTGATGGCGGCGGAGCGTGCCGGTGGGCTGAAGCGTCAGGCACTGAAGTACGCGTTAGGCCTTTAATCTGAGTGCCTTCTCCTGCGGGAGAGGGCTTTCGGATGCGGTACATAATCCAACAAAAACAAAAAAGCCCGCAGAGCGGGCTTTTTTGTTACTAAGTGGCTGGGGTGCAGGGATTCGAACCCCGGAATGCTGGTATCAGAAACCAGAGCCTTACCGCTTGGCGACACCCCAATTGCGTTAAACAATGTGCTTAACGACTTTTTTAAATTGGCTGGGGTACGAGGATTCGAACCTCGGAATGCCGGAATCAGAATCCGGTGCCTTACCGCTTGGCGATACCCCAACAATTTTTTCTCGTCTGCCGAATCATTCGACAGATGACTAATTTGGTGGCTACGACGGGATTCGAACCTGTGACCCCATCATTATGAGTGATGTGCTCTAACCAACTGAGCTACGTAGCCAGTACTGCAATCTTCGATGGCTGGGGTACCTGGATTCGAACCAGGGAATGCCGGTATCAAAAACCGGTGCCTTACCGCTTGGCGATACCCCAATACCGCGGAGAACCGCAAAATCGAAGAAATATGGCTGGGGTACCTGGATTCGAACCAGGGAATGCCGGTATCAAAAACCGGTGCCTTACCGCTTGGCGATACCCCATCCGTGCAACGCTTACCTGGGAATGGTGCGGGAGGCGAGACTTGAACTCGCACACCTTGCGGCGCCAGAACCTAAATCTGGTGCGTCTACCAATTTCGCCACTCCCGCAAAAAAGATGGTGGCTACGACGGGATTCGAACCTGTGACCCCATCATTATGAGTGATGTGCTCTAACCAACTGAGCTACGTAGCCATCTTTTTTTCGCGTTACCTTATCGGCGTTGCGGGGCGCATTATGCGTATAGACCCTTGCAGCGTCAACACCTTTTTCAACGAAAATAGCCGGAATGTGACTGTTTGGTTAGGTTGCGAACAGCGTGACCGAATATTCGGCAATTATTGGTTATTTATCGTTTTTGGGGAGTGAAATAGGGGGCAAAAAAAATCAGGCCCCGCAGGGCCTGATTGGATGCTTTTCGATTACTTATAGGCAGACTGGTGTACGCCTACCGCACGTCCTGATGGATCGTTCATAGACTTGAAAGATTCATCCCATTCAATGGCTTTAGCCGAAGAACAGGCAACGGACGGGCCGCCCGGAACACACTCCGCCGCACTCGGCACCGGGAACAACTCTTCAAAGATTTCACGGTACAGATACGCCTCTTTGGAGCCTGGCGTGTTGTACGGGAAGCGGAAGCTCGCGGTTTCCAGTTGCTGATCGGAAACCTGTTTTGCCGCCACCTCTTTCAGGGTATCGATCCAGCTATACCCGACACCGTCAGAGAACTGCTCTTTCTGACGCCATGCCACGCTCGCCGGCAGGTAGGATTCGAAACATTCACGCAGGATATGTTTCTCCATTTTGCCGTTGCCGCACATTTTGTCCTGTGGGTTGATGCGCATTGCAACGTCGAGGAATTTCTTATCCAGGAAGGGAACACGCGCTTCCACGCCCCAGGCAGACATCGCTTTGTTGGCGCGTGCGCAGTCAAACATATGCAGCGCCTGCAGTTTACGTACTGTCTCTTCGTGCAGCTCTTTTGCGTTCGGCGCTTTGTGGAAATAGAGGTAGCCGCCAAATACTTCGTCAGACCCTTCACCGGAGAGCACCATCTTAATGCCCATCGCTTTGATCTTACGCGACATCAGGTACATCGGCGTGGAAGCGCGAATGGTGGTCACATCGTAGGTTTCGATGTGGTAGATAACATCGCGGATCGCATCCAGCCCTTCCTGCACGGTGAAGTGGATCTCATGGTGCACGGTACCGAGATGGTTTGCCACTTCCTGCGCGGCTTTCAGATCCGGTGCGCCTTCCAGGCCCACAGCAAAGGAGTGCAGCTGCGGCCACCAGGCTTCTGAACGTTCCTGATCTTCAACACGACGCGCGGCGAATTTCTTGGTGATCGCGGAGATCACGGACGAGTCCAGCCCGCCGGAGAGCAGTACACCGTAAGGCACATCTGACATCAGGTGGCTTTTAACAGAATCTTCCAGCGCCTGACGCAGTTCGGCTTTATCAGTCACGTTGTCTTTAACCGCATCATAGTCGAACCAGTCGCGCTGATAGTACTGACGGATCTCGCCGTCTTTACTCCACAGGTAACTTCCTGCCGGGAACTCTTTAATGGTGCGGCAAACCGGCACCAGGGCTTTCATTTCTGAGGCGACATAAAAGTTGCCGTGTTCATCGTGACCCATATACAGCGGGATAATACCAATATGGTCGCGGCCAATCAGATAGGCATCTTTTTCGCTGTCGTACAGGGCGAAGGCAAACATACCCTGCAGATCATCGAGGAATTCCGGGCCTTTCTCCTGATACAGCGCCAGGATCACTTCACAGTCAGAACCGGTCTGGAAGGCGTAACGGTCGCCGTACTCGGCGCGCAGCGCCTGATGGTTATAGATTTCACCGTTAACAGCCAGCGCGTGTGTTTTTTTCTCGTTATACAGCGGCTGCGCACCGGCGTTGACGTCAACAATGGACAGACGTTCGTGTGCCAGGATGGCTTTATCGCTGGCGTAAACGCCGGACCAGTCCGGGCCGCGATGGCGCATCAGGCGGGACAATTCGAGTGCCTTTTTACGCAGTTCGCCTGCGTCAGTTTTAATATCCAGTACGCCAAAAATTGAACACATAACCTTCTCCGTTAACCCTGTTGCTTTGTAATGTTGCTTGCTTATGAAAATGCCGCAAAGGGGGAGGGCGCGCAAGGGTTTTACGGGATAAAACGGAAATAGTGCAATGCTGATTGCCGAATAGTGAAAAACGAGTACGTCATAAACGCTTTTATTGATGATTATGCAATAAATTGGCTGTTTTGTTAGATGTGGGGTTGTTTATCGGGCGTGAAAATAAAAAACCACGCGCTGAGGCGTGGTTTGGGATCAGATAATATCAATTTCTTCGACGGAGGGATAAATCCAGCTCGGCCGGAAGGGCATGGCGTCAATATCGTCGAGCGTGGAGACACCGGAAAGCACCAGAATGGTTTCCAGGCCCGCCTGGAATCCGGCCAGGATATCGGTGCGCAGGTTGTCGCCGACAATCACCGTTTCTTCAGAGTGGGCCTGCATCTTGTTCAGCGCAGCACGGATGATCCACGGGCTGGGCTTGCCCACGTAGAATGGTTTCCGGCCAGAGATCTTTTCGATACCGGCACACAGCGCGCCGCAGGCAGGGTAAAAACCACGGCCGTGGGTATCCGGGTTGGTGGCAATAAAACGCGCACCGTTGGCAACAAAGTAGGAGGCTTTGTGCATCATCTCCCAGTTATAGGAGCGCGTTTCGCCAACGATCACAAAGTCCGGGTTCACATCTGTGATGGTAAACCCTGCCTTATATAACTCGTGGATCAGCGCCCCTTCACCCACCACGTAGGCCTTTTTTCCTTCCTGGCGCTTGAGGAAATCAGCGGTGGCCATGGCAGAGGTATAAAACACGCTGTCCGGCACGTTGACGCCTGCTGTGGCAAAGCGGTTTGCCAGGTCCTGACCGGTCTGAGAAGGGTAGTTCGTGAGAAGAACCAGAGGCATTCCTTTGTCGATGATGCGGTGAAGAAACTCCGCAGCACCTGGTACAGCAACGTTGTCGTGCATCAGCACGCCGTCGATATCACAAATTACATTCTTAATGGTCATGGACATTCCGACATCAAAAAAAGAAGGCGTTACTATAAGACCCGATCAACTTTCCAGCAAATGTTGCAACAGAATACCGTTGAGCATGGCGCGTTTAACCAGCGCAAATGCGCCTATCGCTGAGCGATGGTCAAGCTTAGAACGAACGACGGGAAGGTTCTGGCGGAAGGCTTTCAGCGCCTGAGTGTTAATGCAGCCTTCAATGGCGGGCAGCAGGACCTTCTCGGCCTCCACAATCTCACCGGCGATCACCACTTTTTGCGGGTTAAACAGGTTGATGGCGATGGCGATGGTTTTACCCAGATGGCGCCCCACCTGCTCAATAACTTCACAGGCCAGCGCGTCGCCTTTGTTGGCGGCTTTGCAGATCGTCCCTATCTTGCAATCGTCCAGCGTGACGCGGCTCTGGTAACCCTGTTCAAGCAGATGGCGCACCCGCTGTTCAATCGCCGTGTTGGCGGCAATCGTCTCCAGACAGCCAAAGTTTCCGCAGTGGCAGCGTTCGCCAAGCGGCTCTACCTGAATATGACCAATCTCACCGACGTTACCGTTGCGGCCAATAAAAATGCGCCCGTTAGAGATGATGCCTGCCCCTGTCCCGCGGTGTACGCGCACCAGAATCGAATCTTCACAATCCTGGCTCGCACCAAAGTAGTGCTCTGCCAGGGCCAGAGAGCGGATGTCGTGCCCCACGAAACAGGTCACTTTAAAGCGTTTTTCCAGCGCATCTACCAGCCCCCAGTTCTCAACCTTTATATGGGGCATATAACGGATCACGCCGCTTTCGGGGTCTACCAGGCCTGGCAGGATCACCGAGATCGCAATCAGTTCACGGATTTTGCGCTGACAGCTCTCGATAAAGTGTTCAATGGTATTCAGCAGCGCGTGTTCCAGCGTCTCCTGAGTGCGCTCCGGAAGCGGGTAGTGTTCTTCCGCGATGGCTTTGCTGCTCAGATCATAGAGCGTAAGGGTGGTGTCATGACGACCAAGACGGACGCCGATCGCCTGAAAATTGCGGGTTTCGGTAATAATGGAGATGGCGCGGCGGCCTCCGGTGGAGGCCTGCTGATCGACTTCTTTGATCAGTCCGCGCTCAATGAGCTGACGGGTAATTTTTGTCACGCTGGCGGGAGCAAGCTGGCTTTGTTCGGCTATCTGAATGCGCGAGATTGGCCCGTGTTGGTCAATCAGACGATAAACCGCCGCGCTGTTAAGTTGTTTAACGAGATCGACATTACCGATTTGAGCTTGTCCGCCTGGTGTCATACTTTTACTTACTCAGTGACGACCTCGTTACCATTAACGATGGTCTTGATAATTTTATAATCGTGTGTGAATGCCGTCAGGTTTGCAACCATACCTGGTGCAATTCCGCCAAGCTGTTTATCTACGCCCATCGCGCGCGCAGGATAAAGGGTCGCCATACGCAGGACTTCATCAAGCGCAATCCCGCAATGTTCAACCAGGTTACGCACCCCTTCAATCATCGTCAGGGAGGAACCGCTCAGCGTTCCGTTTTCATCAACACACAGTCCATTGCGGTAGTATATTGTTTTACCGGCAAAAATGAACTGCTCAATATTTGCCCCTGCCGGTGCGGTGGCATCGGTTACCAGACAGAGTTTGTCACCTTTCAGGCGCTTGGCGTTGCGAATGTTGGTGTAATCGACGTGCAAGCCGTCAGCAATAATGCCGCAGTAAACGTCCTGCTCATCGAGAATTGCACCGACCAGCCCAGGTTCACGACCGGTGATATACGGCATCGCGTTGTACAGGTGCGTCGCAAAGGTAATGCCGGCGCGGAAACCTGCTTTCGCTTCTTTTTGCGTTGCGTTTGAATGGCCCGCTGAAACGACAATCCCGGCGGCGGCCAGTTTGCTGATAACGTCAGGTCCCGCGATTTCAGGAGCCAGCGTCACTTTGGTGATCACATCGGCGTTGGCACACAGGTAGTCGACCAGCTCAGCGTCAGGTTTACGCACGTAATCCGGGTTATGCGTTCCTTTTTTCACGATGTTCAGCCACGGTCCTTCAAGATGCAGACCCAGCGCCTGATTAGGGTGTTTTGCCAGGTAGTCGCGCATCACGCGGATACCCTGTTTCATGAGATCATCACTACTGGTGATGAGGGTTGGCAGATAGCTGGTGCAGCCCGATTTCTCGTTGGCTTTCTGCATGATTTCCAGCGTGTCGACCGTCACCGCCTCCGCGGTGTCATTAAATTGCACACCGCCGCAGCCGTTCAGCTGTACGTCGATGAAACCGGGGGAGATTACTGCTCCATTGAGTGAGCGCTGTTCAATCCCCGGCGGCAGTTCTGCCTGCGGGCAAACACGTTCAATCAGACCATCGGCGATAACAATCGCATGGTCATCCAGAATATCATGGCCGGTATAAATCCGACCGTGGGTTAAAGCGTACATAACGACCCCCGGTTAAAAAAAGCGGCCGCCTCTTGATGAAGAGGCGGTTATTCAATTACAGACCTTTGATGTTCTCAGCTTCTAACTCGTTGAAGTATTTCAGCGTTTTCACTTTCAGCTCCATCGTGGACGGTTCGTCGCACACGATGACTGATTTTGGATGCAGCTGCAGGCAGCTGATGGTCCACATGTGGTTAACGTTGCCTTCAACGGCAGCCTGGAGCGCCTGCGCTTTCACGCCGCCCAGAACCAGAATCATCACTTCTTCGGCATCCAGCAGGGTGCCTACGCCTACGGTCAGGGCGTATTTTGGAACCTGGTTAACATCACCGTCAAAGAAGCGGGAGTTTGCCACGCGCGTGTCATGGGTCAGGGTTTTAATACGCGTACGGGAAGCCAGAGAAGAGGCCGGTTCGTTGAACGCGATATGGCCATCGTTGCCCACGCCACCCATGAACAGGTGGATTTTACCGTAGGAACGGATTTTTTCTTCATACTGACGGCATTCTGCGTCAATATCAGGCGCGTTTCCATTCAGCAGGTTAATGTTTTCAGCCGGAATATCAACGTGATCAAAGAAATTACGGTGCATAAAGCTATGGTAGCTTTCCGGATGATCCTTGGGTAAGCCGACATACTCATCCATGTTGAAGGTCACAACATGTTTAAAGCTAACCTGGCCTGATTTATGCATCTCAACCAGGGCTTTATACGCGGTCAGCGGCGTGCCGCCGGTAGGAAGGCCGAGAACGAAAGGACGATCGGCGGTGGGTTTGAACGCGTTAATACGGTTAACGATATGACGGGCGGCCCATTTACCGACTTGTTCAGCAGTTGCCAGGGGAATCAGTCTCATTGTTCACCTCAAGAGTTAAAGTAGAAGAGTGGGCGGATGGCTATCGGAACCTGAACTAAGCGTAACCTGGAACCTTTCAGGCCGGATCAATCCGTCTTGATTTTTTGAATGATAAAATAAGTTTTCACTGTTAGCCAGAGAAAGGGAGGGTTATTAACGATATTTGGTGACAAAAATCACAAAAAATACGTGTTTAATTTGCGATACGAATTAATTTTTCACACACTCACAATGCCAGTGAATCATCAACTGTATTTATCGTTGTCGACACAATAAAAACATAGTTTATGCACGAGCCTTAATAAGGGTCTCGTAGGGGGAATAGGATGAATATTTTAGGTTTTTTCCAGCGCCTCGGTAGGGCTTTGCAGCTCCCTATCGCCGTGCTACCGGTTGCAGCACTGCTGCTGCGATTCGGGCAACCCGATCTGCTTAATGTGCCATTTATCGCGCAAGCGGGTGGCGCGATTTTTGACAATCTGGCGCTGATTTTCGCCATCGGTGTGGCATCCAGCTGGTCAAAAGACAGCGCGGGTGCAGCGGCGCTGGCCGGGGCTGTCGGTTACTTCATCCTGACGAAAGCGATGGTGACGATAAACCCAGAAATTAACATGGGTGTTCTGGCAGGTATCATTACCGGTCTGGTCGGCGGGGCTGTTTATAACCGTTGGGCGGGGATCAAACTGCCAGACTTCCTGAGCTTCTTCGGTGGAAAACGTTTTGTGCCGATTGCGACAGGCTTCTTCTGTCTGATTCTGGCCGCGATCTTTGGCTACATCTGGCCACCGGTGCAGCACGCTATCCATGCGGGCGGTGAGTGGATTGTTTCCGCTGGCGCAGTGGGTGCGGGTATCTTCGGTTTCATCAACCGTCTGTTGATCCCAACCGGCCTGCATCAGGTGCTGAACACCATTGCCTGGTTCCAGATTGGTGAGTTTACCAACGCCGCGGGCGCGGTATTCCACGGGGATATCAACCGCTTCTATGCAGGTGACGGCACCGCGGGCATGTTCATGTCGGGCTTCTTCCCTATCATGATGTTTGGTCTGCCGGGCGCGGCGCTGGCTATGTACCTGGCCGCACCGAAAGCGCGTCGTCCAATGGTTGGCGGGATGCTGCTGTCAGTTGCCATCACCGCGTTCCTGACCGGTGTTACTGAGCCGCTGGAATTCCTGTTCATGTTCCTGGCTCCGCTGCTGTACCTCATGCACGCTGTGCTGACGGGTATTAGCCTGTTTGTTGCAACGCTGCTGGGTATCCATGCGGGCTTCTCCTTCTCCGCCGGCGCGATCGACTACGTGTTGATGTACAACCTGCCCGCGGCGAGCAAGAACGTCTGGATGCTGGTCGCAATGGGTCTGGTGTTCTTTGTTATCTACTTCGTTCTGTTTAGCGCAGTCATTCGTATGTTTAACCTGAAAACACCAGGCCGCGAAGATACGAAAGACGACATCGTTACTGGCGAAGCTAACAGCAATACCGAAGAAGGGCTGACCCAGCTGGCAACCAATTATATTGCCGCAGTAGGCGGTACGGATAACCTGAAAGCTATCGATGCATGTATTACCCGTCTGCGTCTGACGGTAGGTGATTCTGCGCGCGTTAACGATGCCATGTGTAAACGCCTTGGCGCATCCGGCGTGGTGAAACTGAACAAGCAGACCATCCAGGTTATCGTGGGTGCGAAAGCGGAATCGATTGGCGATGAAATGAAGAAAGTGGTTGCCCGTGGACCTATCGCGGCTTCTGCAGCGAACAGCGCGCCAGTGACGGAAGCCCCGGTGGCAAAACCGCAGGCCGTCCCTAACGCAACGACCATTGCCGCGCTGGTTTCACCGATTACCGGTGAAGTGGTTGCGATTGAGCAGGTGCCTGACGAAGCGTTTGCCAGCAAAGCTGTCGGTGACGGTGTGGCGGTGAAACCAACGGACAAAACCGTGGTGTCTCCTGCTGCCGGGACCATCGTTAAAATCTTCAACACTAACCATGCGTTCTGCCTCGAAACTGAAAAGGGCGCGGAGATCGTTGTCCATATGGGTATCGATACCGTCGCGCTGAACGGTCAGGGCTTTACTCGTCTGGTGGAAGAGGGGGCCGACGTAGTGGCAGGTCAGCCGATTCTGGAAATGGATCTGGATTACCTGAACGCTAACGCGCGCTCCATGATTAGCCCGGTCGTTTGCAGCAATATCGACGACTTCAGCGGCCTGGTAATTCAGGCGAAAGGTCAGGTCGTTGCGGGCCAGACGCCACTGTATGAGATTAAAGGCAAGTAATCGCTCCTGAGTAGAGTCATGCCTTAAGCGGCGGGGGTTTTCCTCCGCCGCTTTTTTTTGCAGCAATTGCCCCCATTATTTTCTTCAGAGACGTTTTAAGGGTTGTCACTACGTCCGGCTTATAAGATCATATGCCGTTATACGTTGTTTACGCTTTGAGGAATCCACGATGAGTGAGGCTGAAGCCCGCCCGAGTAACTTTATTCGTCAGATCATCGATGAAGATCTGGCCAGTGGTAAGCACACCACAGTTCATACCCGTTTCCCGCCGGAGCCAAACGGCTACCTGCATATTGGTCATGCAAAATCGATCTGCCTGAACTTTGGCATCGCGCAAGACTACCAGGGACAGTGCAACCTGCGTTTCGATGACACCAACCCAGTAAAAGAAGACATCGAATACGTTGAGTCTATTAAGAATGACGTGCAATGGCTGGGCTTCAACTGGTCTGGCGATATCTGCTACTCCTCTGACTATTTTGATCAGCTGTACGCCTATGCGGTCGAGCTTATCAATAAAGGTCTGGCGTATGTCGACGAGCTGTCTGCTGAAGAGATCCGCGAATACCGCGGCACGCTGACCGCGCCGGGTAAAAACAGCCCGTTCCGCGATCGCAGCGTTGAAGAGAACCTGGCGCTGTTTGAAAAAATGCGTGCGGGTGGCTTCGAGGAAGGTAAAGCCTGCCTGCGTGCCAAAATCGACATGGCATCACCGTTCATCGTGATGCGCGATCCGGTTCTGTACCGTATCAAGTTCGCTGAACACCATCAGACCGGTAACAAGTGGTGCATCTACCCGATGTACGACTTTACCCACTGCATCAGCGATGCGCTGGAAGGCATTACGCACTCCCTGTGTACGCTGGAGTTCCAGGACAACCGCCGTCTGTACGACTGGGTTCTGGATAACATCACCATCCCGGTGCATCCGCGTCAGTACGAATTCTCTCGTCTGAATCTGGAATACACGGTGATGTCCAAGCGTAAGCTGAACCTGCTGGTGACCGACAAGCACGTTGAGGGCTGGGACGATCCGCGTATGCCAACCATCTCGGGTCTGCGTCGCCGTGGTTATACTGCAGCGTCTATTCGCGAGTTCTGTAAGCGCATCGGCGTGACCAAGCAGGATAACACCATTGAGATCGCCTCTCTGGAATCCTGCATCCGTGAAGATCTGAACGACAACGCGCCGCGCGCAATGGCCGTCATCGATCCGGTTAAACTGGTTATCGAAAACTACCCGCAGGGCGCGAGCGAAATGGTCTCCATGCCTAACCATCCGAACAAACCGGAAATGGGCACCCGTGACGTGCCGTTCAGCGGTGAAATCTGGATCGATCGTGCTGACTTCCGCGAAGAAGCGAACAAGCAGTACAAGCGTCTGGTGCTGGGTAAAGAGGTGCGTCTGCGTAACGCATACGTGATCAAAGCTGAGCGTGTTGAGAAAGATGCGGAAGGGAATATCACCACCATCTTCTGCTCTTACGACGCTGAAACCCTGAGCAAAGATCCGGCAGATGGCCGCAAAGTGAAAGGCGTGATCCACTGGGTAAGTGCAACACATGCGCTGCCGGTTGAAATTCGCCTGTACGATCGTCTGTTCAGCGTGCCTAACCCAGGTGCAGCAGAAGACTTCCTGGCGACAATCAACCCGGAATCTCTGGTCATCAAGCAGGGGTATGCTGAGCCGTCTCTGAAAGCCGCTGAAGCGGGCAAAGCGTTCCAGTTCGAACGTGAAGGCTATTTCTGCCTCGACAGCCGTCACAGTACCTCGGAAAAACCGGTGTTTAACCGTACCGTTGGTCTGCGTGATACCTGGACTAAAGTCGGCGAATAATAACGCCGCTCTGGTCAATGAGAGACAAACGCCGCGTAATGCGGCGTTTTTTTATTGAATGATCATATCGTTAAGCGCGAGCAAAAATAATGTCTGCGCAATATTCAGGTCAATGTGGTGCTACTTATTTTTCTAAAAAAAGTTTGTATATTTCTGAAAATAGTGAAGGCCTGAAAATAACCAGTAATTTACACAATTACTGGCTTAAATTTAATGACTTGCCCCGCCAAATCTCGTCTCCCGCTAAATGTTACAAAGCACTACGAATTATGTGCACTTCGTCATAATCCTGACTTTTGCCCACGGAAAAGCATTGATAATTCGCGTCGCGAAAAATAACCTAAAGGCGGTAGTTAATTCGAGGGTATTTCTGACTACCCCTGACCTTTTGGTCTTTTATATTTTTCGCCGTTCAGGCGTTTTAATTCGTCAAAGAGGAATAATCTATGCGTACGTTCAGTGGCAAACGTAGTGCGCTGGCGCTGGCTATCGCCGGTGTGACAGCAATGTCAGGCCTGGTGATTGCGCCAGAGGCTAAGGCAGCAGGTTTCATCGAAGATTCTACCCTCACGGGCGGTATTTATTACTGGCAGCGTGAACGTGACCGTAAAGACGTTACCGAAGACAAATACAAAACCAACCTTTCTCACTCTACCTGGAACGCCAACCTCGACTTCCAGTCAGGCTATGCCGCCGATATGTTCGGCCTGGATATTGCCGCATTCACGGCAATCGAAATGGCGGAAAATGGCGACAGCGGACACCCGAACGAAATTGCCTTCTCGTCCAGCAATAAGGCCTATAAAGAAGACTGGTCCGGCGATAAAAGCGGTATCAGCCTGTATAAAGCCGCTGCAAAATTCAAATATGGTCCAGTCTGGGCGCGCGGCGGATATATTCAGCCAACTGGCCAAACCCTGTTAGCGCCACACTGGAGTTTTATGCCTGGTACTTACCAGGGCGCTGAAGCCGGCGCTAACTTTGACTACGGTGATGCGGGTGCGTTGAGTTTCTCCTATATGTGGACCAACGAATACAAAGCCCCGTGGCATATCGAAATGGATAAGTTTTACCAGAACGATAAAAAGACCAAAGTGGATTACCTCCACTCGCTGGGTGCGAAGTACGATTTTAAAAACGACCTTGTGTTAGAAGCCGCCTTTGGTCAGGCTGAAGGTTATATCGATCAGTATTTTGCCAAAGCCAGCTACAAGTTTGATATCGCAGGGAGTCCGTTGAGTACCAGTTACCAGTTCTACGGCACGCGAGACAAAGTCAGCGATGGTGGCGTCAACGATATTTATGACGGCACGGCCTGGCTGCAGGCGCTGACCTTAGGCTACAAAGTGGGGCAGGTGGATTTGCGTCTGGAAGGGACATGGGTGAAGGCGGAAGGGCAGCAGGGCTACTTCCTGCAGCGTATGACCCCGACTTACGCATCTTCCAACGGTCGTCTGGATATCTGGTGGGATAACCGCTCTGACTTCAACGCCGACGGCGAAAAAGCGGTCTTCTTCGGCGCAATGTATGACCTGAAAAACTGGAACCTGCCGGGCTGGGCGGTGGGCGCCTCCTACGCGTATGCCTGGGACGCCAAACCGGGCGACATGGCCACACCGGATGCGTACTACGATCCGAACTACCGTCTGAAAGAGTCCTCTTACAGCCTGGATGCCATCTATACCGTGCAGGATGGACGTGCGAAAGGCACGATGTTCAAGCTGCACTTCACGCAGTATGACAACCACTCTGATATTCCAAGCTACGCGGGCGGTTACGACAACATCTTCCAGGATGAACGTGACGTGAAATTCATGGTTATCGCACCATTCACTATCTTCTGATGAACGCTCCGGCGGGTTCCGTCCCGCCGGAATGGAGACTGCACATGATGAAAAAAATGGTAATCGTCGCGTTGCTGGCCTCGGGGCTGGTGGCTTGCGCCCAGGACCCGGCACCGAAAGAAGATTCTCGCCTGAAGGAGGCTTACAGCGCCTGCATTAACACCGCTGAAGGCTCACCGGAGAAAATTGAAGCCTGCCAGAGCGTGCTGAATGTGCTGAAGAAAGAGAAGGCGCATGAGCAGTTTGCGACGCAGGAAAATGTTCGCGTGATGGACTATCAGGCCTGCATTCAGGCGCGTAAAACCGGTAACGATCAGGAAGTGGCGAAGCGTTGCGACCAGATCTGGAAGGAAATACGCAGTAACAACGGAAATTAATTAAGCGTGTTAAGGCCCGGTGGCGCTGTGCTTACCGGGCTTTTTTTCGCCGGGTGACAGGCAAAAAAAAGCCAACCTTGCGGCTGGCTCAGAGTATGAAAGTTCGACTTATTTGGCGTCGTGTGCGTGATCGTCTTCGCGGCAATCACCTTCAGCACAGTGACCATACAGATACAGGCTATGGTTGGTCAGGCGGATACCATGACGAGCAGCGATTTCACGCTGACGTGCTTCGATGGAATCATCGCTAAATTCAATGACCTTGCCACAATCCAGGCAGATCAGGTGATCGTGGTGCTGCTGCTGGGTCAGTTCGAATACAGATTTACCGCCTTCGAAATTATGACGGGTAACAATGCCCGCGTCATCAAACTGGTTCAGCACGCGATAGACGGTTGCCAGCCCAATCTCTTCACCCATGTCGATAAGACGCTTGTAAAGGTCTTCCGCACTGACATGGTGATTGTCTGGACCCTGAAGCACTTCAAGGATTTTTAACCGAGGAAGCGTAACTTTCAGGCCAGCCTTCTTTAATGCGGTATTGTTGTCAGTCATGCGGAATCTGTCCTGTTGCTAAACGATTCACTTCTGGAGGAAGTGACAGAAAATGCACCTGGAATAATGCGTCTCATTATAGAACTGCCATGGCTAAATGAAAACTGCAAGTCTCAGGCAAAGTATGCTTATAAAAACGTGGTATCACCGACAAACTTACTCAATGGCACCCCATTTTACCTGGGAGACATTGTACAGGTCTGGGCGAAAAAGTTAAAAGATTGTAGCGATTAATTTAATCGTTTGACCTGGTTCCTGGGCGCAACCGGGGTTGCGCCACAATAACAATCAGGCGTTAAGAATATCGTCCAGGTGCAGTTCTTCGCGGATCTGCTTCACCCACTTCTCAACGCGCTCTGCGGTCAGTTCTGGCTGACGGTCTTCGTCGATCGCCAGACCCACGAAGTGGTCGTCATCGGCCAGGCCTTTAGACGCTTCGAAGTGGTAACCGGCAGTCGGCCAGTGGCCTACGATAACTGCACCATTCGGTTCAATGATATCGCGGATAGTGCCCAGCGCGTCACAGAAGTACTCAGCGTAGTCTTCCTGATCGCCGCAGCCAAACAGGGCGACCAGCTTGCCGTTGAAGTCCACTTCTTCCAGCGTCGGGAAGAAATCATCCCAGTCACACTGGGCTTCACCGTAGTACCAGGTTGGGATACCCAGCAACAGGATGTCATAGCCTTCGAGATCTTCTTTGCTGCTCTTGGCGATGTCATGCACATCGGCAACGTCTTTACCGAGCTGTTTTTGAATGTTTTTTGCGATATTTTCGGTATTGCCGGTATCACTGCCGAAGAAAATGCCGATGATTGCCATGAGTAAAATAACCTCTTGAAACTTAATGGTATGGTGGCGCAATTTGTCCACGGATAAGGGCAATAATAGCAGAACTGGCAACCCCGCGGAAACAGCTATCGCGCAGGACTGCACTCTGTGCTACATGAAAAGGGTAAGAAAGGGGATTTTCAGACTTATGCCTGGCGGCGCAACGTCTCAAGCTGGGCGATCAACATCTCTTCAATGAGCTCGCTACGGCTGATATTACGCGCTTCGGCCAGTTCGTTAAGCGCATCGACGGCGTCGGCATTGAGCTTCAGTTCGACACGCTTAAGCCCACGATTTTTATCGCGTTTAAGCTGGTTGCGTTTATTAATACGCAGCTGTTCATCGCGCGAAAGCGGATTCGTTTTCGGTCGTCCCGGTCGACGCTCATTCGCGAACAGATCTAGTGTCGTACGGTCCGTTTGTTCTTTGGCCATGATTCTGAGACTTCGGGGGAAACAAGCCGCCCTGCTATTGCCCGGGCGATGAGCGCGCCATCATACATCACCAAAAACGGCACGCCAACGACTGGAAGCCCGCAACCTTCCAGTCGCTCTCTTTTTAATCAATTCGCAGTATCAGAGAGATAGCGTCGGATGGCGCGTAACACGGCGTCAGGTTTTTCCGCGTGAACCCAGTGTCCGGCACCGGCGATGACATGGGCACGGGCCTGCGGGAATTGCGCCAGCAACGTGTCGCGGTAGGCGTCGGTGACATAAGGGGAGTTACCGCCGCGAATAAAGAGGGTAGGGTGTTGCCAGGCGGGCACCGTATCCCAGCCGACGATGTTGTTGTACTGCGCCCAGAGTACCGGCACGTTGAAACGCCACTGGCCGTCGACAAACGACTTCAGAAGAAACTGAATAACGCCTTCTTCATTAAGATGTTCGCGCATGACGGCTGTGGCCTGTTGGCGGGTTGAAACCCCAGCCTCTGTCACCGCATTGATGGCAGCAAAAATGTCGTCATGACGGCGCACGTCGTAATCCACCGGGGCAACGTCGATCACGACCAGACCGTTGATTCTGTCCGGTGCCAGCGCCGTCAGGGCCATTACCGCCTTGCCGCCCATAGAATGCCCGATGAGCGTCACCTTCTGAAGATGGTTGGCATCAAGCGTATCGAGCAGATCCTGGGCCATTGCCGCGTAGGTCATCTCCTCTGAACGCCCGGAAAGACCGTGATTTCGCATATCGACCTGCAGAATATCGTGATCGGTAACCAGATCGCGCGCCAGCACCCCCAGGTTATCCAGGCTGCCAAAAAGCCCGTGAACCAGTACGATGGGAGAATTATTGTTCGGCGATTGTGCAGTTTGCGCTCGGGTATTCAATTTCATGGCAAAGTTCTTTTTTTACGTATGTCAGGTTAGGGTATCATGTTGACCATTCTGCCGCCCGGCTGCAAGGTTCCAGTTTAATCTGACTTTTGCCGCCAACCTGGTTTGACGCTATCCGCTGTTGGAATTTAACTTTATAATCCCAACGACTTGTATTCAGATAAGATATCGCACTGGATTAAGATGAAAACAATCGAAGTTGATGACGAACTCTATCAGTATATTGCCAGCCAGACGCGGCATATCGGGGAGAGTGCGTCCGACATTTTACGGCGCATGCTTAAAATTTCCGCCGCCTCACAGCCTGCTACCCCAGTCACTAAAGATGTCGTGTCTCAACAAAACGTTGTTGCACAAGCAAAACCTGCCGTCGCGCAAGTGAAAGACAAAGTACGTGCGATGCGCGAGTTGCTGCTCTCTGATGAGTACGCCGAGCAGAAAAAAGCGGTTAACCGCTTCATGCTGGTGCTGTCTACACTCTATTCACTGGATAACAAAGCGTTTGCTGAAGCGACCGAGTCGCTGCACGGTCGTACCCGCGTCTATTTCGCAGGCGACGAGCAAACGCTGCTGCAAAATGGCAACCAAACCAAACCTAAACATGTCCCGGGCACACCGTACTGGGTCATCACCAATACCAATACGGGCCGCAAGTGCAGCATGGTTGAACACATCATGCAGTCCATGCAGTTCCCGGCGGAATTGATTGAAAAGGTTTGCGGTACAATTTAACCCTTGCATCAGAAGGACCCGGTAATGGCAAATCACAGCCGTGCAGGCCAACCTGCACAACAAAGCGATTTGATTAACGTCGCTCAGCTGACCGCGCAGTATTACGTGCTGAAACCGGTCGTGGGCAACGCAGAACACGCAGTGAAGTTTGGTACATCTGGCCACCGCGGTAGCGCGGCGCGCCATAGCTTTAACGAACCGCACATTCTGGCTATTGCTCAGGCCATCGCGGAAGAGCGCGCTAAAAACGGCGTTACCGGTCCGTGCTATGTGGGAAAAGATACCCATGCTCTGTCTGAACCGGCGTTCATTTCCGTGCTGGAAGTGCTGACGGCGAATGGCGTTGACGTCATTGTTCAGGAAAATAACGGCTTCACGCCGACCCCTGCGGTCTCTAACGCGATCCTTGTCCACAACAAAAAAGGCGGCGCGCTGGCTGACGGGATTGTGATCACTCCATCACACAACCCGCCGGAAGACGGTGGGATCAAATACAACCCGCCTAACGGTGGACCGGCAGACACGAACGTCACGAAAGTGGTTGAAGATCGTGCCAATGCGCTGCTGGCGGATGGCCTGAATGGGGTGAAACGCCTCTCTCTGGATGCGGCCATGGCATCCGGCCATGTGAAAGAGCAGGATCTGGTACAGCCATTTGTGGAAGGTCTGGCGGATATCGTCGATATGGCGGCCATCCAGAAAGCCGGTCTGAAGCTGGGCGTTGACCCTCTCGGCGGCTCCGGTATCGAATACTGGAAACGCATCGCAGAGCATTACAAGCTGAACCTGACCATCGTTAACGATCATGTTGATCAGACCTTCCGCTTTATGCACCTGGATAAAGACGGCGCAATCCGTATGGACTGCTCTTCCGAGTGCGCGATGGCGGGCCTGCTGGCGCTGCGTGATAAATTCGACCTGGCGTTTGCCAACGACCCGGATTATGACCGCCACGGTATTGTCACCCCGGCAGGGCTGATGAACCCGAACCATTATCTTGCGGTTGCCATCAACTACCTGTTCCAGCATCGTCCGCAGTGGGGCAAAGAGGTGGCTGTAGGTAAAACGCTGGTCTCCTCGGCGATGATTGACCGCGTGGTTGAGGCGTTGGGCCGTAAGCTGGTGGAAGTACCGGTAGGCTTCAAATGGTTTGTTGACGGTCTGCACGACGGCAGCTTCGGTTTTGGCGGTGAAGAGAGCGCGGGCGCATCCTTCCTGCGTTTCGACGGCACGCCATGGTCTACCGATAAAGACGGGATCATCATGTGCCTGCTGGCAGCGGAAATCACCGCTGTCACCGGTAAAAATCCGCAGGAACACTATAACGAGCTGGCGGCACGCTTTGGCGCGCCAAGCTATAACCGTATTCAGGCTGGCGCGACCTCCGCGCAGAAAGCGGCGCTGTCTAAACTCTCTCCGGAGATGGTCAGTGCCAGCACGCTGGCCGGTGACCCTATCACCGCCCGTCTGACGGCTGCCCCGGGTAACGGTGCCTCTATCGGTGGTCTGAAAGTGATGACCGAAAACGGCTGGTTTGCCGCGCGTCCATCCGGTACGGAAGATGCATACAAAATCTATTGTGAGAGCTTCCTCGGCGACGAACACCGTAAGCTGATTGAGAAAGAAGCGGTAGAGATTGTCAGCGAAGTGCTGAAAAACGCGTAAATCGCGGTGGGCTGATGCCCTCACGATGCAATCAAAACGGCAACCCCAGGGTTGCCGTTTTGCTTTTGCATTAACTGTGTTTATTTTTCAATTCAAACCGCGGTGATACCAGACCGTACAGCGTCCAGCCCATAAAGGTCACCATCGCACCATACAGCATGGCTTCCTGGCCGGAAGAGTAGAGCGCATAGAAGCTGTAAATTGCCCCAATCAGCGCCACAATATTCGCCACCCTCGCTTTGCCTGCGTCCACCTTCGCCACCTTCTGAATGATGACCAGCGCCGCCATCGACAGAATATACGGAATGATATTGGTCACTACCGCCAGGTTGACCAGCACGTTGAACTGGCTGTTCAGCGACGGGCTGATGGTCATCAAAGATAACCCACTCTGGAAGATAACAATCGCCAGCATGCCCTGAACCGGTGCCTCTGCTTTGCTGACCCGGGAGAAGATTTTCGGGAAATACCCTTCGTCAGCGGATGATTTAAAGACCTGAGCAATGGTGAACTGCCAGCCGAGGAGCGAGCCGCAGCAGGACATCACCATCAGCCCCATGATCACTTTCCCGACACCCGGCGTAAACATCTGCGCAAAGGCCAGACCGAACGGTGCCGTGGAACTGGCAAGATCCATGTTCGGTACAATCCCTGCAATCACGTTGGTTGAGACAATGTAAATGGCAGCAGCGCCCAGCGTACCGCCAAGCACGGCAATCGGTACGTTCTTCTCCGGGTTTTCCACCACTTCGGCGTTAGCACACGCAGATTCCAGCCCCAGGAAGGCCCACAGCGTCATGGCGATGGAAGAGCCCACTGCGGTGAAGAACGGAACATGGTGTGGGTTCCAGGAGTTGACGTACAGCGTGGGGCTAAACCAGAACCAGCCGATGATGCACAGCCCAACCACCGGGATAATGACCCCCCAGACGGTAATACTGCTGATCTGTCCGGTAATACGCGCGCCGCCAAAGTTAGCCACGGTGCAGATCCACAGCACGCCGATGGTGGCCAGCCCGATTTGCACCGGGGTCAGCGCCACACCGAATAGCTCCGTACCGTAACCCACGGCGGAAATGGCAATCGCCACGTTAGCGATCAGCAAAGAGACGCCGTAGGTGTAGTTGGCCATGAAGTTACCGGATTTGCCAAAGGCATATTCGGCGTAGCCGCCCATCCCGCCGGGCTTGCGGCTGAACATTCCGCACTTGGCGAATGCCCAGGCCAGTGCCATTGACCCCACTGCGGTCACCATCCAGGAGATAATCGAAATGGTTCCTACTTCCGCAAGCTTGGTGGGCAGCATGATGATCCCGGACCCCATCATGTTTACCATGGTGAGAATGGTCAGCTGCACCACGCCCATTTTATTGGACTTGCTCATAATTTTTCTCCTTTCAGCAGCGATGGCTGAGCGGCAGCGTGTTTGATGACGTTACAACGAACCTGCTTACGACCGTCACACTCCTCAACGTAAACGCCCTGCAGTTCCGGCGCGAAGCCCGGTAAAAGGTTGATACCCTCTTCCAGCGCAGCAAAGTAGCGCAGCACGGAACCGCCCCAGACTTCACCCGGCACAACGCACAATACCCCCGGTGGATAAGGAAGGGCGCCTTCGGCGGCAATGCGACCTTCCGCATCGCGCAGTGAGACCAGCTCGACCTCACCCCGCAGGTAGGCATAGTTCGCCTCTTGCGGGTTCATCATGACGCGCGGGAAGTGAGACTTGCGGAACATCTCTTTTTGCAGCTGCTTCACGTTGTGGCGGGCGTACAGCTCATGCATTTCCTGGCAAATCTGGCGCAGGGTGTAATCTGCATAGCGCTCCGGATACTGTTTACAGACAGAAGGCAGCACCTCTTTTAGAGGGGCATCCGTCTCGAGCAGTTTTTCGAAGCGCACCAGTTGCGCGACCAGTTGCTGCAGTTTGCCCATATCCTCGGCAGGCGTGAGCAGGAACAGGATGGAGTTGAGATCGCATTTTTCCGGCACGATGCCGTTTTCACGCAGGAAGTTGGCGAGAATAGTGGCGGGGACGCCGAAATCCTCGTACTCACCGGTCCGGGCGTTAATACCCGGCGTGGTCAGCAGCAGTTTGCACGGATCGATAAAATACTGATGTTCGGCATAGCCTTCGAAGGCGTGCCAGTGTTCACCGGGCACGAAGTGGAAGAAGCGCAGGTCCGTAGCAATCTCAGCGGTGTCCCAGCTTTCCCACGGACGGCCATCAACCAGTTCCGGCACGAACGGGCGAAGATACTGGCAGTTCTGCAGGATCAGCTTACGGGCTTCGATACCGGTCACCACGCAGTCCATCCACATGTTGCGACCGCTCTGTCCCTCATGCATGCGGGCGTTGATGTCCAGTGCAGCAAACAGCGGATAGAACGGGCTGGTGGACGCGTGCATCATGAAGGCATTATTCAGCCGCTTATGCGGAACATAGCGCTGCTGGCCTTTGATGTGGCTGTCCTTCTTGTGGATTTGCGAGGTCTGCGAGAAACCGGCCTGCTGTTTATGGACTGACTGGGTGACCAGAATCCCCGGATCGTTTTCATTCAGTTCCAGCAGCAGCGGAGAGCAATCGGCCATCATCGGAATAAACTGCTCGTAACCCACCCAGGCAGAGTCGAACAGGATGTAGTCGCACAGATGGCCGATGTTATCCACGACCTGGCGAGCGTTATAGATGGTGCCATCGTAGGTACCCAGCTGGATCACCGCCAGGCGGAACGGACGCGCGTCGCGGGCACGGCCCGGCGCCACTTCGGACACCAGCTCACGCAGATAATTCTCCTCGAAGCAGTGGGCGTCGATGCCGCCAATAAAGCCGTACGGGTTACGTGCGGTTTCCAGATAGACCGGCGTTGCGCCCGCCTGAAGAAGTGCTCCGTGGTGGTTGGATTTATGGTTGTTGCGATCGAACAGGACCAGGTCGCCCGGAGTGAGAAGGGCGTTGAGCACCACTTTGTTGGACGATGAGGTTCCGTTCAGCACGAAGTAGGTTTTATCGGCATTAAAGACTTTGGCCGCATGTTGCTGCGCAATGCAGGGTGCCCCTTCGTGGATCAGCAGATCGCCCATCGCCACGTCGGCGTTGCACAGGTCTGAGCGGAAAAGGGTTTCGCCAAAGAAATCGACAAACTGATTGCCGGCAGGGTGACGGCGGAAGAATTGCCCGCCCTGGTGACCCGGACAGTCGAAGGCGCTGTTACCCTGTTTGACATAGTCGACCAGAGCCCGGAAAAACGGCGGACGCAGTTGGGTTTCATACTTCTGCGCGGCCGCTTCCAGTTGGCGTCCGTGGAAGTCGTTGCTGGTGTCTGATGCTTCGAATACGCCGTGGATCCGCGATAAATACTCTGCCGGGATAATTTCTTCTTTATGCGTCGCGACAAAAACAGGAATGCCAAATCCGGTTGCTTCTATTTCTTCTATACGACCAGTGAAAATATCGCTGACGGCCAGAACAATGGCGGCAACATCAATATAATCCGTGGCGTTGATATCCACCAGTTCACGGTGAGTGGTAAAGCAATCAGGGCAGGCGCGGCTGGCTGCAATTTTTAAACTTTTCATCTTTCTCTCTTTATTTTAGGTAATAACAGTCCCTCGATTTCTTGCAGAAAAGAAATCGATAATATGCCGGAAAACAGCAAACGGAGGCCGCTGATTAAAAAATCAGTAATGCGTTTTTTTGCTGAATAGAATTCAGTCCGCCCGGTCGCGGATGAGCCTGAATTAAGATGAATGAGCGCACGGGTTCACAGGCAAAGGCCTGTAAAATAGGGTGTTTCAGGATAACCTGTAAGCGGGTGCGCCAGAAGTCGAAGGACTACCGGGCATTAAAGATATGAAAGTCAAAACAGTTTCGGTGGGCAAACATCATGATATGAGTTGTCCGCCTTATATGGGGCATTAAACGATTATTGTTTTCCATGTTTCATTTCCTTTCAGTAATTGAAAGCATGGACATTTTATCCTGGAAAAAGCGATTAACTGTGAAACAGATCACCGTTAACCGATCAAATCAGAAATAAATATTCGCTTTTGATGAATATCGCAGATCAAAATGCTGATATGTTGATGTTGCGTTAACGAATTGTGTTATGAATGTGCTGAATGGACATAAATACACCAAAAAATAACCCGGAGATTATTTTCGCGCGTATTTTATAGGGGGGTGGGTGTTTATTTAAAAATAAACTGAATAGTTATTCAAAGCATGAACCGATAACCGATACCGGTTTCAGTTAATAAATGACGAGGACGCGCGGGGTCAACTTCCAGTTTTTGTCGAAGGTGTCCCATATATATGCGTAAATAGTGACTATGTTCCACGGCGTTTGGTCCCCACACCTGACTCAACAGCTGGCGCTGGGTGAGTACCTTACCGTGATTATTGAGCAAAACGGCGAGTAGCCGAAACTCGATGGGGGTGAGATGGATTTCCTCTTCACCGCGAACAATGCGCCGTGCTGCCAGATCAACCCGAATATCACCAAACGTGTATGTTGGGTCGGCAGGGGTGGTGGCGCTGTGACGACGCAGCGCGACACGAAGGCGAGCCTGCAGTTCGCCAATACCAAAAGGCTTAATCAGATAGTCATCCGCTCCGGCATCCAGCGCCGCGATTTTATCCGACTCTTCGGTACGGGCTGACAGCACCAGAATGGGCATCTGACTCCACTGTCGAACCTCACGAATAAAATCGATGCCGTCGCCATCCGGCAGGCCGAGATCGAGGATCACCAGATCAGGTTTGCGCGTGGCCGCTTCAATCAAACCCCGCTGGAGCGTGCCGGCGTCATGAACGCGCAGGCCATCGCCTTCCAGCGCAGCACGCAGAAACCGGCTAATGGCGATCTCATCTTCAACAATCAGAACGTTGATCACAAATCCTCTGGTAATTCATTAAGTTCTGGCGGGGCTTCCAGAGGAAGTTTAACACAAAAACGTGCGCCGCCTTCCGGGCGATTCTCCGCCGAAATGGTACCGCCATGAACGTCAATAATCGCCTGGCAAATCGCCAGACCCAGACCCACGCCGGGAATGGCCGACTCTTTATTACCGCGGGCAAATTTCTCGAAAATAGCGAACTCCTGTCCGGCAGGGATACCCGGCCCGGTATCCCAGACGTCAAGCCGTAGCGTGTGATCTTCCACCGTGGCATCCACCCCAATCCGGGCGTTTGCTCCTGCGTATTTGCCGGCATTTTCCAGCAGATTGATCAGCACGCGTTCAAACAGCGGGCCATCAACGTGAATTAACGTCAGCGGTTCGGGCATGTTCAGCGCAATATGGCGTCCACCGAGGCCTGACTCCAGCATTTTCAGGGCGCTACCCACCACCTCTTCGAGCGTGAGCCACTCTTTTTTGAGGTTAAATCCGCCCGACTGAATACGCGCCATATCAAGCAGATTATTTACCAGGCGTGTGGTGTTCAGCACATGCTGGCGGATCTCGCTGGCCTGCAACGCATGTTTCGAGCCTTCCGCTGCCAAATCCAGCGTCAAAATTTCTGACTGGCCAAACAGCACGGTGAGTGGGGTGCGAAGGTCGTGGGAGAGGGCGGCCAGCAATGAGTTACGAATGCTCTCGCGCTCGCTTGCCAGACGGGCCTGTTCTTCGCTGGCGGTAAGCGCCAGCCGTTCCAGCGCGCTTGCCACCAGCAGGGTAAATGTCTCCAGCAATCGCTGCTGTTCGGGGATCATCAACTGGCGCAGATTCGAAGGTTCAACGATCACCAGTCCCTGATTTTTATCGGCACTGCGCAGCGGCAGAATTTGATACGGTACGCCGGGCAGGGTGTCCGTCCCTGCACCCGCAGGAAGTCCTTTATCAAAGCTCCAGCGCGCAATGGCTTCATCCCAGGGCGTCATACCTGAGGCCGAGGTCAGCGGGCGCAGTTTCCCGTGTTCGTCCGGGAGTAAAATCAGGTTGCTGGCGTGAAAGGTCGAGCGGATAAACTGCTCGCTGGTCTGCACAATATCCAGCGGTGTACGGCCAACCGCCAGCGATTTAGACATCTCATAGAGATGCCGTGTGCGCTGTTCGCGGTAGCGGGCGATACGGGCCTGATAGCGTACGCCCGCCGTCAGATTACCGATCACCAGCCCAACGGTGAGCATCACGGCAAAGGTGAGAATGTACTGCACATCCGAAACGGCGAGCGTTCCGCGGGGCGCGATAAAGAACAGATCGAAGCTGATGACGTTGATGAACGTCGCCAGTACTGAGGGCCAGCGCCCGTAAAAGAGCGCCACCACGACCACGCCGAGCAGGTAGATCATCACCAGATTGGCCGCATCGAAGGCAATCAGCCAGTGGCTGGCAATCACGGTGATCAGCGCGCAGAGCACGACGGCAACAAGACAGCCGCGGATCTGAATTCGCCATTTATCATTAAAAGTGCGGCTGTCCGGTGCGCGGTTGGGTAAAGGGGTGGGTTTGTCATCCAGTGCGACAATCACCAGATCGAGGTCGGGAGCACGCCGGGCCAGTTTGTCAGCAAAGGATTCGCGGCTAAACCAGCGACGATGCTGACGACGGCCAATGACAATTTTCCCAAGGTTGTGCTCACGCGCGTAGCGCAGAATGGCTTTATCTTCCTGGGGATCGGAGAGGGTGGCGGTTTCTGCGCCCAGCTCCTGTGCCAGACGCAGCGAACTTAAGATCGCGCGGCGCTGGTTTTCAGGCAGCGCGTGAAGCTGCGGCGTCTCGACATAGACCGCATGCCAGACGCTGCCAAACTTGGCCGCCAGGCGCGCTGCGGTGCGGACGAGCTTTTCATTGCCGCTGCCGTGACCCACACACAGCAGAATGGCATCCCGCGTATGCCAGACGCGCTCCTGCCCTTGCAGGTCACGCCAGGCGCGCATCTGATCGTCCACGCGATCCGCCGTGCGACGCAGGGCCAGCTCGCGCAGGGCTATCAGGTTGCCTTTGCGAAAGAAATGTTCGATGGCGCGTTCGGCCTGACCTGCAATATAGACTTTTCCTTCATGCAGTCGCTGGCGCAGATCGTCTGGAGGCAAATCGACCAGCACCACTTCGTCCGCAGAGTCGAAAAAGGGATCGGGTACGGTTTCGCGAACCTGAATCCCGGTCACGCCGCTGACCACGTCGTTCAGGCTTTCGAGATGCTGAACATTTACCGTGGTGAAAACATCAATGCCTGCTTCAAGCAGCTCTTCAACGTCCTGCCAGCGTTTGGGGTGGCGCGAGCCTGAAGCATTACTGTGTGCCAGTTCGTCCATCAGGATAAGCGCGGGCCTGCGGGCGAGGGCGGCGTCGAGATCGAACTCCGTGACCAGACGCCCACGATGGCTGATACGGCGAGGCGGCTGTGTCGCCAGCCCCTTCAACAGTGCTGCCGTCTCTTTCCGGCCGTGGGTTTCCACCACGCCGATAAGAATATCGAGCCCCTGCGCCCGAAGCCGCTGGGCTTCTGTCAGCATGGCGAAGGTTTTCCCGACGCCAGCACAGGCGCCGAAGAAGATTTTCAGTTTGCCGCGATGGGCTTCAGCCGTCTGTTCAAGCAGCCTGTCCGGATCCGGGCGCATGGGCTCGTCGGTCATTTAGTTTTTCCTTAGCGCGTCCAGCGCCAGATTCAGCTCAACAATATTCACCACGGGCATGCCGATGAAGCTGACCAGCGGTTTTTGCGTATGCTCTGCGACCAGCTTGCTCACCTGTTCCACCGTCAGCTGACGGGTCGCCGCGACGCGGGGGATCTGCCATGCCACCGCCTTCGGCGTCAGGCTGTAGTCCAGCCCGCTTGCAGAGGCCGTCACCAGCTCCACAGGCACCTCCCGGCTGGCCTGTGGATTTGCGGCGCGCAGGGCGGCTACACGTTCGGCAATGGCTTTATCCAGCTCCGGGTTGCTGCCGGCCAGGTTACTGCCACCGGATGCCATCGGATTATACGGGCTTTCGGCAGTGGCGGAAGGGCGTCCCTGGAAGTAACGGGCGTCGGTAAAATTCTGTCCAATCAGACGCGAACCGCGGTTTTCACCGTTTTGCATGATCAGCGAGCCGTTGGCCTGATCCTTAAACCACCACTGGCCCAGCGCGGTGGTCACCAGCGGGTAAAGCCCGCCGGTAATAAGCGACAACAGAATAAACAGAAGTATAGCGGGACGTAACATCGTCATTTGATTCACCTTTTAAACCAGCCCAAACAGCGTCAACAGCAGGTCGATAACCTTGATACCGATGAAGGGGACAATCAGCCCACCCAGCCCGTAAATCCACAGGTTGCGGCGCAGCATGGCGGCCGCGGTCAGCGGTTTATAGCTCACCCCTTTGAGCGCCAGTGGGATCAGGAAGACAATAATCAGGGCGTTAAAAATAACCGCACTGAGAATGGCTGATGCTGGCGAGTGCAGATGCATCACGTTCAGCGCATTAAGCTGCGGATAGGTGGCCGCAAACGCCGCGGGAATGATGGCAAAGTATTTTGCGACGTCGTTGGCGATACTGAACGTTGTCAGTGAACCGCGCGTCATCAGCATCTGCTTACCGATGTGCACAACTTCAATCAGCTTGGTCGGGTTCGAGTCGAGGTCGACCATGTTGCCCGCCTCTTTCGCCGCCTGGGTACCGGAGTTCATGGCCACCGCCACGTCGGCCTGCGCAAGGGCAGGGGCATCGTTGGTGCCATCACCCGTCATCGCCACCAGGCGACCTTCCGCCTGATACTGCCGAATTAATGCCAGCTTGGCTTCAGGCGTTGCCTCCGAGAGAAAATCATCCACGCCCGCTTCGGCAGCAATCGCGGCGGCGGTCAGACGGTTGTCCCCGGTGATCATCACCGTTTTGATCCCCATTTTCCGCAGCTGGGCAAAGCGCTCTTTGATCCCGCCTTTTACGATATCCTTCAGCGAAATCACCCCCAGCACATGTGCCCCTTCAGCCACCACCAGCGGCGTCGCGCCCTGACGTGCCACGCTCTCGACCAGGTTGTCCACTTCTGGTGGGAAATGACCATTATTGGCTTCAATGTGGCGACGAATTGCGTCGACGGAGCCTTTACGGATCATGCGGTCCTGAATGTTGATGCCGCTCATTCGGGTTTGTGCCGTGAAGGGAACGAAAGTCGCATGGAGACTCTGAACGTCGCGCTGGCGCAGGTTAAAGCGCTGCTTAGCGAGGATCACGATACTGCGGCCTTCCGGCGTTTCATCGGCGAGCGAAGAGAGTTGCGCCGCATCCGCCAGCGTTTTTTCATCCACGCCGGGGGCAGGTAAGAACTCTGACGCCTGGCGGTTACCGAGGGTAATTGTCCCGGTTTTATCCAGCAGCAGAACGTCCACATCCCCTGCGGCCTCGACCGCACGTCCGCTGGTCGCGATGACGTTCGCGCCCAGCATTCGGCTCATACCGGCCACGCCGATGGCCGACAGCAGCCCCCCGATGGTGGTCGGGATCAGGCAGACCAGCAGCGCCACCAGGACGGTAGTGGTGACCGCGGTACCGCCGTAAGCGGAGAATGGCCACAACGTGGCGGTTGCCAGCAGAAAGACAATCGTCAGCGCCACCAGCAGGATGGTCAGGGCAATTTCGTTTGGTGTTTTACGACGCTGCGCGCCTTCCACCATGGCAATCATACGGTCAAGGAAGGTTTCACCCGGGTTGACGCTACACTGGATCACCAGCCAGTCGGAGAGAATGCGTGTCCCGCCCGTTACGGAGGCGAAATCACCCCCGGATTCACGTATGACGGGAGCGGATTCCCCGGTGATGGCACTTTCATCTACCGACGCGCCGCCTTCGATGACTTCACCGTCGCAGGGGATAATGTCCCCGGCTTCGACCAGCACCACGTCACCTTTACGCAGTTCATCTGCCGGGACATGGTCCATCTGGGCACCGTATTTCGGTTCGCGTAATTTGCGCGCAAAAGCGGTCTTTTTCACCCCTTTGAGGCTATTGGCCTGCGCTTTGCTGCGGCCTTCCGCCAGCGCTTCCGCAAAGTTGGCAAACAGTACGGTGAACCACAGCCACAGGCTGATAGCGCCGGTGAACATCGCATTCCCCTGCAGATGACCCGTTCCCATGGCAATCGCCAGCGCGGTGGTGAGTAAACTCCCTATCCAGACGATAAACATCACCGGGTTGTGCCACTGCACGCGCGGGCTCAACTTTTTCACCGCATCCATGAGGGCCTGTCGAACTAACGACGGTTCGAACAGGGCCATTTGTTTACGACTCATGACAAATTCTCCGCAAAATCAGCGTAAAGAGAGGTATTCCGCGACCGGGCCTAACGCGAGGGCGGGGATAAAGGTCAGGGCGCCGACCAGCAGCACGGTACCGGCCAGCAGTCCGATAAACAGCGCGCCGTGGGTCGGCAACGTCCCGCTGGTGGTCGGTTGAATTTTTTTGCTCACCAGCGACCCGGCAATCGCCAGCACCGGCACAATGACCCCGAAACGGCCCACGAACATGCAGAACGCCAGCAGACAGTTCCAGAACGGTGAGTTAGCGCTTAAGCCTGCGAAGGCACTACCGTTATTGTTAGAAGCAGAAGAGACGGCATAAAGCACTTCGCTAAAGCCGTGGATGCCAGGGTTGAAGATGCCGCTGCGTCCGGCCTCCGTCATCAGTGCCAGTGCGGTACCAGCCAGCACGAGGGCGGGGGTGACCAGAATCGCCAGCGCGGTTAACTTCATCTCACGGACATCGATTTTTTTGCCCAGATATTCCGGGGTGCGACCAATCATCAGACCCGCAATGAACACCGCCAGCAGAACAAACAGCAGCATGCCGTAAAGACCCGAGCCTACGCCGCCGAATACCACTTCACCGATCTGCATCAGCCACATCGGGATCATGCCGCCCAGTGCCGTGAAGGAGTCGTGCATAGCATTGACCGCCCCGCAGGATGCCGCCGTCGTGACCACGGCATAAAGGCTGCTGGCGAGAATGCCAAAGCGGCTCTCTTTCCCTTCCATATTCATGGTGCCGTCAGCGCCCAGCGTCAGGAAATGCGGGTTACCTTGCCATTCGGCCCACATCACCAGCGCAACACAGACGACAAAGATTAGCGACATGGTCCAGAGCAGGGTGCGACCCTGACGACGATCGTTCACCACATCGCCAAAAGCAAAGCACAGCGCTGCGGGGATCAGGAAGATCGCCAGCATTTGCACTGCGTTGGTCAGTGCCGTTGGGTTTTCAAACGGATGCGATGAGTTGGCATTGAAGAAACCGCCACCATTCGTACCGAGCATCTTAATGGCTTCCTGTGAGGCCACAGGCCCCATCGGCAGAAGCTGTTTTGCCCCTTCAAGCGAGGTATAAGGGGCGTAAGGCAGCAGGTTTTGCAGCGTACCTTGCTGAATAAAGAACAGCGCGATGAGCAGAGCAATTGGAAGTAAGACCCACAGAGTAATGCGCATGAGATCAACCCAGGCATTGCCCAGCGTACCCATATTCTGACGTGCAAACGCACGCGTCAGCGCGAAGACAACCGCGATGCCGCTGGCTGCTGAGAGGAAATTTTGTACGGTTAATCCCACCATCTGGCTGAAGTAGCTCAGCGTGGTTTCGCCGGCGTAGGATTGCCAGTTGGTATTGGTGACAAAGCTGACGGCCGTATTCAGCGCAAGATGCCAGGACAGGCCCGGTAACTGTTGCGGGTTCAGCGGCAGGCTACCCTGCAACATCAGCATAACAAAGAGCGCGACCAGCCCAACGATATTCAGCAGCAGAATAGCGACCAGATACTGACGCCAGTTCATCTCCTGATCGCGTATTCCCAGTACGCGCCAGATCCCTTTTTCGATACTTCCCGTACCCGGTAAGGACACGTTGTTGATCAGCCGCGCGAGCCCCGTTCCCAGTGGTCTGGCAAGCACCAATAAGACCAGTAAAAAGCTGGCTATAAGTAAAAACGCCTGAGCAGCCATCAGAAGGCCTCCGCATTAATCAGGGCGTATACCAGATAACCCAATAACAGGAACACCAGCACGATGCCGGTAATCAGACCTGCACTCACAATCCACCTCCGAGTGACATTTGTATTTGTGTTAACGGTAGGATTTATGGCGCAAAGATTTCGCAAAAATCGGCAGGGTGGGTGTAAAAAAAGTATAAAAATGGAAAAGGCACAATTTAACTATTGGTAAGTAAATCGTTAACTTTTTTGTAACTTACTTACGGCGGAAATGTAAATATTCACTAAATGGATGAAAATAACTGGTCTGATGAGTAGTAAAATTACAAACAAAGCGGTATTATTTTAGCCAGATCACAGATTTCAAATTTTCCGGAGCATGTTTCCGGCCAACTATAGGGGAGAAAATATGGATCTTTATAAAGCGTATCCGGCTCATATCGTTTTCATGCGTCGCACTTTCGCCGTAGTGGCTGGCGTGCTGGCCCTGCCGGTGATGCTCTTCTGGAAAGACCGCGCACGTTTTTATAGCTATTTGCACCGCGTCTGGGCCAAAACCAGCGAGAAGCCGGTGTGGATGGATCAGGCCGAGAAAGCGACCTGCGATTTTTACTGATACGAAGACGACACACAGCAATAAAAAAAACCGCCTACAGCAATGTGGCGGTTTTTTTTATCCCTCAGGATCCGCGGTCCGTTGGGTCGTTTTTGGGCTCTCGTCAGAGCGTGTGTCCACCGACTTATCACCGGTGGTGAACGGTGGAGCGGTTAGCAGCAGGGGCCGCATGATGAAACGCTCTTTTTGCATTGCGTTCATTGTCGCCAGCGTACTCGTGGTAAGACGTGATGAACCGACACTGTTTATTGCTTTTACCATGATGGCGCAGGACACGTAGCGTTAAGGCCGCCCCGGGCGGCCTTTTTTATTTCATCGCGTCTACACTTCATGGCAAAGTAGATAAAAGCCAGCCGCATTTTCTCTTTAGTGGCATGGCCTTACGGACATAATGGATAATTGCCAGGAGTTTTATGCCCACCCATCTGGTTTGGTTTCGCGCGGACCTGCGCGTACATGACAATCTCGCCCTTGCGGCTGCCTGCCGCTCCCCGGAAGCCCGCGTGCTGGCGGTGTTTATCGCCACCCCCGGGCAGTGGCAGCAGCATGCTATGGCACCACGCCAGGCGGCTTACCTCAGCTCACATCTGAATGGCTTGCAGTGTTCGCTTGCCGAAAAAGGGATCCCGCTCATTTATAAAGAGGTCAGTGACTTCTCCGAGCAATGCCAGGCTGTGAAGGCAATCTGTGAGCAGTACGATGTCACCCACCTTTTTTACAACTATCAGTACGAATTCAATGAACGTCAGCGGGATCGTCAGCTGGAGAAAATCCTGCAGGATGTAGAGTGTCAGGGTTTTGATGACAGCGTCATGCTGCCGCCGGGCAGTGTCATGACCGGCAACCACGAGATGTATAAAGTCTTTACGCCGTTTAAAAATGCCTTCATTAAAAGACTGAAGGAGGCACTGCCGGAATGCGTGGCTGCACCCACCGTGAGGGGAGACGCCATAACGGAGATACCCGAGCGGGAGTTTGACTATCCGCAACAGGCGTTTGATGAGACTCTGTTCCCGGCTACCGAAAAAAACGCTATCGCGAAGCTGCGCCAGTTTTGTAAAGCGGGCGCACGCGATTACGACGCGCGCAGGGATTTTCCCGCGACAGAGGGCACCAGCCGTTTATCGGCCTGTCTGGCACTGGGCGTGCTCTCTCCGCGCCAGTGTCTGCATCGTCTTCTGGCGGAACAACCACAGGCACTGGACGGGGGCCCCGGCTCCGTCTGGCTTAACGAACTTATCTGGCGCGAATTTTATCGCCATTTGATGACGTATCACCCTGATTTATGTAAGCATCGTCCGTTTATACCCTGGACTGATAACGTAAACTGGCAACACAATGAGAGCCACTTACAGGCCTGGCAGAAAGGCGAAACGGGCTTCCCGATTGTTGATGCCGCGATGCGCCAGCTCAATGAAACCGGATGGATGCACAATCGGCTGCGAATGATTACCGCCAGCTTCCTGGTGAAGGATCTGCTTATCGACTGGCGTGTCGGGGAGCGGTATTTTATTTCTCAGCTGATCGATGGCGATCTGGCGGCGAATAACGGCGGCTGGCAGTGGGCGGCGTCCACTGGAACCGACGCCGCGCCCTATTTCCGTATTTTTAATCCTGCCACGCAGGGACAAAAATTTGATGCAGACGGCGAGTTTATCCGCCGCTGGTTGCCCGCGCTGAGCAATGTCCCTGCAAAAGCGATCCACGACCCGTGGGCATGGGCGGATAAACAGGGTGTGAAGCTCGATTATCCCCGTCCGATTGTTGACCATAAACAGGCGCGTGTCGCCACGCTGGCGGCGTACGAGGCCGCCCGCAAAGCTTAAGAGAGTGATGATGAAAAACAGCGAACTGGAAAGCCTGATTAACGAAAAACTGAACAGCGCCTCCTTCAGCGATTACGGCCCGAACGGCCTCCAGGTTGAAGGACGCGAAACGGTGCAGAAAATTGTCACTGGCGTGACGGCAAGCCAGGCGCTGCTGGACGAAGCCGTCCGTCAGGAAGCGGATGCCGTTATTGTCCATCACGGTTATTTCTGGAAAAACGAAGCACCGATCATTCGCGGTATGAAGCGAAACCGCCTGAAAACGCTGCTGGCAAATGATATCAACCTGTACGGTTACCATCTGCCGCTGGATGCGCACCCGGAGCTGGGCAATAACGTACAGCTCGCGCAGCTGCTGGGGATTACCGTCATGGGTGAAATTGAGCCGCTGGTGCCCTGGGGAGAGCTGGCCATGCCGGTGCCCGGCCTGGAGCTGGCCTCATGGATTGAAGCGCGTCTGGGACGCCGTCCGCTCTGGTGCGGTGACACCGGTCCGGACACGGTGAAACGGGTTGCCTGGTGTACTGGTGGTGGTCAGGGCTTTATTGACAGCGCGGCACGCTTTGGTGTCGACGCCTTCATCACTGGAGAAGTGTCCGAGCAGACCGTCCATTCGGCGCGTGAACAAGGTCTGCATTTTTACGCGGCAGGTCACCATGCCACCGAGCGTGGCGGAATTCGCGCCCTCAGTGAATGGCTGACCGAAAATACCGATCTGGATGTCACGTTTATTGATATCCCTAACCCGGCCTGATGAGAGGTATCTGAGTGCAGCGAGCGCGTTGTTATCTTCTGGGGGAAACGGCAGTGGTTCTGGAGCTGGAACCGCCAGTGACCCTTGCCACGCAAAAGCGTATCTGGCGGCTAACGCAGCGCCTGGCCGATGTGCCTGAAGTGGTTGAAGCGATTCCGGGTATGAATAACATCACCGTGGTGCTGCGTAATCCGCATACGCTGGCGCTGGATGCTATTGAACGTTTGCAGCGCTGGTGGGAAGAGAGCGAGGCGCTGGAGCCGGATTCCCGGACAATTGAGATCCCGGTGGTGTATGGCGGCGAGCATGGACCCGATCTTGGCGTGGTGGCGGAACACTGCGGATTAACGGAAAAGCAGGTGGTTGAATTGCACGCCTGCGTTGATTACGTGGTCTGGTTCTTAGGTTTCCAGCCGGGCTTCCCCTATCTGGGGGGGCTCTCACCGCAATTGCATACGCCGCGTCGCGCCGAACCCCGCCTGAGCGTGCCGGCGGGCACGGTGGCTATCGGTGGTGAGCAGACCGGCATTTATCCTCTGACGTCACCGGGGGGCTGGCAGCTTATCGGGCATACGTCCAGGCCGTTATTTGAACCAGGGCAGGAGGTTCCCATACTCCTTCGTCCCGGCGATACCCTGCGCTTTATCCCGCAGAAGGAGGGGGTATGTTAACGCTGATTCGCGCCGGGCTTTACACGTCCGTACAGGATGCCGGCCGCTTTGGCATGCGCCAGTCGGGCGTGAGCTACTGTGGTGCGCTGGACAGGCCTGCGCTGGAGATTGCTAACTTGCTGGTGGGCAACCCTGGCAGCACGGCGGCACTCGAAATTACGCTTGGCCAGTGTGTGATTGAATTCGGCGAGGAGGCCTGGTTTGCCTTAACCGGGGCCGCCTGTGACGCCGAGCTGGATGGCAAAGCGGTCTGGACAGGCTGGCGGCTGCGGGCGAAAGCCGGGCAGCGTCTGACCCTTAAACGTCCTGTGCACGGCGTGCGAAGCTATCTTGCGGTCGCAGGAGGGATTGATGTGCCAGAAGTGCTGGGTTCATCCAGCACCGATCAGAAAGCCGGCATTGGCGGTCATGAAGGGCGCCTGCTGCGTGACGGCGATCGTCTGGCGATTAAACCCTCAACGCGCCACTTCTCGACGGCCCAGGGGGTAAAACAGCTGTTATGGACCAACCAGATCCGTGCCTTACCGGGGCCGGAATATCAGGAGTTCGATGAAGTCGCTCAGGAGACGTTCTGGCGTTCGCCGTGGAAGATCAGCCCCCAAAGTAACCGTATGGGATACCGCCTGCAGGGGCAGCCATTGACCCGTACGACAGATCGGGAATTGCTCTCACACGGTTTATTGCCTGGCGTTATTCAGGTACCGGGTAACGGTCAGCCGATCGTGCTGATGAACGATGCGCAAACTACGGGGGGATACCCGCGTATTGCCTGCATCATTGAAGCAGATCGCTACCATCTGGCGCAAATTCCTCTCGGACAGCCGATTCATTTTGTGCAATGTTCGCTGGAGGAGGCGCTGAAGGCACGCCAGGATCAGCAGCGTTATCTGGAACAACTGGCATGGAGGCTCGATGGCAAAGATTGATTTAAACGCCGATCTGGGTGAGGGCGGAAGTGCCGATGCTGAACTGATGACGCTGGTCTCTTCGGTCAATATTGCCTGCGGGTTTCACGCGGGTGACGCGCAAACCATGCTGGACAGCGTGCGTAATGCGATTAAGCACGGCGTGGCGATAGGGGCACATCCCAGTTTTCCTGACAGGGATAATTTTGGCCGCACGGCAATGGATCTCCCTCCTGAGACGGTGTATGCCCAGACGCTTTATCAAACGGGCGCGCTGGAGGCGATTGTGCGTTCCCAGCAGGGCGTGCTGCGCCATGTGAAACCCCACGGCATGCTCTACAATCAGGCGGCCAAAGATCCGGCTCTCGCGGATGCCATTGCCCGCGCGGTGCGGGACTGCAACCCGCAGCTCATCCTGGTGGGGCTGGCGGGGAGCGAGCTTATTCGCGCGGGACAGCGGCTGGGGTTAACCACCCGTCAGGAAGTTTTTGCTGACAGAGGGTATCAGCCGGACGGCAGCCTGGTTCCCCGTTCACTGCCCGGTGCGCTTATTACCGATGAATCACAGGCGCTGGCGCAAACGCTGGCGATGGTATGTGAGGGCTCGGTAAAGGCAATTGATGGTTCAACGGCCAGAGTCCAGGCGGATACGGTGTGTTTACACGGCGATGGTGAGCATGCGCTGCAGTTTGCCCGCCGCTTACGGACGGCCTTTGCGGAGCAGGGTATTCTCGTGAGTGCATGACATAACGATAAGGACAGAAAAATGCCTGAAGGCCCGGAGATCCGCCGTGCAGCGGATAGCCTCGAGGCGGCGATAAAGGGCAAACCGCTGACGGATGTCTGGTTTGCTTTTCCTCAACTGAAACCGTTTGAAGCCCAGCTGGTGGGGCAGACGGTGACGCACATTGAAACGCGCGGCAAAGCGCTGCTCACGCATTTCTCCCATAACCTGACGTTATATAGCCATAATCAGCTGTACGGCGTTTGGCGCGTGGTGAAGGCAAACGAGCAGCCGCAAACAACCCGCGTGCTGCGCGTCAGGCTCCAGACGGCAGACAACGCGGTTCTGCTCTACAGCGCATCCGATATCGAAATGTTAACGCCAGAGCAGCTGCTCACTCATCCGTTCCTGCAGCGCGTCGGGCCGGATGTGCTGGATATGAGCCTGACCCCGGGCGAGGTGAAAGCCCGTCTGGTGTCACCTCGGTTTCGTAACCGACAGTTTTCCGGATTGTTGCTCGATCAGGCGTTTCTGGCTGGATTAGGAAATTACCTGCGGGTGGAAATCCTCTGGGAGGTGGGCCTGGCGGCGCAGCATAAGGCATCGCAACTCAGTGATGAACAGCTGGAGGCGTTATCCCACGCACTGCTGGATATCCCGCGCCTGTCCTACAACACGCGTGGCGTGGTGGATGACAACAAGCACCATGGGGCATTGTTCCGCTTTAAGGTGTTTCATCGTGAAGGGAAGGCGTGTGAGCGGTGCGGCGGGTTAATTGCGAAAACCACGCTGTCATCGAGACCGTTTTACTGGTGTCCGCACTGCCAGAAGTAAAATGAAAACGGTAACCCAGGGGGTTACCGTTTTTAATGTCTTCACTCTCTCGGAGTAAGAGAGGGATGGGGTGAGGACATCAGGCCACACCCCGTTAACATCAGCGTTTGATGTCAGACTTAAAATCACGCTGCTCGTAGCCAGTATACAGCTGACGAGGACGGGCGATTTTCATGCCTTCGCTGTGCATTTCGTTCCAGTGCGCAATCCAGCCAACGGTACGTGCCATGGCGAAGATCACGGTGAACATGGAAGACGGAATGCCCATCGCTTTCAGAATAATGCCAGAGTAGAAATCGACGTTCGGGTAGAGTTTCTTCTCGATGAAGTACGGGTCGTTCAGCGCGATGTGCTCAAGCTCCATCGCCACTTCCAGCAGGTCGTCTTTTGTACCTAGCTCTTTCAGCACTTCGTGGCATGTTTCACGCATAACGGTAGCGCGTGGGTCGTAGTTTTTGTACACACGGTGACCGAAGCCCATCAGACGGAAGGAGTCATTCTTGTCTTTCGCGCGACGCACGAATTCAGGAATGTGCTCAACGGAGCTGATCTCTTCCAGCATCTTCAGTGCCGCTTCGTTCGCGCCGCCGTGCGCCGGTCCCCACAGGGAGGCGATACCCGCAGCGATACAGGCGAACGGGTTCGCGCCTGAAGAGCCTGCGGTACGGACGGTGGAGGTGGAGGCGTTCTGTTCGTGGTCGGCGTGCAGGATCAGAATACGGTCCATCGCACGTTCCAGTACCGGGTTCACTTCGTACTCTTCACATGGCGTGGAGAACATCATGCGCAGGAAGTTACCGGCGTAGGAGAGGTCGTTACGTGGATAAACAAACGGCTGGCCGATGGAGTATTTGTAACACATCGCTGCCATTGTCGGCATTTTGGACAGCAGGCGGAACGCCGCGATATCGCGGTGACGTGGATTATTCACGTCCAGCGAGTCGTGGTAGAACGCTGCCAGCGCACCGGTAATACCGCACATCACCGCCATTGGGTGAGAATCACGACGGAAAGCATGGAACAGACGGGTGATCTGCTCATGAATCATGGTGTGACGGGTGACGGTGGTTTTGAATTCATCGTATTGTGCCTGCGTCGGTTTTTCGCCGTTCAGCAGGATGTAGCACACTTCCAGATAGTTGGATTCGGTGGCTAACTGATCGATGGGGAAGCCGCGATGGAGCAGGATACCTTCGTCACCATCAATGAAGGTGATTTTGGATTCGCAAGATGCGGTAGAGGTAAATCCAGGGTCGAAGGTGAATACACCTTTAGAACCCAGCGTACGGATATCAATAACATCCTGACCGAGCGTGCCTTTTAGCACATCCAGTTCAACAGCAGTGTCACCATTTAGGGTGAGCGTTGCCTTTGTATCAGCCATTTACGGTCTCCTTAGCGCCTTATTGCTTAAGACTGCCAATTACCGGATTTGCATTCTGCTGATTTCTCACCGTTACCAGTTTGTTATTTGGCTTACCGCTCAGCTCACGAGGAGAAACCAGGGTACAGAGCTATGGCGCCTTGCAGGTAAAAACATGAAAAATCAGTGAAACAACAGCAAATCAGTGTCTTCGCAGTCCGAATTATTCAAACCTGTATATCACTAATAACTGTCCTGATAACTTCGGTCAATACCATCACACTGTTACATAACTATTTGTCAGGTGAAAGTGAGACCTCATAACTTTTGCGCATTATATGCCTTTTCTGATGACGTTTGTAACAATATTGTTTAACATTTGTCAAATCAGATGATTAAAAATTAAAAAGATGTTGTTATCGTGACCCTGATCACTGTTCCAGAGAAAACCCGACAAACTGTATGTAGGTTAATTGTAATGATTTTGTGAACGGCCTATACTGCCGCCAGGTCTCCGGAACACCCTGCAATCCCGAGCCACCCAGCGTTGTAACGTGTCGTTTTAGCATTTGGAAGCAATGTTTTGCATGACGCGCAGTTATAGAAAAGGAACGCTGTCTGACCCGCATCGCAGTCCGGAGGAAGGAAACAATAAGAACAGCATGTGGGCGTTATTCATGATAAGAAATGTGAAAAAACAAAGACCTGTCAATCTGGATCTCAAAACGATCCGGTTCCCTGTAACAGCAATAGCGTCCATTCTGCACCGCGTTTCTGGTGTGATTACGTTTGTGGCGGTCGGCATTCTGCTGTGGTTACTGGGTACCAGCCTCTCTTCTCCTGAAGGATTCCTCCAGGCCTCTGCCATCATGAACAGCTTCTTCGTGAAATTTATCATGTGGGGCATTCTGACTGCGCTGGCGTACCACGTTGTCGTGGGCATTCGTCATATGCTGATGGACTTTGGCTACCTGGAAGAGACTTTCGAAGCCGGTAAACGCTCCGCTAATATTTCATTTGTATTGACTGTCGTGCTTTCACTTCTCGCAGGAGTTCTCGTATGGTAAGCAACGCCTCCGCATTAGGACGCAACGGCGTACATGACTTCATTCTGGTCCGTGCTACCGCCATCGTTCTCACCCTTTATATCATCTATATGATTGGTTTCTTCGCGACCAGCGGCACGCTGACGTGGGAAATCTGGAGTGGGTTCTTCGGATCTGCCTTCACCAAAGTGTTCACCCTGCTGGCTCTGTTCTCCATCCTTATTCATGCCTGGATTGGTATGTGGCAGGTGTTGACCGATTACGTTAAACCACTGGCGATTCGCCTTCCTCTGCAGCTGGTCATTGTCGTTGCACTGGTGGTTTACGTTATTTATGGATTCGTTGTGGTGTGGGGTGTGTAATGAAACTGCCAGTCAGAGAATTTGATGCTGTTGTGATTGGTGCTGGTGGCGCAGGTATGCGTGCAGCACTGCAAATTTCCCAGAGCGGCCAGACCTGTGCGCTGCTCTCTAAAGTCTTCCCGACCCGTTCCCACACTGTCTCCGCGCAGGGCGGTATTACCGTTGCGCTGGGCAATTCCCATGAAGATAACTGGGAATGGCACATGTATGACACGGTCAAAGGTTCCGACTACATCGGCGACCAGGATGCTATCGAATATATGTGTAAGACTGGCCCGGAAGCGATTCTGGAGCTGGACCACATGGGGCTGCCGTTCTCCCGTCTGGAAAATGGCACCATTTATCAGCGTCCGTTTGGCGGCCAGTCGAAAAACTTCGGCGGCGAGCAGGCGGCACGTACTGCAGCTGCGGCTGACCGTACCGGTCACGCACTGCTGCACACGCTGTATCAACAGAACCTGAAAAACCACACGACTATTTTCTCCGAGTGGTATGCGCTGGATCTGGTGAAAAACGCCGATGGCGCCGTTGTAGGTTGTACCGCGCTGTGTATTGAAACCGGTGAAGTGGTCTACTTCAAAGCGCGTGCTACCGTGCTGGCGACCGGCGGTGCAGGCCGTATTTATCAATCTACCACCAACGCCCACATCAACACCGGTGACGGCGTAGGTATGGCTATCCGCGCCGGCGTACCGGTGCAGGATATGGAAATGTGGCAGTTCCACCCAACCGGCATCGCCGGTGCCGGCGTGCTGGTAACAGAAGGCTGCCGTGGTGAAGGGGGTTACCTGCTGAACAAACACGGCGAGCGCTTCATGGAGCGTTATGCCCCGAATGCGAAAGACCTGGCGGGTCGTGACGTGGTGGCGCGTTCCATCATGATCGAAATCCGTGAAGGCCGCGGCTGTGACGGCCCATGGGGTCCACACGCGAAGCTGAAACTCGACCATCTGGGTAAAGAGGTTCTGGAATCACGTCTGCCAGGCATTCTGGAGCTGTCTCGTACCTTCGCGCACGTCGATCCAGTGAAAGAGCCTATCCCGGTAATTCCAACCTGTCACTACATGATGGGCGGTATTCCGACCAAAGTGACCGGCCAGGCGCTGACCGTGAACGAGCAGGGTGAAGACGTTGTTATCCCGGGCCTGTTTGCCGTCGGTGAAATTGCCTGCGTATCCGTACACGGTGCAAACCGTCTGGGCGGGAACTCCCTGCTTGACCTGGTGGTATTTGGTCGTGCGGTAGGTCTGCATCTGCAAGAGTCTATTGCCGAGCAGGGTGCGCTGCGTGATGCCACCGACGATGAAATTGATGCGTCGCTTGAGCGTCTGAACCGCTGGAACGGCAACCGTAATGGTGAAGATCCGGTGGAAATCCGCAAAGCGCTGCAGGAATGTATGCAGCACAACTTCTCGGTATTCCGTGAAGGGGATGCGATGGCCAAAGGTCTTGAGCAGCTGAAAGCGATCCGCGAGCGTCTGAAAAATGCCCGTCTGGACGACACGTCCAGCGAGTTCAATACCCAGCGCGTTGAGTGTCTGGAGCTGGATAACCTGATGGAAACGGCGTTCGCTACCGCGATGTCGGCAAACTTCCGTACCGAGAGCCGTGGCGCGCATAGCCGCTTCGACTTCCCGGATCGTGACGATGAAAACTGGCTGTGCCATTCCCTGTATCTGCCAGAGTCGGAATCCATGACGCGTCGTAGCGTCAATATGGAACCGAAACTGCGTCCGGCGTTCCCGCCGAAGATTCGTACTTACTAATGCGGAGACAGGATAATGAAACTCGAATTCTCAGTTTATCGTTATAACCCGGATGTAGATGATGCTCCGCGTATGCAGGATTACACCCTGGAAGCGGAAGAAGGCCGTGACATGATGCTGCTGGATGCCTTAATCCAGCTGAAAGAAAAAGATCCGACACTGTCGTTCCGTCGCTCATGCCGTGAAGGCGTTTGTGGCTCTGACGGTGTGAACATGAACGGTAAAAATGGTCTGGCCTGCATCACGCCAATTTCAGCGTTGCAGCGCGCGGGCCAGAAAATTGTTATCCGTCCTTTGCCAGGTCTGCCAGTCGTTCGTGATTTGGTGGTAGACATGGGGCAATTCTATGCACAATATGAGAAGATTAAGCCTTACTTATTGAATAATGGGCAAAATCCACCGGCTCGTGAGCACTTACAGTCTCCTGAGCAGCGTGAAAAACTCGATGGTTTGTACGAGTGTATTCTCTGTGCATGTTGCTCGACCTCTTGCCCGTCGTTCTGGTGGAACCCGGACAAGTTTATCGGCCCGGCCGGTCTGCTGGCTGCCTATCGCTTCCTGATCGATAGCCGCGACACCGAAACCGACAGTCGTCTGGAAGGACTGAGTGATGCTTTCAGCGTATTCCGCTGCCATAGCATCATGAACTGCGTCAGTGTATGTCCTAAGGGACTGAACCCGACGCGCGCCATCGGCCATATTAAGTCGATGCTGCTGCAGCGCAGTGCATAAGTAACAGGAGGGGAGCGTTGTTCCCCTCGCCCTGACCCTCTCCTGACAGGAGAGGGGATAAAATGTAGGAAACCTCTAAAAACTGCCCCGAGGTGCAGACAGTTTTTAAAGGTTCCTTCGCGAGCCCAAGACAACATAAGAGCTCGCAGGTGAACCCCGGCACGTACGTGTTGTACGTGGTAGTTTCTACGGCGAAAGTAAGCATAAAAATGCTTAAGGGATCACGATGCAGAACGGCGCAATGAAAGCCTGGCTGGACTCTTCTTACCTCTCTGGTTCAAACCAGAGCTGGATAGAACAGCTCTATGAAGACTTCTTAACCGATCCTGACTCAGTGGACGCAAACTGGCGTTCCATGTTCCAGCAGTTACCTGGCACTGGAGTCAAACCGGATCAATTCCATTCCAAAACACGTGATTATTTCCGTCGTCTGGCGAAGGATGCCTCACGTTACTCTTCTGCGATTTCCGACCCTGACACCAATGCGAAGCAGGTTAAAGTCCTGCAGCTTATCAACGCTTATCGCTTCCGTGGTCACCAGCATGCGAATCTCGATCCGCTGGGACTGTGGAAACAAGATCGTGTGGCGGATCTCGATCCGGCGTATCACGATCTGACCGAGGCCGATTTCCAGGAAAGCTTTAACGTAGGTTCCTTTGCCATCGGCAAAGACACGATGAAGTTGGGCGAGTTGATTGACGCGCTCAAGCAAACCTACTGCGGCTCCATCGGCGCGGAATATATGCACATCACCTCTACAGAAGAGAAACGCTGGATCCAGCAGCGCATCGAATCTGTGGCGGGACACGCGAATTTCTCTGCTGAAGAGAAAAAACGCTTCCTCAGCGAACTGACCGCAGCAGAAGGCCTTGAACGCTATCTGGGCGCGAAATTCCCGGGTGCGAAACGCTTCTCGCTGGAAGGCGGCGACGCGCTGGTACCTATGCTGAAAGAGCTGATTCGTCACGCGGGCAAAAGCGGTACCCGTGAAGTGGTGCTGGGTATGGCGCACCGCGGTCGTCTGAACGTACTGGTCAACGTGCTGGGTAAAAAACCGCAGGACCTGTTCGACGAATTCGCGGGCAAACATAAAGAACACCTCGGCACCGGTGACGTGAAGTACCACATGGGCTTCTCGTCTGATATCGAAACCGAAGGCGGTCTGGTTCACCTGGCGCTGGCGTTTAACCCGTCACACCTGGAAATCGTGAGCCCGGTGGTTATCGGTTCTGTGCGTGCGCGTCTGGATCGTCTGGACGAGCCGAGCAGCAACAAAGTTCTGCCAATCACCATTCACGGTGACGCGGCAGTCACAGGGCAGGGCGTGGTTCAGGAAACGCTGAACATGTCCAAGGCGCGTGGTTACGAAGTGGGCGGTACCGTTCGCATTGTTATCAACAACCAGGTGGGCTTCACGACTTCTAACCCACTGGATGCGCGTTCTACCCCGTACTGCACCGACATCGGTAAGATGGTTCAGGCACCGATCTTCCACGTTAACGCGGATGACCCGGAAGCCGTGGCGTTCGTTACCCGTCTGGCGCTGGACTACCGTAACACCTTCAAACGCGATGTGTTCATCGACCTGTTCTGCTACCGCCGTCATGGCCACAACGAAGCTGACGAGCCAAGTGCAACGCAGCCGCTGATGTATCAGAAAATCAAAAAACACCCGACGCCACGCAAAATCTATGCTGACAAGCTGGAAGGCGACAACGTGACGACGCTGGAAGATGCGACCGAAATGGTCAACCTCTACCGCGACGCGCTGGATGCGGGTGAATGCGTAGTGAAAGAGCTGCGCCCGATGAACATGCACTCCTTTACCTGGTCGCCGTACCTCAACCACGAGTGGGATGAGAGCTACCCGAACAAGGTAGAGATGAAGCGCCTGCAGGAGCTGGCTAAACGCATCAGCACCGTACCAGACGCTATCGAGATGCAGTCTCGCGTAGCGAAAATTTATGCTGACCGTCAATCAATGGCGGCGGGCGAGAAGCTGTTCGACTGGGGCGGGGCGGAAACACTGGCTTACGCAACGCTGGTTGATGAAGGCATTCCTGTTCGTCTGTCCGGTGAAGATGCGGGCCGTGGCACCTTCTTCCACCGTCACGCGGTAGTTCACAACCAGACTAACGGTTCAACCTATACTCCGCTGCAGCATGTCCATAACGGTCAGGGTCAGTTCAAGGTATGGGACTCCGTCCTGTCTGAAGAAGCGGTACTGGCATTCGAATACGGCTACGCCACTGCGGAACCGCGCACCCTGACTATCTGGGAAGCGCAGTTCGGTGACTTCGCCAACGGTGCCCAGGTCGTTATCGACCAGTTCATCTCGTCCGGCGAGCAGAAATGGGGCCGTATGTGTGGCCTGGTGATGCTGCTGCCACACGGTTACGAAGGTCAGGGTCCGGAGCACTCCTCCGCCCGTCTGGAACGTTATCTGCAGCTCTGCGCTGAGCAGAACATGCAGGTCTGCGTGCCGTCCACCCCGGCTCAGGTCTACCACATGCTGCGTCGTCAGGCGCTGCGCGGTATGCGCCGTCCGCTGGTGGTCATGTCGCCAAAATCCCTGCTGCGCCACCCGCTGGCGGTGTCCAGCCTGGACGAACTGGCGAACGGCACCTTCCTGCCTGCCATCGGTGAGGTTGACGAACTGGATCCGCAGGCCGTTAAGCGTGTTGTGATGTGTTCTGGTAAGGTTTATTACGACCTGCTGGAACAGCGCCGTAAGAACGACCAGAAAGATGTCGCCATCGTGCGTATCGAACAGCTTTATCCATTCCCGCACCAGGCGGTGCAGGAAGCGTTGAAACCATATGCTCACGTGCATGATTTTGTCTGGTGCCAGGAAGAGCCGCTCAACCAGGGCGCCTGGTACTGCAGTCAGCATCATTTCCGTGAAGTCATTCCATTTGGGTCTGCCCTGCGTTATGCAGGTCGCCCGGCCTCCGCCTCTCCGGCGGTAGGGTATATGTCCGTTCACCAGAAGCAGCAACAAGATCTGGTCAATGACGCGCTGAACGTCGATTAATTAAAGGATACATAATGAGTAGCGTAGATATTCTTGTTCCCGACCTGCCTGAGTCCGTAGCAGATGCGACCGTCGCCACCTGGCACAAAAAACCGGGCGATAGCGTTAAGCGCGATGAAGTGCTGGTAGAAATCGAAACTGACAAAGTGGTACTGGAAGTACCGGCTTCAGCGGATGGCATTCTGGATGCAGTCCTGGAAGACGAAGGGACAACCGTAACCTCCCGTCAGATTCTGGGTCGCCTGCGTGAAGGCAACAGCGCGGGCAAAGAGTCCAGCGTGAAGTCTGACGAAAAAGCGTCTACCCCAGCCCAGCGTCAGCAGGCCTCTCTGGAAGAGCAGACTAACGACGCGCTCAGCCCGGCGATCCGTCGCCTGCTGGCCGAGCACAACCTGGATGCGGCTGCCATTAAAGGCACCGGTGTCGGTGGTCGTCTGACCCGTGAAGATATCGAGAAGCACCTGGCGAAAGCCCCTGCTCAGGCAGAAGCTAAAGCGCCAGCAGCGGCAGCGGCGCCGGCAGCACAGCCTGCGCTGGGTGCCCGTAGCGAAAAACGCGTGCCGATGACTCGCCTGCGTAAGCGTTTGGCTGAGCGTCTGCTGGAAGCGAAAAACTCCACCGCGATGCTGACCACTTTCAACGAAGTGAACATGAAGCCAATCATGGACCTGCGTAAGCAGTACGGTGACGCGTTTGAAAAACGTCACGGTATCCGTCTGGGCTTTATGTCCTTCTACGTGAAAGCGGTTGTTGAAGCGCTGAAACGCTACCCGGAAGTTAACGCCTCTATCGATGGCGATGACGTGGTTTATCACAACTACTTCGACGTCAGCATGGCAGTCTCTACGCCACGTGGTCTGGTTACCCCGGTTCTGCGTGATGTCGATACTCTGGGTATGGCTGACATCGAGAAAAAGATTAAAGAGCTGGCTGTAAAAGGTCGCGACGGCAAGCTGACCGTAGACGATCTGACCGGCGGTAACTTCACCATTACCAACGGCGGCGTTTTCGGTTCACTGATGTCTACCCCGATCATCAACCCGCCGCAGAGCGCGATCCTGGGTATGCATGCCATTAAAGATCGTCCAATGGCGGTAGACGGCAAAGTTGAGATCCTGCCAATGATGTATCTGGCACTCTCTTACGATCACCGTCTGATCGACGGCCGTGAGTCCGTGGGCTTCCTGGTGGCCATTAAAGAGCTGCTGGAAGATCCAACGCGTCTGCTGCTGGACGTCTAGTTTTAGCAGTCTTGCCCGGCGGCGCGTTGTCTGCCGGGCCTACAAAAGCACTACCTAACGATTACCTGAAGGATGGATAGAACACATGAACTTACATGAATATCAGGCCAAACAGCTGTTTGCCCGGTATGGCTTACCGGCTCCGGTGGGTTATGCCTGTACTACCCCGCGTGAAGCAGAAGAAGCCGCATCTAAAATCGGTTCCGGCCCTTGGGTAGTTAAGTGTCAGGTTCACGCTGGTGGCCGTGGTAAAGCGGGCGGTGTGAAGGTTGTTAAGAGTAAAGAAGAGATTCGTGCGTTTGCTGAACATTGGCTCGGCAAGCGTCTGGTAACGTACCAGACAGATGCGAACGGTCAGCCTGTCAACCAGATCCTGGTTGAAGCTGCAACTGACATCGCGAAAGAACTGTACCTGGGCGCGGTTGTTGACCGTAGCTCCCGTCGTGTGGTGTTCATGGCGTCTACCGAAGGCGGCGTGGAAATCGAGAAAGTGGCAGAAGAGACGCCACACCTGATCCACAAAGTGGCGATCGATCCGCTGGCAGGCCCAATGCCTTACCAGGGCCGTGAGCTGGCGTTCAAACTGGGCCTGGAAGGCAAGCTGGTTCAGCAGTTCACCAAGATCTTCATGGGTCTGGCCACCATCTTCCTGGAGCGCGACCTGGCGCTGATCGAGATCAACCCGCTGGTCATCACCACTCAGGGCGACCTGATCTGCCTCGACGGCAAACTGGGCGCTGACGGCAACGCACTGTTCCGCCAGCCGGATCTGCGTGAAATGCGCGACCAGTCTCAGGAAGACCCGCGTGAAGCGCAGGCTGCACAGTGGGAACTGAACTACGTAGCGCTGGATGGCAACATCGGCTGCATGGTTAACGGCGCAGGCCTGGCGATGGGCACCATGGACATCGTTAAGCTGCACGGCGGTGAGCCTGCAAACTTCCTCGACGTGGGCGGTGGCGCAACCAAAGAGCGTGTAACCGAAGCGTTCAAAATCATCCTCTCTGACGACAACGTCAAAGCCGTGCTGGTTAACATCTTCGGCGGTATCGTGCGTTGCGACCTGATCGCAGACGGTATCATCGGTGCGGTAGAAGAAGTGGGTGTTAACGTCCCGGTTGTGGTGCGTCTGGAAGGTAACAACGCTGAACTCGGCGCGAAAAAACTGGCTGACAGCGGCCTGAATATTATTGCAGCGAAAAGTCTGACGGATGCAGCTCAGCAGGTTGTTGCCGCAGTGGAGGGGAAATAATGTCAGTTTTAATTAATAAAGATACCAAGGTTATCTGCCAGGGCTTCACCGGTAGCCAGGGGACTTTCCACTCCGAACAGGCGATTGCCTACGGCACGCAGATGGTTGGTGGCGTAACGCCAGGTAAAGGCGGCACCACGCACCTGGGCCTGCCGGTATTCAACACCGTGCGCGAAGCAGTTGAAGCGACGGGCGCGACCGCGACCGTTATCTACGTTCCGGCTCCGTTCTGCAAAGACTCGATTCTGGAAGCGATTGACGCGGGCATCAAGCTCATCATCACCATCACCGAAGGTATCCCGACGCTGGATATGCTGACCGTGAAAGTGAAGCTGGATGAAGCTGGCGTGCGCATGATCGGCCCGAACTGCCCGGGCGTTATCACCCCAGGCGAATGCAAAATCGGCATCATGCCGGGTCATATTCACAAACCGGGTAAAGTGGGTATCGTCTCCCGTTCCGGTACGCTGACCTATGAAGCGGTTAAGCAGACTACCGACTACGGTTTCGGCCAGTCCACCTGTGTGGGCATCGGTGGTGACCCCATCCCAGGTTCTAACTTCATTGATATCCTGAAAATGTTCCAGGAAGATCCGCAGACCGAAGCGATCGTGATGATCGGTGAAATCGGCGGTAGCGCAGAAGAAGAAGCGGCTGCGTATATCAAAGAACATGTGACCAAGCCGGTGGTCGGTTATATCGCAGGTGTGACAGCGCCGAAAGGTAAGCGTATGGGTCACGCAGGCGCGATTATCGCAGGCGGTAAAGGTACGGCTGATGAGAAATTCGCCGCGCTGGAAGCCGCAGGCGTGAAAACCGTTCGCAGCCTGGCGGATATCGGCGAAGCACTGAAATCCATCATTAAGTAAATCCTCTCTGCTCTCTGTAAAAGGGAGCGTTGAAGTAATAAGTGTCCGTTTCGACATGGTTGGCCGCTGTAAAGCGGCCTTTTTTAATGCCTGCGTTTTGCGACCAGTGTGAATTTGTAATCGTCGCTGTTAAACACGTTACGGCTGTATTCAAACACCCGCCCATCCTTCAGAAAGCCGCGTGACACCTTTTCCAGTATCGGTTTTGCCGGATCCAGCGCCAGCGCGTCGATCGCCTCCTGTGAGGGCATGATCGGAACCAGTTCCTGTTCACTGCGATCGATAACCATCTTCTTGATCTGTTCGATGTAGTGATATTTGGAATTTTCCATCACCTCCCAGGTGAGGTCGGCGAACATCGCCAGCGGCATCCACGTCTCTTCCAGATTCACCGGTTTTTGCTTAATAAAGCGCACCCGTTTGACATGCCACACTTTGTCATCCGGGCGAATGTTAAGCGTCTCAGCCAGTTTCACATCCGCTTTGATCACTTCGAATGTTTTTACGTCGCTGTGGGTATCGACGTTTCGGTCCGCCAGTTTTTCATAAAAGCCGGTAAGCTGATAAATGTCGTAATTGACGCGCTCCTCTCTCACATAGGAGCCGCTGCCCTGAATGCTCTCGATAATCTGCTCTTCAGTGAGGAGCTTCAGTGCCTGCCTCACCGTGACGCGACTGACGCTAAATGTCTCCTGCAGGCTGGATTCCGTCGGTAACGCATCACCGGGTTTTAACTCACCGGCGGTAATTTTCTCGCGAAGCGCATCCGCTATCTGCCGGTACATCGGTTTATTGCCCATGTCGTCTGCCTTCTAATACCTTTTCACGGAATTATGCCTCCAGCACAGAATTTGTAAATAATACAAATTAAATACAAATTATCGGTGTTAGTGAAAATGATCACATAAAGGTATCAGTTCGTCTGTCACAATCGATCCTGAACAATTACCCTTGAGTGTGAGGATCCTGATGAACCTGACGACCCTGACCCATCCCGACGCTGTCTGCGTGCAGGCGCAGTACACCAGTCGTGATGAAGCAATACGCCAGCTCACGATGCGGCTGGTGACGCTCGGCAAAATTACCGACGGCAATGCGTTTTTAACCGAAGTCTTTCATCGGGAATCGCTAGGCCCTACCGCGCTCGGCGAAGGGCTGGCAGTCCCGCATGGTAAATCAGCGGTGGTGAAAGAGGCGGCTTTTGCCGTAGCCACCCTGTGTGAACCGCTGAACTGGGAAGGCGTGGATGGCCCGGAAAATGTCGAGCTGATTTTCCTGCTTGCCATTCCGCTGGCTGAAGCTGGCTCAACCCATATCCAGGTGCTGACGGAACTCACTTCTCGTCTGGCGGATGAAACTCTTCGGGCGCGCGTCATGGCGGCTACCACGGCAGCAGCGCTACTCGCCGCGCTGGACGATGCGCCACAGGAAGATGGCGTTGTCGCGTTCGTGGATGCGCCAACCATCGTTTGTGTAACTGCATGCCCCGCCGGCATTGCGCATACCTATATGGCAGCTGAGTATCTGGAAAAAGCGGGGCGTAAGCTTGGCGTAAATGTGGTGGTGGAAAAGCAGGGGGCGAACGGTATCGAAGGGCGGTTGACCGCGCAGCAGTTACGCTCTGCTCAGGCCTGTATCATTGCCGCAGAAGTGGCTCTCAAAGAGAGCGAGCGTTTTCAGGGCATCCCGACGCTGTCCGTGCCGGTCGCGGAACCGCTTCGCCATGCCGAAGCGCTTATTAAGCGTGCGTTGGCCTTACCCCCCGCGGAAACGGATCGCCAGGTGCACACCGGCAATGATGTGAGCAAGAGCCTTAAGACGGAGCTTAAGCAGGCCCTGCTCAGCGGTATTTCCTTTGCCGTGCCGCTGATTGTGGCGGGAGGCACGGTGCTGGCCGTCGCGGTATTGCTGGCACAGATGTTGGGATTACAGCATCTGTTTGAGCAAGAGAACTCATGGCTGTGGATGTATCGCAAACTCGGCGGGGGGATGTTAGGCACGTTAATGGTGCCGGTGCTGGCCGCGTATACCGCCTACTCGCTGGCAGATAAACCTGCTCTGGCGCCGGGTTTTGCGGCCGGTCTTGCCGCCAATATGATCGGTTCAGGTTTTTTAGGGGCGATTGCAGGTGGCCTGATTGCCGGCTATCTGATGCGCTGGGTGAAAAACCATATCCGTCTGAGTCAGCGTTATAACGGCTTTTTAACCTATTACCTCTACCCGGTGATTGGCGTGCTGGGCGCGGGCAGCCTGATGCTGTTCGTGATCGGCGAGCCGGTCGCGTGGATCAACACCTCCCTCACGGCATGGCTTAACGGGCTCTCCGGTGCCAATGCGCTGCTACTGGGCACTCTGCTCGGTTTTATGTGCTCGTTCGATTTAGGGGGACCGGTCAACAAAGCGGCCTATGCGTTCTGTCTGGGGGCGATGGCCAACGGCGTTTACGGGCCGTATGCCATTTTTGCTTCCGTCAAAATGGTCTCGGCTTTTACCGTCACGGCTTCAACCATGCTGGCACCGCATCTCTTTAAACCGTTTGAAATCGAAACCGGCAAGTCGACGTGGCTGCTGGGCCTTGCGGGGATCACCGAAGGGGCAATTCCGATGGCCATTGAAGATCCGCTGCGGGTGATTGGCTCGTTTGTTGTTGGCTCGATGGCAACAGGGGCGATTATCGGTGCAATGGGCATCGGGTTGTCTACGCCGGGAGCGGGCATCTTCTCTCTCTTTTTACTGCATGACGCGGGGATGGGTGGCGCGATCGCGGCGGCAGGCTGGTTTGGCGCTGCGCTGGGGGGAACGACGCTCTCTACGCTCATCTTACTGTTCTGGCGACGTCAGGGCGTAAAAAAAGGCAAATACCTGACGGAAGACGTCACGCCATAAATTCATTTACAGGAAACGAAGATGAAAGCTGTATCTCGCGTTCATATCACGCCACATATGCACTGGGACCGTGAGTGGTATTTCACCACCGAAGCGTCGCGGATCCTTTTGGTCAATAACATGGAGGAGATCCTGAACCGTCTGGAGCAGGACGAAGAGTATAAATACTACGTTCTTGATGGACAGACCGCGGTACTGGAGGATTACTTCGCCGTCGTGCCGGACAACCGGCCCCGGGTAAAAGCGCTGGTTGAGCGCGGAAAGCTGATTATCGGGCCGTGGTATACCCAGACCGACACCACGATAGTCAGCGGCGAATCGATCGTTCGCAACCTGATGTACGGGATGCGCGACTGCATGGAATTCGGTGAGCCGATGAAAATAGGGTATCTGCCGGATTCGTTTGGCATGTCCGGGCAACTTCCGCATATCTATAACGGCTTTGGTATCACCCGCACGCTGTTCTGGCGCGGATGTTCTGAGCGTCACGGCACCGATAAAACAGAATTTTTATGGCAGAGCGCAGACGGCAGCGAAGTCACGGCGCAGGTACTACCGCTGGGCTACGCGATTGGTAAGTACTTACCGGAGGATGAAGCGGGGCTGCGTAAACGGCTCGATACCTGGCTTACATTGCTGGAGAACGCTTCCGTGACGAAAGAGATTCTGCTGCCTAACGGTCACGACCAGATGCCCCTCCAGCAGAACATTTTCGCGGTGATGGATACCCTTCGAAAGATGTACCCGCAGCGGAAATTTGTGATGAGCCGGTTCGAGGAGGTCTTTGAACATACTGAAGCGCACCGTGACGAACTGGCGACGCTGAAAGGGGAGTTTATCGACGGCAAATACATGCGTGTACACCGGACAATCGGCTCCACACGGATGGACATCAAAATTGCCCACGCCCGCATTGAAAACAAAATCGTGAATATCCTCGAACCGCTGGCGGCGCTCGCCTGGATGCTGGGCTTCGAGTATCACCACGGTTTGCTGGAGAAAATGTGGAAAGAGATCCTCAAGAATCATGCTCACGACAGTATTGGCTGCTGCTGCAGCGACAAAGTGCATCGTGAGATTATGGCCCGGTTTGCGCTCGCTGAAGACATGGCCGATAACCTCACGCGTTTCTCGATGCGCAAGATTGTCGACAATATGCCGCAAAGCGAGGCCGACAAGCTGGTGATGTTCAATCTGATGCCCTGGCCCCGTGAAGAGGTGATTAACACCACCCTTCGTCTGCGCGCGAGCCAGTTCCGGTTGCGGGATGATAAAGGCAATGAGATCCCCTGTTTTATTCGCCGCGCCCGGGAAATAGACCCGGGGCTGATTGACCGGCAAATCGTGCACTATGGTAATTACGATCCGTTTATGGAGTTTGATATCCAAATCTGTCAGATCCTGCCCGCGATGGGATACCGCACGCTTTACATCGAGCCCCAGGTTCCTGAAAAGAGGCTTCCCGCGAGGGCAAAAACGGATGCTCTGCTGGAAAACGCCTTCTGGCAAATTGATATAAATGACGATGGCACGCTGCGCCTGCGTGATAAAGAATCCGGACTTATTTATGACCGCGTACTGGAAATTGAAGAGGGGTCGGATGATGGCGATGAGTACGACTACTCGCCTTCACGGGAAGAGTGGCGGCTCACTTCAGCGCACGGGCAGCATCATGTTGAGGTGACACAGGAAGCCTGGCAGAGCAGGGCGGTGATCCAGCATCGCATCGCCGTTCCGGCAAACCTGGCCGAGCGGTCGGCCCGCCTGCGCAATGGCGCTCTTGCGGTTGAATTTGAGGTTACTCTCAGCCATAACAGCAGGCGTGTAGATGTTGTGGCGCGTCTGGATAATCAGGCTGACGATCACCGGGTCCGCGTACTTATCCCGACGCCGTTTATGACGCAGCAGGTACTGTCAGATACGCAGTTTGGCTCCATAGCGCGCCCGGTTCGCGATGACGCGATGGCTAACTGGCAAGAAGAGGGCTGGAAAGAGGCACCGGTTCCCGTCTGGAATTTACTTAACTACGCCGTGCTGCAGCAAGAACGAAACGGGCTTGCCCTGTTCACAGAAGGGTTACGCGAATTTGAAGTGGTGGGGGAGGCGGAAAAAGCGTTTGCTCTGACCCTTTTACGCGGTGTGGGCGTGCTGGGAAAGGAAGATTTGCTGTTGCGCCCGGGCCGGCCGTCCGGCATAAAAATGGCCGTTCCGGACTCGCAGCTTCGGGGCAGGCTCGATTGCCGTTTTAGCCTTCTGAGTTTTAGCGGCTCTCCCGAGAACGCCGGCGTTGCTCAGCAGGCGAAAGCGTGGCTTACCCCCGTCCAGTGTTATAACAAAATCCCCTGGGATGCCATGAAGCTTAACCGTGCGCCGTTCAGCACGCCGGACAGATACAGCCTGTTGACACTTTCGCCGACAGGCTGTGTTATGAGCGCGATAAAAAAGGCGGAGGATCGGGAAGCGCTTATCCTTCGTCTGTTCAATCCGTCGGAATCTGTGTCCTGTGATGCCTCTTTATCGTGGAATCAGGCGCTTAAAGGCTGTTGCGAGACGAATTTAAATGAACAGGTACTGACTGGCAGGGGAGAAGAAAAGGGCATTACGGGCCTGTTCAGGCCTGGGCAATCGCGGACTTTTAGCCTGAAAACGGAAAGGTAGCGTCTGAAGTGAACAAAAGGCTGCGCGCAGGGCAGCCTTTTTTATTGAATAGTCACATTGTGGTGTTAATTTTAAGCGTGTCGCAGGTAAAATAAATGTAATTATCTGCGGCTATCGTCGCACAATGGAAAAAAAACGCGCTGACGACTACCTTTATACGTTAACGCGAATGTAAAGATGCGTTGTTCTTCAGCGTTAAAATAAATCACGTCTGTTTATATTCTTTCTTGCTTTTGATAACTCCAAATATCTCGTCGTACACATAGCATTAACAAGGTTTTTACCATTCTCACCACATTTAAACATGGTTAACAGAAACGGTGCTTTTTGATTTAAATCAAAGTTTAATCCTTGGAAAAAGGTGTCGAAAGGCGGTAAATTGTCCCCGATCAAAATGGCTGAAAAGTGGTAATTTTGCTATAAATTGATCGCCGTCGAAAAACGTAAATGTGATTCAATAAAAACCTGTTTATTGTAAGGGTTTTGCAGCGTATTATATTTGCGGGATCAATTTGAGTTTTTTATTAACGTATTTGTAACCTATCGTCATTGCTTTTATCCTTTCTCAGGCTAAGCGCGACGACATGGATGCGAATAATTTGTATTGGGGCATGTGTGTGAATCCTTTTCTAACGGGGTTCACTCTCGGAGTCTTCATGCGATGAGCAAGGAGTCATGATGTTAGATATAGTCGAACTGTCGCGCTTACAGTTTGCCTTGACCGCGATGTACCACTTCCTGTTTGTGCCACTAACGCTCGGTATGGCGTTCCTGCTGGCCATCATGGAAACGGTCTACGTCCTCTCCGGCAAACAGATTTATAAAGATATGACCAAGTTCTGGGGCAAGTTGTTTGGTATCAACTTTGCACTGGGCGTGGCTACCGGTTTGACCATGGAGTTCCAGTTCGGGACTAACTGGTCTTACTATTCTCACTACGTTGGGGATATCTTCGGTGCGCCGCTGGCCATTGAAGGTCTGATGGCCTTCTTCCTCGAATCCACCTTTGTAGGTCTGTTCTTCTTCGGTTGGGACCGTCTGGGCAAGGTCCAGCATATGGCGGTGACCTGGCTGGTGGCACTCGGTTCGAACCTGTCCGCACTGTGGATCCTGGTCGCGAACGGCTGGATGCAGAACCCTATCGCGTCTGATTTCAACTTCGAAACCATGCGTATGGAGATGGTCAGCTTTGCCGAGCTGGTGCTGAACCCGGTCGCACAGGTTAAATTCGTTCACACCGTGGCGTCTGGCTATGTGTGCGGCGCGATGTTTGTACTGGGCATCAGCTCTTACTACATGCTGCGTGGTCGTGACTTCGCGTTTGCTAAGCGCTCCTTTGCTATCGCTGCAAGCTTCGGTATGGCTGCAATCCTCTCTGTTATCGTGCTGGGTGATGAATCCGGTTACGAAATGGGTGACGTGCAGAAAACCAAACTGGCCGCTATCGAAGCCGAATGGGAAACCCAACCCGCGCCTGCTGCCTTTACTCTGTTCGGTGTTCCCGACCAGGATGCACAGGAAAACCGCTTCGCCATTCAAATTCCTTACGCGCTCGGCATCATTGCTACCCGCTCCGTCGACAAGCAGGTGACGGGTCTGAAAGAGCTGATGGTGCAGCATGAAGGCCGTATCCGTAACGGTATGAAAGCTTACGCGCTGCTGGAGCAGCTGCGTGCGGGTTCTACCGACCAGGCCGTGCGTGACCAGTTCAACGATGTGAAGAAAGATCTGGGTTACGGTCTGCTGCTGAAACGCTATACCCCGAACGTCTCCGACGCGACGGAAGCGCAAATCCAGATGGCGACCAAAGACTCCATTCCACGCGTGGCGCCACTGTACTTCGCATTCCGTATCATGGTGGGCTGCGGCATCATCATGCTGCTGATCATTGCGGCGTCCTTCTGGTCCGTGATTCGTAATCGCATCGGTGAGAAAAAATGGCTGCTGCGTACCGCGCTGTATGGTATCCCACTGCCGTGGATTGCTATCGAATCCGGCTGGTTTGTTGCGGAATATGGCCGTCAGCCATGGGCGATCGGTGAGGTGCTGCCAACGGCGGTAGCGAACTCCTCTCTGACTGCAGGCGATCTGATCTTCTCCATGCTGCTGATTTGTGGTCTGTACACCCTGTTCCTGGTGGCTGAACTGTTCCTGATGTTCAAGTTCGCGCGCCTTGGCCCAAGCAGCCTGAAAACCGGTCGCTATCACTACGAGCAGTCCGGTGCGACTACTCAGCCGGCACGCTAAGACAGGAGTCATCAAATGATCGATTATGAAGTATTGCGTTTTATCTGGTGGCTGCTGGTCGGTATTCTGCTGATCGGTTTCGCAGTCACTGACGGTTTCGACATGGGGGTGGGGATGCTCACCCGTTTCCTCGGTCGTAATGACACCGAGCGTCGAATCATGATTAACTCCATCGCCCCGCACTGGGACGGTAACCAGGTGTGGCTGATCACCGCAGGCGGCGCGCTGTTCGCTGCCTGGCCGATGGTCTACGCGGCTGCGTTCTCCGGTTTCTATGTGGCGATGATTCTGGTGCTGGCTTCTTTATTCTTCCGTCCGGTTGGTTTCGACTACCGTTCCAAGATTGAAGACACCCGCTGGCGCAACATGTGGGACTGGGGCATCTTCATTGGTAGCTTCGTTCCACCGCTGGTGATTGGCGTGGCGTTCGGGAACCTGCTGCAGGGTGTACCGTTCCACATCGATGAATACATGCGTCTTTACTACACCGGTAACTTCTTCCAGCTGCTGAATCCGTTTGGTCTGCTGGCAGGCGTGGTGAGTGTGGCAATGATCATTACCCAGGGTGCGACCTATCTGCAGATGCGTACCGTAGGTGAACTGCATCTTCGCTCTCGTGCAACGGCGCAGGTTGCTGCGCTTATTACCCTGGTGTGCTTCGCACTGGCCGGCGTATGGGTGATGTACGGTATCGACGGTTATGTCATTACGTCTGCAATTAACCACACGGCACCGTCTAACCCGCTGACGAAAGAAGTGGCACGTCAGGCTGGCGCGTGGCTGGTGAACTTCAATAATATGCCTGTTCTGTGGGCTATTCCGGCACTGGGTGTGTTGCTGCCGCTGCTGACGATACTGACGTCACGTCTGGAAAAAGGTGCCCTGGCATTTGTATTTTCCTCACTGACGCTGGCGTGCATTATTCTGACTGCAGGTATCGCGATGTTCCCATTCGTCATGCCGTCCAGCACGATGATGAATGCAAGCCTGACCATGTGGGATGCAACGTCCAGCCAGCTGACGCTTAACCTGATGACGTATGTTGCTTGCGTGTTCGTACCGATTATTCTGCTGTACACCGCCTGGTGTTACTGGAAAATGTTCGGTCGTATCACGAAAGAAGATATTGAAAGCAACACTCATTCTCTGTACTAAGTAAGGAGCTGAATATGTGGTATTTCGCATGGATTTTAGGGACGCTTCTTGCCTGTGCATTTGGTGTCATTACTGCCCTGGCGCTTGAGCACGTCGAAGCGTCTAAAGCAGGTGAAGACAAACACTAATGAACATTATCGCGACGCTTTACGCGGTAATGGATAAGCGCCCGTTAAGGGCGCTTTCTTTAGTGATGGCATTACTGCTGGCAGGTTGTATCTTCTGGGAACCTTCGCGCTTTGCAGCGAAGACCAGCGAGCTTGAGATCTGGCACGGCTTCCTCATTATGTGGGCGGTGTGCGCAGGTGTGATCCACGGCGTAGGCTTTCGTCCGAAAGCGCTGCACTGGCAGGGGATTTTCTGCCCACTTATCGCCGATCTGGTGCTTCTCGCTGGCTTGATTTTCTTCTTCTTCTGAATAAGAAATGTCCGTTAATGATATGGGCTTACCCTGGCCCATAAAAATTTACTCTCCGTTTACTTTCTCCCATTCCAAACCATCTTTCCCGCGCGTATAGTAGCGAAGTTTAAAAGCTCTAACTTTTGTTGCATTACCGGGATGTAAAGTGAATACAACGCTGTTTCGATGGCCGGTTCGTGTCTATTACGAAGATACCGATGCCGGGGGGGTGGTTTACCACGCCAGCTACGTTGCTTTTTATGAACGGGCACGCACAGAGATGCTGCGCCATCATCACTTTAGTCAACAGGAGCTGTTGGCTGAGCGAGTTGCCTTCGTGGTTCGCAAGATGACGCTTGAGTATTTTGCGCCTGCCAGACTCGACGATATGCTCGAAGTCCAAACTGAAATTACATCAATGCGCGGAACCTCAATGGTTTTCACGCAGCGGATAGTCAATGCAGAAAATACGGTACTGAACTCAGCTGAAGTCCTGATCGTCTGTGTTGATCCAACCATAATGAAGCCTCGTGCGCTTCCTAAGTCTATTGTCGCGGAGTTTAAGCAGTGACTGACATGAATATCCTTGATTTGTTCCTGAAGGCAAGCCTTCTGGTTAAACTTATCATGTTGATTTTGATTGGTTTTTCAATCGCATCCTGGGCCATCATCATCCAGAGAACGCGTATCCTCAATGCGGCTGGCCGTGAAGCAGAAGCGTTTGAAGATAAGTTCTGGTCGGGTATTGAGCTTTCTCGTCTGTATCAGGAAAGCCAGGGACGCCGTGATAACCTCGTAGGCTCCGAACAGATTTTCTATAGCGGATTCAAAGAGTTTGCTCGTTTGCATCGCGCAAACAGCCACGCGCCTGAAGCGGTTGTGGAAGGTGCCTCGCGTGCGATGCGTATCTCCATGAATCGCGAGCTGGAAAACCTTGAAACGCATATTCCTTTCCTGGGAACCGTTGGTTCCATCAGCCCGTATATCGGTCTGTTTGGTACGGTCTGGGGGATTATGCACGCCTTTATCGCCCTGGGGGCGGTGAAGCAGGCGACGTTGCAGATGGTTGCCCCGGGTATTGCAGAAGCACTGATTGCGACCGCTATCGGTCTGTTTGCGGCGATCCCGGCGGTTATGGCTTACAACCGTCTGAACCAGCGCGTGAATAAACTGGAACTGAACTACGACAACTTTATGGAAGAGTTCACCGCGATTCTGCACCGTCAGGCGTTTACCAGTACCGAGAGTAACAAGGGGTAAACCATGGCCAGATCGCGTGGACGAAATCGTCGCGAGCTCAAGTCCGAAATCAATATCGTTCCACTGCTGGACGTTCTGTTGGTACTGCTGCTGATCTTCATGGCGACAGCACCCATCATTACCCAGAGCGTGGAGGTTGATCTGCCGGATGCGACAGAATCACAGGCGGTAAGCACCAATGACGATCCTCCGGTCATCATTGAGGTTTCCGGTGTAGGGCAATACAGCGTAGTGGTAGAAAAAGATCGTATGGATCAACTGCCACCTGAGCAGGTTATTGCTGAAGCGCAGCGACGCCTGGAGTCAAATCCGAAAACGGTCTTCTTAATCGGTGGCGCGAAAGACGTACCATACGATGAAATTATTAAAGCGCTGAACTTGCTACATAGTGCGGGCGTTAAGTCAGTTGGCTTAATGACTCAGCCTATTTGATCATCTGCGTAGTTTTTGGGAACCGATAGTGTCAAAGGCAACCGAACAGAACGACAAGCTTAAGCGAGCGATAATCGTCTCCGCAGTGCTGCACGTTATTCTTTTTGCAGTGCTGATCTGGAGTTCGTTCGACGAGCACATTGATGCATCATCGGGCGGCGGTGGAGGCTCTTCCATTGACGCCGTCATGGTGGATCCCGGTGCGGTAGTGCAGAACTATAACCGCGAGCAACAGCAGAAGGCGAGCGCAAAACGGGCTGAAGAGCAGCGTGAAAAACAGGCGCAACAGCAAGCGGAAGAACTGCGTGAAAAGCAGGCCGCTGAGCAGGAGCGACTGAAGCAGCTTGAGAAAGAACGTTTGCAGGCGCAGGAAGCGGCGAAAGAGCAGGCGGAACAGCAGAAGCAAGCTGAAGAGGCCGCGAAGAAAGCTCAGGAACAGCAGAAGCAGGCGGAAGAGGCGGCAGCCAAAGCCGCGGCGGACGCGAAAGCACAAGCTGATGCTCAGGCAAAATTAGCGGCGGAAGCGGCGAAGAAAGCCGCTGCTGATGCTCAGAAGAAAGCTGAAGCGGAAGCGGCAAAAAAAGCTGCTGCTGATGCTCAGAAAAAAGCTGAAGCGGAAGCCGCGAAGAAAGCCGCTCAGGAAGCAGAGAAGAAAGCTGCTGCCGATGCTGCGAAGAAAGCGGCTGCTGCCGAGAAGGCTGCAGCAGAAAAAGCGGCCGCTGCTGAAAAAGCCGCAGCAGAGAAGAAAGCCGCCGCCGAGAAAGCGGCTGCTGACAAAAAAGCTGCAGCAGAAAAAGCCGCTGCCGATAAGAAAGCTGCTGCAGAGAAAGCCGCCGCCAAAAAAGCGGCCGCCGCTGAGAAAGCCGCGGATGCTGCTGGCGTTGACGATCTCCTGGGCGACCTGAGTTCTGGTAAGAATGCGCCGAAAGCGGGCGGTGGTGCGAAAGGCAGTGGTCAGCCCTCTAAAGACAGTGGTACTTCTGGTGCCAATGGTGGGACGACGGGTGCTGATATCAGCGCTTATGCTAAGCAAATTCAGGTTGCGATTCAGAACCGCCTGTTTGATGCAAGCATCTATCAGGGCAAACAATGTGTACTGCATATCAACCTTGCGCCAGATGGTAGGTTGAAAAGCGTGACCTCTGAAGGGGGCGATCCTGCGCTTTGTCAGGCAGCATTGGCCGCTGCAAGGTCGGCGAACATTCCTAAACCGCCTAGTGAGGCTGTTTATGAACGGATAAAAGATGCCAAACTGGACTTTAAACTGTAATCGACTGTCCTTACGGAAGTATGAAAAACAGTCTATTGTCCTAACGAGTGTTTAGTAGTTTTGTCTATTTGGGTTTGTTAACATTCTGCTAAATTATCGTGGGTAAGGTTACCCGGATAAGGGAGATATGATGAAGCAGGCATTACGTGTAGCATTTGGTTTTTTAATGCTGTGGGCAGCAGTACTGCACGCAGAAGTACGTATCGAGATCACCCAGGGGGTGGATTCGGCACGCCCAATCGGTGTTGTTCCGTTCCAGTGGGCCGGTCCTGGCGCTGCGCCTGAAGATGCCGGTGGCATCGTTGCGGCTGACCTGCGTAACAGCGGTAAATTCAACCCATTAGATCGTTCTCGTCTGCCTCAGCAGCCGGGCAGCGCGCAGGAAGTACAGCCTGCCGCATGGTCTGCACTCGGTATCGATGCTGTCGTTGTTGGTCAGGTTACACCTAACCCGGACGGCTCTTACAACGTTGCCTGGCAGCTGGTTGATACCGGCGGTGCACCGGGTACCGTTCTGGCACAGAACTCTTACAAGGTCACTAAACAGTACCTGCGCTACGCGGCACACGCTGCCAGCGATGCGGTATTTGAAAAACTGACCGGCATTAAAGGTGCGTTCCGTACCCGTATTGCTTATGTGGTACAGACCAATGGCGGTCAGTTCCCGTATGAGCTGCGCGTATCTGACTACGATGGTTACAATCAGTTCCTGGTGAAACGTTCTTCTCAGCCGCTGATGTCTCCAGCCTGGTCTCCGGACGGTTCTAAACTGGCTTATGTTACCTTCGAAAGCGGTCGTTCAGCGCTGGTTATCCAGACGCTGGCTAACGGTGCTGTTCGCCAGGTTGCGTCGTTCCCTCGTCACAACGGTGCGCCTTCGTTCTCTCCGGACGGTACCAAACTGGCGTTTGCGCTCTCTAAAACCGGTAGCCTGAACCTGTACGTGATGGACATTGGCTCTGGTCAAATTCGCCAGGTGACCGATGGTCGCAGCAACAACACCGAACCGTCCTGGTTCCCGGACAGCCAGAACCTGGCATTTACGTCTGACCAGGCAGGACGTCCACAAATCTATAAAGTGAACGTCAACGGCGGTGCTCCACAGCGTATTACCTGGGAAGGTTCGCAGAACCAAAACGCAGATGTGAGCAGCGACGGTAAATTTATGGTAATGGTCAGCTCCAACGGTGGGCAGCAGCACATTGCCAAACAAGATCTGGTAGCGGGTGGCGTTCAAGTTCTGTCGTCAACGTTCCTGGATGAAACGCCAAGTCTGGCACCTAACGGCACTATGGTAATCTACAGCTCTTCTCAGGGGATGGGATCTGTGCTGAATCTGGTTTCTACAGATGGGCGTTTCAAAGCGCGTATTCCGGCAACTGATGGACAGGTAAAATCACCTGCCTGGTCGCCGTATCTGTAAATAATAATTAATTGATTACTAAAGGAATCATAGAAATGCAACTGAACAAAGTGCTGAAGGGGCTGATGATCGCTCTGCCTGTAATGGCAATCGCAGCGTGTTCTTCTAACAAGAATGCAAGCAATGACCAGAGCGGCGAAGGCATGATGGGTGCCGGTACCGGTATGGACGCGAATGGCAATGGCAACATGTCTTCTGAAGAGCAAGCGCGTCTTCAGATGCAGCAGCTGCAGCAGAACAACATCGTTTACTTCGATCTGGATAAATACGACATCCGTTCTGACTTCGCTGCGATGCTGGATGCTCACGCTAACTTCCTGCGTAGCAACCCGTCTTACAAAGTCACCGTAGAAGGTCACGCGGACGAACGTGGTACTCCAGAGTACAACATCTCCCTGGGTGAACGTCGTGCTAACGCCGTTAAAATGTACCTGCAGGGTAAAGGCGTTTCTGCTGACCAGATCTCCATCGTTTCTTACGGTAAAGAAAAACCTGCAGTACTGGGTCACGACGAAGCGGCTTACTCCAAAAACCGTCGTGCCGTACTGGTTTACTAAGAGAATTGCATGAGCAGTAACTTCAGACATCATCTGTTGAGTCTGTCGTTACTGGTTGGAATAGCGGCCCCCTGGGCCGCTTTTGCTCAGGCACCAATCAGTAGTGTCGGCTCAGGCTCGGTAGAAGACCGGGTCACTCAACTCGAGCGTATTTCTAACGCTCACAGTCAGCTTTTAACCCAACTCCAGCAACAACTTTCCGACAACCAAAACGATATTGACTCTCTCCGTGGTCAGATTCAGGAAAGCCAGTATCAGCTTAACCAGGTTGTGGAACGTCAGAAGCAAATCTTGCTGCAGATGGATAGCCTCAGCAGCGGTGGCGCAGCTGCGCAGCCAGCAGCAGGCGATCAGAGCGGTGCGGCGACGTCAACCCCTGCTCCTGCGGCAGATGCTTCGGCCTCGACGGGAGCGCCTGTTCAGAGCGGTGACGCGAATACGGACTACAACGCGGCCATTGCCCTGGTACAGGATCAATCTCGTCAGGATGACGCTATCGCTGCGTTTCAGAACTTTGTGAAGAAATACCCTGATTCCACTTATCTGCCCAATGCAAATTATTGGCTGGGTCAGCTGAATTACAACAAGGGTAAAAAGGACGATGCGGCGTTTTATTTTGCCTCAGTGGTGAAAAATTACCCGAAATCGCCAAAAGCGCCTGATGCGATGTTTAAAGTCGGCGTCATCATGCAGGACAAAGGTGACACTGCGAAAGCGAAAGCGGTTTATCAGCAGGTGGTTGCTAAATTCCCTGGCACCGAAGGTGCGAAGCAGGCGCAAAAACGTCTGAATTCGATGGGATGATTATCGCATGACCAGAAATCGCGTTATTTCTGGTCGTGCAGCATGATTCGTAAGCAGTTAAGTGATCTTCATCGAAATTTTTGTTGCGCTGAATTCTTAAATCAGTAATATATGCCGCCGTTGCCACGGGATATCAAACAACGTGAAAACAGCCTAAAAGTGGGTCGTTAGCTCAGTTGGTAGAGCAGTTGACTTTTAATCAATTGGTCGCAGGTTCGAATCCTGCACGACCCACCACTTAAAGCAGTTCCGGTAGTACAGAGTGGGTGATTAGCTCAGTTGGTAGAGCATCTCCTTTACACGGAGGGGGTCGGCGGTTCGAGCCCGTCATCACCCACCACTCCGGGTCGTTAGCTCAGTTGGTAGAGCAGTTGACTTTTAATCAATTGGTCGCAGGTTCGAATCCTGCACGACCCACCAATTTTAATGTCTTACTCAGATGTTAAACGTGAAGGATAACGTTGCAACAGCAACGGCCCGTAGGGCGAGGCGAAGCCGAGTCATCCTGCACGACCCACCAGGTTATTGGTATGAGTAAAAATTCAGGCAACACCCAAGCGGGTCGTTAGCTCAGTTGGTAGAGCAGTTGACTTTTAATCAATTGGTCGCAGGTTCGAATCCTGCACGACCCACCAGCCTGAATAGATTTGCACTACATCCCGCAAGGGGTCGTTAGCTCAGTTGGTAGAGCAGTTGACTTTTAATCAATTGGTCGCAGGTTCGAATCCTGCACGACCCACCAATGTAAAAAAGCGCCCTAAAGGCGCTTTTTTGCTATCTGTATTCCGCATATTTTGACCTTGCAGGTCGGCTCCGGCGAAGTCGCCATCCGATGCGTGCTACGCACACCTATTTCCGGTGACTTTTTCTCGCAAATTCGCTATCTTGTTTAGTATACAAAACACATTTGCCGTCCGTTTTGCTATGTCATGCAAAAGAAAGGCAATAATGTTAAGCCAGTAAAACGAGAAGCCATAATGAGCGTGATGTTTGATCCAGAAGCCGCAATCTATCCCTTCCCGCCAAAGCCTGTCCCGCTGAGTCAGGATGAGAAGCAGTTTTACCGTGAGAAGATCAAACGTCTTCTCAAAGAGCGAGATGCAGTGATGGTTGCACATTACTACACCGACCCGGAAATCCAGCAACTGGCGGAAGAGACCGGGGGCTGCATCTCTGACTCTCTGGAGATGGCACGCTTTGGTGCCAGACATCCTGCTTCCACGTTACTGGTCGCAGGCGTTCGCTTTATGGGGGAAACCGCAAAGATTCTCAGCCCTGAAAAAACCATTCTGATGCCAACGCTACATGCGGAGTGTTCACTCGACCTCGGCTGTCCGATTGATGCGTTCTCGGCCTTCTGCGATGCCCATCCGGACCGTACCGTGGTGGTCTATGCCAATACCTCTGCCGCGGTGAAAGCGCGGGCAGACTGGGTCGTGACATCAAGCATCGCCGTTGAACTGATTGAGCATCTGGACAGCCTGGGCGAGAAAATCATCTGGGCGCCTGACCGCCATCTCGGCAATTACGTGCAGAAGCAGACCGGCGCTGACGTACTTTGCTGGCAGGGTGCCTGTATTGTTCATGACGAATTTAAGACGCAGGCGCTCTCGCGCATGAAGGCGCTTTACCCGCACGCTGCGATCCTTGTTCACCCGGAATCACCGCAGTCCATTGTCGACATGGCGGATGCCGTGGGATCCACAAGCCAGCTTATCAATGCCGCCAGGACGCTGCCGCACAAGCAGCTCATCGTGGCAACCGACCGCGGTATTTTCTATAAGATGCAGCAGGCCGTGCCTGAGAAAGAGCTGCTTGAAGCACCAACGGCGGGCGAGGGGGCGACGTGTCGTAGCTGCGCGCACTGCCCGTGGATGGCGATGAACGGCCTGAAAGCTATTGCTGAGGGGCTGGAGAAAGGCGTAGCAACGCATGAAATCCATGTGGATGCTGCTCTGCGTGAAGGTGCGTTAATTCCGCTTAACCGCATGCTGGATTTTGCGGCTACACTACGTACTTAATTCAATACGCCCTGGGGAAAAGATGGATTTTTTTAGCACACAGAACATTCTGGTTCATATACCGATTGGTGCAGGTGGCTATGACCTGTCATGGATTGAGGCCGTGGGTACGCTGGCTGGGTTATTGTGTATCTGGCTGGCAAGCCTGGAGAAGATCAGCAACTACGCGTTCGGGTTAATTAACGTTACGCTCTTTGCGATTATCTTCTTCCAGATCCAGCTGTACGCCAGCCTGCTTTTGCAGTTGTTCTTCTTTGCGGCGAACATTTACGGTTGGTACGCGTGGTCGCGGCAGAACAGCCAGCAGGAGGCAGAGCTGCAAATCCGCTGGCTGCCCTTACCGAAAGCCATCGCCTGGTTTGTCGCCTGCGTTGTCGCCATTGGTTTAATGTCCGTCTATATCAACCCGGTGTTTGCATTCCTGACCCGTGTCGCGGTGTCGGTCATGTCTGGCCTCGGGCTGAATGTCGCTATGCCATCACTCCAGCCGGATGCTTTCCCGTTCTGGGACTCCTGCATGATGGTGCTGTCGATTGCTGCGATGATCCTGATGACCCGTAAATACGTTGAGAACTGGCTGCTCTGGGTCGTCATTAACGTCATTAGCGTGGTTATTTTTGCACGTCAGGGCGTCTATGCGATGTCGCTGGAGTATCTAATGCTGACCTTCATTGCCCTGAACGGGAGCCGGATGTGGATTAACAGCGCGCGTGAGCGAGGCTCTCGCGCGCTTTCGAACTAATGATGGTGATGATGTGAATGTCCGGACTGCGCCTCGTTCAGGTGGCAGTCCGGGCCGTTACAGGGCTGGTACTCCATCTGGATGGTGGCGTGGCCAATCTCATAGTGATGTTCGAGAAAGTGCTGGATGCGCTCAAGCAGGCCATCATGGTCATGGGTAGGGATCACCTGGACGTGCAATGTCATGACCGGTTTCTCACCCACCAGCCAGACGTGAACATGATGCACATTGCGCACTTCGGGCACGGAACGACGCAGGTTGCGTTTAAGCTCGGCAATGTCCACGGATGCCGGCGCCCCTTCAAGCAGTTCATTCACGCTCTCCTTCAGCAGCCGCCAGGCACTGCGCAATACCAGACACGATACCAGCACGGACAGAATCGGGTCGACGGGCGTCCAGCCGGTATAAAGGATCACCAGCGCGGCCACAATAGCGCCGACGGAACCCAGTAAATCGCCCATAACATGCAGAGCCGCAGCGCGCACGTTGAGGTTCTTTTCCCCGCTGCCGCGATGCAAGATCCAGAACGCCAGAAGATTCGCCAGCAGACCTGCTACGGCGATAACCATCATTGTCGCTCCGGCGACCGGCTGAGGGTGACGAAAGCGCTGTATGGCTTCCCAGACGATAAGAAGGGTGATAACCACCAGAGCAATAGCGTTAACAAACGCCGCCAGAGTGGTTAGCCGCAGCCAGCCAAAGGTATGACGCGCGTTAGGCGGACGACGGGCAAACTGCACGGCCAACAGAGCGAAGAGCAGGGCGGCGGCATCGGTAAGCATATGTCCGGCATCCGCCAGAAGCGCCAGAGAGCCGGAAACCAGGCCACCAATGACCTCGATAACCATAAACGTTGCCGTGACGACGAAGGCCAGCATAAGGCATTTAGCGTTGTCATCGCCAGGAGATGGGGTGTGTGAATGCGTGTGCGCCATATCAGCTTTCCTTTTTGTTATTGTTTTTAGTGTAGCGTTTTTAATGGCTTACTCCAAAAAGAAAGGAGAGCCAGAGCTCTCCTTTTACGTTTACATCCGTAACGGATTATTGGGTTGTGCCATCCGTTTTGGTATTGGCATCGTCGCCCACTTTGTCATTCGAATTCGGACACTTACCGTCTTTGCACATGGTGTTCTTATGCATCTCATCGGTACTCATCGTGTCATGATTCATGGTGCCAGAGCCGCTACTGTCCGGATGCAACATCGTGCCTCCGGTATTGGTGTTCCCGGTATTGATCTGGCTGTTATCGACATTATTCGGGGCGATATTCTGTTTTGCATCAGGGGCGACCTGTCCCGCCGCCGCCGCGGCATTCGCGTCACCGTTGTTATCTGTTGAGCCCGTCTCAGCGGCAAGGACGCTGCCGCTTGCCAGGGTAAGGGAGGCTGTGAGGAAGAGGGTTGCCAGTTTCGTCATTTTCATCTTGGTGCTCCTGTTCTTGTCGTTACGCTGGATAACATTTTCCAACAGTGCATCTTTTTCAGAGGCGAAAGATTCCGTCATACGGACTTACGTCAGTATGGAATCGCGTTTAATCAAACAAAAGTGGTTGTTACAGTTAAAAAGCTTAGGTTAGATCTCGTTTTTCGCTATTTTGTGGCGATTTTTAGGTGAATTCCAGGAATTATCTGCGTGAAGTGTAAAACCGTGTTTACACTTTCTGGTCGGCAAGTTAGATTGAAAGGATTGCTTTCATTACTAAAGATATGGCAGAGCTGGAAAGAAAATGAATTATCAGAACGACGATTTACGTATTAAAGAGATCAATGAGTTATTACCTCCTGTAGCACTCCTTGAGAAATTCCCCGCCACTGAAAATGCCGCAAACACGGTGTCTCATGCTCGTAAAGCGATCCATAAGATCCTGAAAGGTAATGACGATCGTCTTCTGGTGGTGATTGGCCCTTGCTCAATTCACGATCCTGCTGCGGCCAAAGAGTACGCAGCAAGATTGCTCCAGCTTCGCGAAGAACTGCAAGGCGAGCTGGAAATTGTCATGCGTGTTTACTTCGAAAAGCCGCGTACGACCGTTGGCTGGAAAGGGCTGATTAACGACCCGCATATGGATAACAGTTTCCAGATCAACGACGGTCTGCGTATTGCGCGCAAACTGCTGCTGGAGATCAACGACAGCGGTTTGCCGGCTGCCGGTGAGTTCCTCGACATGATTACGCCGCAATATCTGGCGGATCTGATGAGCTGGGGCGCAATCGGTGCGCGTACTACAGAATCTCAGGTTCACCGCGAACTGGCGTCAGGTCTCTCGTGTCCGGTTGGTTTTAAAAACGGTACCGATGGCACCATTAAGGTGGCAATTGACGCCATCAATGCCGCCGGGGCACCGCACTGCTTCCTGTCCGTCACCAAATGGGGTCACTCCGCCATTGTAAATACCAGCGGTAACGGTGACTGTCATATTATTCTGCGTGGCGGTAAAGAGCCGAACTACAGCGCAAAACATGTGGCAGACGTGAAGGTCGGGCTGGAAAAAGCGGGTCTGCCACAACAGGTGATGATCGACTTCAGCCATGCCAACTCCAGCAAGCAGTTTAAAAAGCAGATGGAAGTCGGCGCCGATGTTTGTCAGCAGATTGCCGGCGGTGAGAACGCGATTATTGGCGTGATGATCGAAAGCCATCTGGTGGAAGGTAACCAGAATCTGGAAGGCAGCGAGCCGCTGGTCTACGGTAAAAGCGTCACGGACGCCTGCATCGGCTGGGACGATACGGATGCCCTTCTGCGTCAGCTGGCGAATGCGGTAAAAGCGCGTCGCGGCTGAGTTTCAGGAGCCAAATAAAAAAGCGTGGATTGCTCCACGCTTTTTTTATGTCCAGCGAAAATTATTTCGCTTTACCCTGGTTCGCTACAGCCGCGGCTTTTGCAGCGATCTCATCAGCGTTGCCCAGATAGTAATGTTTGATTGGTTTGAAGTTTTCGTCGAACTCATACACCAGCGGAACGCCAGTTGGGATGTTCAGTTCGAGGATCTCGTCTTCACCCATGTTGTCCAGGTATTTCACCAGCGCACGCAGGGAGTTACCGTGAGCTGCGATGATCACGCGCTCGCCGCTTTTCAGGCGTGGCAGAATGGTTTCGTTCCAGTAAGGCACAACGCGGTCGATGGTCAGCGCCAGGCTCTCGGTCGTTGGCAGCTCAGCATCCGTCAGTTTCGCGTAACGCGGGTCGTGGCCCGGGTAGCGCTCGTCATCTTTGGTCAGCTCTGGTGGGGTTACCGCGAAGCCGCGACGCCACTGTTTAACCTGCTCGTCACCGTATTTTTCAGCGGTTTCCGCTTTGTTCAGACCCTGCAGCGCACCGTAGTGACGCTCGTTCAGTTTCCAGGATTTCTCAACCGGCAGCCAGGCCTGATCCAGTTCGTCCAGAACGTTCCACAGTGTATGGATGGCACGTTTCAGCACAGAGGTGTAAGCAAAATCAAAGCTGAAGCCTTCAGCTTTCAGCAGTTTACCTGCTGCTTTTGCTTCGCTTACGCCTTTTTCTGACAGATCAACGTCATACCAACCGGTAAAGCGGTTTTCGTTGTTCCACTGGCTTTCGCCATGACGCACCAGGACCAGCTTAGTTACAGCCATATCGTACTCCTCATAAGCTTTATTGAATGATAACAATTCTCATTATATTGCCGTGACAGTGCCAGCAGCAACGCTTAACCCTAACCATAGCGAAAATAGTCTCTGAGTGTAAGATGCTTGTGAATCCAGGGTTATGATTTTGTCTGCGATCGGCGCTATTTTCAGCAAGACGGAGAGAAAAAGCCCTCCGCAAGGAGGGCTGGGAATTATGAATGCGGGATGAAATGATATTCTGTCACGCTAACGTACTCTTCACCCGGGCGCAGCACACAGTCCGGCTGTGGCCATTCTGGATGGTTCGGGCTGTCCGGCAGGAACTCGCTTTCCAGCGCCAGACCTTGCCAGTCGCTGTACTCTTCATGTTCGCGTGCCGTGGTACCGCCAAGGTAGTTGCCTGAATAGAATTGCAGGGCAGGGGCCGTGGTGTAGACCGTCATCTGCAGTTTTTCATCCGCAGACCAGACCTGTGCGGCAGGCTGAGTCACATCGCCTTTCGCCTGCAGCAGGAACGCGTGGTCATAGCCTTTTACCTTGCGCTGATCGTCATCGCTCAGGAAATCCTGCGCGATGGTTTTTCCGCTGCGGAAATCAAAGCTGGTACCGCTGACGGCCTTGAGTCCCTGATACGGGATCCCCATTTCATCCACCGGCAGATAGGCATCGGCCAGGATCTGGAGCGTGTGATTACGCACGTCGCACTGGTTGCCGTCCAGGTTGAAATAAGCGTGGTTGGTCAGATTGACCGGGCACGGCTTATCAACTTTCGCGCGATATTCAATGGCGATACGGTTATCGTCAGCCAGCGTGAAATGCGCGAACGCGGTGAGGTTACCGGGGAATCCCTGGTCACCGTCACGCGAGTCAAGTGAGAACAGCACTTCGCGGTCGTTTTGCTGAACGATTTTCCAGCGGCGCTTATCGAACCCTTCAGGTCCACCGTGTAACTGGTTTTCCCCCTGACTGGAAAGCAGCGAGTAACGCTCGCTATCAAGTTCGAAAGCGCTTTTCGCGATGCGGTTAGCATAACGGCCGACAGACGCGCCAAGATAGGCGGACTGATTGACATACTGCTCAGGCGACGCGCAGCCAAGCAGGGTTTCACGTACGCTGCCATCAGGCATTGGTACGCGAGCGGATAGCAAAGTGGCACCCCAGTCCATTAACGTAACCACCATTCCTGCGCTGTTGCGCAGGGTTAACAGGCGATACGGCAGGCCATCCGGGGCAAGGGTTGGCGTTTCGTTTAGCACTGTCCTGCTCCTTGTGATGCTTTACACACGTAGAAAGTTTCTTTAATACCTGTTTTCGCTTCGTACTGTTTTTCCACCGCCTGCTGGACGGCAGGGACGAGCTCTTCCGGCATCAGGGCAACAATGCAGCCACCGAAGCCGCCGCCGGTCATACGCACGCCGCCTTTATCGCCAATCGTGGCTTTGACGATGTCCACCAGGGTATCGATTTGCGGAACGGTGATTTCAAAATCATCGCGCATGGAGGCGTGAGATTCTGCCATCAGTTCACCCATACGTTTCAGGTCACCTTTCGCCAGCGCGGACGCCGCTTCAACGGTACGGGCATTTTCCGTCAGCACATGACGAACGCGTTTCGCCACTACCGGATCCAGTTCGTGCGCCACTTTATTGAACTCGTTGAGCGAAACGTCACGCAGCGCAGGTTGCTGGAAGAAACGTGCGCCGGTTTCACACTGCTCGCGGCGGGTGTTGTACTCGCTGCCCACCAGCGTGCGTTTAAAGTTGCTGTTAATAATTACCACAGCTGCGCCTTTTGGCAAGGGAACGGCTTTGGTGCCCAGAGAGCGGCAGTCGATAAGCAAGGCATGCTCTTTTTTACCCAGCGCAGAGATCAGCTGGTCCATGATGCCGCAGTTACAGCCCACAAACTGGTTTTCCGCTTCCTGACCATTCAGGGCGATTTGTGCCCCGTCCAGCGGCAGATGATAAAGCTGCTGGAAGACGGTACCCACGGCGACTTCCAGCGACGCGGACGAGCTTAACCCGGCGCCCTGAGGCACGTTTCCGCTGATGACCAGATCAGCGCCGCCCACGTTTTTATTACGTTTCTGCAGGTGTTTTACCACACCGCGCACGTAGTTAGACCATTGCTGGCTGTCGTGGGTAACGATGGGTGCATCGAGGGAAAACTCATCCGTCTCATTGTTGTAATCCGCTGCAATAACGCGGACTTTGCGATCATCGCGCTTAGCGCAGCTAATGACCGTCTGGTAATCAATGGCGCACGGCAGAACGAAACCATCGTTATAGTCGGTATGTTCACCAATCAGGTTCACGCGGCCAGGCGCCTGAATGACATGGGTGGCAGGGTAGCCAAATTTCTCAGCAAACAGGGATTGTGTTTTATCTTTCAGACTCATTTTTTAGACTCCTGATTCGCGATAATGGACGTCACTCACAGCACGCAGGCGTTCTGCAGCCTGTTCTGCCGTCAGGTCACGCTGGGTTTCTGCCAGCATTTCATAGCCCACCATGAATTTACGTACCGTCGCAGAGCGCAGCAGCGGCGGATAGAAATGGGCATGCAACTGCCAGTGTTGATTCTCTTCACCGTTAAACGGAGCGCCATGCCAGCCCATTGAGTACGGGAAGGAGCACTGGAACAGGTTGTCATAACGGCTGGTCAGTTTCTTCAGTGCCAGGGCGAGGTCATCGCGCTGTGCGTCGCTCAGATCGGTGATGCGCAGAACCTGTGCTTTTGGCAGAAGCAGCGTCTCAAATGGCCATGCTGCCCAGTAAGGTACGACGGCCAGCCAATGCTCGGTTTCCACCACCGTTCGGCTGCCATCGGCCAGTTCACGACGGGTGTAATCCACCAGCATCGGCGATCCGTTTTCCGCGAAATAGGCTTTTTGCAGACGGTCTTCACGCTCGGCTTCGTTTGGCAGGAAACTGTTGGCCCAGATCTGACCGTGCGGGTGCGGGTTAGAGCAGCCCATTGCCGCGCCTTTGTTTTCGAACACTTGTACCCACGGGTAGGTCTGGCCCAGTTCAGCAGTTTGCGTCTGCCAGGTGCTGACGACCTCTTTCAGCGCGTCAACACTCAGCTCCGGCAGCGTTTTGCTGTGGTCGGGCGAGAAACAGATAACACGGCTGGTGCCGCGCGCGCTTTCACAGCGCATCAGCGGGTCCTGGCTATCCGGCGCGTCGGGCGTGTCGGTCATCAGGGCGGCAAAATCGTTGGTGAAAACGAAGGTGCCTTTGTAGTCCGGGTTTTTATCGCCCGTCACACGCGTGTTGCCCGGACACAGGAAGCAGTCCGGGTCGTGCTGGGGAAGCGTCTGTTTTGCAGGCGTCTCTTGCGCCCCCTGCCAGGGACGCTTGGCGCGATGCGGAGAAACCAAAATCCATTGCCCGCTTAGCGGGTTAAAACGACGATGCGGATGATCGACGGGATTGAACGAAGTCATGACGGATCCTTAGTCCGGATAACCTTGTGGATGGCGAGACTGCCAGTGCCAGGTATCCTGTGCCATTTCATCAAGCGTGCGGGTGACACGCCAGTTAAGCTCTTTATCGGCTTTGGAGGCATCGGCCCAGTAAGCCGGGAGGTCGCCTTCACGGCGCGGTGCGAAGTGATAGTTCACAGGCTTACCGCAGGCCTTACTGAAGGCATTCACGACGTCCAGCACGCTGCTGCCGATCCCGGCGCCGAGGTTATAAATATGCACGCCTGGCTTATCGGCCAGCTGCTGCATTGCCGCCACGTGGCCGTCGGCCAGATCCATGACGTGGATATAATCACGCACACCGGTACCGTCTTCGGTTGGATAATCATTACCGAAAATAGCCAGAGACTCACGGCGGCCAACGGCCACCTGGGCGATGTACGGCATCAGGTTATTCGGGATGCCCTGTGGATCTTCACCCATATCGCCTGAAGGATGGGCACCAACCGGGTTGAAGTAGCGCAGCAAGGCGATGCTCCATTCAGGCTGTGCTTTTTGCAGATCGGTGAGTATCTGCTCCACCATCAGTTTGCTTTTGCCATACGGGCTTTGCGGCGTACCGGTCGGGAAGCTTTCAACATAAGGGATTTTTGGCTGATCGCCGTAGACGGTTGCGGAAGAGCTGAAGATAAAGTTTTTGACGTTCGCTGCGCGCATGGCGGAAATCAAACGCAGGGTACCGTTGACGTTGTTGTCGTAATACTCCAGCGGTTTCGCGACGGATTCACCCACCGCTTTCAGGCCGGCGAAATGGATCACCGTCTCAATGGCATGGTCGTGAAGGATCTCGGTCATCAACGCTTCATTGCGGATGTCGCCTTCCACGAAGGTCGGTTGTTTACCGCCAAGACGTTCAATCACAGGCAGCACGCTGCGCTTACTATTGCACAGGTTGTCGAGGATGATGACATCATGACCATTTTGCAGCAGCTGCACGCAGGTATGACTACCAATGTAACCGCTACCACCTGTTACCAGAACTCGCATATTTCGCTCCATTGGGCTTATGGTATGTAATAACCATAGCATAACAGAGACGCGAAAAGTGTGACATGGGATAAAATAGTGGAATCGTTTACACTGCTTTTAAAATCCGTTTTTTGGCGGCAATGCGACATTGTAGATCAAAGGGATAGTGAAGTCTTTGTGCAGGTTATCCGAAAAAACGGAGGGGCAGAGCCCTCCGGAGTTAATCGATTTTGCTCAGCAGGTACTGATAGCGTTCACCGTCGGGCACAAACTCGAGGCGGTGCGTAATGCAGGACGGGGCATCTTCGGCATGATGGGAAACGAACAGCAGCTGCGTTTCACCTTCGCTAATCAGGACATCCACAAAACGGCGGATCAGCTGGCGGTTTAATGGGTCCAGCCCCTGTAGCGGTTCGTCGAGGATCAGAAGGGTCGGGTGTTTCACCAGCGCGCGAACGATCAGCGCCAGACGCTGCTGTCCCCATGAAAGGCTATGAAACGGCGCGTCAGCGACCCGGTTATCCATCCCCAGAATATCCAGCCACTGCTGGGCCAGCTTATGCTGTTTGTCCGAGACCGCCTGATAAATGCCGATGGAATCAAAATACCCGGACAGGATCACATTGCGCACCGTGGTGCTGACCCGGTAATCCAGATGCAGGCTGCTGCTGACATAGCCGATATGCTTTTTAATATCCCAGATCGTTTCACCGCTTCCGCGGCGGCGGCCAAACAGGGTGAGATCGTTACTGTAGCCCTGAGGGTGATCGCCGGTGATCAGGCTCAGCAGCGTTGATTTACCCGCGCCGTTGGGGCCGACAATTTGCCAGTGTTCACCCGGGTTGACCGTCCAGCTGAGATGATTAAGGATCGGTCGATCGTCATACGCTACCACGCCATCACGCAGCACGATGCGCGGCTGGTGGGGATCTAACGCGTGGCGGGCAGAAGGTGCGTCCGGTTCCGGCAGCGTAATGCCGTCCAGGTTTTCACTGTGCGCCAGTTGGGCAATTAACGCCTGCTTAAGTAACGCCGATTTTTCGCCGGTTTCAGTCAGGTTGCAGTCAGCGAGCACGCCGGCGTTCTGAATAAACTCAGGAATTTCATCAAAACGGTTAAGCACCAGTACCAGCGTATAGCCCTGCTGGTTAAGCGAGCCGAGCAGGGTGGCCAGTTGTGCACGGGACTGCACGTCGAGACCGTCGAACGGTTCATCCAGAATCAACAGTTCCGGCTCGCTCATCAGCGCCTGACACAGCAGCGTTTTCCGGGTCTCACCGGTCGAGAGGTATTTAAAGCGCCGGTTCAGCAGGGAGGTGATGCCAAACTGTTCTGCCAGATACGCACAACGGGCAGGATTGTTGACCTCATCCTGAATAATGTCTGCCGTTGTGCGGCCCGTATCCTCTTCACCCGGGCTGAGTAAATCGGTGTTATTGCGCTGCCATTCATCGCTCACCAGCTTTTGTAGTTGCTCGAATGACAGGCGCGTCAGGCGCGTAAAGTTACACTGGTATTCACCTTTAAGGTGCGCGAGCTCTCCGCTCAGCGCACGGGCCAGCGCTGATTTCCCGCTTCCGTTTGTACCGACAAACGCCCAGCTTTCACCGGCGCGTATTGTTAAATCAGAAATCGTCAGCGTTCGGGTGTCGCTAAGACGAAACGTGCCTTGCGAAATATGCAATGATGACATGACTTATCCCATTTTTTGCAGCAACAGATGTCAGGGATACTCACTGTCGACACGCTTGTCAATGTGCTCAGCACAATGTGGCGATAATCACCCGGTCGGCGTTGAAATATGCGGTCACCACAGCACCTTCTTCTAATTCTGCGGCATCGCTGAGGGGAAGGGTTGCGCAGAGTTCTTGCCCGTCCGGCAGGGTCATCAGTACTTCACACTGCTCTTCACCGCGTTCAACGTGGCGGATGGCACCGCGTAGCTGGTTATCAGCGGCTTTTGCTTTTTCGGCATCGGCAGTGATATTCACCCATGGCGCTTTCAGTAACACCAGCACCTCTTTACCTTCATTCAGCGCCAGTCGGTCTGCGCTTTGTGCGGTAATCGCGGCTTTCAGACGGGTTGTTCCATCGGCAAGCAGGATCTCAATATGACGCTGCACCTGGGCGTTATCGCCCGCCATCACCGTACCAAACCACTGGTTACGGGCGCTGGTTTGCAGCGAAAAGCGGGAAATGGCAGCCAGCAGGCTGTCCAGCGGGAGATTATCGTCGTCACTTAACACATCAAACGCTTTTTGCTGGATCTGCGCCAGCAGATCATACAGCTGAACCAGGCGCTGGCCGTAACGTGTCAGGATCGCACCTCCACCGCCTTTGCCGCCCGTGGCCCGGTCAACCAGCGTTTGCTCGCTCACGGTGTTCATGTCGTTGATGGCATCCCAGGCGCTTTTATAGCTAATGCCAGCGTTCTTAGCCCCCTGGCTTATTGAACCGGTTTGTTCTATTTGTTTAAGCAGGGCGATACGTCGCGGATCGGCGAAAAGCTTCTGCTGTAGTCGTAGAGTGAGGAGAATTTCGGCCTGCATAACACTGTCCTGGCAAAAAGTGCATTGTGACCCAAATGGCGAAGGTCGCAAAGGGCACCGCACAAAAGGGGATGTTTTTCTCACTTTTCAGGGTAGAATAAGCCATTCACAATATCTGGAGAAAACCATGTTGGAATTGTTGAAAAGTCTGGTATTCGCCGTGATCATGGTACCAGTAGTGATGGCCGTTATCCTCGGTGCCATCTACGGCCTGGGTGAAGTGTTCAACGTATTTTCGAACATTGGTCACAGAGACCAGGCTAAAAAGCAGCATTAATTCCCCCCCGAAACGCCCGGCTTGCCCGGGCGTTTTGCTCTCAAGTATTTCCCTTTCTCGCCGATATTATTTAAAGCATCAGCTTGCTGTACCCCTTGAGCGGTACGATTTAGCGCTGGGATCTCCCCGGAGTTACCGTTATATTAGTGTGTATATAACGATACTCACAGGAGCTACAAATGGCACGTACATGGGTACGCCTTTTCGCAGGGGCAACGCTGACACTTTCGCTGAGCGGACACGCGCTGGCTAACGAGGGTAAAATTACCGTCTTTGCGGCGGCGTCGTTGACTAACGCGATGCAGGATATCGCGACAGCGTATAAAAAAGAGAAGAACGTCGAGGTGGTCTCCTCTTTTGCTTCTTCATCGACGCTGGCACGTCAGATTGAAGCGGGAGCGCCGGCCGATCTGTTCATCTCTGCAGACCAGAAGTGGATGGATTACGCGGCTGAAAAGAAATCGATTGATGCGACAACCCGCGAAACATTGCTGGGGAATAGCCTCGTCGTGGTGGCGCCGAAAGCCAGTAAGCAAGGCGAAATCACTATCAACAACGAGACCCCCTGGACCCGGTTGCTGAACGGAGGACGCCTGGCCGTTGGCGATCCGGAGCATGTACCGGCGGGGATCTACGCCAAAGAAGCATTGCAAAAACTGGGTGCCTGGGAGACGTTATCGCCAACACTGGCTCCGGCTGAAGATGTGCGCGGTGCTCTGGCGCTGGTTGAACGTAATGAAGCGCCGTTGGGGATAGTCTACGGGTCGGACGCCGTCGCCAGTAAAGGGGTGAAAGTGGTTGGTACGTTCCCGGAAGACTCCCACAAGAAAGTGGAATATCCTGTTGCGATTGTTGATGGACATAAAAATGCGACCGTGACGGCCTTCAGCGAATACCTGAAGGGACCCGAAGCGTCCGCAATCTTTAAACGTTACGGATTTACGACTCACTAATGATATTGACCGATCCCGAATGGCAGGCTGTCCTGCTGAGCCTGAAAGTCTCTTCCCTGGCGGTTGCGCTGAGTTTGCCCTTTGGGATCTTCTTTGCCTGGTTACTGGTTCGCTGTAAGTTTCCCGGCAAAGCCCTGCTGGATAGCGTTCTTCATCTTCCCCTCGTGTTGCCACCGGTGGTGGTTGGCTACCTGCTGCTGGTGTCGATGGGGCGGCGCGGTTTTATTGGCGAATGGTTATATGACTGGTTTGGGCTGACGTTTGCGTTTAGCTGGCGAGGGGCGGTACTGGCGGCAGCGGTGATGTCATTCCCGCTGATGGTCAGGGCCATTCGCCTGGCGCTGGAAGGGGTTGATATCAAACTGGAACAGGCTGCCCGCACGCTGGGTGCCGGGCGCTGGCGCGTTTTTTTCACCATCACGCTCCCGCTTACGCTGCCGGGCATTATTGTCGGCACGGTACTGGCGTTCGCCCGCTCGCTGGGTGAGTTTGGTGCCACGATTACCTTTGTGTCGAATATCCCCGGTGAGACGCGAACGATCCCGTCAGCAATGTACACCCTGATTCAGACGCCGGGTGGAGAAGGTGCCGCGGCGCGGCTGTGCATTATCTCAATTGTGCTGGCGCTGGTCTCGCTGCTGGTTTCGGAATGGCTGGCGCGACTCAGTCGCGAGCGGATGGGGAAATAGTCATGCTCGAACTTCAGTTCACCCAGACGCTGGGAAATCATACCCTGACCCTTAACGAGACGCTGCCTGCGAGCGGCATTACCGCCATCTTTGGCGTATCTGGTGCAGGGAAAACCTCATTGATCAATGCCATCAGCGGACTGACGCGGCCGCAGTCCGGACGGATTGTGCTCAACGATCGCGTCTTAAACGACGTTGAGAACAAAATTTACCTGGCACCGGATAAGCGGCGAATTGGTTATGTTTTTCAGGATGCGCGATTATTTCCGCATTACAGCGTGCGCGGTAATCTTCGCTACGGCATGGCCAAAAGCATGGCCGCGCAATTTGATAAGCTGGTGGCGCTGCTGGGCATTGAGTCACTGCTGGACCGGCTCCCTTCATCGCTTTCTGGTGGTGAAAAACAGCGCGTAGCGATAGGCCGCGCGTTGCTCACCGCGCCAGAACTGCTGTTGCTCGACGAACCGCTGGCCTCGCTGGATATTCCGCGAAAACGTGAACTGCTGCCCTATCTTCAGCGCCTTGCGCGTGAAATCAATATCCCGATGCTCTACGTCAGCCACTCGCTGGATGAGATCCTGCATCTGGCCGATAAAGTGCTGGTACTGGAAGAGGGCAGCGTTAAGGCATTCGGTAATCTGGAAGAGGTGTGGGGCAGCAGCGTGATGCACCCGTGGTTACCGAAGGAGCAGCAGAGCAGCATCCTTAAGGTGAGCGTGCTGGAACATCACCCGCATTATGCGATGACCGCACTGGCGCTGGGCGACCAGCATTTGTGGGTCAACAAAATCGACAAACCGCTGCAGTCTGCGTTGCGTATACGTATTCAGGCTTCAGATGTCTCTCTGGTGCTGCAAGCACCGCTGCAGACCAGTATTCGCAATATCCTGCGCGCGAAAGTGGCGGAGTGTTTTGATGATAACGGTCAGGTTGAGGTGAAGCTCGAGGTGGGCAGCAAGACGCTCTGGGCGCGCATCAGTCCGTGGGCCAGAGATGAGTTAGGGATCAAGCCTGGCCTGTGGCTTTACGCGCAAATCAAGAGCGTCTCCATCACCACCTGATTACAGCAGGTGGGTATAAATATACTGCGCGATGCTGTCGGTGGTGTTATCACCAATCACGACGTTAGCACGCGCTTTTACCGCATCGTCGGCGTTGCCCATTGCCACGCCTGTACCGGCGGCCTCCAGCATGCTGATGTCGTTGTAGTTATCGCCAAAGGCAATCACATCCTGCATTGACCCGCCCTGAGACTCCACGAACTGTGTCAGACGTTTGCCTTTGCTGTTGCCTTTGCGGGCGATATCGACCTGGTCGTGCCAGGACCACTCGCACTCCAGACCCAGCGTTTGTTCAACGTGCGTCGCGAAGGCATTCAGTTTGGTGGTATCTTCATCCGTCAGCGCAAATTTCCAGATAGCATCGACATCCTGAGCCGCCTGGCGCAGGGAGGAAACCTGGGTAAAGACCGGACGCTGCGCTTCAGGCAGAGACAATGCCCAGTTGCTGGTGCGGATCACGTGGCCTGTCGGACGTTCATACACCATTGCGTTATCCACGTACATCAGGCCGTGAATGGCATGCTCATCAAGCAGATCAATCAATTGCAGCGCCTGAGGCACGGGCAGCGGATCGGATTCTAAAACCTTTTTTGCCTGATAATCATACAAATAAGTGCCATTACAACAAATTGCAGGTGTATCTAACGCCAGTGCCTGATAAAAAGGATGAATGGCAACGTGATGTCGACCCGTTACGATAAGGAGTTGATATCCCACTTCCTGCGCGCGTTTGAGTGCTTCAAGGGAAGAGGGGAGAAGGGTTTTCTGCGGAGTAAGTAAGGTACCGTCTAAATCCAGAGCTATTACACGCGAGGTCATTTGTTTTTCCGGGTTAATATTGAATTTACGTTCTGAAGGGATGGTACACCGAGAGGCAAAGGCTTCAAAATTCCCGATGACAATTCAGCATTCACCGTCAAAAGTTAACTACTTTCATGCGCAGTGAGGAGTGAATATTCATGAAACAAACCGTTTATACCGCCAGTCCTGAAAGCCAGCAGATCCACGTCTGGCGTTTAAATACCGAGGGTACCCTCACGCTGGTTCAGGTTGTTGATGTGCCAGGTCAGGTGCAGCCGATGGTTATCAGCCCGGATAAACGTTTCTTGTACGTGGGTGTGCGCCCGGAGTTTCGCGTGCTGGCCTACCGCATCTCGCCGGACGACGGCGCACTGACTTACACTGCGGAAGCACCTTTACCGGGCAGCCCAACGCATATCTCCACCGATCGCAAAGGCAACTTCATCTTCAGCGGCTCTTACAATGCGGGCTGTGTCAGCGTAACGCGCCTGGAAGCGGGCCTACCGGTTGAAACCGTGGAGGTGGTTGACGGGCTGGAAGGATGCCACTCGGCGAATATTTCTCCGGATAACCGTACGCTGTGGGTCCCTGCGCTGAAACAGGATCGTATCTGCCTGTTTACCCTGAGCGATGACGGTCACCTGGTGGCGCAGAATCCTGCAGAAGTGACCACCGTTGAGGGCGCGGGCCCGCGCCATCTGGTGTTCCACCCGAACCAACAGTACGCCTATGTGGTGAACGAGCTGAACAGTTCTGTGGACGTATGGGAACTGAAAGATCCTAACGGCAAGATTGAGTGCGTGCAGACGCTGGATATGATGCCGTCTGACTTCTCTGACACCCGCTGGGCGGCTGATATTCACATCACACCGGATGGGCGTCATTTGTATGCCTGCGACCGTACCTCCAGCCTGATTACGGTATTCAGCGTTTCTGAAGACGGTAGCGTGCTGGCGATTGAAGGTTTCCAGCCTACCGAAACCCAGCCACGCGGGTTTAATATCGATCACAGCGGTAAATACCTGATTGCGGCGGGGCAAAAATCCCACCACATCGCGCTGTACGAAATCAAAGGTGCGCAGGGGCTGCTGGAAGAGAAAGGGCGTTACGCCGTCGGCCAGGGGCCAATGTGGGTGGTGGTAAACGCACACTAAAAGGCTTAAAACAAAAAACCTCGCAAATGCGAGGTTTTTTTATGCCCGGTGGGCACCGGGCGAGTACAGCAAAAGACATCAACGCATTCTTTTATTGCTTAGGCTCAGCAACCACTTTGCTACCCAGACCGCGGTTGTTGTATTCCCACATGCGGTTGAAGTTAGCGTCATTCAGGTTGCGCTGCACGTTACCTTTATCATCCACGCTACCGGTATTGCCGGAGAAAGGACGTTTGGAGATAGCGGCATCGGCCCATGGCTTAGCCATGTTGAAACCTTCGTTGATCACGCTATCACGAATAACAACCTGACCGTTGGTGGCAGAGTCCACATCCAGCGAGCGGCCCAGCTGCGCGACGCCGTCACCGGACGCGTTAAAGCGGCTGTTAACGGCCAGGAAGCCGTAGAACAGGTTAGATTGCGTGGCCGGGGCAAACACATAACCTTCCTGCTGAGTGCGTGAATTCACCACGCGGAAATCGGTGTTCTCAAACACTACCGCGCCGCGACCGGAGACCAGATCCACGTCACCTTCAACGTAGCTGTTAGTGACCAGCGTACGGGTCAGACGGTTATTCTGCAGCGTGTTCTGAACACCGCTGTTTGTCACAAAGAAGGTGTTCTGACGGCCGAGAATATTCACGTTGTTGATCTGCACCTTATCGCCATCGCTACGCAGTGCAACGGCCTGGTGGTTACCGGCATCCACGCTATCGCCCAGGGTATTCTGAATGGTCAGGTTCTGCAGCTGCAGGCCATTATTCTGAGACCAGACGACCGCAGAACACATCACGCCGATGGTAGCTGCACGCTTGCTCTGGCAGTTGTCAAACATGTACCACGCCGGTTTGCCAGGCATGTATTTACCCGCCGGGTTGACCAGGCGACGCCAGGTGTTGCTGTCGATTTCAGAATCAATCGCCAGACCAATTTTCACGTCGACCGCTTTCTCGCCTGTCCCGTAAAGGGTGATGCTGCCCGGTGCTGCCGGAACGTAAACGGTGCCTTCATATTCCCCAGGCAGGATCGCGATGTACTGGCGAGAGGCGCTGTGTTTGGTGATAGCCGCGTCAACCGCAGCCTGAATCGTTGTGTGCGTCACGCCCTGCGTGCCTGCCGGACCGACAACGAAGTCAGGTTGTTTCGGCAGGTTAATAGAAGACGGTGTCCACGGCGCAGCGTTAGGGTCCATCGCCGAGAAGTAGTGCGCACGGTCAAAGTTCTTCGCTTCATCAGCGGACAAAATCGGGCGAGAGGCGGTACCCGGTGCAACCTGCTCAGAAGGCTGCTGGTCCGGTGGGGTAGAACTGCATGCGGATAATGTCACGCCAAAGGCGAGCGCTAACGCCAGACGGGAAATCCTGGAAATGTTCAAGGTAAAGCTCCTGGGTATGCAAGTCTTAACGGGATAGACGAAATAGCCTGCTTTTTTATACTAAGTTGAGCGAAACGGGAAGATAAAAAGGGTAAAAGATGCATTTTTTACCCGCGGGAGGCGGGAAAGTCATCACAAATAAATAACATTTTCCGCCAGAGCGGTTGACAGCAGGGGGCAGATGAAAATAAATGTCTATACAACCCATGACAAGTGGAATGCCCATGCAGCAGCTTCATCCCGACGATGTAATATGGCGCAATGCGCGACTGGCGACAATGATCCCGGACGACAGCACGCCTTATGGCCTGAAAGCGCAGCACGCCCTGGTGGTGCGCGGCCAGACGATTCTGGCCGTTATTCCCGAATCCGACATCCCTTCCGGCCACCGTCACTGTGTCGATCTGCACGGTCGTCTGGTCACCCCCGGGCTGATTGACTGCCATACCCACCTGGTGTTCGGTGGCGATCGTGCGGCAGAGTGGGAGCAGCGTCTGAACGGCGTCTCTTATCAAACCATCAGCGCGCAGGGCGGCGGGATTAACGCGACCGTGACGGCGACGCGGAGCAGTTCGCCCGAGACCCTGCTCAGGCTGGCGCAACAGCGTCTGCAGCGGCTGATCGATGAAGGGGTGACCACGGTTGAAATCAAGTCGGGATATGGTCTCAACGCCGAAGCGGAAGAGAAGATGCTGCAGGTCGCCCGCCAGCTGGGCCAGAACAATCCGGTAGAGATCAGCCCAACGCTTCTGGCTGCGCATGCGGTTCCGGCGGAATACCGCCACGACGCGGACGCGTATCTCACCAGGGTGTGCGAGCAGATGATGCCCACGCTGTGGCAAAAAGGCTTATTCGAAGCCGTGGATGTGTTTTGCGAAAATGTCGGCTTCACGCCAGCGCAAACCGAGCGGCTTTTCCGCGCTGCCACTGCCCTGGGGATTCCGGTCAAAGGACACGTGGAACAGCTTTCAAATCTTGGCGGCGCGGCGCTGGTCAGCCGCTTTAAGGGGCTTTCCGCCGATCATATTGAATATCTCGACGATGACGGTGTTCAGGCGATGGCGCACAACGGCACGGTTGCGGTATTACTGCCGGGGGCGTTCTATTTTCTTCAGGAGCGCCAGCGTCCGCCGGTTGAACAGCTCAGAAAAGAGGGCGTTCCCATGGCTGTCGCCACCGACTATAACCCCGGCACCAGCCCGTTCGCGAGTATTCATCTCGCGATGAATATGGCCTGCGTGCAGTTTGGCCTGACGCCTGAAGAGGCCTGGGCTGGCGTGACGCGACATGCTGCCCAGGCGCTGGGACGCGGGGCCACGCACGGGCAGCTGCAGGCTGGATTCGTGGCTGACTTTGTCGTCTGGGATGCACATCACCCGGTCGAAATGGTCTACGAGCCGGGACGCAATCCGTTGTATCAACGTATTTTCCGTGGGGAGAGCGTATGAGACTCTGGCGGCCGGTTGCCGAGACCGTCTGGCAGGGGCGTGACGACAGCGCCGAGGCCAGCAATGCAAAACGTATTTTTCAGACCCTGCGACAGATGCCGGTATTTACCCCTCAGTCATCCGGCATCGCTTTGATAGGGTTTGAATGTGATGAAGGGGTAAAACGCAATCAGGGCAGGCCCGGCGCCGTACAGGCCCCGGAGGTGCTTCGCAAAGCGCTGGCGAACATGGCAAGTCATCATGGACATGACCGGCTGGTGGATATGGGGTCGGTATATGTCGAGGGCGATAACCTGGAAGCGGCTCAGCGGGCGTTAAGCAATGCCGTGCAGGCCTGCCAGCAGTCCGGCATGCGTACGCTGGTTTTTGGCGGGGGACACGAGACCGCCTGGGCGCATGGCCGCGGGGTTCTGGATGCTTTCCCGAACGCGCGCGTGGTGGTGATAAACCTGGATGCACACCTTGACCTGCGCAAGGCGGACCACGCGACCTCCGGCACGCCGTTTCGTCAGCTGGCACACTACTGTGCGGAACAGGCGCGCGATTTTCAGTATGCCTGCCTGGGCGTCAGCCGGGCGGCGAACACGCAGGCGCTGTGGGATGAAGCTGAGCGACTAAACGTCACGCTGGTGGAAGACCTTCATTTCAGGCGAGATGCGTTATCGGCTCTGGACAAGATTCTGGCCCAGGCCGACCGCGTTTACCTCACCATTGACCTCGATGTTTTGCCTGCTGGCGAAATGCCAGCCGTCTCAGCGCCCGCGGCGTTAGGGGTACCCGCGCTGGATCTTCTGCCGGTGATTGAACATATCTGCCGCAGTGGAAAACTGCAGGCTGCCGATCTGGTAGAATTTAACCCGCAGTACGATCGGGACGGACAGGGGGCAAAGCTTGCCGCCCGTCTGGCCTGGCAAATTGCTCACTGGTGGGCATAACAACGTTTAAGGAGTCAGGATGTTTTCACGCTCACCGCTGTCGCAGTCCAGCCCTCCCGCGCCTTTCTATGAAAAGGTGAAGCAGGCCATCAGCGAAAAAATCGCAACCGGCGTCTGGCGGCCGCACGATCGCATTCCGTCCGAGGCCGAACTGGTCGCACAGTTTGGTTTTAGCCGAATGACCATCAACCGGGCGCTGCGCGAGCTGACCGATGAGGGCCTTCTGGTGCGTCTGCAGGGGGTCGGAACCTTCGTCGCGGAGCCGAAAGGGCAATCGGCACTGTTTGAGATCAGAAGTATTGCCGATGAGATAGCCTCGCGTAACCATCAGCACCACTGTGAAGTGCTGGTGCTCGAAGAGACACAGGCCAGCGCCGAGCAGGCCGTGGAGCTGAATGTCAAAGAGGGAAGCCGCATCTTTCATTCCGTGATGGTGCATTATGAAAACGACATCCCGGTGCAGATTGAAGATCGCTGCGTGAACGCCGATCGGGTGCCCGAGTACCTGGATCAGGATTACACCCAGACCACGCCGCATGCCTATCTTTCGCTCATCGCGCCGCTGACGGAAGGGGAACACATCGTGGAAGCGGTTCGCGCTACGCCGCAGGAGTGCGAACTGTTGCGGATCAAAGAGCACGATCCTTGCCTGCTCATTCGTCGCCGTACCTGGTCTTCGTCGCATATTGTGTCGCATGCCAGACTGCTGTTTCCGGGAAATCGATACCGGCTGCAGGGCCATTTCATGTCGTAAGGGTCATACGTTTTAAAAGCGTGATAGCTAACGCAATATAACAAAATTGTATCTTTTTTGTTAAATCCGACCTTGTGTGTGCTTGTCTATACAAGTATATCTGAATACATCATCTGTCCCGTATGAGGAGCACACAATGTCGTCAGGTAAATACCGCCAGCAGGATGTCCGCGCCGCGCGCGGCACCACACTCACCGCCAAAAGCTGGCTCACCGAAGCCCCGCTGCGCATGTTGATGAATAACCTCGATCCTGAGGTCGCGGAGAACCCCCACGAGCTGGTGGTGTATGGCGGCATAGGCCGCGCCGCGCGCAACTGGGAGTGCTATGACGCGATTGTTGAATCCCTGACTCATCTGGAACATGACGAAACCCTGCTGGTGCAATCCGGCAAACCGGTCGGCGTGTTCAAAACCCACAAGAATGCACCGCGCGTGCTGATCGCCAACTCTAACCTTGTCCCGCACTGGGCGACCTGGGAACACTTTAACGAGCTGGACGCCAAAGGGCTGGCGATGTATGGCCAGATGACGGCGGGAAGCTGGATCTACATCGGCAGTCAGGGGATTGTGCAGGGCACCTACGAAACCTTCGTGGAAGCCGGTCGCCAGCACTATAACGGTTCGCTGAAAGGCCGCTGGGTACTGACCGCCGGTCTGGGGGGAATGGGGGGCGCACAGCCGCTGGCCGCGACCCTTGCCGGTGCCTGCTCCCTGAACATTGAATGTCAGCAGAGCCGCATTGATTTCCGACTGCGTACCCGTTACGTCGATGAACAGGCTGAAAACCTGGATGACGCGCTGGCACGCATCAAAAAATACACGTCAGAAGGCAAAGCGATGTCGATTGCGCTCTGCGGCAACGCGGCTGACATTCTCCCTGAACTGGTGGCCCGTGGTGTACGCCCGGATCTCGTCACCGACCAGACCAGCGCGCACGACCCCCTTCACGGCTACCTGCCATCGGGCTGGACGTGGGAAGCGTACCAGCAAAAAGCCGAAAGTGACCCGGAAGGCACGGTGCTCGCCGCTAAACGTTCCATGGCGGAGCACGTGAACGCCATGCTGGCCTTTAGCCAGATGGGCATTCCGACATTTGATTACGGCAACAATATTCGCCAGATGGCGAAAGAGATGGGCGTGAGTAACGCCTTCGACTTCCCGGGGTTTGTGCCTGCCTATATTCGTCCGCTGTTCTGTCGCGGTATTGGTCCGTTCCGCTGGGTGGCCCTGTCCGGCGACCCGGAAGATATCTACAAAACCGACGCCAAAGTGAAGGAGATCGTCGCCGACGACGAACATCTGCACCACTGGCTGGATATGGCTCGCGAGCGCATTAACTTCCAGGGCTTGCCGGCGCGGATCTGCTGGGTCGGGCTGGAGTGGCGACAAAAACTGGGTCTGGCCTTTAACGAAATGGTGCGCAGCGGTGAAGTCTCCGCGCCGATTGTTATCGGACGCGACCATCTCGACTCGGGCTCTGTTGCCAGCCCGAACCGTGAAACCGAAGCCATGCGCGACGGCTCCGATGCCGTTTCCGACTGGCCACTGCTGAATGCCTTACTGAATACCGCCAGCGGGGCGACCTGGGTGTCGCTGCATCACGGTGGTGGCGTAGGAATGGGCTTCTCCCAGCACTCGGGAATGGTCATCGTGTGTGATGGTACGGATGAAGCGGCAGCGCGTATCGCTCGCGTGCTGCATAACGACCCAGCAACCGGCGTAATGCGCCACGCGGATGCCGGTTACGATATTGCGATTGAATGTGCCAAAGAGCAGGGCCTGAACCTGCCGATGATCCCTGCCACACAAGGAAAGCATTAATGAACGCCTTAACCCTCACTCCCGGCTCACTGACGCTCAAACAGCTGCGTAACGTCTGGCGTCAACCGGTCACGCTCTCACTTGATGAAAGCGCCCACGCCGCGATTAACGACAGCGTTGCCTGCGTTGAAGCCATTATTGCCGAAGGACGTACCGCCTACGGCATCAACACCGGATTTGGTCTGCTGGCGCAGACGCGTATCGCCACGCACGATCTGGAAAATTTACAGCGCTCGCTGGTGCTTTCGCATGCGGCGGGTGTCGGTCAACCGCTGGATGATGACATTGTCCGCCTGATGATGGTGCTCAAAATCAACAGTCTGGCACGTGGGTTCTCCGGAATTCGCCTCAGCGTGATCGAGGCGCTGATGGCGCTGGTGAATGCGGAAGTCTATCCGTGGATCCCGGCAAAAGGTTCCGTCGGTGCATCCGGCGATCTTGCGCCGCTGGCCCATATGTCGCTGCTGCTGCTCGGTGAAGGTCAGGCTCGCTGGAAGGGCGAGTGGCTCCCTGCGAAAGAGGCGCTGAAAAAAGCCGGGTTAACCCCGATAACGCTGGCGGCGAAAGAAGGGCTGGCGCTGCTTAACGGGACCCAGGCCTCGACGGCGTTTGCGTTGCGTGGTCTGTTTGAAGCCGAGGATCTTTTCGCCTCCGCGGTCGTGTGCGGTGCGCTGACCACCGAGGCGGTGCTTGGCTCACGTCGTCCGTTTGACGCCCGTATCCACGAGGTGCGCGGCCAGCGCGGGCAGATTGACGCCGCGGCGATGTACCGTCACCTGCTGACCGAGACCAGCGATATTGCAGACTCTCACCATAACTGTGACAAGGTACAGGATCCGTATTCGCTTCGCTGTCAGCCCCAGGTGATGGGAGCCTGTCTGACGCAGCTGCGCCACGCGGCAGAAGTGCTGCTGGTGGAGGCGAATGCGGTGTCTGATAACCCGCTGGTGTTCGCTCAGGAAAACGAAGTGGTCTCCGGGGGAAATTTCCACGCCGAGCCTGTGGCGATGGTGGCGGATAATATCGCGCTGGCGATTGCGGAAGTGGGGGCCTTATCCGAACGTCGCATCGCGCTGATGATGGATAAACATATGTCCCAGCTGCCGCCGTTCCTGGTCCGCAACGGCGGGGTCAACTCCGGATTTATGATTGCCCAGGTGACGGCCGCGGCGCTGGCGAGCGAGAACAAGGCCCTGTCGCATCCGCACAGCGTGGACAGTCTGCCAACGTCAGCGAACCAGGAGGATCATGTCTCGATGGCCCCGGCCGCTGGACGTCGTCTGTGGGAGATGGCCGCCAACACCCGTGGCGTGCTGGCGGTGGAATGGCTGGCCGCATGTCAGGGCGTTGATCTGCGTGAAGGTCTGAAGTCCAGCCCGCTGCTGGAACAGGCGCGTCATCTGCTGCGTGAACAGGTCGCGCATTACGATGATGACCGTTTCTTTGCGCCGGATATTGATAAAGCGATCGCGCTGCTGGAGAAGGGAAGCCTGGTGGGCTTACTGCCTTCGGTGCTCTAAGATTTGCCCGGTGGCCCGGACACGTACAGGCCACCGGTTTTTTTACGAATACATCGCCGTGATCGATGCGCTGCCCAGCGAATGAAAATGGACGTTAAAGCCGACCATTGCGCCACTCGCGCCCTCATCCACCTCAATCTTGTCCACATCCAGCGCGTGAACCGTGAAGATATAGCGGTGCGTTTCCCCTTTTGGCGGCGCGGCGCCACCGTAACCCGCTTTGCCAAAATCGGTTCGGGTCTGGATAGCGCCTTCAGGCAGCGCCACCAGGTCAGAGCCGGAACCTTGCGGCAGAACGCGCGTATCCGCAGGCAGGTTCGCCACTATCCAGTGCCACCACCCTGAGCCTGTAGGGGCATCCGGGTCATAGCAGGTGACAACAAAGCTTTTGGTTCCCGCCGGAACATCGTCCCACGCCAGATGCGGAGAGATATTATCCCCCTGATAACCCATGCCGTTAAAAACGTGGCGTTCAGGCAGTTTTTCCCCGTCGCGCAGATCTTTACTGATGATTTTCATACGATTTACCTCGGTACCCGATTATGCAAAAAGTGTAATGCATAAACAGAGTACCGACGTTAACGCTCAGGGTTAAATCGCAAAATGTGCGGGAATGTTAACGGCGTCAACTACCGCAGCCGTTAACTGACGTAGCTGAGCCGGCGAGATAACATAAGGCGGCATCAGATAGATAAGCTTGCCGAAAGGACGCACCCACACTCCCCGTTCCACGAAGAAACGCTGCAGCGCCGCCATGTTAACCGGATGGGGGGTCTCAATCACGCCGATGGCACCCAGCACGCGCACATCCGCCACGAATTCAGCCGCTGACGCTGCGCTCAGCTCCTGGCGAAGCTGCGCTTCAATCGTCGCGACCTGCGTTTGCCACTCGCCGCTCTCGAGAATGGCCAGGCTTTCGCTCGCCACCGCGCAGGCCAGCGGGTTGCCCATAAACGTTGGGCCGTGCATAAAGCAGCCCGCGTCGCCGTCGCTGATGGTGTCGGCAACGTGGCGCGTTGTCAGCGTGGCGGACAACGTCATGGTGCCGCCGGTCAGCGCTTTACCCAGACACAGAATATCCGGTGCGATCCCCGCATGCTCGCAGGCGAACAGCTTGCCGGTGCGGCCAAAGCCGGTGGCGATCTCATCGGCAATCAGCAGAATGCCCTCGCGATCGCACATCTTACGAATGCGTGTCAGCCATGCCGGGTGGTACATCCGCATCCCGCCTGCACCCTGCACAACCGGCTCAAGAATAACGGCGGCAATCTCATGGCGGTGGGCAGCCATCAGCCGCGCAAAACCGACCATGTCCATTTCATCCCACTCCCCGTCAAAACGGCTTTGCGGTGCCGGGGCAAAGAGGTTCTCTGGCAGATAGCCCTTCCACAGGCTGTGCATGGAGTTATCCGGATCGCACACCGACATCGCGCCGAACGTGTCGCCGTGATAGCCGTTGCGGAAGGTGAGGAACCGCTGGCGGGTCTCACCTCTGGCGTGCCAGTACTGCAGCGCCATTTTCATCGCCACTTCCACGGCAACAGAACCGGAATCTGCAAGGAAAACGCACTCCAGCGGGGCCGGGGTCATCGCGACCAGACGCCGGCACAGGTCAACCGCAGGCTGATGGGTGATACCGCCAAACATCACGTGCGACATCTGGTCAATCTGCGCTTTCATCGCCGCATTCAGACGCGGGTGGTTATACCCGTGAATAGCCGCCCACCAGGATGACATGCCGTCCACAAGCGACTCACCGCTGCTCAGGGTCAGTTCGCACCCGTGAGCCGAGGCGACCGGGTAAACGGGGAGGGGGCGGGTAGTGGAAGTGTAAGGGTGCCAGATATGCTGCTTGTCGAAGGCGAGATCGTCCTGGGTCATAATCGACTTGTAAACCATTTTGAAAAGTTTTAGGTTTACGAGTATAAACCGATCTGAAAATTAACAAAACCCTTTGGAGAAGCCCCATGGCTCACCACGCACGCTGGACGATGTCGCAAGTTACTGAATTATTCAATAAACCTTTCCTTGAGCTGATGTTTGAAGCCCAACAGGTGCATCGTCAGCACTTCGATCCACGCCATGTGCAGGTCAGTACGCTGCTGTCGATCAAGACCGGCGCATGCCCAGAAGATTGCAAATACTGCCCGCAGAGTGCGCGCTATAAAACCGGGCTTGAATCTGAACGTCTGATGGAAGTGGAGCAGGTACTCGACTCCGCCCGTAAGGCGAAAAATGCAGGCTCAACCCGATTCTGTATGGGCGCGGCATGGAAAAACCCGCACGATCGCGACATGCCGTATCTGGAGCAGATGGTGAAAGGGGTGAAAGAGATGGGGCTGGAAGCCTGCATGACCCTTGGCACGCTGAACGAAGAGCAGGCGCAACGCCTTTCCGCAGCAGGGCTGGATTACTACAACCACAACCTCGACACCTCCCCTGAATTTTACGGCAATATCATCACCACGCGGACCTATCAGGAGCGTCTCGACACGCTGGATAAAGTGCGTGACGCCGGCATCAAAGTCTGTTCAGGCGGGATTGTGGGACTGGGCGAAACGGTGAAAGACCGTGCGGGTCTTCTGCTGCAGCTGGCGAACCTGCCCACACCGCCGGAGAGCGTGCCGATCAACATGCTGGTGAAAGTTAAAGGTACGCCACTGGCGGATAACGAAGACGTGGATGCATTTGATTTTATCCGCACCATTGCGGTGGCGCGAATCATGATGCCAACCTCCTACGTGCGCCTCTCGGCGGGTCGTGAACAGATGAGCGAACAGACGCAGGCGATGTGCTTTATGGCCGGGGCCAACTCCATCTTCTACGGCTGCAAACTGCTGACCACCCCGAACCCGGAAGAGGATAAAGACGTCCAGTTGTTCCGCAAGCTGGGGCTGAACCCGCATCAGACCGACGTCCTGACGGGGGATAACGAGCAACAGCAGCAGCTGGAGCAGCAGATTTTCAACGCCGATACTGACCAGTTCTACAACGCGGCAACCGTATGACCTGGCAGGCACGTATCCATTCTGCGCTCGAAGAACGGCGGGCGGCAGATGCCTTTCGCGTTCGCAACGTGGTAGAAAACGGCGCAGGCCGTTTTCTCACCCGCGAGGGCCGGCAGTTTTGCAATTTCTCCAGCAATGATTATCTCGGGCTGAGCCAGCACCCGGCAATCGTCCGCGCCTGGCAGCAAGGCGCGGAGCGGTTTGGCGTCGGCAGCGGCGGTTCGGGGCATGTCAGCGGCTACACCACGGCACATCAGGCGCTGGAGGAGACCCTTGCCGACTGGCTGGGGTATCCGCGTGCGTTGCTGTTCATTTCAGGTTTTGCCGCTAACCAGGCGGTCATCACCGCGCTAATGGGCAAGGACGACCGCATTGTTGCCGACCGCTTAAGTCACGCCTCGCTGCTGGAAGCGGCAAGTTTAAGCCCTGCGCAGCTCCGCCGCTTTGCCCATAACGATGCGGCTCAGCTTGCTGGCCTGCTCGATAAGCCCTGCACCGGACAGCAGCTGGTAGTAACAGAAGGGGTGTTCAGCATGGACGGCGACAGCGCACCGCTGCGTCCGCTGCATGAGACGGCGCAGCGACAAAACGCCTGGCTGCTGGTTGATGATGCGCATGGTATTGGCGTGATGGGTGAGGAAGGGCGCGGTAGCGTCCATCAGCAAAACGTGAAGCCGGAACTGCTGGTGGTGACTTTCGGGAAAGGTTTTGGCGTGAGCGGGGCGGCCGTGTTGTGCAGCGAGTCTGTCGCCGACTATCTGCTGCAGTTCGCCCGTCATCTCATTTACAGCACCAGTATGCCACCCGCACAGGCCGTGGCGCTGTCTGCATCACTGGCGGTGATCCGCGGCGCTGAAGGCGCGGAACGACGGGCGCGTCTGGCGGAACATATCCGGCGTTTTCGCCAGGGGTTACGCCATCTCCCGTTCCAGAGCACCGATTCGCAGAGCGCAATCCAGCCGGTGATGGTGGGGGAAAACGGTCTGGCTCTCACGCTGGCGCAGACGCTTCGCGAGCGGGGGATATGGGTGACGGCTATTCGTCCACCAACCGTACCGCCAGGCACTGCCCGGCTGCGTCTGACGCTCACGGCGGCGCACGAAGCAGAGGATATCGAGGCACTTCTGGAGGCGCTCCATGACACCCGTGAATAAACAGGCGATCGCGGCGGCATTTGGCCGGGCCGCGCGCAGCTATTCGCAGCACGATGAACTCCAGCGTCAGAGCGCGCAGGGGCTGCTTGCTTTACTCAACGAGACCCGGTTCTCTCAGGTGCTGGACGCCGGGTGTGGCCCGGGTGCCAATAGCCGACACTGGCGTGCGGCCGGCAGCGAGGTGACGGCTATCGACCTGTCGCCCGATATGCTCGAGGAGGCCCGTCAGCAGCAGGCCGCACACCACTATCTGGTTGCCGATATTGAGTCCATTCCGCTGCCGGATGCGCGGTTTGATCTGGTCTGGAGCCATCTGGCGGTACAGTGGTGCAGTAGTCTCCCGCAGGCATTAAACGAGCTTTATCGCGTGGCGCGCCCGGGCGGATGCGTGGCCTTCACCACGCTGCTGGAAAGCTCTTTACCGGAGCTCAATCAGGCGTGGAAAGCGGTGGATGAACAACCTCACGCTAACCGTTTTTTGTCGCACGAGCAGGTCATCCACGCGCTGGCGGGATGGCGCTATCGCTGTGCTGAGCAGACCATTACGCTGAATTTCGACGATGCCTTCAGCGCCATGCGCTCCCTGAAGGGCATTGGTGCGACCCATCTGCATGCGGGGCGTGAAAAGAAACCTCTTACCCGCGGCCAGTTGCAGCGTCTTGAGCTGGCGTGGCCGCAGCAGCGGGGGCAGTTCCCGCTCTCATATCAACTTTTTCATGGGATTATTGAACGTGACTGAACGTTATTTTGTCACCGGAACAGATACCGAAGTGGGCAAGACGGTTGCCAGCTCAGCGCTGCTGCAGGCGGCGCGCATGCAGGGAAAAACCACCGCCGGATATAAGCCTGTCGCCTCCGGCAGCGAGATGACGGCGCACGGGTTACGCAATACCGACGCGCTGGCGCTCCAGCGTAACAGCACGCTTGAACTTGCCTATTCAGCGGTGAATCCGTACACCTTTGCCGAGCCCACCTCGCCGCATATTATCAGCGCCGATGAAGGTCGCCCGATTGATTTTGCCGTGCTTTCTGCCGGGTTACGCGCCCTTGAACGTCAGGCTGACTGGGTACTGGTGGAGGGCGCCGGTGGCTGGTTTACGCCACTTTCGGCGGACCAGACCTTTGCTGACTGGGTGCAAATCGAGCAGCTGCCGGTAATTCTGGTGGTAGGGGTCAAACTCGGCTGTATCAACCATGCGATGCTGACTGCCCAGGCCGTTCAGCAGGCCGGGCTGCGCCTGGCCGGCTGGATAGCCAACGACGTGGTTGCGCCGGGCAGGCGACATCAGGAGTATCTGGCAACGCTGAAGCGGGTGATTCCTGCGCCGTTTCTTGGGGAGATCCCGTGGCTGGCTGACACTGCCGGGTGCGCTGAAACCGGGCATTACCTCGATCTCAGCGTCTTGCCTCCAGCGACATCCAGTGGGCGATAAGCTCGTCATCCAGCTCGTTAACGTGGCCCTGGGCCACGTTACGCCCGCGATACAGCATACAAAAGCGCTCCGCGACCCGGCGGATAAACGACAGCTGCTGCTCAGCTAACAACACCGTCATTCCCAGTTCCCGGTTTAACCGCACCAGCAGCTGGCTCAGCTTCTGGGCGAAGCTGTGGCCCGCGCCATGCATCGGTTCATCCAGAATCAGCATCCGCGGACGGATGACCAGCGCATTGGCCAGCGCCAGCTGATACTGGTCGTCTGGCGAAAGCGTGTTGGCCCGGGATTGTCGCAGCGCATAGAGTTCCGGAAAGAGGTCGTAAACGTCACTTTTCGCTTCAGGGTCAGGTTTCCCTGTCGCCCGCATGGCGATATGCAGATTTTCATCAATGGTTAACTGGGAGAAAATCCGCCTGTCCTGCGGGACATAGCCTATTCCCGGGCCAGCGAAGGGTTCTGGCGTCTGGCTAAGCAAATCTCGCGGCGGTGCACCGGCTTCGTGCCAGATGATGGTGCCGCTGTCGACAGGCACTTTCCCGGCGATGCAATTCATCAGGGTCGTTTTGCCCATCCCCGGCAGGCCAACAACACCTGTACACATGCCTTTGGGAAAATCTAAATCCACGTTCCATAGCGTATGTTGGCTTCCGTAAAACTGGTTAACTGCACGCAGACTCAACATCTTTCTCTCCTTAAAAATCTGTGTGGGTGAGGCTCATTGTGGGATGTGCAAAACTCCTGCCAGAAACCCTAAATTGATTAAAAAAGAGACTTTTTTAGGAATTCGTCCTGGATAAGCGGTGTGTGATTACCCCCTTTGCACATCCGCGGTGCCGGACGTGATGAGTTGTGGTGCACGGTTAAAATGGTGGAAATGTGAGCAAGATCGCATCGGTTGGTTATGAATGACACAACTGTTTATCAGCAAAAAATAGCTATAAAAAATTTTTGCTGCCGTTTCGTGGGAAAAGTCGGGAATTTGCTGAGCGGCGGTCTGCACGGGCTGGAAGCAGTTATCCACTATTCCTGTGGATAACCATGTGCATTAGAGTTAGAAAACACGCGATAAGCGAGAGAAGACGCGGGTTACGACCAAATTGGCGCGAAACGCGGCTTTAGAAAATATCGCTTAATATTTAATTGGTTAGATAAAAGCAATTGCCGTAATGAAAGTGTCACCTGTTGCCATAAAACTATCATTACCTGGCTTGACAAATGTTAAAAAAGAAAAAGTTCTGGGGATAACCCGTCCTGACTGGTGTTTTATGTTGTCACGGTCCAAATTTTGACCACTATCGCGCTAATCACCCTGCCGGTACTCTAAATATCCTGACATGCTACTGGTTTTTCATCCAGTGTTTTTTACTGGCATTCCTGGCAGCAACGAGTAAAATTACTCACCTGCCGCTTATAACGTCATCAGGTTGTCGCCCATGAGTAAACCGTTCAAATTGAATTCTGCATTCCGTCCTTCCGGCGATCAGCCTGAGGCGATCCGACGTCTCGAAGAGGGGCTGGAAGATGGGCTGGCGCACCAGACGCTGCTGGGGGTAACCGGTTCGGGCAAAACGTTTACGATTGCCAACGTTATCGCCGATCTGCAGCGCCCCACGATGGTGCTGGCCCCAAACAAAACCCTGGCCGCTCAGCTTTACGGCGAGATGAAAGAGTTCTTCCCGGATAACGCCGTGGAATATTTTGTCTCCTACTACGATTACTACCAGCCTGAAGCGTATGTCCCGAGCTCTGACACCTTCATTGAGAAAGATGCCTCGGTGAACGAACACATTGAGCAGATGCGTCTGTCGGCGACGAAGGCGCTCCTTGAGCGTCGCGATGTGGTGGTGGTGGCGTCAGTGTCGGCTATCTACGGTCTGGGCGATCCGGATCTCTATCTCAAGATGATGCTGCACCTGACCCAGGGGATGATCATCGATCAGCGCGCTATTTTACGCCGTCTGACAGAGCTGCAGTACACCCGTAACGATCAGGCGTTCCAGCGCGGTACCTTCCGCGTGCGCGGCGAGGTGATTGATATCTTCCCGGCAGAGTCGGACGATATCGCCCTGCGCGTTGAGCTGTTTGACGAAGAAGTTGAACGCCTGTCGCTGTTTGACCCGCTGACCGGCCACGTCGAGTCGGTTGTTCAGCGCTATACCATCTACCCGAAAACGCACTACGTGACGCCACGCGAGCGTATCGTGCAGGCGATGGAAGAGATCAAAGTTGAACTGGCAGACCGCCGTAAGGTGCTTCTGGCGAATAATAAGCTGCTGGAAGAGCAACGCCTGAGCCAGCGCACCCAGTTTGACCTGGAGATGATGAACGAGCTGGGCTACTGCTCCGGTATCGAAAACTACTCACGTTTCCTCTCCGGGCGTGGTCCGGGCGAGCCACCGCCGACGCTGTTTGATTATCTGCCGGCAGACGGTCTGTTGGTGATCGACGAATCTCACGTGACTATCCCGCAAATTGGCGGGATGTATCGCGGTGACCGGGCGCGTAAAGAGACGCTGGTGGAGTATGGTTTCCGTCTGCCATCGGCGCTGGATAACCGTCCCATGAAGTTTGAAGAATTTGAGGCGCTGGCACCGCAAACTATCTACGTCTCGGCTACGCCGGGCAACTACGAGCTCGAAAAATCGGGCGATGAGGTGGTTGACCAGGTGGTGCGTCCGACCGGGCTGCTGGATCCGATTATCGAGGTGCGTCCGGTCGCCACTCAGGTTGACGATCTGCTGTCAGAAATCCGTATCCGCGCGGCCATCAACGAGCGCGTGCTGGTAACGACGTTGACCAAGCGCATGGCGGAAGATCTCACCGAGTATCTTGAGGAGCACGGTGAGCGGGTGCGTTACCTCCACTCGGATATCGATACCGTCGAGCGTATGGAGATCATCCGCGACCTGCGTCTGGGCGAGTTTGACGTGCTGGTGGGTATCAACCTGCTGCGAGAAGGCCTGGATATGCCAGAAGTCTCGCTGGTGGCGATTCTGGATGCCGACAAAGAGGGCTTCCTGCGTTCTGAACGCTCCCTGATCCAGACCATTGGCCGTGCCGCGCGTAACGTTAACGGTAAAGCGATCCTTTACGGTGACAAAATTACCCCGTCAATGGCGAAAGCAATTGGCGAAACGGAGCGTCGTCGTGAGAAACAGCAGCGTTACAACGAAGAGCACGGCATTACGCCGCAGGGCCTGAACAAGAAAGTGGTGGATATTCTGGCGCTGGGTCAGAACATTGCGAAGACCAAAGCGAAAGGGCGCGGGAAGGCGCGTTCAGTGGTTGAGCCGGATACCGTCGAGCTGACGCCAAAAGCGCTGCAGCAGAAAATCCACGAACTGGAAGGACAGATGATGCAGCATGCGCAGAACCTCGAATTCGAAGAGGCCGCGCAAATCCGCGACCAGCTGCATCAGCTGCGCGATCTGTTTATCGCCGCCTCCTAGGTAAAAGCAAAATGACAGCCGCAGGCTGTCATTTTTTTAGTGTTTGCACTCTCCCGTGGGAGAGAAGTTGGGTGAAGGCATAATCTCTATCCCAGGTCCTGAATCGCCTTCTCCAGCGCTTCACGCAGCAGGTGACGGTCGTGACGATATTTGATATCGCTCGCTTCCAGCGGCTCCTGCACCACTACGCGATCGCCAATTCCTGATACATCAACTTTCGGGCCGACCACCACGCCATCGATGATTTTCTTCCCGACGTACAGCTCCATCAGATTCAGTTTGTCCGCCAGCGACAGGCTGGCCGCCGCCGGGCTCAGCTCACGGCCTAAATTGCCGATGTAAACCATGGGGGCGGGTGTTCTGCGCAGGGCCTGTGCCAGCTCTTTGACCAGTAAAATGGGCATCAGGCTGGTGTAAAAACTGCCCGGCCCAATCAAAATCAAATCCGCTTCGCCGATGGCCTCAATGGCTTCACGCGTGGCGGGCACGCTTGGGTAGGTCATCAGCTCTTTTGGCGGCACGGTAAGCTGGTCGATGTTCACTTCGCCATAAACCTCGTGCCCTTCCGCATCAATCGCCATCAAATCGACCGGTTGTTCGGACATTGGGATCAGGAACGCGTCAACCTTGAGCAGGTTTCGGATCAAATTGATGGCTTCCAGCGGGCGTACTGACAGGTGATCCAGCGCTTTAAGCATCAAATTTCCAAGGTTATGCCCGGAAAGTTCGCCGTTACCGCCAAAACGGTACTCAAACATCGCCGACGCGACGCTCGGCTCGGTAATTAACTGGTTTAGACAATTACGCATATCGCCCCAGGCGATACCCCCTTCCGCGCGTCGAATACGCCCGGTGGAGCCGCCATTATCCGTGGTTGTCACTATCCCTGTCAGCCTTGAGCCAAGTGAGGACAGAGAAGACATCACTCGCCCCAGACCATGGCCTCCGCCAAGAGCGACAACACGGTCAAGATCCGCAAAAGTGCGATTGCGCATACACATTCCTTATCACGTTCGATCTGCGTAACACTACCCTAACTACCCCTAAAAGACGATGCCTCACCCGGCGCAAAATGACGTATATCAATGTGAATATGCTGTTTTTAGGTATTCTGTAGCGAAAATACACGATTATGTCGTTATGTACATTGTTATATAGCGTTAAGTGATAATGGCGAAGGGAAGATTTCCGCGCTACTATCGCCATAACCACGTTTTCAAATTTGAAAACATACACTCGAGCCCTGGCGCCTGTGTCGAAAGATATGGCGTCCTGGCCGTGGCGAATATGCCACCAGGGTACAGAAAGAAATGACTGTGCCTCCCGTCTCTGGAAAGGTGTACATGGCTTCACAACTTACTGATGCATTCGCGCGTAAGTTTTTTTACTTACGTCTGTCGATTACCGATGTGTGCAACTTCCGTTGCACCTACTGCCTGCCCGATGGCTACAAACCGGGCAGCGTCACCAATAACGGCTTTCTCTCCGTGGACGAAGTGCGCCGCGTCACGCGCGCATTCTCTGAACTCGGCACGGAAAAGGTCCGCCTGACCGGAGGGGAACCCTCTCTGCGTCGTGATTTCCCCGATATCATTGCTGCGGTGCGTGAGAACGATCGTATCCGTCAGATTGCGGTCACCACCAACGGGTACCGCATGGCTCGCGACGTTGCGGCCTGGCGCGACGCGGGCTTAACCGCCATCAACGTCAGCGTGGACAGCCTCGATGCCCGCCAGTTTCATGCCATTACCGGCCAGGATAAATTCCGCCAGGTGATGGATGGAATTGACGCGGCGTTCAGTGCCGGGTTCCAGAAGGTCAAAGTCAATACGGTGCTGATGCGTGACGTCAACCATCACCAGCTTGATACCTTCCTGGCGTGGATCAAATCCCGCCCCATCCAGTTGCGTTTTATCGAGCTGATGGAAACCGGCGAGGGCAGTGAGCTGTTCCGTCGGCATCACATCTCCGGGATGGTGTTGCGAGATGAGCTGCTGAAACGCGGCTGGATCCACCAGATCCGTCAGCGCAGCGACGGCCCGGCGCAGGTTTTTTGTCACCCGGATTACGAAGGGGAAATCGGGCTTATCATGCCGTATGAGAAAGACTTCTGTGCCAGCTGTAACCGTCTTCGCGTCTCCTCCGTTGGTAAGCTGCATCTGTGCCTGTTCGGGGATGGCGGTGTCGACCTTCGCGATCTGCTGGCGGAAGACGCCCAACAGGCCGCGCTTGAAGCGCGGATTTCTGAAGCTCTGACGCACAAAAAACAGACCCACTTCCTGCATCAGGGCAACACCGGCATTACTCAGAACCTGTCCTACATTGGCGGGTAATCAGGCTTAAGAAGGAACCAGAAGATGAGTCAGGTTAGCGCGGAATTTATCCCGACACGCATTGCTATTCTTACCGTTTCCGACCGCCGCGGTGAAGAGGATGACACCTCCGGCCACTGGCTGCGCGATGCGGCACATGATGCCGGGCACAGTATTGTTGATAAGGCGATCGTGAAAGAGAACCGTTATGCCATTCGTGCCCGGGTCTCTCAGTGGATTGCCAGCGATGAGGTGCAGGTGGTGCTGATCACCGGTGGCACCGGTTTTACCACAGGCGACCAGGCTCCCGAGGCGCTCGTCCCGCTGTTTGACCGGGAAGTGGAAGGCTTTGGTGAAGTGTTCCGCATGCTCTCGTTTGAAGAGATTGGCACCTCCACGCTGCAGTCGCGTGCGGTGGCTGGTGTGGCGAACGGCACGTTGATTTTTGCCATGCCCGGCTCGACAAAAGCGTGTCGTACCGCGTGGGAAAATATCATTGCACCGCAGCTGGATGCCCGTACCCGTCCGTGTAATTTCCATCCCCATTTAAAGAAATAAGTTATGTCGCAACTGACCCACATTAACGCCGCTGGCGAAGCACATATGGTGGATGTCTCCGCCAAAGCCGAAACGGTGCGTGAGGCGCGTGCTGAAGCCTTCGTGACCATGTTGCCAGAGACCCTGGCGATGATTATTGACGGCAGCCATCACAAAGGCGACGTCTTTGCCACCGCCCGCATCGCCGGGATCCAGGCTGCGAAACGCACCTGGGACTTAATTCCGCTCTGCCACCCGCTGATGCTGAGCAAGGTGGAAGTCAACCTGCAGGCGCAGCCGGAGCACAACCGCGTGCGCATCGAGTCGCTCTGCCGCTTAACCGGGAAAACCGGGGTTGAGATGGAAGCCCTGACGGCGGCCTCTGTCGCCGCGTTAACTATCTATGACATGTGCAAAGCAGTGCAGAAAGATATGGTGATTGGCCCGGTTCGTTTGCTGGCGAAAAGCGGTGGTAAATCCGGTGATTTTAAGGTGGACAGCCATGATTAAGGTGCTCTTTTTTGCTCAGGTCCGCGAGCTGGTGGGCACCGACAGCCTGACGCTTGATGCCCCGTTTGACACCGTTGCCGACCTGCGTGCGCATCTTGCCACGCAAAGCGACCGCTGGGCGCTGGCGCTGGATGAAGGCAAGCTGCTGGCCGCGGTTAACCAGACGCTGGTGGAGCTGACCCATCCGCTGACGGCCGGGGATGAAGTGGCCTTCTTCCCGCCGGTGACAGGGGGCTAAGATGGCTGAAACCCGAATTCTGGTAGGTCATGACCGTTTCAGCGTTGGTACAGAATATGACTGGCTGGCAGAGCGTGACGAAGACGGTGCGGTTGTCACCTTCACCGGCAAAGTGCGTAATCATAATCTCGGCGACAGCGTAAAGGCGCTGACGCTGGAGCACTATCCGGGCATGACGGAGAAATCCCTCGCGGAGATCGTCGAACAGGCGCGTGGCCGCTGGCCGCTCGGGCGAGTGACGGTTATCCACCGTATTGGTGAAATGTGGCCTGGCGAGGAAATCGTTTTTGTCGGCGTGACCAGTGCCCATCGTAGTAGCGCGTTTGCCGCAGGGGAGTTCATTATGGATTACCTCAAAACCAAAGCGCCATTCTGGAAACGTGAAGCGACGCCGGAAGGCGACAGGTGGGTTGAGTCGCGTGACAGCGACAAAGAAGCCGCCAGTCGTTGGTAGTCGGTTTGCGTGGATGTGTTAGTCTTAACGTGTGTGTCTACTTAATCAGGAGTGAATCATGGACCGATTTCCGCGTTCCGATTCAATAGTACAGCAGACCCGTACCGGGCTGCAGACGTATATGGCTCAGGTTTATGGCTGGATGACGGTCGGTTTACTGCTGACCGCTTTTATCGCATGGTATGCAGCCAACACGCCTGAGCTGATGATGTTTATCTTCTCAAGCAAAATCACCTTCTTTGGGCTGATCATCGCGCAACTGGCGCTGGTCTTTGTTCTCTCCGGCCTGGTGCAGAAGCTGAGCGCCGGAATGGCGACCACGCTGTTTATGCTCTATTCGGCACTGACGGGGCTGACGCTCTCCAGCATCTTCATCGTGTATACCTATTCCTCCATCGCCAGCACGTTTGTGGTCGCTGGCGGGATGTTTGGTGCGATGAGCCTCTACGGCTACACCACGAAGCGTGACCTGAGCGGTTTCGGCAGCATGCTGTTTATGGGGCTGATTGGGATTGTGCTGGCGTCGCTGGTAAACCTGTGGCTGAAGAGTGAAGCGCTGATGTGGGCGGTGACCTATATCGGGGTGGTGATCTTCGTCGGTTTGACGGCCTACGACACTCAGAAGCTGAAAAATATTGGCGAACAGATTGACGTACGCGACAGCTCAAACCTGCGCAAATACGCGATTCTGGGCGCCCTGACGCTATATCTGGACTTCATCAACCTGTTCCTGATGTTGCTGCGTATTTTAGGCAACCGTCGTTAAGGGTATTTCCCTTACCCGACCTGCGTTGCGCAGGCCGGGTAAGTTCCCCCGCCAGACCTCACTTCGCTAACGCTTTCTCATTCTTCGCCCGCAGTTTCTTCGCCCGACTCTCCAGCACCAGATAACACACCGTTGCCAGCGCCAGCGGCAGGAAGTAATAGAGCATACGGTAGGCCAGCAGGGCGGCAATAATCGTACCCTGTGAAACATGCTCTCCGGCGAGCAGGGCGATAAATACCGCCTCCAGCACCCCAATTCCCGCCGGAATATGCACGATCACGCCGGCAATGCTGCTGACCAGCAGCACGCCCAGCACAAAGAAGTAATTCACATCTTCACCAATGAGCATCCAGATAATCGCCCCCATCGCCATCCAGTTGGCGCTGGACACGGCCATCTGCAGGACCGCGAATTTCCACGAAGGCAGCACCAGTTTTTGCCCCTTGATGGTCATGTGTCGGCGTTTGGCAAAGGCGCAGGCCCAAAGATAGAGCGCAATGATGAGCAGTAATGCAAAGCCTAAAATCCGCAGCGTGGTTTCATCGATGTACCAGTGCGCAGGCAATTGCACCACGCCGATGGTGAAAATCACCCCGCCAAGCAGAATGTAACCCAGCCAGTTGGTGGTGATGCTGAGGGAAAAAATGCGCGTAATGGTCCCGCCCGGCAGACCGAGGCGCGAGTAAAGGCGATAGCGCATGCCGATGCCACCCACCCAGGTACTCAATGTCAGGTTAAAGGCGTAACAGATAAACGACACCAGCATGACCTGGCGCTTCGCAAGCTTATGGCCGCAGTAGGCGCGGCCCAGCAGGTCATAGCAGCCGTACATCAGGTAGCTCACAATCACCAGCCCCACCGCGCCCAGCAGCACCAGCCGGTTGTAGTTGCGGATAACTTTCCACACCTCTTCCCAGTCAACTTTCTGGGCGTAAACCACCAGCAGAACCGCGACGGCGATGAAAAACAGCCAGGTGAGGATCTTTTTAGCCAGCCGCCAGCGTGGATGTGATTTCGACATCAGGTTTTCCCTCCATCTTCCGCTTCAACGCGGTCCTGGGTTTCCATTTCGGGCTGGACAGGCGGATCCACCAGCGCAAGTTTTGGCGTGTGCGCCGGCAGCCAGCCCACCATCGCCGGGAAATGACGCAGGAAGTGGAACACCACCACGCTAATGCCCAGATTCCACCAGGTGCGTTTGGGCACCATGGATTCGTCCACGCGCACGCAGTCGTTCACGATCAACGCCTGCAGGTTATCCCTGAGAGTCTGGTTGAACTGGCGATCGTGGATGATCAGGTTAGCTTCAAGGTTCAGTGACAAACTCAGCGGGTCGAGATTGCTGGAGCCCACGGTGGCCCAGTGATCGTCCATCAGGGCAACTTTGCCGTGCAGCGGCCGGCGGCGATATTCGTAAATTTGTACGCCACCTTTCACCAGATAGTTGTACAGCAACCGGGCACCGATTTTGACAATCTGCATGTCCGGCTCGCCCTGAACAATGAGCTTCACGCGCACGCCGCGTCGGGCCGCATTGCGCATGGCATGCAGCAGGCGATAGCCCGGGAAAAAGTAGGCGTTGGCGATGATCACTTCGCGCTTCGCATTCGCCAGCATCTTCAGGTAATGCCGCTCAATGTCGTCCCGGTGCTCACCGTTATCCCGCCAGACAAACAGCGCCTGCGCTTCACCGGGGTGACGGTTCTCTTCCGGACGATGATGGCGGCGCTGCCACCAGCGCCGGGCAGCCTCTTTACCGGGCAGGTTTTCCAGCTCAAAGAGCAGGATATCCTGCACCACCGGTCCTTCAATGCGAATCGCGTAATCCTGCTTGGCTTCCGGGCCGTAATCGGACATATGTTCAGCGGAATAGTTAATGCCGCCAACAAACGCTACCGTCTCATCCACCACCACAATTTTGCGGTGCATCCGGCGGAAAAGATTGGTACGCATGCCGAAAAGGCGAGGGCCAGGATCGTAATAACGGAACACGACGCCTGCCGAGGTGAGCTCATTGACGAACGCATCACTGAGGTCCGGTGAGCCATAGCCATCCAGCAGCACTTCGATTTTGACGCCACGCAGGGCAGCACGCAGCAGCACGCTGTGCAACTGCTTACCGACGTCGTCTTCGAACCAGATAAACGTTTCAAGGATCACTTTCTGCTTTGCGTGGTCAATGGCGTCAAACACCGCGGGGTAATATTCATCCCCGTTGACCAGCAGCGTGATCCGGTTGCCTTCCTGCCATGAACATTTCATAAGTGGATCTCCGCGCTGAGCGGCGCATGGTCGGAAAGATGTCGCCAGTTAAGTAATGCCAGTGCGGTCGGGCTGCTGGCGTGGGCGTTTTTCACGTAGATTCTGTCGAGTCGCAAAAACGGGAACCGTACCGGAAAGGTGCGTGCAGGCCTGCCGTTTGCACGGGTGAAAATCTCCTCAAGCCCCGCATCAACCTTCAACGGATGGTTAGCCCGCTGCCGCCAGTCGTTGAAATCACCGGCCACGACCACGGGTTCACCTTCGGGCAGGGCATTGGTCCATTCGGCCAGCATTTTTAGCTGAGCCTGGCGATGGGCTTCGCGCAGGCCCAGATGAACACAGCCCACGTGCACCGGGAACGCCAGATCCGGCGGGGCGATACGGCAGTAAAGCAGCCCGCGTTTTTCACTTTCACCCACAGAGACGTCGCGGTTTTCGTAATGTTCGATGGGAAAACGTGACAGCACCGCATTACCGTGATGCCCTTCCGGGTACACCGCGTTGCGCCCGTAGGCGTAATCACTCCACATGGTGTCGGCCAGGAATTCGTAGTGCGGGGTGTCCGGCCAGTTTTCAAAGTGAAGCGGATGCACTTCGTGCGCGCCCATGACTTCCTGAAGGCAGACAATGTCCGCGCTGACGGTGCGTACCGCATCGCGCAGCTCCGGTAAAATGAAGCGGCGGTTGAATGCTGTGAAGCCTTTATGAATGTTTATCGTCAGCACTTTAAGCGAGAAATGCTGCATTTTTTTGGTCATACGTTCCTTCCAGGGTGACTATCCCGATGAAAATAAAGTGTAGTAGGCGTCACAAAAAGATGCGGTGTTACGGAATTTTCCGTAAAGTGCGGTAGTCTGATTAAGCAGAGAAAAATCCTTCAGGAGAGAAGCCATGAAGTGGCAACAACGCGTTCGTGTCGCAACTGGCCTGAGTTGCTGGCAGATAATGTTGCATTTACTGGTCGTGGCCGTACTGGTGATGGGCTGGATGAGCGGCACGCTGGTGCGGGTCGGCTTAGGGCTATGCGTCCTCTATGGCGTCACCGTACTGTCGATGCTGTTTTTACAGCGCCACCACGAAGCACGCTGGCGTGAGGTGGGTGATGTGCTCGAAGAGCTCACCACCACCTGGTACTTTGGTGCGGCGATGATTGTGCTTTGGTTGCTGTCGCGTGTGCTGCAAAACAACCTGCTGCTGGCCCTGGCCGGTCTGGCAATCCTCGCAGGGCCTGCCGTGGTCTCGTTACTGACCAAAGAGAAAAAGCTACGCGATGTTTCGTCTAAACATCACGTACGCCACTGAGCCCGTCGTGGCCGCTATGATCAGTAGCGGCCACAAACTTCCCCAGACAATATCCAGACTCGCATCCTTCAGATAGATCTGCTTGGTGATATCCGTGAAGTGCCGAATTGGGTTTATCCACGTCAAATCCTGTAACCATACCGGCATGTTCTCGACGGGTGAGACGTAGCCCGAAAGCAAAATCGCCGGCATCATAAAGACGAACACGCCAATAAATGCCTGCTGCTGGGTAGAGCAGAGCGCGGAAATCAGCAGTCCAAACCCGACCAGCGACAGCCCGTAAATCACCATCGTGAAGTAGAACAGCGCCAGCGAACCGGCGAACGGGATCTGGTAGGCCCATATTCCCACGCCCAGCACGATGGTGGCCTGGAAGGTCGCGACAATCAGCGCCGGAACCGCTTTGCCGACGAAAATTTGCCATGTTGCGAGCGGGGAAACCAGCAGCTGATCGAGCGTCCCCTGTTCGCGCTCACGGGCGACGGAGAGTGACGTTACGATCATCACTCCGATGGTGGTGATCATGGCGATCAGCGATGGCACCACGAACCATTTGTAATCCAGATTCGGGTTATACCAGTTGCGCACCACCAGCTCGCTGTTGTTGGGTTTCGGTTTCCCGTCCATCAACTCCTGTTGGTAATCCTTCACCACCTGCTGAAGATAGTTGGCTGCAATCTGTGCGCTGTTGGAGTTGCGCCCGTCGAGGATTAACTGCATTGGTGCCGTCTGGAAGGTATCCAGGTTGCGGGAAAAATCGGCCGGGAAACGCACCAGCAATAACGCTTTTTGCGTATCGATGGTGGGCTGGATCTCCTGCGGGCTTTTCAGCAGCAGGATGTGGGTAAAAGCCTTCGCCCGGGCGAAACGCTGCGTCAATTCGACAGAATGTTTGCCGTTATCTTCGTTGTAGATAGCAATGGTGGCGTTAGTCACCTCCAGCGTGGCGGCAAACGGGAAGAGCAACACCTGAAGCAACACCGGTAATACCAGAATGGCGCGCGTCTGTGGCTCGCGCAGCAGCGACTGCAGCTCTTTGCGTATCAATGTCCATAAACGGTGAAACATGTTCGCTCCTTAATCCAGACGCCGTTTGGTCTTTATCCACGTCAGCCCAATAAACATCGTTGCCGATGCCAGCAAAAACAGCGTGTTGATGATCAGCACCACCGGAATATTCCCCGCCAGGAACAGGTTTTGCAGCGTACTCACGAAGTAGCGCGCCGGAATAATGTAGGTCACGGCACGGATCACGGCGGGCATGCTGTCTATCTGGAAAATAAACCCGGACAGCATAATCGACGGTAAAAAGGCGGCGTTCAGGGCCACCTGCGCGGCGTTGAACTGGTTACGGGTGATGGTGGAGATAAGCAGCCCCATCCCGAGGGTGCTCAGTAAAAACAGACTGGTGATAAAGAACAGCACCACCAACGATCCGCGGTACGGCACGCCGAGGATAAACACCGAGACCAGCATGCAGAGCAGCATCGCCAGCATGCCGAGGAAGTAGTAGGGGATAAGCTTACAGAGCAGCAGTTCAACCCGTGTGACCTCGGTAGACAGCAGCGCCTCCATGGTGCCGCGTTCCCACTCGCGGGCAATCACCAGCGAGGTCAAAATGGCGCCAATAACCGTCATGATGATGGTCACCGCACCCGGGATAATAAAATGCTGGCTAATGGCCGCTGGGTTAAACCAGTAGCGCGTCTGCACGTCGATCAGCGGTTCGAAGGTTTCCCCGCGATCTTCGGCACGCTGCATTTGCCACAGCTGCCAGATACCCTCCACATAGCCTTGTACAAAGTTCGCGGTGTTTGGCTCGCTGCCGTCGGTGATCACCTGCACCGGCGCACTGGCATCGGTGCGCGCCATGTTGGCGGCAAAATCCACCGGGATCACCACCAGCCCGCGTATCTTCCCGGCCTGCATCATCTGGATTAGCGCCTGCCGGTTGTCGCTGATGGTGGCGTCGATGTAAGGGGAGCCGGTCATGGTGTGGGTGAAATCAAGCGCCTCTTCGCTCTGCTGCTCCAGCAAAATCCCGACCCGCAGTTTGCTGGAGTCGAGGTTGATCCCGTAGCCAAAGATAAAGAGCAGCAGCAGGGGGATCACCACAGCGATCAGCCAGCTGCTGGGGTCACGCACGATCTGGCGCGTCTCTTTGATACACAACGCACGCACCCTGCGCCACGAAATGGCGTTATTGCGCATGGGCATTCTCCTTATCCCAGTCGTGGATGAGGGTAATAAACGCCTGTTCCATGGTCGGGTCCGGCACCTCGTCATCGGCGGCCTGTTCTTTCAGGTCGTCCGGCGTACCGTGGGCAATCAGCTTGCCGCGATACACCAGCCCGATGCGGTCGCAGTATTCCGCCTCATCCATAAAGTGGGTGGTTACCATGACCGTGACCCCTTTCTCCACCATGCTGTTGATATGCAGCCAGAACTCGCGGCGGGTGAGGGGGTCAACGCCGGACGTCGGCTCATCGAGAAACAGGATATCGGGCTCATGCATTAATGAGCAGGCCAGCGCCAGCCGCTGCTTGAAACCGAGCGGCAGTTCGTCGGTGGCATGGGAAGCAATGCCCGTCAGGCCAAAGGCCTCGCTCATGCGGTGGATTTTCTCGTTCTGCGCGCGGCCCCGCAGGCCGTACACGCCGGAGAAAAAGCGCAGGTTCTGCTCGACCGTCAGGTTGCCATACAGCGAGAATTTTTGCGCCATATAGCCCAGATGCTGACGCGCCTTGCCGGAGCTGACCTTCAGGTCCATGTCGAGCACCAGCGCTTTCCCCGAGGTAGGTACCAGCAGGCCGCACATCATCTTAAAAGTGGTCGATTTCCCGGCGCCGTTTGGCCCGAGCAGGCCAAAAATCTCACCGCGTTTCACCGCGAAATTGACGTTATCGGTGGCGGCGAAATCCCCAAACTTTTTGGTGAGGGATTTGGCCTCAATCACCGTTTCACCCGGCGTACCTTCAACCGTGTGCAGGATCGCGGCGAGGGGGGATTCTGATGTCCCTGCGCCGCCGAGCAGATCGATAAACGCATCTTCAAAGCGGGGCGCGGTCTCCTCCATCTCAATTTCAGGCATTCCCGGTGCACGGCGTATATCGTCCGCGGTCGCCTCTTTCGTGAGGATCACGCGCACCGAACGGCCCTGAATCATTCCGTCGCTGACCTGAGGTAGCTTTAGCACCCGCTGCAGCAGCTGACGGTTGGAGGCCTGGGCGCTGTGCAGCAGGAAGCTGCGTCCAGCCATGCTCTGCGTCAGCGTGGTCGGCTCTCCCTGATAAAGCAGCTCACCTTCGTTCATCAGCAGAACGTCACGGCACTGTTCCGCTTCATCAAGGTACGAGGTGCTCCAGAGGATCAGCATCCCATCGCCGGCTAACTCATGCACCATCTGCCACAGCTCGCGGCGCGAAATCGGGTCGACGCCCACGCCGGGTTCATCGAGCAAGAGAACCTTCGGCTCGCCCACCAGCGTACAGGCCAGCCCCAGCTTTTGTTTCATCCCGCCGGAGAGCTTGCCCGCCAGCCGGTCGGTGAAGGGGCCAAGCGAGGTAAATTCCAGCAAACGGGCAAAGGTCTTCTGACGGGCTTCGCCAGTGACGCTGCGCAGGTCAGCATACAGATTGAGGTTTTCCATCACCGTCAGGTCTTCATACAGACCAAACTTCTGCGGCATATAGCCCAGCATGGCATGGAGCGCGCCATCGTCTTTAATCGGGTCGAGTCCGAGCACGCTGGCGGTTCCTTCATCGGGCTTTAACAAACCCGCCAGCATCCGCATCAGCGTCGTTTTGCCTGCGCCGTCCGGGCCAACCAGCCCGGTCACATAGCCTTTCTGAATGGTACAGTTCAGCGGGGCGACGGCAGGTTTTCCCATTCCCGCGAAGCGTTTGACCAGATTGTTGAGCTGAATAACCGCGTCATTCATGTCGTTCCCCGTCGCTGACTTTTACGGTGACAGGCATGCCCTGACGCAGCGCGTCGTCAGCATCGGTCACGATGATGCGCAGGCGATAAACCAGGTCGGTACGCAGATCCGGCGTTTCAACCGTTTTGGGCGTGAATTCAGCCGTCGGTGATACAAAGCCAACTTTGCCATGATACGGTTTATCCGGCCGACCGTCGGTGTAGAGCAGCAGCTCGCGGCCCGGCTGCATCTGGCCGAGGTTAGGCTCATCAATGTAGGCGCGCACCCATACCGGACGCGTCAGAGAAAGCGTCAGGACGGTGCTCCCCGCGCTTAACATGCTGCCCGGCTCCACGGCGCGGGTCATCAGCGTGCCGTCAGACGGGGCAATGAGCGTGGTGTCGTGCAGATCCAGTTCCGCCTGCGCCAGCTGCGCCTGCGCCTGTTCCAGGCTGGCTTTTGCCTGCGCGATGTCCTGCGGGCGGTTACCGGTGTGGTACTGGCTTAATTTATCCTGGGCGGATTTCAGCGTCGCCTGGGCCTGGTCGCGGGAGGAGCGGGCGTTTTCCAGGTCGTTGGCAGAAATGGTGCGGCTTTTCCACAGCCCCTGCTGACGGGCATAGAAGTTTTGTGCGTAGTCATAGGCGGCCTGCGCCTGTTTGACCGCGGCGGCGGCCTGAGCAATCTCTTCGTCACGGTAGCCGGCCAGCATCAGGTCATATTGCGCCTGCGCCACGGAAACGCCTGCTTTCGCCTGCATCAGCGCGTTCTCGTACGGGGCCTTGTCGAGCATCCCCAGCATCTGACCGGTTTTGATGGTATCGCCTTCATCAACGGTGAGGGAGGCCAGGCGCCCCCCGACGCGGAAACTCATATTCACGGTGCGAATATCGACGTTGCCGTACAGCGTCAGGCCTCTGTCCTGGTGACTTTGATACCACAGCCAGCCGCCGATACCTGCGGCAAGCAGAACAACGACCACCAGAATGATGGCGACAGGTTTTTTCATGACTTCAGGCTCCTTTGCGTTAAGCCTTGCAGGATCAGATCGAGATGACAGGTGATGACCTGGCTAATCTGCGCGGCTTTATCCTCATCAAATTGTGTCCAGCCGGTGCGTAACAGGATCGTTTCGCGCCCAAGACGGAAGGCGAGAATTTCACCCAGCAGGGCGTGGGTATGCAAAATAGTCTCGGTATCGTCGGCGTCTCGTCCGGTATAGGCCGCGATCAGCCGGGTCAGGTGCGTATGCATCGGAGCAATCACCTGATCGTGCACTCGCTGGTAAGCCGCCGTAGGGGAGAGCTGCTCACGGGAGATGAACTTACTCAGGCTCAGCGTCTCGTCGTGGGTCAGCAGGCGAATCATATTGTCGCAGGCGCTGATAATCAGCTGCCTGATGGCGGCGCGATCCGGCGACGGCTGGCTCAATAGCCCGCTGGCCTCTTCAACGTGTGGCCGAAAATGGTTACCGATAAAGTCGGCGATCCACTGGGCACAGGCGAGGTACAAATCCTCTTTTGAGCCAAAATAGTAGGTAATGGCCGCAATGTTTTGCCCGGCCTGCGCCGCGATGTCCCGCGTGGTGGCATGCAGACCATATTCGCCAAACTGCGCCAGCGCGGCGGCAATAAGCTGGTTTTTGGCCTGTTCACCTTTCGATGTCGTTGGGGTCGTATTCATGGCGGTTTTAAAAATTAATCAATCGATTGATTAACATTATGCCCGGTTGCCCATTTTGTCCAGTGACCACACGGCGGGAAATCTTTCGTCAACGCAGCGCCGCGGGATATTTTATGCGCCACGTCACAAAACCTGCTACACTCCGCTGCTTCACGACATTGTGGTTTTTGTCCTTCCCTATTCGTTATATCTCCCTGAAAACTACACCTGTGATGGTCGGGGCGGTTCGGAGTTTTTATGTCTTTTGATTCCCTTGGCCTGAACCCTGAAATTTTGCGCGCTATCGCAGAGCAGGGCTACGTCGAGCCAACCCCAATCCAGCAGCAGGCTATTCCGGCCGTTCTGCAGGGCCGCGACCTGATGGCCAGCGCCCAGACCGGTACCGGTAAGACCGCGGGTTTTACCCTGCCGCTGTTAGAGCTGCTGGTAAAAAATCAGCCGCACGCCAAAGGACGTCGTCCGGTGCGTGCCCTGATCCTCACCCCAACGCGTGAGCTGGCGGCCCAGATTGGTGAGAACGTGCGTGAGTACAGCCGCTATCTCAACATTCGCTCGCTGGTGGTTTTCGGTGGAGTAAGCATTAACCCGCAGATGATGAAGCTGCGCGGTGGCGTGGACGTGCTGGTGGCAACGCCGGGTCGTCTGTTGGATCTTGAGCACCAGAATGCCCTGAAGCTTGATAGCATCGAAATCCTGGTGCTGGACGAAGCTGACCGCATGCTGGATATGGGCTTTATCCACGACATTCGTCGCGTGCTGGCTAAGCTGCCACCGCGTCGTCAGAACCTGCTGTTCTCTGCCACCTTCTCTGATGAGATCAAGGCGCTGGCGGAAAAACTGCTGCATAACCCGCTGGAAGTGGAAGTGGCGCGCCGCAACACCGCCTCTGAGCAAATTACCCAGCACGTGCACTTCGTTGATAAAAAGCGTAAGCGGGAACTGCTCTCCCATATGATTGGTCAGGGCAACTGGCAGCAGGTGCTGGTCTTTACCCGTACCAAGCACGGCGCTAACCACCTGGCGGAACAGCTGAATAAAGATGGTATCCGCAGCGCGGCGATCCACGGCAACAAAAGCCAGGGGGCACGTACCCGCGCGCTGGCTGAATTTAAATCCGGTGACATTCGCGTCCTGGTTGCCACCGACATTGCTGCCCGTGGTCTGGATATTGAAGAGCTGCCGCACGTCGTAAACTACGAGCTGCCAAACGTACCGGAAGACTATGTTCACCGTATCGGTCGTACCGGTCGTGCGGCGGCAACCGGTGAAGCGCTTTCGCTGGTGTGTGTGGATGAACACAAACTGCTGCGTGATATCGAACGTCTGCTGAGAAAAGAGATCCCGCGTATCGAAACCCCGGGCTATGACGTTGACCCGTCCATCAAGGCGGAGCCTATTCAGAATGGCCGTCAGGGCGGCGGCGGTGGTCGTGGTCAGGGTGGCGGAGGGCGCAGTCAGCAGCCGCGTCGTTCTGAAGGCGGTGCACCGAAAGCCGCGGGCAAACCTCCGCGTCGTAATACAGAGGCTAAGCCAGGCGGTGAAAGCCCATGGCGTAGCGGCGAGGGGAAACCGGCAGGGGAAGGGCAGCGCCGACGCCGCCCGCGTAAACCTGCTAACCCGCAGTAATCTGGAAGCCCGGTCGTAGAGCCGGGCTTTTCTTTTGCGGCAGCGGAAAGAAAGTGCCACAATAGTGGCTGTTTATACAGTATTTCAGGTCCTCCGATGGCTTTAACCGCGGCGCTCAAAGCGCAAATTGGCGCCTGGTATAAGGCGCTACAACAGCAGATCCCCGATTTTATCCCCCGAGCGCCTCAGCGGCAGATGATTGCTGATGTGGCAAAAACGCTCTCCGGGGACGACGGACGACATCTGGCGATTGAAGCCCCGACGGGTGTCGGGAAAACCCTTTCGTATTTAATCCCGGGCATTGCCATTGCGCGGGAAGAGCAAAAAACGCTGGTGGTCAGCACCGCTAACGTGGCCCTGCAGGATCAAATCTTCAGCAAAGACCTGCCGCTGCTGCGCAAAATCATCCCTGAACTGCGATTTACAGCCGCCTTTGGCCGTGGGCGTTATGTGTGTCCGCGCAATCTCGCGGCTCTCGCCAGCAGTGAGCCCTCTCAGCAGGATCTGCTGGCCTTCCTGGATGATGAACTGACGCCGAACAACAAAGCGGAACAGGAGCAGTGCGCGAAGCTAAAAACCGAGCTCGACAGCTACAAGTGGGACGGCCTTCGCGATCACACCAGCCATGCCATCAGCGATGATTTGTGGCGCAGGCTCAGCACCGATAAAGCCAGTTGCCTTAACCGCAACTGCCACTACTACCGCGAGTGCCCGTTCTTTGTCGCACGGCGGGAGATTCAGGAAGCGGAGGTGGTTGTCGCTAACCACGCGCTGGTCATGGCCGCGCTGGAGAGTGAGGCCGTCCTGCCGGAGCCCAAAAACCTGCTGCTGGTGCTCGATGAAGGCCACCATTTGCCCGATGTGGCGCGGGATGCGCTGGAGATGAGCGCCGAAATCACTGCGCCGTGGTTCCGCCTGCAGCTGGATCTGTTCTGCAAGCTGGTGGCGACCTGTATGGAGCAGTTCCGCCCGAAAACCACGCCGCCGCTGGCGGTGCCCGAGCGGCTGAGCGAACATTGCGAAGCGGTCTACAGCCTTATTGCTTCCCTGAATAACATTCTCAATCTTTATCTCCCGGCGACCCAGGAAGCAGAGCACCGCTTTGCGATGGGAGAGCTGCCCGACGAGGTGATGGAGATCTGCCAGCAGCTGGCGAAGCACCTTGAAAAGCTGCGCGGGCTGGCGGAGATGTTCTTAAACGATCTCAGTGAGAAAACCGGTAGCCACGACGTGGTACGTTTGCACCGCATTCTGCTGCAGATGAACCGTGCGTTGGGCATGTTCGAAGCCCAGAGCAAGCTCTGGCGTCTGGCCTCGATGGCGCAGGCGTCCGGTGCGCCGGTCACCAAATGGGCAACCCGTGACGTGAAAGACGGACAGGCGCACCTGTTTTTCCACTGCGTGGGGATTCGTGTTGCCGAACAGCTGGAAAAGCTTATCTGGCGCAGCGTGCCGCACGTGGTAGTGACTTCCGCGACGTTGCGTTCCCTGAACAGTTTCTCCCGTTTACAGGAGATGAGCGGGCTGAAAGAGAAAGCTGGCGATCGTTTTGTGGCGCTGGATTCGCCGTTTAACCACTGTGAACAGGGCAAGCTGGTCATTCCGCGCATGAAGTATGAGCCGCTTATCGACAACGAAGAACAGCACATTGCCGAAATGGCAGCGTATTTCCGCGAGCAGCTGGAGAGTGAAAAATATCCCGGCATGCTGGTCCTGTTTGCCAGTGGAAGGGCGATGCAGCGTTTTCTGGAGCACGTTACCGACCTGCGATTACTGTTGCTGGTGCAGGGCGATCAGCCCCGCTACCGGCTCGTAGAGCTGCACCGCAAACGCATTAATAACGGGGAACGTAGCGTACTGATCGGGCTGCAGTCATTCGCGGAGGGGCTGGATCTGAAGGGGGATTACCTGACGCAGGTGCATATCCATAAAATCGCCTTCCCGCCCATCGACAGCCCGGTCGTCATCACCGAAGGTGAATGGCTCAAAAGCCTCAATCGCTATCCGTTCGAGGTCCAAAGCTTACCCGCGGCGTCGTTTAATCTGATTCAGCAGGTGGGGCGTCTGATCCGTAGCCACAGCTGCTGGGGAGAGGTGGTGATTTATGACAAACGTCTGCTCACCAAAAACTACGGCCAGCGGTTACTCAACGCTCTGCCTGTTTTTCCGATTGAACAGCCAGACGTGCCCGATGTTAAAAAACGTCCGGCAAAACCTGCCGCCGGGCGGCGTAAAAGCGTCCGTACGAAGGGGCGCGGTCCTACTGGTAAGTAAAGGTCACCTGGACCACGCTGTTAAACGTTCCGGCGGTGACGGGCAATGCGCTGGCATAATAGCGGGCAGCCAGAGGAAACGTTGCCGTGTGGTCCGCTGAGTTAACCGGAACGTTAAAGGCTGCCTGCGGGGCAATGAGTATATTGTCCTGGCGGTCTGCCAGTTCCAGAGCCAACCCTTTCGCACTGCCGATATTGGCGAATTTTGTCGGGTGCGTACTGTCGGCCTGACCATAGAAAAAGGCGGTCGCCAGCGCAAGTGTGGGAGGGCAATGCGAGACCGAGAGCGTAAAGTCTTTCCACGCGCCGGTATCGCCCACATTTTTAAAATCCCCTGTTACCGCCTGGCCTAAATCCACCGTCAGGTTGCGGCTGGCGCTGTCAATAATGCAGGTGTTGGCGTAAATATTGCCTGTCATCTGGATCTGAATATCGTCCGCCTGTGCCCGGGCAATCAAGCCGAGAATCAGGATCGCAAGTGTCTTTTTCATGTTGGTCACTTATAAGCCAGAGTGATCGTCGCCACGGTATTGGCCGGCCCCGGTGTCACCACGTTGCTGACCTGTTCGTAACGAACCTCGAACGGTATTCGCAGGGTTTCGTTGGCGATGGCCTGGCTTCGGGTGCTGACATAGGTGTCAAAGGTGGCGAGATGGTCATCAAAGAGCATTCTCACGCCCACGCCGGTTGCCATGCCGTTCTGCTGAGTCAATTTGATCACCCCTTCGAATGCCGTTTCGTAGCCGTTTGCGCTGGTCACCTTTAGCTCAGGCTGGACGGTGCTGTCGCAATTAATCGTGACGTCAAAGTTTTGTGCAGGGCTGGATAGCAACCCGATACTGATAAAATCACTGACGGGAAAATCGCCCAGATTCACGGTGAGATTTTTGGGCAGGACAGAGCAGGTAACCGTTTCGAGATTCACATTGCCCGCATAGGAAATCGTATTGGGATCGCTGATGCCTTCATGCTGATAAACCCCGACGCCAAATTTAGACTCCGCCTGAGAAAGCGAACCTGATTTGACCGTATTGCTCGTTTTCACCAGTTCCAGTGTGACATTAAAGTTAAAGGACTCAGAAATGTCGTTGGAGACATAGCCCAGCGGCGTGCCGCTTGAATTACAGTAAATTCCCCCGGCACCGGTAATTCGCTGGCCTTTGTCATTCATCAGCGCTACGCCAATTCCTTCCAGCCCTGATTCATACACCCCAGAAAGACCGGGGATCTCCAGACCTGCGCCGTAATAGCACGCAACAATCGGAAGCCCGAAGTCAGAAGGGTTATAGCAGTTGCCCGCCACGTGAACGGTCTGTTCGGTGCCCGGAATGGTGGCACCTACCGGCAACGTGCTCGAGACGGATACGGAGGCCACATTAATCTGTTTTGGCAGGTCGGATGAGGTACAGAGCGCGTTAGCATGTGGCATAAATAACGCAGCGGTTCCCAGGACCAGGAAGAAAAAGCACTGTTTAATCATTTGCATAATGGTTTGCCTGAACGGTGAATCAGTGGCACTGCGCAGCAGCGTTAAGGATGTTGGTTTTCTCTGTCTCATCCGTAAGGACGTAGTCGGCCTCGCAGTGCTCGCTCGCATCCTGTCCCCAGGTGACGGCGAGATGCCCTTGCTTTGGCAGGCCGGAGAGATAGGTCTGGCCGTCATTGCCGACAATAAATTCGCTGTCCTTATCCTCCGTTGTTACCGTCGCACCGAAGGGCAGCGGTTTACCGTTGTGCGTCAGCGTCATCAGCACGCGGCTGCCCACGCGGGTATTAAAGCTGGCGCGCACCACGGCCCCGCGTGTCGGGGTAACAACGTACGCTGCGTGCGTCACGTCGGCCTCGTCGGGCAGGGTTTCGGTATCCAGCGCAATGGTATTGTGGCGATAAGGGGTAACAAACGGCACGACGGTATAGCCGCGGAAGTCGGTCTCAACGCCCGTCTGATTGGCGATATGGGCACCATGTGTTCCCGGTGCTTTCACCAGCGCAATGGTCTCTCCGAGCGGCTGGCTCAGGGTTATCCCGTTGGCGTGCACGATCGCGCCACCCTGCAGCCCGACGTTTACGGTTTGCTGATATTTATCCTGGCTTACCCCGCCGCTCACTTCGCCATAGGTCGCTTTATAATCGGCGTTCATGCTGGTGGAGTTTCCGCTACCGGTGCTGCTCAGCCCCTCCTGAATATTCCAGTTCAGGTTGTCTCCCTTCAGCGCGGTACCGTTAAGGCCGATGTTCTGCGTCGTACCGTCTTTGGTGTTGTTGAGGTTGTAGGTGGCCCAGGTGTTATGCATCCAGCGATCCAGTGGAACGGAGACGTTTAACGAGAACTGGTTGTCGTTCATCACATCGTCACCGTTCGCATCGCTGTCCTGGGTGTTTTTGTTCATGCTGTAGCTCAGGCTGTAGCTGACGCCGTGCCAGCTGTTGTTGTAGCTGACGCTCATGGAGGTCATATCCTGGCTCTGGCTCCAGTAGGTCTCTTTGACCAGGCTCAGGGTGACAGAGCCCCAGCCCGCGGGCAGCGTCTGGTCGACGGTGGCTTCCGTACGGGCACGTCGCTGCTGCGGCGCAGACCCGTCATCTGAACGGGTGTAAGACTCCATCGTGTCTTCCAGGGTGTAAAACCCTTTGCTGTTGTAGCGATAGCCGGCCAGGGAGAAGTGAGTGCCCGAGGCGACAAAATCTTTGCTGTAGCGAACGCGCCAGGAGCGGCCTTTGCTGGCCTGCTGCTTTTTCAGCAGCGCTTTGGCGCGGGTGACATCAAGGGAGAAGGCACCCAAATCGCCCAGGTTTTTCCCGACGCCCAGCGCCCGGGACTGATAATGGCGACTCTGCTGCGCACCACCGTAGGCGGTGAAACCCAATGGCATGCCGTAGATGGCGCTGCCCTCGGCAAACGGGGTTTGTTCGACGTCTTTGTCGTAAGACCGGTAACGCCCGGCAGTCACGCTGTAGCGGAGATTCTTTTCACGCTGCAGTACCGGGACCGAGGCGTAGGGCACGACAAAGTGACTTTCGCTGCCGTCGGTCTCTTTCACGGTGACCTGCAGATCGCCGCTGCTGCCGGTGGGATAGAGATCGTTAATTTCAAACGCACCGGGTGCGACCGTGTTCTGATAAATGACGTAACCGTTCTGACGAACCATCACCAGCGCATTGCTGTGGGCAGTGCCGCGAATAATCGGCGCATAGCCTTTTTCACTGTCCGGGAGCATGTCGGTATCGGATTTCAGCTCAACCCCGGTATAGGGCACGCTATCGAAAACGTCCGACGGGGAGGTGCTTTGCCCGACGGTCATATCGCTTTTCATCGCCACGATATCGCGTTGAGCATAGGTGTAGACGGAGGAGAACCTGTGCTCTTCCTCGTTGCCCGTTGTACTGCGATTCCACGTGGAATAATTGCGTATGCGCCAGGCCCCCACATTGAGACCCGGGCGCAGGTTAACGTACTGGCTGCTGTTATCCTGCTCTCCCTGTACACGGGCATGGCTCTGGCTGGCGGTGGCGCTGTAGTTCAGCAGACCTGCGGTGATCCCTTCGTCGAACGTTTTCGGGTCGATATACCCGCGCGGGACCTGGCCCAGCGCCGTTTGTGGAATACTGAGCAACAGTTGCTGATGACGAACCTGAAACGTTGCGGATGCCGCGGGAATGGCGCTTATATCGGCGCACTGGCCTTTAGCCATCAGCGCGGGATACTGCCGGGTTTTGATCCCAAGGTTTTTTAGCTCATCCAGGCTAAAGCAGGGTTGAAGAGAATGATTGCCCTGAGCGTCTTTTATTAATTTGAACGTGACATCACGGGTATCAATTTTATTATTGTTGATGAAAATGTTGACCTGATATTTCCCGGGGGCTTGTCCCGGTCCTTTTTCATAAACAGACAGGTCGGTTTTCCCCTGTTGAGGATTATCAATATCCAGTAATGCCGGGTTGAAATAATCATCAGCCATAACCTGCTGCGCAAAGATCGCCAGTGCCAGGCCACATAAAATGACCAGCATTGAAGAAAGGCGATGGATGAACGGCTTTTTATGGCTGTACATGATGATATTAATAGCCTGAGTGGGTGTTAATGAACGGATGCCGACCAGGTCTGACTGATGCTGCCGTAATCAGTAATAATGGAGTAGGTGACGGTCGACCCGCTGGCATTATCGGGTAAGGCAAAGTGCGTTTCCGTTTTGGGGACTGCCCAGGTGGCTTTATCCACTTTATGGCCGTTAAGCATCACCGTCTGGAAATTCATATAGAAAGGCGTCGGATTATTCACAACCAGGTCGTGACCTTCACGATGCCACTGAAGCTTGTCCGCCACAGCCTCGGGTTTGCCTGTTATTGCTGACGGGCGATACAACAATTTAATGCGTGTATTAATGGCAATCTGCAGGGTATTTACCCCTTCGACGTGCTTTGACGAGGGAATAGCTTTGATATTAAGCCAGTAGAGAGATTCACGATCCTCGGGCAAATTCCCGCCGGTGCGCACGACACGCAGGACGTTATCCTCTTTCGCATCGAGACGAAACAGCGGTGGGGTGATCAGGAAGGGGGCTTTAGCCGGGTTTTTACCGCCAGAATCAACCCAGGACTGTACCAGATAATCCGTGGCATCTGGGTTTGAAAGACCCAGAGACGACTCCTTTTTATCGCCCTGATAGACCAGGCGTGTGCCATTAATAACGACACCGGCATGGGAAGTGGCGGCTACCAGTAAAAGAGCACTCAGTAAATAACCGTGGCGCATAAAGGTATCTCAATAAAAGAAGAGATATTAACTCTCAGAACAGAGCTAATATCTCAGGATGGATAATATCAGTTATAAATAACGGTGAAGGTCGACACGGCGTTTGCCAGGCCTGCGGTGATTGCAGCCTGGGTCTGAATATAACGGGCTCCAAACTCCAGGTTATTGACCGCCGTACCGGAGGCTAACGGATATTGCTGAGAGGGCGTATACAGACTCACCGGTTGCTCAGACGCGTCCACCAGCTGAATAGCGACACCTGTTGCAGCATCTACATCCGGCGTTAATGCCAGCGTAGTGTTGTTATCCGGATCCGGCGTGCCGCCGAAGTTAATGGCGGCGGAAGTCACGGTCTCCGGGCAATTCTTTAATTGAATATCAAACTTGGTTAATGTGCTGGTAGATCCAGCCCCGGTAAATACCGTTTTAGACACTTTGCCTAACTGAACATTTAATGGATTACTTAACCCGTTCACTACCTGACAAGCAGAATCAATAATTTCACCGGTGAAGTTAATCTGACCTTCACCGTTTGTTGCCGCAAATGCGGATGCAGAACATCCTGCCGTTGCGGCGATAAATAAACCTATAGCAACCTTGTTCATAACAAATCCTGGTATGTTTCTGGTGAGAACGTTGCCTGGACGTTTTCACCGTTGACCTTAAATGATTTTCCGTTGGTTATTTAATCAGAAACGGGTGGGGTAAGAATCTTCAACGGCAATCACAAATAATTGAAATAGTGCTTGAGTTTCTTTTTTCGTCATAAAAACAGAAGGATGATCCGGTTCAAAAACACTAACGGCCAGACGTTCTTCAGGGCTATATTGTTAACAAGATGAAGCTGTCAGGAGAGATGTCGTGGATTATCGCAAAATTATCAAAGAGGTAGGACGAGGGAAAAATCATGCCCGCGATCTGGACCATGAAACCGCTCGTGCGCTCTATACGCATATGCTCAACGGTGACGTACCCGACCTTGAAATGGGCGGTATCCTGATAGCGCTGCGTATCAAAGGAGAAGGCGAAGCGGAGATGCGTGGCTTCTACGAAGCAATGCAGGCGCAGACCCTGCGCTTAAACGCGCCAGTGGCAAAACCGATGCCGATTGTGATCCCGAGCTACAACGGGGCACGCAAGCAGGCCAACCTGACGCCGCTGCTCGCTATTTTATTGCACAAGCTGGGCTTCCCGGTGGTGGTGCATGGCGTAAGCGAAGATCCAACCCGCGTGCTGACCGAAACGATTTTCGGCATGCTGGGTATCGAACCCACACGGCATGCCGGCCAGGCACAGGCGAAGCTTGATGGCCATCAGCCGGTTTATATCCCTGTCGGAGCACTCTGCCCCCCGCTGGAGAAGCAGCTTGATATGCGCTGGCGCATGGGCGTGCGTAACAGCGCGCATACGCTGGCGAAACTGGCTACGCCGTTTGGCGAAGACGCGGCGCTGCGTCTTTCCAGCGTCTCTCACCCGGAGTACGTGACGCGCGTGGGGAAATTCTTTGAAGACATAGGCGGCAGGGCCTTGTTGATGCACGGCACGGAAGGCGAGGTGTATGCTAACCCGCAGCGCTGCCCACAGATGATGCTGATTGATTCCGCTGGCACGCGCGCCATTCTCGAGCGAGGGGAAGAGCGTTCCGACGCGATCCTGCCTGACGCAAAAGATCCGCATACCACCGCCCACTGGATTGAGCAGTGCCTGGCCGGAAAGGTTCCGGTACCGCACGCGATCAAGTTGCAGATGGCCTGTTGCCTGCTGGCGACCGGTGAAGTTGAATCCGTAGAGGCAGGGATGGAACGCGTCGGGAAGACGTTTTAAGCCCAAAAAAAAGCCCGTCCAGTGGCGGACGGGCAAGCAAGGGTAACAACAACAGGGTCAATGAGGGTTGGAGCAGCTCACCAGAGGGTATGGCGAGGGTGGAGCATTCAGTCAATTACTTATAGATAACCGCAGTACCGCTCAGTTTGTTATTGGTGTTCGCGGAGGTGATGGTGTATCCGCTTGCACCGGCAGCAGCAGCTTTCTCAGCCAGTTTCGCTTCCAGACCGTCCAGAGTGGTCGCGCCTTCAGCACTTACCACGCCGAGTTTGTTCATGCTCTGCGCCTGAGATGGAGACACAGGTTCTGCAGCAAAAGCGCCGAAAGACAGAGCGGACAGGGCAACAGCAGCAACAGCATGTTTGATGGTTTTCATAATTAATCTCTCGCAGGTGATTCTGTTAAGGGGACGATGTTCCGTCGATGTGATAAGTATCACGTTTTTTTATGCGAGAGAAAATCGAAGAGAATTGACGTGGTTGATCAAAAAAATTGAATGACAAATAACTTATTGAATATTAATAAATTCAGAGGACGACTTTACACTTCTTGTAGCTGCGCTTTACAGACGCGACGAGAAGGGCACATTTTGCTACGCGGTTCGCAAAAAACCGTGAGCGTAAAGGTAACCGCTTGCGCCGTTAACTTCGGTAAAGGAAAGTCAACGTAGCTGGCTGTCTTTCGATCCTCTGCGATTATATCCTGAGTGTGCGCTATTTTTCGAATCTTTCTCCTGCTGGCAGGCGATGCATAACCGTACGCCCGGTATGGCTTTGCGCCGCGCTTCCGGGATCACTTCTCCGCACTCTTCACATTCATAGAGACTTTCACCGCGCGGAATTTCACCGCGAGCGCGCGCAACCGCATCTTCAATTGTACTGTTGATTTGTTCGTTAACGGCGTCATCATTCGCCCAACCGGAAGCCATGGTTTACTCCTGGGATCTGTTAAGCCCTGTTTTTACTATGGGGTGAAAAAACGTGCAGTCAAGGCAGAGAGGAACTGCATCTGTCAGGCAGATGCAGTTTGTTTATAGAAAGAGACCTTATTTATAAATGGTCGCCGTGCCATACATATGGTTATCCCCGCCCGCGGCGTTAACCACGAAACCTTTAGCCCCTTCCTGGCGGGCTTTTTCGGCGAGTTTATTCTGGAGATCGTCAAGGTTACTTGCGCGGCTTACCGAGACGGTGCCCGCAGGCTTGAGCTGGCTGGTATCTGTATTGTCGGTCAATGACTGTACCGCCATGGCAGAGAATGACGCGGTAGCCAGTGCACCCGCGAGAACAACAAGGGTCAGGTATTTTTTCATAATCACATCCTCATGAGGAAACAACAGGTGATTCCCTTTAAGTTTAGAAGCCTGGCGAGTGTGATTTAGCGCAAAAATTTGATGATGATCTGCTTATTTTTTGAACGATATAAACTGACGTTTTACTGACAGATCATAGACATAAAGGTGTTTGATTTATGACGGGTTTTTGAGCGTCGCAGAGAAATATTTACCGTTGAGCCTGCAAAGGGTATCTTACGCCGCTGTTTAAAGGAGAAAGCCATGACTTCCCAAAAGCCGGGATTGCACCCACGAAATCGCCATCGTAACCGCTATGACATGAATGCGTTGTGTCAGAGCTGTCCTTCGCTGCAGGACTACATTGTGCAGACACCTGCCGGTGAACCTTCGGTCAACTTTGCCGATCCGCAGGCGGTTAAAATGCTCAATAAAGCCCTGCTGGCACACTATTACGGTGTGGCGCACTGGGATATTCCGGAAGGCTTTCTCTGCCCACCCGTGCCGGGGCGGGCCGATTATCTCCACCATCTTGCCGATCTTCTCGCAGACGATCGCAACGGTGTCATCCCTGAGCAAGCATCCGTGCTTGATATCGGGACCGGGGCGAACCTGATTTATCCGTTGATTGGCGTTCATGAATATCACTGGCGCTTTACCGGCAGTGAAATCGGTAATGAGGCGTTTTCCAGCGCACAGGCGATTATCAACGCCAACCCTGGGTTAAGCCGGTCTGTCCGCTTGCGTCGGCAGAAAGATGCCTCATCGATCTTCAACGGGATTATCCACAAGAACGAAAGCTACGATGCCACCCTGTGTAACCCACCGTTCCATGACTCCGCGGCCACCGCCCGTGCGGGCAGCGAGCGCAAACGCCGCAATCTCGGTCAGGCGGAAGATGCCGCGCTGAACTTTGGGGGGCAGCAACAGGAACTGTGGTGCGAGGGGGGAGAAGTGGCATTCATCCTGCGAATGATTGAGGAAAGTAAAGTATTTGGCCGTCAGGTTAAATGGTTCACGACGCTGGTATCCCGTGGGGATAACCTGCCCCCCCTCTACCGTGCACTGACCGACGTGGGCGCCGTTAACGTGGTGAAAAAAGAGATGGCGCAAGGCCAGAAGCAGAGCCGCTTTATCGCCTGGTCATTTATGGATGCTAACAAGCGCAGTAAATAACCCACAGGCAGGCCGGGTAAGGCGACGCCGTTACCCGGTCCCCACGCTATAAGGTGGGCTCCTGTGGCGGTGTGGGGGACGCCGGTGAGGGCAATACCTGATAGGTCTGCACCGGCATCCGCACCGCGGCCAGGTCAAAGTGTTTTTTCACCATACTGTCGAGCGCAAAGCGCACCGTCCACTGTTTCAGTGGCTGCGTGGTGAACGACACGCGCAGGGTAAATGCCGTGTTCGTCAGGCCGACAATACCGGCAAACGACGGCTCTCCAATCACCAGCCCGCGAATATCCTCCATCGCCATCATCTCTTCCACGGCGTCCCGTAGCGCCTGTTTCGCTTTATCTGCATCTTCATGACGGTCAACGTCGTAGTTGGCCACAACCGAGCCAATGCCTCGGACAAAGTTAGCGAAGGTGGTTATCGATGACCATGGAATTATGTGGTACGCCCCGGTGTCCTGGCGCACGCCGACGGAACGAATGGACATGCGCTCTACCGTGCCGGTTAACGGCCCAATCGTGACCAGATCCCCGGTGTTCATCCCGTTCTCAAACTGGATAAAGACGCCGGTGATTATATCCTTCACCAGGGTTTGTGAACCAAAGGAGATAGCCAGCCCCAGCGCGCCAGCACCTGCCAGCAGCGGCGCGATGTTCACGCCGATTTCCGAGAGCACAATCATGATGGTAATGGTGCTGATAATAACCGCCAGCGCATTGCGAAACAGCGTCAGCAGGGTGCGGGCACGGGCGCTGGGCAGGGGACGCCCATGAATGTCGGAGACCAGACGGTTCTCGATAAGGCTCGCCAGCAACGTCCAGCCAACCGCAGAGAAGAAGAGGATCAACGCGATGCGAATTAAAATATCGACGGTCTTTTCGCCCGCGCCGTTGTGCAGCCAGTTCCAGAAGTCAAACAATCCCCATGCGTTAAGCAACAGCATAATCGCCACGCAGACGGTGAGAATGCGCGCCACTTTCAGTGATACCGAGATCCAGCCGTTGACCCTTTTTTGCAGTTCCGGATAGCTGCGCTGCACCTGTGGCGAGAGGGTGAAGGTTTTCGATAGCCAGCGCGACAGCAGGCCAGAGACAAATGCCGCAATGCCAATGATGGCCAGGCTCTTGAACGTCGCCCCCATCATAAATTTCAGGCTGTTGCCCGGGTCGAACAGCGAGAAGAAGCACAACACGATAAAGTAGGCGCTCGCCAGCCAGTGCCACACCAGCGCGAAGGCGCGGATAAAGAGACTGAAAAACGACAGGGAACGATCGGCCAGATGCAGCAAGCTTTGGGTAATGGTCTTTTTGTTATGGAAGATAAGGTACAACGCCCAGACGGTAATGCAGATCATAATCAGCACATTCGCCAGGGCACCAAACTGCACGTTGACCTGATTGGAGATGATCGGCACGGCAACCAGCAGACCGTAACCAATCAATCCACTGAGCACGCTGAGGCGCAGCGCCCAGTATCTGGCGCTCTCATCCCGAATCGAGAAGGGACGAAGATCCGGTACGTGCGGGCAAAATATCAAACGCAGCAGCGCCTTAAAGAACTCGATCAGCGCAAAGGCGTTGAGGAAGAGCGCCTGCTGGAAAGCGATGGTTTTATTGCCGGCGTTAAGCCTGTCGGCCAGGACCTGGCCCATAAACAGCGTCAGCGCAAGCAGCAGTAAATCGATGATAAACGCCGACGCTATCATCAGCGGCAGGTGTAACCAGCTGCTTTTCTGCTGGTTCTTCTTGCGTCCCCATTTCCCCATCTTACGGTAGAGCGGCCATGCGCACAGGCGTACCAGCCAGTAAAACAGAAATACAGCGCCCGCCAGCATCAAAAACTGCGTGGCGGCTGTCGTAAACGTATGGGGATTAAACGGTTTATGGGGCGAACCAATCAGGTTGCGATAGAGCTGGGCAAAGCGCGAGGAGAGTTCGCTTCCATAGTGACGGCTCACGTCGGTGACATTTTCCAGCACCGTTTTTTGTTCTTCCACTTGCGGAGGGGTAATTGTCGGCACCGGCTCCTGCGGCGGCGTGGCGGCGACTTTTCGCAACTGTCCGATTAACTCCTGCCGGGAGGTATCGTTTTCAAGCACATCGGCAAGGGCACTGTAGGCGGCTTTTTTCTGTTCAACATCCGGCTCTGGGGGCGGTGTCGTTTGCTGTGTGGCGGTCGTGCCGGTGGTGACGCCGGGGATGGAAACGGCGAACGATGGCGCACAAAACAGGCTAAGCAACAGCAAGATCCACGGCACGGCATCCTCCGGTGAAAATAATGAACAAAAAGATAAGTATAGAGGGCGAGGCGCGCGGGAGGATTTTTGGGAACAATCTGGCGTAAAAAAGCCGGGCATGCCCGGCTCAGAATGGCGTAACTGAAGCGCTATCAGGAGACGTGCTGCAGGAACTCCTGCAGGCGCTGGCTCGGTGGATTGGCGATCAGCGCTTGTGGGTTACCGTCTTCAGCGATACGGCCCTTATCAATAAAGATCAGGCGGGAAGCCACTTTCTCAGCAAAGCCGATTTCGTGGGTCACGATGACCATTGTCATCCCTTCTTCAGCCAGATCCTGCATGACTTTCAGCACTTCGTGACGCAGTTCCGGGTCAAGCGCCGAGGTTGGCTCATCGAACAGCATCATCTTCGGTTTTACCGCCAGTGCGCGGGCGATAGCCACACGCTGCTGCTGTCCACCGGACAACTCAGAAGGGTAGTGATGAGCACGTTCCGCGAGGCCGACTTTAGCCAGCAGATCTTTAGCCAGCGTTTCCGCCGCCGCTTTGCTGGCACCACGTACGCGCAGTGGACCAAACATTACGTTTTCCAGCGCCGTCAGGTGCGGGAACAGGTAGAACTGCTGGAACACCATGCCAGCTTCCTGACGAATCAGACGGTCGTCGACTTTCGGGTCATTCACCTTCAGGCCATCGACAATCAGATCGCCGCTGGTGATCTCTTCCAGCTTGTTGATGCAGCGCAGCAGGGTCGATTTACCGGAACCGGATGGCCCGATAATGACCACCACTTCACCCTGTTTGATATTCAGATCGATATTATGCAGCACCTGGGTTGAGCCAAAGTGCTTGGAAACGTTTTTAAATTCAATCACAGGATTTTCATCCTTCTTTCAAGACGACGCAGAACGAAACTCAGAACCAGAGTGATGATCAGGTAGACAACGGCTACCGCACTCCAGATTTCCAGCGCACGGAAGTTGCCCGCAATGATCTCCTGGCCCTGACGGGTCAGCTCAGCAACGCCGATAACGATGAACAGCGACGTATCCTTAATACTGATGATCCACTGGTTCCCCAGCGGTGGCAGCATGCGGCGCAGGGCCAACGGCAGAATGACGTGGCGGATCGTTTCGCGACGAGAAAGGCCTAACGCCAGACCCGCTTCACTGAAACCTTTATGAATCGACAGGACCGCACCACGGGTAATTTCCGCGATATAGGCACCTGAGTTGATCATAATGGTCACGACAGCGGCGCTAAACGGGTCAATGCGCAGGTCGGTGAAAGCCATTGGCAGGGCGAAGTAGATGAACATGACCTGAACGACAATTGGGGTGCCGCGGATCACTTCGATGAAAACCAGTGCGATGTGGTTTGCAATCCAGCCGCCGTAGGTGCGGGCGAAACCGGCGACAAGACCGATAATCAACCCACCAACCAGACCGAGGACCGAAATCCACAGGGTCATTTTAGCGCCTTCAAGCAAGATAGGAATGGCAGGCCAGATGGCGCTCCAGTCAAACTGCATGATAGTTTCCTGTTACTGTTACCGTGTTTCTAAAATAGCAGGGGCGAAAGGTCGCCCCCGAGTGAACGTCATTTTTAAGAATTATTATTTAGGCTCGGTACCGAACCATTTTTTATAGATTTCGTTGTAGGTGCCGTTCTCTTTCAGGGTTTTCAGCGCGCCGTTAACTTTCGTACGCAGGTCGTCGCTGCCTTTAGGGAACGCAATACCGTACTGCTGGGCTTCCAGAGAATCACCGACGGCTTTGAACTTGCCGTTGCCCGCCGTTTTGATGAAGTACAGGATGTTAGGGGTATCGTGCAGCACCGCGTCAGCACGGTTGGTACCCAGCTCCATGTAGGCGTTATCGATGTTCGGGAACTGACGCAGGTCTTTGGTTTTGATGTTTGCTTTCGCGTAATCAACAGAACCGGTACCGCCTTTCACCGCGACGACTTTACCGTCGAGGTCTTTCACGCTTTTTACATCATTATTATCGGCTTTCACCATCACCAGCAGGCCGCTTTTGTAGTAGCCGTCAGAGAAGTCGATCGCTTTTTTACGTTCTTCAGTAATGGTGATACCGGCCAGGGCCAGATCAACGTTTTTCGTTTGCAGTGCCGGGATGATGCCGCTGAAGTCCATTGGCTTCAGGGTGTAATCCAGTTTGAGTTCTTTTGCGATAGCAGCCCACAGATCAACATCAAAGCCAACGTACTTATCACCCTGTTTGAATTCAAACGGAACGAACGCCGTGTCGGTCGCCACAACCAGTTTGTCGGCAGCCTGGGAAGAGACCGCAAAAGCCAGGGTAAGTGCAGCCAGTGAAACTTTTAATACAGACTTCATAGCATTTCCTTTTATATCCACGGGGCGATCCCCTGCGAGAACGAGTGGCACAATGAAAAAATCGTGCCAACTTTACAAGCTGTTGTTTTACAAAGGGGATGATGTCATGCATTGCACAGAAAACGGGGCAATGAACTTTTATTGCACCAAAGTGGAGCACCGTTTTGGTGCGCGTCATTTGGCTCAACAGACGAAGCGTTATTTAGCGTAAATTCTGACGAAAAAACAATCTTCCGTTAACGGTTGTGTGAGGTGATTATTACAATTTTTTCACTTTTGCAGCGTCTCAGGCCAAAAACGTGCACCATAGATGTGCAAAACCCTCACCGGAGGGCGAGGGTTGTATAGGAAATTCTTATGAATTATTCGATGTTGGACTCAATGAACCACAGGAACTGGTCCAGGTCGCGGGAAGCGGCGGTGAAGATATCGGCTGTATCTTCGTCTTTCGCTTCACCGATAGCTTTACGCACATCATTAGCCACTATCGCATAGCGGTCTGCCAGCTCTTTCAGGTGATCCTGAACGGTATGGATATCCAGCGGATAACTTTTCAGTGGCGTCTTGCTGTTAATCACCTGCGTGGTACCCAGTGCCACACCGCCTAACTGTACGGCACGTTCGGCCATGGTATCGAGGTGGGTAACCAGTGCTGTGCGGAAGCCATCCAGCATTTCATGAACGGCAATAAAGTTTGCACCGCGCATATTCCAGTGGGCCTGTTTGGTGATCAGCGAAAGATCGATGAACTGGATCACCTGGCGATTCAGCAACTCAATGGTCGCTTTTTTGTCGCTATCCGATACATCGTTACGGGTATAAAGCAGATTAGACGCTTTCGTTTTCACCAGTTTAGCGGTACTCATAATCTCATATCCTCTTGATGTTTGTGTCCCAGGTAATTGCGGGATTAAGTATAGCACCGGATTTTTTCCCTGCGGGGAGGCTCTGCCTATCAGTTTAATAGTGAGAAGGACGTTGTGTTTACAATGGTATGAAATTAAAGGGATTATTTAAAATTGATGCAGATCAATCCTAATTCAGGAAAACGTTATCGACAGCGGGGGAAATATTTCACGAAGAGTGCAAAGTATGTAAAAAAATATTTTAAACGGGAAACTGGCCTTTATTCTGCATGGCTATAAAGCCACGCAGAATATAGGGCGCTAATTGAGGTCAATTTTCTCAACTTTAGGTTCCGGGCGCATCGTTAGCGTTGAGCCCATTGAGGCGGCGATAATCGAACACAGGGCCAGCGTCTGGGTGAAGGTCAGGGTTTCCCCGAGGAAGACCATCCCTGACAGGGCGGCGAGCGCGGGCTCCATGCTCATCAGCGTGCCGAAAATGCGCGTCGGCAGGCGCGTCAGGGCTATCATCTCTAAAGAGTAGGGGAGTGCTGTGGAAAGAATGGCGACCGCCAGCCCGATGGGCATGACTGACCATTGCCAGATGGACTCGGTGGCCTGAGCCATACCCACCGGCACAAAGATGATAGCGGCAATTAATGAACCGATTGCAACCGTCGCCGGGCCATGCTCTTCCCCGGCGCGCTGTCCGGTCACTATATAGATAGCCCAGCAGGCACCCGCCCCCAGAGCCAGCGCCGCGCCTGTGAGATCGATCTCTGAGACGCTCTGACCCAGCGGCAGCAGGAACCACAGGCCAAGAACGGCTAAAATTACCCAGATAAAGTCAACGGGACGACGGGACGAGAAAAGCGCTACCGCTAGCGGGCCAGTAAACTCCAGTGCCACGGCAATCCCCAACGGAATTGTCTGGATGGAGAGATAGAACATGTAGTTCATCGCTCCCAGGGACAGCCCGTAAAAAAGCAGCGGTAAGCGTTGTTCTTTTTTAAAGCGTAAACGCCAGGGTTTGAAAATCACCACCAGGATCGCGGTTCCGAGGGCAATACGCAGGGCCGTGACCCCAGGCGCACCGACCAGCGGAAAGAGGGATTTAGCCAGCGAGGCACCGCTTTGAATGGACAACATGGCGATGAGTATGACGACAACCGGCAACCAGACCGACGACGAGCGGGATAACCCAGGCATCCTTTCTCCTGTCAACTTATGTCAAATGAAGTAAAGGTTGCAGTGTAAAGGAAATAAGCTGCAACGGTTGAGAGACCGTTGAAAAAAAAACGTGTAAATTCCGTAAAATGGTTAAGCGCTGGTGGATTTATCGCCTGTCAGATTAGGAATAATCTGGATGAATGTAACGGCGCAGGCGCGCAGTATGAGCGTTTTATAGCGAAAATTGTATGTGATTTGAATGAGATAGCTGACGCTGGAAACGTTCTGTTACAGGAAAGGTTCAGTTAGACATCACGAATCACAAAGAGTTTCGCAAATTTTTTTGATATATTTAAAACTTACGGACTTACTTGAAGCACATTTGAGGTGGTTATGAAAAAAATTGCATGTCTTTCAGCACTGGCCGCTGTACTGGCTGTTTCCGCAGGTACCGCTGTAGCTGCTACTTCTACTGTAACCGGTGGTTACGCTCAGAGCGATATGCAGGGCGTGATGAACAAAGCTAACGGTTTCAACCTGAAGTATCGTTACGAGCAGGATAACAACCCACTGGGCGTGATCGGTTCTTTCACCTACACCGAGAAAGATCGTTCTGAAAACGGCGCATACAACAAAGGCCAGTACTACGGCATCACCGCTGGTCCAGCTTACCGTCTGAACGACTGGGCAAGCATCTACGGTGTTGTAGGTGTTGGCTACGGTAAATTCCAGCAGACCGAAAACCAGGGTCTGAACCGCACTGCAAGCAACAGCGACTACGGCTTCTCCTATGGCGCGGGTCTGCAGTTCAACCCAATCCAGGACGTCGCTCTGGACTTCTCTTATGAGCAGAGCCGTATCCGCAACGTTGACGTTGGCACCTGGATCGCGGGCGTAGGTTACCGCTTCTAATCACTTCGGTGAGCCAGTAAAAAATCCGCCCAATGTGGCGGATTTTTTTTTACGTTAATCCCTCGCCTTGCAGGAGAGGGTAGCAGATTGCCCGGATTATTTACTCTTAATATCGAAGATATCGGTTCCTAGATGGTTATAGTCAACTTTCTGTAACTTGAAGTTGGTAACGTAAACTGGGGGAGCCTTCTTGTTAGAGACAAACGGGTACGCATTTTTTATCTGCTGTGCCGAAATCCCCGTCCACTGCGAGAAGAAGGTCAGGAAATCATTGGCCGAACGCCGCGCTTTAATAATGCGATGCGTTTTATCATCACTCGACACAACCATAAACGGTACCTGGAAGTTCTGCTGGAACTTATCGTCGTGCGCCAGATACTGCACCTCTTTACCGCGCTCTTTAAACGCCAGCCCGTGATCCGAGAAGTAGACCATCGAGAAACTGTCACCCGTATTGCGTAACTGATCGTACAGTTTGCTCAGCAGGTCGTCGGTTTGCGTCATGGTGTAGAGATAGCATGAGGTCTCCTTGGACTGCACAAACTCTGCGTATTTACCGCCGGTCCGATCGCAGGCCTGTGGGTGAGACCCCATCAGGTGCAGAACAATCAGCTGCGGCTGGGTACGCGGAGAGGCAAAGACCTGCGCCGTCATTTTCAGCAACGCTTCATCTTTCGTATTCTTGTCCGCTTCAAAATCACCGTTCTTCAGGAACTGCACTTCGTCGGCGCGTCTGGCGATACTGGCAATGGCCGTATCGTATTCGCCAATTTGCCCCTGATTGGAGAACCACCAGGTCTGGAAACCTGCGCGGTTCGCCAGGGTAACAAAGTTATCCTGAAACTGGGGTTTATCATCGACCACCCGGTTCAGCGTCAGGCCGAGAGATTTCTGCGTTGAGCCGCTGGCCGCAACATAATCGGTAAACAGGGTGCCTTTGACCGAACTGGCGAACGGCGTGTTGTCCCAGTGTCCGCCAAAGGCTCCCATGGCGTCGCGACGTGCACTTTCACCAATCACCACCACATAGGTGTGATATTTGGGCTTCACGGCCAGCACGTTCCAGGTGTCTTTCATATTTGAAAGCTCAGCCATACGTGCCTGTTCGTCGAGCACCTCTTTATTGTTAACGACGACGTCTTTCACAAATCGGAACACCGGATAGCCGGTATCCTTCAGCTTGAACACCCCACCCCAGGCCAGGTTTTGTACTGGTGCGACAAAGAATGCCACCACGCTGAACGCCAGGCACAGGTGCTCAATTTTTCCCCACGTTTTTTTCTCTTCCGCTTTACGGCGAACGGCTATCACGCCAAGGGCAAAGATAAAGAGGCCGACCACGTAGCTGTACCAGGGGAAGATCGTCAGGATCTCTGTCGACTCTTCCATATTGGTCGAGTGCAGCGCCAGCAGGGTATTAAAGTTCGGCGAGCCGTAAGCCTGACCAAACGGGAAATAGAGTGCAGCGACCAGGGAACAGATTCCGACTAACGTTTTTTGCGCGCGCGGAGCCGTTCGCCACAGCACATGCAATATGCAGGTAAAGGCCACGGCATAGAGCAGGCTAAAGGGATAGCCAAGCGCAAAGTTAATCAGTAATGACTGCAAAAAGTAAAATCCCGTCCACGGGCTTAAGGCCCGGCTACGGGTAACAACGGTGTCTATCAGGGTTAAATTCATAGGTCACTATCATGGATAAAAACGCCATGTGCTCACCCTGGCGTCAAGGGTCATAACCTGCCTGACAGTGCGTGGAGAGGGAATGAGGGTCCGCTTCAGCGAGCCGCAAATTGTGCAGGGCTGCAAGAAGATAGTGCGAGCGCTAAATAATAGCAACAGTTGCTAAGCAGATGTTTTGCGAAGGGGATTACAAATCCGTAAAAAAGATCGGGAATAGGGCGGCTAAAAGCCAGTGTACAGAGGGTTTGTGACGGAAAAATGAAGCGGCGTACCGCAACGCCGCTTAGTGGGAAGGTTTGTCGTCCTGATGCGGGGGTTTGTTGTTAAACATATCGCACAGCATGTTCAACAGCATCAGGCGTACTTTAAAGGGGGAGTGGGTAAACACGTTCATACACCTCTTGAATTCGTTCATGAGACCTCCTGATTTTTGATCCCTTCGATCCGTGAAGGGTGACTGCATTACATACAGATATAGCACAGGCTATATTGTATAGCTATGGCTATTTCGTTAATTTTTTGTGCTTGTAGAGGGATGGTTTACAATGTGCGCTCTCGATACCGGGCGCTGGAAGCGTCACCCCACTGAGGAAGTACAATGAACCGTCGCGCAGGTAAGCCAACAATCAGAAAAACGACGCAACTGGTGAATGTTGAAGAACATGTCGAAGGTTTTCGCCAGGTACGTGAAGCGCACCGTCGTGAGCTGATTGATGACTATGTTGAACTGATTTCCGATTTGATTCGCGAGGTCGGGGAGGCGCGCCAGGTGGATATGGCTGCACGGCTGGGCGTTTCCCAACCGACAGTGGCAAAAATGTTAAAACGTCTGGCCTCCGTGGGCCTGATTGAAATGATCCCCTGGCGCGGCGTCTTTCTGACGCCGGAAGGGGAGAAACTCGCCCAGGAGAGTCGCGAGCGCCACCAGCTCGTCGAAAACTTCTTACTGGTGCTGGGCGTAAGCCCGGAAATTGCCCGCCGGGACGCGGAAGGAATGGAACACCACGTCAGCGAAGAGACGCTGGTTAAGTTTCGCGAATTTACCCTTAAATATGGTCCCTCCGCTGAATGAACATCCCCGGACTGCAGGCCCTGGCACGCGATCGTTTCTTCCATCTCTTATTCATCATTGGCGCAGTACTGAGCATCTTTGTGCCGTTTGCGCCACACACCTGGCCTGCGGTGATTGACTGGCGCACCATCATTACCCTCAGTGGCCTGATGATGCTTACCAAAGGGGTAGAGTTGAGCGGCTATTTTGACGTCCTGGGACGTAAAATGGTGCGCCGCTTTGCCACTGAACGCCGTCTGGCGCTGTTTATGGTGTTCTCTGCTGCGGTGCTGTCGACGTTTCTGACCAACGACGTGGCGCTGTTTATCATCGTGCCACTCACGCTCACGTTGCGTAAGCTCTGCGAGATCCCGGTTAGCCGGCTGATCATCTTCGAGGCGCTGGCCGTTAACGCCGGTTCGCTTCTGACCCCTATTGGCAACCCACAAAATATTCTCCTGTGGGGACGCTCCGGGCTGTCGTTTGCCGCTTTTACCTGGCAGATGGCTCCGCTGGCGCTGGTGATGATGGTGTCGCTGCTGGCGGTCTGCTGGTTCGCGTTCCCGGTTAAAAAACTGCAGTACCACAGCGGTACCACGGGCCCGCAGTGGCAGCCGCGTCTGGTGTGGAGTTGTCTGGCGCTGTACATCGTTTTCCTGTTCGCGCTGGAACTGAAGTATGAACTGGCGGGCGTACTGCTCGTCGCCGCCGGTTTTTTATTCCTGGCGCGGCGCGTGCTGGTCAGCGTGGACTGGACGTTACTGCTGGTCTTTATGGTGATGTTTATTGATGTGCATCTGCTTATCCAGCTTCCGGTACTGCAACACGTTTTGCACAGCGTCAGTGGCCTGTCGCAGCCGGGATTGTGGCTCACGGCGATTGGTCTGTCACAGTTCATCAGCAACGTGCCTTCCACCATTTTACTCCTCAACTACGTTCCCCCTGACACGCTGCTGGCGTGGGCGGTGAATATCGGCGGGTTTGGGCTGCTGCCCGGTTCGCTTGCTAACCTGATTGCCCTGCGTATGGCTAACGATCGTCGTATCTGGTGGCGTTTCCATGTCTGGTCGATCCCGATGCTGATTTGGGCCGCGGCGATCGGTTTCGGAATTTTCCTTCTCATATAGTGCGCAATTTGTCAGTTTTTCCTGGCAAACGTATAGCAACGTCCTAGCTTTAGTGAACGGCATAGTGTGATGCCGCTCACTGACAGGACTGTTGCTGACCTATGGCTGAAGATCAAAACCTGCCTGCTGACGAGCAGGAAAACAACACTAAACAGCGTAAGCGCCCGGGCAAAAAACCGTTAATCATCCTTGGCATTGTCGTGGTGGTGATGGTTATCGTGGCGCTGGTCTGGTGGTTTTTAACCCGTAACGAAGAGACCACTGACGACGCCTTTACCGACGGTGATGTGGTGACGATTGCCCCGAAAACGGCAGGCTATGTCACCGAGCTGCGCGTGCGCGATAACCAGCGGGTGAAAAAGGGTGACCTGCTGGTGGTTATCGATCCGCGTGATACCACCGCCCAGCGCGATCAGGCGCAGGCCCAGCTTGGGCTGGCGATCGCCCAGCTGCATCAGGCTCAGGCGCAGCTGGCGCTGTCAAAAGTCCAGTATCCCGCTCAGCGTGATGAAGCTAAAGCGCAGGTGATTAAAGCGCAGGCCGATCTGGCCAATGCGCAGGCGGAGTATCGCCGCCAGCGAGGCGTTGACCCGCGAGCGACCACCCAGCAAAGTATTGATACCGCCAATGCCCAGCTGCGCAGTGCCCAGGCGGGCCTGGCAAGTGCGCAGGCGCAGCTTGAAGTGGCGGAGCAGGTACAGCTGCAGATCCGCCAGCAGGAGACCAATGTGGAAGCGCGTCAGCGCCAGGTCGATCAGGCCAAAGCGCAGCTGGAAACCGCGACGCTGAACCTCTCTTACACCGAAGTCCGCGCCCCGTTTGACGGTTTTGTCACTAAACGCAACGTCCAGCCCGGCACCCTGGTGCAGGCGGGTACCGCGCTGTTTTCACTGGTCTCTCCGAATGTGTGGGTGGTGGCGAACTTTAAAGAGTCGCAACTCGAACGCATGAAGCCGGGCGATAAGGTCGAGGTGTCCGTAGATGCCTGGCCGGATATGGCGCTCGAAGGCCATGTCGACAGTATTCAACAGGGCAGCGGCTCGCGCTTCTCCGCCTTCCCGTCGGAAAACGCTACCGGTAACTTTGTCAAAATCGTTCAGCGCGTGCCGGTGAAGATCGTGATTGATAAAGGGCTGGATCCCAACAAACCGCTGCCGCTTGGACTGTCGGTTGCACCGAAGGTGACAGTGGAATGACGGATCACAGCCACGACAACTGGCGACCTGCCAGTAATCCGTGGGCGGTGGCGATTGTGGTCACGCTGGCGGTGTTTATGGAAATCCTCGACACCACTATCGTTAACGTGGCACTCCCGCATGTGGCCGGGTCGCTCTCGTCCAGCTACGACGAATCCACCTGGGTATTGACCAGCTACCTGGTGGCAAACGGCATAGTGCTGCCGATATCGGCTTTCCTGAGCCGGGTTTTTGGCCGCAAGCAGTTCTTCCTCATCTGCATCGTGATGTTCACCGTCTGTTCGTTCCTGTGCGGGATCGCCACCGAGCTATGGCAAATCATTCTCTTTCGCGTAATGCAGGGCTTTTTCGGCGGGGGGCTGCAGCCCACGCAGCAGTCGGTGCTGCTCGACTACTTTAAACCCGAGGACCGGGGTAAAGCGTTTGGTCTGTCGTCAATCGCCATCATCGTTGCGCCGGTACTTGGCCCGACGCTGGGCGGCTGGATCACCGATAACTACTCCTGGCGCTGGGTTTTCTTCATCAACATTCCGGTGGGGATTGTAACGGTGCTGGCGATCTACCAGCTGCTGGAAGACCCGCCATGGGAAAGCAAATCGAAAGAGAAGCTGTCTATCGACTGGACGGGGATCGGCCTGATCGCGCTGGGGCTGGGCTGCCTGCAGGTGATGCTCGACCGGGGAGAAGATGAGGACTGGTTTTATTCGAACTTTATTCGCACCTTCGCCGTGCTGACGCTCATCGGCATTATTGGAGCGATTTACTGGCTGATGTATGCCAAAAAACCGGTGGTAGATCTGCACTGCATGAAAGATCGCAACTTCGCCATCTCCAGCCTGCTGATGGCGGGCATGGCGATGATTCTGTACGGCAGTTCGGTGGTGATTCCGCAGCTTGCACAGCAGGATCTGGGCTACACCGCCACCTGGTCGGGGCTGGTGCTTTCGCCGGGCGCCGTGTTGATCGTATTGACTATCCCGCTGGTGCTGAAGCTGATGCCGGTGGTGCAGACGCGCTGGATTATCGCTTTCGGTTTTACCTGCCTGGCGGTGTCGTTCTTCTGGTCACGTACGCTGACCCCGGATATCGATTTCGAAACGCTGGTGTTGTTCCGCAGCGCCCAGTCGATAGGGCTTGGGTTCCTGTTTGTTCCTCTCACCACCATTGCTTTTATTTCGATACCGAGGCGGCTGAACGCCGATGCGGCGGCGCTGTTCACCATGTTCCGCAACGTGGCGGGCTCAATTGGCATCTCGCTTTCTACGGCGGCCATTACCGAACGTTCCCAGGCGCACAGCGCGCATCTGGCCTATCACGCGTCACCGTTTAATGAACAGTTCCAGCTGGCGATACGCGAAAGCGCACAGGCGATCCAGAACTTCACCACTCAGGTCGGGGACCCTACCGGTATCGCCACCGGGCGCATGTACCAGACCATGATCGAGCAGTCGCGCTTCCTGGCGTATATCGACGTGTTCACCATTCTGAGCGTGGTAGCCATGTTACTGATTCCGTTTTGTTTGTTGCTCTCGCCGGTTAAGAGCGAGGGGAGTGCAGGAGCACATTGATGATACACAGACGTTTAACCCCCCTGATGATCATGCTGCTGGCAGGCTGCGCCGTGGGGCCGGATTACCAGCCGCCGGCGTCGCAGACCCCGACACACTGGAACGATCCGGGTGACAGCGGCGTGAAGTCAAAAACGGCCTCGATGGCAACCAACCCACGCTGGTGGAAAACCTTCGGTTCACCGCAGCTGGACAGCCTGATAGAGCGCGCGATCGCGGGAAATTTATCCCTGCAGCAGACGGTGTTGCGTATTGCCGGGGCGCGCGAACAGATTAACCAGGCGGGTGGGGCGTTTTACCCTTCCGTAAACGGTAATCTGCAGGCCACGCGCCAGCAGCTTGGGCTGGAGGGAGAGCTGAAATCCCACGGCGTTTACGACCAGCTTGATAACGTGGATCCTGAACTCAGGGGCGCGCTAGGACCGCTGACGCAGCCGATCAATCTTTACCAGGGGAGCTTCGATGCGCAGTGGGAAATCGACCTGTGGGGCAAGGTGCGCCGACAGGTAGAGGCTGCCGAAGCGCAGCAGAAAGCGGCGATAGAGCAGCGTAACGACGCGCTGGTGTCGCTGGAGGCGGAAGTGGCGCGCGCATGGCTGCAGCTGCGGGGTGCGCAGAGCATCATTGCCACGCTGAACACCCAGATTAAGAGCGCGCAACAAACCCTGGAACTCACCGAAAGCCGCCAGCGGGGCGGGCTGTCACCGCAGATGGACGTTGAAAATGCGCGTGCCCAGTTGGGGAACCTCGAAGCGCAGCTTCCTCAGTATCAGGCCCAGGCACGGCAGGCAATGAATGGCCTCGCGATTTTACTCGGCAAGCCGCCGGGGGCGCTGGATGCGGAGCTGCAGTCGGCACAGCCGATGCCCACCCTGCCGGATATCGTACAAACGGGTATCCCCTCTACGCTGGCCCGTCGTCGTCCTGACGTACGCGAGGCGGAAGCCAACCTCCACGCCGCCACGGCGCAAATTGGCGTTTCCGTGGCGCAGCTGTTCCCGAGCTTTACCCTCTCCGGGCAGTTTGGTCTGCGAAACAGCGAAACCAACTGGCTGACGGACTGGAGCAGCCACTTCTACAGCTTCGGCCCGCAGGTCTCGATACCGATTTTCCAGGGCGGAAGACTGGTCTCGAGCGTGAAGGTGGCGCGTGCGCAGCAGGGCGCGGCAGTGCTCGACTACCGCCAGACAGTGCTCACCGCGCTCGGGGACGTGGAGAATGCGCTGGTGAGTTACCGCACCGATCAGCAGCGTGAAGCCGGCCTTGCCAAAACCATCGATGCGTTGCAAAACGCGTTCGATTTGGCAAGCGACAGCTACCGGCAGGGGATCGCCAGCTTTATTGACGTGCTGGATGCCCAGCGGCAGCTGGCGCAGGCGCAGCAGCAACGCGCGCAGGCGCAGGTACAAAGCGCTCTCGATCTGGTGGCGCTCTACAAAGCGCTGGGCGGCGGCTGGGAGCCGTATCAGCAGGTGCAATTACCGGATTACAAGGTCTTTGGTGAGGCTCCGCGCGGATAAGATTCAGAGGATTGGGCAAGAAACGGACAGGAACACCACATTCGCGATGGCTATGGGGCGGGTATAACTATCGGGTACCCATCGAACGACATGCGAGGATTATCTTATGCGTTATCAAAAACTGGGCAATACCGGTCTGTTTGTGTCTGAACTGTGCCTTGGCACCATGACCTTCGGCGGAGAAGGCGGCATGTGGGGCAAGATTGGTCAGCTGCAGCAAAGTGAAGCCGAGCAGCTGGTGGGCCGTGCACTGGATGCCGGAATTAATTTCATCGATACCGCGGATGTGTATTCGGAAGGGCGCTCGGAGGAGATCACCGGCCAGGCGCTGAAGAACCTGAAAATTCCGCGCGAAAACGTGGTGGTTGCCACCAAAGTGTTTGGCGAAACGGGCACGGCCGGGGTGAACTCCCGCGGCAGTTCGCGCTATCACATCATCAGTAGCGTCAAAGAGAGCCTGCGCCGTCTGCAGCTCGATCATATCGATCTGTATCAGCTCCACGGTTTTGACCCGGCAACCCCGGTCGAAGAGATGCTCTACGCGCTGGATAACCTGGTGCAGCATGGGCACGTGCGTTATATCGGCGTCTCTAACTGGGCGGCGTGGCAGATTGCCAAAGCGCTGGGCATTTCCGAACGCCTTGGACTGGCGCGTTTTGCTTCGCTGCAGGCGTATTATACCATCGCCGGGCGCGATCTTGAGCGTGAACTGATACCGATGATGCAGAGTGAAGGCGTCGGGTTGATGGTCTGGAGCCCACTGGCAGGCGGTCTGCTTAGCGGAAAATATGGCCGTGACGGGCAGAGTGAATCCGGCGGTCGCCGCCTGGAATTTGACTTCCCGCCGGTGAATAAAGAGCGTGCTTTCGATTGCGTGGATGTGATGCGCACTCTGGCCGAGCGCAAGGGTGTCTCTGTGGCGCAAATTGCGCTGGCGTGGTTGCTGCATCAGAAGGCCGTAACCAGCGTCATTATTGGTGCCAAACGTGTCGACCAGCTGGACGACAACATTGCCGCCACCGGGATCCGTTTAAGCGAAGACGAGCTTAAACAGCTTGATGCCGTCAGCGCGCTGCCGCGCGAGTACCCGGGCTGGATGCTGGAGCGGCAGGGTGAATATCGCCGTCATCAGCTCGCACAACAATAACCGTCCTTCCCCCCGGTCTCGCTTCGCTGACCGGGTTTTTTTCCCGCCTTGCTCACAAAAAACGATCCTCCTCTTTGATTGATTTTTCGTCTTCGCCTATATGACTAGTCATGAAATTTCAAATGACTAGTCATATAGGGAGCGATCATGAATCAATTTCTGCCAGCCAATTTTTTATGGGGCAATTCCGTATCCAGTATGCAGACGGAAGGGGCCTGGAATGAGGGAGGAAAGGGAATGTCGGTATATGACATTCTCGAAGCCGGGGAGAACGTTTCTGACTGGAAAGTCGCGACCGATTCCTACCACCGCTATCGGGAAGATTTCGACCTGATGCAGGATCTTGGCATGAACTGCTACCGCTTTCAGATCGCCTGGAGCCGTGTATGTCCACAGGGCGACGGTGACTTCAACGACGAAGGTATCGCCTTTTATGACCGCTTTATTAACGATTTAATTGCCCGCGGCATTGAGCCGATGATCTGCCTCTACCACTTCGATATGCCGCTGGCGCTGGCGCAGGAGTACAACGGTTTTAACGATCGCCGTGTGATGGACGCGTTTATCCGCTACGGCAAAAAGATGATCGACTGTTACGGCGACCGGGTGAAGTACTGGCTGACGTTTAACGAGCAGAACATCTTCCACATGCCGGAAGCCTTCCGGATCTCGGGCTATATGAAAGGCGAGAAAACCCTGCGCGAGCTGTATGAACTGCAGCACCACACCATGGTCGCGCATATGACCCTGACCGAATACCTGCACCAGACCCGTCCGGGCCAGCTGATGGGCGGTATGCTGGCGCACCAGCTGGTCTATCCGGCGACCTGTAAACCGCGTGATATCTTCTGCGCCCAGCAGTATGACGAATTCCTCAACCAGAACCTGCTGCGCGTCTTTGCCGGCCAGGGTTACAGCCCGGCGGTGATGGCGGTCGTTGAACAGCAAGGTTTTGCGGATATCTACCGCGCTGAGGATCTTGCGCTGCTGGCGCGTACCAAAAACGACTATATGGCCTTCAGCTACTATGCCAGTAAAACGCTCGACAGTGATGCGATCCCCGAAGGAACGCCGGTCAACGATTACCTTCTGCACGGTGATAAAAATAACCCGTACCTGAAAGCGACCGAATGGAACTGGCAGATTGATCCGCTGGGCTTTCGCACCATCATCACCCGCTATTACAACGACTGGCGTATGCCAGTATTCCCGATTGAAAACGGTATTGGGGTGATCGAGTCCTGGGACGGTGTGAATCCGATTGAAGATACCTACCGTATTGACTACCACCGGGCGCATATCGAGGCGATGAAACAAGCCATGTTTGAGGATGGCGCAGAGGTGATCGGTTACCTCGGCTGGGGCTTAATCGACATTCTGAGTTCACAGGGAGACATGCGTAAGCGTTACGGCGTGGTCTATGTGAACCGTGAAAACCACGACCTGAAAGACTTAAAGCGCGTACCGAAGAAGAGCTACGCATGGTTGAAACAGGTTATCCATACCAACGGACGCGAGATGTAAGCCGTACGCTGCCGGGCCGTTTTTGTGACTGATTGAAGGGAAATATCCGCTATGTCTGAAACAAAAATAACACCGCATATGCAGTCTTTTGTCGACAGATTTGTTGAGTTCTCGGCGCGCCTGGCAAACCAGGTGCACCTGCGTTCCCTGCGCGATGCCTTCGCCACGGTCATGCCCATTTTCATCCTTGCCGGTCTGGCGGTGCTGGTGAATAACGTGGTATTTCCATGGATTTTTGAAGGCGACACGCTGGTGCATTTTAAGGTGTGGGGCGAGGCGATTATTAACGGTACGCTGAATATCGCCGCGCTGTTGCTGGCACCGATGATTGCCTGGTCGCTGGCACGCAACAAAGACTTCGACAACCCGGTCTCGGCAGTGGTTATCGCCATCAGCAGTTTTATCATTATGATGCCGATGCGCTTACAGCTCACGCCCGTCGGCAGCGACGCCACGGTGAACGTCACGCAGGTGCTGACGTTCTCCAATATTGGCTCAACCGGCATTTTTGCCGGGGTGCTGATTGGTCTGCTCTCAACGGAACTGTTTATCGCCATTTCTCGTCTGAAAGCGCTGCACATTTCTTTAGGTGAAAATGTACCGCCGGCGGTCAGCAAATCGTTTACCGCGCTGATCCCGACGATCCTGACGCTTTCCCTGTTTGCTATACTGGCCGCGCTTCTGGCGAACGTGTTGCACACGGATCTCATCCACCTGATCACCACTTTTATTCAGCAGCCGCTGCGCCTGATCAACACCAGCCTGCCGGGCACGATTTTTATCTATAGCTTTGGTAACTTCCTGTTCACGCTTGGGATCCATCAGTCAGTGGTTAACAGCGTGGTGCTGGAGCCGTTTCTGCTGATCAACACCAACGAGAATATGCTGGCCTTTGCCAACGGTCAGCCTGTCCCACATATCATCAACAATATCTTTGTACCGACCTTTGGTATGGTGGGGGGCACCGGCAGCACGATTTCACTGTTGATTGCCATTTTCGTCTTCTCACGGCAAAAATCGGCGAAACAGGTGGCCCGTTTGTCGCTGGCGCCGGGTCTGTTTAACATCAACGAGCCGGTCATTTTTGGCCTGCCGATTGTGTTCAACCTGCCGCTGATGATCCCCTTTGTGCTGCTACCTGCCATAGGTATCTGGTTTGCGTGGTTCTGTACTACCCTGGGGTTAATGTCGCGCTGTGTGGTTATGATCCCGTGGACAACTCCGCCCATTCTGAGCGCCTGGCTGGCAACGGCAGGGGACTGGCGCGCCGTGGTCGTGCAGTTGGCAATCATTGTATTTGGTGTATTCTTCTACCTGCCTTTCCTCAAAATTGCCGAGAGAGTGGCATTAAAAAACAGCGGGACAGAAAACTAACAGAAAGGAAGGACGATGGCGGCGAAGTACATCACCATAGCGCGGGAAATTAAGAAACGCATTATTAGCCAGCAATACGCCGCCAACGAACCGCTCCCGGACCAGTTTGCCCTGGCGGCGGAGTTCAGCACCAGCCGGATGACCATACAGCAGGCCATACGCCAGTTAATTGTGGAAGGGCTGATCTATACCCGTCAGGGGCAGGGGACGTTTATCCGCAAAAATTTCCTGCAACTCTCGCAGTGGGATCTTTCCGGCAGCGACTACTTCGGTGCAACAAAAACCTGGGAGCATCTGGGCACCGTTTCCAGCGTCGTGGTCCATTTCGAGCTGCGTTTTCCAAACGAGAAGGAGCAGGCCTCGCTGATGATTAACGCCGATGCGCCTGTCTATGACTTTGTTCGGCTGCGTCTGCTCAACGGTGAGCCGATGTCGCTGGACTCCACCGTAATGCCGCTTAATCTGGTGCCCGGTCTGAATAAAAGCCATCTTGAAGGCTCCGTGTTCCGCTACGTGCAGGAGACGCTGGGGCTGAAAATCATGGGGTCGTACCGGGTGGTGCGGGCGCTAAAACCGAACGCGCTGGATATGCAACACCTTATCTGCGAGCAGACCGATCCGGTGCTTGAGGTGGAGCAGGTTATCTATCTGGAGGATGGCACACCGCTTGAGTATGCCCACTGTCACTACCGTTACGACCACGGCGGGATAGTTATCGTCAATAACGGATAAAAAAAGCGGGCATCAGAGCCCGCTTTTTTATTCTCAGACCCGGTCAGCAAAGCGCCACCGGGCAGAGGGTCAGTTCAGACGCACTGGCATACCAGAACGGTTCTGAACGGCCTGGTCAACAATCGCTGTCTCTACATCCGGCTGAGAGGTCACGGACTGCACCGCGCTGTTCAGCGTAACCGGAACGATTTCGTTGTTGTTGATCTGGTCTTCGCTGGTGGACAGCGGGTTGTGTACTTCAATGTAACGGCTGCCATCCGGCTCAGACGTCGCTTTAACCGGTTCGTTGATGAACTGGACGCGGGTACCGACCGGCACGTTTTCGAACAGGAATTTGATGTCTTCGTTACGCAGACGTACGCAGCCGTGGCTTACGCGCAGGCCGATACCGAAGTTGGCGTTGGTCCCGTGAATCGCGTACAGACGGCCAATGTACAGCGCGTACAGACCCATTGGGTTATCCGGGCCTGCCGGTACAACGGCTGGCAGGGGTTCACCCGCAGCGATGTACTCTGCGTGCATTTTGGCGGTTGGCGTCCAGGTTGGGCCTGCTTTCTTACGCTCAACTTTGGTCGTCCAGTTCATTGGGGTGTCTTTACCCAACTGGCCGATACCGATTGGCAGCACGATAACCGTGTTGGTGCCTTTCGGGTAGTAATACAGACGCATTTCCGCGCTGTTGATGACGATACCTTCATGGACGGTATCCGGCAGGATCAGCTGCTGAGGAATGTTCAGCACGGTACCGGCTTTAGGCAGATACGGGTCAACACCCGGATTCGCTTCCAGCATGTTAGACAGGCCCAACTGGTACTGCGCCGCGAAATATTCCAGTGGCTGAGCGTTACCTTCAGGCACCGTGACCACCTGGTTTTGACCAACCAGACGGCTACCGTCTGTCGGCAGCGGATAAGTCACCGCAGAAGCGGTTTTGCAAAAACCTACTACGGCTAACGCCGCCGCAAAAAGCGTTGTTAATTTCATGTTCATGTTGTGCGAGGTATCTAAGCCATTCCGGCGATGAGTTGATAAGTCTGAATCTTGATGGGAGCGCATTATATGTGCATTCCCGCTAACAGGGAATTCAGATGTGTACGAAATCACATTTTTTTCGATTTTGTTAAAGTTTAGCGGATTGCCGCAACGCGGGATCTCAATTCGGAATTGTGGCATAATGCCGTGTTTATCACACTTTTCGCAGGAATCTCCCCGTGTTAGTTACCAGCAACGTCACTATGCAGTTTGGCAGTAAGCCGCTGTTCGAAAACATTTCCGTCAAATTTGGCGGCGGCAACCGTTACGGCCTGATTGGCGCCAACGGTAGCGGTAAATCTACTTTTATGAAAATCCTCGGCGGTGATTTAGAGCCGACGCTGGGCAACGTTTCGCTCGATCCAAACGAGCGCATCGGTAAGCTGCGTCAGGATCAGTTCGCCTTTGAAGAGTTCACCGTCCTTGACACCGTTATCATGGGACACGCGGAGCTGTGGGAAGTGAAGCAGGAGCGCGATCGCATCTACGCGCTGGCGGAGATGAGCGAAGAAGATGGCTACAAAGTGGCCGATCTCGAAGTGCTGTACGGCGAAATGGATGGCTACTCTGCGGAAGCGCGTGCGGGCGAACTGCTGCTGGGTGTGGGTATTCCGGTAGAACAACATTACGGCCCGATGAGCGAAGTCGCGCCAGGCTGGAAACTGCGTGTTCTGCTGGCGCAGGCGCTGTTCTCCAACCCGGATATCCTGCTGCTCGACGAACCGACGAACAACCTGGACATCGACACCATCCGCTGGCTGGAGCAGACGCTGAACGATCGCGACAGCACCATGATCATCATCTCGCACGACCGTCACTTCCTGAACATGGTGTGTACACACATGGCGGACCTGGACTACGGCGAGCTGCGCGTTTATCCGGGCAACTACGATGAGTACATGACGGCAGCCACGCAGGCGCGTGAACGTCTGCTGGCGGATAACGCCAAGAAGAAAGCCCAGATTGCTGATCTGCAGTCTTTCGTCAGCCGCTTCAGCGCGAACGCCTCTAAATCTCGCCAGGCGACCTCTCGTGCGCGTCAGATTGACAAGATCAAGCTTGATGAAGTGAAAGCGTCCAGCCGTCAGAACCCCTTCATCCGCTTCGAGCAGGACAAGAAACTGTTCCGTAATGCGCTGGAAGTGGAAGCCCTGGCTAAAGGTTTTGAAAACGGTCCGCTGTTTAAAAACTTTAACCTGCTGCTGGAAGTGGGCGAGAAGATCGCCATTCTGGGTGCCAACGGCGTGGGTAAATCCACCCTGCTGAAAACCCTGGTCGGCGAACTGCAGCCAGATAACGGTACCGTGAAGTGGTCTGAAAACGCGCAGATTGGTTACTACGCACAGGACCATGAATACGAGTTCGAAAACGACCTGACCGTCTTCGACTGGATGAGCCAGTGGAAGCAAGAAGGCGATGACGAGCAGGCGGTGCGCAGCATTCTGGGTCGTCTGCTGTTCAGCCAGGACGACATCAAGAAGCCTGCTAAAGTACTTTCCGGTGGTGAAAAAGGGCGCATGCTGTTCGGTAAGCTGATGATGGAAAAACCCAATATCCTGGTGATGGATGAACCGACTAACCACCTGGATATGGAATCTATCGAATCGCTGAACATGGCGCTGGAGATGTATCAGGGGACCCTGATCTTCGTCTCTCACGACCGTGAATTCGTCAGCTCGCTGGCGACCCGCGTGATCGAAATTACGCCTGAGCGCGTGGTGGACTTCACCGGTAACTACGAAGATTACCTGCGCAGTAAAGGTATCGAGAGTTAAAAAAAGCCCGGTGGCGCTACGCCTACCGGGCCTGTGTTTGATGTCCTCTCCCGGTGGGAGCGGGCATCAGGCCGAACTAGACCACCCATTCACTCCCTTCAATACCATTCACCAGCAGCGTGCGTTTTTCCCCGGCCGGTAACGATATCTTCAGCGCTTTCCACGCCGGACGATAATCTCCCCGCGCACTGACCTTCAGGTTGATGGTGGCACCGTCGCATGCCATGTCCCATTCCACCCACAGCGCATTGCCGTTCTGATAGCCCCAGCTTTCACCATCGTCTTCAAACAGCAGGCCCGCGGTTGAACCGACGCCTTTCACCGGGAACAGTTTCAGCTCACGGGTAGTGTCTTTTTCCGCGCTGACATGCGTAATGCGTTCGCTGAGCGGCAGACCCGCACCGGCACGTACCAGCAGCGGTAATTTCTCCAGCGGCGCATCACGTACGATCCACTGCCCGCCAGCGAACCACTCATGGGTGTAAAAATCGTACCAGCCCGTTTCGTTATCCGGCAGCCAGACGCGTCGCTCGCGCTGCCCGGCCTCCACCACGCTTGCCACCAGCAGGTCGCGACCCAGCAGGAAATCATCGTTCTCCTCAAACGTCTGCGCATCGTGTTCGTGGTCGAGGAAGGTCGGGCGTAGCATCGGTTCGTCGTCAGCATGCGCCTGCCAGAGCAGGGTATAAAGGTACGGCAGCAGACGATAGCGTAATTCAATGGCACCACGAATAGCCGGCGTCACGCCCGGATACATCCACGGCTCGTTAACGGTGTGGTCATCATTCCATGAGTGAATGGTAAAGCGCGGATGCATCACGCCGTTTTGCACCCAGCGTACAAACAGTTCCGCGTCGGGTTTGTCGCCGGAAAAACCACCGACATCATGCCCCACATTAAACAGCCCGGACAGGCTCATTCCCAGACCCATGCGGGTGTTATAACGCAGGGTGTCCCAGCAGGTACGGTTATCGCCGCTCCAGGTCTGGACGTAACGCTGCATGCCCGCGCAGCCGGAGCGGGAAATGAGATACGGACGTTTTTCCGGGGCAAAACGCTGCTGCGCTTCCAGCGAGGCACGCATCATCAGCAGCGGCATCACCGGGCGAATGTGCTTGATCGCGATTTCCTTGCCAAAGCCGTGGCAGCGGGCTTCGCCATCCCACACTTCATATTCGTTGTTGTCGTTCCAGGTGGAGTCGATCCCCATCTCAAGCAGCTGCGTGGTTACCCCTTCCTGCCACCATTTCACCGTCTGTGGATTGGTAAAATCGAGGTGAGAACCTTCGTCATCCCAGAAGCTGGAGCGTTCTGGCGCGTCGGTTTCTGAATCGCGGATGAACAACCCGTTTTCCGCAACTTCGTTATAGCGCGGGTGATCCTGCAGCAGGCATGGCTTGATGTTGGCCGCCAGCTTTAACCCCGCGTCGTGGAAAGCCTGGGTCATCACCTTCGGCTGCGGCACCTTGTCGTGGTTCCAGTTAAAGACGTAGCGCTTGCCGTTGATCGAGGTATAGCCCGAAGAGAGCTGGAACGAGTCGCAGGGAATAGCATGTTCTTCGCACAGACGAATAAAGTTCATCAGCTGGTTCTGCGCATCCGGCGCGTCGGTGTAATGCATGGTCGAACCGCTGTAACCCAGGCTCCATTTCGGCCCGAAGAGCGTTTTCCCGGTCAGACGCACGAAGGCTTTGGTCACGTCCAGCGCCCGTTTTCCCGTGAACAGGTAGTAATCGATATCGCCCGCTTCCGCCTGCCAGCGACGATAGGCGGTGTGATAGTTGTCAATCTCATTGCCCAGATCCAGCCAGCAGCTGCTCAGGTTGTCGTAGAAGAGACCGTAGCTCACGTCATCGCGACGGGTGAGGGTGAACGGAATATGTTTGTACAGAGGATCGGTGCTGGCCGCGTTGTAGCCCATTGCGTCGAGGTTGCGCATCTCGTAGCGTTTACCGTTACGCTGCAGATCGCCGGCTTTCTCACCCAGACCGTAGAAGCGTTCATCCTTGCGGCGGCTCAGGTAGTGCGCCGCACCGTCGCCATGGGCATTCAGCAGATAGGCACTGGTTGGACGGTCGTTGACCAGCGGCTGCCACTCACCTGCCTCATTGCGGTAGTGCCACTCCAGCCACAGCGGCTGATGCACGGTCACACGCAGCTGTTCGGTGGCAACCGTCAGCACGTCGTCCTGCTGCGTTAGCGTCCAGGCGGGGCAGGTGAAACCACTCAGGTCGTCGCGGCGGCGACCTTCCCACGGCACATCTTGCTGCGGGGCGATGCTCCAGGTGCGATCCAGCGTCAGCTCACCTTTGCGTTTAATCAGCACGCGGAACAGATTTTCTTCCAGCACATACAGGCACAGACGATGCTGGTTATCGACCAGCAGTTCCAGATGATTTGCCGACTGCTTATCAACGGTCCAGTTTTTCAGGGTTTTCATACGCAATACATCCACTAGCAGGCGCGCTTGGCGCGACGTTCAGCAATAAATGCCACCAGGAAAACAGCGCCAATCAGGTCAAAGAACCCCATGGCAATAAAGAGCGGGTTAAAGCCGATTTTGTCGGCGGTCACCCCAATTAACAGGGAGAACAGGAAGCTGGCGATCCAGGCCGCCGAGCCGCGCATGCCGTTAACGGTTGCCATCTGACCTTTATCAAATGACTCCACGACCAGGGCGCTGAGCATGCAGGAGATGATCTGATGCCCGAAACCGCCGATGGAAATCAGCACGATGGTGATATACGGGTCGCGGGTAATGGCCACGACGGCCAGGGAGATCATCAGGAATGCGCCGGTGACGGAGCTGGCCACCACCGAGTTCACACGGCTGCAGCCGAACAGTCGGGCATACAGACGGGTGAGGTAGCCGCTTGCCACGCTGCCGAGGTCCGCGGCAAGGAACGGCAGCCAGGCAAACATCGCAATCTGCTTCAAATCCATGCCGTGCTCTTTGGCGAGATAAAGCGGAACCCAGAAGCTCAGCACGGCCCAGGCCGGTTCGGCCATAAACGCCGGAAGGGCGATACCGTAGAAGCGCTTATTTTTGGAGACATTTTTCAGCGCGGTGAGGAAGGGCAGTTTTACCGCAGGCGGTTCGTTATCCTGCTTGATAAACGCCAGTTCGTCCTTGCTCAGGTTCGGATGCTGTTCCGGGTTGTGGTAAAAAGCCCACCAGAGGATCACCCACAGCAGCGCCAGCACGCCGGTAAACATAAATGCGCCCTGCCAGCCAAACGAGGCGTGCGCGAAATAGATGATGGGCGGTGCCAGCATCGCGCCAATGGAGAACCCTACGCCCGCCCAACCGGCCGCGACAGGACGTTCCGATTTCGGGAACCACTCGCCAATGGTTTTCGCATTCGCCGGCGTGGCGGCCGCTTCAGAAGCACCCATAAAGAAGCGCAGAATAGCCAGGTGCAGCCAGCTGCCCGCCCCGGCGTGGAAAATACACATCAGCGCCCAGATCCCGGCGCAAACCATAAAGCCAATCTTCAGACCAATCACGTCGATCAACCAGCCGCACAGAGGCTGGAAAATGGTGTAGGCAATCTGAAATGCCCCGACGATCCAGGAGTATTGCTCGGTGGTGATCCCAAGGCTCTCTTTCAACTCAGGGGCGAGAATACCCAGCGAGTTTCGGGTGATGTAGTTAACGGTGACGCCCAGTAAGAACAGCACCAGCACATACCAGCGCAGGTTCTTAATGACGCGACGGGTTTTGCTTGTCGCAACGGTGTTATTGATGTCCTGACTCATTTTACTCTCCACAAGACGGACGGTAAGGGGACGGAGGTTCAGGTGTCACACAGATTTTTATGGCTTTGATTTCTATCCGTTTTAATTTCGAAGTTGCTATACAACTAGTATGGAAGTGGTGTGACAAATTCACCTTAAGGGAGAAAATGAGCGGGCAATAGTGGATTTTGTGCAAAATTTCTCATCAATGACATAAATCATCTGGCATGATGCTTTTCATGCCAGTTACTGCCTGATGAGTACGCTATGAAAATTTTTTCATTTCGCAAATGGAGCCAGATCACAAAATGGACAAAAGGCTAAAAATCACCGAAATTGCCGCCCGCACACAGCTCTCCATCAGCACCGTGTCGCGGGTGCTGGCAGGAAAAGCGAACACCAGTGAAAAAGCGCGCGCCAGAGTACTGGCTTGTGCGCGGGAGCTGGGGGTGATGGACGGTCTGGCGGCGGGGCGTCTACTGCTCAACAGCCTGGTAGTTTTTGCGCCACAGCGCGCCTTTGACGAGCGGTCCGACATCTTTTACTACCGCGTGATTCAGAGCGTGAGTAAAGGCCTTGCTTCCCACGATGTCCGTCTGCGTTATTGCGCGCTGGAAGAAAATGACAGCGACGCACAGCTTTTTCTGGCACGGATGAACGAGCCGGAGACACAGGCCGCTATTCTTCTCGGTATCGACGATCCGCATATCCACGATCTGGCGGTGGATGTGGGTAAACCCTGCATGCTGATTAACTGCCGCGACCGGCATATGCGCCTGCCTGCAGTGGCACCGGACCACCGCGCGATAGGTGAGCGGGCCGCGGACTATCTGTTTGAAATGGGACACCGTGAGGTGATGAATGTCCTCTGCCTGCGGCGTTACACCATGGAACTGCGTCTGGCCGGGATCCGCGATGCGTGGCAATCTCACAACCTGAAATTCAACGATAAACGCGATCTGCTGGTGGCTCCGAGCTTCAGCGCGCGTGAAACGGAAGAGCTGGTCACCTCCTGGCTCCGTCAAATGCAGGGTAAGGATCTGCCCACCGCATTTTTGGTCGGCGGCGATTTTATGGCGGCGGGCACCATCAGTGCGCTGCAAAAACAGGGCTTGCGCGTGCCGCAGGATATCTCGGTGATGAGCATTGACGGGTTTAATCTGGCGGCCATTCAGGATGTTCCGCTCACGGCGGTGCACGTACCGCGCGATGAACTGGGAACCGAAGCGGTGCATATGCTTCAGCAACGGCTGATGCGCCCGGATGCGCCGGTGGGAACATTATTGCTTAACGGCACGCTGGCCGTGCGGGGATCTGTCCGGCGGATACGTCAGGGGAAACGACGCACCGCCGTGGAGCGGGAAGGGTTATACGACAGTTAAGCCATGCCCAGTGCACGCTTGCCGTGAATATTCAGATCGTTCACGGTAAAGCGGTCCTGCCAGTTTTTTTCATAATCTTCGCGTGGGAAATCGCCCGGCGATGCACCGGTTTCCAGCGCTGCTTTCACTTTTTTCGCATAGGCGAGATTTTTCTCGCACATCGGGGCGGCAGGGATATACATCACGTTGCCCCAGCCTTGCTGATTTTCCACCGGCGCCACGGAGTGGATCACATCGCAGTGCCACCACACGGAATCGCCTGCTTCCAGTGCAGGGATGCTGCTCAGCGCTTCGATTAGCAGCGGATGCCATTTCTCGGAGACCGGCAGGACGCGTCCCGGCGCGACGCCGCAGAGTTCATCTTCCGGGACATCATCCAGCAGCGGACGCAGCAGAATGTAGGCCATCGCTTCCGGAATAGGCACCACATGCAGCAACCCCTGACCCGGGATCATATCTGACAGCGCCGTCCAGCCCTGGAAGGTGCGGAATACAGAACATTTTGTGGTGTTATCCACGGTGTACTCTTCCACTTCGGTACGGTGTGCGGCGTTCCACGGATCGTATTTATCCACGTTGCCGTCAAAAACGCGGGCAAAGACCTGCTGATAGGCCGGCAGCAGCCAGCGCTCCAGCGCGCCGGAATCGGTATGCGCGCCCAACCCTTTAGAGGTGGTACCCGGTGGGCGACGACGAATACGGTCCGGATAAATGACGCTGACGTCCGGATCGAACCACTGTTTGCCATTACTCTCGAATGTCCATAAACGGTTCAGGAACGACTGTACCTGCGCCATCTCTTCACTCTGGCGGGCCTGCATTTGCGCCTGCGACCAGTAGATAGGGTAAATTTCCGGACGTGAGGCGGTTAAGGTACCAAAGAAGTTATCGCCCGGACCTTTATAGACCTCATCAAACCGGTTGAGATCGAGGTAGTCGAGCATCGATTGATCCCACGCCAGCGCCTGCTCGCGGGGGAAGTGACCTTTAATCACCGCGCAGCCACGGCGTTTGACCGCGTCACGCTGTGCCTGGGTGATTGTCCCGTTTTTCACATCCGCAAACGGGATAACCGGCCAGACGGTTTCACCTTTGTTCTTCAGGGCATTAATTTCCGCCACGCGGGTCGCGATTTTATCGCTGAGCGTGTCGAATACCGCCTGAACGTCTCCGATCTGCGCACGTAGTTCACGCTTCAACTGACGAATCGCTGCTTTATGGTCCGCAGGCAAACTTTCACTGGTAAACGTCATAACTGCCTCGCATCTTTCATTCGAAAGTAAAAATATCTACAAGTGATACTTTAAGTTAAAAATTAGTTAATGCAAGTTTAAATGTTTGACGTGTGCCACAGGATGGAAAAAGAGTGAGGTGCCGGAGCAGTGCTCCGGCAAGAGAGAGATTACGCGTCGAACGGGGAGTGGTCGTCAAGCACGGCCTGAATCACATTCAGTGCGCCCTGGTGGTTGTTGTCATCCGTGCTGTAGCGGCAGATCGTTTTAATGCTCTGCGCCGCGTTGCCCATGGCAAAATTGTATTTCACCAGCTTCAGCATTTCCGCATCGTTGCCGCTGTCGCCGATGGCCACGCACGCCTTTGGGGAGATTTTCCAGCGCTTCAGCAGACGGCTAATGCCGTTGGCTTTGTGCAGGCCCGGGATAATTAAATCGACAAACCCAAAACCGCTGGTGACGGGTTTCATAATCCCGTCGAGGGAGACGTGCAGTTTGTCGACAAGATTCGGGATATCGCTGTCCGGCAGATTCAGGGAGAATTTGAACAGCACGTCGTCAATTTCGCGGTAATCACGGATGCGTTTTAAGCGGTGGTAGTGCTTTGACATGAGCGCCACAAACGCGTCCGGCGCCCGTTCGCTGACGTAGGCGCTCTCCAGCCCACAGGCCACAAAGTTGAGCGCGTTGTCTTTCAGCAACTCGCCAATGACAATTTGCGACTCATGGCGGGTCAGTTCACCGTGAAAAATCTGCTCACCGTGATCGAACACCAGCGCGCCATTTTCCGCCACGAAGGAGATCTGATCTTTCAGTTCCGGGAAGAAGGAGATGAGCTGGTAATACTGGTTGCCGCTGGCGACAACAAATTCAATATTACGGGATTTAAGCTGCTCAAACTGTGCCTGAAAGCGGTCGCGGTCGTACTGCTTGGCATCATCAAGGAAAGTTCCGTCCATATCGGTGACGATAACTTTTACGGTCATACTGTGCTCCTGAGTCACTGCGTTTGAAACATTCTAATAACAAGGTGACGGAGAGCACAAATTTAATTTCATTCGAAAGTCAAAGCAAAGCGGCAACCGAAATTGCCGCTTAAAGACAGGTTCCCTCTCCTTGATGGGAGAGGGCATAAGTCTGAAGAGAGTTAAAGCGTGTGTTCGGTACGCGCAATAATATCGTCCTGCGCATCCGGCGACAGGGCGGTAAAGAACGCGGAGTACCCTGCGACGCGCACCACCAGGTCGCGATACTGGTCCGGGTGTTTCTTCGCCTCCAGCAGCGTTTCACGCGAAACGATGTTGTACTGAATATGCCAGCCTTTGTGCACTTCAAAGAAGGTACGCAGAAGCACCATCAGTTTCTGACGGTCACTGTCATTTTCCAGCGTCGACGGATTGAGCTTCTGGTTTAACAGTACCCCGCCGAGGATCGCTTCGGTTGGCAGTTTGCCGACAGAGCCAATTACCGCCGTCGGGCCGAGGTGGTCAGTACCGGAGGCCGGGCTGGCTCCTTCTGCCAGCGGAGTATGCGCCTTACGTCCATCCGGGGTTGCCATCGTTGCCGCGCCAAACGGCACGTTCGCGGAGATAGATGACGTGCCGGCATAGTAGTTCCCGCCAAGCGGACCACGGCCATAGCGCGGGTTATGGTACTGCTTCAGCTCGGCGATATAGGTTTCGTAGGCACGGGTCAGCAGCATATCCACGCTGTCGTCATCGTTACCGTATTTTGGCGCGCCGTTGATCAGCCGCTGACGCAGCTGCTCGTGGGTCAGCCCGTCGAAATCATCGGCCAGAGCGGCGGCCAGCTGTTGCTGACCTATCGTACCCTGTTCGAAGACCAGTTTTTTCACCGCGGCCAGGCTGTTGCCCAGGTTAGCAATACCCACCTGCAGGCCTGACACCCAGTCATACTTCGCGCCGCCTTGTTTGATGCTTTTCGCGCGTTCTATACAGTCATCTACCAGCGCTGAGCAGAGAATATCGGGGACGTTCTCTTCCAGCATCGTGTCCACCACATACTCAATCTCGATAGATTTGCGGGTGTAGTAACGGATCTGGGTATCCCACGCCGCCATCACCTCTTCGAAGTTATCGAAGTTACCGGCAGAGAGTGCTTTCTCCTGTGGCAGGAATACCTTACCGCTGGTGGCATCGCGGCCGCCTTCCAGCGCTGCCAGCATCACGCGGGCGAAGTTGATAAAGCTCATGCCGGTGCAGCGATAACCCCATTTGCCACCCACTGCGGTTTCGATGCAGCCAATCGCGGCATAGTCATAGGCATCCTCTTTTTCGACGCCGAGCTTGATAAATTCCGGAATGACAATCTCATCGTTGTTGAACGCGGGCATACCAAAGCCGCAGCGGATCACCTGCACGCAGGCGTCGAGGAAGTCATTGCTCATGCCCGCATGATAACGCACGCTCAGGTTTGGCTGCGTGGAGCGCAGGCGACCGCAGGATTCCAGAATCGCGTAGCTGAGCGGGTTGACCGCGTCCATAGGCTCACCGTTGATCAGCGTCTGTCCACCGATGGTGACGTTCTGATACAGCGGGCTACCCGCTGAAGCTTTGGAGTGCGAACCGGAGCGGATTTTGTTCACTTCCAGCAGCTTCAGCCAGCAGCTGTGCAGCAGCTCGATAGCATGTTCGCGGTCGAGGCTCTGGTTCAGCTCCACGTCGCGGCGGTAGTACGGATAGAGGTACTGGTCCATGCGGGCAAACGAGACGGAGTGGCCGTTGGACTCAATCTGCAGAATCAGCTGAATGAAGTAGCACAGCTGCAGCGCCTGCCAGAAGGTTGTTGGCGGCTGATGGGCGATTACATCACAGTTTTCTGCCATCGCCAGCAGCTCGTCGCGACGGCTTTCACGGGATTCGGTTGCCGCCATTTCACGCGCCAGCGCGGCGAAACGTTCGATGTGCAGGCTGACCGCTTCCAGCACAATATCGATCGCTTTCAGGAACTGTTCCCCGTGAAGATCGTCGAGCACCGTCAGGTTGATACGCGAACGACGCTCGGCCACTTTGTCGCGCAGACCATCAAGGCCTTTCTCCAGCAGCAGCGGGAAGTTAACAGCCAGGTGTGCGTCGCCGGAGGTCATGTTGCCTTCCGCTTTGATAATGCCGGTTTCCAGCAGCCCTTTTTGCTCGTCGGTGAACATGCCGTAGCAGCGATCCTGCACCGTCTGGCCGCGCCACCATGGGCAGATCTCATGCAATACGCGCTTGTTTTCTTCGCTCACCGCAAAGCCTGCGCCCGGACGGTCCGCCAGATCGTCAATCTCTTTTTCAATCCACGAGACGGTGTATTCCGGGAAAATTGGCGCGGCGCGGACTTCACTGGCCTGGTTACCGATGATCAGCTCATCGTGTTTTATCCAGATGGTGCGCTGCGCGAGGTGATGCGCCAGCGCCAGCGCGCGACGCACCGGGATCGGCTTGTCCATATGCTGTTGGTACATCTCGGTGTAATGCAGGGCGCGCTCGGTACAGACCGGCGGCTTCACGATATGCACGAGGGCCGTTTTGTGTGCTTTTATGCGCTCGCTAAGGGTGCTGAGATTCAGGGTCGTCATAAGTTTATCCTCGTAAGGTCGCGGTTAACCCTTTCTGGCAGGCGTACTGCTGTGCGAAGTCCAGAAGCGCAGGATCATCCAGCGGTTTATCAGGGGCAGAGTAGGGTTGGCCGAGCAGGGTATATTTGTTCATGCCCAGCGTGTGGTACGGCAGAAAATGGATCTCGCGGACGTTGAGTTCGTCTGCGGCAAAATTGGTGATGGCGGTAATCGACGCTTCATCGGCGTTGAAGCCCTGAATCAGCGGTACGCGGATGGTGACCTGTTTACCGGCGGCGGCCAGGCGTTTCAGGTTATCAAGGATCCGTTTGGCGGAACCGTCGGTCCACTGTTTGAACGTCCTGCCATCAACGTGTTTCAGGTCTGCCAGGAACAGATCGACATACGGTAATGACGGTGCAATATAATGCCATGGCACGTGGAGACAGGTTTCCACGGCGGTATGTATGCCTTGCTCATGGCTGGCTTTAAACAGGGCATGAGCCAGATCGGGATTCATAAACGGTTCACCGCCGGACAGGGTTATCCCGCCGCCGCTGCGGTCATAGAAGGGCTTGTCGCGCAGTACGGTGGACATAATCTCTTCAACCTGCTTTTCTTCACCACAGACGGTGAGCGCCTGCGTTGGGCAGCAGTCGGTGAGGGCGTCGAGAGTCTTTTCGTTAAGCTTTTCACGGTGGATAACCAGCCCATTCAGCGCACGATCGATAATGCCCGGCGCCGCTTTCTGGCACAGGTCGCAGCCTTCCAGGCACAGCCGCGCGTCAAAGAGCACATCCCGGTGGCGGGAGCGGCTTTCCGGATTCTGGCACCAGCGACAGCCCAGCGAGCAGCCTTTCAGGAACACCACGGTACGAATACCGGGGCCATCGTGGGTAGAGTAACGCTGAATATTGAAGATCATGTTTTCGCCTCTCATCTTGCATATGAAGATTAAATTACTTTCGAATGAAAGTTATCTTGATGCAGGTCAACTCCTGAGCAGGTTTTGTCGTGATAGGGTAAGTGCAGGCTAAATTTGAGGGTTACATCATGGAACTTTATCTCGATACTTCCGACGTCGCGGCAGTGAAACGGCTGGCGCGTATCTTCCCGCTGGCGGGCGTGACCACGAACCCCAGTATCGTGGCGGCAGGGAAAACGCCGCTTGAGGCGCTGCTACCGGCGCTGCAGGATGCGCTCGGCGGGAAAGGTCGCCTGTTCGCGCAGGTCATGGCGACCACCGCTGAAGGGATGGTGGAAGAGGCGCGTAAACTGCGCACCATTATCAACGATCTGGTGGTTAAAGTGCCGGTAACGGCGGAAGGTCTGGCGGCGATCAAAATGCTGAAAGCGGAAGGGATCCCGACGCTGGGTACGGCGGTGTACGGTGCAGCACAAGGGATGCTGTCCGCGCTGGCGGGCGCTGAGTATGTTGCCCCTTACGTTAACCGCGTGGACGCGCAGGGCGGGGACGGGATCCAGACGGTGGTTGAACTGCAGCAGCTTCTGACGCTGCATGCCCCGCAGTCAAAAGTGCTGGCCGCGAGCTTCAAAACGCCGCGTCAGGCACTGGACTGCCTGCTGGCCGGTTGTGAATCCATCACCCTGCCGCTGGATGTTGCTCAGCAGTTTATTACTTCGCCTGCGGTGGATGCGGCAATAGTGAAGTTTGAGCAGGACTGGCAAGGGGCGTTTGGCAGAACGACGCTCTGATACGGTTGCCGGGTTATGCTAACGCTTACCCGGCAACCATTTAGCGTCCGCATACCTCGCAGCCGGGGTTGCGCATCAGTTTCATCTCGCGGAACTGGCAGGTCATCGCGTCATACATCACGATTTTCCCCGCGGCAGGCGCCCCGTAATGCGCGAGCACTTTGATCGCTTCCATGGCCTGCAACGAACCTATGACGCCGACTAACGGAGCCATGACTCCCGCCTCCACGCAGGTGAGGGCGTTCTCGCCAAACAGACGGCTCAGGCAGCGATAGCAGGGTTCGCCCCCGGCGTAGGTAAAGACGCTGATTTGACCTTCCATGCGAATGGCGGCACCGGAGACCAGCGGCGTTTTGTGGGCAAAACATCCTGCATTCAACTGATTGCGAATGGTGACGTTATCGGTACAGTCCAGCACCAGATCGTGTCGTGCTATCTGTGCCGACAGCGCCTCATCATCCAGCAGGGCGTCAATCAGGGTGAACTTCACATTAGGATTGATGCGCGCCAGCGCCGCGCGGGCCGATTCCACTTTGGGCTGGCCGAGGGTCGCGTCGCTGTGCAGCGTCTGGCGCTGAAGGTTCGACACCGACACGGTATCAAAATCCAGCAGCGTCATATTGCCCACCCCCGCCGCGGCCAGATACTGGGCCGCAGCGCAGCCCAGCCCCCCCAGCCCCACGACCAGCACCCGTGCTGCCTTAAGCGCTTCCTGGCCGTCGAAATCAAAACCGCGCAGAACAATCTGGCGGTTATAGCGCATCATCTCCTGGTCGCTGAGTTCAGCCGTCATGTTAGCCTCCGAAGAGGTGGTTAAAGCTTTCCACCTCAACCCATTCACCCGGCTCCACGCTGCCGCGTTCACGCTCGAGAACGATAAAGCAGTTGCCCTGGCTGAACGAGCTGAAGATGTGCGAGCCCTGGTGTCCGGTGGTGCTCACTTCCAGCTCGCCTTCAGCGTTGCGCGTCAGAATACCGCGCTGGAAATCAAGACGGCCCGGTGATTTCTTCAGGCGCGTCGCCGCTCGTACGCGCTGGCGAACCGGCAGCGGGTGGGCCTGGTTACCAGACAGTTTTGCCAGCAGCGGAATCACCAGCTGGTAGAAGGTCAGGGCGGCGGAAACCGGGTTACCCGGCAGGCCGCAGAACCAGCTGTGTTTCAGCTGACCAAACGCGAATGGTTTGCCCGGCTTGATGGCCAGTTTCCAGAAGCCGATCTCCCCCAGCTCCTCAAGAATGGTTTTGGTGTAATCCGCTTCACCTACGGAAACGCCGCCGGAACTAATTACCACGTCCGCAGACTGGTCCGCTTCAATAAACGCGGCGCGCAGTTTCTCCGGATCATCCGCAATGATGCCAAGGTTAATGACCTCACACCCCAGCTGTTCAAGCATCAGGTGTACCGCGAGGCGGTTAGTGTCGTAAATCTGGCCGTCCTGCAGTGGCTGGCCCGGAAGCTGGAGTTCATCGCCGGTGGAAAAGACCGCCACGCGTACCTTGCGGATAACGTCAATTTCTGCGATGCCGAGCGAGGCCAGCACCGGCAGTTCGCCCACCGTCAGTTTCTGCCCGGCGGCAAATACCGTTGCGCCACGCGTGATGTCTTCACCGGTACGACGGATATTCTGTCCCGCTTTAACACTCGCGGTGAAGCGGATGCCTGCTTCCGTTTGTTCGGTCTCTTCCTGCATCACCACCGCTTCGCAGCCTGGCGGTACGGGGGCACCGGTCATGATGCGTACGCAGGTACCCGCAGGCCACTCACCGTTAAATGGCTGACCGGCAAATGCCTTACCCGCCACGGGCAGCGCCGTATCCGTCCGGATATCCGCCAGGCGTACCGCGTAGCCGTCCATTGCGGAGTTATCGAACCCAGGCACGTTAAGCGGAGAGACGATATCGCGCGCGGCAATACGACCAAAACAGCGCACCAATGGCAGCGTCTCGTGGTCGTGCAGGGGGGAAATTCGGTCAAGCATCTGCGTGAGTGCCGCCTCAAGCGGCATCAGTCCGGCGGTAAAATCCATGGTGGGCTCCTGCGGAGTAACGACGAAAGCGTCCATTATGGCAGAAAAGTGCCACTAACTGTATGACCCGATGGGTGTACGCTTTACATCACAGTTGCGTCTTTCTATATTCAAAAATCATCTGAAGTTTCAGCGACGATAATGATATTTATAGAAAAAGCCGCAAATCAGGCTAACGGGTGATGGGAATGGTTAATGCGGTAATCGCAATTCATGGTGGCGCCGGGGCAATCACCCGTGCCCTGCTCAGTCCCGAGCAGGAAAAACGTTATATTGATGCGCTGTATGCCATTGTGGAAACGGGCCAGCGGATGCTGGAGGCGGGCGAGAGCGCGCTGGATGTGGTTACCGAGGCGGTACGTCTGCTGGAAGAGTGCCGGTTGTTTAACGCGGGCATTGGTTCGGTCTTTACCCGCGATGAAACGCACGAGCTGGATGCCTGCGTCATGGACGGTGTCACCCTTAAAGCGGGCGCCGTCGCGGGGGTGAGCCATCTGCGTAATCCGGTGCTGGCCGCGCGTCTGGTGATGGAGGCGAGCCCGCATGTTCTTCTGACCGGGGCCGGGGCGGAGACGTTTGCCGCGGAACATGGCATGACGCCAGTTTCTCCCGATCTGTTTTCAACGCCGGAGCGTTATCAACAGCTGCTTGAGGCGCGCTCGGCAAACGTGGCGCAGCTTGACCATACCGCGCCGCTCGATGAGCGCAGCAAAATGGGCACGGTAGGGGCGGTGGCTCTTGATAAAGCCGGGAATCTGGCTGCGGCCACGTCGACCGGCGGTATGACCAACAAACTGCCGGGCCGGGTCGGTGACAGTCCATTGCCGGGGGCAGGGTGCTATGCCAATAACGCCACGGCGGCAGTGTCATGCACCGGAACCGGTGAAGTGTTTATTCGCGCCCTCGCGGCGTACGACATCACCGCGCTGATGGATTACGGCGGGTTAAGCCTGGCCGAAGCCTGTGAACGCGTGGTGATGGAGAAACTGCCCGCGCTGGGGGGGATCGGTGGGTTAATTGCGGTGGATCGTGAGGGCAACGTGGCATTGCCGTTTAACAGCGAAGGTATGTACCGCGCGTGGGGTTATGCCGGTGATGAACCCAGTACGGGGATCTATCGTGAATAAGGGGGCAAAGCGTGCCGCACAGTGAAGAGCTGGACAACCGTGAAGTGCTGGCTGTCCATCAACTGAATATTGCGTTTCAGGAAGAGCGGCAGTTCATCCCCGCAGTACAGAATTTATCGTTCTCGCTCAACCGCGGCGAAACGCTGGCGATTGTGGGCGAGTCCAGTTCAGGGAAATCGGTCACCGCACTGGCGCTGATGCGTCTGCTGGAACAGACCGGCGGACAGGTCAGCTGCGAAAAAATGCTGCTGCGCCGGCGTAACCACCAGGTCATTGATTTAAATGAGCTGAGCGCCTCGCAGATGCAGAGCGTGCGCGGGGCCGATATTGCGATGATCTTCCAGGAGCCGATGACCTCGCTGAACCCGGTCTTTCCGGTCGGGGAACAGATTGCCGAGTCCATCCGCCTGCATCAGGGGTTGAGCGGTGATGAGGCGCTTCGTGAAGCGAAACGCATGCTCGACCTGGTACGCATACCGGAAGCGCAGGCCATTCTGGGACGCTACCCGCATCAGCTTTCCGGCGGTATGCGTCAGCGCGTCATGATTGCGATGGCGCTCTCCTGCCGTCCCGCGGTGCTGATTGCCGACGAACCCACGACGGCACTGGATGTGACTATTCAGGCGCAAATTCTGCAGCTTATCAAAGTGCTGCAGCAGGAGATGGAGATGGGGGTGATTTTCATCACCCACGATATGGGCGTGGTCGCCGATATTGCCGATCGCGTGCTGGTCATGCATAAGGGCAACGCCGTGGAAACCGGCACGGTTGAGCAAATTTTCCATGCGCCGGTTCATCCTTACACCAAAGCGCTGCTGGCGGCGGTTCCGCGGTTGGGGGCGATGAACGGCAGCGATTTACCGCGCCGGTTCCCGTTGATTTCTCTCGAAGCGGCAGGCCAGCAGGAAGATGAAATCGAGCAGGATACCATGGTACCCGGAAAGCCGATTCTGGAAGTGCGCGATCTGGTGACCCGTTTTCCCCTGCGCAGCGGAATGTTTAACCGCGTGAAGCGCGAGGTGCATGCGGTTGAAAACGTCAGTTTTGATTTATGGCCAGGCGAAACGCTGGCGCTGGTGGGAGAGTCGGGCTGCGGGAAATCCACCACCGGGCGGGCGCTGCTCAGGCTGGTGGAGTCCCAGGAGGGCAGCATAACCTTTAACGGGGAACGCATTGATACCCTTCCGGACACCAAACTGCAGGCGGTGAGACGAGATATCCAGTTTATTTTCCAGGATCCGTATGCCTCCCTCGACCCGCGCCACACGGTGGGGTATTCACTTATGGAGCCGCTGCGGGTGCATAACCTGCTCGACGGTGAAGCCGCGCAGCGTCGGGTGGCCTGGCTGCTCGAGCGCGTGGGGCTGAAGCCGGAACATGCCTGGCGTTATCCGCACGAGTTTTCGGGCGGTCAGCGGCAGCGTATTTGCATTGCCCGCGCGCTGGCGCTTAACCCGAAAGTGGTGATTGCAGATGAATCCGTCTCGGCGCTGGATGTCTCTATCCGGGCGCAAATCATTAATTTACTGCTCGACCTGCAGCGGGATATGGGGATTGCCTTCCTCTTTATCTCACACGACATGGCGGTGGTTGAGCGTATCAGCCACCGTGTCGCGGTGATGTTTATGGGACAAATTGTGGAGATAGGACCGCGCAGGGCGGTATTTGAAAATCCACAGCACCCTTACACACGCAAGCTTATCGCCGCAGTGCCGGTTGCCGACCCTGAGCATCGCCACGGCCAGCGTGTGCTGCTGCAGGACGAAATGCCGAGCAATATTCGTAAACGGGGCGAGGCGGTGGAGCGCGTGGCGCTGCGCGAGGTTGGCCCGGGGCATTTTGTGGCCCCCCCGCGTCAGGACAATGCATTCTCGCGGTTATAACTTAAAACAGGCAGGAGAACACAATGGTTAAATTTGTAGCGCGCAGAGGGTTACTCGCTGCGAGCGTGACGGCAGCCCTGGCCGCCGCGCCGGCGTTCGCTGCCAAAGATGTGGTGGTCGCCGTCGGTTCCAATTTCACCACGCTGGATCCGTATGATGCCAACGACACGCTCTCCCAGGCGGTGGCGAAATCGTTCTATCAGGGGCTGTTTGGCCTGGATAGCGAGATGAAACTTAAAAATGTGCTGGCGGAAGGGTATACCGTCTCCAGCGACGGGCTGGTGTATACCCTTAAGCTCAGAACCGGCGTGAAGTTCCAGGACGGTACAGATTTCAACGCGGAGGCGGTGAAGATAAACCTCGATCGCGCCAGCAACCCGGAAAATAGCCTCAAGCGCTACAACCTGTATAAAAACATCGCCAGCACCGAGGTGGTCGACCCGACGACGGTGAAGATCACCCTGAAAGAGCCGTTCTCGGCGTTTATCAATATTCTGGCGCACCCTGCCACGGCGATGATTTCGCCTGCCGCGCTGAAAAAATACGGCAAAGAGATCGGGTTCCATCCGGTGGGGACCGGCCCCTACGAGCTGCTCACCTGGAACCAGACCGACTTTGTGAAGGTTAAGAAGTTTGCGGGTTACTGGCAGCCGGGTCTGCCGAAGCTGGACACCATTACCTGGCGTCCGGTGGTGGACAACAACACCCGCGCGGCGATGCTGCAGACCGGCGAGGCGCAGTTCGCGTTCCCGATCCCCTATGAGCAAGCCGCCATTCTGCAGAAAAACAGCAAGCTGGAGCTGGTCGCCAGCCCGTCCATTATGCAGCGCTATATCAGCATGAACGTGACGCAAAAGCCGTTTGATAATCCAAAGGTGCGAGAGGCCATCAACTACGCCATTAACCGCCAGGCGCTGGTAAAAGTCGCCTTTGCTGGCTATGCCACGCCGGCTACCGGCGTGCTGCCTCCGGCGATCGCCTATTCGCAAAACTATCAACCGTGGCCTTACGATCCGGCCAAAGCGCGTGAGCTGTTAAAAGAGGCGGGCTTCCCGAACGGCTTTAGCACCACGCTCTGGTCGTCGCATAATCACAGTACCGCTCAGAAGGTGCTGCAATTTACCCAGCAGCAGCTGGCGCAGGTAGGTATCAAGGCGCAGGTCACCGCGATGGATGCCGGTCAGCGTGCGGCTGAAGTGGAAGGGAAAGGGCAGAAAGAGAGCGGCGTACGGATGTTCTACACCGGCTGGTCGGCCTCTACCGGTGAAGCGGACTGGGCGCTGTCGCCGCTGTTCGCCTCACAGAACTGGCCGCCGACCCTGTTCAATACGGCCTTCTACAGCAACCCGAAGGTGGATAAAGACCTGGCGGATGCCCTGAAAACGACCAAACCGGAAGAGAAAGCGCGCCTGTATAAAGAGGCGCAGGATATCATCTGGAAAGAGTCACCGTGGGTACCGCTGGTGGTGGAAAAACTGGTTTCCGCGCATAACAAAGCGCTGACCGGGTTCTACATCATGCCGGATACGGGCTTTAGCTTTGATGAAGCAGATTTAAAATAATACTCATGCCCGCAGGCCACCGCCTGTGGGATGAGAGGGAAAGGCATGCTGAATTATGTTTGTAAACGCCTGTTGGGGCTTATCCCGACGCTGCTGATTGTGGCGGTGCTGGTGTTTTTGTTTGTTCATATGCTGCCGGGCGATCCGGCACGTCTGGTTGCAGGGTCAGATGCGGATGCAACGGTTATCGCGCTGGTGCGAAAACAACTGGGCCTCGACCAGCCTTTGTATATGCAGTTTCTCCATTATATTGGCAACGTTCTGCAGGGTGACTTTGGCACTTCTATGGTGTCACGTCGTCCGGTGTCGGAAGAGATTGCCAGCCGCTTTATGCCCACGTTCTGGTTAACCATTGCCAGCATGAGCTGGGCGGTGCTGTTTGGTCTTGGCGCAGGAATTGTCGCTGCCGTCTGGCGCAACCGCTGGCCGGATAAGCTGGGTATGGCTCTGGCCGTCACGGGCATTTCCTTCCCGGCATTTGCACTGGGGATGCTGCTGATGCAGATATTCTCCGTGGAGCTGGGCTGGCTGCCGACGGTCGGGGCCGATACCTGGAAACACTACATTCTGCCCTCAATGACGCTGGGCGCGGCTGTTGCTGCCGTGATGGCCCGCTTTACCCGCGCCTCGTTCGTTGACGTGCTGAGCGAAGATTATATTCGCACCGCCCGGGCGAAAGGGGTCAGCGAGAAATGGGTCATCCTCAAACACGGCTTTCGTAACGCGATGATCCCGGTGGTGACGATGATGGGGCTCCAGTTTGGTTTCCTGCTGGGCGGCTCGATTGTGGTGGAGAAGGTCTTTAACTGGCCGGGGCTGGGACGTCTTTTGGTGGATTCAGTCGAAATGCGTGATTACCCGGTTATTCAGGCCGAAGTCCTGCTTTTCTCACTGGAATTTATTCTTATCAACTTAGTGGTGGATGTGCTCTACGCCGCCATTAACCCGGCCATCAGGTATAAGTAAAATGCGATTGTTGAACTGGCGTCGTCAGGCCATGTTAAACGCTATGCCGGGGCTAAAGCCGGACCATATCCGCACGCCGTGGTCTGAATTCTGGCGGCGTTTTCGCCGTCAGCCGGTCGCCATGACGGCGGGGCTGTTTGTCCTGCTGCTGATTGTGGTGGCGGTCATTGCGCCGTGGGTAGCACCGTTTGATGCGGAAAACTATTTTGATTACGACCGTCTCAATGATGGACCGTCGATGCTGCACTGGTTCGGCGTGGACTCGCTTGGGCGCGACATCTTCAGCCGCGTGCTGGTGGGGGCGCAGATCTCTCTCGCCGCCGGGGTTTTTGCGGTACTGATTGGCGCGGCAATCGGCACCGTGCTGGGTCTGGTCGCCGGATATTACGAAGGCTGGTGGGACCGCATCATCATGCGTATCTGCGACGTGTTGTTTGCCTTCCCGGGCATTCTGCTGGCGATTGCGGTGGTGGCGATAATGGGCAGCGGTATGGCTAACGTCATTATTGCGGTTGCGGTCTTCTCAATACCGGCGTTTGCGCGTCTGGTACGAGGCAACACGCTGGTGCTCAAACAGCAAACCTTTATTGAGTCTGCGCGCAGCATGGGGGCCAGCGATGCCACTATCCTGTTCAGCCATATTCTGCCGGGGACGGTGTCGTCTATCGTGGTCTATTTTACCATGCGTATCGGCGTGTCGATTATCTCGGCGGCCAGCCTGTCGTTTCTGGGGCTGGGTGCGCAACCGCCTACACCGGAGTGGGGCGCGATGCTGAATGAAGCAAGAGCGGACATGGTCATTGCACCGCACGTGGCCATCTTCCCGAGCCTGGCCATTTTCCTGACCGTGCTGGCGTTTAACCTGTTGGGTGATGGGTTACGCGACGCGCTGGATCCGAGGATTAAGGGGTAGGATGGAAACCCTCTCCCGGCGGGAGAGGGTGAAGGGAAGGGTAAAACGCCGTTAAACCCGGCTTCCCCACAAATCATACTCGTCGGCGTTTTCAACTTTCACGCGGACAATATCGCCCGGCTTAACGCTGGTTTCGCCGTTCAGGTAGACTGCGCCGTCGATTTCAGGGGCGTCCGCCATGCTGCGGCCAATTGCGCCTTCTTCGTCCACTTCATCGATGATGACCAGAATTTCGCGGCCCACTTTTTCCTGCAGACGTTCAGCAGAGATCTGCTGTTGCAGCTGCATGAAGCGGTTCCAGCGCTCTTCTTTCACCTCTTCCGGAACCTGATCCGCCAGTTCGTTGGCGGTCGCGCCTTCTACCGGGCTGTATTTGAAGCAGCCTACGCGGTCCAGACGTGCTTCTTTCAGGAAGTCGAGCAGCATCTGGAAATCTTCTTCGGTTTCGCCCGGGAAGCCCACAATGAAGGTGGAACGCAGGGTCAGGTCCGGACAGATTTCACGCCACTGTTTGATGCGTGCCAGCTGGCGATCGACGGAGCCAGGACGCTTCATCAGCTTCAGAATACGCGGGCTGGCATGCTGCAGCGGGATATCCAGATACGGAAGAATTTTCCCTTCTGCCATCAGCGGGATGACATCGTCAACGTGCGGATACGGATAGACGTAATGCAGACGTGTCCAGATACCCAGTTTGGCAAGCTGTTCACACAGGCCGACCATGCTGGTTTTCACCGGCTCGCCGTTGTGGAAACCAGAGCGATGCTTCACGTCGACGCCATAGGCTGAGGTATCCTGGGAAATGACCAGCAGCTCTTTAACGCCTGCGTCTGCCAGACGTTTGGCTTCTGCCAGCACTTCACCAATCGGACGGCTGACCAAATCGCCACGCATGGACGGGATAATGCAGAAGGTGCAGCGATGGTTGCAGCCTTCGGAAATTTTCAGGTATGCATAGTGACGCGGGGTCAGCTTCACGCCCTGTTCTGGCACCAGGCTCAGGAACGGATTGTGCTTAGGTTTAGGGACATAGTGATGAACATGCTCCAGTACCTGCTCGTAGCTGTGCGGGCCGGTGATCTCCAGCACTTTCGGGTGCACTTCGCGGATCTGGTCCACTTTCGCGCCCAGACAGCCGGTCACAATCACTTTGCCGTTTTCCGTCAGGGCTTCACCGATGGCTTCCAGTGACTCCTGAACCGCGCTGTCGATAAACCCGCAGGTGTTAACGATCACCATGTCGGCGTTGTCGTAGCTTGGCACCACGTCATAGCCCTCGGTGCGCAGTTCGGTCAGGATGCGTTCAGAATCCACCAGATTTTTTGGGCAGCCCAGGGAGACGAAGCCGATTTTAGGCTGGTGCGTAACATTGCTCATAGGTTAAAAATTCATCAATTATGGAGTTATCAGGGCGGGATTTTACAGCGTTCCGCGGGGGATTTATACATTCTTTGCGAGGCGGATGACCGGCGAGAAGGTTGTAACATTGTAAATAATGTTAATCAGTTAAGAATTATTGATCTCAGGCATTAAACTGTACAAAAAATAACCTTATTCTGAATGTGCACAATGGCTGACAGAGGAGGAAAGAGCATGTCCGTTGACAGACTGAAACGCGATCTGCTTAACAAGCTGATCAATGCCCGAATCGACCTTGCCGCGTACCTGCAGTTGAGGAAGGCAAAAGGGTATATGTCAGTCAGCGAAAGCGAACATCTGCGTGATAATCTCTTTGAACTTTGCAACTTCATGCGTGAAAAAGCACCCGTCCTGAAAGCGGAATACGCCGAAAGCGAACTCGTTGCGCTGCGCCGCGCCGCCGAGGTGCTCTCCATTGCAGGGGTATGTTTGATGAACGGACGCCACGACTGCCCGAATTTTATCGCTGTTAACGCGGAGAAGCTTGAAAACTGCCTGACCACGCTCTCTCTATGCATCATGTGTCTAAACAAGCACGAGACGCTTGAACAACACTGACACCGGGGGAGGCAACTCCCCCTTCTGATTAAGCTTTTGTAAAAGTGATAACGTGCCCGGACCCAGTGGCTAACCTTTATGCCATAAACCGATAAAGGAGCGCGTTATGCATCGATCCTCGCTGATTTTCCTGCCTGCGTTGTTATTCCCATTTTCTCTCCTCGCCGCCCCCGACGCGGTAAAAGTCGACGTTGTGCAAAACCGGCTCGATCATCCCTGGTCGATGGCGTTCCTGCCGGACAATAAAGGGCTGCTGGTGACCCTTAAGGGAGGCCAGTTAAAGCACTGGCAGGCCGGAAAAGGGCTTTCCGATCCGATCGTCGGCGTACCCAAGGTCTGGGCAAACGGCCAGGGCGGGTTGCTGGACGTGGCACTCGCCCCGGATTTTGAAAAATCGCGCCGCGTCTGGCTGAGCTATGCCGAGGCGGGGAATGACGGCAAAGCGGGAACGGCGGTTGGCTATGGCCGCTTAAGCGATGATCTCTCCCGAATTGAAGGTTTCCAGGTGGTCTTCCGTCAGATGCCGAAACTGTCCACCGGTAACCATTTCGGTGGCCGACTGGTCTTCGATGGTAAAGGCCATCTGTTTATTGGTCTGGGTGAGAACAACCAGCGTCCGACGGCGCAGGATCTGGATAAACTGCAGGGCAAAGTTGTGCGCCTGACGGAGGACGGCAAAGTGCCTGCCGATAATCCGTTTGTGAACACTCCCGGCGCACGGCCCGAAATCTGGTCTTACGGCATTCGTAATCCGCAGGGGATGGCGATGAACCCCTGGAGCGACACGCTATGGCTTAACGAGCACGGTCCGCGCGGCGGGGATGAAATCAATATCCCGGAGAAAGGCAAAAACTACGGCTGGCCGCTGGCGACGCACGGTATCAACTACAGCGGCCTGAAGATCCCGGAAGCCCAGGGCGAGCACGTCGAGGGAACGGAAAAGCCGCTGTTTGTCTGGAAAGTGTCCCCCGCCGTGAGCGGGATGGCGTTTTACAACAGTGACGTATTCCCGCAGTGGAAAAACACGCTGTTTGTCGGGGCGCTGAAGGAGAAAGACGTTATCGTGCTGAGCGTGGAGGGCAACACGGTTACCGAGAAGGGGCGAATTTTAGGTGACAGAGGCCAGCGCATTCGCGATGTGCGGGTGGGGCCGGATGGATATCTGTATGTCCTGACCGATGAGACGGACGGGCAACTGTTGAAAGTCAGCCCGTCCGGATCGTAATCAGGTCACTGGGATCATCACCACGTGACGGTATGCCGGGCGCTCGCTCAGTTGCTTCAGCCAGCGCTCAAGTTGCGGGCGCGGCGTCCAGGTAACGTCAATGTTGGTCAGGTTCCAGATGAAGGGCGCAACGGCAATATCGCCTACGCCGAAGCGTTCGCCTGAGAACCACGGATGCTTCGCCAGTTCGTCGTCCATCATCGCAAACAGGTTTTCACAGGTGTCCTGGGCTGCATGAATGGCAGGATAGTCGCGGTCAGCTTCGGGGGTTCTGACAAGCCCCATGAGGATCACACGGTGTGCGGGGGAGAGCGTCTGGTTTGCCCAGTCCATCCACTTTTCACCCTGAGCGCGTTGGGCCGGATTGTCCACCCACAGGCGTCTCTGACCATACTGTGCCGCGAGGTAACGCACGATGGTGTTGGACTCCCACAGCGTCACGTCGGTCTCTTCGTCGCGCAGCAAGGGCACCAGACCGTTTGGGTTCATGGCCAGATAGTCGGCATCTTTATTTACCCCAAACTGCAACCCTGCCATCACCTGCTTAAACGGTAAATCCAGCTCCTCCAGCGTCCAGAGGACTTTCTTAACGTTGGTTGAATTGTTCCTGCCCCACAGCGTAATCATAGAAACTCCCGAAATAGTCAAACAACCTGAGATGTGAATCAACGCCAGCGATTTGCCATGGTGAGATAAACCTAACAATTACGCAACAGAAGACAAAAAAATCGCCTGAATCAAAGCGTATCTGAATGTTATTGCATAAACTTTAATAACTTTACCTTGGTTAGGTTTCTTTAACCGTTTTAGTGCGCTATTACTCATCGCTTCTTGCGACACGGTGATGTGACGTAATTTTTGAATGGACACTCGGGTGGCATTTATGACGCGAAAAACGACTTCTCTGCGCAGCCTGGCGGCAGGCTCTGCGCTCCTTTTCCTGTTTGTACCAACTCTCTACGCAGCGGAACAGGCTGCGCCCGAAGCGCCGCCTGTGGATGCGCGCGCCTGGATCCTGATGGATTATTCCAGTGGTAAAGTGCTGGCGGAAGGCAATGCGGATGAGAAACTTGATCCGGCAAGCCTGACGAAAATCATGACCAGCTATGTGGTGGGTCAGGCGCTGAAAGCGGGTAAAATCAAGCTTGACGATATGGTCACCATCGGGAAGGACGCCTGGGCGACCGGCAACCCGGCGCTGCGTGGGTCATCGGTGATGTTCCTCAAACCCGGCGATCAGGTATCAGTGTCTGATTTGAATAAAGGGGTCATTATCCAGTCCGGTAACGATGCCTGTATTGCGCTGGCCGATTACGTTGCGGGCAGTCAGGACTCCTTTATTGGCCTGATGAACGGCTACGCGCAAAAACTGGGCCTGACCAATACCACCTTTAAAACCGTGCACGGCCTGGATGCGCCGGGTCAGTTCAGTACCGCGCGCGACATGGCGCTGTTAGGCAAAGCGTTGATCCACGACGTGCCGGATGAATATGCCATCCACAAAGAGAAAGAGTTTACCTTCAACAAAATCCGCCAGCCGAACCGTAACCGTCTGCTGTGGAGCAGTAACGTCAACGTCGACGGTATGAAGACCGGCACCACGGCTGGCGCGGGTTATAACCTGGTCGCTTCCGCAACTCAGGGCGATATGCGCCTGATCTCGGTCGTGCTGGGCACCAAAACCGACCGTATTCGTTTTAATGAATCAGAAAAATTGCTGACCTGGGGTTTCCGCTTCTATGAAACCGTCACGCCCATTAAACCGGATGCCACGTTCATCAGCCAGCGCGTCTGGTTTGGTGACAAGAGTGAAGTGAACCTGGGGGCGGGTGAAGGCGGGTCGGTGACCATTCCCCGTGGTCAGCTGAAAAACCTGAAAGCCAGCTACACCCTCACCGACAGCCAGCTCACCGCGCCGCTGAAAAAAGGCCAGGTGGTCGGGACGATTGATTTCCAGCTTAATGGCAAATCGATTGAACAGCGTCCGCTGATTGTGATGGAAGCGGTAGAAGAGGGCGGTTTCTTTAGCCGGATGTGGGACTTCGTCATGATGAAATTCCACGGATGGTTTGGCAGCTGGTTCAGTTAAGCCTCCATTGTCGGGTGGCATCGCGCCACCCGGCATGACCTCTGCACCTGACTCAATACATCAACTTCACCTGCTGCGCTTTCGCGTAGGCCACGGTCTCTTCATCCGGGCGGCAATCGCTGACGATGGCGTCAAAGCGCGATAACTCACCCATTCTTGCCGGACGAACCTTGCCAAACTTGCTGTGATCGACCACCAGCACATGGTACTGCGCGGCGCTTAATGCCCAGTGCTTGACCGGCAACTCTTCCAGGTTAAAGCAGGTTGCTCCCTGACGGACAGTGACCCCCGCTGCGGAATAAAACGCGATATCCGGACATACGTTGCTGAGCGTATCCTGCAGATTCAGCGGCTTAAAGATGGCGTTGCTGGCGTGAAACTCACCGCCACAGAGGATCACCCGGCACTCGGGTTTCTCCTGCAGTGCCAGAAAGGTATTCAGCGAGTAACACACCGCCGTAAACGGGATGCTGCTGTCGATCGCTTCGATTATCCACGGCGTGGTGGTGCCGCAGTCAAAAAACAGCGTCTGATGCGGCTGCACCAGCGAGGCCGCAAGCCGGGCGGCTTTGCGTTTCTCTTCCACCAGGCGCGTCTTTTGGTCGCTGATCAGATAATGGCTGGCGCTACGCGGCTCAAGCACAATGTACCCGCCCAGCAGCACGACAGGCGCGCTCTCGCTGTTCAGATCCCGGCGAATGGTCATCTCAGAGACCCCGAGGAGACTGGCGGCTTCCTTAAGATGAAGCTTATCACTGCGCTTCAGCGCCTGTATCAGCTGAGCAATGCGGTCATCGCGACGTGTTTCCATAGTTCCTCGGGATAAAAAAGTGAACCCCCGCAGGGCGGGGGTTCAAGTGTAACCTGTCAGACTGGGGTTAGTCACGTACCCAGCCTTTGCGGATCGGGATAGCAAAAAGGGTGCGATAAAGATAAGACAGGCCGCGGTAGAGCGCTTCACCGAAGAGATTCCACAGGATCGCTGCGCTGACGCAGCCGATGAGACCGACCAGCAACCCCCCCACCATATCCATCGGCCAGTGGACGCCGAGATAAACGCGAGACCAGGCGATAGCCCCGGCCACCACCATCAGCACCGCACCCGACCACAGACGATGCCAGAACAGGAAGGCCAGCGCGAAGGTAAAGATAACCGTCCCGTGATCGCTTGGGAACGAGTCATCCGGAGCATGGTGCAGGAAGGTATACCCCGCGTGGTCGACGAAGGGGCGGTCGTGCGGGAACGTCAGGCCCAGAATGTAGCTGACCAGCACGCTTATCCCGAGGGCCATCGCCATCTTAATTACCAGCTGGCGCTGCGCCTTCACCTGGCTTCTCGGCCCCCACAGCCAGAGGATCGCCGCCAGCACCGGCACGATACTGATCAGATCTTTTGCCAGGAAGGTGGCGAAATCAATCATCCACTCTGGCGAGGCCGGAGTGGCGTTGATGAGATAAAACAGCTGGTAATTCAAATTCTCTAACATAGCGTTGTCACTCTTTAGCAAACCAGGTGGAGACCAGACCGTAGACCACCAACTGGGAAAACCAGACCCACCACCCAGCCCACAGGTTGTGAGAGAAAAAATGCGCCCCGCGCATGACCTGGCCGTAACCCATCGCCAGACCTAAAACGACGCCCAGCACGACGAAGCACCAGGCAAGACGTGGACGCTCGCGCCAGAAGGCAAAGAACAGTCCCATCACCATAAAGCCGCTGGAGGCATGACCGCCGGGGAAACAGCGCCCCGGACCGCTGTCAGCGGGAGCGGCACTGAACAGCGGATAAGAAACGGCCTTACCGCCATACTCCACCAGATCCCACGGGCAGCTGTGATGGCTTATGCTTTTCAGTACGCCAACCACCAGCGCGCCAAGCCCCATCAGCAGCGCGGCCGTGACCAGTCTCGCATTGCGCCTGAACGCGCCATAAATGAGCGCAACAGCACCTGCGGCGATGGCGATGTACTTCGCCAGTCGATGGTTCAGCAGGTCCAGCAGGTGGTCTTGCTGCAGTGGAAAACGGTGTGCTGCCGCGTCATACCATAAACCGGTGATCCATCTGTCGAGCGTTTCATCGCGGGATAGCCAGGTAAACAGCACGGCAAGGGCTATCAGTATTAAAAGCTGATAACCATAAAAGCGGGGTGGTAGACGGTAAAGTCGTTTTGTCTTATTTGTCTGTAAGTTAGACAATTCTGAACGGCTGGAAGTGGGTGCCATAATCCGGAGTCGTTGACGAGAAATGGGGCTATCATAAATCTGTCAACTTAAGGAAACCTTAAACAAAGACGATATGTGCTTTATTTCTGTTTCTTCTGGATAAATCACTATCTCGGGCCAGGGCATTTCATTACACTCGTCGCGATTTTGTCACGATAAAGAGATTGCATGTTAAACCGTTCTTCTTCTGGTTCACGTCTGGGTCGTCAGGCGTTGCTTTTCCCCTTGTGTCTGGTGCTCTACGAATTCTCTACTTACATCGGCAACGATATGATCCAGCCCGGCATGCTGGCCGTTGTCGAACAGTACAACGCAGGGATCGAATGGGTACCGACCTCCATGACTGCCTATCTGGCTGGCGGCATGTTTTTGCAGTGGCTGTTAGGGCCGCTGTCGGATCGTATTGGCCGTCGTCCGGTGATGCTGACGGGCGTGGTGTGGTTTATCGTGACCTGCCTCGCCACGCTGCTGGCGCAAAATATTGAGCAATTTACCCTGCTGCGCTTCCTGCAGGGGGTGAGCCTCTGCTTTATCGGTGCTGTCGGGTATGCCGCCATCCAGGAATCGTTTGAGGAAGCGGTGTGTATCAAGATTACCGCGCTAATGGCGAACGTGGCGCTGATCGCGCCCCTGCTGGGGCCGCTGGTGGGCGCTGCCTGGGTACACGTTGCGCCGTGGGAAGGGATGTTCGTGCTGTTTGCCGTGCTGGCCGCCGTCGCTTTCTTTGGCCTGTACCGCGCGATGCCGGAAACCGCTACCCGTCTGGGTGAGAAACTGTCGCTAAAAGAGCTGGGTCGGGATTACAAAGAAGTGCTGAAGAACGGCCGCTTTGTGGCGGGCGCGCTGGCGACGGGGTTTGTTAGCCTGCCTTTGCTGGCGTGGATTGCCCAGTCGCCGGTCATTATCATCAGCGGCGAGCAGCTCAGCAGCTATGAGTATGGCCTGCTGCAGGTGCCGATTTTTGGCGCGCTGATTATCGGTAACCTGGTGCTGGCGCGTCTCACATCCCGCCGTACGGTGCGTGCCTTGATCATTATGGGCGGCTGGCCCATTGCTGCCGGGCTGGTTCTGGCGGCGGTCGCGACAGTGGTGTCGTCCCATGCGTATTTGTGGATGACCGCAGGATTAAGCGTTTACGCGTTCGGTATCGGTGTGGCGAATGCCGGACTGGTGCGCCTGACCCTGTTTGCCAGCGAGATGAGTAAAGGCACGGTGTCAGCGGCGATGGGCATGTTGCAAATGCTGATTTTCACCGTTGGAATCGAGGTGAGCAAACACGCCTACGCATTTGGCGGCAACGGTCTGTTCAGCCTGTTTAATCTGGCTAACGGCGTGCTGTGGGTTGGGCTTATCGTGGTGTTCCTGAAGGATAAACGCGTCGGGAATGCTTTACAGCCGTAAGCTGTTTTCCCTCTCCCGGCGGGAGAGGGCCATGGTGGCGTTAATAAAACGGCGCTTCGCCGTTCAACACCTTATCAATTACATCCAGCACGCCTTCGTCGTTATTGTGCGGGGCTTCAAAGCGCGCCACCGCCTTAATATGCGGCCTGGCGTTTGCCATCGCAAAGCTGAACCCTGACTGGCGCAACATTTCTACGTCATTCCCGCTATCGCCAAAAGCCACCACTTCGCTGTCATCAATGCCCCAGCGCTTTTGCAGTATTCGCAGACCGTTGGCTTTATGCACTCCGGGGATGATGAGGTCGATACTGCCGTGGCCGGTCGTGACGGGCACCATAATGTCGTTCAGCTTTTCGTGCAGCATCGCCTGAATACGCGGGATGTCGTCGTCAGAGACGTTAAGCCCGAATTTGAAGAAAATATCGTTCAGGTTGCCGAAATCACTCACCATTTCGAGACGGTGGTAGTACTTTGCCGCGATATCCTTAAAGCCGTCGTCATAGTGCTTCAGCGTATAGGCGCTGCTTTTTCCGCAGGCGATAATCTCAATGCCCGGCACATCGTTTAACACGGCGGCAACGGTGTCGAAGTGCGTCTTCGACAGTTCACCGTTAAAGACATCTTCCCCGGCGCTGACCACCCAGCCGCCATTTTCCGCGACAAACGCAATTTCATGGGCAATCTCCGGGAAAAAGGAAATCAGCTGGTAGTACTGGTTGCCGCTGGCAACCGCAAAGCGAATGCCTTGCGCTTTCATTCGTGCATATTGCGCCAGAAAACGCGGGCGGTTATAGGTCTTGGCATCGCTCAGAAATGTGCCATCCATGTCGACGGCGATCAGTTTAACGCTCATATCCCTTCTCCAGTGTCGTTTGTTCCGTTTCCGGCTTCGCGACCGCACGCGCTACCAGCGCTGCGATGATCACTAACCCTAACACCACCAGCATGGCGCTGCGCAGCCCGTAGTGCTCACCGAGGAAGCCGAGCAGCGGTGGCCCCACCAGGAAGGCGAGGTAGCCCGTGGTCGCCACCACGCTGACGCGGGTCGGTGCATCCGGGCCAGTGTCGCTGGCGGCTGAAATGGTGAGCGGGAAGCCAAGCGATGCCCCCAGACCCCAGAGGATCACCGACACGCCGGCAATCCAGTCCACGTCCACAAAGATGATCATCGCAATCCCCAGCCCGCCCAGCAGGGCGCTGGCACGCACCACCGCCACGCGGCTGTAGCGGTCAATAAACCAGCCACCGGTAAAGCGCCCAACGGTCATCCCGAGGGTGAAACCGGCGTAGATCAGGGAGCCGGAGGTTGGACTAAAACCGTGGCCGTCAACCATCAGCAGCGGCAGCCAGTCGTTAGCGGACCCTTCCGCAAAGGCCATCGCCAGCACCACCACGCCGATCAGCATCAGCTGAATGTCGCGGTAAAACGGCAGCCCTTTTTCCGCGGTGGCGTGTTCGTCAGAGGTGTTCTTGCCGGTGCCGTCAGGGATCGCCCGGATACCGGTCAGAATGGGGATAATACATACCAGTGCGGCCAGCAGAATATGCAGGTTCGCGGCGACGCCCGAGGCCGTCAGCGCCATCCCCACACCCGCACCGGCCAGCGTGCCAAGGCTGTAAAAGCCATGCATCATCGGCAGTACGGTTTTATTCATCTCACGTTCAACCGATGCCCCTTCAACGTTAATGGCCACTTCAGCGGCACCGAAGCTGCCGCCAAACACCGTCAGCCCAAGGGCAAACAGCACCGGCGAGGCAAACCACAGCGCCACGCTCAGCACCAGCATCCCGAACACGGCACAGCACATGGTGGTGCGGATGACCGCCCGTGTACCGAAGCGTTTGACAAGCCACGCGGAGCAGAGAATACCGCTCATGGAGCCTATCGACAGGCCAAACAGCACGATGCCCATCTCGGCCGTTGAGACGGATAAAATATCGCGAATGGCCGGGGTACGCGTGGCCCATGAGGCCATCAGCAGACCGGGAATAAAGAAGAACATAAACAGCGCCCACATGCGCAGCTGCAGGGTTCTACGGGGGGAGGTCAGAGTCATTGAAGTCAGCACCGGAAGTACAACAATAGCGACAACACTAGCAAGTTTGTGTACATTTGTACACAAACCACGTGGGGAATTTATGAGCAGAGCACCGAACGATCCTCAACGCCGGGAGAAGATCCTGCAGGCGACCCTGGACACCATTGCAGAGCACGGTATTCATGCCGTGACGCACCGGAAAATCGCCACCTGCGCGGGCGTGCCGCTGGGGTCGATGACCTACTATTTTGACGGTATGGAGTCGCTGCTGGAAGAGGCCTTTACGTGGTTTACCCGGCAGATGTCGCAGCAGTATCGGGATTTCTTCGCCGGCGTGACCGGGCCAGAAATGGCGTGCGAATCCATCACCACGCTGATCCACAGTTCGCAGGTCACGACGCCGCAGAATATGGCGCTGATGTACCAGCTCTATGCCTTTATGCACCGCAGTGCGGCGCTCAAAACGGTAATGCAGGACTGGATGAAGATGAGCCAGACCACGCTTGAGCAGTGGTTCGACCCGGTGACCACCCGCGCGCTGGATGCCTTTATCGAAGGGATGACGCTGCACTTTGTGACCGACAGAGCCCCGCTCACCCGGGAGGAGATCCGGGCGATGGTCGGCAGGATTGCGGGCGAGAGCGGACGTTAGATTGTGGTCGCGCCGGCCGTCATGTTTACCGTTGTTCCCGTGATGGCACCGGCTGCATCTGACGCCAGAAACGCGATGGTGTCTGCCACCTGCTCCAGCGTCAGCAGGCGATTCAGCATCGTGCTCTGTGCCGCGCCCTCCAGAAACTGCTCCACGGTGATGCCCATCGCCTGCGCCTTGATGGCGAACAGGTCACCCACACCGGAACCGGCCTGAACCGCGTCGGCTATCGCATGCGAACGCACGCACAGGACGCGAATATTCTTTGCCCCCAGCTCCGCCGCGAGCGCACGGGTTAACGCTTCCGTCCCCGCACAGCCGACGATATGCCCGAGATGTCCCGGCATCGCCATATTTGCAGCCGGCGCAACGACGGTGATAAGCGTTCCGGCACGCTCACCGCCCATACGGGGTGCGACAGCTTTGGCGATGTTGAAATAGGCGGCCAGAAAAGGGTCGAATCCCTGTCTGAATTCACTGAGCGTTAATGCGTCGAGGCGTTTACCCTGGTCATGCATAAAGCCCGTGGCATTCACGACGATATCAATCCCGGCAACGTCCGGGAGCGTCGCGTCGGCATTGAGAGCATCGAAAACAAACAGCCGGGCTGACCCGCCAGCGGCGTGAATGCGGTTAGCGACGTGCTCCAGCCTGGCCTGATCGCGTGCCGCGAGGTAGACCGTTGCCCCTTCACGGGCGAGCGCGTACGCAGCGGCGCTGCCAATAGCGCCGCTGCCACCAAAGATAACGGCGGTTTTATTTTTGAGACTCATACCTGCATCCCCTCACCAGACCGGTCCATCAAATTATGGGTCGGGTGACGACGGATGCAACTCCGCCACTGGGCAGGGGATGTGGCTGACAAGACTTACGGCATCACTATCAGCGGATTAGCTGCCGGAGATTTTTTTTCCGCTGGCGTCCACCACCGCTTCGCCATCTTCTTTCGTAAACGCCCCTTTCTGTGCATCAGGCAGGATATCGAGTACGACTTCGGAAGGGCGGCACAGGCGAGTGCCCAGCGGCGTCACCACGATCGGACGGTTAATCAGGATCGGATGCTGCAGCATAGAATCGATAAGCTGGTCGTCGGTAAACCGGTCCCCGGCGAGGCCCAGTTGTTCATAAGGTTCGACATTTTTGCGCAGCAAATCCCGCACGGAAATCCCCATCTCAGCAATCAGTCTGGTCAGTTCATCACGTGACGGTGGGTTCTCAAGGTACAGAATAATTTCGGGTTCAGTGCCGCTGTTGCGGATCATCTCCAGCGTGTTGCGTGAGGTGCCGCAGGCTGGATTGTGGTAAATGGTGATATGGCTCATATCCGTTACTCATTACAGTGTGAAGGAGAGACGTAACGCCAGCGCGGCGAGCGTCACAAACAGAACCGGCAACGTCATGATGATGCCTGTCCGGAAATAATAGCCCCAGGTGATCGTCATGTTTTTCTGCGCCAGGACATGGAGCCAGAGCAGGGTGGCCAGGCTGCCGATAGGCGTGATCTTCGGACCCAGGTCGCAGCCAATGACGTTGGCATAAATCATCGCGTCCTTAATCACACCCGATGCCGTGCTGCCATCGACAGACAGTGCCCCAATCAGGACGGTCGGCATATTGTTCATTATGGATGACAGGAACGCCGTGATGAACCCGGTACCGAGCGTGGTGGCCCACAGGCCATGCCCGGCGAGGAGATTGAGAACCCCTGACAGATACTCCGTCAGCCCGGCATTGCGCAGGCCATACACCACCAGGTACATCCCCAGCGAGAAGATAACGATCTGCCACGGTGCGCCACGAAGCACTTTTCCCGTATTAATGGCATGCCCGCGCTTTGCAACGGCAAACAAAATCAACGCGCCTGCTGTCGCGATAGCACTGACCGGAATGCCGAGCGGTTCAAGTACAAAGAACCCGACAAGGAGCAGTAACAGAACAACCCAGCCCGTTCTGAAGGTTGGAAGATCGTTAATCGCGCGGGAAGGCTCGCGGAGTTTTGACAGGTCGTATGTCGGTGGAATGTCCTTTCGAAAGAACAGGTGCAGCATCACCAGCGTGGCCGCAATCGCGGCGAGATCCACGGGGATCATCACCGAGGCGTATTCGCTGAACCCCAGCGAGAAGAAGTCTGCCGATACGATATTGACCAGGTTCGAAACGATCAGCGGCAGGCTGGCAGTGTCGGCGATAAATCCAGCCGCCATGACAAACGCCAGCGTGGCCTGCTTGCTGAACCCGAGGGCGAGCAGCATGGCGATAACGATGGGCGTGAGGATAAGCGCCGCGCCGTCGTTGGCAAAAAGCGCCGCAACGGCCGCACCCAGCAGAACGATATACGTAAACAGCAACCGGCCCTTGCCATTACCCCAGCGGGCCACGTGCAGCGCCGCCCACTCGAAAAATCCGGACTCATCAAGCAGCAGGCTGATGATGATGACGGCGATAAACGTGGCCGTCGCGTTCCAGACAATATCCCACACCACCGGAATATCGTTAATGTGGATCACGCCGCTGACCAGCGCCAGTACAGCACCCATCGTGGCGCTCCAGCCGATACTTAACCCTCTGGGCTGCCAGATGACCAGCACCAGTGTAAACAGAAAAATTGCCCCAGCCAGAAACATCGTGAACTCCGTTATATCTGTTTTTATGAATGTGTTTTAACACGCGCCCGGAAGATGGTTTTTCAGCTTTACGCGGGTCTCTTCCCGCAAGCAATTCCAGCTGTTCTCAATCACGGTGGCAGCCCATGCCGGCATAGTGGGGGACAAACGGTAATAAACCCATTTCCCTTCCCGGCGATCGCTCACCAGCCCGGATTCACGCAGCAGCGCCATATGGCGCGATACCTTGGGCTGTGATTCAGCCGTGGCGGAACAGAGATCGCAGACGCACAGTTCCCCGGCTTCGCGCAGAAGCATGACGATGGACAGGCGAGTCTCGTCGGAGAGGGCTTTGAAAAGTTGGACCGGATGTAGCATCGGCTTTCCTGCGGTTGGTTATATATATGGTTAAGCATATATGTTTGGGTGGAAAGAGGGAAGGCGGAATGTTGAAGAGGGGAATTTCAGGCAACAAAAAACCCATCAACCTTGAACCAAAACGGCGGGGTTGATGGGCTCCACAAATTGGGGACATCAAAGAAAAGCAGTGGCAATAGTTATGACTGCCCCCTGATAAAAAAGTTCTGCGCGTAACGAAAATTTTTTCGTCGTGCGCAGAACTTAAGAGTTATCCGAGTCCAGGCCAGATGATGATGATCAGCGTACCCGCCAGCGTAAGCAGTACGTTAGCGATAGCGTAGGTGCCCGCATAGCCCAGCGCAGGAATATTGCTGCGTGCGGTATCACTGATAATTTCCATTGCCGGGGCGCAGGTACGGGCCCCCATCATTGCCCCGAAGAGCAGGGCGCGGTTCATGCGAAGCACATAAGCACCGAACAGGAAGCAAATCACGACCGGTACCAGGCTGACGATAAGTCCGGAAACCAACATCTGCCAGCCAACAGCACCCAGGCTGTGGCCAATGCCGCTACCGGCGCTTAAGCCGACACCCGCCATAAAGACCATCAGACCAAACTCTTTCACCATATTGAGCGCACCCTGCGGAATGTAGCCGAAGGTCGGGTGGTTCGCTCGCAGGAAGCCCAGCATGATGCCGGCGAACAGCAGCCCGGCAGCGTTACCGATGCCAAAGCTAAAGTTACTGAACTGGAAGGTGATCATCCCGATCATCAGGCCAACGATAAAGAAGGCGCAGAAGGCCAGCAGGTCGGTGACCTGGCTGTGAATAGAGATAAAGCCGATGCGGTCCGCAACAGTTTTAACGCGTCGCGCATCGCCGCTGACCTGCAGAACGTCGCCTTTGTTCAGCACGACGTTGTCGTCAATTGGCATCTCAATCTGGCTGCGGATCACGCGGTTGAGGAAGCAACCATGATCGGTCAGCTTCAGCTGCGCCAGACGACGGCCGACGGCGTTATGGTTTTTCACCACAATCTCTTCTGTGACGATACGCATATCGAGCAGATCGCGGTCAAACACCTCTTTACCGTTGCGGAAGCTCGGGTCGAGGCGGGCGTGGGCATCCGGGTAACCAACCAGGGCAATGTCATCGCCCATCTGCAGCACGGCGTCGCCGTCCGGGTTTGCCAGAATGCCGTTACGGCGAATACGTTCGATATAGCAGCCTGTCTGGCGGTAAATCCCCAGCTCGCGGAGGTTTTTCCCGTCCGCCCATGCAACCAGCTCGGGCCCAACGCGGTAGGCGCGAATCACGGGCAGATAGACTTTACGCTTGCTGTCGGTGTCCAGACCGCGTTCGCGGGCAATTTGCTGAGCGCTGGTCTGCAAATCCTGGTGCTGCAGTTTTGGCAGGTAGCGGGCGCCCACAATCAGGCTCACCAGACCAATCAGATAGGTCAGGGCATAGCCCAGGCTCAGGTGGTCGAGCGCGGTAGAGAGTTGCGCACCGGCCATGCCGGAGTGGCGCAGGGTATCGCCTGCACCCACCAGCACCGGCGTGGAGGTCATCGAGCCGGCGAGCATACCGGCCGTCAGCCCGATATCCCAGCCAAACAGTTTACCCAGTCCTAAGGCGATCAGCAGCGCGCTGCCGACCATGACCAGCGCCAGCATCAGATAATTTTTGCCGTCGCGGAAGAAAATTGAAAAAAAGTTGGGCCCGGCTTCCACACCAACACAAAAAATAAACAGCATAAAACCTAAGTTGAGCGCGTCCGTGTTAATGCTGAAATGCTGCTGGCCTAATAATAGTGAGACGACTAAAACGCCAATGGAATTACCAAGTTGAACCGAACCAAGGCGCAATTTACCCAGGCAAAGGCCCAGCGCCAGTACCACAAATAATAACAGGATGTAATTCCCATTTAACAAGTCTGCGACGTTTATATTCACGGAGGCTAACTTCTTGTTTACCAGTAAGTTGTTGAATGAAAGGACTTTTTGGGCTACTGTTTTCTGGGTCAGGGAAAGGCTTTAACGCTCCCTGTTTCCAGCTTTATTCCCTAAAACATTAGCTGGCGGTTAGTTTAATCGTATTAGCTACTGACAGCCACCTATTATCGCTTCACCCTGTGTGTACTTTGGCAAGGATTGCCGCATTGCTTTATCTGACTGGGCGTCTACCCGACGAAAGTGTATTTGATAGAGATAAGTCAGGAGGATAGTTTGAACATTAAACGAAACTGGGCGGGAGTGATCAGCTGCTTTTTGCTGTTCATTGTCGTTTGCATGTCCCTCGCTTTTAATGTGAAGGGAGCGTTCAGGGCGTCGGGTCATCCGGAGCTGGGGCTGCTCTTTTTCACCCTGCCAGGGGCTGCTGCCAGTTTTCTCTCCCGCCGGGGGGAAGTGGTGAAACCGTTACTGGGCGCAATACTTGCAGCGCCGCTGTGTCTGCTGCTGATGCGGTCACTGTATATTTCAACGCGAAGTTTCTGGCAGGAGCTGGCGTGGTTGCTGAGTGGCGTCTTCTGGTGCGCACTGGGAGCGCTATGCTTTTTGTTTGTTCATAGCATGTTGGCCCGGCGCAGACAGCACAAATAAAAACGCCCTCAGGGTGAGGGCGTCTTAGCATTACTGAGCGGCAAACAGGCCCAGATGTTCTTTAGCGTATGCTTCAAAGTCTGTGCAACCGCCAATGTGTTTCTGATCGAGGAAAATCTGCGGTACGGTTTCAACCGGTTTACCCACGGTTTTTTCCAGATCGGCTTTGCTGATCCCTTCCGCGTGGATATCAACATAACGGAAGTTAAAATCATCACGCTCTTCGGTCAGTTTCTCAGCCAGCTCTTTCGCGCGCACACAGTAAGGGCACCCTGGACGACCAAAAATTACTGCAAACATTTCTCTCTCCTCGAAAACAAGCCTGACGGCGAATGGGTCTATAGTGCCCGATAACCTGTCGTCATTAAAGAAGGTTTCGCCTGTCGTTATAATACCTCTCAGCTATGTTTCGCCAATTACATCGCGCGCATCATTGCCTATACTGGCTGCGATATGATTCACGCAAGACAAAGAGAGACAAGATGACGCCAACCATAGACCTGCTACGTTCCCATCGTTCAATTCGCCACTTCACCGACGAGCCGATAACGCCGGCGCAGCGTGAAGCCATTATTGACAGTGCAAGGGCGACATCCAGCTCCAGCTTCCTGCAGTGCAGCTCCATTATTCGTATTACCGACCCGGCAATGCGTGAACAACTGGTGACCCTCACCGGTGGACAAAAGCATGTGGCACAGGCAGCCGAGTTCTGGGTGTTCTGCGCCGATTTTAACCGTCACCTGCAGATCTGCCCGCAAGCCGAGCTTGGCCTTGCCGAACAGCTGCTGCTGGGCGTCGTGGACACGGCGCTGATGGCGCAAAACGCCTTCACGGCGGCGGAATCGCTGGGGCTGGGCGGCGTATACATCGGCGGGCTGCGTAACAATATCGAAAGCGTTACCGAACTGCTGAAGCTGCCAAAACATGTTCTGCCCCTGTTTGGCCTGTGCCTTGGCTGGCCTGCGGATAACCCGGACCTCAAGCCGCGCCTGCCTGCGGCGATGCTGGTGCATGAAAACCACTACCAGCCTGTCGATCAGGATGTGCTGGCGCAATACGATGAAGAGCTGGCGCACTACTACATGACGCGCGACAGCAATAACCGTCGCGATACCTGGAGTGACCACATTCGTCGCACCATCATTAAAGAGAATCGCCCGTTTATTCTCGACTATCTGCACAAACAGGGCTGGGCGACACGATAGCCCATTCATCCTGCGCCTGCCTGCGTGTATGATACGCAGGCTTTTTCCATGTCTTTAGAGAGGTGCAGGGTGAAAATTGCCATTTTGTCCCGGGATGGAACGCTCTATTCATGTAAACGCCTGCGAGAAGCGGCGGCAAAACGGGGGCATCAGGTTGAGATCCTCGATCCGATGTCCTGCTATATGAACATTGATCCTGCTGCCTCATCGATTCATTACAAAGGCCGCAAGCTTCCGCATTTTGATGCGGTTATCCCCCGCATCGGCTCCCAGATAACCTATTACGGCACGGCCGCGTTGCGCCAGTTTGAGATGCTGGGCAGCTATCCGCTCAATGAATCCGTTGCGATATCTCGCGCCCGCGATAAGCTCCGTTCGCTGCAACTGCTTGCCCGGCAGGGTATCGATCTTCCGGTTACCGGCATTGCACATTCACCGGACGACACCAGCGATTTAATCGATATGGTGGGTGGCGCACCGTTAGTGATCAAGCTGGTGGAAGGCACTCAGGGCATCGGTGTGGTGCTGGCCGAAACGCGGCAGGCGGCGGAAAGCGTGATTGACGCCTTTCGTGGGCTGAATGCCCATATTCTGGTGCAGGAGTACATTGAAGAAGCCAAAGGGCGCGACATTCGCTGTTTTGTTGTCGGTAACGAGGTGGTTGCGGCCATCGAACGCCAGGCAAAAGAGGGCGATTTCCGCTCTAATCTGCACCGTGGCGGCGTGGCGAGAGTCGCGGATATCAGCGATCGCGAGCGTGAGATTGCCGTGAAGGCGGCGCAAACGCTGGGGCTGGATGTGGCGGGTGTTGATTTACTGCGGGCGACGCGCGGGCCGCTGGTGATGGAGGTGAATGCCTCACCGGGACTGGAAGGGGTGGAAAAAACCACCGGGGTCGATATTGCGGGTAAAATGATCTCATGGGTCGAGCGCCACGCAACGCCGGGCTACTGTCTGAAAACGGGCGGTTAAATGGATTACAGCGCACTTTTTGCGTACTCTATGCGAAGTTTTTATTAAAGAGGCTGCACAGCGATGGATTTACAGGTCGTTCCAACACTGGATACGTTACGTCAATGGCTCGATGATGCCGGAATCACTTTCTTTGAATGTGATTCCTGCCAGGCGCTGCATTTGCCTCATATGCAAAATTTCGATGGTATTTTCGATGCCAAAATCGATCTCATTAACGACGTGATCCTCTTCTCTGCGCTGGCCGAAGTGAAACCGTCTGCGCTGCTGGCACTGGCCTCTGACCTGTCGGCCATCAACGCCAGTTCTTTGACGGTGAAAGCATTTCTCGATATACAGGATGATAATCTGCCAAAACTGGTCGTTTGCCAGTCTTTATTCTCCGGTGCCGGCCTCTCTTTCAAGCAGTTCTCCTGGTTTATGCGCTTGAGTGAAGAGCAAATTTCGATGGTAATGATGGAAGCCAATGCGCACCATTTGCTGTATAGCGCGGAAGATGATGCAGAGAATAATGATGCATCTCCCAATTTTCTTCACTAAGCCTGTCTGACTTTTGCGCAGTCGCTGCCATAGCGGCTGCATAACGCCATTTTTTCTGCTGCTTTTAACCTTTCTTTAAAGAATTTTTCACCTCCCCAAGCGCCATTTCGGCTTATCACGTAGACATAACCTGCATAAAAAATTGATAAAAGGCGTTTTTTCGTCTGGGCTATAGCCGGAGACACGGGCTACAGTTATTCTTGCGATGCTTAAAAAAAGCGAGCGGATCCTGCCGGGTAAAGAGGTTTCTTTTTATTTCGTGCAGAGCGACAAACTATGCATGATTATTGCATATCTTCAGATTGCACAGTTTTAGTTCGTTTGTTAACGAGCTTTCAGAAGGAATAACGATATGATCGCCTTGAATAAAAAATGGTTATCGGGTCTGGTTGCGGGTGCTCTGATGGCCGTCTCTGCCGGCACGCTCGCTGCGGAACAAAAAACGCTGCACGTTTATAACTGGTCTGACTATATCGCGCCGGATACCGTCGCTAATTTCGAAAAAGAGACCGGCATTAAAGTGGTCTATGACGTTTTCGATTCCAACGAAGTGCTGGAAGGGAAACTGATGGCGGGCAGTACCGGTTTTGACCTGGTGGTACCCTCCGCAAGCTTCCTTGAGCGTCAGCTGACGGCAGGTGTCTTCCAGCCGCTCGATAAGAGCAAATTACCGAACTGGAAAAACCTCGATCCGGAAGTGCTTAAGCTGGTCGCCAAGCATGACCCGGACAACAAATACGCGATGCCGTATCTGTGGGCGACCACCGGTATTGGTTATAACGTCGATAAAGTCAAAGCGGTGCTGGGTAAAGATGTCAAACTCGACAGCTGGGACGTGGTGCTGAAGCCGGAAAACCTTGAGAAGCTGAAAAGCTGCGGCGTCTCTTTCCTGGATGCGCCAGAAGAGATTTTCGCCACCGTGCTGAACTACCTGGGCAAAGATCCTAACAGCAGCAAGGCCGATGATTACACCGGCCCGGCAACCGATCTGCTGCTGAAGCTGCGTCCGAACATTCGTTACTTCCACTCCTCACAGTACATCAACGACCTGGCAAACGGCGACATCTGCGTGGCGATTGGCTGGGCAGGGGACGTATGGCAGGCAGCTAACCGCGCCAAAGAAGCCAAAAACGGCGTGAATGTTTCCTACTTCATTCCGAAAGAGGGCGCGCTGGCGTTCTTCGACGTCTTCGCCATGCCGGCTGACGCGAAAAACAAAGACGAAGCTTACCAGTTCCTTAACTACCTGATGCGTCCGGAAGTCATCGCGCATATCAGCGATCACGTCTATTACGCTAACGGCAACAAGGCCTCTGTGCCGCTGGTCAGCGAAGAGATCCGCAATAACCCGGCTATCTATCCGCCGGCGGATGTGTTTGCCAAGCTGTTCACCCTGAAAGTTCAGGATCCTAAAATTGACCGCGTACGTACCCGTGCGTGGACCAAAGTGAAAAGCGGTAAATAACGGCGTCCGGTACGGTTGCCCGGTGGCAAAAGCGCTCACCGGGCCTGCTAAACCCGTCGGTCGGGCTGGCGTGAGCGCCGCCCGACGATGCGCACCCTGATGGTGCGTTTGCACCAGTTTTGATTTCTGCCGGAGAGCACCCCGTGAATGACGCGATCCCCCGCCCGCAGGCGAAAGTCCGTAAAGCGCTGACCCCGCTTCTTGAAATTCGTAACCTCACCAAATCTTTCGATGGTCAGCATGCCGTGGACGACGTCAGCCTGACTATCTACAAAGGTGAAATTTTTGCCCTTCTGGGCGCATCTGGCTGCGGTAAATCGACCCTGCTGCGTATGCTGGCCGGTTTTGAACAGCCTACCGCCGGGCAAATCATGCTGGATGGTGTCGATCTTTCCCGCGTGCCGCCGTATCAGCGCCCGATAAACATGATGTTCCAGTCTTACGCGCTCTTCCCCCATATGACGGTGGAGCAGAATATCGCCTTTGGTCTTAAGCAGGACAAACTGCCGAAAGCCGAAATCACCGCCCGCGTGGCAGAGATGCTCAGCCTGGTGCACATGCAGGAGTTCGCGAAGCGTAAACCGCATCAGCTCTCAGGTGGCCAGCGTCAGCGCGTGGCGCTGGCGAGAAGCCTGGCGAAACGTCCTAAGCTGCTGCTGCTCGATGAACCGATGGGCGCCCTGGATAAAAAACTGCGTGACCGTATGCAGCTGGAAGTGGTGGATATCCTTGAGCGCGTGGGGGTGACCTGCGTGATGGTTACCCACGACCAGGAAGAGGCGATGACCATGGCCGGGCGTATTGCGATCATGAACCGCGGTAAGTTCGTACAGATTGGCGAGCCGGAAGAGATTTATGAGCACCCGACCACCCGCTACAGCGCGGAGTTCATCGGGTCGGTCAACGTCTTCGAAGGGCTGCTGAAATCGCGCGAGGATGACGGTCTGGTGATCGAGTCGCCGGGGCTGCAGCATCCGCTTAAGGTCGATCCGGATAGCTCGGTGGTGGATAACGTGCCGGTGTATGTCGCGCTCCGCCCGGAGAAGATCATGCTGTGCGAAGATCCGCCGGCCGATGGCTTTAACTTCGCCGTCGGGGAAGTGGTGCACATTGCTTACCTGGGCGACCTCTCCATCTACCATGTGCGTCTGAAAAGCGGGCAGATGCTCAGCGCCCAGCTGCAGAACGAACATCGTTATCGCAAGGGACAGCCGACCTGGGGCGATGAAGTTCGCCTGTGCTGGGATGCGGACAGTTGTGTAGTGCTGACGGTATAAGGAGCGGACAATGAGTACCTTAGAACCTCCAGCCCGCGTTGAGAAACCGGGTGGCTTCGCGCACTGGCTGGCGCGCATGCAGATGAATCACGGACGCAAGCTGGTGATTGCCATGCCTTACGTGTGGCTGATCCTGCTGTTCCTGCTGCCGTTCCTGATCGTTTTTAAGATAAGCCTGGCGGAAATGGCGCGGGCGATCCCGCCCTATACCAACCTGCTGGACTGGGCTGACGGACAGCTGACGCTGACCCTTAACCTCGGCAATTTCCTGCAGTTGACGGAAGATCCGCTCTATTTCGAAGCTTATCTGCAGTCGTTGCAGGTGGCGGCGATCTCGACGATCTGCTGTCTGCTGCTGGGTTACCCGCTGGCATGGGCCGTGGCGCACAGTAAATCCTCGACGCGCAACATTCTGCTGTTGCTGGTGATCCTGCCGTCATGGACCTCGTTCCTGATCCGCGTCTACGCGTGGATGGGGATCCTGAAAAACAACGGCGTGCTGAATAACTTCCTGATGTGGCTTGGGGTTATCGATCAACCCCTGACGATCCTGCATACCAATCTCGCGGTCTATATCGGGATTGTTTACGCCTATCTGCCGTTTATGGTGCTGCCAATTTATACGGCGCTGACGCGTATCGATTATTCGCTGGTGGAAGCATCGCTTGACCTTGGTGCCCGACCGCTTAAAACCTTCTTCAGCGTTATCGTTCCGTTGACCCGGGGCGGCATTATTGCCGGGTCGATGCTGGTCTTTATCCCGGCGGTAGGGGAGTTTGTGATCCCGGAACTGCTCGGTGGCCCGGACAGCATCATGATTGGGCGCGTGCTGTGGCAGGAGTTCTTTAATAACCGCGACTGGCCTGTGGCGTCTGCGGTGGCGATCGTGATGTTGCTCCTGCTGATCGTACCGATCATGTGGTTCCACAAACATCAGCAGAAACAGATGGGAGACCACGGATGAACAACTTACCGGTAGTGCGCTCCCCGTGGCGAATTGCCATCCTGGTGATTGGCTTTACTTTCCTGTATGCACCCATGTTGATGCTGGTGATCTACTCGTTCAACAGCTCCAAACTGGTAACGGTATGGGCCGGCTGGTCGACGCGCTGGTACGGCGAATTGTTCCATGATGACGCGATGATGAGCGCGGTGGGGCTGAGCCTGACCATCGCCGCGCTGGCGGCCACGATGGCCTCCGTGCTGGGGACCATCGCCGCGCTGGTCATGGTGCGCTTCGGGCGTTTTCGGGGGTCGAACGGCTTTGCCTTTATGATCACCGCGCCGCTGGTTATGCCAGACGTTATCACCGGTCTGGCGCTGCTGCTGCTGTTCGTGGCCCTGGCGCATGCCATTGGCTGGCCGGCAGATCGCGGCATGCTCACCATCTGGCTGGCGCACGTCACCTTCTGTACCGCGTACGTGGCGGTGGTTATCTCTTCGCGTTTGCGCGAGCTGGACCGCTCCATTGAAGAGGCGGCGATGGATCTCGGTGCGACGCCGCTGAAGGTCTTCTTCATCATTACGCTGCCGATGATTATGCCGGCGGTGATCTCCGGCTGGCTGCTGGCGTTTACGCTGTCGCTCGACGATCTGGTTATCGCCAGCTTTGTCTCAGGACCGGGCGCGACGACGCTGCCTATGCTGGTCTTCTCCAGCGTACGCATGGGGGTCAATCCGGAGATTAACGCCCTGGCCTCGATCATCCTCGGGGTGGTCGGAATTGTCGGATTTATCGCCTGGTATTTGATGGCGCGCGCGGAAAAACAACGTGTGCGTGATATCCAGCGTGCAAGACGCGGCTGAAGGATTTAAAATTTCCAGTGATGTGCCGCGCATGACGCGGCACTGTTTTTCAGGGAAGTAAAACATTGGGATTATTAAAAAAATCACGTCTTACGCACGCTCGTCCAAACGTCCCTGCACTGGTGCAGGTGGCGGCGCTCGCTATTATTATGATCCGCTGTCTTGATGTGCTGATGATCCTTAACACCCTGGGTGTGCGCGGTATGGCTGAATTCATTCACCGCAGCGTACAGACGTGGAACCTGACGCTGGTCTTTTTGAGCAGCCTGGTACTGGTGTTTATCGAGATTTACTGCGCATTTTCGCTGGTCAGAGGACGCAACTGGGCGCGCTGGGTATATTTGCTGACGCAAATTACGGCGGCGAGCTATCTGTGGGCCGCCTCGCTGGGGTATGGCTATCCGGAACTGTTCAGCATTGCGGGTGGATCAAAACGCGAGATTTTGCACGCGCTGTTTTTGCAAAAACTCCCGGATATGCTGGTGCTGTTCTTCCTGTTCGTGCCTGCTTCCAGTCGGCGGTTCTTCCAGCTGCAATAATGTGTATAATCGCAGCCCTCGTGATTCTTAAGGTTTTGATATGCAGTGCGCACTCTATGACGCCGGTCGCTGCCGCTCCTGTCAGTGGATAGAACAGCCGGTTTCTCAGCAACTCACCGCCAAAATGGCCGACCTGCATCACCTGCTGGCAGACCATGCCGTGGGCGAATGGTGCGCACCCGTCAGCGGGCCGGAGCAGGGCTTTCGTAATAAAGCCAAAATGGTGGTGAGCGGCAGCGTTGAAAAACCGCTGCTGGGCATGTTGCATCGCGAGGGTACGCCTGAAGATTTAACCGACTGTCCGCTTTATCCCGCCTCGTTCGCCCCGGTCTTTGCTGCGCTCAAACCGTTTATTGCCCGTGCCGGATTAACGCCCTATAACGTTGCCCGCAAGCGCGGCGAGCTCAAATACCTTCTTCTTACCGAAAGCCAGGTAGACGGCAGCATGATGCTGCGCTTTGTTCTGCGCTCAGACGCCAAGGTGGAGCAGCTTCGCGCGGCGTTGCCATGGCTTCAGCAACAGCTTCCGCAGTTAACCGTTATCACCGCGAATATTCAGCCGGTGCATATGGCTATCATGGAAGGGGAGCGGGAGATCTTCTTCACCGAACAGCATGCGCTGGCAGAAACGTTCAACGATGTACCGCTGTGGATCCGTCCGCAAAGCTTCTTCCAGACCAACCCGACCGTCGCGAGTGCGCTTTATGCCACCGCCCGTGACTGGGTGCGGGCGTTAAATATCCATCATATGTGGGATCTGTTCTGCGGGGTGGGCGGCTTCGGTCTGCACTGCGCCACGCCAGACATGCAGCTTACCGGGATTGAGATCTCCGCCGAAGCGATTGCCTGTGCCAGACAGTCTGCTGCAGAGCTTGGGTTGACCCGGCTGCACTTCCAGGCGCTGGACTCCACGCAGTTCGCGACGGGGCAGGTCAATGTGCCTGAACTGGTGCTGGTGAACCCGCCGCGCCGGGGCATCGGGAAAGCGCTGTGCGACTATCTGAGCCAGATGGCACCGGACTACATCGTCTACTCCAGCTGCAACGCGCAGACGATGGCAAAAGATATCGCGACGCTGCGGGGCTACCGCATTGAACGCGTCCAGCTGTTCGATATGTTCCCGCATACCGCGCATTATGAAGTCCTGACGCTACTCGTTAAATCTTAAACAAAATGTGAACTCTGTCCGCCTGCGAAATCAGGTAAGCTTATCTCATCAGAATTGAAGAAGGCTTACCCATGAAGCAGATCCTGCTGGTGGAAGATGACCACGATATCGCGGCGCTTCTGCGCCTCAACTTAGAAGATGAAGGCTACGCCATCACCCACGAGCCCGACGGGAGCGATGCCTTACAGCGCCTCGAGAAGCAGCCGTGGGATGCGGTGATCCTCGATTTAATGCTCCCCAACGTCGACGGTCTGGAGATTTGCCGTCGCATTCGCCAGATGACCCGCTACCTGCCGGTGATCATCATCAGCGCCCGCAGCAGCGAAACCGACCGCATTACCGGGCTGGAAACCGGGGCGGACGATTATCTGGCCAAGCCGTTTTCGGTACAGGAGCTGATCGCGCGCATCAAGGCGCTGTTCCGACGCCAGCAGGCGATGGGGCAGGCGCAAAGTGCCGGGAATATTCAGGCTCACGGCCTGACGCTCGACCCGCTGGCGCGCAGCGTGCTTTTGCACGGCCAGGTGGTGGATCTCACCCCGCGCGAGTTTGAACTGCTGTACTTCTTTGCCCGTCATCCCGGTGAAGTTTTCTCGCGTCTGGCGCTGCTGGAACAGGTCTGGGGCTATCAGCACGAAGGTTACGAACACACCGTCAACACCCACATTAACCGCCTGCGCATCAAGATTGAGAAGGACGCCGCCGAGCCGGAGATCATTCGCACCGTCTGGGGCAAAGGCTACAAATTTGCGGAGCCAAACGATGCGCCGCTTTAGCCTGAGCCAGCGCCTGACGCTGCTGTTTATTCTGCTGCTGACGCTCTGTGCGACCATCGCCTGCGCGGTGCAACTTTACAGCACCACGCAGTACGGTAATGCGATGGTGCAGCGGCTGTCCGGTGGCCTGGCGCAGCAGATTGTCCAGCGGGAACCGATTCTGGATGCGCAGGGCAGGGTTGACCGCCACGCGCTGAAACCGCTCTTTGACCGGCTGATGACCTTCAATCCAAGCGTCGAACTGTACGTTGTCTCGCCTGATGGCGAACTGCTGGCTGACGCCGCGCCGCCGGGGCATATCCAGCGGCAAAAAATCGACCTCGGGCCGGTGCAGACTTTCCTCAGTGATGCCGCGCGGCCGGTACTGGGCGATGACCCGCGAAGCCAGAACAAAAAGGTTTTCAGCGCAACGCCGTTGCGTCAGGACGGAGAGCTGAAAGGCTATCTGTACATTATTCTGCAGGGCGAAGAGTCAAACGCGCTGGCGGAGATGGCCTGGCATCAGGCGCTCTGGAACACCGTCCTGTGGTCATTGATGTGGGTCGCGCTGTTTGGTCTGCTGGCGGGGTTACTGGTCTGGTACTGGGTAACGCGTCCGGTCAAACGTCTCACGCAGGAAGTGGCCGGGCTGGAGCAGGACAGCATTAGCGCCATTAAGCAGCTGGCGGCGCAGCCTACAGAAACCACGGTAAAGGATGAAGTGGCCACGCTGCGCAATACGTTTATCGAGCTGGCCCGTAAAATCACCCTGCAGTGGGATCAGCTGGCCGACAGCGATCGTCAGCGCCGGGAGTTTATCGCCAATATTTCGCATGATTTACGCACGCCGCTCACCTCCTTGCTGGGCTATCTCGAAACGCTGTCGCTGAAATCCGCGACGCTGACGCCGCAGGAGCACCAGCAGTATCTCGCCACGGCGCTGCGCCAGGGGCAGAAAGTGCGTCATCTTTCGCAGCAGCTGTTTGAACTGGCGCGCCTTGAGCACGGCGGCATCAAACCGCAGCGCGAGCGTTTTGCCATGGGTGAGCTGATTTCAGACGTGGCGCAGAAATTTGAACTCACGGCCCGCACGCGGGAGGTGAACCTGCGCATTGATGTACCGGGCCCGTTGCCGCTGGTGAATGCCGATGTCTCGATGATTGAGCGGGTGGTGACTAACCTGCTGGATAACGCGATGCGGCATACGCCGACCGGTGGAGAGGTCCGTCTGGCGGTCTGGCAGGAGAACGCGCAGCTACAGGTTGAGGTGGCTGATAATGGAACCGGCGTTGATGCTTCTCTTCGCAACGATCTGTTTGAGCGTCCTTCGGCGTTAAATCCGCAGGCATCACGGGAAAACCGTGGCGGGTTGGGGCTGTTGATTGTGAAACGCATGCTGGAACTGCACGGCGGGGGGATCAGGCTGATGGAGTCCACGAACGGGGCTCGTTTTCGCTTCTTTGTTCCACTGTGAAATTGCCGGGTTTGCCCGGCCTACAGACCACCCCCGTAGGCCAGGCTACCCGACAAAAGCTGTTATTGCGGGAACCACTGATCGCTGATTTTCTTGTACGTGCCGTCAGCTTTGATTGCTTTCAGCGCGCCATTCAGTTTTTCCAGCAGAGCTTTGTTATCCGGACGCACCGCAATGCCCAGGCCCGTACCGAAGTACTGTGGATCGGTCACTTTTTCGGTCGCGGTGCCCAGCTGTGGGTTGGTTTTCAGCCACTCGTTCACCACCGCAGTGTCACCGAAGACCCCATCAATACGGCCATTTTTCAGGTCGATAATGGCATTCTGGTAGCTGTCATAGGCCACGGTTTTCACTTCAGGATGTTTGTCCTGCAGGTATTTCTGGTGCGTGGTGCCGTTTTCCATCCCAATGCGTTTGCCTTTCAGCTGGTCAAAGGATGTGTAAGCCCCTTTCTTCGCAATGACCACCGCCGAGTTGGCGTAGTACGGGTCGGTGAAGGTGACCTGCTTGCTACGCTCTGGCGTGATGTCCATCCCGGAGATCACCGCGTCGTATTTTTTGAATTTCAGCGACGGGATCAGGCTGTCAAACGCATGGTTCGTGAACGTGCAGTCGGCCTGCATCTGTTTGCACAGGGCTTTGGCGAGGTCGATATCAAAACCGACAATCTGGTTGCTGGCATCCAGCGACTCAAACGGCGGATAGGTGGCCGAAACGCCGAAGTTGATTTTATCTGCAGCTGATGCGCCAGCGGCGAAAGTGGCCAGTAAAGCGGCCAGAACTAACTTTTTCATTGTAATGCTCCCGTCTGTCAGTCTGTCTTATGCGCCGTGTCTGCGGCATGGAAATACAATGCCATTTAATGAATTTATATTCAATAAAAATGATTAAATATTATTTAACCCATAAAAAAAGACGGGCAGTCGTTAGACTTGCCCGTCTTCGTCAATAAAATTTATGCAAATCTGTGATTAATTACGGCGCTCAAACGCCAGCGCTTTACGTTCGATAAGGCGCATCATCAGCGTCAGCAAACCGTTCACCACCAGATAGACCACGCCCGCGGCACCAAACACCATGACGTCATAGGTGCGTCCATAGAGCAGCTGCCCGTGGCCCATGACTTCCATCAGCGTGATGGTGTAGGCCAGAGACGTACTCTTGAAAACCAGGACCACTTCGTTGGAGTAGGAGGAGAGCGCACGTTTAAACGCGTACGGCAGCAAGATAGCCAGCGTGTCTTTCTTGCTCATGCCCAGCGCACCACAGGACTGCCATTGCCCTTCCGGGATGGCACGGATAGCCCCGTAGAACAGCTGCGTGGTATAGGCCGCGCTGTTCAGCGAAAGGGCAATCAGGGCGCACAGCCATGGCTCAGAAAGCAGGTGCCAGATAACCGGATACTCCTGCAGCGACGGGAACTGACCCGGGCCGTAGTAAATCAGGAAGATCTGCACCAGCAGCGGTGTACCGGTGAACAAGGTAATGTAGGCTCGCACAATCCATACCAGCACCGGCGTTTTTAGCGTCAGGACGATGGTAAAGATCAACGCCAGGATCAGCGCCACGATGATCGATGCGACGGTCAGCGTCAGGCTGGTGTGCAGCCCTTTCATCAGCTCCGGAAAATAGTCAAGCATCAGCCTGGTCTCCGTTCAAAGCGCGTCGCACGCAGATCAATGCGCTTGAGGATGTACTGACTCACCAGCGTGATCACCAGGTAGATAGCCGCCGCCACGATGTACCAGGTAAACGGCTCCTGGGTACGGGTCGCGATACTTTTGGTTTGCAGCATTAAATCGTTCACGCTGATCAGGCTTACCAGCGCGGTATCTTTCAGCAGCACCAGCCACTGGTTACCCAGCCCGGGCAGCGCATGACGCCACATCTGCGGCATCACCAGACGAAAGAAGATCGCCGATTTCGACAAGCCTAACGCCTGGCCAGACTCCCACTGTCCCTGCGGAACCGCTTTCAGCGCACCGCGCAGGGTTTGCGAAGCATACGCGGAATAGAGCAGAGAGAGGGCAATCACGCCGCACAGGAACGGGCTGACGTCAAAGTTCTCAATCTGCATCTGCACCGGGATCTGCACCACACCCAGATTGAGGGTGAAGCCGTCCGACAGCGTTAACAGCAGCTGCGAGGAGCCAAAATAGATAAATAGGACCACCAGAATTTCAGGCAGCCCGCGCAGCACGGTGACCAGCGCTGAGCCGGCCCATGCGACAGGGAACCATTTTGCTGATTCCCATACCGCAAAGATCATCGCCAGCACAAGGCCGATAATCAATGCGCAAACGGCAAGGCCGACGGTCATCCCGGCGGCGCTTGCTAAAGGAAAAATTTCATTCATCAGGAATTACTTCTGGAACCATTTTTTGTAGATGGTTTCGTAGGTGCCGTCTTTCTTCACTTTTTCCAGCGCAGCGTTGAATTTCTGCTGCAGCTCAGTGTTGCCCTGACGAACGGCAATACCCAGACCCGTGCCGAAGTAATCCTTGTCGGTCACTTTATCGCCCACTGGCGCCAGTTTATCGTTGGCTTTCAGCCACTCGGTCACCACGGCGGTGTCGCCGAACACGCCATCAATACGGCCGTTCTGCAGATCCAGCTTCGCATTCTGGTAGCTGTCATACGGAACGGTGGTGATTTCCGGGTGTTTATCCATGATGAATTTCTGGTGCGTGGTGCCGTTCTGCACGCCCACTTTCTTGCCTTTCAGCTGATCAACCGACGTGAATTTGCCTTTCTGACCAATAAACAAGGCAGAGTTGTCGTAGTAAGGGGTGGTGAACAGAACCTGTTTTTCGCGCTCAGGGGTGATATCCATTCCGGCCATAACAGCGTCGATACGGCGGAACTTCAGGCTTGGGATCAGGCTGTCGAACGCCTGGTTGCTGAAGGTACAGGTTGCGTCGATCTCTTTACACAGGGCGTTTGCCAGATCCACGTCAAAGCCGACAATTTTATTGTTCGCATCAATGGATTCAAACGGAGGATAAGACGCTTCAGTCGCGAAACGAATCGTCTGGGCTGCGGTAGCGGAAAGGGTGACGCTGGCGAGCAGCGCGGCAAGTAATACTTTTTTCATTATCATTTCCCCTGACACAATCAATGAGATAAATAGTTTTTGAACGCATCGGTTTGCGGGTTTGAGAAGCAGCTCGCATCACCTTGCTCAACGATATACCCGTTTTCCATGTAGACCACGCGGCTGGCCGTTTTGCGCGCCACTTCCACTTCATGGGTTACGATGACCTGAGTAATATGGGTTTCCGCCAGCTCGCGAATGATGCTCACGATCTGGGCGGTAATTTCGGGATCCAGCGCCGCGGTCGGTTCATCAAACAGCAGTACCGCAGGCTCCATCATCAGCGCACGGGCAATCGCCACACGTTGCTGCTGACCACCGGACAGGTGCAGCGGATAGCGGTCGCTGTAAGGCTTAAGGCGCAGACGCTCCAGCAGCTTATCCGCACGCGCGATCGCCTGATCTTTGCTTAAGCCCAGCACGCGGCACGGGGCTTCGATCAGGTTTTGCAGTACGGTCAGATGCGGCCAGAGATTGTATTGCTGGAAGACCATGCCAACGTTTTGACGCAGTTCACGAATCGCTTTATCAGACGGTGTTTTCGCGAAATCAAAATGGTTACCGGCGATAGCCAGCGTACCCGAACGGGGCATTTCAAGCAGATTAAGGACACGCAGAAGGGAGCTTTTACCTGCACCGCTTGGGCCAAGCAAAACCAGCGTTTCGCCTTCCGGGCAGTCCAGCGTGATGTCAAACAGCGCCTGGTGTGCGCCGTAGAAGCAGTTAATGCCGTTTAGTTTAATACTCATCGGGGCAGTCTTTACTCATCCAGGCAATCTATAGCAATTGAGGCCGCAGATAGTACCGTTGACAGAATAGTTATGCAATATTTCTGCGTTAAAAGTTAAATATAACCCGCAATACCCTCTAAACATAGCACAAAATAGCGAACGGCAATGTCGGCGAGTATAAATGTCGGCATTCCGCATGAAATGCCGCACATTTTACGGGGTTAACGCTTTTTAAACGGGTGGCTTAGCGGTTTTCAATCGACTGGCGGAGCGTGCCTGCCGGGGCGTGAACGCTGCCACCGACGTACCTTACGTCGTCCACCGCCCAGCACTGGCCTTCACGGATCATCAGCACTTCATCCTGCCAGGTCTGGGTTCCCTGGGTCAGTTTGACGCGCAGGGGAATGTTTCGCGCATCGGTGTTTGGGATCGTTGAAGCACTGGTGACCTCGGCGCTGTCAGGCAGCGTGGCGCGGCTGGAGAACGGATCGGATTTAAGCAGCGCGTTATGCTGCGGATCGCGGGTGGCGTCGCTCAGCAGTTTCGCCAGGCCGTCACTCAGATACGGTCGCAGGGCGGTAATATCATTGCTGCGGTGCTGTATGCGGTAATCATAGAACTGTTGCGCCACGGTATCCGGGCCGCCCTCAATGCATGGGCCGCTGCGGGTACCAATATCCTTAAAGGCTGGCGTGACCGTGGTGGTGCAGGCGCTGAGCACCAGCGCGCAGGGCACGAAAAGTGTTAAAGCTGAATAGCGCATGTTGATTTCCTTATTTATTAACTATCCTTTCAATCATAGCGTAACGAACCGATAATGCTGTACCTAAGGCATTGAACGCTAAAGAAGGAGAGAAAGTATGCAGTTTTCAACAACGCCTACCCTGGAAGGGCAACCTATTACCGAGTACTGCGGCGTGGTCACCGGCGAAGCCATACTGGGCGCGAACATTTTCCGGGACTTCTTTGCCGGCATTCGCGATATCGTGGGGGGACGTTCTGGCGCGTATGAGAAAGAGCTGCGCAAAGCCCGCGAAATTGCGTTTAAAGAGCTTGGCGAACAGGCCAAGGCGCTGGGTGCAGATGCCGTGGTAGGCATCGATATTGACTACGAAACGGTCGGTAAAGATGCCAGCATGCTGATGGTGAGCGTAAGCGGTACGGCGGTGAAAACCCGTCGATGAAGCGCTCGCTTGCCACACTCCTGCTGGCGCTGTTGCTGGCAGGGTGCGCCACGGAAAAAGGCATTATTGATAAAGGTGCCTATGAGCTGGATACCCGCCATCAGGCCCAGGCGGCTTACCCGCGTATAAAGGTGCTGGTGATCCACTACACCGCCGATGACTTTGACAGCTCGCTGGCGACGTTAACCGACAAGAATGTCAGCTCTCACTACCTGATCCCCGCCAAACCGCCTGCCCCTGAGGGCAAACCGCGTATCTGGCAGCTGGTACCGGAGAGCGAACTGGCATGGCATGCCGGCATCAGCTTCTGGCGCGGCACCAACCGTATTAATGACACCTCCGTGGGGATTGAGCTGGAAAACCGGGGCTGGCAAAAAACGGCGGGAGTAAAACATTTCACCCCGTTCGAGCCGGCGCAAATTGCTGCTCTGATCCCGCTCGCCAAAGACATTATCGCCCGCTACGACATTAAGCCGCAGAACGTCGTCGCGCACTCTGATATTGCTCCCCAGCGTAAAGACGATCCCGGCCCGCTGTTCCCCTGGCGCGAACTGGCGCAGCAGGGAATTGGTGCCTGGCCCGATTCGGACCGCGTCAACTTTTATCTCAATGGGCAGCCACGCTATCAGGAAGTGGACAGCGCACTGCTGCTCGATCTGTTAGCGCGGTATGGCTATGAAGTGCCTGAGGCTGCCACAGCCCAGCAGCAGAAAAGAGTGATTACCGTGTTTCAAATGCACTTCCGTCCACAGCTGTGGAATGGTGTGGCTGACCGTGAAACGCTGGCCATCGCTGAAGCGCTTCTGGAAAAGTACGGACAGGGGTGATCCTGCGGGATACCCCCTCGTGAGTATTTTTCGCGTAATTTAAGTAAGATTAATCTTAAGTACAAACTCAATTCATTTTTAGTTAATTGACTTAAAATTATCCGGATTTAAGATGGACACATAGCTTGCTAAGTAAAGCAGCAAATTAACGTAAACAATTTCTACTTTTATTTTCTCCTTGAGTGTTTCATCAGGAAAATATTCCTGGGTTGAGGCCTTACGTCCCAATCCTGAGTTTTATATTTCACATCTTAAATTGGGTATAATAATGTTAAGCATTTACGGTAAAAAATTACGTCCGCAAAACGAAGTCAACGCAATTATTTCTGCAACGTCAGGATTTGAAGAGAAGACGTTAAAAAAGTGGCAGAAATTATCTACCAGTGATTCACAGTATATTCATATTATCGTCAGTGGCGACGTTGAGTTCCGCCGCGAATCTGATGAACTGTGCATGTTCACCGTTCAGGGGCCGTGTATATTTGGGCTTTGTTCTATGTTTTACAGCGCCACGCACATGTATGGCCTCATTCGGTCAAATACCGTCGTGCGCTCGATAAAAAAAGAGGCCTTCGCCCAGCTAATGACTGAAAACAATCTGTGGCCGGAACTGACGAAAGTGCTCTCCTGGTATATTTGTATGCTGAGCAAGCGTGACGATGTGCTGGTTGCCCGCAGTGCCTATTCGGTGGTGCGCGAATTTTTATATGAGATTAATGAACTGATTGTTCAACATCAGCGTGATATCAACATATATGACTATATTCAGGAATACACCAACCTGGCACGCAGTACCATTATTAAAATTCTCTCCGACCTGAAAAAAGGTCAGTATATTGTGGTGGAAAAGGGGCGACTCCTTAACCTGACATCCTTGCCTGAAAAATATTAATTACTCCAGCCGGTCTCCTTTATGACGTAAAGGGGACCGGGAAATATCCTGCGTTTCGTCAACCGGCGGCGCGGGAATTTTGCCTTGCGAATAATCCTGCTCTTGTTCTTTTAACGCCTGCTTAAACAATTCTGTTAATGAGGAACTGTCGCTGCCAGCCTGTGCAGAAGCGTCGGTGTGTGCCCCGGTACCGGGTAACGTATCCCGCGCGGTATCGTGCTGAGCCGCTCCTTCAGGCGCCTGCTGCCAGTCGGTATCATCGCCGTTAATCGGCAGATCCTGCAGGGCAGGCATATCCTCATGCACCGGCGCAGGTTTAGGGTGCGGATGCGGGAAGGGTTTGCTCACATACACATAATGCATATCTGAAAGCTGTGTTTCCGGTCTGGCGCTGCTCGCGTTGATGGGGGCGGGGGCAGGGTGGCGCAGATCCCAATACACATGCGCGTACAACCCGGCCATCAGCATGGCGCACAGACCCAGGAGTCCTAAAACGGTGTGGGCAAAAACGTTTCTCAGTACGGGAAGGCGATATGAAAACCAGACCGCTTCCCCGGTGGTGTAACTGCGCTGAGCCGCAAGGCTGATAGTAGACATCAGGAATGCTTCTCCTGCATTTTCGCATCCGGTATTGCATGCGAAGCCTGGATCAATACGCTCGGCGTGGTGTTGGTTTCCCGCATTAACTGCATCAATGTCTCTTCGCCGGGAATACCGTCCACATGCAGATGCATTTTTTGCTGGAACGCGCGGGTGCGTTTCATCATCTCCGCAGTCCAGCGCTGAGCGTGGGTTTCAGGCTGAGAAAGGGCCTGGCTCAGCTGCTGATCAAGCCAGATCATCTCTTTGCCGTCACTGGTTGCGCTGATGGCGTCTTTACCTTCCGGCGTCAGGCGGTGCAGTTGCGTATAGTTTCCGGTTGCATGCCGGTTAAACCAGCTGCGGCTGACCTGCCAGGTCCGGTTATTCATCAGCAGGTCCATCGAGGTTTCTCCGACGCGGGCGACCACCGCATAGTTAAGATGATTGCCGGTTTTGAGCTCGCTCACCCACGGATAACCTTCGCCTGCCAGCGCATCCGGAGAGGCATTTCCCTGCTTACACATCAGGTTTACCTTCACCGCGTTTTGACACAGCGCATCGTCCGCCGAGGCGTCATACCCCCACATCAGATAAAGCTGATGCATCGCGTCCGGCTGATTGACTATTTCCTTGTCGATAACCGGCACGACGGGGGCCTGAACGGGGGCGGCCGGGTGATTCCAGCTTATCGGGACCGGCAGAGAAACCGGGAGGCGAGCAGTCATTGAGGCGGTGAAATACCAGCCGCAAGCCGCGAACAGCACAGAGGCAAACAGTGAAACCGTTGCCAGACGCTTACCCTGTTTTTTCGCGGGCAGCACCTCTGCGGCCGCCAGGCGTAAATGTCGCGGACTGACCTGGCTTGCGCGTTCGGTCCAGGCCGCAAGCATCGACAGGTGCGCCAGCGCATTCAGTTCACTGATTTTCCCTTTTGTCATTGCGTGCATCTTACGCACGCGCGCCGGGGATAACGGCGAGCTTTCGCCTCCGTGCTCTTCGCACTGCGCCTGCACGTAGCTGAGATATTCACGGCAGGTCAGGGGGCGCAAGGTGTGGTGGGTATGCACATATTCACGCAGATCAGATTGCTGTAGCAGCGCCGCCTGATTTTCCGCGCCCGTCAGCACCACCGATAAATGAAACCCCAGCTCCTGCGCACGGGTGAGCAACATCCCCAGCACCGTCCGGCAGGTCTCTTTCATGGCTTCAGTATGGGAAATGACCAGCACGGTGGCCTGCGTTTTCCCGGCCTGCCACTGCTGCAGCACGGTATCGACCGCCTGAATACGGCTGGCGATTGCTTTCGTGTCCGGGCTGAGCTTGTACAGCAGGCTACTGGCGCTCAGTTTTGGAAACGCGTTGATGGCAAGAACGCGGTTGTCGCTGTTTTTCAGCGCATCGCTGAACTGGCCCAACAGCGAAGTATCGTCGCTAAAGAGCCCGCATATTCCCGCCTGTTGGGTTTTCTCTTTCAGCAGGTTAAAGACGTCCTGATGATAAGGCACCAGAAAATCCCCGGATAAGCGGGTGACCTTCCTGAAGGGCGGGGTTTTAAAAGTAAAGTGGCTCTGATACATAACGACTTACCGTCTCTGATTAGGAATAGCAACAGGTCGTGAAATTACGGTAAGGAGACGGGGCGATCAATTTTTCAACTGGGTAAAAATATCCGGCAGAAATGTCCTAACACCTCGGTTTTAGACGGTCAATAATTTTCTTTATTAAAGTTGGTGGCGAAGTCGATGGTCGTATTCACCGCGTCTCATTACTCTCTTCACACGTTTTGTCGCAGCGTGATGCTGCTTATTTTCGCTTTGTTAAAGGCCAGATGAAAAATGAGGTTCTCATTTCTGTCACGGTGGATAACCCCTTGCATGATGTTGGCGCTGTTAATTTTTAGCGGCCAGCAAGGGTATTTCACATTTAAAGATTATAAAAAGGTTACGAATAGGTTGGCTAACTCTGATGCGCAGCCGCTGAAAAACCGCCGCGAAGAGAAAACATTCACCCTTTTCACGGCGGCAACACGTCAGGACACTGGGCCGGCTGTGCTAAAAGCCCCGCTGGCGGCGGAAATAGAAGGCATTGTGCGCAGTGATGACCCCTGGCTTTCCTTCGCCGTTATTAAAACGCCCGCGGGCCAGAAGAGCTACCGCGAAGGGGAGCCGCTGACCGGTTTTAACGATGCCTTTATTCAGGAAATTAACAAAGACAGTGTCGTCGTGAATTATGAAGGCATCACGCAGACGCTGGCCTTAAAGAAACCGGATTATTTCAAGGGCGGCGTTGATAGCGGCCCGGTAACCAAATCGACAAAAGATGCAGGCGCAGACATGCTGCATCTGAATGATTATCTGGTATTAAAACCGGTTGTCGAAAAAGGCCAACTGGAAGGCTATGCCATTAATCCCCGGAATGCCTCTTCCTTTTATAGCCATTCAGGACTGAAAAAAGGGGATGTGGCAGTCGAAGTGAATGCTGTCGATATGACCGATGAAGTCAAGGCAAAAAATATTATTGCTGAATGGTCAAAAATGAAAGAAGCGGAGGTTGTCGTCAGACGTCACGCTCACCTTGAAAATATTCGGGTCAATGTTCTTAACAATTAATAAGTGTACAGACATGAAGAAATTTCCATGGGCGTGCGTGGCGCTGACCGCATTGTCGTTATATTCGGGTTCGCTGCTCGCAGCCAACTTTAGCGCGAGTTTTAAAAATACCGATATCCGCGAGTTTATCGATACGGTAGGCCGTAACCTTAACAAAACCATTCTCGTCGACCCGTCGGTTCAGGGCTCCGTATCTGTCAGAACCTACAACGTGCTGACGGAGGATGAGTATTACCAGTTCTTCCTGAGTGTGCTGGATCTCTACGGTCTCTCGGTGATCCCGATGGATAACGGTATGGTTAAAGTGGTGCGCTCAAGCGTGGCTCGTACCGCCGGTGCGCCGCTGGCAGACAGCACAAATCCGGGCAAAGGCGATGAGATTATTACCCGTGTCGTGCGCATGGAAAACGTGCCGGTGCGTGAACTCGCGCCGCTGTTGCGTCAACTGAACGATGCTACCGGCATCGGCAACGTGGTGCACTTCGAGCCTTCCAACGTGCTGCTGTTAACCGGTAAAGCGTCCGTGGTGAACCGGCTGGTGGATCTGGTCCAGCGCGTGGATAAAGACGGTATTCAGCGTCGCGAAATCGTCCCCCTGCGCTTTGCTTCCGCCAAAGCGCTCTCCGACATGTTGAATAATCTCAACAATGAAGAGCAGAAAGGGCAGAACGCGCCGCAGTTGGCCACCAAAGTGGTGGCGGATGACGAAACCAACAGCCTGGTGATCAGCGGTTCGGAAGATGCGCGCACGCGTACCCGCAGCCTGATCCATGAGTTAGATCGCGAGCAGAACAACGAGGGGAATACCCGCGTCTTCTATCTCAAGTACGCCAGCGCCACCAAAGTGGTTCCGGTGCTCACCGGTATTGGCGAACAGCTGAAAGACAAAGCCGGCACCGCGAAGGCGAAAACGGCCACCGCGGCAACCGATCTGAATATTACCGCCGACGAGTCAACCAACTCGCTGGTGATCACCGCGCAGCCTAACGTGATGAACTCCCTTGAGAAGGTGATCGACAAGCTCGACATCCGCCGTCCGCAGGTGCTGGTGGAAGCCATCATTGCTGAAGTGCAGGACGGCAACGGTCTGGATCTCGGCGTGCAGTGGACCGGCAAGCACGGTGGCGTCCAGTTCGGCTCCACCGGCCTGCCCATTAGTCAGATAAAAAATGGCACCATCAAGGGCGCCAGCTTTACTGGCCTAGCGACCGGCTTCTTTAACGGTGATTTCGGTGCGCTGATGACCGCGCTCTCAACCGACGGCAAAAACGACATCCTTTCCACGCCAAGTGTGGTCACGCTGGATAACAAAGAGGCGTCATTCAATGTCGGTCAGGACGTGCCGGTGCTTTCCGGTTCGCAGACCACCAGTGGCGATAATGTCTTTAACTCCGTAGAGCGCAAGACGGTGGGGACCAAACTGAAAATTGTGCCGCAAATCAACGACGGCGACATGATCCACCTGAAGATTGAGCAGGAAGTCTCAAGCGTCGACAACAGCGCAACGGAAGACGCCAGCCTTGGCCCAACCTTTAATACCCGAACCATCAATAACGAAGTGATGGTGCACAGCGGGCAAACGGTGGTGCTCGGCGGCCTGATGGAGAATGTCACTAAGCAGTCGGTCTCCAAAGTGCCGCTGCTGGGGGATATTCCGCTGGTCGGGCAGCTTTTCCGCTACACCTCGCAGGACGCGTCCAAACGCAACCTGATGGTCTTTATTCATACCACCGTGCTGCGTGACGACGACATGTGCATTCCGGGCGAACCGGCGTTGTTCTCACTGTGGTTGCTGGCCGCGTTTCTGCTGCCGCTGGCGATGATTGACTGGCAGCATCAGTTGCTCCCTGACTGTCTGACCCAGCCGTTGCTGTGGGCAGGACTGTTGTTACACCTCGTTGACCACACGCTGCCGCTTAAGGATGCGCTGGTGGGGGCGGTGGCTGGCTACCTTTCGCTCTGGTCTCTCTACTGGGCATTTCGTCTGCTTACCGGACGAGAAGGATTAGGCTATGGCGATTTTAAACTTCTGGCGGCGTTAGGCGCCTGGTGCGGCTGGCAGGCACTGCCCACCCTGGAATTGATTGCCGCGTTAAGCGGTATTGTCGGATATTTCGCGACAAGACATGCGAATAAAAATAACCGCATTATTTCTTTCGGTCCTTATTTAGCTTTTGCCGGCATGACGGTTTTTGTTTATCAGGTTGCCTGTTCCACATTCTGAATACACCGGTCAAGTTTTTTTAGTGATTTTTTCGATTGGGGAATGAAAGGAATACAGTATTTATTCAGCGTATCGTTAAAGACATAAGCTTCACAGAATTCGAGCTTGTATCTTTTAATGGAGGAATACAGCGCGCCACAGAAATAGCGGTTAACGATTATTGCTTAAGTTGAAATTCAAAGTCTGTAAAAAACTATTCCATGTTTTAAAGGAAGACATGGGTCATTAACGTTTACAAATAAATTTATCAGGAAATAAAAATGAAATTTATGAAGCCTAAATATCTGGCGCTTTTCGTTGCAGCGGCGTCCAGCTCTGCCTTCGCGGCGGCGCCAGGTACGCCAACCCTCAGCAGTGGCAATGATAAGTTTGCGATTGTTGAAGTTGACCAGGCAGCGCAAGACTATAACAGCCTTGTGAAAGTCCATGATGGCGCGGATGTGAAAGTTGAGTGGAACGTCTGGAGCGGCGATGCGCCAACCTCGGCAAAAGTGCTTCTGGATGGTCAGGCCGTGTGGAGTGGCGCCGCAAGCGCCTCCGGGTCAGCCACCTTCAAAGTGAAAAAGGGCGGACGCTATCAGGAGCAGGTTGAACTCTGTAACGCCAGCGGGTGTTCTAAAAGTGCCAGCAAACTGATCATCGTGGCGGACACGGACGGGAGCCATCTGCTGCCGCTGAACACCACCCTGAAGGAAAATAACAAAACTTTCTCTCAACATACGGACAAAGTGGTGGGTGCCTATTTCCCTGAGTGGGGCGTCTATGGGCGTGAGTTCCCGGTGGATAAAATCCCTGCGGCGAACCTGAACCACATTTTGTACGGTTTCATTCCGATCTGTGGTGGTGATGGCATCAACAACGGGTTAAAAACGGTTGAGAACGGCAACAGCTTCGCCGCGCTGCAGCGCGCCTGTGCGGGCCGTCAGGATTACACCGTGGCCATTCACGATCCGTGGGCGGCATTGCAAAAACCGCAGGCCGGCGTGACCAACTGGGACGACCCCTACAAAGGTAACTTTGGTCAGTTGATGGCGCTGAAAAAAGCCCATCCGGATCTGAAAGTGCTGCCTTCCATTGGCGGCTGGACGATGTCCGATCCGTTCTTCCAGATGCATGATTCCGCGATCCGCGCGCGCTTCGTCTCTTCCGTGAAAGAGTTCCTGAAAACCTGGAAATTCTTCGACGGGGTCGATATTGACTGGGAATTCCCGGGGGGTGGTGGCGTGTCGGAAAATCTTGGCAACCCTGCTCAGGACAAAGCCACCTATACCGCGGTGATGCACGATCTGCGCGCGATGCTGAACGAGCTGTCAGCAGAAACGGGCCGTACGTACGAACTGACCACCGCCATTGGTTCCGGTAAAGACAAAATTGAAGACGTGGATTACACCACGGCGCAGCAGTACCTCGACCACATCTTCCTGATGAGCTACGACTTCTACGGCGGCTGGAGCAATACTGATCTCGGCCACCAGGCGGCGCTGCACGGCGCGGAGTGGAAACCGGACACCAACTACACCACTGAAAACGGCGTGAACGCGCTGCTGGAACAGGGCGTGCAGCCGGGCAAGATTGTTGTGGGGGCGGGCATGTACGGTCGCGGCTGGACCGGCGTTCATGGCTACACCGGCGACAATCCGTTCACCGGTACGGCAACGGGCGCGGTCAAAGGCACCTGGGAACCGGGCGTGGTTGACTACCGTCAGATTGCGAACGAGTACAAAGGCAAGCCAGGCTGGGAATACAAATACGATGCCGCGGCAGAAGCGCCGTATCTGTTCAATAAAGCCACCGGCGATCTGATTACCTATGAAGACGCGCGTTCTACCACGGCAAAAGGTAAGTATGTGCTGGCGAAAAACCTGGGCGGTCTGTTCTCCTGGTCCATCGACTCGGACAATGGCGACATCCTCAATGCGATGAACGAAAGCCTGTTGGGCGGCGGTTCAACGCCGGTTGATCCCGTTGTCACCAACCATGCGCCGATCGCTGCGGCTGCCGATCAGACCGTGACCGGGCCTGTTACCGTCACCCTCGATGGCTCTGCGTCTGGCGATCCGGACGGCGACGCCATTACCTATAAGTGGACCCAGATTTCCGGTCCAGCCGTGACCCTTACCAACAGCACGAAAGCCAAAGCCTCCTTCGGCGCGGCGGCAGTGACTCAGAACCAGACGCTCTCCTTCCGCCTGACGGTGAAAGATGCGAAAGGCCTGACGAACGCCATTGATGTTCAGGTCGTGAACAAAGCACCTAAAGCGAACCAGGCACCGGTGGTCAACCCGATGGAAAGCATCACGCTGCAGGCGGGTGAAACCTATGCCCTGCATGCGCAGGCAGCCGATCCGGATGGTGACGCGCTGACCTATGCCTGGAGCGTGCCGGCGGACATGAACGCAACCGGAACTGACACCGCGAACGTGAATATCACCGCACCGGCTGTCGCTTCCGATTCCACCTACACCCTGAGCGTGGTGGTCAGCGACGGTAAAACCAGCGTTCAATCGAACGTGCAGGTTATTGTCACGCCAAAAGCAGCCGATGAGGTCACGCCGCCATCTGACGAGGTGACACCACCTGCCGATGAGGTCACGCCACCTTCTGATGAAGGCTCTGCCACCGGCAGCTGTGATGCACCTGTTGATGCCAATGCCAGCCAGTACCCGGCCTGGAGTGCGAGCAAAATCTACAACAGTGGTGACACCGTGAGCGCCGACAACCTGGTGTGGAAAGCGAAGTACTGGACACAGGGCAATAAACCGGGCTTTGACGCGGATGCGTGGGAGCTGGTCAGCCAGGTGAAGATGAACTGGCGTTCCGATGTGGTTTACAACGGTGGCGATACGACCACCTACCAGGGGTATGTCTACCGTGCGAAATGGTGGACCCGTGGTGATAAACCAGGTAACAGCGATGTATGGGTGAAAGAAGGCGCGTCAGCAGACTGCAAATAACCATCTTAGCCTGAGGTTGCGGGTTTGATATCGCCTGCAATCGTTGACCACACCCCGTTTCGGGTGTGGTCAACCCCTTCCGGAATAAGACAGCGTGCGCAAGGAGAAGGATCGTCAGTAAATAAACAGGTAATGAGATGAAACGCTTTTTATTGTTATTGCTTATTTTAAGTCAGAGTGCGGCAGCAAATTGCTGGGATAAAGCGGCGCATTATTATTATGTCGATCCGTATTTATTATATGCCATTGCGCAGGTGGAATCCGGTATGAATCCGAATGCCGTGGGGTGGAATCAGGATGGCTCGCGGGATGTGGGATTAATGCAGATTAACAGCACGCATTTCAGCGAACTGCAGCGCCAGGGCATTGATGAGAACCGGCTTGTGACCGAGCCCTGCACCTCCATTATGGTGGGCGCGTCAATACTGTCGACGATGATCAACGTATATGGCTATAACTGGGAAGCCGTCGGGGCTTATAACGCGGGAGTGAAAAAAGAGAATTATTCAAAGCGTATGAATTATGCCCGCAAGGTCTGGGCGAAATATCAGGAGATAAAACCTCGTTCCTCTTATTAATTCTGCTTTTTGTTTTTTGAAGCGTACCCATAGGTGCGCTTCAAAAAATGAAAAATTACCGCACTCTTTGGTTTATTTATTAAGGGAATAATACATAAACCGTGATTGCATTAACCCTTGTTGCTATATATAGGATGAGTTGAAATGACCAAAAGGACCTTACTGAGCGTGCTCGTTGCGGGTGCATGCATTGCGCCTTTCATGGCACAGGCTGCGACGCTGCAGGCAACCACCAGCGAGCCGTTCACCCTGAAAGCCAGCGATCTGGCGAAGAAAGAACAGGAACTGACTAACTTTCCACTGATGGCGTCGGTTAAAGACACCATTCGTACGCTGGATAATGCCCAGGTTGAGCTGATTGAGCCAGGCCGTGCAGCGAACCCGGATAACGTCAAACGCGTTGAAGGCATTGTGAAGGCCAGCGACTGGGAATACCTTTTCCCGATGCGAGCACAGTCCTACACCTACAGTAACTTCCTCAAAGCGGTGGGCAAATTCCCGGCGCTGTGTAAGACCTACAACGACGGCCGTGACAGCGACGCCATCTGCCGTAAAGAGCTGGCCACTATGTTTGCCCACTTCGCACAGGAAACCGGCGGCCACGAAAGCTGGCGTCCGGAAGCCGAATGGCGTCAGGCGCTGGTTCACGTTCGCGAAATGGGCTGGACCGAAGGGCAGAAAGGCGGTTACAACGGCGAATGTAATCCTGATATCTGGCAGGGACAAACCTGGCCGTGCGGCAAAGACAAAGACGGCGATTTCGTGAGTTACTTTGGCCGTGGGGCAAAACAGCTGTCTTATAACTACAACTACGGTCCGTTCTCTGAAGCGATGTTCGGCACTGTCCGCACGCTGCTCGACAAGCCGGAGCTGGTGGCTGACACCTGGCTGAACCTGGCAAGCGCCATCTTCTTCTTCGCCTACCCGCAGCCGCCGAAACCGAGCATGCTGCAGGTTATCGACGGCACCTGGCAGCCAAACGATCATGACAAAGCCAACGGCCTGGTTCCGGGCTTCGGCGTGACCACCCAGATCATTAACGGTGGCGTAGAGTGTGGTGGCCCGACTGAGATTGCCCAGTCTGAAAACCGTATCAAGTACTACAAAGAGTTTGCGAAGTACCTGAAAGTGCCTGTTCCGGCAAATGAAGTGCTCGGCTGTGCCAACATGAAGCAGTTCGATGAAGGCGGCTCCGGTGCGCTGAAGATTTACTGGGAGCAGGACTGGGGATGGAGTGCCGATACGCCAGACGGTAAAACGTATTCCTGCCAGCTGGTCGGTTATCAGACGCCGTTCAGCGCCTTTAAAGAAGGTGACTACACGAACTGCGTGAAGAAATTCTATAACGTCAACATTATCAACGATGACGGTTCCGCCGTGACGCCGGACGAGCATCCGGTCACTCCGGCACCGACGCCATCGGAAGATGAAACCCCGGCACCGGCACCGGTTCCGGACGAAACGCCGGCAGAACCGACCGTGGTGAACCACGCCCCGGTCGCGCAGATTGCGGGCCCAATCGGTGCGGTGGAAGCGGGCGCGCAGGTATCCCTGAGCGCAGAAGGATCCACTGACCAGGACGGCAACACGCTGACCTACACCTGGCGTTCACAGGATGGCCAGACGGTCACCGGTGAAGACAAGGCGGTGGTGACCTTTACCGCGCCCGAGTCTGCGACGGCTCAACAGTACGAAGTCAGCCTGACCGTGAGCGATGGTGAGCTGAGCAGCACCACCTCCTATCTGCTGAACGTTAAAGCGAAAGCCACGACGCCGTCTGAAAACGACGGTACCTCAGGTGCTTACGCCGCGTGGAGCGCGAACAGCAAGTACAAGGCAGGCGATATCGTGAATAACCACGGTAAACTGTTCCAGTGCAAACCGTTCCCGTACAGCGGCTGGTGTAACAATGCCCCGGCGTACTACGAGCCAGGCGCGGGTCTGGCGTGGTCAGACGCCTGGACGGCGCTGTAAAACAAAACGGCAACCTTCGGGTTGCCGTTTTCGTCTCTGTTCTCTGAGATGTGCGTGCTTAACTAGCGATGCAATTTACCGTGGTCACGCAGCCAGGCGGCAGTACGCACAATCCCTTCATCCAGGGTGACAATCGGCTTATACCCCAGTTCGTTCTCTGCGCGGGTGATATCCAGCGTAAAATCGAAGTTGAGCTTTGAGACACCGTAGTGCGTCAACGCAGGCTCTTTCGCCGATTTACTCCCAAGACGCTCCATACTGCGGGCAATCATATCCAGCATCGGGTAGGGCACGGAACGAATACGGCAGTCGATTTGCAACTCGTCAATCAACCTTTGCACGATGCTGCGCAGCGTGCAGGGCTCACCGTTGGTGATATTGTACGCGCGACCGGAAATCAGGGTATCGCAGTCAGGCTGGCTTGCCAGCCACATGGCGTGGACCGCATTTTCGTAGTACGTCATATCCACCATCGCATCGCCACCGCGGGGCAGCAGCACGCTGCCGTAGTGGTGCATCATCTGCGCCAGACGCGGGATAAACACTTTGTCATGCGGGCCGAACAGGCTCTGAGGACGCAATACGGTAAAACGGGTGTGCGGGTTCGACTGTGCCAGCAGATCGATCACCTCTTCGCTGGCCGCTTTACTGCGGGCAAACTCACAGGCAAAGCGCGCCGGGCGAAAATCTTCCTGCACGTCGCGGTGATGGTGATAGTCGAAATAGAGAGACGGGGAGGAGATATGAATAAAGTTACGCACGCCCCAGGCCACGGCCCATTCACCCAGACGACGGGTGGCACGCACGTTGGCGAGGTCAAAAGCTTCCTGGGTGCCCCACGGGGAGGTAAAACTGGAGCAGTGCCACAGCGTATCGATACCGGCCAGCATCACCTTGGCCTGAGAGGAGACCAGCTCCGTCAGGTCGGCATGGACAAACTCTGCGCCCATTTTTTGCAGCAGTTTACCCATCGCTTCGTTGCGACCGGTGGCCCTGACGCTGATGCCTTTGTTGCGCAGAAACTCGACCGCATTTCGGCCTAAGCCGCTGGTCGCCCCGGTAACCAGTACCTTCATATCAATCCACTGTGTTGAAAAAGAATTTCGTGCGCATTCTTTCGTGAATTACGGCGGGTTGCAATGGGAAAGGTGAAAGAATAAGAGTTTTATTGAGTTATTTTCGTCTTTTGTTCTGCCAGCTGCGCGATACGTTTCGCCATTCCGCGAAAGATAAACAGGTGAGCGGGGATCATTAACAACCAGTAGAAAAGCCCCGGCATACCGTGCGGGTGCCACCAGGCACGAACGTCCAGTTCTCGATGGTCGCCTTTGTCTTTTAGCGTAAAGCACAACCGTCCCAGACCGGGCGCTTTCATGCCAAACAGCAGCGCCAGCTGTTTTTCGGGCTCGACGATGATCACCTTCCAGCTGTCAACCGTATCGCCTACCGCAAGATACGGGTGCGCAGGACGGCCTTTCGCCAGCCTGTGTCCTACCAGCAGATCCAGTGCGCCACGGGTTTGCCAGAGGATATTGCCGAAGAAATAGCGTTCTTTGCCGCCAATCTGATTCACCACCTCCCACAGGTCCGCCAGACTGGCCGGGGTGTTCACCGTGCAGCCAGCCTGTTTAGGAAAGTAACCGTACTCAGGCCGCCAGCGGGCAAACGCCTGGGCGTCGTAGCCCCAGTCGCTGGAGTTCATCAGCTGTTCCTCTTCCTTGAGCGTATTGCGTACCGCGTCATCGAAACGGATCAGCGTCTGGGGGATCAGCGCACGCAACGCGCGATCGTCGGCCAGCAGATCGTGTTTGAGCCCCTGGATCAGCGCTTTTGCGGTCGTTGGTGGCACGGACGTAATGACGTTTAAAAACCACACCGAGATCCATCGGGTAGGGAAGGGAATGGGGATCAGCCAGCGTCGGCGGCCGCTGACACGCATAAAATGTTCGAACTGTTGCTGGTAGCTCAGCACTTCCGGGCCGGCAGCCTCAAGCACGCGGTGTTGCTCAGCCGGATGGTCCAGCAGGGCCACCAGATAATGGCGTAAATTTTCCAGCGCAATCGGCGTGGTGCGCGATCGCACCCAGCGCGGCGGGGTAAGCACCGGCAGGTTGTACACCATGTCGCGCATCACTTCGAACGCGGCGGAGCCAGCTCCGACGATGATCCCCGCCCGCAGTTCGGTGACGGGAATATTGGCGCCGCGCAGGGTTTCAGCCGTGAGCTGACGGGCGCGAAGATGATCGGACTGCTCGTTAGCAGGCGCCTGCAGCGAGCTTAAAAAAATCACCTGCTTCACCGGTGTGCGCAACAGCGCGTCGCGGACGTTCATCGCCACCTGACGCTCGTGGGCGATAAAATCGCCCCCTTCGCCCATGCTGTGAACAAGGTAGTAAAGCGTGTCGACCCCTTCCAGTAACGCCGGCAGCGTCGTGGGCCAGTTGAGATCGACGTTGTGACAGGTCACCCCGGGCAGGTGCAGTTTTTGCAGACGCTCCGTGTTGCGTGCCACGGCCAGCACCTGGTGCCCCTGCTGACTTAACGCAGTGGTGAGATGCTGACCGATATACCCACTGGCACCGAGTACCAGAATACGTTGCGGCACGCTCTGCTCCTTAGCGCTGTAAAAACGCCTGCCAGTGTTTCACCACGTCTGCCAGCTGCTGACGATTAACGTCCAGGTGCATAACCAGGCGTACCACCGGCGAGGCGTTGATCAACACGCCACGGGCTTTCATAAACTCACCCAGCGCAGCAGCGTGCTCTTCGCCCACGCGAATGAACAGCATGTTGGTATCGTGGCGCATAACGTCTGCACCAATCTCGCGTAGCTGTGCGGCCATCCACGCGGCGTTTTCATGATCGTCTTTCAGGCGGGCCACGTTGTTTTTCAGGGCGTACAGTCCGGCTGCTGCCAGAATACCGGCCTGGCGCATCCCGCCGCCGGTCATCTTACGCCAGCGGACCGCGCGTTTGATGTAGTCCGCATTGCCCACCAGCAGCGAGCCAACGGGCGTCCCCAGCCCTTTAGACAGGCAAATAGTGAACGAATCGCAATACTGCGCGATGTCTTTCAGCTCGCAGCCATACTCCACCACGGCGTTAAAGATGCGCGCGCCGTCCACGTGCAGCCCGAGTTTGCGCTCGCGGGTGAATTCCCACGCTGCTTTCAGGTACTCGCGCGGCAGCACTTTGCCGTTGTGGGTGTTTTCCAGACTGAGCAGCCTGGTGCGGGCGAAATGCACATCATCGACTTTGATTTTCGCCGCGACCTTGTCGAGCGGCAGGGTGCCGTCCGGGGCGGCATCAATCGGCTGAGGCTGAATGCTGCCCAGTACCGCCGCACCGCCTGCTTCGTACAGGTAATTGTGCGCGCCCTGACCGGCAATATACTCTTCACCGCGTTCGCAGTGGCTGAGCAACGCCACCAGGTTGGCCTGGGTGCCGGATGGCAGAAACAGGGCGGCCTCTTTACCGCTTAGCTCGGCGGCATAACGCTGCAGCGCATTCACCGTTGGATCGTCACCGTAGACGTCGTCCCCGACCGGGGCGGCCATCATCTCTTCGAGCATGGCGCGACCCGGACGGGTAACGGTATCACTGCGTAAATCAATCATTTCACATCCCTTTAATTTAAGAGGTTATGTGAAATGTTTTACCTGAGCCAGTTGGTTTTTGCCAGTTCGATTACCTCATCACCGCGTCCACTGATGATGGCGCGCAGCATATAGAGGCTGAATCCTTTGGCCTGCTCGAGTTTAATCTGCGGTGGGATCGCCAGCTCTTCTTTCGCCACCACCACGTCCACCAGTACCGGACCGTCGATGGAGAAGGCACGCTGCAGGGCTTCATCGACTTCTGAGGCTTTCTCTACGCGAATACCCGTGATGCCGCAGGCTTCAGCGATGCGCGCGAAGTTGGTGTCGTGCAGCTCGGTGCCGTCCGTCAGATAGCCACCTGCCTTCATCTCCATCGCCACAAAGCCCAGCACGCTGTTGTTAAAGACCACGATTTTCAGCGGGAGCTTCATCTGCACAACCGACAGGAAATCGCCCATCAGCATGCTGAACCCGCCGTCACCGCACATCGCCACCACCTGACGCTCTGGTGCGGTGGCCTTGGCCCCCAGCGCCTGCGGCATGGCGTTGGCCATCGAACCGTGGTTGAACGACCCCAGCAGACGGCGTTTGCCGTTCATCTTCAGATAGCGTGCCGCCCAGACGGTCGGGGTGCCCACGTCGCAGGTAAAAATGGCGTCGTCGTCCGCGAAATGGCTAATTTGCTGCGCCAGATACTGGGGATGAATGGCTTTGTCGCTCGGTTTGGCAAGATCGTCCAGTCCTTTGCGTGCATCGCGGTAATCACTGAGGGCTTTGTCGAGGAACTTCCGGTCGGTTTTTTCTTCCACCAGCGGCAGCAGGGCGGCGAGGGTGGATTTGATGTCCCCTACCAGCGCCATATCGACTTTGCTGTGGGCACCAATACTGCCCGGGTTAATATCAATCTGAATGATTTTGGCATCCGTCGGGTAAAACGCGCGGTACGGGAACTGGGTGCCGAGCAGGATCAGCGTGTCGGCATTCATCATGGTGTGGAAACCGCTGGAAAAACCGATCAGTCCGGTCATGCCCACGTCATACGGGTTGTCATATTCGACGTGCTCTTTGCCGCGCAGGGCGTGAACAATCGGGGATTTTAACTTGCCGGCAAATTCCACCAGCTCTTTGTGCGCGCCCGCACAGCCACTGCCGCACATCAGGGCGATATTGCTGGAGTAACGCAGCAGCTGCGCGAGCTTTTTGAGCTCTTCTTCAGCCGGCGTGATGACAGGCTGTGGGGCGTGATACCAGTGCGAACTGGCACCTTCAGGCGCGGCCTTCAGCGCCACGTCGCCGGGAATAACGACCACCGAAACACCGCGGTTAAGCACGGCTTTGCGCATTGCAATGGCCAGAACCTGAGGGATTTGTTCTGGTGAGGAAACTAATTCGCAATAGTGGCTGCATTCACGGAACAGCTCCTGAGGATGCGTCTCCTGAAAATAGCCGCTACCGATTTCGGAAGAAGGGATGTGGGCGGCAATCGCCAGGACCGGTACGTGATTGCGGTGGCAGTCAAACAGGCCGTTGATCAAGTGAAGGTTGCCCGGTCCGCACGATCCGGCGCAGACGGCCAGTTCACCCGTCACCTGCGCTTCCGCCCCAGCCGCGAAGGCGGCAACCTCTTCATGACGGGTTGGCATCCATTCAATGGTCTTCATCTTATTCAGGCTATCGCTCAGCCCGTTCAGGGAGTCGCCGGTTACGCCCCAGATGCGCTTTACGCCTGCCTGCTCGAGGGTTTTTGCTATGTATGCAGCCACGGTTTGTTTCATGGGTGTCCATCTCCTTTAAGTGATATCGCTTACAAGCTTAGAAGAAAGTCACTGTATTGCCGCGCTTTACCCCTTATTAAAAGGTGCTTTTCACCCGCAATGATTCGGCATAATCTGGTCATCACACAGATGAAAACAGGAATCATTTCAAATGGTTAAATCATTGTTAATTGCTGTTAATGAAAAGCTATCGTGCGACGATGCCGGCAAACTCTTGTTACGACTTGCCGTCGGTGGGTTGATGCTTTTTCACGGTTTACACAAGTTATTGGGTGGCGTGGGGTTCATCAGCGGCATGCTGGTGGAAAAAGGATTACCGGGGTTTATCGCCTACGGCGTGCTCATTGGCGAAGTGGTGGCACCTGTCCTGATTATCGTTGGGCTTTTTACGCGCCCGGCGGCACTGGTGCTGGCGTTTACCATGATTGTGGCGTGGCTGATGGTCGGGACGGGGGAAACCTTTGCGCTGGACGCGGTAGGTGCCTGGGCGATTGAGAGCCTGGTGTACTTCTTTATCGGTGCGTTGGCGGTAGCATGTTTAGGCGCTGGGCGTTTTGCGTTGGGGAAAGCGCCGGTCTGGCGGTAGGCGTACTAACCGGGGGTAAACGCGAGCGCTTACCCCCGTCATTCGCGCGTTGGCTGATTACGCCAGCACAAGATCGCCCTGTGGATGACACGAGCACGCCAGCACGTATCCGTCGGCGATTTCTGCCTCGGTCAGCGTCATGGTGCTCGTCACGGTGTACTCACCGGAGACCACTTTGGTCTTGCAGCAGCCACACACGCCAGCACGGCATGCTGCCACCACCGGCACGTTGTTGCTTTCCAGCGCGTCCAGTAGCGTGGTGCCGACCCGGCCAAAGAAAGTCTGAGCAGGCTGCAGTCTGGTGAACGTAATTCCGCTGGTTGCCGCTTCCGCGACCGGGGTGAAGAACTGCTCTTTGAAGAAGCGGGTCACGCCCAGCGCTTTCACGTCCTGCTCAACGATATCCATATACGGCGCCGGCCCACAGGTCATCACGGTACGATCCGCGAGATCCGGGACGCTTTGCAGCAGTTCACGGCTCAGACGTCCGGCGACAAAACCGTGGGTTGCGTTATGTTCCGCCACCAGCGTCACCGGATAGTTACGCCACTCTTCGGCAAAGATCACATCTTCCGGCGAGCGCACGCTGAAGATCACCTGAACATCAGCCTGCGGACGGTTTTTCGCCAGCCAGCGACGCATTGACATGATCGGCGTGACGCCGCACCCGGCGGCCAGCAGCAGGAATTTATCTTCCGCTTTATCGTCACAGGTGAAATCCCCGTGTGCGCCCGACAGCCAGAGGTAATCCCCGCGCTTCACGTCCCGGGTCAGCCACTGCGAGCCTGCGCCATCATCGATACGGCGGATAGTGAGCGTGATGTACTCGCTCACGCCCGGCGTTGAGGAGATCGTGTAGGCGCGCAGCGTGTCCGCTGAGTTGCGGACACTGACCAGCGCATACTGACCTGCACGGTACGGATAGTAGTCATGGCACAGCAGGGACAGCGTCCACACATCCGGCGTCTCCTGATGGATGTGATGAACCTGCATCCGCCACGGACATTGTGAGGTTGGCATGGTCATGAATAACTCCTTACGCGCTCAGCAGCTGCTGCATATCTTCTTCTACGGTGGTCACGGAACGCAGACCAAACTTCTCGTTCAGCACGGCCAGCAGATCCGGTGTCAGGAAGCCGGGTGCGGTTGGGCCGGTCACAATGTTGGTCACGCCGAGAGAGAGCAGGGTCAGCAGGATGACAATCGCTTTCTGTTCAAACCAGGAGAGCACCAGCGACAGCGGCAGATCGTTGACGCCGCAGCCCAGTTTTTCCGCCAGCGTGACGGCCAGAATGATGGCAGAGTAGGCATCGTTACACTGACCCGCATCGACCAGACGTGGCAAACCTTCAATGTTGCCGAAGTCCAGCTTGTTGAAACGGTATTTACCGCACGCCAGCGTCAGGATCAGGCAATCTTCCGGTACGCTGGTGGCGAAATCGGTGAAGTAGTTACGCTCACCGCGCGCGCCGTCACAGCCGCCAATCAGGAAGATATGGCGCAGTTTTTCACGGCTCACGAGGTCAATCAGTGAATCCGCGGCACCGAGCAGGGTTTCGCGACCAAAGCCGACGGTGATCAGATGTTCGATTTCGCTGTACGGGAAGCCACCCATCTGCTGCGCCTGGGCGATGACCGGGCCGAAATCATCCCCTTCCAGGTGGCTCACACCCGGCCAGCCAACGATGCTGCGGGTCCAGATGCGGTCGTCATACGCGCCAACGGTGGGGTCGATGATGCAGTTAGAGGTCATCACGATGGGGCCCGGGAAACGGGCGAACTCAACCTGCTGGTTCTGCCAGCCGCTACCGTAGTTCCCGACCAGGTGTTTAAATTTACGCAGTTCCGGGTAGCCGTGTGCGGGCAGCATTTCGCCGTGGGTATAGACGTTAACGCCCGTGCCTTCGGTCTGCTTCAGCAGGTTATAGAGGTCTTTCAGGTCATGGCCGGAGATCAGGATGCACTTGCCTTCGGTCGCTTTAACGTTAACCTGCGTCGGCGTCGGGTGGCCGTAGGTGCGGGTTTCACCGGCATCCAGAATACGCATCACGTTGAAGTTCATCTGGCCGATTTCCATTGAACATTCGAGCAGCGGATTCATCTCGGCAGGCCAGGTACCCAGCCACGCCATGATTTTGTGGTACTGGGCATAGATAGCGTTATCGTACTGGCCCAGAACGTGCGCGTGTTCCATATAGGCCGCGGCCCCTTTCAGGCCGTACAGGCAAAGCAGACGCAGGCCGAGTATGTTCTCGCCAATCGCCGCTTTGTCTTTGTTGGGGGTGAATTCTGCTGCCTGACGCTGCAGCTCGCCCAGGTCGTCGCTCACCAGCTTCAGGTCTGCCATTGGGTTTTCTACCCGTGCGTTGGCATCGGCGCTCAGGCACTGCGCTTTCAGCGCTTCACGCAGCGCAATTGCTTCGCGGGCATAGCCGACGATGCGCGGGGAATCAAAGTTAACGTTAGTCAGCGTGGAGAAAAAGGCGCGGGGGGCGAAACTGTCTACATAGTGGTCAATAATGCCATATTCGCGGGCCTTGAATGCCCATGCGGAAAGGCCTTGCAGGGCGGCAATCAGCAGATCCTGCAGGTCTGATGTTTCTGCGGTTTTGCCGCACATACCTTGCGCATAAGAGCAGCCATTGCCTGCTGGGGTACGGATGGTTTGTTCACATTGCACACAAAACATAATCACACCTGTTAAAGTTATATTTGATATACATGTTTGAGATTATGCCTGTGACTGAACGGTGAAAAGGGCTTTCTTCTACAAAATAGAGGGAGATTGATTTAGCGCAATTTTGGCGGCAGAAAGCCTACCGCCAGAGGAGTATCAGGCGGAGAAAAAGGCCATCAGAACGGGAACCAGCAGGCTCAAAATAAAGCCATGCACGATGGCGGCAGGCACCATCTCCAGCCCACCTGAACGCTGCAGAACCGGCAGGGTAAAGTCCATCGACGTGGCGCCACACAGCCCCAGTGCGGTCGAGCGACTGCGGCGTACCAGGCCCGGGATAAGCATAATGGCAATTAATTCTCGCGCCAGGTCGTTAAAGAAGGCGGCGCTCCCGATGACCGGACCGAACGATTCGGTCAGCAGAATACCGGAAAGGGAATACCAGCCAAATCCGGAGGCCATTGCCAGACCGGTTTTTAACGGCAGGCCAAGAATAAAAGCGTTAATCACGCCCGCCGCCAGTGAGCTTATGACGACGATAACCGCGACGATCATTCCACGGCGATTAAGGACAATCTGTTTCAACGTCATGCCATTATTTCGCAGCTGAATACCGATAAGGAACAGCAGGAAAATGAGGGTATATTCACTGGCTTCCGTCGCGTGCTGTAAAAAATTCCATCCGCTCAGCCCAAGAACAAAACCCAGCACCACGACGCCGCATAATTTTAAAGATTCCAGCGCCATTGCAATTCGTGACGGCAGTTTTTCCTGATGGTGGTGATTTTTCCACGGAATAGTGCGCTCAAGCCAGAAAAGTGCGGCAATATTGCACAGCAAAATAACGGCGCAGGTGACGACAGAATAATGCAGGATCGCCAGCAGATTGGTGGCCAGATTATCCAGAAACGCCAGGCTTATCCCCATAAAGAAAAGAATGACGTAGACAATCCAGCTCAGAAAACGGTTGATAAGCCGTAACGCGGATTCGCGATGCAGCGGGATAAGGTAGCCCACAATCAGAGGCAGCAGAATGATGAGGAGTCCTGAAAACATGAACAACGGGTCCTTGTGAATATCTGTTAAGCGCCAGAGACACTACCCAATAAACGTTGTCAGGTAAAGGAGCAACAAAAAAGCCGGGTGGCAGCAACGCCTGACCCGGCCTGAGTGTTGTCATGCAGGTCGGGTAAGCGTAAGTGCTACCCGACAGCACACGCAATTAATCGCGTTTTTCCAGCAGGGTGCGATACAGCACGCCGCCCAGAATACCGCCGATGATTGGCATTACCCAGAACAGCCACAGCTGCTCAAGCGCCCAGCCGCCCTGGAAAATTGCGACGGCAGTACTGCGCGCCGGGTTTACGGAGGTGTTGGTGACCGGAATAGAGATCAGGTGGATAAGCGTCAGCGCCAGACCAATGGCAATAGGTGCAAAGCCCGCCGGGGCGTGTTTGTCGGTTGCGCCGTGGATCACCAGCAGGAAGCCTGCGGTCAGCACAATTTCAATCACGATGGCAGAGAGCATGGAGTAACCGCCAGGGGAGTGTTCGCCGAAACCGTTTGAGGCGAAGCCGCTTGCGGCGGCGTCAAAGCCGGCTTTACCGCTGGCAATAACGTACAGAACCGCTGCAGCAATAATCCCGCCAACAACCTGGGCCACAATATAACCAATGACTTCTTTAGCAGGGAAACGACCGCCCGCCCATAAACCTAATGTCACCGCCGGGTTAAAATGCCCGCCGGAAATATGACCCACGGCAAACGCCATGGTTAATACGGTTAAACCGAATGCCAGTGCAACGCCGACAAAACCAATACCTAATTCCGGAAATGCTGCTGCCAGAACGGCGCTACCGCAGCCACCAAACACCAGCCAGAATGTACCAAAGCATTCTGCTGCTAATTTTCTAAACATAACCACCTCAATAATAAACTTCACACGCGTTCCTGCGTGCGGGATATCGTCAAAAAAGGGATGACGACTCAAAGAGTCATTATTTTAAAAACAAAAACATCCCTTCGCCACTAAAATTAATTCGGTTAATTTGATTTATGGCAACGTGATGTCATTCCTTGTTCAAATCGACGGTAAATAGAGCATAGACCAATTCTCTACAGCACGAAGGTTGTGCTGTCGTGACAAAGTTCCTGCCGCTATACTGCTGATAACTTAAAGGAAAAAGTGATCATCTCGCGGGGGATTTATGCTTCTCGAACGTGTGGAAATTGTTGGGTTCCGCGGTATTAACCGCCTGTCGCTGCAGCTTGAGCAGAACAACGTCCTGATCGGTGAGAACGCGTGGGGTAAGTCCAGCCTGCTGGATGCGCTGACGCTGCTGCTTTCGCCCGAAGACGATCTGTATCACTTTGCCCATGATGATTTCTGGTTTCCTCCCGGCGATGTGAACGGCCGCGAAAAACACCTGCACATTATTCTGACGTTCCGCGAATCCGAGCCGGGGCGTCATCGTGTGCGTCGCTTCCGGCCGTTATCACCCTGCTGGGTCCCGTGCGACGACGGTTTCCACCGGATTTTCTACCGGCTGGAAGGTGAGATGGCAGAAAACGAGGGCGTATTAACCCTGCGTGATTTCCTCGATGAGAAAGCCAACCCTATTCCGCTGGATGACATCGACGACCTGGCTCGCCACCTGATTCGCCTGATGCCGGTGTTGCGCCTGCGTGATGCGCGTTTTATGCGGCGGATCCGCAACGGTACTGTACCGAATATGCCGGAAGTGGAAGTGACCGCCCGCGAGCTGGATTTCCTGGCGCGAGAGCTGGTGGCGCGTCCGCAAAATCTGACCGATGGTCAAATCCGCCAGGGGTTGTCGGCAATGGTACAACTGCTGGAACACTATTTTTCCGAGCAGGGGACGTCGGAGTCGCGCCATCGTCTGATGCGCCGCCGCTCTCACGATGAACAACGCAGCTGGCGTTACCTCGATATCATTAACCGGATGATCGACAGGCCCGGTGGCCGTACCCATCGGGTGATTTTGCTGGGGCTGTTTTCGACGCTCTTGCAGGCCAAGGGCACCGTTCGTCTCGACCGTGACGCCCGCCCGCTGCTGCTGGTGGAAGACCCGGAAACGCGCCTGCACCCGATCATGCTCTCGGTGGCGTGGCACCTGTTGAATCTGCTGCCGCTGCAGCGCGTGACCACCACCAATTCCGGCGAGTTATTGTCGCTGACCCCGGTCGAGCACGTCTGCCGTCTGGTACGTGAGTCTTCCCGCGTCACCGCCTATCGCCTCGGGCCGGGCGGGATGAACGCGGAAGAGGGACGTCGTATCTCGTTCCACATCCGCTTTAATCGTGCGTCGTCGCTGTTCGCCCGCTGCTGGCTGCTGGTTGAGGGAGAAACGGAAACCTGGGTTATCAACGAACTGGCGCGTCAGTGCGGCCACCATTTTGATGCCGAAGGTATCAAGGTCATCGAATTTGCCCAGTCGGGGATCAAGCCGCTGATCAAATTCGCCCGGCGGATGGGCATTGAATGGCATGTGCTGGTGGATGGTGACGAGGCGGGAAAAAAATATGCCGCGACCGTGCGTGGCCTGCTGAATAATGAGCGCGAAGAAGAGCGCGACCACTTAACCATGCTGCCGGCCATGGACATGGAGCACTTTATGTACCGTCAGGGGTTCGACGACGTGTTCCACCGGATTGCGATGGTGCCGGTGGATGTGCCAATGAACATGCGGCGCGTGATTGCCAAAGCCATCCACCGCTCTTCAAAACCTGATTTAGCGATTGAGGTGGCGACGGAAGCGGGGAGACGTGGCGTGGAGTCCGTGCCGACGCTGCTGCGCAAGATGTTCTCCCGCGTGCTGTGGCTGGCACGCGGGAAAGCGGATTAAGTGCGGGTCGCCTGCGTGACGTGTTGCGTCAGGCTGTCCAGTAGCGCATAGCGGCGGCGGTACTCAGCGCGCTTTTTGCTCGCAATCTCTTCCATCGGCTTACGGGGCATGGCGAGCGGCAGCATGAAGTGGCCGTTATCCTGTTTTTGCCCGCCGAGGGAGAGCCAGAAGCTGTCATAATCGGCCAGCAATTTTCCCTCTTTTTTCTTGCGGTAACGCCAGCTGCGGTAGATATGCGTGGCGTTACTCACCGCGACAATATGCTCAACCGGGAAAGCTGCGCCAAGCGTCATTGCCGTTTCAACCAGCAGGCGTTTCGGGAACAGGCCGTGACACGCTTTGGTCGCCCCCTGGATCAGTTCATGTGGAACATGTGCTTTTGCCCCCTGCAGGCCGCCAATGAACAGCGTTGTTTTTCCTTCAAACGGGCACAGCGTGAAGGTCATTTCCGCCAGCACGGTATTCTGATGGTTACAAAAGACGAGGGTGGCTTCACCCTCTTTATCCATGAAGGCGTCGGCGCACAGGCGCACAGTAAACTGCTGTTCGTCTTTTCCGGTCAGGGTCAGCAGGGTTGCCCCCTGCGGCGAAAGGTAACCCTTGACCAGCGTTGCCGGAAGCTGGCGCGTCATGGTCTGGTAGTGCCAGGTCAGCGATTCCAGCGCCTGTCGGCGATCCATGTCCACCGTTAACCACGGGCGGTGCAGGCGGCACGGCAGCCCCGGTTGCACCTGCAACATTTGCATCAGGCGCGGCTGCTTTGCCAGCTCTGACAGCAGACGCGTGGTGCTGAACGGTGTCATCAGCGAACGGAGCATGAATTTACGTCGATAAGCGGGGTTTTGCCATGCCAGCCCCGGAGTGATCTTCCCGAAGGCCAGATTATTGAAGAGCTGCCAGCCGGATTTAGGCTGGTGCTGATGAGAAATAAGTGTATCGACGATGGAAGACATGTTAGATCCTGCTTCTGAAGGAAGGGTACTATTTCAGCAGGCGAAATTTCAATAACTCATCAACAAATTGAGGCAATTTCGGTGCGCGGGGGTTTCGTTGAGGAGTCGTTTAGATAAAATCAACGTTTATAATTGCCAGAACATTTATTTGGAATATTTATGAACCTCAAGGGAAAACGCAGAACGTGGTTTCTGCTGCTGGCGGTAATTGTTATCGGGGGAGGGTTCTGGCTATGGCAGATCCTGAATGCCCCTGTACCACAGTATCAAACACTGATTGTCCGTCCGGGCGAGCTGCAGCAAAACGTGCTGGCGACGGGAAAACTGGATGCCCTGCGCAAGGTTGACGTGGGTGCACAGGTAAGCGGTCAGTTGAAAACGCTGTCGGTTGAGATTGGCGACAAGGTGAAAAAAGGCCAGCTGCTGGGCGTTATCGATCCTGAGCAGGCGCAAAACCAGATCCGTGAGGTGGAAGCCACGCTCATGGAACTGCGTGCCCAGCGTGCACAGGCGCAGGCTGAGCGTAACCTGGCCCAGGTGACGTTAACGCGTCAGCAGGCGCTGGCCAAAACGCAGGCCATCTCGAAACAAGATTTAGACACGGCTGCCACCGAGCTGGCGGTTAAGCAGGCGCAGATCGGGACTATCGATGCGCAGATCAAGCGCAACCAGGCCTCGCTGGATACGGCCAAAACCAACCTCGACTATACGCAGATTGTGGCGCCCATGGCCGGGGAAGTGACTCAAATTACCACGCTGCAGGGGCAAACGGTGATTGCGGCGCAGCAGGCGCCCAACATTCTGACCCTGGCGGACATGAGCACCATGCTGGTGAAAGCCCAGGTCTCAGAGGCGGATGTTATTCATCTGAAACCGGGGCAGAAAGCCTGGTTTACCGTCCTCGGCGATCCTCAGACGCGCTATGAAGGCGCGCTAAAAGACATTCTGCCGACGCCGGAAAAAGTGAACGATGCCATCTTCTACTATGCGCGCTTCGAGGTACCTAACCCGCAGGGCGTGTTGCGTCTGGACATGACCGCACAGGTGCACATTCAGCTTACCGGCGTGAAAAATGTGCTCACCATTCCTCTCTCTGCGCTGGGTGAATCCACCGGCGAGAGCCGCTATAAAGTGAAAGTGCTGCGCAACGGCGAAACGCGTGAGCGAGAAGTGGTCATTGGTGCGCGTAATGACACCGACGTGGTGGTGGTCAAAGGGCTGGAAGAGGGTGAGGAGGTTGTCACTAGCGAAAGCCTGCCCGGAGCCGCTAAATGACGGCGTTGCTTGAGCTGAATGACATTCGTCGCAGCTATCCGTCGGGTGATGGCCCGGTTGAGGTGCTGAAGGGGATCACCCTGCGCGTCGAAGCGGGCGAGATGGTGGCGATTGTCGGTGCGTCCGGCTCCGGTAAATCGACGCTGATGAATATTCTCGGCTGTCTGGACAGACCCACCAGCGGCACCTATCGGGTGGCCGGAATGGATGTTTCCACGCTGGACGGTGACGCGCTGGCAAAACTGCGGCGGGAACATTTCGGTTTTATCTTCCAGCGTTACCATCTGCTCTCTCACCTGACGGCGGCGCAGAACGTCGAAGTGCCGGCGGTCTATGCCGGCGTCGAGCGGAAAAAACGCCTTGAGCGCGCCCAGATGCTGCTGACGCGTCTGGGGCTGGCGGAGCGGGTGGAGTACCAGCCTTCGCAGCTCTCCGGCGGCCAGCAGCAGCGTGTCAGTATCGCACGCGCGCTGATGAACGGCGGTCAGGTGATCCTCGCAGATGAACCGACCGGGGCGCTCGACAGCCATTCGGGTGAAGAGGTGATGGCGATCCTTCACCAGCTTCGCGATCAGGGGCATACGGTCATCATCGTTACCCACGATCCGCAGGTGGCTGCACAGGCCGAGCGCATCATTGAGATCCGCGACGGAGAGCTGGTCAGCAACCCGCCGGCGCGACACGCCCGGGCGGCGGCGCCGAAAGAAGTCCTGCCGGCGTCAACCGGCTGGGGACAATTTTCCAGCGGGTTTCGTGAGGCGCTGACCATGGCCTGGCTGGCGATGGCTGCCAATAAAATGCGCACCCTGTTGACCATGCTGGGTATCATCATTGGTATCGCCTCGGTGGTGTCGATTGTGGTCGTGGGCGACGCGGCCAAACAGCTGGTGCTGGCGGATATTCGGGCCATCGGGACCAATACCATTGATGTCTATCCCGGCAAAGATTTTGGCGATGACGAGCCGCAGTATCAGCAGGCGCTGAAGTACGACGATCTGGCGGCTATCCAGAAGCAGCCGTGGGTGAATTCGGCCACGCCGGCGGTCTCACAAAACCTCCGTCTGCGGGTAGGCAATGTTGACGTTGCTGCCAGCGCCAACGGCGTCAGCGGCGATTACTTTAACGTCTATGGCATGACCTTCAGCGAAGGTGCCACCTTCAATGCCGAGCAGCTAGCGGGCCGGGCGCAGGTGGTGGTGCTTGACGCCAACTCGCGCCGGCAGCTCTTCCCCAATAAAACCAACGTGGTGGGCGAGGTTATCCTGGTCGGAAACATGCCTGCGACGGTGATTGGCGTGGCGGAAGAGAAACAGTCGATGTTTGGCAGCAGCAAGATCCTGCGCGTCTGGCTGCCCTATACCACCATCTCCGGGCGGATTATGGGGCAGTCCTGGCTGAACTCCATCACCGTTCGCGTGAAGGAGGGCTACGACAGCGCGCAGGCCGAGCAACAGCTGGAACGGCTGCTGACGTTGCGTCACGGGAAGAAAGATTTCTTCACCTGGAACATGGACGGTCTCTTGAAAACGGCGGAAAAGACCACACGTACTCTTCAGCTGTTCCTGACGCTGGTGGCGGTGATCTCGCTGGTGGTTGGCGGTATCGGGGTGATGAATATCATGCTGGTATCGGTCACGGAACGTACCCGGGAGATTGGCATCCGCATGGCCGTCGGTGCCAGAGCCAGCGATGTGCTGCAGCAATTTTTGATTGAAGCGGTGCTGGTGTGTCTGGTGGGCGGCGCGATGGGCATTGCGCTGTCGATGATGATCGCGTTTGCTCTGCAGCTTTTTTTACCCGGCTGGGAGATTGGTTTCTCGCCGGTGGCCATTCTTACCGCATTTTTGTGTTCGACTTTTACCGGCATTTTGTTTGGCTGGCTGCCTGCCCGCAATGCGGCGCGTCTGGATCCTGTGGATGCGTTGGCTCGCGAATAGGCTGAAAATAAAAATGCCAGCCGATCGGGCTGGCATTTTGACGGCGGGATGTACACAATAAAACAGAGAGCTATGCGACCGTTTCTGCTTCAATGGGTACGATCAGGCTTGCATGATTGCCTTTTGGTCCCTGGTGTACATCGAACCGGACGGACTGCCCGGCTTTGAGCGTTCTGTAACCATCCATCTGAATGGTGGAATAGTGAGCGAAGATATCCTCGCCGCCGCCTTCGGGGCAGATGAAGCCAAACCCTTTGGCGTTGTTGAACCACTTAACAGTACCCATTTCCATGCTTCGACATCCTTCGTAAATCTTATAAGTTAAGATGGAATGAACCGGTGGTGGAGTGGGGGCTGTTCAAAACCTCGCCATCTCACGCTTGTACAATTTAGAGAAACGAAAGAAGTCGTCAAGCGTTTGGCGCTTGAGATGGGACAATAATCAACCAAAGTTTGAAGCAGTTAACGCTATTGCAACAGTTTGTGACAGACATCGCGGATGACAGTAATAGATGATTGTTATCTAACATCTGAGGTAGATTCAAAGTGGTTATGCAAAATGGGTAAGACCAACGACTGGCTGGATTTTGACCAGCTGGCGGAAGATAAAGTGCGTGACGCGCTAAAACCGCCATCTATGTATAAAGTTATGTTAATGAACGATGATTACACGCCGATGGAATTTGTTATTGACGTGCTACAAAAGTTCTTTTCTTATGATGTAGAACGTGCAACGCAACTGATGCTTACCGTTCATTATCGTGGCAAAGCTATCTGCGGCATCTTTACCGCCGAAGTGGCGGAGACCAAAGTCGCGATGGTGAACGATTATGCGAGGGAGAACGAGCATCCGTTGCTGTGTACGCTGGAAAAGGCCTGATAAGGCATAAAATTTGGGGGAGGTGCCTATGCTCAATCAAGAACTGGAACTCAGTTTAAATATGGCTTTCGCCAGAGCGCGTGAGCACCGACATGAGTTTATGACCGTCGAGCATTTACTGCTCGCACTGCTTAGCAACCCATCTGCCCGCGAAGCGCTGGAAGCCTGCTCCGTGGATCTGGTGGCGCTACGTCAGGAACTCGAAGCCTTCATCGAACAAACCACACCGGTGCTGCCAGCCAGTGAAGAAGAGCGCGACACGCAGCCGACGCTCAGCTTCCAGCGCGTGTTGCAGCGTGCGGTCTTCCACGTCCAGTCTTCCGGACGTAGCGAAGTGACGGGCGCAAATGTGCTGGTCGCCATCTTCAGCGAGCAGGAGTCACAGGCTGCCTACCTGCTGCGCAAACACGAAGTCAGCCGACTCGACGTGGTTAACTTTATCTCTCACGGAACGCGTAAAGACGAGCCGAACCAGGCATCGGATTCCAGCAATCAGGTCAATAACAATGAAGAGCAAGCAGGCGGGGAGGATCGTATGGAAAACTTCACCACCAATCTCAACCAGCTTGCTCGCGTTGGCGGTATCGACCCGCTGATTGGTCGCGATAAAGAGCTGGAGCGCGCGATCCAGGTATTGTGCCGTCGCCGTAAGAACAACCCGCTGCTGGTGGGTGAATCCGGCGTCGGTAAAACCGCGATTGCCGAGGGTCTCGCCTGGCGTATTGTGCAGGGCGACGTACCGGAAGTGATTGCCGATTGCACCATCTACTCGCTGGATATTGGCTCGCTGCTGGCGGGCACTAAATACCGCGGCGATTTTGAAAAACGCTTTAAGGCGCTTTTGAAACAGCTTGAGCAGGACACCAACAGCATTCTGTTTATCGATGAGATCCACACCATCATCGGTGCCGGTGCGGCCTCGGGTGGCCAGGTAGATGCCGCTAACCTGATCAAACCGCTGCTCTCCAGCGGTAAGATCCGCGTGATTGGTTCCACAACGTATCAGGAGTTCAGCAACATCTTTGAGAAAGATCGTGCCCTGGCGCGTCGCTTCCAGAAAATCGATGTGACTGAACCCTCTGTTGAAGAAACCGTGCAGATCATCAACGGTCTGAAACCGAAGTACGAAGCGCACCACGATGTGCGTTATACCGCCAAAGCGGTGCGTGCGGCGGTGGAGCTGGCGGTGAAATACATCAACGATCGTCATCTGCCGGATAAGGCCATTGACGTGATTGATGAGGCAGGGGCGCGTGCGCGTCTGATGCCAGCCAGCAAGCGTAAGAAAACCGTTAACGTGGCGGATATCGAGACCGTGGTGGCCCGTATCGCGCGTATCCCTGAGAAGAGCGTTTCTCAGAGCGACCGTGACACGCTGCGCACCCTTGGCAATCGCCTGAAAATGCTGGTCTTTGGGCAGGATAAAGCCATTGAGGCGTTAACCGAAGCCATCAAGATGGCCCGTGCCGGACTGGGGCATGAACATAAGCCTGTCGGTTCCTTCCTGTTCGCCGGTCCGACCGGTGTGGGGAAAACCGAGGTCACGGTTCAACTCTCCAAAGCGCTGGGCATTGAGCTGCTGCGTTTTGATATGTCCGAGTACATGGAGCGTCACACCGTCAGCCGTTTGATTGGTGCGCCTCCGGGCTATGTGGGCTTTGACCAGGGCGGTCTGTTAACCGACGCGGTGATCAAGCATCCGCACGCGGTACTGCTGCTCGATGAAATTGAGAAAGCGCACCCGGACGTGTTCAACATCCTGCTGCAGGTGATGGACAACGGGACGCTGACCGATAACAACGGGCGCAAGGCGGACTTCCGCAACGTAGTGCTGGTAATGACCACCAACGCCGGTGTACGTGAAACGGAGCGCAAATCTATCGGCCTTATCCATCAGGATAACAGCACCGATGCGATGGAAGAGATCAAGAAGATCTTTACGCCGGAGTTCCGTAACCGTCTGGACAACATTATCTGGTTCGATCACCTCTCTACCGAGGTTATCCATCAGGTAGTGGATAAGTTCATCGTCGAACTGCAGGTTCAGCTGGATCAGAAAGGCGTGTCGCTGGAAGTGAGCCAGGAGGCCCGCAACTGGCTGGCTGAGAAAGGCTACGACCGTGCGATGGGGGCCCGTCCAATGGCGCGTGTGATTCAGGACAACCTGAAGAAACCGCTGGCGAACGAGCTGCTGTTTGGCTTGCTGGTAGATGGCGGTCAGGTGACGGTCGCGCTGGACCAGGAGAAGAATGAGCTGACGTACGATTTCCAGAGTGCGCAGAAGCACAAGCCGGAAGCGGCTCACTGATTTCCTGCATTAGTCTTAAAAACCGGGCAACTCACTGCCCGGTTTTTTTATGCCTGCTCGCACCGAAACTTTGCGAGGCGCTTTCCATATTTTCATCTCACTCATTGCTGTATAAATTCACAGTCCTAGAATGGCGGCGCACCTGCAAAATCAGGTGTCAGGATTGGCGTCCTGAAAGTGTGTGAGCAGCACCATTGCTGCAGGCTTCGTTCGCCCTAAGGAAAAGGGTATAATTCTGCATCTGGCGGGCGAATCGGAAGCTTCTTTTGAAGCGCCAGTAGCACACACACTGGTACGCCAATTCCTTTTCGTCCGCCGCCAGCGAATCTGGCGTTTCCTGCGGTGGTAACTCAACGTGTGTGAAGGTATTACCCAATGAATACAGAAATCTCTTTCTCCCAGCTCTACAGCGAACTCTCCCTGAACCCCGATCTCCCGACCCTGGCCGGGCGCTGCATGCTGCTCACCGAAATTCTGCTGGACTGCAACGCCCACCCGCAAACGCAGCCCGTGTGCCGCTGTTTAGGCGCGTATCTGGAAGAAGTCAAAAGCGGACTCACAGAATCAATGCGTGATTTTCAGATAGTGGAATTTGAGGAGGACGCTGAACCACCGCGACAAAAAGCGTGGCTTCTGGAAGATACCGAAACAAAGTGCGACTACTGCCGGGCAGTAAACCACGTGCTGCTGGTGTCCCATTTTGATCGGGATATGCTGCCGCACCTGACGGGATTGCTGCATGAGATGGCGCATTCCATGGCCGGGGATTTAATCACGCCGGCGCAGCCCCGCATGACAATACATCTTCCTGCCCGGCATTAAGCCGTTAAATAAAAAAGGCCGGGGTTAGCCCGACCTTTATATATTCATCTGCCATTACAGGCGAAAACAATTAGCGACTACGGAAGACAATGCGGCCTTTGCTCAGGTCGTACGGGGTCAGTTCAACAGTCACTTTGTCGCCCGTTAAAATGCGGATATAGTTTTTGCGCATTTTACCGGAGATGTGCGCAGTTACCACGTGACCGTTTTCCAGCTCTACGCGAAACATGGTGTTAGGCAACGTATCAAGTACGGTACCCTGCATTTCAATATTGTCTTCTTTGGCCATCTAATCCTCTGGGGTATCACTACCAAGTTTTGAACCGGCAAGATAATGCCGAAATTCATCAATTAAGTAAAGAATTGCGCGTTTAAAACGCAGCAAAATAGTTTCGGCGCATTGCCCAAGCGTCACGGTACAACCGAACGGAAAGCGCATTCGTAAAGGGGATACAACAGGATAAACGTCAGGACGTTATCTGAAGCGGAGGACCCAAACGGCGGCGAGGCAACAGGCAGAACCTACTCTGCGGCATAATTATAACACCCTCACAAAAAATATGCGGAAAACATTTAGGCATTGGGCATAAAGAGCGTTCTTGGCACCCAGAAGTCTCGCGGCAGCTTCTCCTGACGGCAAACGTCCAGATGTTCTATGTAGTGACGGCGGGGGATTTCAACCGCACCGAGGGAGGCCGTATGCTCATTGAGGACCTGGCAATCCATCAGTTTTCCACCGCGCTGGGCAAACTCCTGGCAGAAGATCAGCAGCGCGGTTTTCGAGGCATTCACGGCACGGGAGAACATCGATTCGCCGCAAAACAGCGTCCCCTGCGCAACGCCATACATCCCGCCGACGAGTTCACCGTCTTGCCAGACTTCAATGGAGTGCGCGAAACCCAGCTCGTGCAGCTGGTGATAGGCGGTAATGATATCGCGGGTGATCCAGGTTCCTTCATGACGGTCTTCGGCACAGCCTTCAATGACCTGACCGAAGGCATGATTCAGGGTGACGCGGTAGGGTGATTTCGCATGGAAACGCTTCATGCTGCGGCTCAGGTGAAACTGCGCCGGCCACAGCACGGCACGGGGATCGGGCGACCACCATAAAATCGGGTCGCCGGGTGAAAACCACGGGAAAATGCCGCGCTGGTAAGCCATCAAAAGCCGCGCAGGACTGAGGTCGCCGCCAAGGGCCAGCAGCCCGTTAGGTTCACGCAGCGCTCCCTCCGGCGAAGGGAACGCAATGTTATGACGAGAAAGCTGGACCAGGCGCATGACAGCAGAACTCCAATACGCGAGTTAGGATCGGTACAAATATAGTCTACAGACGCTGTTTAAACTGGTAGTAGCGACCCTGTTTCGCCAACAGTTCTGTGTGACTACCTTGCTCAATAATATGTCCGTTGTCCATCACAATTATCTGATCAAAACTCGCCAGCCCGCGCAGGCGGTGGGTGACCATCAGCACGGTTTTTCCGGTCATAACATGGGCCAGTAAATCAAGGATTTGGCTCTCGGTTGTTGCATCCAGCCCTTCGGTGGGTTCATCAAGAAGCATCAGAGGCGCATCATGCAACAACGCGCGTGCAATCGCCAGACGGCGCAACTCGCCGCCGGAGAGCTGACGACCGCCTTCCCCGAGCCAGCCGTTCAGCCCGTCGTTCTCAAGCAGTTTTTGCAGCCCAACCTGCTCCAGCATGGCGCGCAGATCATCGTCGGAGGCCTGAGGTGCCGCGAGCAGCAGGTTATCACGCAGCGTCGCGCTGAAGAGGTGCACGCGCTGCGGAACCACGCTCACGGTCTTGCGCAGCGTCTGTTCGCTGAAGTCGGTCAGCGGCGTATCGTTAAACTGAATCTGACCGTGCTGCGGATCCCAGGCGCGGGTCAGCAACTGAAGAAGGGTGGATTTACCGCAACCGGTACGACCGAGGAGTGCAATCCGCTGGCCTGCTTTAACAGACAGCGTGATCCCTTCCAACGCGTTTTGCGCCTGTTTTTCATAGGCAAAGGTGACGTTATCCAGGGTCAGCGCAACCTGCGCCGGCACGGCGGTCTGAGCGCCGCTGAACGTAACCTCCGGCTCCTGCTCGGCAATCTGGGTGATGCGCAGGGCAGAAGCGATGACCTGTCCGAGATGCTGGAAGGCGCCCGTCACCGGGGCCAGCGCTTCAAACGCGGCCAGTGCGCAGAAAACGAAGAGAGCAATCAGAGGGCCGGGCTGGGTATTTCCACCTACACCACCTGAAGCCATCCACAGCATGGCGATGACCGCCACGCCGCCGATCAACATCATCAGCGCCTGGGAGAATGCCGTCAGCTCCGACTGGCGGCGCTGGGCTTCGTGCCAGTTCAGCTCAGTGCTTTCCATTTGACTGCGATAACGCGTGCTGGCACCAAAAATGGTCAGTTCCGCCTGTCCCTGCAGCCAGGATGTCAGCTGTTGTCGGTAGTCGCCGCGCAGTCGCGTCAGGTTCTCGCCGGTGGATTTACCTGCACGATAAAACAGCGGTGGCAGGATAATCAGCGTCAGCAGCATGATGCCACCCAGCGTGAGCGCAACGGGAACGTCCAGAACCGACAACCCCAGCGTGACCACCACAATCACCACAAACGCCCCCACGATGGGCGAGATGACGCGCAGGTAAAGGTGATCCAGCGTGTCGACATCGGCTACGACACGGTTGAGTAACTCACCCTGACGAAAACGCGCCAGCCCGGCAGGGGAGAGGGGTAATAGTTTGCTGAAGGTGTAAATGCGCAGGTGCTGTAGCACGCGGAAAGTGGCGTCGTGGCTGACCAGACGCTCAAAATAACGTCCGGCAGTACGCGTGATTGCGGTGCCGCGAACGCCTGCCGCCGGAAGCATATAGTTAAAGCTGTATAAACCCGCGAACCCCGCTACGGCCGAAGCGGACAAGAACCAGCCGGAGAGCGTAAGCAGACCGATGCTGGCAAGCAGGGTAACAATCGCCAGCACAATGCCCAGCAGCAGCATCCATTTATGGCGTTTATAGAGCGCTAGATAGGGAAGCAGAGCACGCATCAGATATCCTCCTGACGGTTTGCCAGCAGGGTGGCAAACGGGCCCTGCGCGGCAACGAGAGAGGCGTAATCGCCTTGCTCAACAATATGACCATTTTCCATGACCCAGATCTGATTCCAGTCAGCAATACCTTCCAGCTGATGGGTGACCATCAGGGTGGTCTGCTGCCGCGAGGCCGCATTGAGGGCATCCATGACGCGTTGCTCACTGTGTGCGTCAAGGCTCGCTGCTGGCTCGTCGAGCAGCATGAGCTGGCATGGGTTAAGCAGCGCGCGGGCAACCGCCACACGCTGGGCCTGACCGACTGACAGGCCGGCAGACTGGTCACCGACAACGGTATCGACACCCTGCGGAAGCTGCGGCAGAAATTCGCTGACCCAGGCGCGGTCGAGCACGGATTGCAGTTCATCGTCACGCGCATCCGGGCGAGCCAGCAGCACATTGTCTCGCAGCGTGGCGGCAGGAAGCTGAGGGTTTTGTCCTACCCAGCTAAGCTGTTTACGCCAGGCAAGCGGATCGAGATCGCGCAGTTCAGTTTGGTTGATCCGCAGCGATCCGGTGTAGGCCATAAAACCCGATAGCGCATTGAGCAGAGAGCTTTTCCCTGAACCACTGATGCCTACAAGCACCACACGTTTTCCGGCCGGAAGGGTAAAGTTAAGCGGGCCTGCCAGCACGTTGCCTTCAGGCGACAGAATGGAGAAATCACGCGCTTCAAGGGTAACCGGCTCTTTGGTGTTCAGCGTCACGTCACCGCGTTCCGGATGCGCCAGTGGCGTTTCCATAAACGTCTTCAGGCTGTCAGCCGCGCCCACGGCCTGCGCTTTTGCATGATAGAAGGTGCCCAGATCGCGAAGCGGCTGGAAAAATTCGGGGGCCAGTATCAGCGCAAGGAAACCGGCTGAAAGGGTCACCGCCGTGCCGTAGTGGCCAAAATCCAGCGCGCCGAGATACGAGAAGCCAAAGTAGACTGCCACAAGCGCAATCGACAGCGAGGTAAAGAATTCGAGTACGCCGGAGGAGAGGAACGCCAGACGTAACACTTCCATGGTGCGCTGACGGAAATCCTGCGATGCGAGGCGGATATTTTCAGTTTCCGCTTCACCGCGGCCAAAAATGCGCAACGTTTCCATGCCGCGCAGACGGTCAAGGAAATGGCCGCTTAAGCGACCCAGAGCCAGAAAGTTACGTCGGTTAGCGTCCGCGGCGCCCATGCCCACCAGCGCCATGAACAGCGGGATCAGCGGGGCTGTGCCCAGCAGGATCAGTGCCGCCATCCAGTTGACCGGGAAGATGGCGATGACAATCAGCAACGGAACGAAGACGGCTAGCGCCATCTGTGGCAGATAGCGCGCATAGTAGTCATGCATATCGTCAATCTGCTCAAGGATCAGCGTCGCCCAGCTTCCCGCGGGTTTACCCTGGATCCACGCCGGACCGGCCTCCTGAAGGCGGTCAAGCACCTGGCGGCGGATCTCATAGCGGATATGCTGTCCGGCGTGAAAACCCACGCGCTCACGCAGCCAGACCACCCAGGCACGAAGAACAAAAATCAGGATCAGGACGATAAAGGGCAACAGGAGCGCTTCGCGCGGAATGTTCTCCATGATCATGTGATTAAGAATGCGGGCCAGCAGCCATGCCTGGGCAACAATCAACAGACCACTGACAAACCCCAGAAAACGGGAGATTGTTAGCCAGCGGCGGGAAAGAACGCTTTGCTGTTTCAGCCAGCGTGTTAACTCTTGTTGACGGGTTTTTTCCATTGCGTACTTAGCAGGTGACGTTATTAGAAGTTGGGCAGCGCAATGTTACAACGGAGAGACAATAAAGGCGACTTATCGCCGCCTTTATTTACGTTTGTTACTGACTTGTAAAGATTATTTACCTTGTTCCGCCAGCCCGTCGAGGTAGCGTTCAGCGTCCAGCGCGGCCATACAGCCGGTGCCAGCAGAGGTGATCGCCTGACGGTAGATATGGTCCATCACATCGCCAGCAGCGAATACGCCAGGTATGCTGGTCTGGGTCGCGTTGCCGTGAATACCGGACTGCACTTTGATGTAGCCGTTTTCCAGCTCCAGTTGCCCCTCGAAAATCGCGGTGTTCGGGCTGTGACCGATCGCCACAAACAGACCCGCCACTTCCAGCGTTTCGACGTTATCGGTGTTCTGGGTATCACGAATACGCAGACCGGCAACGCCCATCTGATCGCCCGTGACTTCTTCCAGGGTACGGTTGGTGTGCAGCACGATATTGCCACTCGCCACTTTATCCATCAGACGTTTGATCAGGATCTTCTCTGCGCGGAAGGTGTCACGACGGTGGATCAGGTGCACTTCAGAGGCGATGTTCGCCAGATAAAGGGCTTCTTCCACGGCAGTGTTGCCGCCACCGATAACCGCCACTTTCTGGTTGCGATAGAAGAAACCATCGCAGGTTGCGCAGGCGGAGACGCCACGGCCTTTGAATGCTTCTTCAGACGGCAGACCGAGGTAACGGGCAGAAGCGCCGGTCGCGATGATCAGCGCATCACAGGTGTACTCGCCACTGTCGCCCGTCAGACGGAACGGACGGTTCTGCAGGTCAACCTTGTTGATATGATCGAACAGAATTTCGGTTTCGAATTTCGTCGCATGCTCATGCATACGCTCCATCAGCAGCGGCCCGGTCAGGTCGTTCGGGTCGCCTGGCCAGTTTTCCACTTCCGTGGTGGTGGTCAGCTGACCGCCTTTTTCCATGCCGGTAATCAGAACCGGTTGCAGGTTAGCGCGTGCAGCATAGACCGCCGCGGTATATCCCGCAGGTCCAGAACCAAGAATTAGCAGCTTACTGTGTTTGGCCGTGCCCATGAGATCCCCATTGTTGTTGGCAGACATTTGGCTGGATTGTAGGGAATTTGTTGCCGTAAAAAAAGAGCGCAGCAATTTTGATATCGATATGTGCAATAGCCAGCGACGATGAATTAAGCGCTATAACATCACGCTTTGCACCGAAATTCGCTCGTTTGTACGGCAATAAAATGAGGATTAATACCCTGCCGTAATGAATATCCGGCATGTTGTACTAAAAATCGATGTTTTGCTTTGACAATCCCCTGCGCTTTTGCGAAAACATTCAAGGAAGAAAAAAAACCGCGTTAACCGCATGCCGCATAGGCATGCACGTAAATGCCATTTTTACCGGGTCAGTGAAATCTACGCATGGCGTGGACAGACGCCATACGTGATATCGGTGACTGCCTTCGGGCAACGGTCTTCTTACCAACAGAACCCGAATCCGCATCGCGTCTAATACATAACCAGGCGATGTGATGACTAACGGGTACAGGCTCTGAACAGTGATGTGCACAGGGTCCAGGCAGGAGTAGGGAAGGAATACAGAGAGACAATAATAATGGTAGATAGCAAGAAGCGCCCTGGCAAAGATCTCGACCGTATCGATCGTAACATTCTTAATGAATTGCAAAAGGATGGGCGTATTTCCAACGTCGAGCTTTCAAAACGTGTGGGACTTTCCCCGACGCCGTGCCTTGAGCGTGTGCGCCGACTGGAAAGACAGGGTTTCATTCAGGGCTATACGGCTCTGTTGAACCCGCATTATCTGGATGCCTCACTTCTGGTATTTGTTGAGATTACTCTGAATCGTGGTGCGCCGGATGTGTTTGAGCAATTTAACGCCGCTGTACAAAAACTTGAAGAAATTCAAGAGTGTCATCTGGTATCCGGTGATTTCGACTACCTGTTGAAAACCCGTGTGCCTGATATGTCCGCCTACCGTAAGCTGCTGGGTGAAACCCTGCTGCGTCTGCCGGGCGTGAATGACACCCGTACCTATGTGGTGATGGAAGAAGTCAAACAGAGCAATCGTCTGGTTATTAAGACGCGCTAACACGGAACAGGTGCAAAATCAGTGTAGTTTGATTACACTCCTGTTAATCCATACAGCAACAGTGCCGGGGATACCCGGCGCTGTTGTCCGTTTTAGCAAACAGGCAGGATATGCCTGATACCTGGAGAGCCTTTCTTGAGCCAGGAATACACTGAAGACAAAGAAGTCACATTATCGAAGCTAAGCAGCGGACGTCGTCTCCTCGAGGCTTTGCTGATTGTTATTGCCCTTTTTGCCGTCTGGCTGATGGCAGCCCTACTCAGTTTCAACCCCTCAGATCCCAGCTGGTCACAAACCGCCTGGCATGAGCCTATCCATAACTTAGGCGGTGTTCCCGGCGCCTGGCTTGCAGATACGCTCTTCTTCATTTTCGGGGTGATGGCCTACACCCTTCCCGTCATTATCATTGGCGGATGCTGGTTTGCCTGGCGCCATCGTCAAAACGATGACTATATCGACTATTTCGCGGTGTCGCTGCGCCTGATTGGCGCACTGGCGCTGATCCTCACCTCGTGTGGGCTGGCGGCTATCAACGCCGATGATATCTGGTATTTCGCCTCTGGCGGGGTGATCGGCAGCCTGTTGAGTTCTGCGCTACAGCCCATGCTTCACAGCAGTGGTGGAACGCTTGCGTTGCTCTGCATCTGGGCGGCAGGACTGACGCTGTTCACCGGCTGGTCGTGGGTGAGCATCGCCGAGAAGATTGGCAGCTTTATCCTTACCCTCCTGACCTTCGCGAGCAACCGTACCCGTCGCGACGATACGTGGGTTGACGAAGATGAATATGAAGATGAGTACGAAGAGGAAGACGATGCTCCCGTTCAGCGTCGCGAATCTCGTCGTGCCCGCATTATGCGCGGCGCGCTGGCGCGTCGTCAGCGTGTTGCCGAGAAATTTGCCAACCCGCTAGGCCGTAAAACCGATGCGGCGCTCTTCTCCGGCAAACGCATGGATGAAGACGATCAGGTTGAATATCGTGCAGCCGGTGCGGCTGTCGATCCAAACGATGTGCTCTTCTCTGGCAACCGTGCCACGCCGGGAGCGTTTGATGAATACGACCCGCTGTTAAATGGCCACTCCGTGACCGAGCCGGTCGCTGCAGCGGCCGCCGCCACTACGGCTTCACAGGCGTATGCCGCTCCAGCCGATGCGGTGATGCCTTCAGCACCGGTTCCACCACCCGAATCCGCCATTCAGCAACCTCAGGTGGAGTGGCAAACCGCCCCTGGTGTTCATACGCCTGAGCCGGTTATTGCGCCAGAGCCAGAGAGCTATATTCCTGTCCAGCAGGAAGCCTGGCAGCAGCCTTATCAGCCGGAGCCGGCATATGAGTCTCAGGGATATCCGCAGTACGCGCAGCCTGCCGCACAGCCTCATCAGGAGTACGTGCCGGAGCCGGTTGAACCTGAACAGCCATACGTAGCGCCTCAGCCAGAGCCTGACGTGGTGGAAGAGGCGAAACCGTCTCGTCCGCCATTGTACTATTTTGAAGAGGTCGAAGAGCGTCGTGCCCGCGAGCGTGAACAGCTGGCGGCCTGGTATCAGCCTGTGCCTGAACCGGTGCAGGAGCCTGTAACCAAAGCACCTTCTGTTTCGGTTCCTCCGGTTGATCCAACGCCTGCCGTTGCACCTGTTGCAGAAAGCGTGAAGCAGGCTACAGCGGCAGCCGCTGCGGCTGCCCCGGTCTTTAGCCTCGCCACAGGCGGTGCGCCACGTCCACAGGTGAAAGAGGGCATTGGCCCGCAGTTACCTCGCCCAAACCGTGTCCGCGTGCCAACGCGGCGTGAGCTAGCCTCCTACGGTATTAAGCTGCCTTCTCAGCGTATGGCTGAGGAAAAAGCGCGCGAGAATGAGTATGAAGATGACGTTGATGAAATGCATCAGGATGAACTGGCGCGCCAGTTCGCCGCACAGCAGCATCAGCGCTATGGCGAAGAATACCAGCATGAAGTGCATCATCCACAAGACGAAGATGACGCGGCTGAGGCGGAATTAGCGCGCCAGTTCGCGGCCACGCAGCAGCAGCGTTATGCCGGTGAGCAGCCTGCTGGAGCGAATCCGTTCTCGCTGTCGGATTTTGAATTCTCGCCAATGAAAGATCTGGTTGATGATGGCCCGAGCGAGCCGCTGTTCACGCCGAGCGTGATGCCGGACGCTGAACCGACGCGTCCGCAGACTGCGCCAGCGCCGCAGGCGTATGCACAGCCGCAACAACCGGCACCGCAGGCGTATGCACAGCCGCAACAACCGGCACCGCAGGCGCATGCACAGCCGCAACAACCAGCGCCGCAAGCGTATGCTCAGCAGCAGCAACCGGCGCCGCAGGCGTATGCACAGCCGCAACAACCGGCACCGCAGGCGTATGCACAACCGCAGCAACTGGCGCCGCAGGCGTATGCACAGCCGCAGCAGCCACCACAGCCGCCGCAGTTCCAGCAGCCTCAGGCACAGCCGCAGGAGAGTCTCATTCACCCGCTGCTGATGCGTAACGGCGACAGCCGTCCGTTGCAGCGTCCAAGCACGCCTCTGCCGTCGCTGGATCTGTTAACCCCACCGCCGGCTGAAGTCGAGCCGGTCGATACCTTTGCTCTTGAGCAGATGGCTCGTCTGGTGGAAGCGCGTCTGGCGGACTTCCGTATCAAGGCTGATGTAGTCAACTACTCCCCAGGGCCGGTGATCACTCGCTTCGAACTTAATCTGGCACCAGGCGTAAAAGCCGCGCGTATTTCTAACCTTTCCCGTGACCTGGCGCGTTCTCTGTCGACCGTGGCGGTGCGTGTTGTAGAGGTTATTCCGGGTAAACCTTACGTCGGTCTTGAACTGCCGAATAAGAAACGTCAGACCGTTTACCTGCGCGAAGTCCTGGATAACGCGAAGTTCCGCGACAACCCGTCACCGCTGAGCGTGGTTCTGGGTAAAGATATTGCGGGCGAGCCGGTGGTGGCCGATCTGGCAAAAATGCCTCACCTGCTGGTAGCAGGTACCACCGGCTCCGGTAAATCCGTCGGTGTGAACGCCATGATCCTCAGCATGCTCTATAAAGCGCAGCCGGAAGATGTTCGTTTCATCATGATCGACCCGAAAATGCTGGAACTGTCGGTCTATGAAGGTATCCCGCATCTGCTGACAGAAGTGGTTACCGACATGAAAGACGCGGCCAATGCCCTGCGCTGGAGCGTTAATGAGATGGAGCGTCGCTACAAGCTAATGTCTGCGCTGGGCGTGCGTAACCTTGCCGGTTATAACGAGAAAATCGCCGAGGCGGCACGGATGGGCCGTCCGATTCCGGACCCTTACTGGAAACCGGGCGACAGCATGGATGCCCAACATCCGGTGCTGGAAAAACTGCCTTACATCGTCGTCCTGGTGGATGAATTCGCTGACCTGATGATGACCGTCGGTAAAAAAGTGGAAGAGCTGATTGCACGTCTGGCGCAAAAAGCGCGTGCGGCCGGCATCCACCTGGTTCTGGCGACGCAGCGTCCGTCTGTGGACGTCATTACGGGTCTGATCAAAGCGAACATTCCAACCCGTATCGCGTTTACCGTATCGAGCAAAATTGACTCGCGCACTATTCTCGACCAGGGTGGCGCGGAGTCGCTGCTGGGTATGGGGGACATGCTTTACTCTGGCCCGAACTCCACCTCTCCGGTGCGTGTTCACGGTGCATTTGTTCGCGACCAGGAAGTTCACGCCGTGGTGCAGGACTGGAAAGCGCGCGGTCGTCCGCAATATGTTGATGGCATTACCTCCGACAGCGAAAGCGAAGGCGGCGGTGGTGGCCTGGACGGCGGCGAGGAGCTGGATCCGTTATTCGACCAGGCGGTTAACTTCGTCACCGAAAAACGTAAAGCCTCTATCTCGGGTGTGCAGCGTCAGTTCCGCATCGGCTACAACCGCGCAGCGCGCATCATCGAGCAGATGGAAGCGCAGGGCATTGTGAGCGAGCAGGGGCACAACGGTAACCGTGAGGTGCTGGCACCGCCGCCGTTTGATTAACCTTCAGTGATTGCAAAGAAGGGTAAATCAGCCAAAATTAAGCATTTTCTTCTGTCGCCTGCCTTCGGGCAGGTACACAATAGAGGGCAGAACCCCATATCGGGATGACGTATTTTAAGGAATAACAATGAAAAAAATCGCAATCGCCTGTGCATTACTCACCAGTTTTGTCGCCAGCAGCGTCTGGGCTGATGCGGCCAGCGACCTTAAAAGCCGACTGGATAAAGTGAGCAGTTTCCACGCCAGCTTTACGCAAAAAGTGACTGACGGCAGTGGCAATGCGGTGCAGGAAGGTCAGGGGGATTTGTGGGTAAAACGCCCGAATCTGTTTAACTGGCATATGACTCAGCCGGATGAGAGCATCCTGGTTTCTGACGGTAAGACCCTGTGGTTCTACAACCCGTTTGTCGAGCAGGCTACTGCGACCTGGCTGAAAGACGCGACCAGCAATACGCCTTTCATGCTGATTGCGCGTAACCAGTCCAGCGACTGGCAGCAGTACAATATCAAACAGAATGGTGATGAGTTTGTTCTGACGCCGAAAGGCAGCAATGGCAACCTGAAACAGTTCACCATCAACGTGAGCACCAACGGAACCATTAATCAGTTTGGTGCGGTTGAGCAGGACGACCAGCGTAGCAGCTACCAGCTCAAGACCCAGCAAAATGGCGCGGTTGACGCGTCTAAATTCACCTTTACCCCGCCGCAGGGCGTAACGGTGGACGATCAGCGCAACAAGTAAGAGGCATGAGTGAGCAATCTGTCGCTCGATTTTTCTGAGAATGCGTTTCAACCTCTGGCCGCTCGTATGCGGCCAGAAAATTTAGCGCAGTACATCGGCCAGCAACACCTGCTGGCTGCGGGGAAACCCTTGCCGCGTGCCATTGAGGCCGGGCATCTGCACTCCATGATCCTCTGGGGGCCACCCGGTACAGGCAAAACCACGCTCGCAGAAGTTATCGCCCGCTATGCTAACGCGGATGTCGAGCGCATCTCGGCGGTCACGTCCGGCGTGAAGGAGATCCGCGAGGCGATTGAACGTGCGCGGCAGAACCGCAATGCCGGGCGACGTACCATTCTCTTTGTCGACGAAGTTCACCGTTTCAATAAAAGCCAGCAGGATGCTTTCCTGCCGCACATTGAAGACGGCACCATTTTCTTCATCGGTGCCACCACCGAAAACCCGTCGTTTGAACTCAATTCCGCACTGCTTTCCCGTGCACGTGTTTACCTGCTCAAATCCCTGACCGTGGAGGATATTGAACAGGTTCTCACGCAGGCGATGGACGATAACGCGCGCGGCTACGGCGGGCAGGATATCGTTCTGCCTGACGACACGCGCCGGGCGATCGCTGAACTGGTTAACGGCGACGCCCGCCGGGCACTCAATACGCTGGAAATGATGGCCGATATGGCCGAAGTGGATGCGTCCGGCAAGCGGGTACTGAAACCGGCGTTGCTCACCGAGATCGCCGGGGAGCGCAGCGCGCGTTTCGACAATAAAGGCGATCGGTTTTACGATCTGATTTCGGCACTGCATAAGTCCGTGCGCGGCAGCGCGCCCGATGCGGCGCTTTACTGGTATGCCCGCATTATCACCGCCGGTGGCGATCCGCTGTATGTGGCCCGTCGCTGCCTGGCGATTGCCTCTGAAGATGTCGGGAATGCCGATCCGCGCGCCATGCAGGTGGCTATTTCGGCCTGGGACTGCTTTACCCGCGTCGGGCCTGCTGAAGGCGAGCGTGCTATCGCTCAGGCGATTGTTTATCTGGCCTGCGCACCGAAAAGTAACGCTGTCTATACCGCCTTTAAAGCGGCCATGTCCGACGCTCGTGAACGCCCGGATTATGACGTGCCGGTTCATTTGCGCAATGCGCCGACCAAACTGATGAAAGAGATGGGGTATGGGCAGGAGTACCGCTACGCCCACGACGAACCCAATGCCTACGCCGCCGGGGAGGAATATTTCCCGCAGGAGATGGCACAAACCCGCTATTATCACCCCACAAACAGAGGTCTTGAAGGCAAGATTGGCGAAAAGCTCGCCTGGCTCGCCGGACAGGATCAAAATAGCCCTATAAAACGCTACCGTTAGTGCGATCGTTGCGGTAATGTTGGCAATGTATCCCTGTGGCCGCAGGCTGTGGTCACATTTTCCTATTTTAATTCGATAAGCACAGGATAAGCATGCTCGATCCCAATCTGCTGCGTAATGAGCCAGACGCAGTCGCTGAAAAACTGGCACGCCGGGGCTTTAAGCTGGATGTAGATAAGCTGCGCGCTCTTGAAGAGCGTCGTAAAGTTCTGCAGGTACAAACTGAAAATCTGCAGGCAGAGCGTAATTCTCGATCGAAATCCATCGGCCAGGCGAAAGCGCGCGGGGAAGACATTGAGCCATTACGCCTGGAAGTGAACAAACTGGGTGAAGAGCTGGATCAGGCGAAAGCGGAGCTGGACGTGCTTCAGGCCGAGATCCGTGATATCGCGCTGGCGATCCCGAACATTCCTGACGATAGCGTACCTGTCGGTAAAGATGAAAACGACAACGTTGAAGTGAAACGCTGGGGCACGCCTCGCGAGTTCGACTTCGAGGTTCGCGATCATGTGACCCTGGGCGAAATGCATGCCGGCCTGGACTTTGCGGCCGCAGTTAAGCTGACCGGTTCTCGCTTCGTTGTGATGAAAGGCCAGATTGCTCATCTGCATCGCGCTCTCGCGCAGTTTATGCTGGATCTGCACACCGAGCAGCATGGCTACAGTGAAACCTACGTCCCGTATCTGGTTAACCACGATACGCTGTACGGTACTGGCCAGCTGCCAAAATTTGCCGGCGATCTGTTCCACACCCGTCCGCTGGATGAGGAAGCTGACAGCAGCAACTACGCGCTGATCCCAACTGCGGAAGTGCCGCTGACTAACCTCGTGCGTGATGAGATCATCGACGAAGACGATCTGCCAATCAAACTGACAGCACACTCTCCGTGCTTCCGTTCTGAAGCGGGTTCTTACGGCCGTGACACGCGTGGTCTGATCCGTATGCACCAGTTCGACAAAGTAGAGATGGTGCAGATTGTCCGCCCGGAAGAGTCGATGGACGCGCTGGAAGAGATGACCGGCCACGCTGAGAAAGTGCTGGAGCTGCTGGGTCTGCCGTACCGTCGTATGGCGTTGTGCACCGGTGATATGGGCTTTGGTGCCTGCAAAACCTTCGACCTGGAAGTCTGGGTTCCTGCGCAGAATACCTACCGTGAAATCTCCTCCTGCTCTAACGTCTGGGATTTCCAGGCGCGTCGTATGCAGGCACGTTGCCGCAGCAAGTCTGACAAGAAAACCCGTCTGGTGCATACCCTGAACGGTTCTGGTCTGGCTGTCGGTCGTACACTGGTTGCCGTGCTGGAAAACTATCAGCAGGCGGACGGTCGTATTGAGATCCCTGAAGTGCTGCGTCCGTACATGAAAGGCCAGCAGTACATCGGTTAATGATTTGACGTGAAACAAAAAAGCGCCTCAGGGCGCTTTTTTTATACCTTAGAATTGATACGACGCAATAACCCCTCCCTCCAAAGTAGTAATACTCCTCCGAATGAAAGTCAGCATAAAAAACCAATAACGAAGTTATTCGTTATATATAAAACTATATAGCGGCATATGCCGCCTCTCTTTTCTTTGTGAGCAACCAAAGTGAGTCTCTATGAAAATCAAAGCGCCTGAAGCGTTAATGGCTGCCGAGGTCACTCGCCGTGGGTTGATGAAAACCACGGCAATTGGTGGTCTGGCCGTTGCCAGCAGCGCCTTTACGCTCCCTTTTTCTCGTCTGGCGTCGGCGGCGGATGCACTGTCCCCGACCACCCCGGAAAAAGTGGTGTGGAGTGCCTGTACCGTAAACTGCGGTAGCCGTTGTCCACTGCGTATGCATGTGGTGGATGGTGAGATTAAATATGTCGAAACCGATAATACCGGGGACGATAACTACGAGGGGTTACATCAGGTCCGCGCCTGCCTGCGCGGCCGTTCAATGCGTCGTCGCGTTTATAACCCGGACCGCCTGAAGTACCCGATGAAACGCGTTGGCAAGCGTGGAGAAGGGAAGTTCGAGCGCATTAGCTGGGATGAAGCCTACGACATCATCGCGACGAACATGCAGCGTCTGATCAAAGACTACGGCAACGAATCCATCTATCTGAACTATGGCACCGGGACGCTCGGCGGCACGCTGACCCGCTCCTGGCCACCGGGGAAAACGCTGGTGGCCCGTCTGATGAACTGCTGCGGCGGTTATCTGAACCATTATGGCGACTACTCTTCGGCGCAGATTGCCGCCGGTCTGAACTACACCTACGGTGGCTGGGCAGACGGTAACAGCCCGTCTGATATCGAAAACAGTAAGCTGGTGGTGCTGTTCGGCAACAACCCGGGTGAAACGCGCATGAGCGGTGGCGGGGTAACGTACTACCTCGAACAGGCGCGCGCCAAATCGAATGCCCGCATGATTATTATCGACCCGCGCTATACCGACACCGGTGCAGGGCGTGAAGATGAGTGGATTCCGATTCGTCCAGGCACCGATGCTGCGCTGGTCTCCGCGCTGGCATGGGTGATGATCACTGAAAATCTGGTCGATCAGCCGTTCCTCGATAAATACTGCGTCGGTTATGACGAGAAAACATTGCCAGCCAGCGCGCCGGCTAATGGCCACTATAAGGCCTATATTCTCGGTCAGGGCAGCGACGGTATTGCCAAAACGCCGGAATGGGCGTCCACCATCACGGGAATTCCGGTTGACCGTATTGTTCAACTGGCACGCGAGATTGGTTCGGCTAAACCGGCCTATATTAGTCAGGGCTGGGGTCCACAGCGTCATGCGAACGGTGAAATTGCCACCCGTGCCATTTCGATGCTCGCCATTCTGACGGGTAACGTGGGCATTCATGGCGGTAACACGGGTGCGCGTGAAGGCTCCTATGAAGTGCCGTTTGAACGTATGCCGACGCTGGAAAACCCGGTTCAGACCAGTATCTCCATGTTTATGTGGACTGATGCCATTGAACGCGGCCCGGAAATGACTGCGCTGCGTGACGGCGTGCGGGGTAAGGACAAACTGGATGTCCCGATCAAGATGATCTGGAACTACGCCGGCAACTGTCTCATCAACCAGCACTCTGAAATTAACCGCACCCATGAAATCCTGCAGGATGACAAGAAGTGCGAGATGATTGTGGTGATCGACTGCCACATGACTTCTTCGGCAAAATATGCCGATATTATTCTCCCGGACTGCACGGCTTCTGAGCAGATGGATTTCGCGCTGGATGCCTCCTGCGGCAACATGTCCTATGTCATCTTTACCGATCAGGCTATTAAACCTCGCTTTGAGTGCAAAACCATCTATGAGATGACCTCTGAGCTGGCGAAACGTCTTGGCGTTGAGCAGCAATTTACCGAGGGGCGCACGCAGGAAGGGTGGATGCGCCATCTGCATGAACTCTCCCGCAAAGCGATCCCTGACCTTCCGGATTTCGATACCTTCCGTGAGCAGGGGATGTACAAACAGCGTGATCCGGAAGGCCACCACGTGGCGTACAAAGCTTTCCGTGACGATCCGCAGGCCAATCCGCTGACCACGCCATCGGGCAAAATTGAAATTTATTCAGAAGAGCTGGCAAAAATTGCCTCTACCTGGGAGTTGCCGGAAGGGGATGTTATCGATCCGCTGCCGATCTACACGCCGGGCTTTGAAAACTACAACGATCCGCTGACCGCGAAATTCCCGCTGCAGTTGACCGGCTTCCACTACAAAGCGCGTGTTCACTCTACCTATGGCAACGTCGACGTACTGAAAGCTGCCTGCCGTCAGGAGATGTGGATTAACCCGATGGATGCCAAAGCCCGTGGGATCAGCAATGGCGACCGCGTGCGCATCTTTAACGGTCGCGGTGAGGTACACATTGAAGCCAAGGTGACTCCGCGCATGATGCCTGGCGTTGTCGCGCTGGGGGAAGGGGCCTGGTATAGCCCGGATGCGAATCGCATCGACCAGGCAGGCAGTATTAACGTACTGACCACGCAGCGTCCGTCGCCACTGGCGAAGGGCAACCCGTCCCACACGAACCTTGTTCAGGTTGAAAAGGTGTAAGGAGTAACCGATGACAACCCAGTATGGATTTTTTATTGATTCCAGCCGCTGCACCGGGTGCAAAACCTGCGAGCTCGCCTGCAAGGATTACAAAGATTTAACCCCGGACGTCAGCTTCCGCCGTATTTACGAATACGCGGGCGGTGACTGGCAGGAAGACAGCGGTGTCTGGCACCAGAACGTGTTTGCCTACTACCTGTCGATTGCCTGCAACCACTGCGAAGACCCGGCCTGCACCAAGGTCTGCCCGAGCGGGGCGATGCACAAGCGTGACGACGGGTTCGTGGTGGTGGATGAAGATGTCTGCATCGGCTGTCGCTACTGCCACATGGCCTGTCCGTACGGTGCCCCGCAGTACAACGCCGCCAAAGGGCATATGACCAAGTGCGACGGCTGCCACACCCGCGTGGCAGACGGCAAAAAGCCGATCTGCGTGGAGTCCTGCCCGCTGCGTGCGCTGGATTTCGGTCCCATTGACGAACTGCGTAAAAAACATGGCCAGCTGGCGGCCGTCGCGCCGCTGCCGTCCGCGCACTTCACGAAGCCAAGCATCGTGATTAAACCTAACGCCAACAGCCGCCCGACAGGGGATACCACCGGCTACCTGGCAAACCCGAAGGAGGTGTGAGATGGGAAGTGGATGGCATGAATGGCCGCTGATGATCTTCACGGTCTTTGGGCAGTGTGTGGCGGGCGGTTTTATTGTCCTCGCGCTGGCGCTGCTGAAAGGGAATCTCACTGCTGAGCAACAACAACGTTTAGTGTTGAGTATGTTTGGCCTGTGGGTGCTGATGGGAATTGGCTTTATTGCCTCTACGCTGCACCTCGGCTCACCAATGCGCGCGTTCAACTCCCTGAACCGGGTGGGCGCGTCGTCACTCAGTAATGAAATCGCCAGCGGGGCGATCTTCTTTGCTGTGGGTGGGCTGGGTTGGCTGCTGGCAGCATTGAAGAAATTGCCGGCAGGGCTGCGCAGCGTGTGGCTGATTGTCACGATGGTGCTGGGCGTGGTGTTTGTGTGGATGATGGTGCGGGTCTATAACACCATCGACACCGTGCCGACCTGGTACAGCATCTGGACGCCGATGAGCTTCTTCCTGACGCTGTTTATTGGTGGGCCGCTTCTTGGCTTCATGCTGCTGCGCGTCGCGGGTGTTGACGGTTGGGCGATGCGTTTGCTGCCTGTCGTTTCACTGCTGGCGCTGGTGGTGAGCGCAGTCGTCACCCTGATGCAGGGCGCGGAGCTGGCAACCATTCACAGCTCTGTTCAGCAGGCATCTGCCCTGGTGCCGGCATACGGCTCGCTGATGGCCTGGCGCGTGGTACTGCTGGTGGTGGCACTGGTGTGCTGGATTGTGCCTCAGCTTAAGGGGTATCAACCCGCGCTGCCGCTCCTGTCACTGGCTTTTGTGCTGGTCCTCGCAGGTGAACTGATCGGCCGCGGTGTGTTCTATGGTTTGCATATGACCGTAGGTATGGCCGTCGCCAGTTAACGTTGCAGTGGGTGAGATAAAGCCGGGACGGAGCGCCCGGCTTTTTTTATTTTAATCATGAAATTTTTCAACTGACGTTTTGTTTTCACTTCGGGCATTAATAAATAAAAACAGATACATAATTCATATCTATAGCAGGCGTTGCATTAGCAGGATAAGTTTTTTAAATCGACAGGGAACATATCGTGCGTGGCGGTGAAAACAGTGGATTGACTTTGTTTTTGCCAGTGGCATGATGCGCACGAAATCTGAACTTCCTCACGGTTTTTAATCCATGACCATCTATACCCGGCCAGTGCTTTTATTGCTCTGTGGCCTGCTTCTGCTGACCCTGGCGATCGCAGTGTTAAATACGCTCGTCCCGCTGTGGCTCGCCCATGAAAACTTACCGACCTGGCAGGTGGGTATGGTCAGCTCGTCCTTTTTTACCGGCAACCTGCTGGGTACGCTGGTTACAGGAAGCCTGATTAAACGCTTTGGTTTTAACCGCAGCTATTATCTGGCCTCGCTGCTCTTCGCGGTCGGATGTGCCGGGCTGGGCCTGATGGTCGGCTTCTGGAGTTGGATGGTATGGCGCTTTATCGCCGGAGTGGGTTGCGCGATGATTTGGGTGGTGGTTGAAAGCGCGCTGATGTGCAGCGGCACGTCACGTAACCGCGGACGCCTGCTGGCAGCCTATATGATGGTTTATTACATCGGTACCGTGCTTGGTCAACTGATGGTGAGCAAACTGCCAACCGACCTGATGAGCGTTTTGCCGTGGGTGACGGGAATGGTGCTGGCAGCAATCCTGCCGCTGCTCTTTACGCGCATTGTGAACCAGAACAGCGAACACCAGGAAGCAACCCACGTCTGGCCAATGCTGAGACTGCGTCAGGCGCGCCTTGGCGTTAACGGCTGTATTATCTCCGGAATTGTGCTTGGTTCACTGTATGGCCTGATGCCGCTTTATCTGAACCATCAGGGCGTCAGCGATTCCGGGATCGGTTTCTGGATGGCGGTGATGGTGAGTGCGGGGATTGTCGGTCAGTGGCCGATTGGACGCCTGGCCGATCGCTTTGGTCGCCTGCTGGTGCTGCGTGTTCAGGTTTTTGTGGTGATCATGGGCTGTCTCGCCATGCTCAGCAATGCGGCGATGGCGCCTGCGCTGTTTATTCTGGGTGCCGCAGGTTTTACGCTCTATCCGGTCGCGATGGCCTGGGCCTGTGAGAAAGTTGAACACCACCAGTTAGTGGCAATGAACCAGGCGTTGTTACTGAGCTATACCATCGGCAGCCTGCTGGGACCGACCTTTACCGCGATGCTGATGCAGAATTACTCCGACAATTTGCTGTTTATTATGATCGCCAGCGTATCGTTTATTTATCTCTTAATGCTGCTGCGCAAAGTGGGAGAACACCCGACGCCTGTGGCGCATGCCTGATTAATAAAAAGCCAGTCGATGACTGGCTTTTTTGTCCCCATCACATATAAGACTTTTACGTATTGTTTGTTTATTGCACCAGGCGATAATTCAGGTGAGTTATATCACTAAAAGGCAACAATCATGTCTACTCGTCGTTTTACCACTACCGCTCTGGCAGTAGTGTTGTCTTTAACGTTTGCTGCAGCTCCGGTCATGGCTAACCCGGGTAACGGGAATGGCAGTGGTCACGGGAACAGTGGCGGACAAGGTAATGGCGGCAGTCACGGCAATTCCGGTAGTCATGGCAACGGAAATTCCGGTACCCACGGTAATAAACAAAATAACGGTCAGGAAAATCCAGGTAAATCGAATAAAAGCGTCAGTGACGATGTCGACGCCCGTGTGAGCTTCGATCATGCCCGTCACCTGGCACTGAATTACGGCTTAACAGGTTATGAGTCACTGCCTCCGGGTATTGCGAAAAACCTCGCACGCGGTAAACCGCTCCCTCCGGGCATTGCGAAGAAAACCGTGCCGGCCTCTATGCTGGGCCAGCTTCCTTCCTATCCTGGTTATGAATGGCGTGTCGTCGGTGACGATCTGGTCTTAATTGCGCTGAGTACTGCGGTTGTGACCACCATTATTAATGGCGTCTTCAGATAATATAAAAAAGGCCCGGTTCTCACCGGGCCTTTTCTTAATACATTACCTTGTGGCCGTACTGTTCAAGAATACCTTTCACGCGTTCCATCGTCTCTTTCTTCGGCGGCTTAACGCCATCGAGTTTATATTCTTCGCCCATGGCGACCCACTTGTGTTTACCCAGTTCGTGGTAGGGCAGAAGCTCAATTTTCTCAACGTTGCCCATATCGCGGGTAAATTCTCCCAGCCGATGCGCGGAATCGTCATCATCTGACCAGCCAGGTACAACAACATAGCGGATCCAGGTTTTGATGCCTTTCCCGGAGATGTATTTGGCGAACTCCAGCGTACGGTGGTTGGAAACACCCACCAGATTCTGGTGGATCTCATCGTTCATCTGTTTGAGATCGAGCATCACCAGGTCGGTGACGTCGAGCAGTTCATCAATGACCGGATCGTAGCGGCGGACAAAACCGTTTGTATCGAGACAGGTATGAATGCCTTCTTTGCGACAGGCGCGGAACCAGTCGCGCACGAATTCGGCCTGCAGAATGGCTTCACCGCCGGAAGCGGTTACGCCGCCGCCGGATGCGTTCATAAAATGACGATAGGTCACCACCTCTTTCATCAGTTCTTCGACGGTCACTTCTTTGCCGCCGTGCGTATCCCAGGTGTCACGGTTATGGCAGTACAAGCAGCGCATCAGGCAGCCCTGGAAAAAGGTGATAAAGCGGATACCCGGGCCATCGACAGTGCCACAGGATTCAAAGGAGTGAATGCGACCAATAATTGACATTGCGGTGATATCTCCAGCATCGGCCCGTCCGGGGCCTGTGTATGCACAGCTCAAAACCGGCTGTGTTTAAGTCTGTTTTGGCTGTTATCCATAGAGTATAGATAGCGGACAAAAGAGACTGTGATGGAGAGAGTGTTAAAAAGGCCCCACGTATGTGGAGCCTTTATTGTACGCCTTTTAACGCGTGATTTCAGTCAATTCCACTTACATGGACTGAGTGAAAGTACGGGTGATAACGTCCTGCTGCTGTTCTTTCGTCAGGGAGTTAAAACGTACTGCGTAGCCGGATACACGGATGGTCAGCTGAGGATATTTCTCAGGGTGTTCCATCGCATCAAGCAGCATTTCACGGTTCATTACGTTCACGTTCAGGTGCTGACCACCTTCAATGGACGCTTCGTGGTGGAAGTAACCATCCATCAGACCCGCGAGGTTAGTTTTACGTACTTCGTCGTCTTTACCCAGCGCATTTGGCACGATAGAGAAGGTGTAAGAGATACCATCTTTCGCGTAAGCAAACGGCAGTTTAGCAACGGAGGTCAGAGAGGCAACAGCACCTTTCTGGTCACGACCGTGCATTGGGTTAGCACCAGGACCGAATGGCGCACCCGCGCGACGACCGTCCGGAGTGTTACCGGTTTTCTTACCATACACAACGTTAGACGTGATGGTCAGAACAGACTGAGTCGGGATAGCGTTACGGTAAGTGGTCAGTTTCTGAATTTTCTTCATGAAACGTTCAACCAGGTCAACCGCCATGTCATCAACGCGAGAGTCGTTGTTACCAAACTGCGGATATTCGCCTTCGATTTCGAAGTCAACAGCCAGACCGTCTTCGTCACGAATTGGTTTAACTTTCGCATATTTGATTGCAGACAGGGAGTCAGCCGCAACGGACAGACCTGCGATACCACACGCCATGGTGCGGATAACGTCACGGTCATGCAGCGCCATCAGAGAGGCTTCGTAGCTGTACTTGTCGTGCATGTAGTGGATAACGTTCAGGGCAGTGACGTACTGTTTAGCCAGCCAGTCCATGAAGTGATCCATACGCTCCATGACTTCATCGAAGTTCAGAACGTCGCCTTTGATTGGTTCAGACTTAGGACCAACCTGCATTTTCAGTTTTTCATCAACGCCGCCGTTGATTGCGTACAGCATGGTTTTCGCCAGGTTTGCACGCGCACCGAAGAACTGCATTTGTTTACCAACAACCATTGGGCTTACGCAGCATGCGATAGCATAGTCATCGTTGTTGAAGTCCGGACGCATCAGGTCATCGTTCTCGTACTGCAGAGAAGAGGTGTCGATGGACACTTTAGCGGCGAATTTCTTGAAGTTCAGAGGCAGTTTTTCAGACCACAGAACGGTGATGTTCGGCTCCGGAGAAGGACCCATGGTGTACAGGGTGTTCAGGAAGCGGAAGCTGTTTTTGGTAACCAGAGTACGGCCATCAACACCCATACCACCGATAGATTCCGTTGCCCAGATTGGGTCACCAGAGAACAGCTCATCGTATTCAGGGGTACGCAGGAAGCGAACCATACGCAGTTTCATGACCAGGTGGTCAATCATTTCCTGAGCGTCTTGCTCGGTGATTTTACCCGCTTTCATATCACGTTCGATGTAAGCATCCAGGAAGGTGGATACACGACCGAAGGACATTGCTGCACCGTTCTGAGACTTAACTGCGGCCAGGTAGCCGAAGTAGGTCCACTGGATAGCTTCCTGAGCGTTGGTTGCAGGACCAGAGATATCGCAGCCATATTTAGCCGCCATTTCTTTGATCTGACCCAGCGCGCGATGCTGTTCAGCGATTTCTTCACGCAGACGGATAGTCGCTTCCAGGTTTACACCGTTTTCCAGATCAGACTGCAGGGAAACAAACTGCGCGTATTTGTCTTTCATCAGGAAGTCGATACCGTACAGCGCAACGCGACGGTAGTCACCGATGATACGGCCACGGCCATAGGCATCTGGCAGACCAGTCAGAACGCCAGATTTACGGCAGTTCAGAATGTCTTTGGTGTAAACATCGAATACACCCTGGTTGTGGGTTTTGCGGTATTCGGTGAAGATTTTTTTCAGCATTGGGTCCAGCTCGCGGTTATACGCTTTGCAGGAACCTTCAACCATTTTGATACCACCGAACGGGATGATCGCACGTTTCAGTGGTGCTTCAGTCTGCAGACCAACGATTTTCTCAAGGGCTTTGTTAATGTAGCCAGCATCGTGAGAAGTGATGGTAGAAGCAACGGAGGTGTCAAAATCAACTGGCGCGTGAGTGCGGTTTTCCAGTTTTACGCCTTCCATTACGCTGTCCCACAGCTTGGTGGTCGCGTCAGTTGCACCAGCCAGGAAGGATTCGTCACCTTCATACGGGGTATAGTTTTTCTGAATGAAGTCACGTACGTTTACTTCATTCTGCCAGTCACCTTTCGCAAAACCTTCCCAGGCTGTGGCTAACTTTTCATTAAGCTCGGACATGTAACACCTACCTTCTTAAGTGGATTTTTTATTTACTGCCTGAGATAACCATCAATGATGGTCGTCGCCACGCAGGTAAATGACCCAGTATGTCAACCCAACTAACAGACCCCCACCGATAATGTTCCCGATAGTGACAGGGATCAGGTTATCAGTAATGAAATTCATAATAGTCAGGTGAGAGAAACTTTCCGGGGTTGAACCAACAGCAGTCCAGAACTCCGGGCTTGCAAAGTTGCGGATTACAATTCCCATTGGGATCATAAACATGTTCGCAATACTGTGCTCGAAGCCGCTGGCAACAAACATCGCAACCGGCAGAACCATAATCATGGCTTTATCCATCAGGCTACGACCCGAGTAGCTCATCCAGACAGCCAGGCATACCATCAGGTTAGCGAGGATGCCGAGAGCAACGGCTTCGATAAATGTGTGGTGCATTTTGTGGTCTGCGGTCTGCAGGACGTTGAGTCCCCAGCCACCGTTGGCGGTCATATACTCGCCAGAGAGCCACATCAACAGAACAAAGAGCAGACAGCCAATCAGGTTGCCAACATAGACATTAAGCCAGTTGCGCGCCAGTTGACCCCAGGTAATTCTTCCGCTGGCTTTTGCCACGACAATCAACACTGTAGAAGTGAAGAGGTCGGCGCCGCAGATGACGCAAAGAATCAGTCCCAGTGAGAAGCAAATACCGCCAATCAGTTTCGCCATGCCGAAAGGCATCGCGGCAGTACCGGTGGTGGCAGTGATGTAGAAGACAAACGCGATAGAGATGAACACACCAGCCGTGATCGCCAGATAGAACGTCTTCATCGGGTGTTTCGTTGCTTTATAGACACCCGCTTCTTCGGCAACTTTGGCCATAGCAGCTGGGAGTAAAAGATCAAAAGGGTTGTCAGCTTTCACACTAACTCTCTCTTTATTAAGTCGGCGACGAGATACTAACAAAGCATTATAGAAGAGAAATTGATATAGATCATATCTCGCCTGGCTTATAGGCCCGCAATGTGTATGGATTTACAGCAAAAGCGGAGTAAGTATTTGATTATCCGTATAAAAATAAATTTTAAAAGTTATGAAAAGAGTTGAATTATTTCTTTCGGCCACCTCTGCAACAGTTAATTAATATGGAGTAATTACCATAAAAAGTAACAGTAAAGCCCAGGTAAATATTATTATATTTACCCATATTTAACTTTATTATTACAATCAACAGTCATTGCCGAAAAAAATAAAAAACGGGGCAATGAAATTGCCCCGTAATATAGCCCAGACGATTGAATACGCCTACAGCTGATAATGTTATATGCGCTTATTTTGACCAGTAAGCGGATTTCGCCTTCTGCAATTTTTCATACGCTTTCAGCAGAGACTGATGTGCCGGGAAGGCTTTCAGATCGCTATCCACAGCCTGAAGACCGTAGAACGGCGCTTCACCGCTTAGTGCTGCGCTGGCGGCTTCAACGGCGTCAGCACCGTACATGCGAACAAACGCATTCAGGTATTGCAGCGGCTGACGATCGTCTTCCTGCGCGAGAAGCAGCAGGGTTTGCAGGCAGCGATAGTAGTTAGTGCGCTCGGCAGAGAAGACAGACTGGTTAAACTCCATAGTCCACTCGGTCCAGGCCAGAGCCTGATCCAGATCGCCACCAGCCAGTGCCAGCATTGCTTTCAGCTCACCAATACGCAGGGTATACCAGCCGTTATCTTTACCGGTCGCCAGACCCAGCAGCTCGCGTACGCGGGTGAAGTCATCATGGCCTTCTTCGTCCAGTTGCGCGATCAGGTTCAGGTAATCTTCTTTTTCCCATTCGCTGCCCGGCAAGGCCAGAAGGGTTTCACGCAGGTGCGCGCCCATGCTGTTGTTCGCCAGCCACAGATCTTCTGCCGGATAGATGTCGGACATGCCCGGCACCAGAATGCGGCAGGCGTACACGCCAAGGTGTTCGTAGTCAGCGATGTAGACTTCTTTATCTTCCGCCTTAAAGATAGCCATCAGCGTGGCGAACTCTTCTTCGGTGGTACCTGCAAAGCTCCAGTCGACGAACGGATAGTCCGCGTCCTGCTTAAACAGATCCCAGGAGATCAAACCGCTGGAGTCGATGAAGTGGGTTTCAAGGTTGGTGTGCTCGGCCACTTCTTCATCGTCAAAGGTCGGTGGTGTAAACACGTCCAGATCTTTCAGGCCACGGCCCTGCAGTAACTCGGTGACGGTACGCTCCAGCGCCACGCCAAAGTCAGGGTGCGCGCCGAAGGAGGCGAAGCAGGTTCCGTTTTCAGGATTAAACAGCACCACACAGATAACCGGGTATTTACCGCCCAGCGAGCCGTCATAGGCAAAGATTGGGAAACCTTCCGCTTCCAGCCTGGCAATGGATTCCACCACGCCCGGGTAGCGCGCCAGCACGTCAGCCGGAATTTCAGGCAGGCTGATGGATTCGGCAATGATGCGGTTTTTAATGTGGCGTTCGAAGACTTCAGACAGCCCCTGTACGCGCGCTTCATTACGGGTATTACCGGCAGACATACCGTTGGACACGTACAGGTTGCCAACGATGTTCATCGGGATATAGACGGTCTGCTCATCAGACTGACGCGTGAACGGCAGGGCGCAGATACCACGATCCTCATTGCCGGACTGCAGATCGATCAGCATGCTGGCGGTCAGTTCGTTTTCCGGATCGTAGAACGCACGCAGACGCGCGTCGAGAATGCCTTCCGGCAGCGCGTCGTCTTCAGGCAGCGGGAACCATTTTTCGTTTGGATAGTGCACAAACGGGCCGTTGGCGATGGTTTCACCCAGCCAGAAATCGGCGAAGAAATAGTTGGTCGACAGACGTTCAAAATACTCACCCAGCGCAGAGGCCAGTGCCGCTTTTTTTGTCGCGCCTTTACCGTTGGTAAAGCACAGGGCACACTCTTTATCGCGAATATGCACGGACCAGACATGAGGCACCGGGTTGAGCCAGGAGGCTTCTTCGATATTAAAGCCCAGGTCGGTCAGTTTCTGCTGGAAGCGAGCGATGGAATCTTCCAGAGCGGCGTCTTTGCCGGGGATAAACGTTTGAGTCATGGCGTTCACTTTTATCGTACGTAAAGCGCGCAATGATACGGGTTTTGCGTGACAGGTGCTATCTTCGGCGAAAATAAAAGACTCGACTATGCTTACAGACAGTAACTTACTGTTAAGGCATAGAAAAATGAAAGCATTTGATCTCCAGCGGATGGCGTTTGATAAAGTTCCTCCCGAATTTTTGGGCGAAGTGGCCCTGCGCAGCCTGTATACCTTTGTATTGGTCTTTCTGTTTCTCAAAATCACCGGGCGGCGTGGCGTCCGGCAGATGTCCCTCTTTGAGGTGCTGATTATTCTGACGCTGGGTTCAGCGGCGGGGGATGTCGCCTTTTACGACGATGTGCCGATGGTGCCGGTCTTTATCGTTTTTGTCTCACTGGCGCTACTTTACCGGCTTGTCATGTGGCTGATGTCGAAAAGTGAAAAGCTGGAAGATCTTCTCGAAGGGAAGCCGGTGGTTATCGTCGAGAACGGGCGGCTGGCCTGGGAAAATGTACAGAGTGCCAACATGACCGAGTTCGAGTTTTTTATGGAACTGCGTCTGAATAGCGTTGAACAACTCGGGCAGGTACGGCTGGCAATCATGGAAACGAACGGACAAATCAGCGTCTATTACTATGCTGACGACGAGGTGAAGCCGGGGCTCTGTATTCTGCCGGATATGCTTATTGAGCGTTTCACCACCGTGCCTGAGTCAGGCGAATATGCCTGTATAAGATGTAGCCATGTTGTGGCGATGCAGACGGGCGATCATCAATTATGTCCCCGCTGTACAAATCCGGAATGGACGAAGGTTAGCCGGGCCAAACGCCTTACCTGACAGCCATATTGTCGGTTTTGCCGCAGAGAGGTGGCAGATTGTATTGTGTGACGCGGGACACATTTCACCGGTCATAAGTTTTAGACATTGCGGCGCGTGTCACTGAATGATAAAACCGATATCCACAGTTATAACTTATTGCTTTTAGCGTGGTGAGGGGAAATGGCTCAAGTCTTTAATTTCAGTTCAGGTCCGGCGATGTTGCCGGCAGACGTGCTTAAACAGGCTCAACAGGAACTTTGTGACTGGAACGGTCTGGGTACGTCGGTGATGGAAATCAGCCACCGTGGTAAAGAGTTTATTCAGGTGGCGGAAGAGGCAGAAAAGGATTTTCGCGATCTGCTGAACATTCCCTCAAACTACAAAGTTTTGTTCTGCCACGGCGGTGGCCGCGGTCAGTTTGCTGGCGTCCCGCTGAATATCCTCGGCGACAAAACCACGGCAGACTACGTTGATGCGGGTTACTGGGCGGCAAGTGCGGTTAAAGAAGCCAAAAAGTACTGCTCGCCAAATGTTATCGACGCCAAAATTACCGTTGATGGCCTGCGTGCCGTGAAGCCGATGAGCGAATGGCAGCTCTCTGATAACGCTGCGTATCTGCACTATTGCCCAAATGAAACCATCGACGGGATTGCCATCGACGAGACCCCGAACTTCGGTAAAGACGTGGTGGTTGCAGCCGATTTCTCCTCTACCATTTTGTCCGCACCAATTGACGTCAGCCGCTACGGTGTTATCTATGCGGGTGCGCAGAAAAATATCGGCCCGGCGGGTTTGACTATTGTCATCGTGCGCGAAGATTTGCTGGGTAAAGCCCATCAGTCTTGCCCCTCTATTCTGGATTATACGGTCCTCAACGATAACGACTCCATGTTCAACACCCCCCCTACGTTTGCCTGGTACCTCTCTGGCCTGGTCTTTAAATGGCTCAAGCAAAACGGCGGCGTGGCGCAGATGGACAAAATCAATCAGCAGAAAGCCGACCTGCTGTATGGCGTGATCGATAAGAGCGATTTCTACCGTAACGATGTCGCGAAAGCTAACCGTTCTCGTATGAATGTGCCGTTCCAGCTGGCGGACAGCAACCTGGATAAAGTCTTCCTTGAAGCGTCCTTCGCTGCAGGCCTGCATGCGCTGAAAGGCCACCGTGTTGTAGGCGGTATGCGAGCCTCTATCTATAACGCGATGCCGCTGGAAGGGGTTAAAACCCTGACCGATTTCATGATCGACTTCGAACGTCGCCACGGTTAATTACGCTGTTTTTCACCCCCGTAGCCCTGCTGCGGGGTTTTTATTATGTTGAGTTGAGAGTTAAGTTTCATGGAATCCCTGACGTTACAACCTATCGCGCGGGTAGATGGCACCATTAATCTGCCTGGTTCAAAAAGTGTCTCGAACCGCGCTCTGCTGCTGGCAGCTCTGGCAAACGGCACCACCGTCCTCACAAACCTGCTGGACAGCGATGACGTGCGCCATATGCTCAATGCGCTGAAAGCGTTGGGAGTTCATTACACGCTGTCTGACGACCGCACCCGCTGTGAAGTGACCGGCAACGGCGGCGCGTTACGCTCGGCTGAAGAGCGTGAACTGTTTCTGGGTAATGCGGGGACGGCGATGCGACCGCTGGCGGCGGCCCTGTGCCTGGGCAGCAACAATATTGTGCTGACCGGTGAGCCACGCATGAAAGAGCGTCCCATTGGCCATCTGGTGGATGCCCTTCGTCAGGGCGGCGCGCAGATTGAGTATCTGGAGCAGGAAAATTACCCGCCTCTGCGTCTGCGCGGTGGTTTCAATGGCGGTAACGTCGAGGTGGATGGCAGCGTCTCCAGCCAGTTCCTGACGGCTCTGCTGATGACTGCGCCGCTGGCACCACAGGATACGGTCATCACCATCAAAGGCGACCTGGTCTCTAAACCGTACATTGATATTACGCTGCACCTGATGAAAACCTTCGGGGTTGAGGTGGAAAACCGCGCTTATCAGCAATTTGTGGTTCGCGGTGCGCAGCAGTACCAGTCTCCGGGTCATTACCTTGTGGAAGGTGATGCTTCGTCTGCCTCCTATTTCCTGGCGGCAGGGGCAATTAAGGGCGGTACGGTGAAAGTGACCGGCATTGGCCGTAACAGCGTTCAGGGCGATATCCGTTTTGCTGACGTGCTGGAAAAAATGGGCGCCACGATTACCTGGGGCGATGATTTCATCTCCTGCACCCATGGCGAGCTGAACGCTATCGATATGGACATGAACCATATCCCGGATGCGGCGATGACCATTGCCACGGCGGCGCTCTTCGCAAAAGGCACCACGACGCTGCGTAACATTTACAACTGGCGCGTAAAAGAGACTGACCGTCTGTTCGCAATGGCGACCGAACTGCGTAAAGTGGGCGCCGAAGTGGAGGAGGGCGAAGACTACATCCGCGTCACGCCTCCGGCAAAACTGCAGTTTGCGGAAATCGGCACCTATAACGATCACCGCATGGCAATGTGCTTCTCGCTGGTGGCGCTCTCCGATACGCCGGTGACCATTCTCGACCCGAAATGTACGGCGAAAACCTTCCCGGACTACTTCGAGCAATTGGCGCGTATCAGTACCCCTGCCTGATTTGCCTTCGCGCCAGCCTCTGTGCTGGCGCGCTTACAGCGTTCCCACTCATTGACGTGATGATCTACACTTCTGAAGATGTGCGCCTGCCGCCTGCAAGCAACGCGAACGATGTAGAAGTATCATTGCGCAATAATTCTTCATCTAAATACCTGTAATTCGCGTTTTTGCACACAACGTTAACGATTGTGGGCATTGGCGCGTATAATGCGCGGCGTTTACGTTAACGGTATGCCTGTTTAAGGAGATAAAGATGACGGCAATTGCCCCGGTCATAACCATTGATGGCCCAAGCGGTGCAGGAAAGGGCACCTTGTGCAAGGCAATGGCGGAAGCATTGCAATGGCATCTGCTGGACTCTGGTGCTATTTACCGCGTGTTAGCGCTTGCGGCGCTGCATCACCATGTTGATGTGGCCTCCGAAGACGCGCTGGTTCCGCTGGCTACCCATCTTGATGTTCGCTTTATCTCAACCAACGGAAATCTGGAAGTGATTCTCGAAGGTGAAGATGTCAGCGGTGAAATTCGGACTCAGGACGTGGCGAATGCCGCTTCACAGGTTGCCGCTTTCCCGCGCGTGCGTGAAGCACTGCTGCGCCGTCAACGCGCCTTCCGTGAGCTGCCTGGCCTGATCGCTGACGGGCGTGACATGGGAACCGTTGTCTTCCCTGATGCGCCAGTGAAAATTTTCCTCGACGCCTCCTCGGAAGAACGGGCTCAACGCCGCATGCTTCAGTTGCAGGAAAAGGGGTTTAGTGTTAACTTTGATCGCCTTTTGTCCGAGATAAAAGAGCGCGATGACCGCGATCGTAACCGCGCCGTCGCCCCACTTGTTCCTGCAGAAGATGCATTAGTTCTGGATTCAACCAGTTTAACTATTGAGCAAGTGATTGAAAAAGCGCTACAATATGCGCGCCAAAAACTGGCACTCGCGTAATTGCGACCGATTTAGCAGTACCCCCGCTGCAATGGATTGACGGCGGGTATGTGAAACAACCCCATCCGGCACGGAGCCTGGTGGACGTTATATTAACCTGAAGATTAAACATGACTGAATCTTTTGCTCAACTATTTGAAGAATCCTTAAAAACAATCGAAACCCGTCCGGGTTCCATCGTTCGTGGTGTTGTTGTTGCTATCGACAAAGACGTAGTACTGGTTGACGCCGGTCTGAAATCTGAGTCCGCCATTCCGGCAGAGCAGTTCAAAAACGCCCAGGGCGAGCTGGAAATCCAGGTTGGTGACGAAGTTGACGTTGCTCTGGATGCAGTAGAAGACGGCTTCGGCGAAACCCTGCTTTCCCGTGAAAAAGCTAAACGTCACGAAGCTTGGATCACGCTGGAAAAAGCTTACGAAGAAGCTGAAACTGTGGTCGGTGTTATCAACGGCAAAGTTAAAGGTGGCTTCACTGTTGAGCTGAATGGTATTCGTGCGTTCCTGCCAGGTTCTCTGGTAGACGTTCGTCCAGTCCGTGACACCCTGCACCTCGAAGGCAAAGAGCTTGAGTTCAAAGTAATCAAGCTGGACCAGAAGCGTAACAACGTTGTTGTATCCCGTCGTGCCGTTATCGAATCCGAAAACAGCGCAGAACGCGATCAGCTGCTGGAAAACCTGCAGGAAGGCATGGAAGTCAAAGGTATCGTTAAGAACCTCACTGACTACGGCGCATTCGTTGACCTGGGCGGCGTTGATGGCCTGCTGCACATCACCGACATGGCGTGGAAACGCGTTAAGCACCCAAGCGAAATCGTGAACGTGGGCGACGAAATCACTGTTAAAGTGCTGAAGTTCGACCGCGAGCGTACTCGTGTATCCCTCGGCCTGAAACAGCTGGGCGAAGATCCATGGGTAGCTATCGCTAAGCGTTACCCAGAAGGTACTAAACTGACTGGTCGCGTTACCAACCTGACTGACTACGGCTGCTTCGTTGAAATCGAAGAAGGCGTTGAAGGCCTGGTGCACGTTTCCGAAATGGACTGGACCAACAAAAACATCCACCCATCCAAAGTTGTTAACGTTGGTGATGTAGTGGAAGTTATGGTTCTGGATATCGACGAAGAACGTCGTCGTATCTCCCTGGGCCTGAAACAGTGCAAAAACAACCCATGGCAGCAGTTCGCGGAAACCCACAACAAGGGTGACCGTGTTGAAGGTAAAATCAAGTCTATCACTGACTTCGGTATCTTCATCGGCCTGGACGGCGGCATCGATGGCCTGGTTCACCTGTCTGACATCTCCTGGAACGTTGCAGGCGAAGAAGCAGTGCGTGAATACAAAAAAGGCGACGAAATCGCTGCAGTTGTTCTGCAGGTTGACGCAGAGCGTGAACGTATCTCCCTGGGCGTTAAACAGCTCGCAGAAGATCCGTTCAACAACTGGGTTGCACTGAACAAGAAAGGCGCAATCGTAAACGGTAAAGTCACTGCAGTTGACGCTAAAGGCGCAACCGTAGAACTGGCTGACGGCGTTGAAGGTTACCTGCGCGCTTCTGAAGCTTCACGTGACCGCGTTGAAGATGCCACTCTGGTTCTGAACGTTGGTGACGACGTTGAAGCTAAGTTCACCGGTGTTGACCGTAAGAACCGTGCAATCAGCCTGTCTGTTCGTGCTAAAGACGAAGCTGATGAGAAAGATGCAATCGCCACTGTTAACAAACAGGAAGATGCAAACTTCTCTAACAACGCAATGGCTGAAGCTTTCAAAGCAGCTAAAGGCGAGTAATATCAGGTTGTCCGCATCATTTTGAGCTGTAACGCATTTACAGCGAGAAGGATGAGGAGCAAACTTGACAGATTAGAGGATTCGTCCTGTAATCAATAACAAAGGGCGGCTACGGCCGCCCTTGTTTAATGAGCTGTTCAGCTAATTGGTTTGAAAGGAACCGGAGGAATCATGACCAAGTCAGAATTGATTGAAAGACTTGCCAGTCAGCAACCGCATATCCCTGCGAAAGCAGTGGAGGATGCCGTAAAAGAGATGCTGGAGCATATGGCCTCCACTCTTGCCCAGGGCGAGCGCATTGAAATCCGCGGTTTCGGTAGTTTTTCTCTGCACTATCGTGCTCCACGTACCGGGCGTAACCCGAAAACTGGCGATAAAGTCGAACTGGAAGGTAAGTACGTTCCACACTTTAAGCCGGGTAAAGAACTGCGCGATCGCGCCAACATTTACGGCAACTGAGTTTAGCCATCAGCGCTAAACTGGGTTCGAAAGAAAGCACCTGCGGGTGCTTTTTTTGTGCCTGTCGCTTTTATTCTGAAGATGCCGCGCAATTTTCCTTTTGTTTTCTGCAAACGGATAAAAATGCTTCAGCGCCCGCTGTAAACCGCGTTTCTTCTGGCTGACGACTCACCCTGCCTGCTTCCATACTGTCACCCTCAAACAGGGAGGTAGTAATGGGCATTCCCGCAATAAGTCTTTGCGCCATTCTGGCGATCATGCCGTTACTCTGGTTACCCATCCTGCCTGAACGTCATACCGTGTGGGTAATGATAGCCGGTGGGATAGCGCTGGCCGCCCAGCTACACAACGTCCTGAAGTATATGGGGATCGTGGTGTTATTTTGTGTCTGGGGTCTTCTTGCTGCGCAGGAAAGCGTCTGGCCGATGCAACATTTAACGACGGGAGCAGTGCAGGCAGAGATAGAAATCACGGCCACCGATGGTGAAACAATGCATCAGGGCAACATTCTGCGTGTCGATGGTCAGCGCTGGTGGGCATCCACGGGCGTGACGCTGTATGGCAATTACCTGCCGCAAAAGGTGTGTGCCGGTCAGCGCTGGGCTATGACGCTCAGGCTCCGGCCTGTGCATGGCGAGCTAAACGACGGGGGATATGATCCCCAGCGAAGCGCCTTTGCCCGACACCAGACGCTCAGCGGACGATTTACCCAGGCGAAAATCGTCGATGAAAACTGCAGCGTGCGTGCTCAGTACCTGATGTCACTGCAACACCGGCTTTCTGCTTTTCACTGGGGCGCGGTTATGCTTGGGCTGGGGATGGGAGAACGTCTGGAGGTGCCCCGGGAAATTAAAGATCTGATGCGCGACACCGGCACGCTGCACCTGATGGCAATTTCGGGTCTGCATATTGCGCTGGCCGCATCCATCGTCTGGTTACTTGCGCGTGGGCTTCAGTTCTTGATGCCGGGCCACTGGATCCACTGGCAGATTCCTCTCCTGGCCGGGTTGCTCTTTGCCGCTTTCTACGCCTGGCTTACCGGGCTGCAACCGCCCGCATTGCGAACGGTTATCGCACTTGCCGTGCTGGCTGCATTGCGCATTGGCGCCCGTCAGTGGTCTCCCTGGCAGGTGTGGTGTTGCTGTATCGCGGCAATCCTGATAAGCGATCCCTTAGCCGTGCTTTCTCAAAGTCTGGCCCTTTCAGCTTTTGCCGTCGCCGCGCTGATTTTCTGGTTTCAGTGGCTGCCTCTTCCTCGCAGGCACCGGATTCGCTGGTTACAGCCTCTGCTGAATCTGCTCTATCTGCAAACCGGCATGTTGCTTCTGCTCATGCCATTACAGGTGCTGATTTTTCATGGGTTTAGCCTCTCGTCCCTGGTGGCTAATCTCTTTGCCGTCCCCCTGGTCACTTTTGTCTGCGTACCGCTGATCCTGTCCGGAATGTTGCTTCATCTGTTGCCGCTGACGGCGCTGGAAAGTGCCCTCTGGTTTGCAGCCGATAAATCCCTGGGAGGGTTGTTCTGGATGCTGATGCGCCTGCCGGATGGCTGGCAGAATGTAGATGAACGGTGGCAATACCTGACGTTATTGCCCTGGCTTGCCATTATCGGCTGGCGCTTTCATGCCTGGAAATCTGTTCCTGCCGTTTGTCTGGCAGGGAGTGTCTTACTGGCATTTCCACTCTGGCGAACGGTGAGGAGTGAGGGCTGGACACTGCATATGCTGGATGTGGGGCAGGGGCTGGCAATGGTCGTTGAACGCCACGGTAAAGCCCTTCTTTATGATACCGGGCTCGCCTGGCCGGGTGGTGATAGCGCCCGGCAGTTAATCATTCCGTGGCTACGCTGGCACCATTTGCAACCAGAAGGCGTCATCCTCAGTCATGAGCATCTCGACCATGCGGGCGGTCTGGCGACGCTGCAAAAAACATGGCCCACGTTATGGATAAGAAGCCCGTTAGATCGGGCGGAACATCGGCCTTGTTTTCGCGGGCAGAGATGGATATGGGAAGGGTTAACCTTCACCGTCCACTGGCCACCTGAGGGCTATTCCGAAAGGGGGAACAATCGCTCCTGTGTGGTAAAAATCGACGATGGTGAGCAGAGTGCGTTGCTTACGGGGGATATTGAAGCGCAAGCGGAACAGACTATGCTTAGCCATTACTGGCGTCATCTGACGTCCACTGTAATACAGGTACCCCATCATGGCAGCAATACGTCTTCATCATTGCCACTGGTGCAGCGGGTAGAGGGGAGGATCGCGCTCGATTCTGCGGCCCGCTATAACGCATGGCATTTTCCGTCGGCAAAAGTTATCAGACGTTATCGAAAAGAGGGCTATATCTGGCACGATACCCCCCATTCTGGACAAATATCGGTGACATTCTCGCAACATCGATGGCAAATACAGCGCGTACGTGATGAATATTTACCGCGTTGGTATCATCAGTGGTTTGGCGCGCCCGGAGATAACGGGTAGAATATGCGGCTATTTCAACAGATGCTGGTTTTTTGAATGCATAACGACAAAGATCTCTCCACGTGGCAAACCTTCCGCCGACTCTGGCCGATGATTGCACCTTTTAAAGCAGGCTTGATCGTGGCGGGTGTAGCGTTAGTTCTCAACGCAGCCAGCGATACGTTTATGTTATCGCTTCTCAAACCGTTACTGGATGACGGTTTTGGTAAAACAGATCGCTCAGTGCTGATATGGATGCCACTGGTGGTTATTGGACTGATGATCTTACGCGGTATCACCAGCTACATTTCGAGCTACTGTATCTCCTGGGTTTCCGGGAAAGTCGTTATGACCATGCGCCGTCGGCTGTTTGGCCACATGATGGGCATGCCAGTAGCGTTCTTTGATAAGCAGTCTACCGGTACCTTGCTGTCACGTATTACCTACGACTCCGAGCAGGTGGCATCATCGTCGTCCAACGCGCTGATTACCGTGGTGCGTGAAGGTGCATCGATTATCGGTCTGTTCATCATGATGTTCTATTACAGCTGGCAGCTGTCACTGATCCTTATCGTGCTGGCACCGGTTGTCTCTATTGCTATTCGCGTCGTTTCAAAGCGTTTTCGCAACATCAGTAAGAATATGCAGAACACGATGGGCCAGGTTACGACCAGCGCTGAGCAGATGCTGAAAGGGCATAAAGAGGTGTTGATTTTCGGCGGGCAGGAAGTCGAAACCAAACGCTTTGATAAAGTCAGCAACAAAATGCGTCTGCAGGGGATGAAAATGGTTTCGGCCTCTTCAATTTCTGACCCTATCATCCAGCTGATCGCTTCTCTGGCGCTGGCCTTTGTTCTGTATGCGGCCAGCTTCCCGAGCGTGATGGAGACGCTGACGGCAGGTACCATCACCGTGGTCTTCTCATCGATGATTGCCCTGATGCGTCCGCTGAAATCACTGACGAACGTCAACGCTCAGTTCCAGCGCGGGATGGCTGCCTGCCAGACCCTGTTCAGCATTCTGGATACCGAACAGGAGAAAGATGAAGGTAAACGCGAGATTGAACGCGCCCACGGCGATGTTGAATTCCGCAATGTGACTTTCACCTATCCTGGCCGCGAAACGCCGGCTTTGCGTAATATCAACCTGTCCATTCCCGCGGGTAAAACCGTTGCGCTGGTAGGCCGCTCTGGCTCAGGTAAATCCACCATCGCCAGCCTGATCACCCGTTTCTATGATATCGACGAGGGTGAAATCCTGCTGGATGGCCATGACCTGCGGGAGTATACCCTGCAGTCGCTGCGTAACCAGGTGGCGCTGGTCTCCCAGAATGTGCATCTCTTCAACGATACGGTGGCAAACAACATTGCCTATGCGCGTACAGAAGAGTACAGCCGTGCAGAGATTGAAAAGGCCGCTCGTATGGCCTATGCGATGGACTTTATCAACAAGATGGATAACGGTCTGGATACCATTATCGGTGAGAACGGTGTACTGCTCTCCGGTGGCCAGCGCCAGCGTATCGCCATTGCTCGTGCGCTGTTGCGTGATAGCCCGATTCTGATTCTGGATGAAGCAACCTCTGCGCTGGATACGGAATCTGAACGTGCCATTCAGTCTGCGCTGGATGAGCTGCAAAAGAACCGTACGTCGCTGGTGATTGCGCACCGTCTGTCGACTATCGAGCAGGCTGACGAAATCGTCGTTGTTGAAGATGGCGTGATTGTCGAACGCGGAAGCCACTCTGATTTGCTGGCGCACCGCGGCGTTTACGCCCAACTGCATAAGATGCAATTCGGCGAATGATTGCACGCATCTGGTCCGGTGAATCACCGCTGTGGCTGCTGCTTCTGCCGCTTTCCTGGCTTTATGGCCTGGTGAGCGGCCTCATTCGTCTGCTTTACCGCCTGGGGTTAAAGCAAGCATGGCGCGCGCCGGTGCCGGTTGTCGTGGTGGGTAACCTGACGGCTGGCGGCAACGGTAAAACACCGGTGGTGATCTGGCTGGTGGAGCAACTGCAAAAACGCGGTATACGCCCAGGCGTGGTATCGCGTGGGTATGGCGGAAAAGCGGCGCAGTATCCCCTGTTGCTGACGGCGGAAACTACGACCGCTGAAGCGGGTGATGAGCCAGTATTGATTTACCAGCGTACAGGTGTACCTGTTGCGGTTTCCCCGGTACGCAGTGATGCCGTTCAGGCACTTCTTGCCGAACATGCGGTAGACATTATTATTACTGACGATGGTCTCCAGCATTACGCGCTGGCGCGTGATAAAGAGGTTGTGGTCATTGACGGGGTTCGCCGGTTCGGTAACGGCTGGTGGCTACCCGCAGGACCAATGCGCGAACGCGCTTCGCGTCTCAGGTCCGTTGATGCGGTGATTGTTAACGGTGGAGAGGCTAAACCGGGTGAGATCCCTATGCATCTCAGGCCGGGAATGGCGGTGAATCTGTTGACCGGAGAGCGCCGTGCTGTCTCGTTGTTACCCGCGCTGGTGGCCATGGCGGGTATCGGTCATCCTCCGCGTTTCTTCGCGACGCTGGAACAGTGTGGTGCCCGGCTTGAAAAACGCGTTCCGCTGGCCGATCATCAGGCGCTGGTGCCAGATCAGGTCGCGGCCCTGACTGCGCCGGGGCAGACGCTAATCATGACTGAAAAAGATGCGGTGAAATGCCGTGCCTTTGCGAAGGATAACTGGTGGTATCTGCCGGTTGACGCTGAACTCAGCGGTGAGCAACCGGAACAATTGCTCAAGGAACTGATTGCGTTAGTGCAGTAATGGCTTACGCGGTTCTGGTGGCGCTTTGACTGACAGGAAAACGCATGTCTTTACCGCAACTCTCGCTTTCAGCCGCACGTCATTTGCACCTTGCCGCACAGGGGCTGCTCAAAAAGCCCCGCCGCCGCGCGCAGCCCGCCGATATTCTCTCTACCGTTCAGCGCATGTCGCTCCTTCAAATTGACACCATTAATATCGTGGCCCGTAGCCCTTACCTTGTGCTGTTTAGTCGACTGGGGAATTATCCTCCTCAGTGGCTGGATGACGCGCTCAGTAAGGGGGACTTAATGGAGTACTGGGCGCACGAGGCCTGTTTCCTGCCGCGCAGCGATTTTGCCCTGGTTCGCCATCGCATGCTGGCCCCCGAAAAGATGGGCTGGAAATACCGCCAGGAATGGATGCAGGAGCACGCGACTGAAATAGCACAGCTTATCGAGCATATTCAGCAAAACGGCCCTGTACGTTCCGCCGATTTTGAACATCCGAGAAAAGGGACCAGCGGCTGGTGGGAGTGGAAGCCGCACAAACGCCACCTTGAAGGACTGTTTACGTCCGGCAAAGTCATGGTGATTGAACGGCGTAATTTTCAGCGCGTGTATGACCTGACGCACCGCGTGATGCCCCACTGGGACGATGAGCGTGACTTACTCACCCAGGAGGCAGCGGAAGCCATCATGCTGGAAAACAGCGCCCGCAGTCTGGGCATTTTCCGGCCGCAGTGGCTGGCGGATTACTATCGCCTTCGCCAGCCGGCCCTGAAACCGCTGCTGGAAATGTGGCAGCGTGAACATCGTGTTATCCCCGTCACGGTAGAAACCCTCGGGGACATGTGGCTGCATTCGGATCTCCTCCCGCTCTTACCCCAGGCTCTGGACAGTAAGCTTCAGGCAACCCACAGCGCGGTGTTATCGCCTTTCGATCCGGTCGTGTGGGACAGAAAACGGGCCGAACAGCTGTTTAATTTCAGCTATCGGCTTGAGTGTTACACCCCCGCGCCAAAGCGTCAGTACGGCTACTTTGTGTTGCCTCTGCTGCACAAAGGGCAACTGGTCGGTCGAATGGACGCCAAAATGCACCGCAAAACCGGCACGCTGGAGATTATCGCGCTCTATCTTGAAGAGGGGATCAAGACCACAGCGGCGCTGGAAAAAGGATTAACCTCCGCCATTAGCGAATTCGCATGCTGGCAGGGGGCCCACGACGTGGCGCTGGGTCGGGTGCCTGACGGGTTGTTTAGCACCTGTCGACGTGGCTGGGAAACAGACACTCCCTGAAAAAGGAATGTGTTAAGCTTTAGCGATTACCCATACGGAGGAACTATGGATCACCGTTTACTTGAAATTATTGCCTGCCCGGTGTGCAACGGCAAACTTTACTACAGCCAGGACAAACAAGAGCTGATTTGCAAGCTGGACAGTCTGGCATTCCCGCTGCGCGACGGTATTCCGGTATTGCTGGAAAACGAAGCCCGCTCCCTGGTGGCAGAAGAGAGCAAACCATGAGTTTTGTTGTCATTATTCCTGCGCGTTATGCATCAACCCGTCTGCCGGGTAAACCGCTGGTGGATATCAACGGCAAACCGATGATTGTGCATGTCCTTGAACGTGCGCGTGAGTCCGGTGCTGAGCGCGTTATCGTGGCAACCGATCATCCGGACGTTGCCCGTGCGGTTGAGGCGGCTGGCGGAGAAGTGTGCATGACCCGCGCCGATCACCAGTCCGGCACAGAGCGGCTGGCAGAAGTGGTTGAGAAATGCGGTTTTAGTGATGATACGGTCATCGTTAACGTACAGGGCGACGAGCCGATGATCCCGGCGGTCATTATTCGCCAGGTGGCGGAAAACCTGGCGCAGCGCCAGGTCGGTATGGCTACGCTCGCGGTACCTGTGCTCCACGCTGAAGAGGCGTTTAATCCGAACGCGGTGAAAGTGGTGATGGATGCCGAGGGCTATGCGCTCTACTTCTCTCGCGCCACTATTCCCTGGGATCGTGATCGTTTTGCGGTTTCAAAAGAGACCATTGGTGATTCATTCCTGCGTCATCTGGGGATCTACGGCTACCGCGCTGGCTTTATTCGTCGTTATGTCACCTGGGCACCCAGCCCGCTGGAGCATATCGAAATGCTGGAGCAGCTCCGCGTGCTCTGGTACGGGGAAAAAATCCACGTTGCCGTTGCGCAGGAAGTGCCAGGTACGGGTGTTGACACCCCGGAAGATCTTGAGCGCGTCCGCGCCGAATTGCGTTAATAGCGCCCGCATCCCTCCTTACGGGGGGATGTTCTCTCCCGGTTATTTTTCCTTTCTTTTCCATAATTGATCTCTGTCGGGTGACATCTTCTGTCCGCGCGCTCATTATAAAAGCAGTAGTCTTAATGGGGGTAATCTCATATGGAACAGCTGCGTGCTGAACTGAGCCATCTGCTAGGTGAGAAGTTAAGCAGGGTTGAGTGTGTGAACGAAAAAGCAGATACCGCACTCTGGTCGTTATATGACAGCCAGGGAAACCCAATGCCGCTGATGGCCCGAAGTTTTACCTCGCCGGGCGTTGCCAGGCAGCTGGCCTGGAAAATGTCGATGCTTGCGCGACAAGGGACCGTCCGCATGCCGACGGTGTATGGCGTGATGACGCATGAAGAACACCCCGGCCCTGATGTCCTGCTGATTGAGCGGTTACGTGGCGTGCCTGTGGAAGCGCCTGCTCGTTCACCGGAACGCTGGGAACAGCTGAAAGATCAGATTGTCGAGGCGCTGCTGGGCTGGCACAGACAAGACAGCGGTGGGCTCGTCGGGCCGGTAGACAGCACCCAGGAAAACCTGTGGCCACTGTGGTACCGCCAGCGGGTCGAAGTGTTGTGGGGCACCCTTAACCAGTTTAATAACACCGGTTTGACCATGCAGGACAAACGTATTTTGTTCCGCACCCGGGAGTGTTTGCCCGCGCTGTTTGACGGCTTTAACGACAACTGCGTGCTGGTTCACGGCAATTTTACCCTGCGCAGTATGCTGAAAGACCCTCGCAGCGACCAGCTTCTGGCAATGGTAGGGCCGGGGATCATGCTCTGGGCACCGCGCGAGTACGAGTTGTTCAGGCTCAGCGACAGCGGGGCCGCAGAGGGGTTACTCTGGCATTATCTCCAGCGGGCGCCGGTTGCAGAAGCGTTTCTCTGGCGCCGCTGGCTCTATCTGCTCTGGGATGAAGTGGCGCAACTGGTCAATACTGGCCGTTTTAATCGCGCCAACTTCGATCTCGCCACGAAATCACTCCTGCCCTGGCTCGCCTGACGCGCCTTTTAGCCATTGCCAGAGGCGTCCAAGCGTTTCGTAACCGACACGATCGCTGTGCATCAGCCACACCGGGGACGGGATCGCCCGTTCCCACGGGTTAAGCGGCGCGTCGATGGCCATCTGGTTAGCCGGCGCGGGGAGGGGATGCAGGCCAACTCTTTCGAAGAAAATCATCGCCCGCGGCAGGTGCGAGGCGGACGTAACCAGCAGGAACGGGGCATCGCCAATCGCCTGCTTCACGGCAGCAGCTTCTTCTTCGGTGTCTTTTGGGCTGTCCAGCGTGATGATAGCGGAACGCGGTACACCCAGCGATTCAGCCACTCTGGCTCCGGCTTCGGCCGTGCTGACCGGGTTTGTTTTTGCCGCCGCACCGGTAAAGATCATTTTCGATCCCGGATTCGCCAGCCACAGGCGAATGCCTTCGTTCAGTCGAGGCAGGCTGTTGTTAATCAGGTTTGAACTGGGCGCCCAGTTCGGATCCCAGGTGTAACCCCCACCCAGCACCACGATATACTTCACCTCCTGATGACCCTGCCATGTCGGGTACCTGTTTTCGACAGGGCGTAACAGGCTATCCGCGACCGGTTGCAGACTCAGCAACAGCAGAACCAGCCAGCCGACGGTAATAAGGGTTTTGCCACTTTTCTGAAAGCGACTAAACCACACCAGCGCCAGCCCCAGCGCAATGATGATAAGCAGCAGTGGAAGGGGAAGCATCATCCCCCCAATGTATTTCTTCAGGGTAAAAAGCATCCTTTTTGGTTCCTTTTTTAACCATATAGCAGGTGATTACTCGTGATATTACACCAGAGAGGTTCATTCTCCGCGCGGGTGTGACAAAATAGCGGTTTTGCAGTTAGCGAGTGGAACTCTCCCAATGCGGGATCGCAATTTTGATGACATCGCGGAAAAGTTTTCGCGCAACATTTATGGCACCACGAAAGGGCAGTTGCGTCAGACGATCCTCTGGCAGGATCTGGACAACATCCTGGCCTCGTTTGAGGGGCAAACGTTGCGCGTGCTGGACGCTGGCGGCGGTGAAGGGCAGACGGCTATTAAAATGGCCCAGCGCGGTCATCACGTAACGCTTTGCGATCTTTCTGCTGAGATGATCGCGCGTGCGACGCGTGCCGCAGAAGAGAAAGGTGTGAGCGACAACATGCATTTTATACAATGCGCCGCTCAGGACATCGCACAGCATTTGGAAACCCAGGTTGATCTGATATTGTTTCATGCAGTGCTGGAGTGGGTTGCCGATCCGCAAAGCGTGTTACGCACCCTGTGGTCGATGTTGCGCCCGGGCGGTACGCTGTCACTGATGTTCTACAATGCTAACGGCTTCCTGATGCACAACATGGTTGCGGGTAACTTCGACTATGTTCAGGTCGGGATGCCAAAAAAGAAAAAACGCACGCTTTCCCCGGATTATCCGCGCGATCCGCAGCAGGTGTATGGCTGGCTGGAAGAGATTGGCTGGCAGATAACCGGGAAAACGGGCGTCAGGGTGTTTCATGATTATCTGCGTGAAAAACACAAACAGCGTGACTGTTTTGACACCTTAACAGAATTAGAAACGCGGTATTGCCGTCAGGAACCTTTTGTCAGTCTTGGCCGCTATATTCACGTCACCGCGCACAAGCCGCAGATGCAAGGATAACCTATGAGTGAATTTTCCCAGACAGTCCCCGAACTGGTTGCCTGGGCCAGGAAAAACGATTTCTCCATCTCGCTGCCGGTAGACAGACTCTCTTTCCTGCTGGCGGTTGCCACGCTGAACGGCGAACGGCTGGATGGTGAAATGAGCGAGGGTGAACTGGTGGATGCGTTCCGCCATGTCAGTGATGCGTTTGAGCAAACCAGCGAAACCATTAGCGTGCGTGCCAACAACGCAATCAACGATATGGTGCGTCAACGTCTGCTGAACCGCTTTACCAGCGAGCAGGCGGAAGGAAACGCCATCTATCGTCTGACGCCACTGGGTATCGGCATCACCGATTACTACATCCGCCAGCGTGAATTTTCCACGCTGCGTCTTTCCATGCAGCTCTCGATTGTGGCGGGTGAACTTAAGCGCGCCGCCGATGCAGCGGATGAAAACGGTGACGAATTCCACTGGCACCGTAACGTCTATGCGCCGCTGAAATATTCGGTGGCAGAGATTTTCGACAGCATCGATCTGACCCAGCGTCTGATGGATGAACAGCAGCAACAGGTAAAAGACGATATCGCACAGTTGCTGAATAAAGACTGGCGTGCGGCCATCTCCAGCTGTGAAATGTTGCTGTCGGAAACCTCGGGTACGCTGCGTGAACTGCAGGATACGCTGGAAGCCGCAGGGGATAAGCTTCAGGCGAACCTCCTGCGCATCCAGGATGCGACCATGGCCCATGACGATCTGCATTTTATTGACCGTCTGGTGTTCGATCTGCAGAGCAAACTCGATCGTATTATCAGCTGGGGTCAGCAGTCGATTGACCTGTGGATCGGTTATGACCGTCACGTGCATAAATTTATCCGTACCGCGATCGATATGGATAAAAACCGCGTCTTTGCTCAGCGTCTGCGCCAGTCGGTACAGACCTATTTCGATGCGCCATGGGCGCTGACTTACGCCAGTGCCGATCGTCTGCTGGATATGCGCGACGAAGAGATGGCCCTGCGCGATGAAGAAGTGACCGGTGAACTGCCACCGGATCTGGAATATGAAGAGTTCAACGAAATTCGTGAGCAACTTGCGGCGATGATCGAAGAACAGCTCGCTGTCTACAAAACCAGACAAGTGCCGCTGGATCTTGGGCTCGTGGTGCGCGACTATCTGGCGCAATATCCTCGCGCGCGCCACTTCGACATCGCCCGCATCGTGGTAGACCAGGCCGTGCGTCTGGGCGTCGCGCAAGCAGATTTCACCGGGCTGCCGCCGAAGTGGCAGCCGATTAACGATTACGGAGCCAAGGTACAGGCGCATGTCATTGACAAATATTGAACAAGTGATGCCAGTTAAGCTGGCACAGGCGCTGGCGAATCCGTTGTTTCCGGCGCTGGACAGCCAACTGCGTGCCGGTCGTCACATTGGCTTAGACGAGCTGGACAATCACGCCTTTTTGATGGACTTCCAGGAGTACCTGGAGGAGTTTTACGCCCGCTATAACGTGGAGCTTATCCGCGCACCGGAAGGGTTTTTCTACCTGCGTCCACGTTCCACAACCCTGATTCCGCGTTCCGTGCTCTCTGAACTGGATATGATGGTCGGCAAAATTCTTTGCTACCTCTATCTCAGCCCGGAGCGTCTGGCAAATGAAGGCATCTTCACCCAGCAGGAGCTTTACGACGAGCTGCTGGCGCTGGCGGATGAGAGCAAGCTGCTTAAGCTGGTGAACAACCGCTCCACCGGCTCGGATCTTGACCGCCAGAAATTGCAGGAAAAAGTTCGCTCTTCCCTTAACCGTCTGCGTCGTCTGGGCATGGTCTGGTTTATGGGCCATGACAGCAGCAAATTCCGCATCACGGAATCTGTCTTCCGCTTCGGCGCCGATGTGCGTGCGGGCGACGATGCGCGTGAAGCGCAGCTTCGCATGATCCGCGACGGTGAAGCGATGCCGGTGGAAAACCATTTGCAGCTCGACGATGAGCATGAAGAGAATCTGCCGGATAGCGGGGAGGAAGAGTAATGATTGAACGCGGTAAATTTCGCTCACTAACGCTGATTAACTGGAACGGCTTCTTTGCCCGGACGTTCGATCTGGATGAGCTGGTTACGACGCTCTCCGGTGGTAACGGTGCGGGTAAATCCACCACCATGGCGGCGTTTGTTACGGCACTGATCCCCGATCTGACGCTGCTCCATTTCCGTAACACCACCGAAGCGGGCGCGACCAGCGGCTCTCGCGATAAAGGCCTGCACGGTAAGCTCAAAGCAGGCGTCTGTTATTCGGTTCTGGACGTGATTAACTCCCGACATCAGCGTGTGGTGGTGGGGGTACGTCTGCAGCAGGTCGCAGGCCGTGACCGTAAAGTGGACATTAAACCGTTTGCCATCCAGGGGCTGCCAACCTCCATGCAGCCCACAGCGCTGCTGACGGAAACCCTGAATGAGCGCCAGGCGCGCGTGCTGACGCTGCAGGAGCTGAAAGATAAGCTCGAAACCATCGAAGGCGTGCAGTTCAAGCAGTTCAACTCCATTACGGATTACCACTCCCTGATGTTCGATCTGGGCGTTGTGGCGCGTCGTCTGCGCAGCGCGTCTGACCGTAGCAAATACTACCGTTTGATCGAAGCATCGCTGTACGGTGGTATCTCCAGCGCCATTACCCGCTCCCTGCGCGACTACCTGTTACCGGAAAACAGCGGCGTGCGTAAGGCCTTCCAGGATATGGAAGCCGCGCTGCGTGAAAACCGCATGACGCTCGAAGCCATTCGCGTGACGCAGTCTGACCGTGACCTGTTTAAGCACCTGATTAGCGAGGCCACCAACTACGTGGCGGCGGACTATATGCGTCACGCCAATGAACGTCGTGTCCATCTCGATCAGGCGTTAGAGTACCGCCGCGAGCTATTTACCTCCCGTAAACAGCTGGTGGCTGAGCAGTATAAGCACGTCGAAATGGCGCGTGAACTGGGCGAGCACAACGGCGCCGAAGGCGATCTGGAAGCCGATTACCAGGCTGCCAGCGATCACCTGAACCTGGTGCAGACCGCCCTGCGTCAGCAGGAGAAGATCGAGCGCTACGAAGCGGATCTCGATGAGCTGCAAATTCGTCTCGAAGAGCAAAATGAAGTGGTGGCGGAAGCTGCCGACATGCAGGAAGAGAACGAAGCACGTGCCGAGGCCGCCGAGCTGGAAGTGGATGAGCTGAAAAATCAGCTGGCCGATTACCAGCAGGCGCTGGACGTGCAGCAGACGCGTGCAATTCAGTATACCCAGGCACTTCAGGCGTTACAGCGTGCAAAAGAGCTGTGTCATCTGCCTGACCTCACCCCGGAAAGCGCTGACCAGTGGCTGGATACCTTCCAGGCCAAAGAGCAGGAAGCGACCGAGAAACTGCTCTCGCTTGAACAGAAGATGAGCGTCGCGCAAACGGCGCACAGTCAGTTTGAGCAAGCGTACCAGCTGGTTGTGGCAATTAACGGACCGCTTGCGCGTAACGAAGCGTGGGAAGTTGCCCGTGAACTGCTGCGCGACGGTGTGAACCAGCGCCATCTGGCCGAGCAGGTTCAGCCGCTGCGTATGCGCCTGAACGAACTGGAACAGCGTCTTCGCGAACAACAGGAAGCCGAGCGTATGCTGGCGGAGTTCTGTAAGCGCCAGGGCAAAAATTACGATTTCGACGATCTTGAAGCTCTGCATCAGGAGCTCGAGGCGCGTATTGCTGCGCTTTCCGATTCCGTATCCAACGCCAGTGAACAGCGCATGACGCTGCGCCAGGAGATGGAGCAGCTGCAGTCCCGTTCTAAGGTGCTGCTGCAGCGTGCACCAGTCTGGCTGGCTGCCCAAAGCAGCCTGAACCAGCTCAGTGAACAGTGCGGCGAACAGTTTGAGTCCAGCCAGGACGTGACCGAATATCTGCAACAATTGCTGGAGCGCGAGCGCGAGGCGATTGTTGAGCGCGATGAAGTCGGCGCCCGTAAACGTGAGATCGATGAAGAGATTGAGCGTTTAAGCCAGCCTGGTGGTTCGGAAGACTCACGTCTGAACGCCCTGGCTGAACGTTTTGGCGGCGTGCTGTTGTCCGAAATCTATGACGATGTCGGTCTGGACGATGCGCCGTACTTCTCAGCCCTGTATGGCCCATCACGTAATGCGATTGTGGTCCCGGATCTGTCGCTGATTGCTGACCAGCTGGCAGGGCTGGAAGATTGCCCGGAAGACCTCTATTTAATCGAAGGGGACCCGCAGTCGTTCGATGACAGCGTATTCAGCGTCGATGAGCTGGAAAAAGCGGTTGTCGTCAAAATCGCCGATCGTCAGTGGCGTTATTCTCGCTTCCCTGAGCTTCCGCTGTTTGGTCGCGCAGCGCGTGAAAACCGGATTGAAAGTCTGCACGCCGAGCGTGAGAAGCTGTCTGAACGTTTTGCGACCCTGTCGTTTGACGTGCAGAAAACCCAGCGTCTTCATCAGGCGTTCAGCCGCTTTATCGGCAGCCATCTGGGCGTGGCGTTTGAAGCTGACCCGGAAGCCGAAATTCGCAAGCTCAACACCCGTCGCGGCGAGCTTGAGCGTGCGATCTCAAACCATGAAAATGACAACCAGCAAAGCCGCGTTCAGTTCGAACAGGCGAAAGAGGGCGTTGCGGCCCTTAACCGCATCCTGCCTCGCCTGAATCTGCTGGCAGATGACACGCTGGCTGACCGCGTGGATGAGATTCAGGAACGTCTGGATGAAGCTCAGGAAGCGGCACGTTTTGTTCAGCAGTACGGTAATCAGCTGGCGAAGCTCGAACCAATGGTCTCCGTGTTGCAGAGCGATCCGGAGCAGTTCGAGCAGTTAAAAGAAGATTATGCCTGGTCGCAGCAGGTGCAGCGCGAAGCGCGCCAGCAGGCGTTTGCCCTGACTGAAGTTGTGCAGCGCCGGGCTCACTTCGGCTACTCCGATTCCGCGGAGATGCTGAGCGGTAACAGCGATCTCAATGAGAAGCTGCGTCAGCGCCTTGAACAGGCTGAAGCGGAACGTACTCGCGCCCGTGACGCGATGCGTAGCCACTCGGCACAGCTGAACCAGTACAATCAGGTCCTGGCCTCGCTGAAAAGCTCCTTCGACACCAAGAAAGAGCTGTTAAACGATCTTCAGAAAGAGTTACAGGACATTGGCGTCCGTGCTGACAGCGGAGCAGAAGAGCGGGCGCGTATCCGTCGTGATGAACTGCATGCGCAGCTCAGTAATAACCGCGCACGTCGTAATCAGCTGGAAAAAGCGCTGACCTTCTGTGAAGCGGAAATGGATAACCTGACTCGTCGCCTGCGCAAGCTGGAGCGTGATTATCACGAAATGCGTGAGCAGGTCGTGACCGCGAAGGCGGGCTGGTGCGCCGTCATGCGGATGGTGAAAGACAATAACGTTGAACGCCGTCTGCATCGTCGCGAGCTGGCCTATCTCTCTGCGGATGAACTGCGCTCTATGTCGGATAAGGCGCTGGGTGCCTTGCGTCTGGCAGTGGCGGATAACGAACACCTGCGCGATGTGCTGCGTATGTCCGAAGATCCGAAACGCCCTGAGCGTAAGATCCAGTTCTTCGTAGCCGTTTATCAGCACCTGCGTGAGCGTATTCGTCAGGACATCATTCGTACCGACGATCCGGTCGAAGCCATTGAGCAGATGGAAATCGAACTGGGCCGCCTGACGGAAGAGTTGACCTCCCGCGAGCAGAAGCTGGCTATCAGTTCCCGCAGCGTGGCGAATATCATCCGTAAAACCATCCAGCGCGAGCAGAACCGAATTCGCCAGCTGAACCAGGGCTTGCAGAGCGTATCGTTTGGTCAGGTAAACAGCGTGCGTCTGAACGTGAACGTGCGTGAAGCGCACTCGACGCTGCTGGAAGTGTTGTCTGAACAGCACGAACAGCATCAGGATCTGTTCAACAGCAACCGTCTGACCTTCTCCGAAGCGCTGGCGAAACTGTATCAACGCCTTAATCCGCAGATTGACATGGGGCAACGCACGCCGCAAACCATTGGTGAAGAGCTCCTGGATTACCGTAACTACCTGGAAATGGAAGTGGAGGTTAACCGTGGTTCAGACGGCTGGCTCCGTGCGGAGTCCGGTGCACTCTCTACCGGTGAAGCTATCGGTACCGGGATGTCGATTCTGGTGATGGTGGTCCAGAGCTGGGAAGATGAAGCACGTCGTCTGCGCGGCAAAGATATCTCCCCATGTCGACTGCTGTTCCTGGATGAAGCGGCGCGTCTTGACGCCCGCTCAATTGCCACGCTGTTTGAACTCTGTGAGCGTCTTGATATGCAGCTCATTATCGCTGCGCCGGAGAACATCAGTCCTGAGAAAGGCACCACGTATAAACTGGTGCGTAAGGTATTCCAGAATACCGAACACGTTCACGTGGTCGGGTTACGCGGTTTTGCCCCACAGCCGCCAGAATCCTTACCGGAAACAACGGCAGACGCGTCCTGAGGCGTTTTCTAACCGTGAGCGGCGCACCAGCGCCGCTTTTTTTTTCGCTTAACTTGTGTTTAAGGCTGCGTTATCTTTAAACTTCTTTACATAAGGTAAGGCAACAGGTTTGCCGTCACCCTATAATAAAAGAAAGCCCCAACGTGATGGGCATGTCGTGAAAACAGGGGGCAAGGGATGTTGCTAAAGAAAAAATGTGGTCGTCAGCTGTCTGCGCTAAGTTTATGCCTGGCAGTGACGTTTGCTCCACTGTTAACCGCTCAGGCCGACGAGCCTGAAATTGTGCCGACTGACAGCACAGCAACGACTGGCACACAGCCAACGTCGCTGTCTCAACCGCTGGAGCAGTCTCCTGCGACGGCCATCATGGCCGGTATTAAACCGTTGCCAGAAGGCATCGACGCGGAATCGCTTCGCCAGCAGCTGCTGTCTGGGCTGCCAGCAGGCTACACGCCTGTCTATACCAGTCAGCTCACGCTGCTCTATGCGGCGCGTGACATGAAACCCATGTGGGAAAACCGTGATGCGGTGCGCGCCTTCCAGCAACAGCTGGCAGAAGTCGCCATTGCAGGGTTCCAGCCGCAGTTCACAAAATGGGTTGAGCTCTTAACCGATCCTGCTGTCACCGGGCAGGCGCGGGACGTGGTGCTTTCCGATGCCATGATGGGGTATCTCCAGTTTGTGGCCGGTATTCCGGTCAATGGTAACCGTTGGTTGTACAGCGATAAGCCTTACAAGCTGGCGACTCCGGCACTGTCGGTAATTAACCAGTGGCAACTGGCGCTGGATAGTGGCGATCTGCCGCGCTTTATTGCGAGCCTCGCGCCGGCACATCCGCAATACGCGACCATGCATCAGTCGCTTCTGGAACTGGTCGGGGATTCACGTCCATGGCCGCAGATGCGTGGTACCGCGACGCTGCGTCCTGGACAGTGGAGCAGCGATGTGCCTGCCCTGCGTGAGATCCTCAAACGCTCCGGTATTCTGGATAGCGGGCCTAAAATTGCCCTGCCGGGTGACGATGCGCAAAGCGTCGTTGTCAGCCCGTCAGCCCCGGTGAAAGAGAAAAAAGCCGCCGTTCTGAGTGATAAGCCCGCGGCCTACGATCGGGAGCTGGTTGCAGCGGTTAAGCAGTTTCAGGCTGCTCAGGGGCTGGGTGCTGATGGCGTGATTGGCCAGTCAACGCGCGACTGGCTGAACGTCTCACCTGCGCAGCGTGCAGGGGTGCTGGCGCTCAATATCCAGCGTTTACGCTTGCTGCCAGGGACCCTCTCTACCGGCATCATGGTGAATATTCCGGCGTATTCGCTGGTCTATTACCAGAACGGCAGTGAAGTGCTGGCGTCACGCGTGATTGTGGGACGTCCCGATCGCAAAACGCCGATGATGAGCAGTGCCCTGAACAACGTGGTGGTTAACCCGCCGTGGAACGTACCGCCGACGCTGGCGCGTAAAGACATTCTGCCCAAGGTCTGGAACGATCCGGGTTACCTGGAACGCCATGGCTATACGGTGATGCGCGGCTGGAACAGCAAAGAGGCGATAGACCCCTATATGGTCGACTGGTCAACCATTACCGCGTCTAATCTGCCATTCCGGTTCCAGCAGGCACCCGGTGCGCATAACTCGCTCGGACGCTACAAGTTCAATATGCCGAGTTCAGATGCTATCTATCTGCACGATACGCCGAACCACAATCTGTTCCAGAAAGACACCCGCGCGCTAAGTTCAGGCTGTGTGCGTGTCAATAAAGCCTCGGAGCTGGCTAATATGCTGTTGCAGGATGCAGGCTGGAACGATACGCGCATCTCTGACGCCCTGAAGCAGGGGGATACGCGTTACGTTAATATTCGCCATAATATTCCGGTCAATCTTTATTATCTGACGGCGTTTGTGGGTGAGGACGGGCGGACGCAGTATCGTACAGATATTTACAATTATGATCTCACGGCGCGATCCGGCGCACAAATTTTGCCAAAAGCTGAACAATTAATCAGGTAAATGAAGCAGTTCGGGAAAATAGGTTGTCGTAAGTAATGGTGAATACGGGGCTATATGGCTGGAGGCCGCGTATTTACTGGGGTTGGGTGCCTTGACGTAGTCGGCTTTGCCAGTTAAGGTGCCCTTCGTGCGCTAAGCATATTTACGATAAACATTGACCTGTAGACCTGATTATCATGGACAAATTTGACGCTAATCGCCGCAAACTGCTGGCGTTAGGTGGTGTTGCGCTCGGCGCAGCGGCCATCTTGCCGACGCCAGCATTTGCCACCCTCTCGACACCTCGTCCGCGAGTTTTAACGCTCAACAATCTCCACACCGGTGAGTCGTTAAAAGCGGAGTTCTTCGATGGCAGAGGCTATATTCAGGATGAATTAGCAAGACTTAACCATTTTTTCCGTGATTTCCGCGCGAATAAAATAAAAGCCATCGACCCAGGACTGTTTGATCAGTTATTCCGCCTTCAGGGCCTGCTGGGTACCAGCAAGCCAGTGCAGCTTATTTCTGGTTATCGCTCAGTTGATACCAATAATGAACTGCGCGCCCACAGCCGTGGGGTAGCGAAAAAAAGCTATCACACGAAGGGACAGGCAATGGATTTCCATATTGAAGGCGTTTCGTTAGCCAATATTCGCAAAGCTGCGTTATCTATGCGCGCAGGTGGTGTAGGATATTACCCAAGTAGCAACTTTGTGCATATTGATACCGGTCCGGTCCGGCACTGGTAATAACGAAACACAGGAGCAGTATGAACTATCGTATTATTCCGGTTACTGCATTCTCCCAGAATTGTTCATTAATCTGGTGTGAGCAAACCAAACTGGCCGCGCTTGTCGATCCCGGCGGTGACGCTGAGAAAATCAAGCAGGAAGTCGCTGATAGCGGTGTCTCGCTGATGCAGATTTTACTGACGCATGGTCATCTTGATCATGTTGGTGCGGCGGCGGAGCTGGCACAGCACTTCGGTGTGCCTGTGATCGGTCCGGAAAAAGAAGATGAGTTCTGGCTGCAGGGTTTACCAGCCCAGAGCCGCATGTTTGGCCTTGATGAGTGTCTGCCTCTGACGCCCGATCGCTGGCTAAATGAAGGAGAGCGCGTTAACGTAGGGAATGTGACTTTACAGGTGTTGCATTGTCCTGGGCATACGCCAGGCCATATTGTCTTCTTTGATGACCAGTCCCGTCTGCTGATTTCCGGCGATGTGATTTTCAAAGGTGGCGTAGGACGCAGCGATTTTCCACGTGGCGACCACGGACAGCTGATTCAGTCGATTAAACAGAAGTTGTTGCCGCTGGGCGATGATGTGACGTTTATCCCTGGACACGGTCCGATGTCGACGCTGGGTTATGAACGACTCCATAACCCGTTCCTTCAGGACGAAATGCCTGTCTGGTAACCAGAATAAAAAAAAGCCTGCATTATGCAGGCTTTTTTTATGGGTGCAATTTACAGCACGGCGACGATGGCTTCGCACAGCGGCGCCATATTGTCTGGGGTCATGCCTGCAACGTTGACGCGGCCAGACGCCACGGCGTAGACGCCAAACTCTTCACGCAGACGCAGAACCTGTTCTTTGGTCAGGCCGCTGAAAGAGAACATACCGTTCTGCTTAATAATAAAGCTGAAGTCACGGTCAGCGCCTTTCTCCGCAAGGGTGTTCACAAACAGCAGACGCATGCGCTGAATACGCTGACGCATATCGTTCAGCTCTTGTTCCCAGATAGCACGCAGTGCATCGTTGCTCAGGATAGTCGCAACGACAGAGGCACCGTGTGCAGGCGGGTTAGAGTAGTTAGCGCGGATCACGGATTTCATCTGGCTGAATGCACGATCAACGGTTTCAGTATTCGCCGCAACCAGCGTACAGGCACCGACACGCTCATTGTACAGACCGAAGTTCTTGGAGTAAGAGCTTGCCACGATCAGTTCCTGATGCACGGCAGCAAAAGCGCGCAGACCTTCCGCATCTTCTTCCAGACCACGGGCGAAGCCCTGGTATGCAAAGTCAAACAGCGGCAGCCAGCCTTTTTCTACGGAGAGCTTCGCCAGCTGTTCCCACTGTTCCAGCGTTGGATCAATACCGGTTGGGTTGTGGCAGCAGCCGTGGAACAGCACCACATCACCCGCCTGAGCCTCGTTCAGTCTGGCCAGCAGACCGTCGAAGTCCAGAGAGTGGTTAGCCGCGTCGTAGTAAGCATATTCGCGGACTTCCAGGCCTGCAGAGTTGAATACGCTCTTGTGGTTTGGCCAGCTTGGGTTGCTCACCCAGACACGCTTAACAGAGGTGTTTTTCGCAAGGAAATCCGCCGCGACGCGCAGCGCGCCGGTACCGCCAGGAGTCTGTGCTGTACGCGCACGCTTGTCGCTCACAATTGCACTGCCTTTGCCGAACAGCAGTTCCTGAGTGCAACGACCAAATTCAGGGATACCATCAATACCGAGGTAATTTTTGGTGGTTTCATTTTCCAGCAGATACTGCTCAGCTTTTTTAACGCTGGTCAGCACCGGGGTTTTGCCGGTTTCATCTTTATATACACCAATACCCAGGTTGATTTTACCAGGGCGGTCGTCGGCACGAAACAGATCGGCCAGGCCCAGAATAGGGTCGGCAGGAGCGGCGGTAATGTTCTCAAACATGACGAAGTTCCATTGTGATTACAGAAGTGAAATCCGCTATCAGGTTAACGGTAGATTTACAAAATGCCAACCGTTTGCGACAAAAAGCGTGCGGCTTTTCAAAAGTCGCCATTTTTTGCTATCAGACATAAAAAAAACAGGGCCGAAGCCCTGTTCATTAAGCATATAACAACGTGGTGTACTGATTAGAACTGGTAGGTTACAGCCATTGCAACCTGGTCGTCTTTACCGTTCACGATACCCACGCTACGAGAGTAGTCGGTGTCGTCGATCAGGTTCAGCTGGTAATCAACATAGATGTTGAAGTTTTTGTTGAAGTAGTAAGTTGCACCCAGTTCAACGAATTTCTGCAGGTCAGCATCGCCGCCAGCGAAGGTGCCACGTTGTGCAAGGTTTTTACCTTTAGACTGCACGTAGGACACGGATGGGCGCAGACCGAAGTCGAACTGGTACTGAGCGATAACTTCGAAGTTCTGCGTTTTGTTTGCGAAAGAACCGTCGTCTTCACGGGTCATGTTACGCGTTTCAGCATAGGTGGTTGCCAGGTAGATGTTGTTCGCATCGTATTTAGCACCAACAGCCCATGCTTCCGCTTTCTCGCCTTTGCCGTCTGCGGATTGCGCGTCAGTACGGTCAGAGTTGCTGTATGCGCCGATCAGGCCGAAACCTTCACCGAACTCATAACCTACAGAGGTACCGAAACCGTCACCGTTAGCGGTTCTCACGTCAGTACGCTCGTTTTTGCCCTGATACTGCAGGCCCAGGCTCAGACCGTCAACCAGACCGAAGAAGTCAGAGTTGCGGTAAGTCAGGAGACCAGAGTTACGGCCAGTCATGAAGTTGTCAGAGTAGTTTGCCCAGGTCATACCTGAGAAAGATGGCGCCATATCGGTGTAAGATTCTACGTCGTATACGATACCGTAGTTACGGCCGTAGTCGATGGAACCTGCATCACCCGCTTTCAGACCGGCGAACGCCAGACGGGTACGCTGAGTCTGGTTGCTTTCTGCCTGGCTTGCCAGAGCACGGTATTCCCACTGACCGAAACCAGTCAGTTGGTCGTTAATTTGAGTCTCGCCTTTGAAACCGATCTGAGCATAGGTAGCGTCGTTGCTGTCAGTGTTGTCACCAGAGGTAACGAAGTCGTGCTCACCAACCACTTTCCCGTACAGATCCAGTTTGTTGCCGCTTTTGTTATAGATTTCTGCAGCGTTAGCTGCACCGGCTACCAGCAGGGCAGGGATTACCACTGCCAGAATATTGCGCTTCATCATTATTTATTACCCTCATTGGTTTTTTTATGACACTCGCCACTGCCGTCAATAAATTCTGTCAATAAATATTTCCGGAACTATTGATGAGAGTTAGGTGTCTTTATGTATCTGACAGGCATCTTTCCATTCATAGAACCGTTTCGCTAGCCTGAAAGTGCTACAATTCTCAAGATTAAGTTACAAAAAGAAATCATGTGTAACTAAATGTGTATTTTTCGGAACTTTGTGAACCACCTCAAATTTCAGCGTCCACTGGCGAATTAAACGGCAGATACTTTGATATCTATATGAAAAGCTTATAATTAATTTAGATAAAGGCAATTCGTATAAACAGAAGCCAAACGGCTCATTTTTTCTTATGACCCGAAAAAGACTTCTGGATGGCTGTAAAACTGGTTGAATTTTGTGCTATTGCTTCAGATTGCAATAAGCGCAATAAGAATAGGGTTTATTTTTTGTGCGCAGATGTTTCGTGGAAACAAAACGTAACAGGTAGTGGTTGTAACGGGGTTGTGGTTTAAAAATGCTGACTTTGCGCTGACGAAAACTGACAATGCAGAATAAAATAATGGCCAGCAATTGCTGGCCATTTGATATTCAGTCGATTAGAAACTGGCGTTACGCGGTGTGCGTGGGAATGGAATAACGTCACGGACGTTCTGAACACCGGTGACATAGGCGATGAGACGCTCAAAGCCCAGACCAAAACCGGCATGCGGGACGGTACCGTAACGGCGTAAATCGCGATACCAGCTGTAATCCGCAGGATTAAGGCCCATCTCTTCCATGCGTGCGTCCAGTACGTCAAGACGCTCTTCACGCTGAGAACCACCGATGATTTCACCAATGCCCGGTGCCAGGACGTCCATCGCCGCAACGGTTTTACCGTCTTCGTTAAGGCGCATATAGAAGGCCTTAATGTCTTTCGGGTAGTTTTTCACCACAACCGGTGCTTTGAAGTGCTTCTCGGCCAGGTAACGCTCGTGCTCAGACGCCAGGTCAACGCCCCAGTAAACCGGGTTCTCAAACTTCTCACCGCATTTCTCGAGGATGGCCACCGCGTCGGTGTAGTCCACCTGCGCGAAATCTGCTGAGACGAAACGCTCCAGACGTGCGACTGCATCGCTGTCGACACGCTCTGCGAAGAATTTCATGTCATCAGGACGCTCTTCCAGCACCGCTTTGAAGACATATTTCAGCATCGCTTCTGCCAGACCTGCGATATCATCCAGATCTGCGAACGCCACTTCAGGCTCCAGCATCCAGAATTCCGCCAGGTGACGGCTGGTGTTGGAGTTTTCTGCACGGAAGGTAGGACCAAAGGTGTAGATTTTGGACAGCGCGCAGGCGTAAGTTTCACCGTTGAGCTGACCAGAAACCGTCAGGAAGGCCTCTTTACCGAAGAAGTCTTTGTCATAGTCCACTTTACCTTCTGGCGTACGCGGCAGGTTTTCCATGTCCAGCGTAGAGACGCGGAACATTTCACCCGCGCCTTCCGTATCGGACGCGGTGATCAGTGGGGTAGACACCCAGAAATAACCCTGCTCGTCGAAGAAACGATGCAGCGCCTGCGCCAGCGTATGACGCACGCGGGCAACCGCACCAATAAGGTTGGTGCGTGGACGCAGGTGCGCCACTTCACGCAGGTATTCGATGCTGTGACGTTTTGCCGCCATTGGGTAGGTGTCGGGATCTTCAACCCAGCCAGTGACTTCAATGGCTGAGGCCTGAATTTCGAAACTCTGACCCTGACCAGGTGATGCCACAACAACACCGGTTACGATAACGGAACAACCCGTTGTCAGGCGCAGAACGTCATCATTGTAATTGGGCAGAGAATTATTAATGACGGCCTGTACAGGATCAAAGCAGGAACCGTCATAGACGGCAAGGAAGGAGATGCCAGCTTTAGAATCTCGGCGAGTACGCACCCATCCGCGCACGGTGACTTCTTGGTCAACGGCGACACGGCCCTGGAGTACGTCGGCTACAGGCACAACGCTCATAATATTCTCTCTGTTAATAGTCGGAAAAAATAAACACTTGTCCACCCTTACTGGGGGGGATATCTATGTTACCTGGCATCCGCCATCAGACAAGCAGATTTCGCAGTCAAAAGAGAAGAATTAAGAAATAAATTGAGGAGAGGGGAGCCTGAAAGGCTCCCGAAAGCGGTTAACTGGCTTTTTTGATCTGCGGCAGATCGAATGCTTTGCGTAATGCGCGCACAAAGGCTTTGTCATGGCAGATGGTTTTACCGGGGCTATCGGAGAGCTTCGCTACCGGCTTACCGTTACATTCCACCAGTTTTATCACGATGTTCAGAGGTTTTACCTGAGGGATGTCGCAGGTCAGACGGGTGCCAATCCCAAAGCTCAGGTTAATTCTGGAGGTGAAATGACGATAGAGATCGACCGCTTTCGCCAGATCGAGGTTATCAGAGAAGACCAGCACCTTGGTCATTGGGTCAATGCCCAGTTTTTCGTAATGGGCAATGGCCTTTTCACCCCATTCAACCGGATCCCCGGAATCATGGCGTAATCCCTGATAACGTTCGGCAAATTCAGGGCCAAAATCACGCAGGAACGCGTCCATCGTAATACAGTCGGTAAGCGCGATGCCCAGTTGATTGGGATATTCTTCCAGCCACGCGGCCAGTGCGGCACGCTGGCTGTTTGCCAGGTCTGGGCTTATCTGCTGATGCGCCTGGAACCACTCATGCGCCTGGGTACCCATTGGGGTCAGATCCAGACGACGTGCCAGATCGTAGTTGCTGGTGCCCACGAACCACGGCTCCTGCTGCAGACGCTTCACAATAGCCTGCTGCACTTCGCGAGAGAAACGGCGACGCGTGCCAAAATCCATCAGGCGGAAGCGGGACATATCCAGCCCTTCGGTCAGCGTTGAGAATGCGGCCAGTTTATTTTCCAGCGACGCGACCGCCTGCTCAACGCCGGTTTCCGGCGAACGGTAGCGGTGGGCCAGTTCACTGATCACCGCGAGAAGTGGAACTTCCCACATGATCACTTCACGCCACGGGCCTTCAAGACGAATATCCAGCTTGCCGTTATCATTGACCACGGTCACCTGCTCCGGCTTATAGCGGAAATCGCGCAGCCAGTTCAGGTAGTCAGCTTTAAAGAAGGGCAGGCCAGAGAGCCACTGATATTCGTCGTCCTGCAGCGTCAGATGCTGCATAGCATCGACCTGTTCACGAATGGAGTCTGCGTAGATACCGAGCAAGTCGTCACCACGGCAGCGGAATTCCGCCGCGACATGGACGTCATAGTAATGGTGGAAAACGGCTTGCTGCATATGCAGTTTATACGCGTCGGTATCCAGCAATGTATGCAGAACAGGAGAAGCGAATTGAGTCATAGGTGCGCAGTAGCATCCTCTCACAGGAGCGTTTAGTACAATAAACAACTCCGGAGTATACCTTGTTTAGTGATTTATTGAACCCCGATCACAACATAAGCGCTCTTTATGGTCGAGGGCATTTTGTGCCCCGTGTTATACAAATGTAGCGAAAAAGGTGTTTGTACCTGAAAAGATGAACATTCTGCATAGCGCGTTTTACACAACAGGAATAGACTGGATTCGTTATTCGACAAACGATGCATAAGGTTTTCTATGACACAACAGCCACAAGCCAAATACCGCCACGACTACCGTGCGCCGGATTACCTGATTAGCGATATCGATCTGACTTTTGACCTGGATGCCACTAAAACCGTTGTCACGGCGGTAAGCCAGCTCACGCGCCAGAGCGCGACGGCTGTGCCGCTGCGTCTGGATGGTGAAGACCTGACGCTGGTCTCCGTGCAAATCAATGATCAAGCATGGTCTGACTATAAAATAGAAGGCAACCAGCTGGTTATCGACAACCTGCCGGAACGCTTTACGCTGCGCATCGTGAATGAAATCAGCCCGGCTGCCAACACGGCGCTGGAAGGGCTTTACCAGTCTGGCGTGGCCCTGTGCACCCAGTGTGAGGCCGAAGGTTTCCGCCACATTACCTGGTATCTTGACCGCCCGGACGTGCTGGCACGCTTTACAACGAAAATCATTGCCGATAAAACCCTCTATCCGTTCCTGCTTTCCAACGGCAACCGCGTAGGTGAAGGCGAGCTGGAAAACGGTCGCCACTGGGTACAGTGGCAGGATCCGTTCCCGAAACCGTGTTACCTGTTTGCGCTGGTGGCGGGTGATTTCGACGTGCTGCGTGATACGTTCAAAACCCGTTCAGGCCGCGACGTCGCGCTGGAGTTGTTCGTCGACCGCGGCAACCTGGACCGCGCGCCATGGGCGATGACCTCGCTTATCAACTCCATGAAGTGGGATGAAGAGCGCTTTGGCCTCGAGTATGACCTCGACATCTATATGATCGTTGCTGTCGACTTCTTCAACATGGGCGCGATGGAGAATAAAGGTCTTAACGTCTTTAACTCCAAATACGTGCTGGCACGTACCGATACCGCGACCGATAAAGATTACCTGGATATTGAACGCGTCATCGGACACGAGTATTTCCATAACTGGACCGGAAACCGCGTCACCTGCCGTGACTGGTTCCAGCTGAGCCTGAAAGAGGGCCTGACCGTCTTCCGTGACCAGGAGTTCAGTTCGGATCTGGGTTCCCGTGCGGTGAACCGCATTAACAACGTGCGCACCATGCGTGGCCTGCAGTTTGCGGAAGATGCCAGCCCAATGGCACACCCTATCCGTCCCGATAAAGTCATCGAGATGAATAACTTCTACACCCTGACGGTGTACGAAAAAGGGGCGGAAATTATCCGCATGATCCATACCCTGCTGGGTGAAGAGAACTTCCAGAAAGGGATGCAGCTCTACTTCGAGCGTCATGACGGCAGCGCAGCCACCTGCGACGATTTTGTGCAGGCGATGGAGGATGCGTCTAATGTCGATCTTTCCCATTTCCGCCGCTGGTACAGCCAGGCCGGCACGCCGATTGTTACCGTCAAAGACGACTACAATCCGGAAACCGAGCAGTACACCCTGACCATCAGCCAGCGCACGCCGCCAACGGCAGAGCAGGAAGAAAAACACCCGCTGCACATTCCGTTCAGTATTGAACTGTATGACAACGAGGGTAACGTGATCCCGCTGCAGAAGGGCGGCCATCCGGTCCACCACGTACTGAACGTGACCCAGGCGGAACAGACCTTTATCTTTGATAACGTCTATTTCCAGCCGGTTCCCGCGCTGCTGTGTGAATTCTCTGCGCCCGTGAAACTGGAATATAAGTGGAGCGACCAGCAACTGACGTTCCTGATGCGCCATGCACGCAATGACTTCTCACGCTGGGATGCGGCGCAAAGCCTGCTGGCGACCTACATCAAGCTGAACGTTAATCGTCATCAGCAGGGCCAGCCGCTGTCGCTGCCGGTTCACGTTGCGGACGCATTCCGCGCAGTCCTGCTGGAGGAGAAGATTGACCCGGCGCTGGCGGCTGAAATTCTGACGTTGCCATCCGCAGGCGAAATCGCCGAACTGTTCGACATCATCGATCCGATTGCCATTGTGGCGGTGCGTGAAGCGCTGACCCGTACGCTGGCGAACGAGCTTGCAGACGAATTCCTCGCAATCTACAACGCCAATAAGCTTGACGCTTATCGTGTGGAACATGCTGACATCGGTAAACGTTCCCTGCGTAACACCTGCCTGCGTTATCTGGCCTTCGGTGAGCGCGAGCTGGCAAACACGCTGGTGAGCAAGCAGTATCACGAAGCAGACAACATGACCGACGCGCTGGCCGCCCTGGCTGCAAGCGTTGCCGCCGAACTGCCATGCCGTGATGCGCTGATGCAGGAGTACGATGACAAGTGGCATCAGGATGGTCTGGTCATGGACAAGTGGTTCATCCTGCAGGCCACCAGCCCGGCGGCCGATGCCCTCAGCAATGTACGCAGTCTGCTGAAGCATCGCTCCTTCACCATGAGCAACCCAAACCGCGTGCGTTCCCTGATTGGCGCGTTTGCCAGCAGCAACCCGGCGGCGTTCCATGCGGAAGATGGCAGCGGTTATCAGTTTATGGTGGAAATGTTGACCGAGCTGAACAGCCGTAACCCACAGGTGGCGTCACGCCTGATTGAGCCGCTGATCCGTCTGAAACGCTATGATGCACAGCGCCAGGCGAAAATGCGTGCTGCGCTTGAGCAGCTGAAAGGGCTGGAAAACCTGTCTGGCGATCTGTACGAGAAGATCGCTAAGGCACTGGCCTGATCGAAAGACCCATCCTCCCTCTCCCGGTGGGAGAGGGAGGATGTCAGCCGTGAGCCGTCATTAACGCTCGCTCGCTGACCCCGCGCTTCATCACCCGATTCAGCACTTCCGCCTCCAGCTCTGCCAGTCTTGCCGACCCTACGCGGCGCGGACGCGCAATATCGACCGTGACATCAAGACCGATTTTCCCTTCTTCTATTAGCAGCACGCGGTCTGCCATCGCGACGGCTTCGCTCACGTCGTGCGTCACCAGAAGTACCGTAAAGCCATGCTTTTGCCAGAGCGCGGCAATCAGGTCCTGCATTTCGATTCGCGTCAGGGCGTCGAGCGCGCCGAGTGGCTCATCCAACAGCAGCAAGCCCGGACGGTGTATCAGCGCTCGCGCCAGCGCCACGCGTTGCTTCTGCCCGCCGGAGAGCGCAGCAGGCCATTCATCCGCACGGTTTTCCAGCCCTACGGCGGCCAACGCCTGGCGGGCTTCATCCCGCCAGTTGCCGTTGAGGCCCAGTCCGACATTATCAATCACCGTTTTCCAGGGCAGCAGGCGCGCGTCCTGAAACATCATGCGGGTATCATCCTGAATAGTGGCCAGCGGTGTCGCGCCTGCCAGAATTTCGCCGCCGTTGGGGGATTCTAGCCCGGCTAAAAGGCGTAACAGCGTACTCTTGCCGCCGCCACTGCGGCCCACAATGGCGACAAATTGTCCGGCAGGAATATGCAGATCCAGCGCGTTGAGAATCGTGTTTTCGCCATAGCGCTTCGTGACACCGTTAAGGAGCAGCGGTGTACCCTGAGTCAGTCGGGCAGTATTCATGCTTTAGCCTCCTGTGAAATATAGGCTGGATTCCAGCGCAGCCAGCTGCGTTCCAGCCACTGGGCGCTGACGTCGGCAAGTTTGCCGAGCAGGGCATAGAGGATAATGGCCACCACCACCACGTCCGTTTGCAGGAATTCGCGGGCGTTCATCGCCAGATAGCCAATCCCTGAGTTTGCAGAGATGGTCTCTGCCACAATCAGCGTCAGCCACATCAGGCCGAGCGCAAAGCGCACGCCGACCATTATGGAGGGCAGGGCGCCCGGCAGGATCACATGCATAAAGAGGGCAAAACCGGACAGGCCGTAACTGCGTGCCATTTCGACCAGTCCGCGATCGATGTTGCGGATCCCATGCCAGGTATTAATGTAAATCGGGAACAGCGTACCCAGCGCGACGAGGAAAATTTTGGCGCTCTCATCAATACCAAACCATAAAATGACCAGCGGGATCAGCGCCAGATGCGGCACATTACGCAGCATCTGAATGGAGGTATCGAGCAGCCGCTCGCCCCAGCGAGAAAGCCCGCTGATCAGACCCAGTACCAGGCCGATGCTTCCGCCAATCGAAAAACCAATTACCGCGCGCCATGAGCTGATGGCCAGATGCTGCCAGAGTTCGCCGCTGACGCTCAGCGACCAGAATGCCTCTATTACGCCCTCCGGAGAGGGCAGAATACGGCTCGACAGCCAGCCGGCAGAAGACGCGAGTTGCCAGACAAGCACAATGCCAACGGGTAAAAACCATGGGGCGGCACGTAGCAACCATTTTTGTGTGGGGGCAGACATGGCAACTCCTTAGCTTTGTGCGGCTCTTCGCGGGATAAACTCGTTAGCCACGGCTTCGCCCTGAAGCTGGAGCTGGCGGGGCTGCGGTACGTCCGGGATGGCGACATCCAGATGCGGGAATAACAGCTCGCCCACTTTGTAGGCCTCTTCCAGGTGCGGATAACCGGAGAGGATAAAACTGTCGATACCCAGGTCCACGTATTCATTGATCCGCGCAGCCACAGTTGGACCGTCGCCGACCAGCGCGGTACCCGCACCGCCGCGCACCAGGCCGACGCCCGCCCACAGGTTCGGGCTGATCTCCAGATTCTCGCGCTTACCGTTGTGCAATGACGCCATTCTGTGCTGGCCGACGGAGTCGGTTTTCGCAAACGCCGCCTGAGCTTTAGCGATAGTCTCATCATCCAGATGCGCGATCAGCCGGTCGGCCGCCTGCCAGGCTTCTTCATTGGTTTCACGCACAATCACATGCAGGCGAATACCAAAGCGCACCTTGCGACCATGCGCTGCCGCTTTGGCGCGTACCTGGGCAATTTTCTCTTTGACCAGCTCGGGCGGCTCACCCCAGGTGAGGTAGAGATCAACCTGTTCAGCCGCCAGATCCTGCGCCACATCTGATGAGCCGCCGAAGTAAAGAGGAGGGCGCGGCTGCTGCACCGGCGGGAAGTAGAGCCTGGCGTCGCGAACGTGAATATGTTTACCTTCGAAGGTGACGGTTTCCCCCTCCAGCAGACGTCGCCAGACGCGGGTGAACTCGGCGGACGCTTCATAGCGTTCGGTGTGATCGAGGAACACGCCGTCACCCGCCAGCTCCTGCGGATCGCTTCCGGTGACCAGGTTAAACAGGGCCCGGCCGTTAGAGAGCCTGTCGAGCGTTGCCGCCTGGCGCGCCGCGACGGTCGGGGAGACCACGCTCGGACGCAGTGCCACGAGGAACTTCAGGCGTTGGGTCACGGGGATCATCGATGCGGCTACCAGCCACGCATCCTCGCACGAGCGTCCGGTGGGGATCAGTACGCCGGTAAAACCGATTCGGTCGGCTGCCTGCGCAATCTGCTGCAGATAGCCGTGGTCAACCGGGCGTGAACCCTCTTCTGTGCCAAGATAGTGTCCATCACCGTGGGTGGGTAAAAACCAGAAAAGATTCAGACTCATGATTTGGTTCCTTCTTTGCCTGCGGGTTGCCAGATGCGTTCGCGAATATTCACCTGTTTTGGAACAAGGCGATTTTGATAGAAGAGATCTGCGGTTTGCTGCTGCAGCGCAGCGACGTGTGCGTCCACCGGGGTAATGGTGGTCTGTGGACGGTGATCGAGATAGCTCGCGATCACCGGCTCAGGTAAGCCCATGGTTTTCGCCAGCAGGGTAATGCTTTTCTGACGTTGGCTTTGCGTTAGCGCATCCGCCTGAGTAAAGGTGTTAAGAACATCCTGAATAAAAGCGCCATTCTTTTCCGCATACGGGCGCGCGGCGAGGTAGAACGAGCCGGTTTGTTTCAGCGTGGTGCCATCTTTTAATACCCGCACGCCACCCTGCAGTAAAGCTGCGGAGTAGTAGGGATCCCAGATAGCCCACGCGTCGACATTGCCCTGCTGGAAAGCGGCGCGAGCATCAGCCGGCGTCAAATAGACGGGTTGAATGTCGGTGAATTTAAGCCCCGCCTCCTGCAGGGCCCGCAGCAGCAGGTTATGTGAGCTTGAGCCTTTCTGGAATGCAACCTTGTGGCCTTTGAGATCGGCGACCGTCTTAATGGTGCTATTTTCAGGGACCAGAATGACCTCAGCCTTCGGCTTGGCCGGCTCAACGCCGACATAAACCAGGTCGGCCCCCGCCGCCTGCGCGAATATTGGCGGAATATCCCCGGTGCTGCCGAGGTCGATGCTTCCGACATTCAGGGCTTCAAGCATTTGCGGGCCAGCAGGGAACTCAATCCAGGAGAATGTGGTCTTCGGGAAGCGTTTTTCCAGAAGCTGATGGCTTTTAGCCAGCACCATACTGACGCTGCCTTTCTGATAGCCGATGCGTAAATGTTCAGGCGCCGTCTCTGCCGCGTGGGCCAGCGAGGTGAGCGCTAACAGCCCGGCCAGTCCGAGACGGGTTAATCTTTTAAACATGGGCGACTCCCTGTGACGGGTTAAACGCCGGGGCGTGGATATCTCTGCGGTGCAGGGCATGCCAGAAGGTTTCAAGGGCGCTGTCGAGACGGGTTTGCAGATTCGGCGTGAAGTGAGGTTTGTGTTGATAATCGATAACCTGCGAGTCGTCGGCAAAGACGCCGTGGAGGATCTCCTGCGCTTTTAGCGCATTGAGTACCGGCTTGAGGGCATAATCCACCGCCAGTAAATGGGCCACCGTGCCGCCCGTTGCCAGTGGCAGGACTACTTTGCCGTCCAGCGCACGTTCAGGCAGCAGATCGAGCAGGGTTTTCAGGGCCCCGGAAAACGAAGCTTTATAGATAGGCGTCGCCACGATTAAGCCATCAGCCCCTTTAAGCTGTTCAGTCAGCGTTTGCAGCGCCGGACTGTCAAAACGGGCGTAGAGCAGATCCTCGGGGTCGAAGTTATGCAGATTCCAGTGGCATACTTCCACATCCAGAGCATTGAGCTTTTCACGGGCATATTCCAGCAGTGCGCTGGAGCGAGAGGGGAATCGTGGACTTCCGGCCAGGGTTATGACGCGCATGCATGCTCCTTATAACTAATTGTTTGCTTTTATCTAACATTCATAACAATTTTCAGGAGTGTGACACTGCCCGGTTATTCCACTAAATGATTTATCTGCAATTAAAATGCGAAAAAGCGCATAAGAACGGGGCTGCGAGGTAAACGATTGCGTCTAACGGTGTTTTTTTGCCACAGGTCAATTCCCTTTCCGGGCCGGATCGCACATAATCCCCTCCCGGTTTGCACACCGGGAATCCAGGAGAGTTCATGTACTACCCCTTCGTTCGTAAAGCCCTTTTCCAGCTCGACCCTGAGCGCGCTCATGAATTTACATTCCAGCAGTTACGTCGTATTACCGGAACGCCGCTGGCCGCACTGGTGCGTCAAAACGTGCCGGAAAAACCTGTGCAATGCATGGGCCTGACCTTTAAAAATCCGCTGGGTCTCGCGGCAGGTCTGGATAAAAATGGTGAGTGCATTGATGCCCTGGGCGCGATGGGCTTTGGCTCCATCGAAATCGGTACCGTCACGCCGCGTCCGCAGCCAGGTAATGATAAGCCGCGTCTGTTCCGCCTGGTCGAAGCCGAAGGGCTGATCAACCGCATGGGCTTTAATAACCTCGGCGTTGATCACCTTGTTGAGAACGTAAAAAAAGCCCATTTTGATGGTGTATTGGGCATCAATATTGGCAAAAATAAAGACACGCCGGTAGAGCAGGGTAAAGATGACTATCTGATTTGTATGGAAAAAGTCTATGCCTACGCGGGGTATATTGCGGTGAATATTTCCTCACCAAATACCCCAGGTCTGCGCTCTTTACAATATGGCGAAGCACTGGACGATCTTCTGAGTGCCATTAAAAATAAACAAAATGAGCTCCAGGCGATCCACCATAAATATGTTCCGGTCGCGGTTAAGATCGCACCGGATCTTTCTGCTGAAGAATTGATCCAGGTTGCCGACAGTTTAGTTCGCCATAATATTGACGGGGTGATTGCGACCAATACCACACTCGATCGCTCGCTCGTTCAGGGAATGAAAAACTGTGACGAAGCGGGTGGGTTAAGTGGACGTCCGGTACAATTAAAAAGCACAGAAATTATTCGTGCCCTGTCAGCAGAATTAAAAGGACGACTGCCGATTATTGGCGTCGGTGGTATCGACTCCGTGATTGCGGCTCGCGAGAAGATGGCGGCGGGTGCCTCACTGGTGCAAATCTATTCCGGTTTTATTTTTAAAGGACCGCAGCTGATTAAAGAAATCGTTACTCATATCTAATCTTTTCTCTTTATCAGACAACCAGGGCTTTATTTCCAGCCCTGGTTGTTTTATATTCCGTCATTGTTGCTTATTTAGTCATTATAGTCTTTTATTAATGGTGTTATAAACGAAGCGGCGAACAGGACATTTTTAGTACAGGAAGTTTGGGGACGGGAGAGAAACATGCGAATTAAACCTGACGATAACTGGCGCTGGTATTTTTGTGACGAGCATGACCGCATGATGCTCGATTTAGCCAATGGTATGTTGTTTCGTTCCCGTTTTGCTCGCCGAATGTTAACCCCGGACGCCTTCTCCCCGTCAGGCTTTTGTGTTGACGACGCTGCGCTTTATTTCTCCTTTGAAGAAAAATGCCGCGACCTGGTGCTTTCTAAAGAGCAGCGCGCCGAACTGGTATTAAACGCGTTAGTGGCCATTCGATTCCTGAAACCGCAAATGCCGAAAAGCTGGCATTTTTTACCGCACAGCATGAACTGGACCCCCGCCACCGGCGATGCGGCGAGTGTAAACCTGAGCGATACCGCTGAAGAGGTGAGCCTGCTGGTGGTTGAGCCTGGCGAAAATGCCGCACTCTGTCTGCTGGCCCAGCCCGGAGTGACCATTGCCGGGCGGACGATGCAACTGGGGGATGCCATTAAGGTAATGAATGACAGGCTGAAACCGCAGCAACGCGTAGACGCTTTCAGCCTCGAGCAGGCCGTTTAAGCTTCCAGCTGTACCGACGTTTTCGGAATACAGCTGCAGCACAGAATTGTACCATCATCGCCAATCGCGGATTTTTTCAGCGCGCTGACTTCCCCTTCGACCAGCTTGATTCGACAGCACCCACAGATGCCTGCCCGGCAGGAGTAAGGTACGCGGATCCCCGCTTGTTCCAGCTGTTCAAGTAAAACCTGCTGATTGTTGCCGCGGATAACGGTGCCCTGCCAGTGAATGTCTACGGGCGAGCTGGCTGGCGTCTCAACGTCGACGAACTCTTCTTCCTGACCTGCGCCATACACTCTTGCGGGCCCACGGGCGAGAATTTCGACTTCGTCACCCACGCGGATGACGCCGCTTGAGCGCGGAATGAGGTTCTGGCCGAAATCCACATCGCCATTGTCCTGCGCTGTGCGGAATGACTGCAGGGTTTTTAACGGCTCGCCGGAAGGGTGTTTCTGGCCTTTTTCGGGACTGACGGTGGTAAAAATACAGCGGCTGCAGGGCTTCACGACATCAAATACCACGCTGCCGATACGGATCACCTTCCAGGTATCCTCTTCCCAGGCGTCAGCGCCTGTAACAACCAGGTTGGGACGAAACTGCTCCATCTGGACGCTGGCTTTACAGCGACGCTGCAGGTCGCGCAGAGAGGCGTCGTTAGTCAGCAGGAAGGGGAAGCCGTCCGCGAAAGAGAGCGGGACCGCCTCGTGGCGCTTAACGCGCCGCGTCAGCGCCGGGCCGACCCAGCGCAGCTGCACATCCCGGGAGAAGAAGCCGCTCAGCCAGCGGTTAATGTCATCCGGGGCGATGCGCGCGGTAAAATGATTGCCCCACACTTCCGTTGGCGCTTCGACAGGCGCAAAATCAGCAAAGCGGATCACCACGCTGGAGCCATCCGGCGCGGTGAGATGCAAACCGTCATAAAGCGGGGAAGGGGTAAAGCGAACCATTTGTGGGAACTGGCGTGCGGTAATGAACGTACCGTCAGGTTCGGTGACCATAAAGATACGATCGAAGGCAAATCCGCTCATGTCGGCCAGCGCGTGTGAAACGCCGATCCCGCGCATGGATTTCACCGGATGAATAAAAAGCCTGGATAACGTCGCCACTGCACAGCCCCTCGAATGAAAATAAGCCTTCAACTTTATGACATACACGCCATATTAGCTATAATGCGCGACAATTTTCTAAGAGTAAAAGTGACGATATGAATTCTCTGTTTGCCAGTACGGCCCGTGGGCTGGAAGAGCTGTTAAAAACTGAACTGGAAACCCTGGGCGCGCAAGAGTGCCAGGTGGTTCAGGGTGGTGTCCATTTTGAGGGCGACACACGGCTTATTTACCAGAGCCTGATGTGGAGCCGTCTGGCATCACGCATCATGCTGCCGATGAAAGAGTGCAAGGTTTACAGCGACCTTGACCTCTATACCGGCGTACAGATGATCGACTGGACAGAGATCTTCTCCCCGAATGCCACCTTTGCCGTGCACTTTAATGGTGTGAACGATGAAATCCGCAACAGCCAGTATGGTGCCCTGCGCGTTAAAGACGCCATTGTGGACTGCTTCACGCGTAAAAATAAGGAACGCCCAAACGTCGATCGTGAAAATCCCGATCTGCGGATCAACGTCTGGCTCAACGGCGACACCGCCAGTATCTCTCTGGATCTGAGCGGCGCGGGTCTGCACCTGCGTGGTTATCGCGATCGTACCGGTATGGCGCCCATCAAAGAGACTCTCGCCGCCGCCATCGTGATGCGTTCCGGCTGGCAGCCAGGCACACCGCTGCTCGACCCGATGTGTGGCTCCGGTACGCTGCTGATTGAGGCCGCTATGCTGGCCACCGACCGCGCACCGGGCCTGCACCGCGGCCATTGGGGCTTCGGCGGCTGGGCGCAGCACGATGAGGCGCTGTGGAAAGAAGTCAAAGACGAAGCGCAGACCCGTGCACGTAAAGGTCTGGCGGAGTACACCTCCCATTTCTACGGCTCTGACAGCGACTCACGCGTCATTGAGCGTGCGCGCAGCAACGCCCGCCGTGCCGGTATCGGCGAGCTGGTCACCTTCGAGGTGAAAGACGTCGCGAACCTGACCAATCCGCTGCCAAAAGGCCCATACGGTACCGTTATCAGCAACCCGCCTTACGGCGAGCGTCTTGATAGCGAACCGGCGCTGATTGCCCTGCACAGCCTGCTGGGCCGTAATATGAAAAATGACTTTGGCGGCTGGAACCTGTCGCTGTTTAGCGCCTCGCCAGAACTGCTGAGCTGTCTGCAACTGCGTGCCGAACGCCAGTTTAAGGCGAAAAACGGCCCGCTGGACTGCGTGCAGAAAAACTACCATCTGGCCGAGAAAGCGGCGGACAGTAAACCATCGGGTGTGGCGGAAGATTACGCTAACCGCCTGCGTAAGAATCTGAAGAAATTCGAAAAATGGGCGAAACAGGAAGGTATCGAATGTTATCGCCTGTATGATGCCGATCTGCCGGAGTACAACGTGGCGGTTGACCGTTACGCTGACTGGGTTGTGGTGCAGGAATATGCGCCGCCAAAAACGATTGATGCACAAAAAGCGCGTCAGCGTATGCTGGACGTGATTGCGGCAACGATTTCGGTGCTGGGCATTGCGCCTAACAAACTGGTGCTGAAAACCCGTGAGCGTCAGAAAGGGAAAAATCAGTATCAGAAAATGGGTGAGAAGGGTGACTTTATCGAGGTGGGCGAATACAACGCGCGCCTGTGGGTTAACCTGACCGATTATCTGGATACCGGTCTGTTCCTTGACCACCGTATCGCCCGCCGCATGCTGGGCCAGATGAGCAAGGGTAAAGACTTCCTGAACCTGTTCTCCTATACCGGCAGCGCCAGCGTGCATGCTGGCCTTGGCGGCGCGCGCAGTACCACCACGGTGGATATGTCCCGTACTTACCTGGAATGGGCAGAACGTAACCTGCGCCTGAACGGTCTCACCGGGCGTCAGCATCGTCTGATGCAGGCTGACGTGCTGGGCTGGCTACGCGAAACGGACGAACAATTTGATCTGATCTTCATCGATCCCCCAACGTTCTCTAACTCCAAGCGTATGGAAGATAGCTTTGACGTTCAACGCGATCACCTGCGCCTGATGACCGACCTGAAACGCCTGCTGCGTAAGGGCGGTACCATTATGTTCTCGAATAACAAACGCGGCTTCCGCATGGATCATGAGGGGCTGGCTGCTCTGGGACTGAAAGCACAAGAAATTAGCCAAAAAACGCTGTCCCAGGACTTTGCCCGTAATCGTCAGATCCATAACTGCTGGTTGATCTCCGCGGTCTGAAAGGAATAATACATGTCTTTAATTAGTATGCACGGCGCGTGGCTCTCTTTCAGCGACTCGCCGCTTCTCGACAATGCAGAACTGCACATCGAGGACAACGAGCGCGTCTGTCTGGTCGGCCGTAACGGCGCGGGTAAATCCACGCTGATGAAAATCCTCAACCGCGAACAGGGCCTGGACGACGGGCGTATTGTTTACGAGCAGGATCTTATCGTCTCTCGCCTGCAGCAGGATCCGCCGCGTCACGTGACCGGCAGCGTTTACGATTTTGTTGCCGAAGGTATCTCTGAGCAGGCCGAATACCTGAAGCGTTATCACGAGATTTCTCACCTGGTGATGACCGACCCGAGCGACAAGAATCTTAACGAACTGGCGAAAGTGCAGGAGATGCTCGATCACCACGGCCTGTGGCAGCTCGAAAACCGCATCAATGAAGTGCTGGCGCAGCTCGGACTGGAACCGGACATGGAGCTGTCGGCGCTTTCTGGCGGCTGGCTGCGTAAGGCTGCGCTTGGCCGCGCGCTGGTCAGCGGGCCGAAAGTGCTGCTGCTGGATGAACCGACGAACCACCTGGATATCGAAGCGATAGACTGGCTGGAAGGGTTCCTCAAAACCTTCAACGGGACCATTATCTTCATCTCCCACGACCGTTCGTTTATCCGCAATATGGCCACGCGTATTGTCGATCTCGATCGCGGCAAGCTGGTGACCTACCCTGGCGATTACGACACCTATCTGCTGGAGAAAGAAGAAAACCTGCGTGTGGAAGAGTTGCAGAACGCTGAATTCGACCGCAAGCTGGCGCAGGAAGAGGTCTGGATCCGTCAGGGCATCAAAGCTCGTCGTACCCGTAATGAAGGCCGCGTTCGCGCGCTGAAAGCGATGCGTCGTGAACGCAGCGAGCGCCGCGAAGTGATGGGCAGCGCCAGAATGCAGGTTGAAGAGGCCTCCCGTTCCGGCAAAATTGTCTTCGAAATGGAAAACGTCAACTATCAGGTTGATGGCAAAGTGCTGGTGAAAGACTTCTCCGCACAGGTTCAGCGTGGGGATAAAATCGCGCTGATCGGGCCGAATGGCTGCGGTAAAACCACGCTGTTGAAGCTGATGCTGGATCAGCTGAAGCCTGACAGCGGCCGCATTCACTGCGGTACTAAGCTCGAAGTGGCTTACTTCGATCAGCACCGTGCGGAGCTGGATCCGGACAGAACGGTGATGGATAACCTGGCGGAAGGTAAACAAGAGGTGATGGTTAACGGTAAGCCGCGCCATGTGCTGGGCTACCTGCAGGACTTCCTGTTCCATCCGAAACGTGCGCTGACGCCGGTACGCGCGTTGTCAGGCGGTGAGCGAAATCGTCTGCTGCTGGCACGTCTGTTCCTGAAGCCAAGTAACCTGCTGATCCTCGATGAACCAACAAACGACCTGGACGTGGAAACGCTCGAACTGCTGGAAGAGCTGATCGACGGCTATCAGGGAACCGTGATGCTGGTAAGCCACGACCGTCAGTTCGTCGATAACACCGTGACCGAGTGCTGGATCTTCGAAGGTGAAGGGCGAATCGGACAGTATGTGGGCGGCTATCACGATGCGAAAGGACAGCAGTCGCAGTCTCAGGCGCTAAAACAGGCTAAATCCAGAACCAGTTCCGAACCTGCTGTAACAAAAGCAGAAACTGTCAAGAAAACCTCGGTTAAACTAAGCTATAACCTGCAGCGCGAACTGGAAGGACTCCCTCAGCGTCTTGAAGAGCTGGAAGCCGCACTTGAAGATCTGCAGGCGCAGGTCGCTGATGCGTCATTCTTTACCCAATCGCATGACTATACTCAAAAAGTACTGGCAGAACTGTCCGCGGCTGAAAAAGCCCTGGAAGAAGCATTTGAGCGCTGGGAGTACCTTGAGTCTCTGAAGAACGGCGCATAAACAGGGATACAATATGTGTGACCAGCACCATGCCGACAGGCATATATTATGCTCTCAATGCGATATGCTCGTGGCGTTGCCAGAGCTTGGTCACGGACATAAAGCCCTGTGTCCCCGTTGCGGTACGACGTTGACAACCGAGTGGGACGCACCAAGGCAGCGTCCCACTGCTTATGCGCTGGCGGCGTTGTTCATGCTGCTGCTTTCCAATCTCTTCCCCTTCATTTATATGAAGGTGGGGGGGATGACCAGCCAGGTCGATTTGCTTGAAATTCCGGGGGTTATGTTCTCGGAAGACTATGCCAGCCTCGGCACCTTTTTCCTCCTGTTCGTACAGATCGTCCCGGCTTTTTGTCTGGTCGTCATTCTGTTGCTGGTGAACCGCGTTGCGATGCCCCTCGCGCTTAAAATCTGGCTCGCGCGTATCCTGTTCCAGTTAAAAAGCTGGGGTATGGCCGAAATCTTTCTGGCGGGAATCCTGGTCAGTTTCGTCAAACTGATGGCGTATGGCGATGTGGGTATCGGCAGCAGTTTTGTTCCCTGGTGTCTGTACTGCGTTCTGCAACTGCGCGCCTTCCAGTGTGTGGACAGACGTTGGGCGTGGGACGATATCGCGCCTGCACCGACGCTGGTACAGACGGTAAAGGTGGGGGTGCCAGGCATCCGTCAGGGGCTTCGTTCTTGCCCATGCTGCACCGCTGTGCTGCCAGCCGATCTGGATGTGTGCCCGCGCTGCGAAACAAAAGGATACGTGCGACGTAAAAATAGCCTGCAGTGGACAATGGCGCTGCTGGTGACTTCCATCATGTTGTACCTGCCGGCCAATATCCTGCCGATTATGATCACCGATTTGCTCGGTGACAAAATGCCCTCGACAATCCTTGCCGGGGTAATACTGCTGTGGGGTGAAGGCTCCTATCCCGTCGCGGGGGTGATCTTTATTGCCAGTATTATGGTACCCACGTTAAAAATGATCGCTATTGCCTGGCTCTGCTGGGATGCGAAAGGCCATGGCAAACGCGACAGCGAACGCATGCACCTGATTTATGAAGTCGTCGAGTTTGTTGGACGCTGGTCAATGATTGATGTGTTTGTTATTGCCGTTCTCTCTGCACTGGTGCGGATGGGCGGATTGATGAGTATTTATCCCGCGATGGGGGCATTAATGTTTGCGCTGGTCGTTATTATGACCATGTTCGCGGCCATGACCTTCGACCCTCGTTTATCGTGGGATCGTGAGCCTGAATCAAGCCATGAGGAACAGTAAGAGCATGGAAAATAAGAGTGGAGAGGCGAAAGTGCAGAAGGTCAAAAACTGGTCGCCGGTGTGGATTTTCCCCATCGTGACCGCGCTGATCGGTGCATGGATCCTGTTTTATCATTACAGCCATCAGGGACCGGAAGTGACGCTCATCACCACCAATGCCGAGGGGATTGAGGGCGGTAAAACGACCATCAAAAGCCGTAGCGTCGATGTGGGTGTGGTTGAAAGCGCAACCCTGACCGACGATTTAACCCATGTGGAAATCAAGGCACGCCTGAACGCGGGCATGGAAAAACTGCTGCACGGTGATTCAGCTTTTTGGGTGGTCAAGCCGCAGGTAGGACGTGAAGGGATCAGCGGCTTAGGTACGCTGCTCTCCGGTGCCTACATTGAACTGCAGCCGGGTAAAAAAGGAAGCCAGCCGGCGCAATACCAGCTGCTTGACTCGCCACCGCTTGCGCCGCCAGATGCGAAAGGCATCCGCGTGATCCTGGACAGTAAAAAAGCGGGCCAGTTAACGGCGGGCGATCCCGTGCTGTTCCGCGGTTATCGCGTGGGATCGGTTGAAACAAGTACCTTTGATCCGCAAAAGCGCACCATCAGCTATCAGCTGTTCATCAACGCGCCAAACGATCGGCTGGTCACCAGCAACGTCCGTTTCTGGAAGGACAGCGGGATCGCGGTTGATCTGACGTCAGCGGGAATGCGCGTGGAGATGGGCTCCCTGACCACGCTGTTTGGTGGCGGTGTAAGCTTTGATGTGCCGGAAGGGCAAGATTTGGGACAGCCGGTCGCAGAGAAAACGGCGTTCAGGCTCTTTGACGATCAACGCAGCATTCAGGACGCACTCTATACCGATCACATCGACTTCCTGATGTTCTTTAAAGATTCCGTCCGTGGCCTTCAGCCGGGCGCGCCTGTCGAATTCCGTGGCATTCGCCTGGGTACGGTGGGGCAAGTTCCGTTCTTTGTACCGGGTCTGCAGCAGGTTCTGGATGACGATTACCGCATTCCGGTGCTGATTCGCATTGAGCCGGAACGTCTGCTCAACCAGATTGGCGAGAATCAGGATATTGGTACGCATATTACCGAACTGATGAACCGGGGTCTGCGTGGGTCGCTGAAGACGGGTAACCTGGTGACCGGTGCGCTGTATGTGGATATGGACTTCTATCCAAAAGCCCCGCCGATTACCGGTATCCGGGAGTTCGGTGGTTATAAGATCATCCCGACGGTGAGCAGCGGCCTGGCACAGATCCAGCAGCGTCTGATGGAGACACTGGATAAGATTAACAATCTGCCACTGAATCCGATGATTGAAGCCGCGACCAGTTCGCTCAGCGAAAGTCAGGCAACAATGCGTCGCCTGCAAACTACGCTGGATAACATCAACAAGATCACCGCAAGCCAGAGTATGCAGCAGTTGCCGCAGGATATGCAGAAAACGCTGCGTGAGCTTAACCGCAGTATGCAGGGCTTCCAGCCTGGCTCGGCGGCGTACAACAAGATGGTGGCAGATATGCAACGTCTTGATCAGGTCTTGCGTGAACTGCAGCCGGTTCTGAAAACGCTCAATGAGAAGAGCAACGCGCTGGTGTTCGAAGCGAAAGATAAAAAGGATCCTGAGCCTAAGAGGGCAAAAGAATGAATAAATGGCTATTAATGGTTGGCGCTCTGCTGTTAACGGCGTGCAGTTCAGGCGTGGAGAACAAGAGCTACTATCAGTTGCCTCTTGCCGCGCAAAACGGGGTACAAAGTACCGCCAGTCAGGGAAACCGTCTGCTGTGGGTTGAGCAGGTTGCTGTGCCGGATTATCTGGCAGGCAACGGCGTGGTCTACCAGACCAGCGACGTAAAATACGTGATTGCGACAAACAACCTGTGGGCCAGCCCGCTGGATCAGCAGCTGCGCAACACGCTGGTGGCCAATCTGGGCAGCCAGCTTCCGGGTTGGGTTGTCGCGTCGCAGCCGCTGGGTAACGACCAGGATACGCTGAACGTCACGGTTACGGGTTTCCATGGCCGTTATGACGGTGCGGTGGTGATTAGCGGAGAGTGGTTGCTGAACCATCAGGGCCAGATGATTAAGCGTCCTTTCCGTCTTGAGCTTAAACAGCAGAAAGATGGCTACGATGAAATGGTGAAAGTGCTGGCCCAGGGGTGGGCGCAAGAGTCGGCCAGCATCGCCAGGGAGATTTCCCGGCTGCCATAAGTAAAATTCATCGGTAAAAACCGCAGTCGGCCTGTTGCTGATTGCGGTTTTTTTTCAGTTTCACTTCAGACCGTTACTTGTGCCGGGTCACAATTTTTGTACAAATGATCTTCCAGGTAGCTCACAAATATGACACCCGTATGAATTTTGAACATTGACGCTGCGACTAATTCGGGGTATTCGTTATCTGTGCCTGCGCAAGTTTGTGCAGACACTGTTTTCTTTCCACCAGACAAAAGAATGAGGGAAACGAGGCATGAAGAGACAGAAACGAGATCGCCTGGAACGGGCTCATCAACGTGGTTATCAGGCCGGCATCGCTGGACGATCTAAAGAAATGTGTCCTTATCAGACGATAAATCAAAGGTCACAATGGCTTGGAGGCTGGCGAGAAGCCATCGGCGACAGGGCACTCATAGCCTGATAACGTCTCTTTCAAAAAAAGAAACCTCCGCACTGCGGAGGTTTCGCCTTTATGGGGTCGCTCAACGCGAAATCAGAACGCGGAAGTGTCCTGGAACAGACCCACTTTCAGGTCGTTTGCGGTATAAATCTGACGACCGTCTACCAGCACTTCGCCATCTGCCAGGCCCATAATCAGGCGGCGGTTAACGATGCGTTTGAAGTGAATACGATAGGTCACTTTCTTCGCAGTAGGCAGAACCTGTCCGGTGAATTTCACTTCGCCCACACCCAGCGCACGGCCTTTACCTTCACCACCCAGCCAGCCCAGATAGAAGCCAACCAGCTGCCACATTGCATCCAGACCCAGACAGCCAGGCATTACCGGATCGCCAATAAAGTGGCAACCGAAGAACCACAGGTCCGGGTTGATATCGAGTTCTGCTTCTACGTAACCCTTATCGAAGTTGCCGCCGGTTTCGGTCATTTTCACGACACGGTCCATCATCAGCATGTTCGGGGCCGGTAACTGTGGGCCGTTAGCGCCAAACAGTTCACCGCGACCAGAGGCAAGAAGGTCTTCTTTTGTATAGGATTCGCGTTTATCTACCATGTTCTCAGTAAGCCTTATTTTAGTGAAGGACGCAGGATAGCTAACACGTGTACGCTGAACAAGTCCGATCAGTTTGAACTAAACCAGCCTAACCAGCGTAACGGCCAGGGATAACGATGACGAGCATCCTGCTGCGTCGCCTGAGCAATGCGCTCCTGGATAGTCTGCATCAGGGTTGTTTGCCCTTCGCCGTCCCATACCAGGTTTGTCAGTAAGGGTAGTGCATCATCAATGCCTTCGATGGCCCAGATGGTGAATTGTTCCTGTTCCACGGCATCCAGAATGTCCTGGCTTAGGCTCAAATGGCGCGCGTTAGGGGCAGGAATAATCACCCCCTGTTTGCCGTTTAACCCACGCTGCTGACAAATCGAGAAGAAGCCTTCAATCTTTTCGTTCAGACCACCCACTGGCTGCGCACGACCAAACTGATCGACCGAGCCGGTGATCGCGATGTTCTGATTAACCGGCACTTCTGCCAGGGCGCTGATTAAGGCGCACAGCTCCGCCATAGAGGCGCTATCACCATCGACTTCACTGTATGATTGCTCAAACGTCAGCGAGGCGGAGAAGGGGATTTGCTGCTCAAGCTGCAGCTCTGACATCAGGAACGCCTGCATGATCATCATGCCTTTAGCGTGAATGTTGCCGCCCAACTCGGCTTTGCGTTCGATATCAGTGAACTCACCGTCACCGACATGCACAACGCAGCTGATACGGGAAGGTTCCCCGAAAGCGCGCGGGTGGCCGGGGAATTCAATCACCGACAGGGCATTGATCTGCCCGATACGTTCGCCTTCGGTCTCAACCAGAATTTGTTCCAGCAGAATTTCATCCTGCATACGGTCAGCAAGATAGCCTTCACGCCACTCACGCTGCGCCAGCATCTGGGTAAGCTGCTCACCGGTGAATGCGCCGTTACCGCTGACGACACCCACTTCACGTAACTGCTTGCCGATCCACAGCGGGCAGAGCGGCAGCGTCTCCTGGTCACCGGTATAGCGAACCGCTTCGCGGATCAAACCAGGCCAGGCGTCGGCGGCCGGCGTTGGCAGTGCGAAACGTTCCGCAACACTCAACACCCACTGGCACCACTGTGCCATATCATCGGCATCGGTAATCTGGATGTTATCTTCGTATTCGCTGTAGACCGCCTGCTCAGCCAGTTCGGGCTCCATCTCCTGGAAGTCAGCCAGCGATTCACGATCACCCGTCAGCACCACGGTCAGCGACAGCGGCATTGAAGGAACTGAGACGGGCAGGGGACGAGACTCGTCGTAGCCAACCCAGTCAAAACGCTGCTGGCTAACCACCGTTTTCAGGCGCATCCACAGCAGAGGTTGTGAGAGGAGGGTGCGCAACGAGATGATCAGTACGCCGCCATTCGCGCGGTGCACCAGCCCAGGTTGCAGCGAGAGCTCACCGTTAAACTGGCGCAGACAACCAAAGAGTTGTTCAGCCTCGACCCAGTTAGCGGTAATCACTTCACCCCTGGCAGCAAAGCGGTCGTCGGGCTGCTCTGCCGGTTCGAATGTGACATCATGTCCCGCGATACGATATTGGCCGCCAAAGACGGCGTTCGCTTGTGGTCGCAACTGGCGCATGGCATCACCCAGAAGCGTCAGATATTCCGCTTCTTCCGGGGCCTTGAGCATCATGAAGGGTGATGTTGCCCAGGGGCTTAACACCTGCTCCAGCGCATAATGCAAACGGGGTTGCGTATCGCTAAGGATGAATTCGTGTTCTTTTGCGAGATCGGGTCGTGCAAACAGTTCCTGATAGCTCTCGGTATCCGGAACGAGGTCACGCGATGCAAGTTTCGTAATGGTCAAAGTTGATGTTTTTTAGTTAGATGTAAAAGCGTGGAGTATACCGTAAGCGGGGGGCTCTACCCAAGCAGGATTGGGCATTTCGGCAGGGTGATTGGCTGCATTCACTCACAGGATATGATTTCTTTTCAGCAGATTGCCAAAAAACTGATATTCTGAACAGAGTTACGTGGTAACACTGAGATCGCAATGAAATATCAACAACTGGAAAATCTCGAAAGCGGCTGGAAATGGAAGTACCTGGTCAAAAAGCACCGTGAAGGGGAGCTGATCACCTGCTACATCGAAGCCAGCGCAGCGCAAGAAGCCGTGGATATTTTGCTGACCCTCGAAAATGAACCGGTACAGGTTAACGGCTGGATTGAGAAACACATTAATCCTGCGTTGTTAAACCGGATGAAGCAAACTATTCGTGCGCGTCGCAAGCGGCATTTTAATGCGGAGCATCAGCACACTCGCAAAAAATCCATCGACCTGGAGTTTATGGTCTGGCAACGTCTGGCAGGGCTTGCGCAACGGCGTGGGAAAACGCTGTCAGAAACGATAGTGCAGTTGATTGAAGATGCCGAGCATAAAGAGAAGTACGCCAACCAGATGTCGACGCTGAAGAATGATCTTCAGGCTCTGTTGGGTAAGAAATAGATTTTTGTTTTCTTCAGATTCAGATAATAAAAAACCCCGCAGTGCGGGGTTTTTTTATAAGACGATAACTTATGCCGCTGGCTGAGTTACAACGTCTTTGATGCCTTTAACTTCGATCTCTACGCGACGATCTGGAGCCAGGCAGTCGATCAGTGCAGCGCGAGCTTTAACGTTGTCACAGGTGTTGCCAGTAACTGGGTTAGCTTCGCCCATACCACGTGGGGAGATCTTGTTAGCTGGGATACCTTTAGAGATCAGGTAATCAACAACAGACTGAGCACGTTTCTCAGACAGTTTCTGGTTGTAAGCGTCAGAACCGATACGGTCGGTGAAGCCCAGAACCACTACAGAACCGTCTTTAGGATCCAGGTTGCTCAGCTGGGTGTACAGCTGATCCAGTGCCTGCTGACCTTCTGGTTTCAGGGTAGCTTTGTTGAAGTTGAACAGAACGTCAGACTTCAGAGTGAAGTGCTTGGTCTGTACTTCTGGAGCTGGAGCCGGCGCTGGAGCAACGATTGGCGCTGCATCTTCCTGCTGGCCGAAACGGTAGGAAACACCTACGCTCAGCATGCCGTTGTCCGGACGAACACCAACGGTGTTGCCGTCGCCGATGTTGTTAACCCACTGGTATTCCAGACGGGTAGCGATATCACGGGTCATAGCCCACTCAACGCCACCAGCGAATACTGGGGAAACACCGGTGTCATGGTCGTCGCCAGCGATGCTGTTGCTGGAGTCAGCGCGCCATACCATGCCGCCCAGACGAGTGTACACGTCCAGATCTTCAGTTACTGGGTAACCCAGTTTAGCGGTCAGCTGTACGCCCTGAGCTTTAAAAGCGCCGTTTACGTTGTCGCCTTTGTATGGCATACGACCTAACCAGTCGTAACCCATTTCAAAACCAACATACGGGTTAACCTGATAGCCACCGAACGCACCTGCACCAAGCTGGCTCTCGTGAGTAGGGCCATCGTTGTTCAGGCTGCTGTTGTACCAGCCGGTGTCATGGAACTGAGACCAGCCCAGTTTACCACCTGCATACCAGGTATTATCTTTCGGAGCGGCCTGCGCTACGGTAGCGAAGCCAGCCAGTGCCACTGCAATCGCGATAGCTGTCTTTTTCATTTTTTGCGCCTCGTTATCATCCAAAATTCGCCATGAAGGTCTCAATAGAGATTCACGGTTAAATCCTTCACCGGGGGGCGTGGTCAAATATAAATCTACCGATATCTTCGGCTTAGGCCGAGCACCCCTGGCGATGTAAAGTCTACAACGTAGCTGAAAACTTACAAGTGTGAAGTCCGTCAGGCATATGAAAAAAAAAGTTCCGTATACCGATTATTTAACATTTTTCGAACGAGTTTTGTGCAATAAAATTAAGGAGAACCGCACCAGACAAGCCTTGCCGCAGTTTTGGCGCCTGGAACTAAAATCGCATCTTGTGGTCAAAAAAAATTCCAGGAATAATCTTAATTTTCCTCAATGATACAAATTTGAGTGAATTTTTAGGCCAGAAAGTTGTCCTCTGCGATAAGAATCTGGTCGAACCGGGCGCATGATCAACCCGATCGCACTACCTTCTTCAGCCGCTTCAGTCAGTCGAAAATGTTCCTCATCGGTCAATTCGTCTGATAACCATCCAATCACCACGCTGTAATTCCCCGTACGTAACGCCCGGATCATCGATTCTACGGTATCGCAGGGAGAGAGTTGGTTAATTTGCATGACCTTTGTCAGCGGGAGGCCCGCGGACTGCACCCATTCACGGCTCAGTTTTTGTTGAGGCGTCAGCCAAAGCTGCCAGCGCGACTGCTGACCAAGCTGTTGTAATAACGGCAACAGCAGAAGTTGAGTGAGCAGGGGCTGGTCTTCACGATAAACCACTTCACTGATAAGCCCTGTCGAAACACGCCCGGTGGAATTCTGCGTGACATTGCCAGCGGAAGAAGAGAGAGAGGTTGAGCGATTTGCATAGCCTGAAGTGTACATATTCATTCCAGCCCTGTAGTTACTGTATGGATATACAGTAACCCCTGTATGCATAAAGATCAACCTCATTTTCGGAAAGCGACTCGCAAAATTCATTCATTATTGATGCGCCTGGAAAAATCATCTTGCTCAACGACGATAAGTTGCCTATTTTCCTGCTAACGGATCCGATAGTAAGAAATTTCGTTTTTACTTTATGATTTTGAAGGGAAATATCATGAAAAAGATATCTTATGAACGGATTTATAAATCCCAGGAATACCTTTCACCCTTAGGTGAAATCCACCATCGTGCGCTGTTCGGGGGGTATACCCTGGCCGTAGATGATGCCGTCTTCGCTATGGTCTCCGATGGGGAACTGTATCTCCGGGCCTGTGAGGAAAGTGCAAAATACAGTGTAAAAAATGCCTCGTCATTTTTAACCCTGATGAAACGGGGTCGTCCGGTGCTGCTCAATTATTATCGTGTCGATGACGGACTGTGGCAGGACAGAGAACGGCTGCTTCAGCTCTCCTCGTTCGCGCTCAATGCGGCACGAAAAGAGCGTTCGCAGCGTGATCGGCGAAACCGCCTCAAGGACTTGCCCAATCTCACCTTTCAGCTTGAAGTGCTGCTCTTTGAAGCCGGAATCACTGATGAAGAGACGCTGCGGGAGCTGGGTGCCCGTGCGAGCTGGCTAAAGATGCGGGCGAAAAATAAAGCGCTCAGCATTAAAGTGCTGTTCGCACTGGAAGGGGCCATCGCCGGACTTCATGAGGCGGCACTCCCGGCGGGAATTCGCCGGGAGTTAACGGAGTGGTTTAATGCGCTGCCTGAGCCACAGGAGAATCACTCCTCCAGGTAGCGATCTGCAGTTGCAGTCGGCAAATTTCTGGCAGCAGAGCGATAAGGAGGCCAATCTGCTGAAGAACCAGCGGTGCTTTGCTGTCGCTTCCCGGGTCAATATGCGTAATACGCTGAGCCAGTTCATCCAGCGCGTGTTGGACGCGAGGCTCATCGGCTGGTCGGTGATGAAGCGCGTCATCGACATAGCATACGGCATCATCCAGCAGGGCGAGGATGGCCGGGTGAGTCAATTTCTCACGGTGGGCACCCAGCGTCGAAATATAGCTGGTGAAGGTATGGTTCAGACAGAGCAGGCGGAAAGCCGTTTCCCGAATTTCTGCCGTGGCGCGAGGCTCCGTGGACATGTTAGAGACCACCGAAGCCAGTTCAGCATCACAGTTATGCGCATCGCGGCGTGCGATACGATAAGCCAGACGGTTATCGCGACCCTGATGATACTGCTCAAGGATGGCATCAAGGTATCGACAGTTCGCGTTCATCGCCCTGTCTACCACACGCGGTAAATTACGGAACCGCCAGTCCGGCCAGATAAAACTGACCGCCGCCCAGGCGATAGCGCAGCCAATCAGCGTATCTATCACGCGGGGCAGGGCCACTTCAAATCCTTCACCCAGCAGGTTAAAGCAGAGTAGCACCAGCAGCGTGATGAACATTGTGGCATGCGCATACTGCACATTACGGAAGGCGAAGAACAACACACCGGTGATCACGATCAGGATCAGCTGGCCTTCGACAGAGGGCACGAAATAGAGCACCGGCAGCCCAATAGCGACGCCCACCAGCGTACCAATAATACGTAGCGCAAGGCGGTGGCGGGTGGCGTTATAGTTTGGCTGGCAAACAAACAGGCTGGTCAGCAGGATCCAGTAACCGTGATGTAACCCGGTTATCTGAATGATGGCATAACCCACGCACAGCACCAGTGACATCCTCACCGCATGGCGAAACAGTGCAGATTCTGGCGTAAAGTTGCGGCTCAGTCGCAGCCACATATCGCTGAAGCTATGCACGCTGTCATCAGCAAGCTGATTCTCCACATCTTTATCGGGGAGCGCCATCGCCTGCTCGGATTCAATGGTAGCCAGCTGAGCATCTATCGCCCGCAGGTTATTCAGCAAAAATCCCAGTGCTTTAATATGTTCCGGCGACGTTCCACTGGCCTGAACGCGATCGAGCGCCGCATCAAGATGGCTAAATACGCGTTCGAAGCGCGGGTCATGTTGATAGGGCGTACGCAGCAAAATGGAGCGTGCCAGCTGCTGGCATGCCTGAGACTGCATCGACAGCAGGCGCTGGAAGCGGAACATCACGTCGCTGTAGCGGAACTTCTCGCGCAGGGCAGCATACTGAACGTGCGAGGAGCTGGCACGCTCATGTATATCCTGCGCCGCGAAATAGTAGTGCAAGGTTCTTCGCGTTCCGCGCTGACCGCGATCGCCCCGCAGACGGGTAAGCAGTGAGGCTTTCGTCTGGTTAAGTGTGGCGACCAGTTGAACGTTGGCCAGAGCCAAATCGTAGAGCGGAGACTGGCTCTCCTCCTCGATATCCGGATCGAAGAGCCGGGATTTTAGCTCAAGATAGTGGGCCAGTTGCTCAAAGCTGCGGGCAAGGTTGTCCTGAAGAGGGCGAACCGGAAAAATAAGATGCCCGGTTAACGTCAGCAGGTTATACCAGATGGCCCCCAGCAACAGCAATATGGGTTGCTGGTACCATTGATCGTAAAGGGAAACACCCAGCATGGTGTAAATGGCGATCAGCAGGGCACCAAAGGCGATAGTGGCATAGCGCTGCCCAAGGCCGCCAAGCAAAATAAACCCGCTGGTAGAGAGCGTAAGGCCAATGGCAAACAGCCAGGGCCAGGGGAAGAGCAGCTCCACGGAGGCTGACGCGATAAAAAAACAGACCAGCGTAATTACAAGATTACGCAGGCGCCCGGCAAGGCGATCGTCCAGATCCGCCAGCGCCCCCGCAACCACTCCCAGCGTGAGCGGGATGGTGAGTTTTACGTCATTCAGCCACCACGGCAGGGCAACCGTGCCGCAAAGTGCGATAAATATTCTGACGTTATAAAGCCAGATGCTGTTCCAGGTATAACGGCGAAGCAGTGGGCTTAGCATAAGCACGGCCAGTCCTTATTTACTGAAAACGACGACGCGCGTTTGCTTCACGTGCCGCCTGTGCCACTTCTACCGGAACGACCCTGCGCCCGACTGGCCAAAGCGCGATGGCGGCAATCTTAAAGTTCGCGATCCCCACCGGAATACCAATAATGGATATGCACTGGGCAATACCGGCAAAGATATGCATCACACACAGCCACCAGCCGAAGAAAACCAGCCACAGAATATTGAGGACCGTGCCTCCCGTGTTCAGCAGTGCGTTTTTGCTCTCCGGGTTCAGTTCGTCAATGTGGACGGCTTCATTCCCGTACGGGATGAAAGAGAGTTTGGTGATTTCCCAGCAGGAGCGGGTCAGGGGGAGCGTAAAAATAAGGACGATGCTCACCAGCGTGGCAAAAAGCCAGGCAAGAGTGGTGGCAAAACCGCCTAACACAAAATTCAAAACATTCAGAACAGTACGCATAAACCCTCAGTTCCTTTCGATATGATTAACGCCCAGTGATTGTAACGTTTTTTTAGGCTGGAGCACCTTAAAACTGGCAGTTAAACTGTCAGGTAAATTATCTCTTCGTGGATTCGGCTGGACATGGAACTGAAAGCAACATCATTAGGCAAACGCCTGGCGCAACACCCCTACGACAGGGTTGTCCTCCTTAATGCCGGAGTGAAAGTCTCCGGAGAACGCCACGAATACCTCATTCCGTTTAATCAACTGCTGGCTATCCACTGTAAACGCGGGTTGGTCTGGGGCGAACTGGAGTTTGTCCTGCCTGACGATAAAGTCGTGCGCCTTCACGGCACCGAGTGGGCTGAGACCCAGCGCTTCCATCATCACCTGAATATGCTCTGGCAGCAGTGGAGCCAGGATATGAGCGTGATTGCCGCTCAGGTACTGCAGCAGGTACTGGATGATATTGCACAAAGTAACGAGCAACAAACGTGGCTCACCCGCCAGCAGACGGCCGGGTTGCAGCAAAAGATCAGGCAGGCGCTGGCGGCACTGCCGTTATCCGTGACGCGTCTTGACGAGTTCGACAATTGCCGTGACGCCTGGCGTCAGTGTCAGGCCTGGCTTGGCGATACAGACAAGAGCCGGCTGGCGCACAACCAGGCGTGGACAGATGCCATGCTGACCCGTTATGCCGACTTTTTCAGCACGGTTGAATCTTCACCGCTTAACCCTGCACAGGCGCGCGCCGTGGTTAACGGCGAGCACTCCCTGCTGGTGCTGGCGGGTGCCGGAAGCGGCAAAACGTCGGTGCTGGTGGCCCGTGCGGGTTGGCTACTGACAACGGGTGAGGCTGTTGCCGACCAGATACTGTTGCTGGCGTTTGGCCGTAAGGCGGCCGAGGAGATGGACGAACGCATACAGGAACGCCTGCATACCCGGGATATTACCGCCAGAACCTTCCATGCCCTGGCGCTGCATATTATTCAGCAGGGCAGTAAAAAAGTGCCTGCCATCAGCAAGCTGGAAAACGACACGCAGGCGCGTCAGGCGCTGTTCATTAAGACGTGGCGTCAGCAGTGCAGTGAGAAAAAGGCGCAGGCTAAAGGGTGGCGTCAGTGGCTGGAAGAGGAACTCAACTGGGACGTACCGGAAGGCAATTTCTGGCAGGATGAAAAACTGGCTCGTCGCCTGGGCTCTCGCCTCGACCGCTGGGTTAGCCTGATGCGGATGCACGGCGGATCGCAGGCCGAGATGATTGAAAGCGCGCCGGAGACGATCCGCGCCCTGTTTTCGAAGCGGGTTAAGCTGATGGCCCCGATGCTGAAAGCCTGGAAATCCGCGCTGAAAGAGGAAAATGCCGTCGATTTCTCCGGTTTGATCCATCAGGCCATTATCATTCTTGAGAAGGGCCGTTTTGTCAGCCCGTGGAAGCATATCCTGGTGGATGAATTCCAGGATATCTCGCCGCAACGTGCCGCGCTGCTCTCGGCGTTAAGGGCGCAAAATAAACATACCTCGCTGTTTGCGGTGGGCGATGACTGGCAGGCTATCTATCGCTTCAGCGGGGCACAGCTCTCCCTGACGACTGCATTCCATCACTATTTTGGCGAAGGCGATCGCAGCGATCTGGATACCACCTACCGCTTCAATTCCCGGATTGGTGAAGTTGCCAACCGCTTTATCCAGCAGAACCCGCATCAGCTGGCAAAACCCCTAAATAGCCTCCGGGCCGGGGACAAAAAAGCCGTTACCCTGCTGGCGGACGATCAGCTGGAGCCGCTGCTGGACAAACTGAGCGGCTATGCGAAGCCGGATGAACGTATTCTGGTGCTGGCACGCTATCACCATCTTAAGCCTGCGGCGCTGGAAAAAGCCGCGACCCGCTGGCCGAAGCTGCAGCTCGATTTTATGACCATCCACGCCAGCAAAGGACAGCAGGCCGACTATGTGATAGTGATGGGGCTCAAAGAGGGGAGCGATGGTTTCCCGGCTCCGGCACGAGAGTCGGTAATGGAACAGGCGTTACTGCCGGTCCCGGAAGATTTTCCGGACGCCGAAGAGCGGCGTTTGCTGTACGTGGCGATGACCCGCGCACGTCATCGCGTGTGGCTGCTGTTCAACAAAGAGGAGCCGTCGGTGTTTGTCGATATTCTGAAGAGTATTGATGTCCCAGTGGCGAGGAAGCCTTAACGGGATAGCGGAGCGGTAATATTGCAGGCCCGGTAAGCGTGTCGCCACCGGGCAAAAAACTACTTCAGTCTTTCGGAAAGATAGCGCTGATAATCCGGGATCAGGATCTCAACCGGTGAGTTGAAGTGCGGGGATTCAATGATGAAATCTGCCGTCGACAGGTTCGTCGCCACCGGAATATTCCATACCGTTGCCAGACGCAGCAGGGCTTTGACATCCGGGTCGTGCGGAACCGCATTCAGCGGATCCCAGAAGAAAATCAGTACATCAATTTTCCCTTCAGAAATCTGAGCGCCGACCTGCTGGTCTCCGCCCATCGGGCCGCTCAGCATGGCATTGACCTCCAGACCCGTTTCGCGGTGGATCAGGTTACCGGTTGTCCCGGTCGCTGAGAGAGCATGCTTTTCCAGCAATGGCTGATGGCGGCGAACCCAGTTAAGCAGCATTTGTTTACAGTGATCGTGCGCAACCAGAGCAATGTGTTTGCGTTCCGGTAGCGTGCGTGTTGTCAGTTCCATAATCTTATCCATCAGGTTAACTGACTACACGATGACGGGAACCGCCTGACGCTGCAAGAGAAAGGCGAAAAAAATGTGGCTTATGATGAAGGTTGTTGCTTCACCCACTGTAAAAAACGGGCCCGGGTCTCAGGATCGGCCTGCTGGAACCAGAATTTAAGACGCTGTTCCGTTAACGTCTGGGACTGTGGCGGAATAACATCCAGCTCTGAGACACCGGACAGCAGCGTACTGTCGTCGGCCATCCTGGTGGCAAACTGTGGAAGGGAAGCGCGTTTGCCCGCCTTGTTATAGATTTCGGTCGCGGCCTCGTAATCGGTGCCTTTCGGGGACGAGGTTAACGCCAGAATATCGAGTTTTACCGGAATCGGCATTGAATCTCCGTCCAGCAGTTCAAGGCGCGGAGAGGCGTCAAAGGCCGCCGACTCTTTTTCGGTTTCAAGACGCGGGAGGGTAATGTTCACCTGACTGACCCGCTGGGTATTAAAGCTGACAATCAGCGGCGCAGAGATATACATGCGTTGTTCATGATTAGCGAGGCCGATGGTTTTTTCTACCCGCAATACCAGCTGGTGTGGCCCATTATCAAGTTCGATGCTGTCCGCACCGCGCAACAAGGAACTGGACACTTTTTTTCCGTCCAGCACCAGCAGATCAATATCCGTTGTAAGCCGTAGCGTGGTCGCAAAGACGCAAACTGGCATCACTAACGCAATCACAGCAGTGGCAATGCCGGTTTTCATAGAGGGCTCCTGTTGAAATGACTCGGCCGCGGTAATGTATCCAAATATTTCGATAATCACGTTTACTAACATATAGACATATTCTGCCGTTTTGCCCTCATGCATCTGCATGGGATGCATGGTTGAGATGTGCGCTTTGACGTACACTCATAAAAAAGCCTGGAGGAAAACCATGAAAGAGAACGAAATTGCCGAGATTCTGACATCGACGCGCACGATTGCACTGGTAGGGGCAAGCGATAAACCGGATCGCCCAAGCTACCGGGTGATGAAGTACCTTCTCGATCAGGGCTATCACGTCATCCCTGTGTCGCCGAAAGTGGCCGGTAAAACCTTACTCGGTCAGCAGGGATACGCCACGCTGAACGAGGTACCTGAAAAAGTCGACATGGTGGATGTTTTCCGCAATTCCGAGGCAGCGTGGGGAGTGGCACAAGAGGCCATCGCCATCGGCGCGAAAACGCTGTGGATGCAGTTGGGTGTCATTAACGAGCAGGCGGCGGTGCTGGCGCGAGAAGCCGGTCTGACGGTGGTAATGGACCGATGTCCGGCGATTGAGATTCCCCGTCTGGGGCTGGCGAAGTCATAAAAAAAAGCCCGTTTATCGGGCTTTTTTTACACGCTTAGTTCCGCAGGCGCGGGGCCTGTAACTGTTTGCGGATAGTCTGAGCAAGTTCATCCATCGTGGGTTGCTCTGGATGCTCATCCTGCAGTTCGCTACTCAGCTGCGCTTCAGCAAGGTAGGTGTGAACGGGTTGTCCATCATCCCCCTCCATCACCACATGATACCAGGGCGCGGCGCGAAGCTCTGCGTTAACCGCCAGCTCATCCGCTGACGGTTCATCAAGGGAATACTCCGGGTCGATATCCACGACCACACCCAAATACCCTAGCAAAGTGTGGCGGACCTGCTGGCCGATACCGAATTTGCTGGCAATCATAGTCACCTCCCGGGAAACACTACTTACACGTTATGTGCGGGCAATATTTCTCTTTTCAAGTTACATGACGCGACAGGCAAACCCTTTCAGATACAGCCCTTCCGGGTAGGTAGCGATCACCGGGTGATCGGCTGCCTGACGGAACTGTTCTATAAATTGTACATCACGACCAGCATCTATTGCGGCATCAGCGATGATTTTCTGAAATAAATCTGTGGTCATCAGGCCGGAGCAGGAGAAGGTGAGAAGCACTCCACCCGGGTTCAGCAGCTGGATGGCCAGCATGTTGATATCCTTATAGCCGCGGCAGGCACCCATCAGCTGACTTTTGTTCTCCACAAACTTCGGTGGATCCATCACGATGACGTCGAATTTCTCGCCCTGATCGCGATACTTACGCAGCAGCTTGAAGACGTCATCACGAACAAACTCGGCTTTGCTCAGATCCAGCTTGTTCAGCTCGACGTTTTGTTTCGCCACGTCCAGCGCTTCCTGTGAGGTATCAACGCTGACAACCTGGGCACAGCCGCCCATCAGCGCCGAGACGGCGAAACCGCCGGTATAGGAGAAGCAGTTCAGCACGCGTTTGTCGGCAACATACTGGCGAGTGGCCAGGCGGCTGTCACGCTGGTCCAGGTAGTAACCCGTTTTATGGCCGCCCTGGATATCCACCAGCAGCTTCATACCGTGCTCTTCGATTGGCAACAGGGCAGGCGGCAGTTCACCGGTGACCGGACCTTGCGTCAGCTCCATGCCCTCTTTTTTGCGCACTGCCACATCGCTGCGGTCATAAATGGCGCATTCCGGGAAAACCGATTGCAATGCGCTGATCAGCGCGGCACGTTGATATTCAGCCCCTGCGCTTAACAGTTGCAGTACCAGGAAGTTACCGAAGCGGTCGATCGTCACGCCAGGCAGACCGTCGGACTCACCGGCAATCACACGGTAGCTGTCCAGACCGTCACGCTTTGCCAGCCACTCACGCCACTGCTGCGCCTGCTGTAAACGACGAACGAAGAAATCAATATCGATCGTTTCATCTTTATCAAAGGTCCAGACGCGAGCGCGGATTTGGGACGCTGGCGAATATGCGCCTCGCGCTAACCATTTCCCCTGATGGTCAACGATATCGATGGTCTCTCCGAGGCTGGCTTTGCCTTCCATACGGGCTACTGCACCGGAAAAGACCCAGGGATGGCGGCGCAATAATGACTTCTCGCGCCCTTTGGCTAACACTAAACGTACACTCATAATTTGCTATTCTGTCGATTCCAGGGAAATGGCGCGTAGAGTAGCACATTCAGCAAGTCGCAATCATCTGCGGATGCCTTTGAGCGTTTCGGCACAAAATCAAATCGCTTAGGCACAGTACTGCGCTGCAGTGGGCTTTACAGTAGGGTTTCCGGTATAGCAAAGGGAAACACAAATGAAAAAGCGCCGTGCGATAGCAGTAACCACCCTGGCGGTGGTCAGTTTTCATGTTTTAGCGGCATCGTCTTTCACCATCAGCAGTCAGGATCTGGCCAGTGAACGCCCGTTGTCGCAACAGCAGGTGTTTGACGGGTTTGGGTGTCAAGGTGGGAATCACTCTCCACAACTGGCGTGGAAAAATCCGCCTGTCGGGACGAAAAGTTTCGCAGTCACGGTATTTGACCCTGATGCCCCTACCGGAAGTGGATGGTGGCACTGGACGGTGGTCAATATTCCCCTCCAGACGCTGACGCTTCCCGCCGATGCCGGAAACCCGAAGGGGGAGACATTACCGGCCGGGGTTGTGCAGGGGCGTAATGATTTCGGTTATTCTGGTTTCGGCGGCGCATGTCCGCCCAAAGGGGATAAGCCGCACCGTTATCAGTTTACCGTCTGGGCGCTGGATGTGAATAAATTGCCTGTCGACAGGAATGCCAGCGGCGCGCTGGTGGGTTTTATGCTTAACAGTCACGTCCTGGCAAAGGCCAGCTTAACCGTTACCTACAGCAGATAAGGATGGCACGGTGCAGGGAGTCCAGTTTCAACATAAACATTTGACGGCTGGTGAAGTGAGTGCCAGTAAAATGCATCACCTGCACCAGGTTAAACTCTTTCTTCCTGCCATTTGCCATATCACTCACGGCAGTAAAGTGATTGTTCAGGACGATAACCGCCTGGTGGCGACGAAAGCGTCGCTGATCATTATTCCCGCCAATACGCCGCTGGAGATCATAAATCAACCCGCGAATGGTCTTTTTCGCTCTGATTTATTGATGTTGTCACCGGAGCTTCTGGCGGAGTTTAAAACGCATTACCTGAAATTCTGGCCGCGCACAGAATTACATTCTCTCTGTGCTCCCCTGAGTGAGGGGCTGGCATTTATGTGGGGTAACCTGCTGCATGCCGTGCGTCAGGATTTACCGGAGGCGTTACAAAAGCATCAGGCTTTCGGCCTTTTGCTGGCATTGCTTCATGACGGCGTCGCAGGGCCGTTGCTTATAGAGCGTAATAGCCACCTGTCCGAGCAGGTGCGGCAGTTCATCATGCTGTCGCCCGCCAGGGCCTGGACTGCACAGGATGTTGCCAGCCGCCTGGCATTGAGCGTGCCGACGCTACGCAGACGGTTACGCGAAGAGTCGCAGAGTTTTCGCCAGATTGTTGAGGAGGTGAGGATGGCCGTTGCGCTGTCACACTTACAGTCAACCCGGTTACCTATTGGTGAAATCGCATTACAATGTGGTTATCTTTCCAGCTCTCGTTTTACTGCCCGTTTCCGGCAACATTATGGCTGTTTGCCGAAAACGCTACGTTAAGGAGTAGAAAAATGTCAAAAATCTGCACAATTGCCTGGGTACACGGCATGGTTCAGGGTGTCGGATTCCGTTACAGCACGCAGCGCGAAGCTATGCAGCTGGGGCTCACGGGATACGCGCGAAACAGGGATGATGGCAGCGTTGAGGTCGTTGCCTGTGGTGATGCGGAGCAGGTTGAAAAGCTGGTGGCGTGGCTGAAAGCTGGTGGGCCGCGCAGCGCGCGGGTTGATAAGGTTTTAACCGAACCCCATCAACCCGGCCGGGAATACGTTAACTTCGGTATTCGCTACTAAATGCATTTCACCGGTTTTGGCAGGCCGGCGATTTTGGTGGCCTGTTTTGCCGGACCTTTCGGGAACAGGCGATACAGGTAACGGCTGTTGCCTTTCTCTTCACCGAATTTATTGGCCATTGCCTTGACCAGCATGCGGATCGCCGGGGACGTGTTGAATTCGAGATAGAATTCGCGCACAAAACGCACCACTTCCCAGTGTTCCGGGGAGAGGGCGATACCTTCGTTCTCGGCGATTTTTTCCGCCAGCGGCTCGCTCCACTGGCTGCTCTCTTTCAGATAACCGTCGTTATCAGTTTCAATCTCTTTACCTTCAAAACTCAACATAGTCATTCACGCGTCAGTCAAAAACCGCAGCAGTGTACCAAAAAACAAAGCCCCGCATAAGCGGGGCTCTGGTTCACAGCATTGTTGATTAATCGCGGCTGGCGAAGCCCAGGATGCTCAACAGGCTGACAAAGATGTTGTACAGCGATACATACAGGCTCACGGTGGCGCGGATATAGTTCGTCTCACCGCCGTGAATGATGTTGCTGGTTTCATACAGGATTGCGCCAGAAGAAATCAGAATAAACACGGCGCTGATCGCCAGGTGCAGGGCAGGCAGCTGCAGGAAGATGTTTGCCACCATACCTACCAGCACCACCACGATACCTGCCATCAGCATACCGCCGAGGAAGGACATGTCCTTACGGGTGGTCAGCACGTAGGCCGAACAGCAGAAGAATACCAGCGCGGTACCGCCCAGCGCCATGCCAATCACGTCGCCCATACCGGCGGACAGATAGGCGTTGAGGATGGGCCCCAGGATATAGCCCAGGAAACCCGTAAAGGCGAACGCGGACAGAATACCCACCGGTTTATCAGCAGTTTTGTAGGTCAGGAACATCAGACCATACATCCCCACCAGCGTCAGGATCAGACCCGGTGACGGCAGCATCAGCACGGTGCTGGCCGTTGCGGTCATCGCCGAGAATGCCAGCGTCAGGCTGAGCATGAAATAGGTATTGCGCAGCACCTTGTGGGTACTGAGTAGCGATGTGCGGTCGCGTGAAGAAGTAATTATACGATCCATGAGTCACTCTCTTATGACAGATGTAATTAGCGGAAAGAATAGGAAACGGCGCGCCAGTCTCAAAGTGGTTTTACCCATCTTTACTCAGGACGTTAGCGTTACTGCTGGTTGTTTATTCTTCAGAAAACCTTTTCAGCAGAATGAACAACGGTTTGCTTCATTTATTCAGATCAAGCTCTTATAGGTTACTGAAAAATATTGCGTTATTACACGTTGAGCGCTAAGTGTTATTTCCGGATCGTCAAAAAACAGACAATAAGGCGAAGGAAATGAAACCACAAGCACGCACGCGCTTTACACTCTCTTTGTTAACGGCAGGGATCCTGTGCGCCAGCACGGCGACCTGGGCGGCTAACGTGCCAGCAGGAACACAGCTGGCCGATAAACAGGAACTGGTCAGAAACAACGGTAATGAACCGGCCTCACTCGACCCCCATAAAGTCGAAAGCGATGTCGAATTCAATATTATCAGCGATATCTTCGAAGGGCTGGTTAGCGTTTCTCCAACTGGTGAAATACAGCCACGGCTGGCAGAAAAATGGGAGAACAAAGACAACACCGTTTGGACTTTTCATCTGCGTCCAGGCATCACATGGAGTGACGGCACCGCGATTACCGCGCAGGATGTGGTCTGGAGCTGGCAACGTCTGACAGACCCCAAAACCGCCTCGCCGTATGCCAGCTATCCGGGCAACATGCATATTGTTAACGCCGCTGATATCGCTCAGGGGAAAAAAGCACCGGATACGCTGGGTGTAAAAGCCATTAACGATACTACGCTTGAGGTCACGCTGACTCAACCTAATGCCGCATTCCTTGCCATGCTGGCCCATCCGTCGCTGGTGCCGGTGGATAAGGTGCTGATTGGTCGGTTTGGTGATAAGTGGACCAAACCCGAGCATATCGTCACCAGCGGAGCGTATAAACTGTCGCAGTGGGTGGTTAACGAGCGCATCGTGGCGGAGCGTAACCCGCGCTACTGGGATAACGCACATACCGTTATCAATAAGGTGACCTATCTGCCGATCACCTCCGAGGCCTCGGATGTAAACCGTTTTAAAGCAGGTGAAATCGATATTGTTTATACGGTGCCAATCAACCAGTTTGCCCAGCTCAAGAAAACCCTGGGTAGCCAGCTGGATGTCTCCCCGCAGCTTGCCACCTATTACTATGAATTCAACACCACCCGGCCGCCATTCAACGACGCGCGTGTACGTAAGGCGCTGAACATGGCGCTGGATAAAGAGATCATTGCCGGGAAGGTCTTAGGGCAGGGGCAGCGTCCGGCATGGCTTATCAGCCAGCCAGATATTGGCGGTGTGACGTTCCAGAACCCGGACTATGCCAGCTGGCCGATGGATAAACGTATCGAAGAAGCGAAAAAGCTGCTGGCCGAAGCCGGCTTTAACGCCAGCCATCCGCTGCGTTTTAACCTGCTCTATAACACCTCTGAATCGCACCAGCGCATCGCGATTGCCGCCAGTTCGATGTGGAAGAAAAACCTTGGGGTGGAGGCGAAGCTGCAAAATCAGGAGTGGAAAACGATGCTCGATACGATGCATACCCACGACTTTGACGCAGTGCGCTACGCCTGGATTGCCGATTACGACGATGCTGCCACTTTCCTGAACAACTTCCGTACCGGTGACAGCGAAAACACCAGCCAGTACAGCAATCCGGAGTATGACCAGGCGCTGGTGAACGCCGCGAAAGCCAAAACAGCGGCAGAGCGCGGTAAGTTCTATCAGCAGGCGGAAAATTTGCTGGCGCGCGATGTGCCTGCCATTCCGGTTTATCACTATGTCCGCACGCACCTGGTCAAACCGTGGGTGGGAGGATTCACGCCGGACAAGCTGGGATACTATTTCACCAGGGATATGTATATCAAAAAACACTGAGCATAAACGCTGAATTTTGTGCTGATAAAATGGCCGATACGTTGTCTATTCAACCGATTAAACGCGTTTTGGCTATTTTTAAAGCGAACGAATGCGGTCACTCTTTACAGCATGCGGAGAGGTGTTTATAGTTCGCCTCACTTAGGAAGTGTGGCCGAGCGGTTGAAGGCACCGGTCTTGAAAACCGGCGACCCGAAAGGGTTCCAGAGTTCGAATCTCTGCGCTTCCGCCAGACATAAAAGCCCTGCGATAGTCATATCGCGGGGCTTTTTGCTTTTAAGGGACATGGATAGCACCCGCAGAAAAAAATAGAAAAATTCCTGCTTTACAAGGCGCTAATAGATGTTTATAGTGCGCCTCACTTTGGAAGCGTGGCCGAGCGGTTGAAGGCACCGGTCTTGAAAACCGGCGACCCGAAAGGGTTCTAGAGTTCGAATCTCTACGCTTCCGCCAAATTTGAAACCCAGGTCGTTATGCGACCTGGGTTTTTTCTTTTTTGTCGGTTTTCAGTATGCCATTGCCGTCTGGCTTGCGTCGGTGGGGCTAAGAATCCATTGGACGGATTAGTAACCGGCATCTGTTACATCTTGCTCCTGGTGTTCAAGGATAATGCCAGCGATGATGTCATTGGGGTTTTCCACCCGTTCTGGTCGTTTAATGACGTGAGTCGTTCCCTTCTGAAAATAGTTAATAGCAAACATCTCATCTTCATAACGATTGCAATGCCTGTTTTCATCAATGAGAGCATTCAGTCGTCTGGTTACATTTTCATGGTTATCGGATGTAGCCACGCGATCTAAGGGAATCAGCTTCACAGGTACGCCCTTATGCATATAACTTACGGAACGATGGACACCCTTCCGAATTTTTCAAACTACACAGAACAGGTTGTTGTTCAAGGTCGTACCCACTCCTCGAACGATACCTGAGATGTACATATCACGAGTACTGGGGCGAGGCATGCAAAAATCCCCTGTGATATTTGTTTTTTTGATGAAAATAATTAGACCCATTTAAATAAATAATAAAAATGGTGAAGGCCAGTAAATGTCGCCAATTTTTCACACAGGCAGGCACGTTCTGCCTTTCATTTTTTGATAAAAGTACAAAATCAGATATTTCATGTGATTGATGAGATTTTATACAAAGTTGTCTCTAAATTAAATTGATCACTTACTGTACACCCTTATTTCATAAGGGTTAAAGGGGTATGCAAGAAAATTCTTATAAATCAGAAAGATGATCTTTGACTGTCAGGATTTCTATGGGAAACATTTTGTTACATTTTTTGATTTCCGATCGGGTGGGGAACGTTCCTACACTCCGGCCATTGGGTCTTATCCGAAATTTTTTCATTTCAGACAAATACTCAAAAACACAATGTCGATATGCTGGTGAATGGAATGTGCCCGCTTTTAATTCCGGGGTTTTGATTTTCGTCCGATGACGTGAGCCTGGAAGTTGTTCTGGCTGGGTTTGCCTTTCTTATTAATTTCTCACTGGCATTGACCGTTTTTATAACTCCATAAAACAGGGATAGCCATGTCTAACTCTTCTTTTCAGTCCGAAATACCCAAGGCACGTATTAATTTAAAGCTTGATTTGCATACGGGCGGAGCGAGCAAGAAAACTGAGCTCCCCCTGAAATTACTGGTGGCGGGAGACTTCAGTAATGGTCAGGAGACTGCACCACTATCGGAGCGCAAAAAAGTTAATCTGAATAAAAACAACTTTGACTCTGTACTTTCCGAATATTCCCCAATCGTAAATATTACCGTTAAAAACACGCTTGCTGGTGATGGCAGTGAAGACAACATCAATCTGACATTCCAGAGTATTAATGATTTCTCTCCGGAGCAGGTTTCGCGGCAAATACCTCAGCTGAAGGCCATGCTCTCCATGCGCAATTTGCTTCGCGATTTAAAAGCAAACCTGCTTGATAACCAGGCTTTCCGAAAAGAGCTGGAAAAAATTCTTCTCGACCCTGCATTAAGTGCAGAACTCAGAGCCGAACTCTCAGCCCTGGCTCCGAAACAGCCATAACGGCCATATGCTTTTAACGGATTAATAAGGAATATGTTGATGTCTGTAAAAAATGAGAATGCCGCGGGTAACGAGAGTGTAGTGCTTGAACGTCCTGCAGCAGGCGGGGTATATGCGTCCCTGTTTGAAAAAATCAATCTTAACCCTGTCTCTGAGCTAAGTGCGCTTGATATCTGGCAGGATGCACAGGCGATGTCGGATGCAACAGCAGACGAACGTTTAACTGCCGGCATGAAGGTGTTCCTGGAATGTCTGACAAAAGCGGGCTCAAAAGTTGAGAAACTCGACAAAAACCTGATTGACCACCATATCGCGGAACTGGATTACCAGATCAGCCGTCAGCTTGATGCTGTTATGCATCATGAAGACTTTCAGGCGGTAGAAAGTCTGTGGCGCGGTGTGAAATCTCTTGTCGACAAAACCGATTTTCGCCAGAACGTGAAAGTTGAACTCCTGGATATGTCTAAAGAAGACCTGCGTCAGGACTTTGAAGACTGCCCGGAAATCGTCCAAAGTGGGCTGTATAAACATACATATATTGATGAGTATGATACCCCGGGTGGAGAGCCGATTGCTGCGCTGATTTCCGCTTACGAATTTGATGCGTCTGCGCAGGATGTAGCCCTGCTGCGCAACATCTCTAAAGTGTCTGCGGCTGCACATATGCCGTTTATCGGTTCTGCCGGCCCGAAATTCTTCCTGAAAGACAATATGGAGGACGTGGCGGCCATTAAAGATATCGGTAATTACTTTGACCGCGCTGAGTACATCAAGTGGAAATCCTTCCGCGAGACGGATGATTCCCGCTATATCGGTCTGGTCATGCCGCGTGTACTGGGGCGCCTGCCTTATGGTCCGGATACCGTACCTGTGCGTAGCTTCAACTACGTCGAAGAAGTGAAAGGTCCGGATCATGACAAATACCTGTGGACCAACGCTTCGTTTGCCTTTGCATCCAACATAGTACGCAGCTTCATTAACAACGGCTGGTGTGTACAAATTCGTGGCCCACAAGCTGGTGGTGCCGTTCAGGACTTGCCTATCCATCTGTATGACCTCGGTACCGGCAACCAGGTGAAGATCCCGTCCGAAGTGATGATCCCGGAAACCCGTGAGTTTGAGTTCGCGAATCTGGGCTTCATTCCACTTTCCTACTACAAGAATCGCGATTACAGCTGTTTCTTCTCGGCGAACTCCACGCAGAAGCCGGCCACGTATGACACCGCTGATGCTACTGCCAACAGCCGCATCAACGCCCGTCTGCCTTACATCTTCCTGCTGTCGCGTATTGCGCACTACCTGAAGCTCATTCAGCGCGAAAACATCGGCACCACTAAGGATCGTCGTCTTCTGGAGCTGGAGCTGAACACCTGGGTTCGCGGTCTGGTGACGGAAATGACCGATCCGGGTGATGAATTACAGGCGTCTCACCCGCTGCGTGATGCGAAAGTGGTGGTAGAAGATATTGAGGACAACCCGGGTTTCTTCCGCGTGAAGCTGTACGCCGTGCCGCACTTCCAGGTAGAAGGGATGGACGTCAATCTGTCACTGGTATCCCAGATGCCGAAAGCCAAAGCATAGGGCAGGAGCAGGGATGAAAATATATCGTCCATTGTGGAACGAGGGGGCTTTACTGTCCCCTCAACAGTTCCAGCAGCAGGCTGAATGGGAGTCTTTTCGCGGTGCCGGTGCATCAGCGCTAGCATCCCCATTCCCCTGGGGGATAAAAAAGATTGAGTTTAATGACAGCCTTCTTTCGTCTGGTCTGATCCAGATTACGCAGCTACGCCTCTGGCTGGACGATGGATCGCTGATTGATGCTCAAAGGAGCGATCTGCCTCCACGTCCACGGGAGTTAGATGCCAGCCAGCTGGCAGGTCTCGATTCCGTAACCGTTGTCATCGCACTGCCTCACATGCAGCCGGGTATTGCCAACGTAGAACAGGAAGGTGTTACCGCAGACCGCCCGCTCCGCTATCGCGAGGAATGGGTGACGTTGCAGGATGCCTTCGGGTCCGAAGAAGAATCCATAGCCGTTGCCCGGTATAATTTCACCATCCGGTTTGCCCATGAAAGCAATGATTCCTGGAAAGTGTGCCCGGTGGCCAGACTGATCCGTGATGGACAAAATGCATGGCGACTGGATCCGTCCTTTATTCCGCCCGTTGCGTCTTTTGCGGCAAGCCCTGTCCTTCGCGAACGTCTGGTGCTACTCAATCGTCAGTTACGCTCCCGGCGCCAGCGTCTGATGACGATGCGTCGTGAAAGCAACGAAAGGCTCGCCGATTTTGCCGTCGCCGATGTTTCCCTTTTCTGGTTGCTGAATGCACTGAATTCTCACGCCAGAGTGCTGACAGAATACGAACGTTTTCCTTCCCGGCCACCTGAACAGGTGTGGGCGGAGCTTGCACGTCTGGCAGGCAGTATGCTGACCTTTTCCCTGAACCATGATCTTGACGCCATTCCGGGTTATGACCACGAGGAACCGGCCAATGCGTTTCCTCCGCTGTTTGACCTGATCACGGGTTTGCTGGAGGCCAGTCTGCCATCCCGGGTCATTGCCCTGGAAATGTCACGCCCGGACGGACAGACATGGAAAGCCAACCTCCACGATATCCGCCTGCGTGAAGAGGCCGACCTCTGGCTCTCTGTGCGCTCCGATATCCCTGCCTGGCAGGTCGCCGAGAAATTCCCTGCACTCTGTCAGGCAGGTTCACCTGATGATGTCAGCGAGATCTATGGCGCGGCACTTAAGGGTAACCGTACCCAGATTTATCAGGCACAGGAAACGGCGAGTCAGGCAGCGGATACCACAAAACCCCTGGCAGAACGCCTGCACAACCAGCTCGTACTCCAGCAAGCCATTGCCCGTCTGCAACACCGTGAGGCGACCGGTGCTCCATGGTATACCCGATTTGGTCTTAATCAGGACAGCGACACGCTGGCCGCACTCTGGCCGCTGTATGCGAAAAATAACGCACAGCTGATAAGGGATGTCACCGCAGATAGTCTCAGGCAGCAGCTGAATGCCTTTGTGCAACTTCCTCCTGCCAGTGATGCCCGAATGCAGGGTACACAGCATACCTACGACGTGCTCAAAAGTTATCTGATGCTGGCCCGTCCGGACAAAGCGGACGCAGGCTGGCTGGCAAAAAACGTGCTGAAAGCCTTACCGAAACGCCAGAATGTGCCGGATGGCACATGGCAGGACCTCGCACCGAAACTGCTGGGCTTTTATGCGCAAAACCTCCCGGCACATCCGGAATGGAAAATTAAGCCTGACGCGGAATTAATCAGCACGATCCGTCAGATCCTGCTCAAGCAGATTGGCCAGCGTAACGCTGAATCCGGGTTGTACCAGGACATGCTGAAGCGGGTTGCCAGCAACTGGCCTGATTTAACGCTTGCCGATATGACAGGCGACACCGATGCCTCAACGGTATTCAGCACTGACGAAGTCGTCCCGGGAATGTTTACACGCCAGGCCTGGGAAGAGCAGGTTCAGGATGCGATTAACGAGGTCGTCAAGACACGCCGTGATGAAATTGACTGGGTTCTGACGGATAAGACGCACCAGACAGGGAGCGATATCTCCCCGGAGGCGCTGAAAGCCCGCCTGACTGAACGCTATTTTACCGATTTTGGCAATGCCTGGCTGAACATGGTCAACAGCATTCAGTGGCAGGAAGCCACGTCACTTTCTGAGGCGATTGCCCAGCTCAACCTGATCGGCGATGTCCGTCAGTCGCCGCTGGTGGCACTGATGAACACGCTGGCCTGGCAGGGAAAAACAGGGCAGAAAGGTGAGGCACTGGCTGATTCGATAGTGGACTCAGCGAAAAAGCTAATCGGTCAGAAAAAAAATGCCAGACAGTTTATTGAACAGGCACAGGGCCCAAAAGGGCCGCTCGATGAGGTGTTTGGACCGCTGATGGGGCTGATGGAAGGTAAAGAGGGCACCGGTGCCAACGGTAGCTATGCGCTGCATCTGGCAATGACCCGTCGTGTTCACGCCATGTATGCCCGTCACGCCGGGACCTACATCGAACGCCATCAGTTCGATGGCTGGTGCAAACCCATGGGCTTCGATGACAATGATGGACTGTGGAAGAAAGCCGATACCGCCTTCAGTGGTTACCAGCTGCTGCTGGAATATTTCAGCTTCCGTCCGAAGTTTATGTTTGTTGAGTTACGTGGACTCGACAGCATCGGGCTTTCTGCCACAAGCACCTGGTTTGAAATCGATATTGTGCTCAGTGAAGCCTGGCCATCCGATCTGCCTTTTGAGACAGAAAACTTCCGTCTGCACTGTGCACCGGTCATTAATCTCTTCACTCTGGAAGCCGACCCGCTGACCCTGGATCCGCTCGATAATGAATATCTGCTCAGGCCGCTGCGTCTTCAGGATGGTCACACCGAGATTTACAGCGTCGATAACATCCACGGTGCGGTGAAGAATGGCAAACACCCCTATGTACCGTTCACCAGTTTCCGCCACCGTGGCGGTATGATGCGCCACGATGCCCCTGAGCGTTACTTCCATACCCGCGTGAAACGCGGCCCCTCTGGTCTGTATGATACCTGGTTAATTCTCGGGGGCCGCTCGTTCGAGCTGGAGCAGCTGTCCGATAAACCGGAATCCCTTTCGATGCGAATAACCGGGACCAACGGGCAGCTTCCGCGTAAGGCGCTGGAAAGCACACTGCTGGACAGGGCCGTGAAAGCAGGCAAAGTGCCCGTCAGGGTACTGAACCTCTCGGCCCCCACCATGCCACTGTATCCCCCGGCAAACGACCGTTTCCACTGGCGGGTGATGAGTCACCTCGGATCAAACTTCCTCAGTATGATGGATAACCCTGAAGTCCTGCGGGGGACGCTGGCGCTCTATGACTGGACTGACGATGAAATGAACCGCCGTCGGCTTGAAGCAATCGTCTCCGTGAAGCACACCCTGATCCGCCGTTTTGAGAAGGGCTTTATGCTCCGGGGCGTGGACATTGAGGTCACGCTGAATATGGATAATTTTGCAGGCGAGGGTGATGTGAATCTCTTCGGGGAGATGCTGCACCGGTTCTTCGCGCTCTATGCCGATATTCACCTCTTTAATCAGCTCACGCTGGTTCTGCAACCGACAGGGAAACGACTGAGATGGCGCGAGAATCACAGCCAGCACGTACCGGGCTGACGCTGGCCCTTAACAAAGATATCTGGCGGGCCAATTTCTATCGTTTCTGCCAACTGCTGGAGCAGGAAAATCCGGACGCCCCGAAACTGGGTACCACCAGCCATCCGGGCGACGATCCGGTGCGTTTCAGGCCCTGGCCTGGTATGGGTTTTCCGGTCAGTAGCCTGAAAGCGGTTGAAACCGATGAAGACCATCCGGAATTGCCGCCGACCGTCCGCACCACATTCCTCGGCATGTATGGCGTGGATTCGCCTTTGCCGACGTCCTACCTGGACGACATTGCGCAGCGCCGTGAAGGACACGAGGCGATCACCTCATTTCTGGATATTTTCAGCCACCGGATCACCACGCAATATTACCGGATCTGGCGAAAATACGCCTATCCGGCGACCTTTGAGGCAGGTGGCCGCGATGCCATATCACAGTGTCTGCTGGGGCTGGTCGGCCTTGGTATACCGGGCACGGCTGAGCAGGTGGCAACGCCGGTTTCACGCTTCCTGGCCCTGCTGGGCACCATGCGATTACCCACCCGCAATACTGAAGGCATCCGGGCTCTGGTGAGCCTGCTGGCACCGAATACCCGGACAATTATCACCGAACCCGATCCGGTTAAGGTGCATATCGATAACCGTAGCGGGCTGGGTATCGGGAACCAGATCCGTCTTTCGCAGCGAGCCACGCTGGGTAAAACCGCAAAAGAAGCATGCAGCCGGGTCCTGGTGTCACTGGAGACAGCGGATCCTGACGAGGCGGAAGGCTGGTTACCCGGTGGTGTCCTTCATACCGATTTGATGGTCCTGCTGCGTGTCTACCTCGGCTATCGCAGTGACGCCCGAGTGCGCCTCACCGTGCCTGTGCGATTGCTCCCTGAGCCTCGTCTGGGCAAGGGCAGGCGTATACAGCTGGGCAGAACCGGTTTACTGGGTCTGAAGGAAGGCAAACTCAATACGCCACGGGAAAGTCTGACCGTCAATCTGGGTTGCTATGAAGGGCTTCACTATTCGGTACTGCAACCCGCAGAAGACGGACATTACCGCTTCGACTAATCACGTATTCCCTCTCTCAATAAAGGAACTTTTGAATGGCAACAGTAACCCGCTGGTGGGCGCTGACGCTTATTGCCTGTGGTCTGCTCGCAGGCTGCGGTCTGACGCAGACCGTCACGGACGGTACGGTCAGCATCACGAAATCCATCTTCTATAAGAAAATTAAAACGCTGCATCTGGATTTTACCCCACGCACGGCCATTAACGCCGATGCCGCGCAGACACCGCTGGCAACAATGGTGCGGGTTTATCTCCTCAGGGATCGGAAAGCGGTTGATGCCGCTGATTACCAGACGCTGCTGCGCAATGCCGATACGGTACTTAAGGACGATGTTCTGGCATCAAAAGAGCTGCTGGTGATGCCCAACGGCAGCGTTTCTCTGAATATGCCCATGGATGAAGAAGCACAGTTCGTGGCGGTGGTGGGATTGTTCAATCGTCCCGATCAGAAAAACAACCGCTGGCGTCTGGTACTGACCCGTGACGACCTCGATCCGGACAAACCCCGGACCATCGAGTTGGGTGACGGCTGGCTCAGCCTCGAGCCGGTAAAGGAGTGACATAATGGATAACTGGCTTGCGCTTTTTGACGGGCAGACTCGCTATTTTCTGGATATCAACGACAGCCAGGTAAAACCGGATGTTCTGCGATTTCGGGGCAGGGAAGCACTGAGCGAACCGTTCAAATGGGATATTGAGTTCACGACCCAACAGGCGAATATCCCCCCTGAACAGGTCCTGATGAAATATGCCTCTTTCCGGATGCGGAGCGGTAAAAATGTCCACGGCATTATCACCCGCCTGGAATGGCTTTCCACTTCAAAGGATCAGTCCCATTACCGTCTTACGCTCAGTGCCCGCCTGGCGCTCCTGGGATACACCCGGCAGTGTGCGGTATATCAGAACCAGTCCGTTCCTGAGGTGGTGGAGCAGGTGCTGCGCAAACACGGGCTGGAGGGACCTGATTTTGAGTTCAGACTGGAGCGCACGTACCCGCCGCGTGAAATTATCACCCAGTGGCGGGAAACGGACCTTGAGTTTATCCGGCGCATTCTGTCTGAGGTGGGGATTTACTGGCGTACGGTGATGGACGACGTGCGCGGTCTGGATACGTACATACTGGCCGACAGCCAGCTCAACTACCAGTTTGATGTGCGCCTGCCCTACAGCGAGCCGTCGGGTCTGTTTGACGGTGCGGCAGAGTCGGTCTGGGATGTACGAACCTGGCACACCCTTGCCACCGGCACTGTCGCCACGCGGGATTATAACTACCGGACAGCCTCCACACCGATGGATACCACCGTCAGTGTTCGCAATGACGCGGTGACGACCGGGGAGCATTACCGTTATGCCGCGCCGTACCGTGAAGCGGGTGACGACACCGACCCGGAGCCGGTCACCGAAAGCGGGGCATTCTACGCCCGACTCCACCATGAGCGTGAGCTGAACAGGACTGCCTGTATTCACCTGTTCAGCAATGCGGCACACCTCACTCCAGGACAGATGCTGGAGCCGCAGGGCGATGTCATTGCTGCCCTGAAGGAAGGCGTGCTCCTCACGCTCGTGACCTTCCGGGGCGCCAGGGATTCCCGTCTGCATGTGTCGGTCTGGGGGATGCCTTATACCGAACGCTACTGTTTCCGCCCAACTGAAATCCCGCGCCCTGAAATCCACGGCACACTTCCGGCCCGCGTCGAGAGCCGGGAGAAAAATGATATCTACGCGCACCTGGATGAGCAGGGTCGCTACCGGGTAAAGCCGGACTTCGACCGCGAAGGAACAGAGCAGGGCTTTGGGTATCTGTGGCTGCGTATGGCGAAGCCGACTGCCGGTGACACGCTGGGCTGGCATACGCCGCTCATTGACGGCACTGAAGTGGCCATTGCGTATAGCAATGGCGATATTGACCTGCCGTACATCGCGTATGCACTGCACGACTCCGAACATCCGGACCTCGTGAACCGGGACAATCACACCCGCAACGTGCTGCTCACGCCGGCGAACAATAAGCTGCGGATGGAGGACAAACGCGGCGAGGAGCATATCAAGCTCGCCACGGAATACGGCAAGACGCAGCTCAACAGCGGGCACCTGGTGGACAATCAGGGCAAATCCCGCGGCACCGGTAGCGAACTGCGCACTGATGAATACGGAAGCATCCGTGCCGCGAAAGGGCTGTTTGCCAGCGCGGACGGACAGCCAAAAGCGCAGGGCGAAGCCCTGGACATGGATGCCGCGCTGAAGGAAATCGACAGGCTTAATCAGCAACTGCAACAACTGGAAATAGCCGCCGAAAAAGCGCAGGCCCTGAAAGCGGATGTCGACAGCCAGATACAGATGTTTGAGCAGCGGCTGAAACCGCTCAATGAAGCTGTGCATTTCACAGCCCCGGAAGGCATGGCCCTGACCAGTGGTGAAGATATGCAACTGGCCGCAGCACGAAACGTGGTCGTCAACGCCGGGGGCGATATCAGCGTCGGAACTATGGGCAATCTAACCACGCTGGCCGGAGAAAAACTGGGGCTCTTTGCCCGCACCGGCCAACTGAGCGTCAAATCCGGAGAAGGGCCAATAGATATCCAGGCGCAAAACGCCAGCCTGCGGTTGTTCGCTGAGAAGAAGCTGACGCTGAGCTCGGCGAATGACATCTCCCTGGCCGGAAAAAAACGTATCACGCTGATCGGCGGCGGAAGCTATCTGCGACTTGAGGCCGGGAAGGTCGAGTATGGTACGACGGCGTCTTATTTGCGGAAGGTGAAGCGGACGATGTTTGCTGGTGCAACCAATCTACCAATTGAGTCATTGAAGCAGATGGTAATGATCACTCAGTATTACGACAGAAAGTTAAATTTCTCTTCAAATGTCAATTATCGTGTTGAAACAATGGAGGGAGAGGAAATACTTTCAGGCTCTGGCGCAGATGGATATATCGACAAGAAAGACAGTGAGTCTGAGTATTGGGTATTTTTAAGCTGAGTAATAATTCAATGAAAAAAATAAATATTGAAGTCGATGGCGCCCCCTATTTTATCGTTACAAAAAATGAAAAAACGGAATTAGGAATAAAAGGTAATACCACGCCTGAAAAAGATGAAGAAGCCCATAAAATTGAAGTGCCAAACATTTTGATAATCACAAGAAAAAACGCTGATGTTTTGTTCGTTTTGAGAGGGGGTGAAAAGGATTCTTTTAAAATCATGACAGCTCAAGAGTTGTATGATAAATTCCAGTATCAATGGTTTGAACCATTGGCAGATAACTATCGGGAATTGTTGTATGTTAACGAAGCTGATTACGCAAAAGAAGCTTACAAAATATTCACTTGGGATGATATTGCAGAATTTTCAGTTATCGATAGAACGCCTTTGGCTTTTCGTCCAAAAGGTGAGGGCGACTGGAAAAATAATAGTGTGGGTGGTGCCAGCTATCTCCTCGTAATGATAAATAAAATTCCATACTGGACTGATGCCGTTGGGCAAATACCTTTCGCCATAGACACATATAGAATGGAAAAAAATATACCATCAACAGTTGAAACCGGTATGATATGGGGAACTGGTAAACGTACTGATGTTGCCGATAGAACTAATACGTATGATAATTTCTTTGTGCTCCGAGGGGCGTTATATGCAAGCCAAAGATTTACATATAGCATTAAATCTGGTGGTAGCACTTACCCTGCTGTGAATGTTGTCGAGCAAGATAATGGAGCGTCAACTGATGCATTAGGTAACTCTATAACCTCAGAAGAGTATGATAACTATGCGGCATGGAATAAATAAAAACATTAATTCATTTAATAGTAAACTACTGATCGGCTTGTTAGCATGTATGATCTATAGAATCATCACCATTTCGATTTCTTTACTTTACGCCCAGTTTTTTATTCCACATAAAATCCACATATCAACAAACCTATATGGTTTTTATGTATATTTAATTCTTGTGTTTTGCATATTTATATCAGCAGTTGTTCCCAAGCAAGCAATAGGTATCATCGTAGCAATAAGTTCAACTCTGCTAATGGGGATTGAAATCTTTGAAGCTGATTTTCCATATAGGGCCTTATTGTTTATTCTCTCTTCTTCTTTGTCTTATCTATTTGTTTTCTCATTAAATGGTAAATTGAGAAAAGTACCTTCTGAGTCGCACACATCCAAAACAGCAAGGCGACTTAAATATATTCTGTTAATTGTTTATCCAGCATACCTCTTCTTTGAAGTGGAAATGTTCAGGAATGTTTCATTATTCATTGCCTGCGTTATATTTCTGGTCTTTTCTATGTCTTGGTTGAATGGAAATTTACAATAAAGGCATAAGCAATATATAAATTCTCACCGGCAATTTTACAGGTAATCTTCTTCTTGAGCTTACAAATGAGCAAGATCCCAGAGTACAGTTAACATTTATGAGTGTCTCAATATATAGGGAATGGCTCCAACGCTTTTCCAAATAGTCGATATCTGCAAGGCAAGAAGTCAACAAAATGTTAGCGCTTTTTGACGGACAGACCCGTTACTTTCTGGATATCAATGACAGTTCGGTGAAGCCGGATGTTCTGCGCTTTCGCGGCAGGGAAGCGCTGAGCGAGCCGTTTAAGTGGGATATCGAGTTCACCACTTCGCAGAGGAACATTTCCCCTGAACAGGTCCTGATGAAATATGCCTCTTTCCGGATGCGGAGCGGTAAAAATGTCCACGGTATTATTACCCGCCTGGAATGGCTTTCCACCTCAAAGGATCAGTCCCACTACCGTCTTACGCTCAGTTCCCGCCTGTATACACCCGACAGTGCGCGTTATATCAGAACCAGTCCGTTCCTGAGGTGGTTGAGCAGGTGCTGCGCAAACACGGGCTGGAGGGACCCGATTTTGAGTTCAGACTGGAGCGCACGTACCCGCCGCGTGAAATTATCACTCAGTGGCTTGAAACGGACCTTGAGTTTATCCGGCGCATTCTGTCTGAAGTGGGGATTTACTGGCGTACGGTGATGGACGACGTGCGCGGTCTGGATACGTACATACTGGCCGACAGCCAGCTCAACTACCAGTTTGATGTGCGCCTGCCCTGCAGCGAGCCGTCGGGTCTGTTTGACGGTGCGGCAGAGTCGGTCTGGGATGTACGAACCTGGTACACCCTTGCCACCGGCACGGTCGCCACGCGGGATTACAACTACCGAACAGCCTCCACACCGATGGATGCGACGGTCAGCGTGCGTAACGATGCGGTCACCACCGGGGGGCATTACCGCTACTCAGCGCCTTATCGTGACGCAGGTGATGACACCAGCCCGGAGCCGGAGACCGAATCCATTACATTTCTAGCAACATCTATAAAACCAAAGCACTCTTCAGTAATCTTTAGCCTGGTTATTATCTTTATGCTTGGTATGGAACAAATCCACTTCGAGTAATATTGATGTTTTGTTCCTCATTATCCGGTTGTTCAATAATTATTTTTGCAAAAAATCCTTAAAAGAAACATAAGGTAATTCACATCCCTTAGAATCTAAACCTCTATCATTTAAAATAATTTGATATATTATGAATCAAAAAACGCCCTCTTTATATGAAATTCTTGCCGGCAACTTTACAGGGGATCTTCCCCTTGAAGTTGTAAACGAAGAAGACCAGGTCATTTTATCTGTACTGGATAACATCCAGCGTATTTTGAACGCCCGAGCCGGGACTATATCCCATTTACCAGATTATGGTTTGCCGGATATGACTAAAATTCTGCAAGGCATGCCGGGTACAGCCCACGAGCTGATCGATACGCTGGCCGGTGTCCTGCTCAAGTATGAACCCCGTTTGCAGTCCCTCAATGTAACTTTACTCGAACAGCACGTGCCAGGAGAGTTGCGTTATGCCATTGATGCTGAGCTTAAGGGCATTGGCCTCGTACGTTACGGCACCGAGTTTATGCCCGAAGGGCGAGTGATGCTGAGGCACCTGAAGCAACAGCAGTATCTCGATACCGCAATCCGTATGTAAGGCCAGACAGCTTTCACCAGTTCCAACACCCAGTAAGAGTCAGGCCGATATTGCAGAGTTTTGCCAGCGAATGCGCAGCTTCAGGAGCAAATGGACGCGTGGCTGGAGGGTATCGGATTGAACGAGGGGACGCTGATTACATCCGTTACGGATCTGCTGGTGGAGTACGGGGCTCTTGAGATTACCGATATCTTTCTGTGTGTAGATGACCAGTCTGTGAAATTTACACCAGTATTTTTGTACGGCCAGGGCGTGACCGGATGCGTGGAAGTGACCCTTCATGCAGAAGGTTGCGTGATCTCTTTGGGGCGCCTGTTCATAAGGGCAGGTCATTTCAGTGACTGGACCTTTAATCCCCCGGGGATGTTGCTGCGCACAGTACAACCTTTTGATCAAAGTACTTCTTTTTGTCTGGTTTTAGCGCTTCTTTCATAGCTATTAACCTGGCAGTACCAGCAGACTTGTGGTGAAGCTGCATAAACAGGAAGTACAGCACCGCAACCTTCATTTGGATATTCAGCCATGAATGACATCAATCCACGAAAAATCAAAACCGGTGGCGATCCGCGCACGTTAGCGGATTATGCCACCCTGCGTGATGAACTGAGTAAGCTGACACATCCGGCCCGTCCGGATGTGAACTGGCATTATGTCGAAAAACTCTGCCTTTCACTGTTTGAGCAAAACGGTGTGGAGTTACAGACGGCGGCCTGGTACACGCTGGCACGGACGCAGCTGGCCGGCTTATTCGGCCTCAATGAAGGCCTGGCGATACTGGATGCGCTGATAAGCCATCAATGGGGGACACTGTGGCCGCAGCCGGTACATGCCCGCATGGAAATACTCAGCAGTCTGAACCAGCGTCTTCAGCAGCGGATGCGCTCGCTCCCGCTCAATTACAGCGACCTCAGACAACTGTATCGGGCTGAGCAACTACTTGGCAGTCTGGGGGAGGTGCTTCAACGTCTGGAGCTTAAGCATCTGAGCCAGCTCGATACGTTGCGTTCCCTGATGCACAACAGTGCTGTCCGGCTGGAAAACAGCAACGATACAACCGGTAGCGGGTCGAATATTCAGTCTGGTATTGTCCTGCCTGCCACCGTAAAGAATGGTGCAGTCATATCAACAGGCTCTCATACCGGTAGTCTCTCTGAAGAGACCCCAGCGCCAGACAGCCCAGTGAAGTGGGTATTCGTTGCACAGCCAGACCACCACGCAAATGTGGAAGTACTGACGGCAATGCCCACTCAGGTAAAAAAGTGGAAATCCTTCGCTGCCGGAATGTGTAGCATGCTGATAATAAGTACGGGCGCAGTGTGGAGCTGGCAATTTCTTCACCGGCCAGACCCGCTACAGACTCAGCTTGCTGCCTCACTGGCTCCGTTACCTGCACCTCTCGCGCCTGAAAAAATGGATATGTTGCGTCAGCAATCTCCGTCATCACAAACAATGATAGAACAAACACAGCAGCAGCTTGCCCGACTGGATAAATTGCCTCCTGACTGGAGTATTACTTACAGCCGAAAACTTACAGAACAGGCTCAGGTGCTGTGGCCGGAGCAAGCAAAACCCCTGACACAACAGTGGCAGCAACACCTTAATGCTGCCGCATTACCGGTAGAACAGCTCAATGGCTGGTATAAGGGGATGTCATTGCTACAAAAATTGAGTGACCGGCTGAACGGGCTTGATGAGCAGAAAGGCAAATACATGACGGTCAGTGAACTGAAGTCGGTTGTATTTTCCGTCCGGCAGTCTTTTAACCAGTCCATTCCGGCTGAAGAGCAACTGCGTATCTTGTCAGAAAATCCTCCTGGTGTACCTTTACCTGCAGCTGCGAGGTCTCAGCTGGAGATGCATCTGAAACAACTGGCAGCCCGATACGCTGAAATAAAACGGAATGCATCAGAGTAAATCCATCGTTAAGATACTTTAAAACTCGTCATTATGACGGGAAGCTTCACGGATATTTCCCCGTTTTAAGATGATGAAGCGTCAGGCCAGTTATGCTGCCATGAGGGATCGTTTTATCGTCCGGTCTGCTGTTTTTGAAGTGATATCGGTGATTATGGACATGCTTTTTCTCCGAAACCCGGTATGCCGTTTGTTTTGACTATCCGTGGATCCCGCCAAATCCGAAAACCCTGCGATAGCAATATCGCAGGGTTTTTTCGTCCTACAACCCAATCACCAGTTCCCCTGAATGGCTTCGCGAGCAGCACAGCGCCACCTGCTGGTCTGCCGCGCTTTTCTCCGCCTCCGACTGCACGCTATCCCGGTGATCCACTACGCCGTCGATAACCGGCGTCAGACAGGCGCCGCAAATCCCCATTTCACAGGAGAGCGGTACCGCCACGCCGTTTTCCAGCAGCACCTGCGCGATAGTTTTGTCCACCGGCACCGGCCAGCGCTCGCCGGTTGATGCCAGCTTGACTGTAAAAATCTCGCCCGTTTCATTACAGTCGGCGGGCATAACGGGCTGGAATGCTTCACTGTGAAGATTGCTCTCCGCCCAGCCTCTCGTGAGGGCGACCTGATACACTTTCTCCATAAAGCCTGCCGGCCCGCAGACCCAGGCGTGGAAACCGGGCGCTGGCGTGGGCATGTGCTCTGCCAGCGCAGTGCGCGGGCTGATGGTATGGATGACACACTCGCCGTGTTTAAATTGCATGAGTTCACGCGCAAACGCCGCGTTGCCATGCTCTTTAACGTAATAGTGCAGCGTAAATGGGGTACCGGAAGCCTCCAGCTGCCGGGCCATCGCATACAAGGGCGTTATGCCTATCCCTGCCGCCAGCAGCAAGAAGCGTTCAGCCTTGTGCAGCGCAAACAGATTGCGCGGTGAGGAGATAAGCAGTTTCTGCCCCGGACGTAGCGTCTCGTGAACATAGCGTGACCCGCCGCGCGAGGCGGTTTCACGTCCTACGCAAATAAGATAGCTCTCGCTGTCGCTTGCCCCGGTCAGCGAATACTGGCGAACCAGCCCGCAGGGCAGATGCACGTCAATGTGCGCCCCGGGCTGCCAGCCTGGCAGGGCTTCACCGCATTCTGACACCAGCCTGACGGCGAGACTCTTATCCCCCTCACGCCAGAGACCGTCGACAATAACGCTCAACATTTCGCTCATCACGTTCCTCCGTCACACCAGGAAAAACTCGCCGAAGCCCATCTTTTTCAGCCCCCGGCGGTAGGCAATCGAGCTTTTATCCGCAGGGATGTGGGCTTCCAGAGTCAGATCCAGCGGCAGGCTTTCCGGGCGCTGCGTCTCAACCATCAGGCGGTCTTCTTCAAAAATACGCAAATTGAAGGCGTGCACTTCCTCTACCGGAATATGCAGGTCAAAGTTGCGCGCGATAGGGGCGAACATGCGGGTTACCCGTGAAGAGACGGGTGAGGCGGCGTTCATGATCACCAGCCTGGCTTCCCCCGGAAAATGGATAGTCAGCGTGGCGGTAAACGGTAAATGCATTTCAAAATGACGCAGCCACTGGAAGCCTTCCGGGGCCTGGACATCGGAGCTGGCGGGGTAGTTGCTCACCGAGCTCCAGTAATCGGCAACAAAGCCAAACGGCGTCTCCTGGGGCTGATAATGGGGTACCAGCGGATTATTGGGGTCAGCAAAGGTGTCAGTGTGGATCCAGGCAAAATGCGCCACGTCCAGAAACCCTTCCACCTGACGGCCGGCGAAGCCATTCACCTCAAACGCCGGGCAGTTGATCTGCTGAAATCCGTCGTTATCCCAGTGCGGCATGGTGGGCAGCGGCATTGGGTTATCCGGATCAAACGCCAGGCAGGTCCAGATCAACCCAAAGCGCTCCTCCACGGCATAGTTAATCAGGTTAAGCTTCGCGGGAACCGGCTGGTCAGGGCTGGACGGAATGCGGTTGCAGCGTCCATCTTCACCAAAGCGTAAGCCATGATAAGGGCAGATAATCCCGTGTTCATCGTGAAAGCCCAGCGTCAGCGGTACGCCGCGGTGCGGGCAAACGTCCCGGGCGACCACAACCTGGTCTTTGACGCGGTAGATAACCAGTTGTTCGTCGAGCAGGGTGGCTTTGACCGGTGCCGCGCCGATGTCGCAGGCGCGAGCAACCGGGTGCCAGCATTTTGCCAGACGCAGCCAATCCTCTGGCTCAAACGTACAATGGGCGGGTGGAGTCGGTTGTATTTTCATGGTTGTCCCTCTCGCGTTCAGCCTAAAGGCCCGGCCTGAATGGTGTCGCACAGACCGTTAATGATGCGCTCTCCGGTCTCCTCTTTGAGCTCCTGGTACCAGGCCCGGGTCAATGCCATGTCTTTGCCATGCGTGATATCACAGCGTTTACGGGCCTTAAGCACCAGGTCGCGGACCCGGTCACAGCGCAGCGCTTCGTACTGCCGCAACGCCAGTGCGATGTTGTGGTTCTCGCGCAGGCAGTCACCCAGCACCACGGCGTCCTCCATCGCCGCGCATCCGCCCTGGCCGATATCTGGCGTGGTGCTGTGCGCGGCATCGCCAAGAAGCGCCACGTTGCCGCGCACCAGGGTGTCGAACGGTTCAATGTCGTGGATTTCGATACGGTTGGTGGTCTCGGGATCCAGCGCGGCGATGAGCTTCTGTACCGGTGCCGCCCAGCCGCGGAAGTAGCCCGTGAGATCGGCGCGAAGGGTAGTGCGATCTTCCGCCAGCCCGAGGGGGAGCGGAACATCAAAAAAGAAATAGAAACGTCCGCCGGCGACGGGCATCAGCGAAACGCGCTTGCCCTCGCCGACGAAGGTGGTCCACTGGTGCGCAGGGGCAATCTCTTCATCAATCTTCACCAGCCCGTTCCAGTTGACGTAACCGGCGTAGCGGCGCTCGGGCGTATAGCCCAGCACGTACGGGCGAACCGCGGAGTGACTGCCATCGGCGGCAATCAGGAAATCCCCCGTCGCGGTAGTACCGTCGGTGAAGGTGACGGTGACGCCAGCCGCGTCCTCACGGACGCTTTCAACGCGTTTGCCGAACTGAACGTTCTCGTGCCCCCAGAAGTTCAGCATTTCGCGCTGCAGTTCCGTACGCGACACGGGGCAAGGGCGACCGCCCGTGCGCTCGACCAGCGGGGCAAGGCTAAAGCGGGTGAGGGTATCGCCGCGCCGGTGATCCTTATAGGCCATAAAGCGCATAGGGCCGCCGTAGGTCTCGATGATGTCGCCCATCCCGAGGTGCTGCATGCATTTCACCCCATTGGGCCAGATGGAGATGGCCGCACCGACGGGCTTCATCTCTTTCACGGCCTCAAACACGTTACAGTCGATTCCCGCCTTCTTCAACGCTACAGCGGCGCTCAGGCCGCCAATGCCCGCGCCAATAACGATTGCTCTCATGCTTCTCTCCTTTTGCAGGGTGTAAAAAGGGAAGAGCAATTTGCGTACCAGGCTGCAGAGTGGCGAAAAGCGCGTTGTATGGGGTGGTTTTGCACTGCTAAGGTGCGCAAACGCGGTGAGAATGCCTTTTTATGAATCAATAATTTCCTGTTGTGCGATCCGGAATCGACTGTTTCATGGGGGATGGCAAGAGTGGCGTAGTTTGTGCAAAGCGATAAAACGACGATATGACGGGAGTGAGTATGATTGCACTGCAAACTTTTAATCAACTGAGCCACGAAGAGGCGCTCGCGCAGTTGCAGCCCTGCGTGGCGTTGCCCGACTGGGCCGATGCGCTGGTGCAGGGGCGGCCCTATTCACACCGCAAAGCACTGTTCGACGCCGCCCGGACATTGGCACAAACCTGGGATGAAACGGCGCTTACGCAGGCCCTGAATGCGCACCCGCGAATTGGTGAGAAACCGACGGGAGCCCGGGCGGAGGCGGTGCTTTCGCGCCAGGAGCAGGGTGCCGTCGACAACCGCGACAGGCAGCTGGCACAGGCACTGCAGGAAGGGAACGCTCGCTACGAGGCCCGTTTTGGACGCGTGTTTTTGATCCGCGCGAAAGGCCGTAGCGGTGAGGAGATTTTACGCGCCCTCAACGCCCGGCTGGAAAACAGCGATGCGCAGGAGGTACAGGCCGCACTGGAACAGCTGCGGGAAATTACGCTGCTTCGGCTGGAAGGAGTCATTGACGAATGAGTACGTTAAGCACACATATTCTTGATATTTCGACGGGAAAACCTGCGCAGGGCGTAAGGGTTTATCTTGAGCAGGACGGCGTCGTATTGGCCACTGCTTTCACTAACGCCCAGGGGCGCATCACCGCGTTTATCCCTTTCCTGCCTGCAGGACGTTACCGGCTGGTGGCCGAGATAGGGGCTTGGTTCACCGAAACCGGCCGCGACACGCTTTACCCCTGCGCGCAGATCGATTTTGTGACGGGAGAAACGGCAGACGAGCACTTCCACCTGCCGTTTGTGATTGCGCCGGGCGGGTGGTCAACCTACCGCGGCAGTTGACCACACCTGCACACCGTTGACCCAGGTCTCGCTAATATTGCGCTCGTCGCCCAGGGTCATCAGCACAAACAGCTGCTCATAAATGTCCTGACAGCGCCGGTTACGCAGGCGCTGTAGCGGCGTAACGGCCGGGTCGATGACGATAAAATCGGCCTCTTTGCCGGGGGCGAAATTGCCAATCTTATCGTCCAGCCTCAGGGCGTGAGCGCCGCCCAGCGTGGCGTGATAAAACGCTTCGCTGGCGCGCAGGCGGTAGCTCTGCAGCTGACCCACCTTGTACGCCTCCCCGAGGGTGCGCAGCATGCTGAAGGTGGTTCCGGCACCCACATCGGTGCCAATGCCCATACGCACCTGGTGTTGCCAGCAGGCGGGTAAGCGGAACAGTCCGCTGCCAAGAAACAGGTTCGAGGTGGGGCAAAACGCCACCGCCGAGCCGGTATCGTGCAGACAGCGCCACTCGCTCTCATGGAGGTGGATCCCATGGGCAAACACGCTGCGTTCGCCGGTCAGCCCGTAATGATGATACACATCCAGATAACGTTCATGTTCCGGCCACAGATCGCTCACCCAGGCCACTTCATTTGGGTTTTCGCTCAGATGGGTCTGCATCCAGGTGTCGGGAAACTCCTCTCTGAGCAGGCTGACCGCGGCCAGCAGTTCCGGTGAGGAGGTCGGGGCAAAGCGTGGCGTAATGGCGTAGCCCAACCGTCCACGGTGGTGCCAGCGCTGGATCAACTCGCGCGTCTGCCGGTAGCTCTCTTTCGCGGTTTCACTCAGGTAGTCAGGCGTGTGGCGGTCCATCATCACCTTCCCGGCGATAAGGCGCATGTTAAGGCGCAGGGCCTCGGTGAACAGCGCCTCGACCGATTCAGGATGCAGCGTACAAAACACCAGCGCGGTGGTGGTGCCGTGGCTGACCAGTTGGTTGATGAAAAACGCCGCAATCTCTTTCGCATAGGCCTCATCGGCAAACTGGCTTTCTACCGGGAACGTGTATGTGGTCAGCCACTCCAGCAGTTGCTCACCAAAAGCGCCAATCATCTCCGTCTGCGGGTAATGGACGTGGGTATCGACAAAACCCGGGAGCAGCAGTTTGCCGCGCAGGTCGGTGTACCCTTTATAGGGATCAAGATACTGCTCGCCCTCCTGCCAGGCCATCTGGGCCAGAATTTTGCCGTTATGGATGAACAGCAGCCCGTCTTCAAGGTAGCGCGCCTGTTGGGCGATAACGTCTGCACTGTCGCAGACCTGGGCAATATCAAAAAATGCACCGCGGATCGCAGTCTGGTAGTCCATCATGTTTCCTGCCTTAGTGTTTGCGTAGCGGGGTGATGAGACTGAGCAAAAACGGTGCCAGAATGAAAAAGGCCGCAGAGGAACTGCGGCTCGGAGGAAGGGTTACTCTTTTTGCGTTGCCACGTGGGGGCTGAACGACGAGGCGCCTGCCGCTTCACGCTCTTCCCGCGCCAGCCAGCGGTAGGTGACCCCGCCCAGGAAGACGCCGATAAACCAGCTAAAGTTTGCCACTTCATGCAGGGAGGGAATAAAGCTTATCACCAGTCCAACGGCAACGGATGGTACCAGCGCGCCGATGGCTTTCGGGTTGAAACCGTTGCGATACCAGTATTTGCCTTTTGGCGTGTCATCAAACAGATCGTCTACGGAGACCTTGCCGCGCTTAATCAGGTAAAAATCGGCAATCAGAATCCCGAACAGCGGGCCAATAAATGCCCCGAGCACGTCCAGAGTGTAGTGGATAAGCTCCGGCGAGTTAAACAGGTTCCACGGGGTTAACAGGATAGAGCCGACGGCGGCGATCATCCCCCCGGTGCGGAAGCTGATTTTTTGCGGTGAACAGTTAGAGAAATCAAACGCCGGGGAGACGAAGTTCGCCACGATGTTGATCCCGATGGTGGCGGTGATCATGGTCAGCAAGCCAATGGCCACCGCCAGATCGTTGCCCACACGGCTGACGGTTTCAATCGGGTCAGTGATCATGCGGCCAAACAGCGATTGCGTACCCGACACAATCACCACGGTAACGATGGAGAACAGCAGGAAGTTAAACGGCAGGCCCCAGCGGTTACCGCGGCGGATCTCCCCCATGCTTTTACCGTAGCGGGAGAAGTCACCAAAATTGAGCAGCGGGCCGGAGAAGTAAGAGACCACCAGCGCCGTGGCGGTGATCATCTGCCAGGTCTGCTCACCGGCGCTCAGGGATTTGCTGGCGAGGGTAAAGGAGATGCCGTCAAAACCGGTCTTGTATACAATCCATCCCGCCAGCGCCAGCATCACTACGTAGACCGCCGGACCGGCGATATCAATAAAGCGCTTAATGGCGCTCATGCCGTGCCAGAAGACCATCGCCTGCAGCACCCACATGATAGCGAAACAGATCCAGCCAAGATGCGACAGGCCCAGGAACGAACCGGTGGTGAGCGTCGCGAGTGAAGGCCAGAACTTAAGCGCCACCAGCATCAGCGCGTTGGCGGCCAGGTAGGTCTGAATGCCGTACCATGCGAAAGCAATCAGCCCGCGGATCACCGCCGGAATATTGGCCCCGAAAACGCCAAATGCCTGACGGCAAATCACCGCGTAGGGTACGCCTGCCATCTGACTCGGTTTCGCCACCAGGTTGGCGCACAACTGCACAATGCAAATCCCTATCAGCAGGCAGAGCAAGACCTGCCAGCTTGCCAGCCCGAGCGTAAAGAAGCTCGCGGCAACAACATAACCCCCCATGCTGTGGACGTCCGACATCCAGAAAGAAAAGATGTTGTACCAGCTCCAGTTCTGGTCACGCGTCGGTGCCAGATCCTCATTGCAAAGCCGTGGGCTGTAAACCGCACCGGAATCAGCGGCCGTACCGTGCTGCGCGTTTTGTCTGTTTGGCATGAAACCTGCTCCTGTGAATGAAAACCCGTTAAGTGGGAGTGCAGACGGTGTTGCAGGATCCAGGCCAAAATAATAAATCTTGTATGCAATATTTTATTTTTATGTATACGATTCGATAGCGAAAAGTAAAAATCGGAGTGGTTAATGAACAACATAAACAGCCTGCAGACCGCGCCAGACCTGCATGACAAAGATGAATCTATCTTTCAGGCGCTGATGACCGCGATAGTCGAACATCAGTTGCTCCCGGGAAGTAAATTGCCTGAAGAGGCGCTGGCTGAGGTCTTCGGCGTGAGCCGCACCGGTATTCGCAAGGTGCTGCAACGACTCGCCGCTGTGCAAATGGTCACCTTAACGCCCAAACGTGGTGCACACGTGGCCAGCCCGACGGTAGAAGAAGCGCAGCAGATCTTCCGCACGCGCGCTCTGCTTGAGGTGGCTAACCTGCCGGACGTGCTGGCCCACTGTCAGCCGCCGCATCTGGCTGCACTGGAAGGGATTATTCGCCAGGAGCAGCAGGCGCACGAAGCGTATGACGGCCCCGCCGCAATCCGCCACTCCGCCAATTTCCATATTCAGCTTCAGGCCATTTCAGGCAATCAGGTGCTGACAGAGATGGTGACCGGACTGAGCCAGCGGTCGTCGCTGGTGATCGCAGCCTGGGGCGCGCCGTGGCGTCAGGGCTGCCGCTGCAATGACCACGAGCAACTGGTGGAACTCTTGCGCCAGAAGGCGCTCCAGCCCCTGAGTGAGGCCTTAATGCACCATTTTGAACATATTGTCGCCAGCCTTTGTTTCGAACGGGCCGGTGAGTGCCTGCCTGATTTTGCCCGGCTGTTCGCCAGCCACAAGGAGTCGTAATGTCGTCTGTTTGTATACAAGTGATTAACCCCAACACCAGTCTCGCGATGACGGAAACCATCGGCGCCGCAGCCCGCGCGGTAGCAGCACCGGGAACGGAGATCCTCGCCGTCTGCCCGAGCGCAGGTGTGCCCTCGATAGAAGGTCATTTTGATGAGGCCATCGCCGCCGTGGGCGTTCTCGAACAGATAAAACGCGGACGGCAACAGGGCGTGGATGGACACGTGATTGCCTGCTTTGGTGACCCCGGCCTGCTGGCGGCGCGCGAGCTGGCGCAGGGGCCGGTCATCGGTATCGCAGAAGCTGCGATGCATATGGCCACGCTGGTGGCAACACGCTTTTCTGTTGTGACCACGCTGCCGCGCACGCGGATTATCGCCCGTCATCTTTTGCACCAGTATGGTTTCCAGGACCACTGTGCAGCCCTGCATGCCATCGATCTGCCGGTGCTGGCACTGGAAGACGGTAGCGGCCTGGCTCAGGAGAAGGTGCGCGCGCGCTGCATCCAGGCGCTGAAAGAAGATGGCTGCGGCGCGATTGTGCTCGGCTGCGGTGGAATGGCGACGCTGGCGCAGGAGCTGACGCGCGAGCTGCACGTGCCGGTGATCGACGGCGTCAGCGCGGCGGTGAAAATGGTCGAGTCGCTGGTGGCGCTGGGGCTGTCAACCAGCAAGCACGGGGACCTGGCTTTCCCGGAGAAAAAAGCGTTGAGCGGACACTTTCAGGCACTGAATCCATTTTAATTGAGGGGGTGATAATGGCGCTTTTTAACGAAGATTATCCGCGGGACTTACGCGGCTATGCAGGCAAGCCGCCGCACGCGCAGTGGCCGAACCAGGCGCGCATCGCCGTGCAGTTTGTACTCAATTACGAAGAAGGGGCGGAAAACCACGTGCTGCACGGTGATGCCGGCTCAGAACAATTCCTCTCGGACATCATCGGTGCGGCCAGTTATCCGGACAGACACATGTCGATGGACTCCCTCTATGAATACGGCAGCCGTGCCGGGTTCTGGCGGATCCATAACGAATTCTGCAAGCGTGGCCTGCCGCTGACGGTCTTTGGCGTGGCAATGGCGCTGGCGCGACATCCCGATATCGTTGACGCCATTAAAGCGGCTGATTATGACGTGGTCAGCCACGGCTGGCGCTGGATCCACTATCAAAGTATGGATATCAACCAGGAGCGCGAGCACCTGCACAAGGCGGTGCATGTCCTGACTGACCTGTTTGGCAAACCGCCTGCCGGCTGGTACACCGGGCGTGACAGCCCAAACACCCGTCAGCTGGTAGTGGAACATGGGGGCTTTGACTATGACAGCGACTACTATGGCGATGATTTACCGTTCTGGACGCAAGTGGCGTGCAGCGACGGCACGCGCAAACCCCACCTGATTGTGCCGTATACGCTGGATGCCAATGACATGCGCTTCGCGACCGCGCAGGGGTTCAACACCGCCGAGCAGTTTTATACCTACCTGAAAGACAGCTTTGACGTGTTGTACGAAGAAGGGGAACGTGCGCCGAAGATGATGTCCATCGGCATGCATTGCCGTCTGCTGGGGCGTCCGGGGCGTTTTCGTGCTCTGCAGCGGTTCCTTGATTACCTTGCGCAGCACGATCGGGTATGGGTCTGTACCCGCCAGCAGATAGCCGATCACTGGCGTGAGGTGCACCCGTTCCAACAATAACGGTCCAGCAGTGCGCCGGGCGGCGGTGACGCCTGTCCCGGCCTGCTGCTTATCTGAGGGGAAAAGCGCCATCGGGCAGGGTTATTAACATTACGCCATCACGCTCACCTGCGCCGCCACAATCCGCCAGCCGTACGGGAAGCGTACCCATGTCTGCTGCTGGCGACCAATCCGCTCCGTTCTTTCGCGGGTGAATTCGGTGCTACACACGGCGTAATCTTCTCCGAAGGTGGTGATTACCGTATGGCGCAACGTCCTTTGCAGGCCCGCGGACGGGCGCGCCGCCCGAAAGGCGCGGATTTCCTCAATGCCATACAGGTTTTCGCCCGCACCGAGACGCACCGTGTTTTTGTCGTGCCAGAACAGCTCATCCAGCACCGGAATGTTGTTGCTTACCAGCGCATCTTCATAGCGGTAAAAGGCTGCGGTCACTTCTGCAACGACCCACGGAAGGTTAATGTCATCGTGATTTATCATGGTGCCATCTCCGCCGGCCGGGCATCGGTTATTCCGCTTGCTTCCAGCACCCGCGCCACGCGCAGGCAGGCTTGCTCGTTAAACGGCGCGGCGATCAACTGCAGGCCAACAGGTCTGCCCTGAGCGGTGCGCAGCGGGACGGTGGTAACGGGTAAACCTAAAAACGAAATCGGCTGCGTCAGCATGCCCATGCTGGCGCGAACCGGTAACGGCTGGCCGTTGATCTCCATAATCTCTTCGCCAATCCGCGTTGCACTGCGCGGCGTGGCCGGGGCGATCAGCACGTCGGCCTGCGCAAACAACGCTTTAAACGCCTGTCGGGCCTGCGTGCGAAAACGCTGGGCCTGAATATACCAGGCAGAAGGGATCATCGCGCCGGCCAGCAGTCGTTCGCGCGAATGGGGTTCAAAACGCCCGGGCTCGCGGCGAAGCGCGGGCAGGTACTGATTTCCGCCTTCCGAGGCGCTGATGATAAACGCCGCGGAGCGGGCCAGCTCGGCATCGGGGAACTGCAGCGTTTCCTGCACGTCGAGGGCTTTTGCCACCCGCGCCACGGCGTCCCGCATGTCGCTGTCGCACCAGGTACTGAAATAGCCGTCGAGCACCGCGCAGCGCAAACCATCCAGACCGCGGTCGAGCAGGGGCCGGGTCTGCTCCCGGGAGCTCTCCGCCTGAAATCCGTCGCTGGTATCCCGACCCTGCAGTGCATCGTACACCGACGCCAGATCGCTCACGCGACGGGCAAACGGCCCGATGTGATCCAGACTGGCGACAAACGGATGGCTGCCGGCGCGTGACAGACGACCAAAAGTGGGCTTAAGACCGTATATTCCGCACAGGGAGGCCGGTACGCGAATCGACCCGTTGGTGTCGGTACCGAGCGAAAAATGGACCAGTCCGGCAGCGACCGCGGCGGCAGAGCCGCCGGACGATCCTCCGGCAATGCGCGTCACATCGTGCGGGTTACGCGTTGCGCCGTAGTAACTGTTTTCCGTCGTAAAGCCGTAGGCGTAGGCATCCATGTTGACCATCCCCGACAATAAGCCTCCGGCACTGCGCAGCTGGCGTACCGCAAAGCTGTCAGCGGTGGCGGGGGGGCGCTGGCTGAACAGCTCTGCACCGGCAAGGGTCGTATGCCCGGCGACGTCGAACAGGTTTTTCACCGCGTAGGGAATACCTGCCAGCGGCGGCAGGGGGCGTTTCTCCCGACGCAGGGTGTCGATATTCTCGGCTTCGGCCAGCATGCGTTCTTCCGTGACGGTGGTCCAGGCGTTGATATGGGGATTGATGCGCGTAATGGCTTCCAGGGTCTGGCGGGCGATGTCATGGGCGCTCAGGTCGCCTGCACTCAGCGCCTGCTGGATCTCACTGATACTCATCTCGTGTAGCGTCATGCTTTGTATACTCCTGCGATCTCCAGACGGTCATCAAGCGGCAGCGCCATCAGCGGGGCGGCCATCGCCGCGATACGGCAGAACTGCACATGGAGTTCTGCCCGGCTGGCGTCATCCAGCTCAACGCCCAGCACGGACTCCATTTGCGCCAGATAGGCATGCCAGTCAGGTTGTGTGGTATTCATCAGTCTCTCCTTAAAATCCGGCGGCGGCGCCGTTGCTGCGCGGGTCAAATGCCCCTTCAAACAGCCCGTTAGGATGGCGAACAATCGCACCCGCGTGGCCCATGGCTTCGCTGAAGGCCGGGAAGCACTCCACGTCGTGGCCCAGCGCCTGCAGGCGCGTGACGGTCTGCGGCGTAAAGCGGCCTTCCACCTTCAGGGTGTCGGATGTCTGTCCCCAGGTGCGCCCCAGTAACCAGCGCGGGCGGGCGATGCTCTCTTGCAGTGGTACCCCCTGCACCACATAGCGGGTAAACAGGGTGGCCTGGGTTTGCGGCTGGCCGTCACCGCCCATCGAGCCGTAGACCATGACGCGTCCGTCATGCAGACGCGCGGCTGCCGGGTTCAGGGTGTGGAACGGTTGTTTTCCTGGCGCAAGCGCCAGCAGGTGACGGGGATTGAGGCTGAATGAGGCTCCCCGGTTTTGCCAGACGATGCCGGTATCAGGCAGGACCACGCCGCTGCCGAACTCGTGATAAATGCTCTGGATAAACGACACGGCAAGACCGCTGTTATCCATCACCCCCATCCAGACCGTATCACCAGGGCCTTTGCCGCAGCCCCACGGTGCGGCCTGGTTATCATCGACCTGGTCGGCGAGGGCGGCCAGTACGGCAGGATCCAGCAGACCCTGGATATCGGTTTTCAGCTCGCGCGGGTCGGTGATATGGGCATCGCGCAGACCAAACGCCAGTTTGGTGGCCTCTACAATGCGGTGAACGGTGGTCGCTTCGTCAGCATCGGCCATGGACAGGCGGTCGGTTATCCCGAGGATCGCCAGCGACACCAGCCCCTGCGTTGGCGGCGCAAGGTTCCACACTTCGCCCTGCTGATGCTGTAATTTCAGCGGCGTGGTGCGCCGGGCGACATGCGCGTTTAGGTCAGCCAGGGTGATGGGCAGCCCCAGCGTTGCCATGCCCCGGGCCAGATGCTCCGCCAGCGGGCCGCGATAAAAACTGTCCAGACCGTCATCTGCGAGGTGGGAGAGCGTGGAGGCCAGCGCCGGTTGATAAAACCGGCTGCCGACCTGCGGCGGTTTGCCGTCCGTCAGCCAGGTCTCCGCGAAGCCGGGCAGGTCCTTCAGTTCATCCAGCTTACTGGCCGTGGCGGCGGCCTGAGACGCGGTCACCGGCGTGCCGTTTCGGGCATAGTCAATGGCGTCTGCCAGCAGGCGATTCAGGGGAAGAGCGGTGCCCGTCAGCGTGCGCGAAACCTTCAGCGCTTCGTCCCAGCCGCTCACCGTTCCCGCCACGGTCAGCGCCGCGCGAGGCCCGCGATGGGGGATCTGAGAGACATCGTCATAGGCGGCAAGCGTCGCCAGTGAGCCTGCTGTGCCGCTGGCGTCAATGGCAACCGGTTCGCCGTCAGGCGGCACGATAAGCCAGAAACCGTCCCCACCGAGACCGTTCATGTGCGGGTAAACCACGGCAATGGTTGCGGCGGCGGCGACCATTGCTTCAATCGCGCTACCGCCTTCGCGCAGAATGGCCAGGGCGCTCTGGCTGGCAAGATGGTGGGGCGCCACGGCCATTCCGTGTACGGAGACATTACTTTGCATGGAGAGTCCTCATAACCCAAAAGTCACAAGGTGCTGCAAAAGCTGTTCCAGTTATGAATGAAAAGTTTCACGTCAGTCGTAACATAACGTTTTAAGAAGCTGGCATGCTTAATGAAGGGTATAGTGAGGTGAAACAAAAGTTACAGAGGCTTTATGGAACAGCTTGATGAACGTCTGAAAGCGCAATACGCGTCGTTGTCACCGCAGGAGCAACGGGTGGCTGATTTTATTTTTGATCATTTCGACGACCTCATTAGTTATAACAGCGCCGAGCTGGCGCAGCTGAGCGGGGTGTCGAAAGCCACGGTGAGCCGTCTGTTTAAGCGTCTGGGCTATGAGAAGTATAAAGAGATGCGCGACGAACTGCGCACGCTGCGCCAGAGCGGCATGCCGCTGACCGATAACCGCGATGCGGTGCAGGGCAACACTCTGCTGGCGCGGCATTATAAGCAGGAGATGGCAAACCTCACCCAGTGGGTCAACGCTCTGGATGCTCAGCAGTTTGCCGAGGCCATGGCCTCAATGGTGAAGGCACGGCGGATTGTGATTATCGGGATGCGCAACGCCTATCCGGCGGCGCTGCACCTGCGCCAGCAGCTGTTGCAGGCGCGCGGACAGGTGCTGCTGCTGCCGCAGCCGGGGCAGAGCCTGAGCGAGGAACTGGTCGATTTAACGCCCGACGATCTGGTGATTATGATGGCATTTCGCCGTCGCCCGCGGATCGTTCGGCCGCTGTTGCAGCAGCTTCAGCACAGCGGTATTCCGGTTCTGCTGATGTGTGAGCCGCAGGCGCACAGCCTGTTTCCGCTGACCAGCTGGCAGCTCTGCGCCCCGCTGGACAGCGTCTCGGCGTACGACAGCTACTCGTCGGTCAACAGTCTGATCAACCTGCTGGCTAACGCCTTCCTGCATGAAATCCTCGATAAAGGCCGTCCCCGGATCCACGATATCGCCTCCCTGTATCAGCAGCTGGACGAACTGGAACAGCGATAATGGGGCATCAGGCTGGTGCTTTGCATTAAAATAGTGCAGAAAAGCGGGGCGGAAAAGGGAGGCCTTTTCCGCCCCGCTCTCGTTTTATCAGGCCTTCAGAGAAAATTTCCCGTTTCGCTTCATCTGGCACATTAGTTGCAAAATCCAATTAAAAGAATCTTTTGTTTCATGTTAACGTTACGGGGAAGCACCATGAAAAAGTTATTGATTGCACTGACCGGGGCCGTCTGTCTGTTTGCAAACCTGCCAGCAAAAGCTGACCAGCTTCAGGATATTGAGAAACGCGGCACTCTTCGTATCGCCGTCCCGCAGGATTTTCCTCCGTTTGGTTCGGTCGGGACCGATCTCCAGCCGCAGGGCTACGACATTGACATGGCGCGCTATCTGGCAAAACAGATGAAGCTCAAGCTGCAGCTGGTGCCGGTGACCAGTGCCAACCGCGTGCCGTATCTGCAAACCGATAAGGTGGATCTGGTGATCTCAAGCCTCGGTAAAAACGCCGAGCGTGAAAAGGTGATCGATTTTAGCCGTGCCTATGCGCCGTTCTTCCTCGGCGTGTTCGGCCCGAAAGGGGCTGAGCTGAAAGATGCTGCTCAACTGAGTGGAAAAACCATTGGCGTGACGCGCGGCGCGGTGGAGGACATGGTGCTGACCAGCCTTGCGCCGAAAGATGCAGACGTCAAACGCTACGAAGACAATAACACCACCCTGTCGGCTTACTTGTCCGGTCAGGTCCAGTACGTGGCGACAGGCAATCTGGTCGTGGCGGCGATTTCCCGCCAGAACGCCGCCAAAGCCCCGGTTCCGAGCTTTATGCTGAAGGACTCGCCGTGCTTTATCGGGCTGAAGAAAAACGAACCGGCGCTGAAAGCGAAAGTTGATGCGGTGATTGAGCAGGGAATTAAAGACGGCACCCTGAATAGCCTCTCTGAGCAGTGGCTGAAAGCGCCGTTGCCGGCAAGCCTGGGCGTGTAAGGCGATGACAGAGCAACTCCATTTCTCTGCGCTCTGGCCGTACTGGCCGGCGCTGCTGGCAGGGCTGTGGGTCACCATTCAACTGACGGTGATGGCAACCCTCGGCGGGCTGGCGATCGGTATTTTCGGGGCGGCGATTCGCAGCGGCCGGACGACGTGGTTCAGCCGGATCTGGGGCGGCTACGTGGAGATTATCCGCAACACGCCCTTTGTCGTGCAGCTGTTTTTCATTGTGTTCGGTCTGCCGAATCTGGGGCTGAAGATGACGGCGGGCGAAGCGGCGCTGCTGGCAATGGTCGTTAACCTGGGTGCGTACAGCACGGAGATTGTCCGTGCCGGTATTCAGGTTACGCCCAAAGGACAGTGGGAGGCCGGCCGCGTGCTGGGGCTTACCCGCCTGCAAACGTTTATACGCGTGGTGCTGCCACCGGCACTGCAGCGTATTTATCCGGCGCTGGTTAGCCAGTGCATTATCGTTATGCTCGGTTCGTCGGTGGTGTCGCAGGTCTCCTATGAAGAGCTGACTTTTGCCGCCAACCTGATTCAGTCAAGAACGTTCCTGAGCTTTGAGGTCTATCTGGTGACCACCGGAATTTACCTGGTGCTGTCAATTACCCTGCGCCAGCTAATGATGGCGGCAGGACGGAAGTGGCTGGGAGTACAGGCATGATGACCACCTTTACCGACTGGGACATTATTCGCAATCTGCTGCTCGCCGGACGCTGGACGGTGCTGCTATCGCTGGTGGCGTTTGTCGGCGGGGCGGCGGTAACGCTGCCGCTGTTGCTGTTGCGCCTCACGGGTGGGCGTACGGTAAAACGTCTTATCCGCGGCTATATCGAACTGTTTCAGGGCACGCCGCTGCTGATGCAACTGTTCCTGGCCTTCTTCGGCGTGGCGCTGTTGGGTATCGATGTTTCGCCGTGGACCGCTGCGTCGCTGGCCCTGACGTTCTACACCAGCGCCTTTTTGCTTGATATCTGGTTTGGCAGTATTCGTGCGCTGCCGAAAGGGCAGTGGGAGGCGTCGCGCTGTCTGGGGCTGACCTTCGGCCAGACGCTGTTTCGCGTGGTGGCTCCCCAGGCGTTACGCATCGCCATCGCCCCAACGGTGGGGTTCGCCGTGCAGGTGATTAAGGGGACCGCGCTGGCATCCATTATCGGTTTTATCGAGCTGACCAAGGCCGGGACGATGCTGACCAACGTGACCTATCAGCCGTTTAAAGTCTTTGCGCTGGTGGCGCTCGGCTACTTCATTCTGTGTTATCCGCTGTCGCGCTACAGCCGTTATCTGGAGACTAAATTCAATGCCTCTCATCACCATTAATCAGGTGCAGAAGTACTACGGCGATAACCACGTGCTCAAGGGCGTGGATCTGGACATCGACATGGGCCAGGTTATTTCAATTATCGGGCGCAGCGGTTCGGGTAAAAGCACGCTGTTGCGCTGCATTAACGGCCTCGAAGGGTATCAGGACGGCAGCATCAAGCTCGGCGGCATGACCATTACCGACCGGGATTCCCAGGCGCGTGAAATCAGCCGCTCGGTCGGCATGGTATTTCAGAACTTCAACCTTTTCCCGCACATGACGGCGATGGAAAACGTGATGCTCGCGCCACGTCGGGTGCTGAAGAAAAGCGCAGCAGAATGTCAGGTGCTGGCGCAGCGCATGCTGGAGAAAGTCGGGCTGGGTGACCGTCTGGATTACTACCCGTCAAGCCTCTCCGGCGGCCAGCAGCAGCGCGTGGCGATTGCCCGTGCTCTGGCGATGTCGCCTAAAGTTTTACTCTGTGACGAGATAACTTCCGCGCTCGATCCGGAACTGGTAGGCGAAGTGCTCAAGGTGCTGGAACAACTGGCCGCTGAGGGGATGACGCTGATCCTGGTGACCCATGAAATGAATTTTGCCCGCGAAGTGGGCGACCGCGTGGTGTTTATGCATCAGGGGCGCGTCTGGGAGCAGGGCGACAGCAAAACGCTGTTCGCTAACCCACAGACCACTGAGCTTAAACAGTTTATCTCCTCCGTGCGCGGCCTCAATTAACTAAGGACTAAAAAATGGATATCGCTCAATTTCCGCAAATCAATCCGCCACAACGTCTGCTGATGGGGCCGGGGCCAATCAACGCCGATCCGCGCGTGCTGCGAGCCATGTCGAGCCAGCTTATCGGCCAGTACGATCCGGCGATGACCCACTACATGAACGACGTCATGGCACTCTACCGCGGCGTGTTCCGCACGGAAAACCGCTGGACGATGCTGGTGGACGGCACCTCCCGCGCGGGGATTGAAGCGATTCTGGTATCGGCCATTCGTCCGGGGGACAAAGTGCTGGTGCCCGTTTTTGGTCGCTTCGGCCATCTGCTGTGCGAAATTGCCCGCCGCTGCCGCGCAGAGGTCCACACCATCGAGGTACCGTGGGGCGAGGTGTTCACACCGGATCGGGTGGAAGATGCCATTAAACGCGTGCGTCCGCGCCTGCTGTTAACCGTGCAGGGGGATACGTCCACCACCATGCTGCAGCCGCTTGCAGAACTCGGGGCAATCTGCCGTCGTTACGATGTCCTGTTTTATACCGATGCTACCGCGTCGCTCGGCGGCAACGCCCTGGAGACCGATGCCTGGGGGCTGGATGCGGTCTCGGCGGGGATGCAGAAATGTCTTGGCGGTCCGTCCGGCACCTCGCCTGTTACCCTGAGCCCACGGATGGAAGAGGCAATCCGTCGCCGCAAATGCATCGAAGAGGGGATCCGTACCGATGCCCATCGCGACGGCGACGAGGAGATGATTTACTCCAACTATTTCGACCTCGGCATGGTGATGGATTACTGGGGACCCGAGCGTCTGAACCACCACACCGAAGCGACCACCGCGCTGTTTGGCGCCCGCGAATGTGCCCGCCTCATTCTGCAGGAAGGGCTGGATAACGGTATCGCCCGCCACAAGCTGCACGGGGATGCGCTGCTGAAAGGTATTCAGGCGATGGGACTCGAGACCTTCGGCGACCTCAGGCACAAGATGAACAACGTGCTGGGCGTGCTTATCCCTCAGGGCGTAAACGGTGACCAGGTGCGTAAACTGATGCTGGAGGATTTCGGCATTGAAATCGGTACTTCGTTTGGTCCGCTGCACGGCAAAGTGTGGCGTATTGGCACCATGGGCTATAACGCGCGTAAAGACTGCGTAATGACCACCCTGAGTGCGCTGGAGTCGGTACTGAACTACCTGAAGTTTTCCACTACGCAGGGTGCCGCGATGCAGGCCGCGTGGGATCATTACCGCACTGAGACGGCGCTATGAATCACGCGACACGCCAGCAGGCGGCAGAACGTGTGATGGCCCGCGCCGATGCGCTGGCCGCCATCAGCGAAACCCAGGATTCCCTTACCCGCGTGTACCTCTCTGCCCAGCATCTGCAGGCTAACCAGCTGGTCGGGCAGTGGATGAACCAGGCGGGCATGACCGTCTGGCAGGACAGCGTGGGGAATATCTGCGGACGTTATGAAGGCGAGCAGGAGGGCGCACCGGCGGTATTGCTTGGCTCGCATCTGGATACCGTGCGCAATGCCGGACGCTACGACGGGATGCTGGGGGTGCTGGCGGCCATTGAAGTCGTTGACAGCCTGCACCAGCAGGGAAAACGGCTGGCGCAGGCCGTTGAGATTGTCGGCTTTTGCGATGAAGAGGGTACCCGCTTTGGTATCACGCTGTTGGGCAGCCGCGCCCTGACGGGCACCTGGCCTGTGGGCTGGCTCGACACGTGCGATGCCAGAGGTATCAGCGTGGCGCAGGCGATGGTACAGGCAGGGTTAGATCCCAGCCGTGTCGCGATGGCCGCAAGACGCCCGGATGATTTCAGCGCCTGTCTGGAGCTGCATATTGAACAAGGACCGTGTCTGGAACAGGCCGGTCTGGCGCTGGGCGTGGTTGAAGCCATTAACGGCGCGCGTCGTCTGAACTGCCGCTTCACCGGTGAGGCCGGCCACGCCGGGACCGTGCCGATGGCGCATCGTAAGGACGCGCTGGCCGCCGCCGCCGAATGGATGGTGCTGATTGAAAACACCACCCGTCAGCACGGCGGCAACCTGGTGGCCACGGTGGGTGAGTTGCGCTGTCTGCCTGGTGCGGTAAACGTCATCCCCGGCGAGGTCGCGCTCTCGTTAGATATTCGCGGCCCGCAGGATGCGCCGCTTGACCTTCTGCTTACTGCACTGCTGACGCAGGCGCAGGCGATAGCGGCCCGTCGCGGAATACATTTTGCTGCCGACGAATTTTACCGAATCGCCGCCACGCCATGCGATACACGTCTGCAGGCGCTGCTGGCGGAGGCTGTAGAATCGGTGCAGGGGAAGACATTATCGCTGCCGAGCGGTGCCGGTCATGACACCATCGCCCTGGCGGAGCGTTGGCCGGTAGGGATGTTGTTTGTGCGGTGTAAGGGAGGCGTCAGCCACCATCCGGCGGAATCGGTGATGGCTGAGGATGTCGCGCTGGCGATTGATGCCTTTACGCGTGCGGTAACGCGTCTGGCGGGTTAAGCGACCGAGCGTACCGCTTCATCAATGTCGGCACTCACCCGCACATCCTGCTCGTCAAACACCATGCAGTGGCGATCGTCAAAAGCCACATCAATTTGCTGCCACGGTGCGAATTTCACATCGCCCGGCAGCAAAATCTTCACATTGTCGTGGCCGTAGCACTGACCAAAGAGGTAGGTGTTATTGCCCAGACGCTCAACCACTTCACAGTTAAACGTCAGCCGCGTGCCGTGGCGGAGATCGGTGGTTAAATGTTCCGGACGAATGCCCAGCGTCACCGGGCTGCCTGCGTTCAACGGTGTGGTGGTCAGGGCCAGTGTGAGTGTCTTCTGCTGGGATAATCTCACCGTCAGCTCACCCGGTTGCCAGGCCTCTACCGTTGCCGGCAGGAAATTCATCTTCGGCGAGCCGATAAACCCGGCCACGAACTTGTTCGCCGGTTTGTAGTAGAGTTCCATCGGCGCGCCCATCTGCTCAACCTTTCCGTAGTTCATCACCACAATTTTATCAGCCAGGGTCATCGCTTCTATCTGGTCGTGGGTGACATACACCATGGTGGTTTTCAGTTCCTGGTGCAGACGGGCAAGATGCAGACGCATCTCCACGCGCAGCTCGGCATCCAGGTTGGAGAGCGGTTCGTCGAACATAAAGACCCGCGGATTACGTACGATGGCGCGGCCAATGGCCACACGCTGGCGCTGGCCGCCGGAAAGCTGCTTAGGTTTGCGATCCAGAAGGTGGGAAAGCTGCAGCGTTTTGGCCACCATCTCGACCTGATGGCGGATCTGATCTTTCGGCACCTTATTGACCTTCAGGCCGTAGCCCATGTTTTCGGCCACCGTCATATGTGGGTAGAGCGCATAGGACTGAAACACCATCGCCACGCCGCGGTGGGAGGGGGCAACGTCGTTCATCACCTCGTCACCAATTAACACTTCCCCTTCGCTAATGTCCTCCAGTCCGGCAATCATGCGCAGCATTGTCGATTTACCGCAGCCGGAAGGACCGACAAAGACGGCAAACTCACCGTCTTCAATCTCAAGATTCACGTTGTGCAAGGTTACGGTGTCGCCAAAGCGTTTGGTGACATTCCTCAATTGTATGTTCGACATCTGTATTCCCCGAGTAAACCGCCGCATATGTATTACGTATAACAATTATTTGCTACATGGCTGGACGGTGCAATTTGTCTGCTCTGACTATAACTTCCAGTATTCACGCACCCTATACTGATATTCCATTAATGTTATGACGATCACACAACTTACAGTTTTTTGTAGAGTTATCATGATGTGAAGGGTAGCGTATACCAAACCAAAGGCATTTGATGTTATACGTTGTACGCCAGTGTTAGTCGGTTTTCTGGCGAAGGTGTATGGCGGTGAAATGCAATAACAACCATAAAATTGTTATACCTTCACATGAGGTTGATAATGAAAAAGAACATACTCGCTGCTCTGATCCTCTCTACGCTCGCGGTGCAGGCTCACGCCACCACGCAGCTTAACGTCTGGGAAGACATCAAAAAGTCGTCCGGCATTAAAGACGCGGTCGCCGATTTCGAAAAGCAGTACGACGTTAAGGTTAACCTGCAGGAGATGCCTTACGCGCAGCAGCTGGAAAAACTGCGCCTCGACGGCCCGGCAGGAATTGGCCCGGACGTGCTGGTCATTCCCAATGATCAACTCGGCGGCGCGGTTGTGCAAGGGCTGCTGACCCCCCTGAATCTGGAGGCGAAGCAGACCGAACAGTACACGCCGGCGTCCATCAATGCCTTCAAAATGGATAACACCCTTTACGGTGTGCCGAAAGCGGTTGAGACGCTGGTGCTGATTTACAACAAAGACCTGATCGCGAAGCCGCTCAACTCACTTCAGGACTGGTATGACTTTTCTAAACAGCAGCGCGCCAAAAAACAGTACGGCCTGCTCGCCAAGTTCGACCAGATTTACTACAGCTGGGGGGCTATCTCCCCGATGGGCGGGTACATCTTCGGTAAAAACGATAAAGGCGGTTATAACGCCAGCGACGTGGGCCTGAACAAGCCAGGCGCGGTAGACGCGGTCACCTACCTGAAAAAATTCTATGCCGATGACGTGTTCCCGGCGGGGATCATCGGCGATAACGGTCTGAACGCGATCGACTCTCTGTTTACCGAGAAAAAAGCGGCAGCCGTCATCAACGGTCCGTGGGCGTTCCAGCCGTATGAAGCGGCGGGCATTAACTACGGCGTTGCGCCGCTGCCGACGCTGCCGGACGGTAAGCCAATGAGTTCATTCCTGGGCGTGAAGGGCTATGTCGTCTCTACCTGGAGCAAAGACAAAGCCATGGCGCAGAAATTTATCGAATTTATCAACCAGCCGCAGTACGTCAAAACGCGCTATATCGCGACGCGTGAAATTCCGCCGCTGACCGCGATGATTGACGATCCGCTCATTAAGAACGACGAGAAAGCCAGCGCGGTTGCCGTGCAGGCCGCACGGGCGACAGCGATGCCGGGCATTCCGGAAATGGGTGAAGTCTGGGCTCCGGCGAACGCGGCCCTCGAGCTGAGCCTGACCGGTAAACAGGATCCGAAAGCCGCGCTCGACAGCGCAGAAAAACAGGTTCAGATGCAAATCGAAGCCATGCAGGCCAGCAACCAGTAGTTTTCTGACGTCGCAGAACGGGAGGGCGTCTCTCCCGTTTTTTGAAAGGAGTTGTTTGTGAGTATCATCCCGGAACATTTTGCCAAACCGCGCGTGGCCGGGCGTCACGCCTGGACCAGCCTGCTGCTGGCGGTCATTCCCGGCTTCGGTCAGTTTTATCACCGTCAGTGGCTGAAAGGGGTCATCTTTCTGGTGCTGCTTGCCAGTTTTATCGGCGTATTTGCTGATTTTCTGCGCGAAGGGCTGTGGGGACTGGTGACGCTGGGTGAGGAGGTGCCGCGCGACAACTCCATCTTCCTGCTGGCGGAGGGGATCATCAGCGTGTTAATCGCTGCGTTCGGCGTGATGGTGTATTACCTGTCGATGCGTGACGCGTGGGTCAATGGCCTGAAACGTGACGAAGGGTTGCAGCTTAACAGCGTGCGTAAACAGTATCAGATGCTATTGAGCGACGGCTTCCCGTATCTGATGATCACCCCGGGCTTTATCCTGCTGGTGTTTGTGGTGGTGTTTCCCATTTTGTTCGGGTTTGCCATCGCCTTTACCAACTACAACCTCTACCACACGCCGCCGGCTAAGCTGGTTGACTGGGTCGGGTTTAAGAACTTCATCAATATCTTTACGCTCTCTATCTGGCGTTCCACCTTCTTCGACGTGCTGCAGTGGACGGTAGTCTGGACGCTGCTCGCCACTACGCTGCAGTGTACGGTGGGCGTACTGCTGGCGATTCTGGTGAACCAGAAAGATTTACGCTTTAAGCCGCTGATCCGTACCATCTTTATTTTGCCGTGGGCGGTGCCGGGCTTTGTCACCATCCTGGTTTTCGCCGGGATGTTTAATGACTCGTTCGGGGTGATTAACAACGCCATTCTGGCCTTCTTTGGGATTGCGCCTAAAGCCTGGATGACCGATCCGTTCTGGACCAAAACGGCGCTGATCATGATGCAAACCTGGCTTGGTTTCCCGTTTGTTTTCGCCATGACCACCGGCGTGCTGCAGGCCATTCCTGATGACCTGTATGAAGCGGCCACCATGGACGGCGCCAGCAGCTGGACCCGGTTGCGGACCATTACGCTGCCGCTGGTGCTCTACGCCATTGCGCCGATCCTGATTACGCAATACACCTTCAACTTCAATAATTTCAACATCATCTATCTGTTCAATAACGGCGGGCCGGCGGTAGTGGGGTCGAATGCGGGCGGCACCGACATTCTGGTGTCGTGGATCTACAAACTGACGATGTCATCTTCGCAATATGCCATTGCGGCGACCATCACCATCCTGCTGTCTGTTTTTGTCGTCGGCCTGGCGTTATGGCAGTTCCGCGCCACTAAATCTTTCAAAAATGACGACATGGCGTAAGGGACGTAACAATGGCTAAATCACAAAGTATTAAACGTGAGAAATGGGTCCGCCTTTCACTCTCTTGGCTGGTTATTGTGCTGGTGTCGGTCATCATCATTTACCCGCTGGTGTGGACGGTGGGCGCCTCACTCAACGCGGGCAACAGCCTGTTAAGCTCCTCTGTTATTCCGCAGAACCTGTCGTTCCAGCATTACGCCGACCTGTTTAATGGTCAGGTGAACTACATGACGTGGTACTGGAACTCGATGAAAATCAGCTTCCTGACCATGGTGTTGACCTTAATCAGCGTTAGCTTTACCGCCTATGCCTTCTCGCGTTTTCGCTTTAAGGGGCGGCAGAACGGACTGATGCTCTTCCTGCTGCTGCAGATGATCCCGCAGTTCTCGGCGCTGATTGCCATCTTCGTGCTCTCGCAGCTGTTGGGCTTAATCAACAGCCATCTGGCGCTGGTGCTGATTTACGTTGGCGGCATGATCCCAATGAACACCTATCTGATGAAGGGCTACCTGGACGCCATTCCTAAGGATCTGGATGAGTCCGCGCGCATGGACGGAGCCAGTAACTTCCGCATCTTCATCGAGATCATCATGCCGCTTTCCAAACCCATTGTGGCGGTGGTGGCGCTGTTCTCCTTCACCGGGCCGCTGGGGGATTTCATTCTCTCCAGCACCATTTTGCGCACCCCGGACAAATACACCTTACCCATCGGGCTTTATAACCTGGTGGCACAAAAAATGGGTGCCAGTTACACCACCTACGCGGCAGGCGCGGTGCTGATTGCGGTGCCGGTCGCGATCCTCTATCTGGCCTTACAAAAATACTTCGTCTCCGGTCTGACTTCCGGGAGTACTAAGGGATAACCATGAAAAGACTCAAACCCGCTTTGCTTGCTGTTTGTCTTTCTTGCGGTCTTGCCGCGAGTGCGTTCGCCGCGGACGGGGTAAAAACGCGTCCTTTTAACGCCATGCCGGCAGACTTTATTAAGGGGGCGGACATCTCGACGCTGCTCGAGGCGGAACAGCATGGCGCAACATTTTATAACCAGAATGGCCAGCAGCAGGACGCGATTGCCATTCTGAAAGCCAACGGCGTGAACTATGTGCGCCTGCGTTTGTGGGTGGATCCGCAGGATGCCAACGGAAATACCTACGGGGGCGGCAGTAACAATCTGGAAAACACGCTGGCGCTGGCGAAGCGCGTGAAGGCCCAGGGCATAAAACTCCTGCTCGATTTCCACTACAGCGATTTCTGGACCGACCCGGGCAAACAGTTCAAACCAAAAGCCTGGGAGAAGATGGATTACCCGCAGCTTAAAACGGCAATCCATGACTATACGCGCGACACCATTGCCCGCTTTAAAAAAGAGGGCGTGCTGCCGGACATGGTCCAGATTGGTAATGAAATCAATGGCGGGCTGCTCTGGCCGGAAGGCAAAAGCTGGGGGCAGGGTGGCGGCGAGTTTGACCGCGTAGCCGGGTTACTCAACGCCGCAATCAGCGGGATGAAAGAGAACCTGACCGACGGCGAGCAGGTGAAAATTATGCTGCACCTGGCCGAAGGCACTAAAAATGACACCTTCCGCTGGTGGTTTGATGAGATCACGAAGCGCGATGTGCCGTTCGATATTATCGGCCTGTCGATGTACACCTACTGGAATGGCCCGATCGGCGCGCTCAAAGCCAATATGGATGACATCAGCAAACGCTATAACAAAGACGTGATTGTGGTGGAAGCGGCCTATGGCTATACGCTGGAGAACTGCGATAACGCAGAAAACAGTTTCCAGGCCAAAGAAGAGAAGGACGGTGGCTACCCCGGCACCGTGCAGGGTCAGTACGATTATATCCACGATTTAATGCAGGCCGTGATTGACGTTCCCGATCGTCGCGGTAAAGGTCTGTTCTACTGGGAGCCGACCTGGATTGCCGTACCGGGCACCACATGGGCCACCAAAACCGGCATGAAATATATCCATGATGACTGGAAAGAGGGAAATGCCCGCGAAAACCAGGCGTTATTTGATTGTCATGGCAAAGTGCTGCCGTCGATAACGGTATTTAAATAGTATTCTGTTTCACTTCAGGACGTTTTTAATATGAATAAATTTGCGCCTTTAAGTTCGAAGGTCGCTGCGTTATTGCATGGCGCCGACTATAACCCGGAGCAATGGGAGAATTACCCCGGTATTATTGAAAAAGATATTGCCATGATGCAGCAGGCGAAATGTAATGTCATGTCGGTGGGCATATTTAGCTGGGCGAAGCTCGAACCGCGTGAAGGGGAATATGATTTTGTCTGGCTGGATAACGTCATTGATAAATTATATTCAGCGGGGATCCATATTTTCCTCGCCACGCCGAGCGGTGCGCGCCCGGCATGGATGTCGCAAAAATACCCGCAGGTGCTGCGCGTAGGGCGTAACCGCGTGCCTGCGCTGCACGGTGGACGTCATAACCACTGTATGTCTTCCCCGGTGTACCGTGAGAAGACATTGAAAATGAATACCTTACTGGCTGAGCGTTATTCACAGCACCCGGCGGTGCTGGGCTGGCATATCTCCAATGAGTACGGCGGTGAGTGCCACTGCGATCTGTGCCAGGAGCGCTTTCGTGACTGGCTGAAAGCGCGCTACAAAACCCTGGATGCGCTGAACCACGCATGGTGGAGCACCTTCTGGAGCCACACCTATAGCGACTGGTCGCAGATTGAGTCCCCTGCGCCGCAGGGCGAGGTGTCCATTCACGGTCTGAACCTCGACTGGCGCCGCTTTAATACGGCGCAGGTAACAGATTTCTGCCGCCATGAGGTTGCGCCGCTAAAAGCCGTCAACGCAGCGTTGCCGGTGACGACCAACTTCATGGAGTACTTCTACGATTACGACTACTGGCAGCTTGCGAAAGCGATCGACTTTATCTCCTGGGACAGCTACCCGATGTGGCACAAGGAGAAAGACGAAACCCAGCTCGCCTGCTACACCGCCATGTACCACGACATGATGCGCAGCCTGAAAGGCGGCAAACCTTTTGTGCTGATGGAGTCCACGCCGAGCACCACCAACTGGCAGCCGACCAGCAAGCTGAAAAAGCCGGGGATGCATATTCTTTCGTCAATGCAGGCGGTGGCACACGGGGCCGATGCCGTACAGTACTTCCAGTGGCGTAAAAGCCGCGGTTCGGTGGAGAAATTCCACGGGGCGGTTATCGACCACGTGGGGCATCTTGATACGCGTGTCGGGCGCGAAGTGACGCGTCTGGGCGAAATGCTTGAGCGCCTGCCGGGGGTGGTCGGGTGTCGCACGCAGGCACGGGTGGCGATTATCTTCGACCAGCAAAATCGCTGGGCGCTGGACGATGCCGAAGGGCCGCGCAACATGGGGATGGAGTACGAAAAAACCGTTAACGAACACTACCGTCCGTTCTGGGAAAAAGGCATCGCGGTGGATGTGATTGATGCCGACGGCGATCTCAGCCAGTACGCGCTGGTGATTGCGCCGATGCTTTATATGGTGCGGGAAGGCTTCGCCGAACGCGCAGAAGCGTTTGTCGCCGGGGGCGGCCATCTGGTGACCACCTACTGGAGCGGCATCGTGGATGAAAGCGATCTTTGTCATCTCGGCGGGTTCCCGGGGCCGCTGCGTAAACTGCTCGGCATCTGGGCAGAAGAGATCGACTGTCTCGGTGAGGGAGAACGTAATCTGGTACAGGGGCTGGCGGGTAATGCGGCTGGCCTGCAGGGGCCGTATCAGGTTCGTCATCTGTGCGAACTGATCCATGTCGAAAACGCTCAGCCGCTGGCGACCTACCGGGATGATTTCTACGCCGGTCGGCCTGCCGTGACGGTGAACCGTTTCGGTAAGGGGAAAGCGTGGCATGTGGCGTCGCGCAACGATCTGCCGTTCCAGCGTGATTTCTTCGCCGGGATTATTGACGAACTGGCGCTGCCGCGGGCCATGGAATGCGATTTCCCACCGGGTGTGGTGGCAACGGCCCGCACGGACGGCGAAACCACGTGGGTGTTTGTGCAGAACTACACCGCCCAGCAGCAGCTCATTACGCTACCGCAGGGGTATACCGACTGCATGACCGATGCCGCCGCCGTGGGTGATACTGCTCTGCTGCCGTGGGATTGTCGGGTACTCAGGCGTAAAGCGTAGTCGCTGAGGGCGTCGCGTCGTACAACCCTGGCTAATCAATCTGAAGGCGCCTGCTCTATGAGCAGGCATTTTTTTATCTGCATAACAGAGAGGCGTATTATGGACAGTGAAATAACTCAGCGTTTAATTCCTGCATTCGGCGGCGACGATAATATCGAACATGTTGAAGCCTGTATTACCCGTTTGCGCGTCACGGTAAAAGATTTAAATAAGGTGGATACGCAGGCGTTACAACAGGAGGGGGCGCTGGGCGTGATTATTATCGGCCAGCAGGTGCATGCGATATTTGGCCGGCAGTCTGATACCTTGCGGCAATTATTAGATGCGCATTTTAGTCATTAATAATAAAAAAGGGATAGCCAAAATAATGGCTATCCCAAACGAGGAGAATAGACTGCCAGTTGTTGGAGATACAATAACGATTAACGCATATCAGGAAATAAACATTACCACCAGGCTTCCACCTGCACGCCAAAATTCCAGGTATTATTTGCGGTGCCGTCTTCGAAGGATTGTCCTTTCTCGGAGTCATTCAGGTAAGAGGCGAAGACGCGCAGTTCCGGACGCGACATAAAATCAGGCCCATCCGCCAGTCCGAGTGCGAGGGTGTACTTCTCTCCGCTCTGCTTGTAGCTGGAGCCGTCGGTGTAGGTATCTTTCTGGTAGAAACCGCCCACTTCACCAATCAGACGCACGTATTCGGTGAACTGGTACTGCGCGCGACCCACCAGAGAGACAAGGCGCGATTTATCGGTGAATTGCGTGGTGTCATCCGCCGAGCCCCAGGTCAGCACGTGGTTGAAGGAGAGCTTGTCCGTAATCGGAATTAAGCCGGTGTTAATCACACGGTAGCCGCTGGCGTCGTTCACGTAGTTCCACATGTCATACCAGCCGCCGCCCTGGGACACCATGTTTTGCGCCAGGCCTTTGTTCGCATACTGCAGCACCAGCTTGTTGTAGCCGCCTAACATGTCCTGGCTGATCTCACCGGTGACCATGACGCCGTTGTCGGCCTCATACAGCCCACCGTACTCTTTCTGCTTATTGGTGGGGTTTGGCATGGCGTAATCAATGCCCACTTCAGTCCATGCACCCGCCCACGGCTTCCAGCCCGCATAGCGAAGGTCGATGTAGTTGATATTGACGTCACTATCGCCGTCCACGCGGTAGTCTACGTCGTTGGCATCGCCACGGATCCAGGCCACGGACACCGCACCCGGTCCGAGCGTGTAGTTTTCGATACCGGCACCCGCGCCTGAGATGTTCCAGTATTTGGTGTCAATGATGTGCAGGTCATGGCGCTGGTAGTAGCGCTTACCGCCCCAGATCACCGCGTTCGGATCGCCGGGGATCAGCCCCTTGATCTGCAGATTCAACTGACGCAACCCGAACTGCGCATCGTCTCCGAAGGTGGTTTCATTGTCGTTAGAGCCGTCAGAGACCATGCTCACCATGCTGTCGAGGTAGAAGCTGACTTCGTTCTTTTTGTACACCTCTGAGCCCAGCTCCAGCTCGCCGTAGGTATCGGCCTCGTTACCCAGACGGCCAATTTTATTTTTTTGCCACTCCTCCATCCCACCATCCCGTGAGACGCCCACACCGGAGCGAAGATACCCATGAAAATCAATTGGTACTGAAGACGCTGCAAACAGCGAAGGAGACGCTAACGCGGCAGCCAACGCAACAGATACAGAGCGGATCGTCGTGTTCATTGTTACCCTCTTATTGTTTTGTAATACGTTCACAAATCCGTTGTCATAAAATGCCTAAACCTTTTTTCTGGCAATTACGCGATCGTTAATCTGTGATTAAGTGCAAATAAAATAGCCAATTTTGTTACGATTGATGAGGTGTGACCAGAAATGTAGTATTGTGAACGTAATACTTTTTGATGGTGTTATGGCAGCCGAAAGTGCCCAGTGGGCGTTTTTTTATATCGCCCCTGATACAATCAGCGCATAACAATATAAGGAACCGGACCATGAAGTCGAAAAGCGCAACGTTAGAGGACGTCGCACGCCATGCGGGCGTCTCCTATCAGACCGTGTCCAGGGTACTGAATAAATCTGCCAATGTATCCGAAGCCACGCGTCACAAGGTGGAGAAATCCATAGAGTTATTGCGGTATGTCCCGAACCGCCTGGCGCAGCAGCTGGTCGGAAAGCAGACCCAGACCGTCGGACTGGTGACGATTTCGCTGGCTTTGCATGCGCCGTCACAGGTCGCCGCGGCGGTAAAACGCTATGCAAATGTGGAAGGGTATCAGGTGTTGATCTCCATGATTGATGAGAACGTCAACCACAGCATCCAGGATTCGATCAATGAACTGAAATCTCAGCTCGTCAGTAAGGTGATCATCAACGTCCCGCTGGAAGCAGAGCAGGCGCAGAAAATCGCGACGGACAACGACGATATCGTCTGTCTGTTCCTCGACGTTGACCCTTACAGTTCCGTGTTTAACGTTTCGTTTAACCCAGCAGATGGCACCCGTGCCAGCGTCAAATATCTTTACGAACTGGGGCACCGGGAAATCGCGTTGCTGGCGGGGCCAGCGTCTTCTGTCTCGGCGCAGCTCAGGCTGAAAAGCTGGATTGAAACCCTGAAAGGTTACGGTCTGGAGCCGGCCTCGGTGATCCGCGGGAACTGGGATGCGCAGAGCGGTTACGCGGGTGCATTGCAGATGCTGCGCGAGACGCCGCAATTTTCTGCCGTGCTGGTGGCCAACGACCAGATGGCGCTGGGGGTACTAAGTGCTTTCCATCAGCATCAGATTTCCATTCCGGGTGAAAAATCGGTGATTGGCTACGATGACACCTACGAAAGCTCATTCTTCTATCCGGCATTGACCACGGTATCGCTGGACCTGGATCTGCAGGGGAAAGAGGCGGTGCGCCGCATTCTTGACAGTGGCGAAGACAATGCCGTGCGCATGTCATCCATTCTGCCTGCCCGGCTGGTGGTGCGGCAGTCGACCGGGCCGAAAGGTGAGAAGGGCAAAAACCTGCAGGCGCTGGCGCAACAGCTTCGTGATATCGCACATCAGCTTGGCGATATGTAAAACGGTGAGCACCTCAACCCGGTGGGTGAGGTGCTGCACTCTTATTCCAGCCCCAGCGTGTACTGCGCAATCTTGAAGTAGATAATCAGACCGGTTCCGTCGATAAGCGTCGCGATAAAGGGCGCGGAAACGACGGCCGGGTCAATGCCGCAGCGCTTCAGTACCATCGGAATAACTGACGAGACAATCGCACTCCACAGCGTAATACAGACCAGCGTCAGGCTGACGATAAGGGTAATTTCCAGCCCGATACCCATCATCCAGGCGCGAACACACCCGGCAAGACCAAGCGTGGCGGCAATCATCAGCGAGGTGGTCATCTCCTTTCGTAACACGCGGCCAACGTCGCGCAGGCGCACTTCACCCAGCGCCATTGCACGTACCAGCGTGGAGGTGATCTGCGTCCCGCTGTTCCCACCGGTCCCTATCAGCAGCGGAATAAAAAAGGCCAGGGCAATGGCGGATTCCAGCGCTTCTTCGAAGTGCTGAATAACCGAGCTGGTATAGGCTTCAGCGACAAACAACAGCAGCAGCCAGACGGAGCGTTTTTTCCACAGGCTGTAGGGGCTGGTTTCCAGATACGGCTTTTCCAGCGGCAGCGTTGCTCCCTGGAGCTGGGCATCTTCGGTGACATCATCTTCCAGCAGATGGGCGATTTCGCGTTCGGTCAGGCAGCCGACCACTTTACCGTGCGTGACCACCGGCACGACATCCGCCTCGCCGTGGGCCAGCAGCCCGGCGACATCGGCACGCTCGTCTTCCGGTTTGACCTGCAGAAACTGAGAAATCATCAGCGTTTTCACCGGCTGTACCGTATCGGCGGTCTGCAGCAGTTTGCGCACCGCAACCATGCCTGCCAGCCGACCGTTATCTTCGAGGAAAATATGCGATGGAATATCATCGTCTTTTAATTTTTCGAAAAATTGCTCGCGTGCCAGCGCCACGCATAATGAAATATCGAGGACGATAAAATCGGTATTCATATATTGCGCGATTGCGCTGTCATTGAATGCCAGGTTTTGATTGTGAATAGCGTAAGACATAGTGAATTCCCTTTGAATAATAAAATCTCTCAGGGGCGAGCAAGACAGGGCATGTCGAAGAGGAGATCCCCACGTCCTGGGTTCAGCACTGTACACCGTATCCCGTAAGGGAAGTTATACTGACAAAGCCTTGATTCGACAGTGCCTGTTTTACCCTGTGCCGGTTCTCTCGAACCCACCAGAGCGATAACGTGTATTTGTACAGGAGCCTCGCCATAACGAGATCGTTGTAAAACGAGAGGGATAATACGCCACTTTAAACGTCGCGCTGTGGAATTTAAAAGACGTTTAAGAAACGTTTAGAACAATAATTTAATCCCGCGTATTAATGACATCGATTATTCATCAATGACGGTGGTTATTGCTCAAGAGAGTATAATTCCACACCTCTGTGTTTCTAAATGGCGCTGACATTTTCGCGTGTCGTTAATGCCTTCCTGCTGGAGGTCTGAGCGGTTGATACCCCATTTAAGGTTGTTCGTTTCTAATGGTCAGCATCACGAACGCTGCGGGGTGGAATATGACGTGGTTTGACAATCTGCTGAATCATTTTGCGCTCTATCCGACGCATCTGTTCGCGCTGCTTTTCGTCATCGCGCTGAGCAAGTCTACGGTACTGGTTTCCTCCGTGCTTCCGCCGGCCTCGGTGATGCTGCTGGCAGGGATCACCGTCAGCCAGACCAGCCTGCATCCGGGACTGACGTGGCTGGCTGTCGCGGCGGGTGCCACAACAGGGTCGGTATTGAATTATCATATCGGCCAGTTGATGGGCCACACGCGGCTGGTCACGCGCTTCACCTCCCGGCACGCCGAGAAATTTTTGCGGGTACAACATCAGCTGCAGAAAAACGGCGTGCTGGTGCTCTTTACCGCGCGTTTCCTGGCGGTGCTGCGTTATATCGTCCCGCTGGCAGCGGGCATGCTCAGACTGAACGCGGCGAAGGTGTACGCGGTAAGCCTGATTTCAGCCGTCGTATGGGCGGCGCTGTATGTCGGCATCGTCACCGGCATCAGCGCCTTTTGACCTACAGGTTTCCCATTCCGCCGTCGACCAGCAGTTCCGTTCCCACCATATAGCGCGATTCGTCAGAGGCAAGATAGAGCGCGGCTTTCGCCAGCTCCGTCGGCGTGCCCATTCTGCCCAGCGGCACAAGTTTGGTGATATCCCCCAGCATCGCCTTGAGCGCTTCCTCGCTTAACCCCGTTTTATTAAATGCCGGTGTTTCTACCGGACCCGGGCTCAGGCCGTTGACGCGAATACCGCGCGGCAACAACTCCCCTGACAGCGTGCGTGCCAGCGACAGTAATCCCGCCTTGCTGGCGGCATAAACGCTGCTGGCAGGCAGCCCGATGCGGGCGCTCACGGACCCGCACAGGATCACAGAGGAGGGATTATTGAGCAGCGGCAGCAGGGCCTGAATCAAAAAGAACGGTCCTTTAAGGTTGATGCCCATCAGGCGATCCCAGGCGTCTTCCTGCCACTCTTCAAGCAGCCCGTGCGTCACATCGCCGGCGTTAATAAACACGGCATCAAGACGTGGCCAGCGAGAGGCGAGCGTGTCCGCCAGCGCTTTTTGCGCGGCGATGTCACCCGCATCGGTCGGAATAACCCAGGCATTATCGCCCAGAATGCGTTGTGCTTCGGCAAGGGTATCTGGGTTACGTCCGGTGACAGCAACGTGCGCCCCTTCGGCAATAAATTCCTGCGCGGTAGCGAGTCCAATACCGGAAGTGCCGCCGGTAATCAGCGTATATTTACCTGCTAAACGACCCATGTGCTTCTCCTGAAATGACTCTGGAGAAAGCACTATAGAAACGTTAGTATCGAAAGGAAACCAGGTACCATTTGGATACTAATGAGGCAAGAGGTGTGCTATGGCGGAATCACTCACTATACCCTGTGAAAAAAAATCTGAGGTTTATCTCTGCCCGATGACGCAGTTTGTAAACCTGATTTCCGGTAAGTGGGCGATCCCGGTGCTCTATCGCCTGATTATGCTCAATGCACCGGTCCGGTTTGGCGATCTGCTGCGCGCCGCCGCCCCCATCACGCAAAAAGAGCTCACGAAGCAGTTGCGCCTGTTTGAGCAGCGCGGGCTGGTGTCGCGCACTATCTACCCGGAGATCCCACCGCGGGTGGAGTACCAGATAACCGCGCTGGGATTAACCCTGCAGAGCGCGCTCTCCCCGCTGGCCGACTGGATGAGCGAATACGGCGATCGCCTTGAAAAGTAATCCTCAGTTTGCGAAACGCTTCCCGGAAAATTGTCACGAATCTGTCACACTCACTGCGACATTTTAAAACGAGTGAGGAATTAGGGATGAGAAAAGCACTACTCGCGCTGGCAATCGCCGGTTCCATTGCAGTGACATCTGGCGTGCAGGCGCAAGAGACGCCGGAAGGGTATCAGCTGGAACAAGTTTTAATCATGAGTCGCCATAATTTGCGCGCGCCGCTCGCCAATAATGGCAGCGTGCTCGAGCAATCCACACCGAAGCAGTGGCCAGAATGGGAGGTGCCAGGCGGCCAGCTCACCACCAAAGGTGGCGTGCTTGAAGTCTACATGGGCCACTATATGCGCGAGTGGCTGGCACAGCAGGGGATGGTGAAAACCGGCGAGTGCCCGGCCGCGGATAGCGTATATGCCTATGCCAACAGCCTGCAGCGCACTGTCGCCACCGCGCAGTTCTTTATCACCGGCGCCTTCCCGGGGTGCGATGTGCCTGTGCATCATCAGGAAAAAATGGGCACCATGGATCCGACCTTTAACCCGGTGATTACGGATAACTCACCTGCATTCCGTGAAAAAGCGCTGAAGGCGATGGAGACTGAGCGGCAGAAAATGCAGCTTGGCGAGAGCTACAAGCTGCTGGAGCAGATGACGAATTACGCCGATTCACCGTCCTGTAAAGAGAAGAACGTGTGCTCGCTGGCAGAGGCGAAAGATACCTTCAGCGCCGACTATGAAAAAGAACCTGGCGTATCGGGGCCGTTAAAAGTCGGTAACTCGCTGGTGGATGCCTTCACGCTGCAGTATTACGAAGGCTTCCCGGCAGACCAGGTTGCCTGGGGGGAAATTAAAACCGATCAGCAGTGGCGCGTGTTGTCGCAGTTGAAAAATGGCTATCAGGACTCGCTGTTTACCTCCACCGAGGTGGCGCAAAACGTGGCCAAACCGCTGGTGAAGTATATCGACCAGGCCCTCGTCACCGGGCAGGCGAAAGCGCCGAAAATCACCCTGCTGGTGGGGCATGATTCCAATATCGCGTCGCTGCTTACGGCGCTGGATTTCAAACCGTACCAGCTGCATGACCAGCACGAGCGGACGCCAATTGGCGGGAAAATTGTTTTCCAGCGCTGGCATGATAAAAACGCCAACCAGGAGCTCATGAAGATTGAGTATGTCTATCAGAGCGCCGACCAGCTGCGTAACGCCAGCGTACTGTCACTGGATGCGCCGGCACAGCGTGTGACGCTGGAGCTGAAGGGGTGTCCGGTTGATGCGAACGGTTTTTGCCCAATCGATAAATTCAATGCGGTGATGAATAACGCGGCGAAATAGGTAAAACCCCCCGCTCAGGCGGGGGGAAACGTTCAGACGTTTTTACGTTCGATGGTTTGCTCACCCCAGAAGAGCGCGTCTTTGTCCGTTTTCCCGAAGGCACGTTCCAGCACTTCATCGCTGCCTTCTTCCCAAATCTGCTCTGCCAGCTTCTCGTCATAGTTCGCGACTTCAAAAATGGCTTCGGCGATCTCCGGAGAGGTGTTGCGTAAACTTGCCCATTCACCCACGCGGTGGGCTTTGGATTCTTGAGTTGGCATGCTTGTCCTCCTGTTGAGTTAGCCGTTCAGTTTTTTGGCGAGGCCTGCGACATACTCACCCTGATAGCGGGCGATAGTGAGCTCTTCGTTGCTCGGCTGTCGGGAGCCATCGCCACCGGCAATGGTGGTGGCGCCGTACGGTGTCCCGCCACGAACCTGGGAAATATCAAACAGTTCCTGCGCGCCGTAGCCAATCGGCACAATCACCATCCCATGATGAGCAAGGGTAGTCCAGGTTGACGTAATCGTCTGCTCCTGACCGCCGCCGGTCCCGGTGGAGCTGAAGACGCTGGCGAGTTTGCCGTATAACGCTCCGGATGCCCAAAGTCCTCCGGTTTGATCGAGGAAGGTCCGCATCTGGCCTGACATATTGCCAAATCGGGTAGGGGTGCCGAAAATAATGGCATCGTAATCAGCCAGTTCCTGCGGGGTGGCAACCGGGGCATTTTGTGTTTTCCCCCCGGCTTTGGCGAACGCCTCAGCCTGCATCGTTTCCGGTACGCGTTTCACCACAACTTCTACGCCGTCCACTCTGTTTGCACCTTCTGCTACCGCGTGAGCCATGGTTTCAATGTGTCCATACATGGAATAATAGAGCACCAGAACTTTTGCCATTTTGCATCACTCCTCGTTTGTGTTTTCTGACAGCGGATCGCTGCGTTCATTTAAAGATATGTCATCACAGCCAGACTGCAAAAATGAACGGCATTTCTTTGATTTATAACAATATGGATACAAAAGCGCTTTGTAGCAAAATGAAACAACTTTCCCGCTGCGGATTTTTAAAATGATAAGAAAGGCTTATAAATGGCCGTCGCGTAATCTCACCCGAATGGCTGAGATCATGTTGCAGAATATTACCTCTGACTTGCCGGATAGCCGCATTCCACTAAGCTTAATTTCACGCGGCACAGATAAAGGCACTGTCCTTCAGCCGCGCGGTGAAAGAATCCTCTTTTACTGAATGCAATATGATGTCTAATGTTTCACACTCTGGAGGTTAGAGATGGCAAACCATCGTGGTGGTTCAGGTAATTTCGCTGAAGACCGTGAAAGAGCATCAGAAGCAGGTCGTAAAGGTGGCCAGTCTAGCGGGGGGAATTTCAAAAATGACCCTCAGCGCGCATCAGAAGCTGGCAAAAAAGGGGGTAAAAACAGTCATGGCAGCAATAAGTAATACGCCGGGCTGATACCCTGCCGCCGGGATCTCCCGGCGGTTTTTTATTTCTGCAACATTGAACTGTAACCAAAGGCATCGCACACTAGAGGATTGATGCTTATTTGCTGGTGCCGCATGTCTCTCTCCCGTTTCACATTCTCCGTCAAACCTCAGGAAGCCCTTCTCATTCTGATCACCATGTTCTGGGGCGGAACCTTTCTTGCCGTCCAGTATGCGGTTACGCTGAGCGGTCCGTTCTTTTTTGTCGGCCTGCGCTTTGCGACGGCGGCGATTGCCGTGGGATTACTCTCGCTTAAAACCTTGCGCGGGCTGACGCTTAAAGAACTGAAGGCCGGGGTGGCCATAGGGGTTGCGATTGCCATGGGCTACAGTCTGCAGACGTGGGGATTACAGACCATCACCAGCAGCAAATCGGCGTTTATCACCGCCATGTATGTGCCGCTGGTGCCGTTACTGCAATGGCTCTGTCTGGGGAGAATACCGGGTCTGATGTCCTGCACGGGGATCGTACTGGCGTTTATTGGCCTTATCTTGCTTGCCGGGCCGGAAAACAACCTGCTGGCGCTGGGGCCGGGCGAAATCATTACGCTGGTGGGCGCTATCGCGATTGCAGCGGAAATTATTCTGATCAGCGCCTGGGCTGGCAAAGTGGACGTCAAGCGCGTCACCGTGGTTCAGCTGGCGACCGCGTCGCTGGTGGCTTTTGCCACCATGGTGCCGGCAGGGGAGTCTGTTCCGCCGATGTCCACCGGGCTGGTTGTGGTGGCGCTGGGGCTGGGCATCTTTAGCGCCATTATCCAGGTCACCATGAACTGGGCGCAGCGCAGCGTTTCCCCGACGCGTGCGACGGTTATCTATACCGGTGAACCGGTATGGGCGGGCATTTTCGGGCGTATCGCGGGAGAGCGTTTACCGCTGCTGGCGCTGGTGGGTGCGGCGTTTATTGTCGCCGGCGTGCTGGTGAGTGAGCTGAAGCTGAAACGGAAGAAAAAAGCGCTGCCAGAGCGTGACAGCGCTGCGATAAATCAAGAGTCCTGATGTACCACGTCGCCCTGCGGTGCGGCCGCTTCCCGGCGGCTCAGCAGGGCGTTAAGCAGGATTGCGCCAAAGGTTGCGGTGCCAATCCCACCAAGGGTGAAGCCGCCCAGCGTCAGGGCAAAATCTCCCGCCCCCAGCACCAGCGTGACCGCCACCATAATCAGGTTGCTGTTCTGGCTCAGATCGACACGGTGCTGCACCCAGATGCGTGCCCCGGCAACGGCAATCAGACCAAATACCACAATCGATGCCCCACCAATCACCGGTGCGGGAATGGTGTGGATCAGCGCGCCGAATTTCGGTGAGAAGCCGAGGAGCATCGCCATCACCGCTGCCGCCACGAAGACCAGGGTGGAGTAAACTTTGGTCACTGCCATCACACCAATATTTTCAGCGTAGGTCGTTACACCGCTACCGCCGACCGAGCCGGAGAGCATGGTAGCCAGACCGTCGCCGACAAAGGCGCGGCCCATGTAAGGGTCCATGCTGCGCCCGGTCATACCCGCAACGGCTTTCAGATGGCCTAAGTTTTCTGCCACCAGGATCACCGCAACCGGCGCGATTAACATCATCGCCTGCGTGTTAAAGACCGGAGACGTCACCTGCGGCAGGCCGAACCAGGCGGCGTTATGCAGCAGCGTAAAATCAACCGGCTTGCCCAGACCGAAGACGTTTGCCAACAGGGCGTACACCAGACAGGCAACGATTAACCCCACCAGGATCAACAGTCGCTGGATCATCCCCCGCGTAAACACCGCCACCAGGCCAATGCAGAGTACCGTGATCACCGCCATCCATCTTTCAAAGGGCGAACCGGAGACGCTTCTGACGGCTATTGGCGCAAGGTTCAGACCAATTGCCATCACCACCGCCCCGGTGACGACGGGAGGCATCATCCGCTCTATCCAGCGCGTCCCGACCTTCATGACCACCAGGCCAATCAGCGTGTAGACCAGCCCGCAGGCGATAATGCCGCCGAGCGCGACGCTCAGATTCGGGTTGATGCCCTGACCGTTAAAGCCGGTGGTGGCGATGACCACGCCGACAAACGCAGCGCTGGAACCAAGATAGCTGGGCACGCGCCCGCCGGTGATGAAAAAGAACAGCAGGGTACCGATACCCGACATCAGAATGGACAGATTGGGATCAAGCCCCATCAGCATGGGCATCAGCACCGTTGCGCCGAACATCGCGACCGCGTGCTGAACCCCCATCACTAAGGTTGGCCCGAGCGGGAGCCTTTCATCCGGCGCGACCACGCCAGGTTCCGTAGAGGTCGATTTCAACTGCCAGTGGGGAAAACCGAACATTGCCATGAGCTGACTCCTTAAGGAGGGTTAACAGGCGGGTCGCATAAGCGCGTGATAGCCGCGGTCAAACCACACCAGCCCTTGCGGCGCGGGGTGGCGAATAATCGAAACGATGTCGCAAAACAGGATGTCGTGCGTGCCCACGCTCACCACCTGGCTGATACGGCAGTCAAACGAGGCCAGCGCCTCCTCCAGACGCGGGCAACCCGTTTCGCCGGTCTCCCAGCGCGCGGCGGCGAAGCGCTCGTCCATCGGGGTTTTCCCCCCAAACAGGTTTGATAGCGGCTCTTGTCCGGCGCTCAGGGTATTGACGCACAGGGTGCGGTTTTCACTGAAGGTCGGCCAGACGGATGCGCCACGGTTCAGGCATACCAGCAGCGTGGGCGGCGAATCCGTTACGCTGCACACCGCGCTGGCGGTGAAACCCGCCATCCCGGCAGGACCGTCGGTGGTGATGATATTGACCGCCGCACCGACGCAGGCCATGGCATCACGGAAGGTTTGTTTATCGGGTGTCATCATGATGGCTCCTTATGCCAGTGCGCATGCGTCTTCAAAGGCCAGACGCGGCAAACGGCCATAGAGTTTGCTGGTATCGCCATAGCCAATATTGATAAGCAGATTACTTTTCAGCGACGTGCCGGTGAAAAACGCGTCGTCGACTTTTTGGCGATCAAAGCCTGACATCGGGCCCGTATCGAGCCCCAGCGCCCGACAGGCGAAAATCAGGTAAGCCGCCTGCATCGCGCTGTTGCGAAAGGCGGTCTCTTCGGCAAGCGCCGGGCTTGAGGTAAACCAGCTCCGCGCATCCCCGTGGGGGAACAGGGCGGGAAGGCGTTCATAAAATTCACTATCCCAGGCGACAATCGCCGTGACCGGGGCGGTGAGGGTTTTCTCCAGGTTGCCGCTGGAAAGCGCCGGGCGCAGTTTTTCTTTTCCCTCTGCGCTTCGTACAAACACAATCCGCGCTGGCGAGCAGTTGGCGGACGTGGGACCCCATTTCATCAGGTCGTAGATCTCGCGCAGCGTCTCGTCGCTGACGGGGATCGCCTGCCAGCCGTTATGGGTGCGTGCGCCGGTAAACAGTGATGCCAGCGCGGCAGGGGTAATCGCTTCGCTCATCAGGGCTCCTTATAAAGCGGGTTCAGGGCTGTGCAGCAGGCTGGCAAGCCCGTTCAGCAGCAGCGTATTAAAGGTTTCTGGCTCGGTGACGTTGCAGGCGTGCCCGCCCTGACGCATCACCACCTTGTGGCTGCCGGGGATGGCCGCCTGCAGCTCAGTGGAACAGACCGCAGGGATGAGCAGATCGTCGGCGGAGCAGATGAGGTGTACCGGGCAGTGAATGCGTGACGCATGGCGACTGAAGTCCGCTTTCTTCAGGGCATTCAGCCTGTGCAGCAGGTTGTTTTTGCCCTGGAAGTGGGCCAGTGCCAGGGCCTCCTCGGCCTCCAGGCGCGGCGCGCGGGCGGCCATCCAGTCGGCCGGGTAAAGAAACAGCGGCTGTGCCTCTACCCACGCCTGTGCGCCGCCTGCATGAAGCAGGCGTTCGCGGATCTGGAAACAGCGTCGGGTATGAGCATTCAGAGTGAGCCAGCCGTTCACGCACACCAGCGCGCTGAGGGCATCGGGGTGGTCGAGCGCCAGCTGCAGGCCGATCAGCGCCCCCAGCGCATGACCCACGACGCAGTAACGAACGATCCCGGCGGCATTCAGCGCCCGGGCCAGCTCGTCGGCCATCATCGCCAGACTATATGCTTCCGGCAGCACGTCGGGATTATTGCCCGTCCCGCGCTGGTCGTAGCACACCACCTGGTACTCTTGCTCCAGGACGGCAAGCTGCGGTAGCCAGTAGCTGCCGCCCCCGCCAAGCCCGGCAATCAGGACAACCGTGGGCGCGCCGTCGTAAGGGGGAGGTGAGACAGAGAGCTTCATGGCCGCCTCACTTTGCGATGTGTGCAACGGTCGCGATTTCAACCAGCGCATCTGGCTTCACCAGCCCACACTGAATGCAGAACCGGGCCGGTTTATCACCGGGAAAGAATTCGGCGTAAATGTCGTTAATCGCGGCGTAGTTTTTCCAGTCGGTGATAAAGATACTGTTGAACGTCACATCCTCCATTGTGCCACCCGCTGTTTCGATCACTTTTTTGATCGTCTCCAGCACGTGGCGGGTTTGCGCCTTTGGGTCGTTGGGGTAGACCACGTTATTGTGCTGATCAAACGGCAGCGTGCCGGATACATACACCACACCATCGGCCAGCGTGCCGGGCACGAACGGGGCAATCGGGGTACTGGTTCCTGGCGGAATAATCACGGATTTCGGCATGGTCTTGTTCCTCAGGCAATACGGGCTAATGGTGGATTCAGGGCGTCGCAAAAATCCGCGACGTTGCTGACCCAGCCAAAAAAGGTTTCGATGTTGAACAGGGCCGCTTGCTGCGCAAACGCCGGCCCGGCCTGATGGGTGGCGTCTTCCAGCACCACGCCAAAATATTCCAGGAAGAAGCCGTCGCGCAGGGTGGATTCCACGCAGACGTTGGTAGCGATGCCGGTAAAGACCAGATGACGGATCCCCCGGCTGCGCAGCAGGCTGTCGAGCGGGGTGTTGAAAAAGCCGCTGTAGCGTGGTTTGGGCAGCACGATATCGCCTGCCTCTGGCACCAGCTCATCCACCAGCTGGTAATCCCAGCTGCCTTTCGCCAGCAGTGTGCCCTGCAGTTCGGGCCGTTTGCGCATGGTTTTCAGGGCGTTCGATTTATGGAAATTGGGAGAGCCCGGGCCACCGGCCTCCACATATTGATCGTCCCAGCCGTTCTGGAACCAGACGATCAGCATGCCTGCCGCGCGGGCTGCGTTGACTGCGGTTTTAATGTTCTCAATTACCGGTCGGGTGGCGGAGACGTCAAATCCCGCCAGATCCAGATAGCCGCCCTGGCTGGCATAGGCGTTTTGCATATCCACCACAATCAGGGCGCTTTGGTGCGGCGCAAAGGTGATGGCTTCCGGACGTGCTGCAAGCGTGGTCATTACGCGACCTCCTTTGTGATGGCAGGAATGTGGGCGCGGCACTGCATCAGCGGCTGAATGCGCTCGCCGAATGTTTCCACACCGGTCAGGAACTCATCGAAGGTCAGCAGCACGCCTTCCGCACCGGGCACGGCGGCCACTTCATCGAGCATTCTGGCGACGCTGGCATAGGAACCGACCAGCGTGCCCATGTTGATGTTGACCGCTGAGGTCGGGTCGGCCATCTGACGGACGTTGGTGTCCGAGCCGGAACGGGTATCTTTCTGGCTCTGTTCGGTGAGCCAGCTCAGCGCTTCGTCGTCCGCGCCCGCCTTATACCGTTCCCATTTCGCGCGGGCGGCGTCGTCGGTTTCGTCGGCAATGACCATAAACAGGACATAGGAACCCACATCGCGACCGGTTTTGTCCGCGGCCTCTTTCATGCGTGCCGCGGTCGGGGCGAAGGCGGCTGGGGTATTCACGCCTTTGCCAAAGCAGAAGTTGAAGTCGGCGTATTTAGCGGAGAATTCCATTCCTGCGTCGCTCTGCCCGGCGCAGATCACTTTCATCGGGGCGGAAGGCTGCGGGCTGACGCGGCAGTCGTTCATGGTGAAGTAATCACCTTTGAAGTCGCTTTTGCCGGTGCCCCAGAGATCGCGCAGCACCTGCACATACTCGGTCAGGTAGTCGTAGCGGCGGGAGAAATACTCGTCGCCCGGCCAGATCCCCATCTGCTCATACTCAGGTTTTTGCCAGCCCGTAACCAGGTTAACGCCAAAGCGACCACCGGAGATGGAGTCGATGGTGGAGGCCATTCTGGCAACGATCGCCGGCGGCAGGGTGAGGGTGGCGGCCGTCGCGTAGATCTGAATGCGCGAGGTGACGGCTGCCAGCCCGGCCATCAGGGTGAAGGACTCCAGGTTGTGATCCCAGAATTCGGTTTTGCCGCCGAAACCCCGCAGCTTGATCATCGAAAGCGCAAAATCGAAATGGTAGTGCTCCGCCTTTTGCACGATGGCCTTATTCAGCTCAAAAGTAGGCATGTATTGCGGGGCGGTGGTCGAGATTAGCCAGCCGTTGTTGCCGATAGGTACAAATACGCCAATTTTCATCACGAACCTCTCTTTACGACGTTGCAGGTAAAAAGGGTTTTGCAAAGGCAATGCCAGTTTTGAAAATGGCTTTGTTATTAATGTGTTAATCAATGGTTGGTTAATTGAGGTATGCAAATGTGGACTAAATGGTCAAAAACATTGCACAGAAAACAGGCATTCATGCGCGATCGGAGTGCAGAGTGTCGTGGTCGGTGAGGGGTTTTGCTATGCTGATGGCAACGCAAAATATGGAGAGCGGGAATGACACAAGGTGCAGTGAAAACACCCGGTAAACGTTCGCAGGCAGTCAGTGCGAAGAAGCAGGCCATCCTCGGTGCGGCGCTGGAGACCTTTTCGCAGTTTGGTATTCATGGCACGCGTCTTGAGCAGGTGGCAGAACAGGCCGGGGTGTCGAAAACGAATCTGCTCTACTACTATCCGTCGAAAGAGGCGCTTTATATTGCGGTGATGCAACAGATCCTCGATATCTGGCTGGCGCCGCTCAAGGCGTTTCGCGAAGAGCTTGCCCCGCTGGTGGCGATCAGGGAGTACATTCGCCTGAAGCTGGAGGTGTCGCGTGATTATCCGCAGGCGTCACGGCTGTTCTGCCTGGAGATGCTGCAGGGCGCACCGCTGTTGCAGGCGGAGCTGACCGGGGATTTAAAACAGCTGGTTGACGAGAAATCGGCCATTATTGCCGGATGGGTGGCGGGCGGGAAGCTGGCTCCAGTTGACCCACATCATCTGATCTTTATGATTTGGGCCTCCACTCAGCATTACGCTGACTTTGCGGCCCAGGTTGAAGCGGTGACCGGTAAAACGCTCCAGGATGAGGCGTTTTTCCACAGCACGCTGGAAAACGTTCAGCAGATGATCATTGAAGGGATCCGCGTGCGTTAGTTTCCCGGCGGAAGAGGGCAGCTTAAATCGCCCTCTTCACACTGCATCAGTGAGGCAAGAAACGCTTCACGCTCAACGGTTTTTTCGTTCAGGCACTGGCTGATGATCATCGGCTGGACGCTGCCTCCCTCAGTACCCGACCCGATAAAGTTGCAGTCGGCATCGCGCAGGGCAATCCACGCCTGCTGTGCTTTTTTCAGAAGCTCACGCTGTGGGGCTTCTGCGCGTTTGATGGCAGCCTGATACGTCTGATTCAGTTTTTTATCGGCTGCCTGGTACTGCTGCGCCGTACAGGTGTTCATTTCAAGCTGGGTGGTCGCATTTGCGCACTCTTCTGCCAGCGCGTTCGCGCTCAGCAGCAATGCAGCCCCCGCGATCAGATATCTTTTCATCATCCCCTCCATGTAAAAAAGCCGGATGCGCTGTGCTTATCCGGCCCTGGGTTTTTTTGTCACCCCGGTAAGCGTAGTGCCACCGGGGATATTTTACACGATTAACCGATTGTCATCAGGCTCGCGTTACCGCCCGCCGCCGCGGTGTTCACGCTGAGCGAGCGCTCAACGTACAGACGTTCCAGCAGCAGATTGGTTTCGCCGCGGGCAAAGCCCTGTACCGAAACAATCGCACCGCTGCGGGCCGCCACCTGCTCGCACAGTTCGCGTAGCTGGTCGGAATCACCGTGATAGATAACGGCATCAAACGGCTGAGTCAGCAGAGCATCGGGCTTCGCAAAATGAATGCGGGCAGAGACCGCTTTCGGCAGCTGTTTCGCGAGGTCACGATGCAGTGCATCTTCCGGCCACAGCACTTCACAACCGGTTGCAGCAGCAGCGGCCAGTTGAACCAGCGCATCCTGCTCGTTGTCTGCCACGCACAGCACACGCTCGCGCGGCATCAGCGTCCAGGTGTTGCGCTCACCGGTTGGCCCCGGCAGCAGGCGCTGCGTACCCGCCTGCGCCAGTTCGCCATACTGCTGTGCGACAGCGCGCAGTTCCGGGCGTTTTTCTGCCCACGTGATGAGCGCCTCCAGCGGCTGTGTCAGCACGGCCTTCAGCTGCGCGTCCACCGGACGTTCGGCATCCTGACGTGCCAGCGTCACGCCGAGCGCATTGTCCGGACGGTTTGCCAGCAGACGGTACAGGTAGAGTGGACCACCGGCTTTTGGACCGGTACCTGACAGACCTTCACCGCCGAACGGCTGTACGCCCACCACCGCGCCGACCATGTTACGGTTGACGTACAGGTTGCCTACTTTAGCGCTGCCGGTCACCTGAGCGATGGTCTCATCGATGCGGGTATGCACGCCGAGGGTCAGGCCATAGCCGGAGGCGTTAATCTGTTCAATCAGCTCGTTGAGGTTGTTACGGTTGTAGCGCACCACGTGCAATACCGGGCCAAAGACCTCTTTTTTCAGCTCGTCGAAGCTGGCCAGTTCAATCAGCGTTGGCGGCACAAAGGTGCCGGTCTGCCACTCGCGGGCATCCTCGCTGTTTTCACGCACGGCCTGGAAGACCGGACGGCCTTTGGCGCGCATGGTCTGAATGTGGTTTTCGATATTTGCTTTGGCTTCCGCGTCGATAACCGGCCCGATATCGGTCGTGAGACGGCCCGGGTTACCCATGCGGCATTCGGCCATCGCGCCGCGCAGCATCTTCAGCGTGTGGTCTGCCACGTCATCCTGCAGACACAGTACGCGCAGGGCGGAACAGCGCTGGCCCGCGCTGTCGAAGGCGGAGGCGAGAACATCGACCACCACCTGTTCGGTGAGCGCGGAGGAGTCGACGATCATGGCGTTCATGCCGCCGGTTTCAGCGATGAGCGGCGTTGGACGCCCCTGTGCATCAAGACGGGTGGCGATGTTGCGCTGCAGCAGGGAGGCCACTTCAGTCGAGCCGGTAAACATCACGCCGCGCACACGGTTATCGGCGGTCAGTTTCGCCCCGACCGTTTCACCGCGGCCCGGCAACAGCTGTACGACACCCGCAGGCACGCCCGCTTCCAGCAGAATGTTAATACCCTGAGCGGCAATCAGCGGGGTCTGCTCCGCCGGTTTTGCCAGCACGCTGTTGCCTGCGGCAAGTGCGGCGGCAATCTGGCCGGTGAAGATCGCCAGCGGGAAGTTCCACGGACTGATACACACCACCGGACCGAGAGGACGGTGGGTTTCGTTATCGAAATCATCACGAACCTGGCCTGCGTAGTAGTGCAGGAAGTCGACCGCTTCACGAACTTCGGCAATGGCATTGCTGAAGGTTTTACCTGCTTCGCGCACCAGGATCCCGATGAGCGACTGCATCTGGTCTTCCATCAGCACCGCAGCACGTTCCAGAATGGCGCCACGCTCTTGCGGCGGCGTCGCGAACCAGATTGGCGCGTTATTCACCGCGCTGTCCAGCGCCTGATCCACTTCTGCTTCGGTTGCTTCCCGCACGTAGCCGACGATATCTTTTGGCTCCGCCGGGTTAATCACGGGCTGCATTTCGCCATCAGCGACGGGCTGCTCCAGAATCGGTTTGGCCTGCCATTTCTGCAGCGCGCTGTTAAGCAGGGCGGAGGAGAGGGAGGCCAGACGGTGTTCGTTCGCCAGGTCCAGGCCCGCGGAGTTCACGCGACCTTTGCCGTACAGTTCACGCGGCAGCGGGATCTTAGGATGCGGCAGGCCAATCTGACCTTCCTGGGCCGCCATCTTCTCAACCGCCTGCACCGGATCGGCAACCAGCTCGTCAAGCGGCAGGGTGGTATCGGCGATACGGTTAACGAAGGAGGTGTTCGCCCCGTTCTCCAGCAGACGACGCACCAGGTACGCCAGCAGGGTTTCATGGGTGCCCACCGGGGCATAAATACGGCACGGACGGTTCAGTTTGCCATCCGCCACTTTACCGGTGACCTGCTCGTACAGCGGTTCACCCATGCCGTGCAGGCACTGGAACTCATACTGACCCGGATAGTAGTTCTGACCGGCCAGGCTGTAGATGGCCGCCAGAGTGTGGGCGTTATGGGTGGCAAACTGCGGGTAAATCAGGTTCGGCACGCCGAGCAGTTTTTTCGCGCAGGCAAGGTATGAGACATCGGTGTAAACCTTGCGGGTATAGACCGGATAGCCTTCCAGACCTTCCATCTGGGCGCGTTTAATTTCGCTGTCCCAGTAGGCGCCTTTTACCAGGCGGATCATCAGGCGACGGCGGCTGCGGCTTGCCAGGTCAATCAGGTAATCAATCACGAACGGACAACGTTTCTGATACGCCTGGATAACGAAACCAATTCCGTTCCAGCCTGCCAGCTCCGGCTCGAAGCACAGTTTTTCAAGCAGATCGAGGGAGATCTCCAGGCGGTCGGCCTCTTCGGCATCGATGTTGATACCGATGTCGTACTGGCGCGCCAGCAGGGTCAGAGACTTCAGGCGCGGATAGAGCTCTTCCATCACCCGGTCGTACTGCGCACGGCTGTAGCGCGGATGCAGGGCCGAGAGCTTGATGGAGATCCCCGGGCCTTCATAAATACCGCGACCGTTTGACGCTTTACCAATGGCGTGAATCGCCTGCTGGTAAGAGACCATATAAGCCTGCGCGTCGGCGGCGGTCAGCGCCGCTTCACCCAGCATGTCGTAAGAGTAGCGGAAACCTTTATCTTCGAGCTTACGGGCGTTGGCCAGCGCTTCCGCGATGGTTTCGCCGGTAACAAACTGCTCGCCCATCAGGCGCATCGCCATATCCACGCCTTTGCGGATCAGCGGTTCACCGCTCTTGCCGATGATGCGGTTCAGGGAGCGAGAGAGGTTGGCTTCGTTATGAGTCGAGACCAGTCGGCCGGTAAACAGCAGGCCCCAGGTCGCCGCGTTGACGAACAGCGACGGGCTGCGGCCAATGTGTGACTGCCAGTTACCGTTGCTGATTTTGTCGCGGATCAGTGCGTCACGGGTGGCTTTGTCAGGAATACGCAACAACGCTTCCGCCAGACACATCAGCGCTACGCCCTCTTGAGAGGAGAGGGAAAACTCCTGCAGCAGACCCTGTACCATTCCGGCGCGGCCGGTGGCATTTTTCTGGTTACGCAGTTTGTCGGCAAGCTGATACGCCAGGCTGTGCGCCTGAGAGGCAATGGCTTCTGGCAGACGGGCCTGCTCCAGCAGCATCGGTACGGCGTCGGTTTCGGCACGACGGTAAGCACCGGTAATGGCGGCGCGGCTGACGGACTGAGGCAGGATCTGCTCGGCGAATTCAAGGAACGGCTGATGGTTTTCGTCAGCAGCGGCGGAAACCTCATCACTTTCATTGGCTGCACCCGCCAGCAGCGCGGGCAGCTCTGGCAGCCCCTCATCGCTTTCGAGTCTTTCGAGGTAGTTAAAAATCGCCTGCTTGATTAGCCAGTGCGGCGTGCGGTCAATGCGGGTTGCTGCGGTCTTAATCCGTTCGCGGGTTGCGTCATCCAGCTTAACCCCCATGGTGGTCATACCCATGCCAAAGCTCCTGTTGTTCTGTCGTCGTGTGCTATCGATAGCGTGAAATATCCACCATGTTGCAACTTTGTGCAACCGTGTTAAATGTGACCTGGTTTGCAACCCAGGAAATGAATGGAATGTTAAGAGATGGTTAGCTGGAAAAAAGTGCTGGCTTCTGGATGAGAGGCCTGTTTTTATGCGGGACTTAACACTTTTAAAAGGTGCAACCCGTAAAAGCGTGAGCGAGTGCAACCTATACGAAAGACGTATAAAACCAGGGATGAATTTGATGTAAATGCAGTGTTAAATCGTTTGTGTGCGAGCACTGCTTACGGCAGGATACGCGCGGCCAACAGAAACACATACACACATCACTACGTTCCGGTGATGACATAACAAGGCAACCCGGACGGTTGTCGCTCGACATTTTGGAGAATTTAAATGGCAATTAGCACACCGATGCTGGTGACATTTCTCGTTTATATATTTGGCATGATCCTGATAGGGTTTTTGGCATGGCGTTCAACAAAGAACTTTGACGACTACATTCTGGGCGGGCGTAGCTTAGGGCCGATGGTCACCGCACTCTCTGCGGGCGCGTCCGACATGAGCGGCTGGCTGCTGATGGGCCTGCCGGGGGCGATTTTCATCTCCGGTATTTCTGAAAGCTGGATCGCCATTGGCCTGACCGTCGGGGCATGGATCAACTGGAAGTTGGTTGCAGGTCGTCTGCGCGTGCATACCGAAGCCAACAACAATGCGTTGACCCTGCCGGATTACTTCACCGGACGCTTTGAAGATAACAGCCGCGTGCTGCGCATTATCTCTGCGCTGGTTATCCTCGTGTTCTTCACCATCTATTGTGCCTCTGGCATTGTGGCCGGTGCGCGCCTGTTCGAAAGCACCTTCGGCATGAGCTATGAAACGGCGCTGTGGGCCGGTGCTGCGGCAACCATTCTTTATACCTTCGTGGGCGGTTTCCTGGCCGTAAGCTGGACTGACACCGTGCAGGCGAGCCTGATGATTTTCGCTCTGATCCTGACGCCAGTCATTGTCATCTTCACCGTCGGCGGCTTTGCTGATTCGCTGGAAGTGATTAAGCAGAAGAGCATTGAAAACGTCGACATGCTGAAAGGGCTGAACTTTGTCGCCATCGTTTCTCTGATGGGCTGGGGTCTGGGCTACTTCGGTCAGCCGCACATTCTGGCGCGCTTCATGGCCGCTGACTCTCACCACACGATTGTTCATGCCCGTCGTATCAGTATGACGTGGATGATCCTCTGTCTGGCGGGTGCCTGTGCGGTTGGTTTCTTCGGCATCGCTTACTTCAACAATAACCCGGCGCAGGCAGGTGCAGTAAACCAGAACGCCGAGCGTGTGTTCATCGAACTGGCGGGCATTCTGTTCAACCCGTGGATTGCCGGTATTCTGCTCTCCGCGATCCTGGCGGCCGTGATGTCCACCCTGAGCTGCCAGCTGCTGGTCTGCTCAAGTGCAATCACCGAAGACCTCTACAAAGCGTTCCTGCGTAAAGATGCGAGCCAGAAAGAGCTGGTATGGGTGGGGCGTTTCATGGTGCTGGTGGTGGCCTTAATTGCCATTGCGCTGGCGGCAAACCCTGAGAACCGCGTGCTGGGCCTGGTAAGCTACGCGTGGGCGGGCTTTGGTGCGGCGTTTGGTCCGGTGGTGCTCTTCTCGGTGCTGTGGTCGCGCATGACCCGCAACGGCGCGCTGGCGGGGATGATTATCGGTGCGCTTACCGTGATCGTCTGGAAGCAGTTCGCCTGGCTCGGTCTGTACGAAATTATTCCGGGCTTCATCTTCGGCAGTATCGGCATTGTGGTGTTCAGCCTGCTGGGTAAAGCGCCTTCTGCCTCAATGCAGAAACGTTTTGCTGAAGCAGACGCACACTATCACACTGCACCGCCGTCTAAGCTGCAGGCTGAGTAATCTTTTTCGCTGATAGTCAGGCCGGGTAAGCGCGCGCGCTACCCGGCTTTTTTCTTGCCAAAATCCGCAATTTACGATGATATCGCTGTGCTTATAACAATGAGGATAGCGAAGCATGACAATCAAAACAGGGGTAATGGCAGCGGCATTATTGATGCTGGCGGGCTGCAGTGTGCCGTCGCAACACGCGGCGATGGAGACCTGCAAAGCGGATAACCAGATGCAGCAAACCACGCTCTATTTCGGGCTAAACCGTCCTGCAGGGGCGCAAATCACCACCGGCGAGTGGCAGCAGTTCGTTGACCAGGACGTGACGCCGCGTTTTCGCGATGGCCTGACGGTCTTTGATGCGCGCGGACAGTGGCTGGGTAACGACGGGAAAGTGGCGCGTGAACCGAGCAAGGCGCTTATGCTGATCCACGGTAAAGATGCGCAGAGCGAGAAGAATATTGAAGCGTTGCGCGGTATTTATAAATCACGCTTCGCGCAGGAGTCGGTGATGCGGGTCGATCAGCCGGTGTGCGTGCAGTTTTAATGAAAAACGGCGGGAGAACCCGCCGTTATCGCTTACAGCACCAGTCCTGCAAAGCTGGCGGACAGTAAACTGACCAGCGTCGCGCCATACACCAGACGTAAGCCAAAACGCGATACCACGTTCCCCTGTTGCTCGTTCAGGCCTTTGATCGCCCCGGCCACAATGCCGATAGAGGCAAAGTTAGCGAACGACACCAGGAAAACGGACAAAATGCCCAGTCCGCGTGGTGACATCTGATGCGCAATTTTTTGCAGCTCAATCATTGCCACAAATTCATTTGCGACCAGCTTGGTTGCCATAATACTGCCGGCATTCAAAGCGTCGCTCAGTGGAATACCAACCAGCCACGCCAGCGGATAAAATACATAGCCCAGGATCTGCTGGAAGCTCATACCAAATACGCTGGAGAAGAGGGCGTTAACGGCGCTAATAAGGGCAATAAAGCCAATCAGCATCGCCAGAATAATCATCGCCACTTTAAAACCGGCCAGGATATACTCGCCAAGCATTTCGAAGAAGCTCTGGGACTCGTGCAGCTTTTCAAGCTTGATGTCCGGCTCTGCTTCCGGGCGCGCCGGGTTGATAATGGAGAGAATAATAAAGGTGCTGAACATGTTCAGGATGAGCGCGGCAACGACAAATTTGGCGTCGAGCATGGTCATATAGGCACCGACAATCGACAGAGATACCGTCGACATGGCCGTGGCCGCCATGGTGAAGAGACGGCGAGAGGAGAGGTCGCCCAGTACACCCTTGTAGGCAATAAAGTTTTCAGACTGTCCGAGGATCAGCGAGCTCACCGCGTTGAACGATTCCAGCTTACCCATGCCATTCAGTTTTGACAGCAGTGTCCCGATCACCCGAATAAAAATCGGCAGAATTCGCCAGTGCTGAAGAATACCAATCAGTGCGGAGATAAAAATAATCGGGCAGAGTACGCCGAGGAAAATGAACGCCAGTCCTTTTTCACCCATCCCGCCAAAGACGAAATTGGTGCCTTCAGCCGCGAATTTCAGCAGTGACTCAAAGAATCCCGAGACATATTTAATAATGAACAGCCCGCTTTCGGCATGCAGGAAAAAGAACGCCAGGGCTATTTCAATGACAATCAGCTGTAAAACAAAACGAATGCGAATTTTTCGGCGGTCGAAACTCACCAGCCAGGCAAGCGCAAGAATAATCACCAGCGCCAGCAGGAAATGGATAATGTTAAACATGGTTAATTTTCAGTTGGTTTTTGAGGCAGATATTTAGCCACAGCCCTGATTAACCGTAAATGGGCATTTTCGCTATAACTTATAAACTTAACGATAACGCCAGCAATTATTACCAGGCTGGGTGTTTACAACTCGTCATCAAAACAACACACATTTCGCTTGTTTTTCTTGCTGGCGTAATGATAATCACTATCACAAGAATTTACCTTTCTTTGCATCAGTTGACCGCGATAAACATTTAAGGTGTCGGCATGTTTGTTCCATTTCTCATTATGTTACGTGAAGGTCTCGAAGCGGCCCTCATCGTCAGCCTCATCGCCAGTTATCTGAAGCGAACCCAGCGTGGACGCTGGATTGGTGTCATGTGGATTGGGGTATTCCTCGCCGCAGCACTCTGTCTGGGCCTTGGCATTCTTATCAATGAAACCACCGGTGAGTTTCCCCAGAAAGAGCAAGAGTTGTTTGAAGGGATCGTGGCCGTCATTGCCGTGGTAATCCTCACCTGGATGGTGTTCTGGATGCGTAAAGTGTCCCGCAACGTGAAGGTGCAGCTGGAGCAGGCGGTGGATAACGCCCTGCAAAAGGGCAATAACCACGGCTGGGCGCTGATCATGATGGTCTTTTTCGCCGTGGCGCGGGAAGGGCTGGAGTCGGTTTTCTTCCTGCTGGCGGCATTTCAGCAGGATGTGGGGATCTGGCCACCGCTGGGTGCGATGCTGGGTCTGGCCACTGCTGTGGTGCTGGGATTCCTGCTCTACTGGGGCGGCATTCGCCTTAACCTGGGTGCATTCTTTAAATGGACTAGCCTGTTTATTCTGCTGGTGGCCGCTGGGCTGGCGGCGGGGGCGATCCGCGCTTTCCACGAAGCGGGCCTGTGGAATCACTTCCAGGAAGTGGCGTTCGACCTCAGTAACGTGCTCTCAACGCACTCCCTGACCGGTACCTTGCTCGAAGGTATTTTTGGTTACCAGGAAACGCCGAGCGTCAGCGAAGTGGCGATGTACTTTATCTATTTGGTTCCGGCGCTGGTGCTGTTTGCCATGCCGCCGCGCACCGGCACTCAGACGTCGCGCGTTGCGCCGTAATCTGTCTGCATTAGTTACAACATACTTTTAAAGGGAAGAGTCATGGCAATTCAGTTCCGTCGTAGTGCGTTATGCGCAGGCATTGCCGCGCTGTTCGCTTCAGCATTTTCCGCCTGGGGCGCGGATGTTCCGCAGGTCAAGGTTTCGGTCAATGATAAGCAGTGCGAGCCGATGACTATCACGGTCAACAGCGGCAAAACCCAGTTTATTATTCAGAACCACAGCCAGAAGGCGCTGGAGTGGGAAATCCTGAAAGGCGTCATGGTGGTGGAAGAGCGTGAAAATATCGCGCCGGGCTTTAGTCAGAAGATGACCGCCAACCTGCAGCCGGGTGAATATGAGATGACCTGCGGGCTGCTGACGAACCCTAAAGGCAAGCTTATCGTGAAGGGCGACGCCACGGCCGACGCCGGAAAAGGCACGGCCCTGTTGAGCCTGGGTGATGCGATTACTGCTTATAAAGCGTATGTCATCAAAGAGACGGCGGACCTGGCTGCGGGTACCAAAGCCTTCACCGATGCGGTGAAAGCGGGCGATATCACGAAAGCGAAATCCCTGTATGCGCCAACCCGTCAGCATTACGAGCGTATTGAGCCGATTGCCGAATTGTTCTCTGACCTGGATGGCAGCATTGATGCCCGTGAAGATGATTTTGAGCAGAAAGCCGCCGACCCGAAATTTACCGGCTTCCACCGTCTGGAGAAAGCCCTGTTTGGCGATAACACTCTCAAAGGGATGGATAAATATGCCGATCAGCTGAACAGTGACGTGCTTGAGCTGCAAAAACGCATCAGTGAGCTGGCCTTCCCGCCATCAAAAGTGGTGGGCGGTGCCGCGGGTCTGATTGAAGAAGTGGCGGCAAGTAAAATCAGCGGTGAAGAAGACCGTTACAGCCACACCGACCTGTGGGACTTCCAGGCGAACGTCGATGGCGCGCAGAAAATTGTCGATCTGCTGCGTCCTCAGCTGCAGAAAGATAACAGCGAACTGCTGGCGAAAGTGGATGCCAACTTCAAAAAAGTCGACACCATTCTGGCGAAGTACCGTACCAAAGACGGGTTTGAAACCTACGATAAACTGACCGATGCCGACCGTAACGCGCTGAAAGGCCCGATTACCACACTGGCGGAAGATCTCTCCCTGCTGCGTGGCGTACTGGGTCTGGATTAAGCACGATGAACAAGCAGAATGAACACGACGTGGTGGAACCTTCACGTCGTCGATTGTTAAAAGGAGTAGGGGCGCTGGGGGGCGCCCTTGCTCTGGCCGGAGGGTGCCCGGTGGCGCATGCGGCGAAACCGCAAAGTGCTCCAGGCACGCTGTCACCCAATGCACGCATGGAGACGCAGCCTTTTTATGGCGAGCATCAGTCGGGCATTCTGACGCCACAGCAGGCCTCCATGATGCTGGTGGCTTTTGATTCGCTGGCAAGCGATAAAGCCGATCTTGAGCGTTTGTTCCGCCTGCTGACGACGCGCATCGCGTTTCTCACCGCCGGTGGTCCGGCGCCGGACACGCCTAACCCGCGTCTGCCGCCGATGGACTCCGGTATCCTCGGGGCATTCATCGCTCCGGATAACCTGACGATAACCGTTTCGCTCGGTGAGTCGCTGTTTGATGCGCGCTACGGGCTGGCAAAACAGAAGCCAAAAGCGCTGCAGAAAATGACGCGTTTCCCGAATGATTCTCTGGATGCTGCTCTCTGCCACGGCGATCTGCTCCTGCAAATTTGCGCCAACACCCAGGATACGGTGATCCACGCGCTGCGCGACATCATCAAGCACACGCCGGACCTGCTGAGCGTTCGCTGGAAGCGGGAAGGGTTTATCTCTGACCATGCCGCCCGCAGCAAAGGGAAAGAGACGCCGGTTAACCTGCTGGGCTTTAAAGACGGCACGGCCAACCCGGACAGCCGTAATGACCCGCTCATGAAAGAGGTGGTCTGGGTGACGGCCGATCAGGGCGAGCCGGCATGGGCTGTGGGGGGAAGTTATCAGGCGGTGCGGATTATTCAGTTCCACGTGGAGTTCTGGGACCGTACGCCGCTCAAAGAGCAGCAGACGATTTTTGGCCGCGATAAACAGAGTGGCGCTCCGCTCGGGATGAAGAACGAGCATGATGTGCCTGACTACGCCAGCGATCCGAATGGCGATGTCATCGCGCTGGACAGCCATATCCGCCTGGCCAATCCGCGTACCAAAGAGACACAATCCAGCCTGATGATGCGTCGGGGATATAGCTATTCACTTGGCGTAACCAACGCCGGCCAGCTCGATATGGGGCTGCTGTTTGTCTGCTATCAGCACGACCTGGAGAAGGGCTTCCTGACCGTACAGAAACGCTTAAACGGGGAAGCGCTGGAAGAGTACATTAAACCCATCGGCGGCGGTTATTTCTTTGCCCTGCCTGGCGCACGCGATCGCAACGCCTATCTCGCTCAAGGGTTGATTGAAGCCTGATAATTGTCCCTGCGATAATTCGCGGGGACATTATTTTTTCATATGCCTGTCCTGCTGTTATATTTCTGTAATATTCCTGTATGAGACTGATTTCCACTGTAGGGACAGTCTTAAAGTTACGTTCAGGTAAAATAAATGTTGCATTTATGATAACTCCTGATGTACTTAAGATAAGACAGCGGTAGTTCCCGGCAGTGATGCTGAATCACTATGGAGATCGCGAATGGTTGCGTCCTGTACTGGACATGGTAAACACAACACCCGCAGCACCCGGCGCGGAGGCTCAGACTCCGGCAGCGATTTCCTCACCACAAAATTATCCCCCTCAACTCAAGAATCTCTTTCGACCGACGTGCAGAATGGTGCGCGTAGCCGTTCTGTTGCGTCATCCGGTAAAGCAAGCAATGGCTTACAAGGAAGCCAACCCTCTGATGTTCGTGCGCATAATCGTGCTGAAACTGGCACGTGTGATGAATACCAACAACTCAAGGTGCTATCCATGGGAAGACAAAAAGCAGTGATCAAAGCTCGTCGCGAAGCAAAACGTGTGCTGAGACGGGATTCACGTAGTCATAAACAGCGTGAAGAAGAATCGGTCACCTCGCTTGTGCAGATGAGTGGCGTAGAAGCAATTGGCATGGCCCGAGACAGCCGTGATAATTCTCCAATTGTGGCGCGCAATGAGGCTCAGGCGCACTACCTGAATGCTATCGAGAGTAAACAGCTCATCTTTGCAACCGGCGAAGCCGGATGCGGGAAAACGTGGATCAGTGCAGCCAAAGCGGCAGAGGCGCTGATCCATAAAGACGTGGAGAGAATTATTGTCACCCGTCCGGTACTGCAGGCTGATGAAGATCTTGGCTTCTTGCCCGGAGATATTTCAGAGAAGTTTGCCCCTTACTTCAGGCCCGTCTATGACGTGCTGGTGAAACGTCTGGGAGCATCCTTTATGCAGTACTGTCTGCGACCAGAGATTGGCAAGGTGGAAATCGCGCCGTTCGCTTATATGCGCGGACGTACATTTGAAAATGCGGTCGTCATTCTTGACGAGGCTCAGAACGTGACCGCAGCGCAAATGAAGATGTTTTTAACGCGCCTCGGGGAAAACGTGACGGTCATCGTCAATGGTGATATTACCCAGTGCGATCTGCCGTCGGGCGTGAAGTCCGGACTGAGCGACGCCATGTCACGTTTTGAGGAAGATGAGATGATTGGGGTGGTACGCTTCACGAAAGAAGACTGCGTGCGTTCAGCGCTCTGCCAGCGCACGCTGCAAGCGTACTATTGAGTTAGCCGTTGTGTTCAAGGCCCGGGAAACCGGGCTTTGTTTTTTGTGCGGGCGTCCTGTCCGGGGAATATAAAAGAAAAAAGCCCGTACTTTCGTACGCGCTCTTATCTTGAATATGGCGGTGAGGGGGGGATTGACTCGCTTCGCTCGCCCTGCGGGCAGCCTGTTCGCTGCGCGCTCAGTCTGTCCAACTGGCTGTCGCCCGTTGTCGAACCCCGGTCGGGGATTCTCATCCCCCCCTGTCCGGGGAATATAAAAGAAAAAAGCCCGTACTTTCGTACGAGCTCTTATCTTGAATATGGCGGTGAGGGGGGGATTGACTCGCGTCGCTCGCCCTGCGGGCAGCCTGTTCGCTGCGCTCTCAGTCTGTCCAACTGGCTGTCGCCAGTTGTCGAACCCCGGTCGGGGATTCTCATCCCCCCTGTCCGGAGGATATAAAAGAAAAAAGCCCGTACTTTCGTACGAGCTCTTATCTTAAATATGGCGGTGAGGGGGGGATTCGAACCCCCGATACGTTGCCGTATACACACTTTCCAGGCGTGCTCCTTCAGCCACTCGGACACCTCACCATATTGTTTTGCTGCCTGACCGCTTGGGGGGCAACGGGGCGCTACTATAGGGAGTTGCGCTAAAACGGTCAAGCAGATTTTCTGCTTTAGTGCTTGTTCGGTTAAGCAATAATCAGCTCCACGTCTTTTTGACCGTGGAGCCGGTGATTAACGCTGTGAATCGAGCACTTCGCTGTTTTTGACCACCTCTTGTGCTCTGGTATAGCTTTCGATCAGCAGCTGATAGGCAGGGAAGATATGGGTATACACTTCAGCCCACTCGGCTGCATCTTCCCGGTTCCATGTCCGCTGGATCTCAGAGGCAACCGCCGCAGTATCCATTGGTACCACCCCGGCCTGGACCACGCGCGCCAGGGTGATCTCCTGAGCCATTTTGCTGTAGGTGCCGGAGGCATCAATAACCGCAAACACTTTATAACCCTCCGCGACTGCGCTAATAGAGGGAAATGCCATGCAGACGCTGGTGATGGTGCCGGCGATGATCAACGTTTTGCGCCCGGTGGCTTTCACCGCAGCCACAAACTCCGGGTTATCCCAGGCGTTGATCTCACCTTTACGTGGAACGTATTGCGCATGTGGCGCATTAGCGTGGATCTCCGGGATAAGGGGGCCATTCGGTCCCTGTGGAACAGAAGCGGTGGTGATCACCGGGATCTTCGCCAGGGTAGCGATTTTTGCCAGCGCCGCAGCACGTGCGCGCAACTCTGGCATTGGCATATCCCCCACGGTCTGGAAAAGTCCGCTCTGGTGATCGATAAGCAACATCACCGCATCGTTTACATCAATAACCGGGCGTGAGCCGTTAAAATTTGCAGGTGCAGACATCTTCTTCTCCTTTATTACCATCAGATCTGGCCGAAGCGGCCGGAGTTGAAATCACGAATGGCTTCCGCGATTTCGGTTTTACTGTTCATCACAAACGGCCCATAGCCCACGATGGGTTCATTCAGCGGTTCGCCGGCCATCAGCAGGACTTTGGCATCGAGGCTCGCTTCCAGATGGAGTGTGTCGCCTTGCTGGCTTAATACAACCAGCTGTGCCTCGCCTGCCTGGGCTGTTCCGTTCACCGTAATGGTGCCTTCCATCACAACCAGCGCCGTGCTCCAGCCCTCCGGCTGACTGAGCGTGAGATGGCTACCCTGATTGAGCGCGATGTCCCAGACGTTTAGCGGCGAAAAGGTGTGCGCGGGGCCAGCAACATCCTCGTAGCGACCTGCGATAACCCGCAGCGAGCCGCTGTTATCCGGCAGCGTGACCACAGGGATATCCGCCTTAGTGATGCTCTGGTAGCCCGGCGTCGCCATTTTGTCTTTGGCAGGCAGGTTGACCCATAGCTGCATCATTTTCAGTTCACCGCCTTTCTGCGCGAACGCGCTGGAGTGGAACTCCTCGTGCAAAATGCCAGCGCCCGCCGTCATCCATTGCACGTCCCCGGGGCCTATTACGCCGCCTCTGCCGGTGGAATCGCGATGTTCAACTTCGCCGGAATAGACGAGGGTGACCGTTTCGAAACCCCGGTGCGGATGCTCGCCGACGCCGCGCTTTGCCCCATCCGCCGGGAAGGTGTATGGCCCGGCATAGTCCAGCAGTAAAAACGGGCTGAGCGGTTCGCCGTGCGTCTGGTAAGAAAACATTGAACGTACCGGGAAACCATCACCAACCCAGTGTTGACGGGGAGCGGTATACACGCCTGTTACGTTTTTCATGATGAACTCCTGAAGCGTTGTTGATGTAATTAGCTTATATTCAGCGTTAATATCCCGGTAGATAGTGAAAATGGCATTCACTGTTCTGAAAATAGAACGATGAGGATTTATGCAGGATCTCAATGACTTCGTCTGGTTTGTGAAGGTGGTCGACTACGGTGGTTTTGCTGCAGCGGGGCGTGCGCTCGATTTGCCGAAGTCCCGGCTAAGCCGCCGGATAGCTCAGCTGGAAGAGCGGCTTGGCGTGCGGTTAATACATCGCACAACGCGGCAGTTTACGGTGACAGAAGTTGGCCAGACCTTCTATCAGCACTGTAAAGCGATGATGGTGGAAGCAGAAGCTGCTGAGGAGGCGGTGGCCGCGTTACAGGCTGAGCCGCGCGGTATTGTCAGGATCACCTGCCCGATAACATTGTTGCATGTCCATGTTGGCCCGATGCTGGCGAGATTTATGGCGTGCTATCCAGGGATCGCGCTGCAGCTTGAGGCAACCAACCGGCGGGTAGACCTGGTGGGGGAGGGGATTGATGTCGCGATTCGCGTGCGCCCGCGTCCGTTCGATGACAGCGATCTGGTGTTAAGGGTACTGGCTGACCGGGGACATTGTCTGGTCGCCGGACCGGCGTTGATACAGCGGATGGGTAAACCGTTGGTGCCCTCTGAACTCAGTGCCTGGCCTGGATTAAGCACGAACGAGGGTAAACACATCCATAAATGGGAACTGAGTGGACCCGAAGGGGCGAAGGCGGAAATCCATTACCATCCTCGCCTGATCACTACCGATATGCTGGCGCTGCGTGAAGCGGCTATAGCGGGTATCGGCGTGGTGCAGTTGCCCATATTGATGGTGAAAAATCAGCTTGCGTCAGGGGACCTCATTCGCGTACTTGATGCCTGGGAGCCACGACGTGAGGTGATTCATGCTGTGTATCCTTCAAGACGCGGGTTACTCCCGTCTGTCAGGGCACTGGTGGATTTTCTTACCGAAGAGTATGCGCGGATGGTGGAAGATTAATCTTTCCCTCTCCCCTGGAGCGAGGGTGAGGATCTTACACCACACAAGGCCTCATGCTGCATGGACGGGGAATATAAAAGAAAAAAGCCCGTACTTTCGTACGAGCTCTCATCTTGAATATGGCGGTGAGGGGGGGATTGACTCGCTTCGCTCGCCCTGCGGGCAGCCTGTTCGCTGCGCGCTCAGTCTGTCCAACTGGCTTTCGCCCGTTGTCGAACCCCGGTCGGGGATTCTCATCCCCCCTGTCCGGAGGATATAAAAGAAAAAAGCCCGTACTTTCGTACGAGCTCTTATCTTAAATATGGCGGTGAGGGGGGGATTGACTCGCTTCGCTCGCCCTGCGGGCAGCCTGTTCGCTGCGCGCTCAGTCTGTCCAACTGGCTGTCGCCCGTTGTCGAATCCCGGTCGGGGATTCTCATCCCCCCTGTCCGGGGAATATAAAAGAAAAAAGCCCGTACTTTCGTACGAGCTCTTATCTTGAATATGGCGGTGAGGGGGGGATTCGAACCCCCGATACGTTGCCGTATACACACTTTCCAGGCGTGCTCCTTCAGCCACTCGGACACCTCACCATATTGTCATCCTGTTGTTGCCGGGACGGGCGCTAATGTAAGGAAAAGCCGAACTGGCGTCAACTCACTTTTTCAGTAAATCAGTGCATTTAGACAAACTTCAGTCAACATGGCTTTTAAATGTGCTGAAAGCGCCTTTTTTATCAACAACGCGGTGGCGGTAAAAATTTGTTATGCTGGCAATCCAGTTGAAAATGAACACAAAACAGCGCAATAAAAGGCAGGAATGACTATGGATATAATCTTCTATCACCCCACTTTTGATACTGCTTACTGGATTAAGGCACTTTCGGCGGCGTTGCCCGGGGCGCGCGTGCGGGAGTGGAAACGTGGTGATAACGAACATGCTGACTACGCGCTGGTCTGGCATCCGCCGGTAGAAATGCTCCAGGGCCGTAAACTGAAGGCCGTTTTTGCACTGGGCGCCGGCGTGGATTCGATTCTGAGCAAACTGAAAGCACACCCTGAAATGCTGCCGGAAGAGATCCCTCTTTTCCGTCTGGAAGATACCGGCATGGGCCAGCAAATGCAGGAGTATGCTGTCAGCCAGGTGCTGCACTGGTTCCGCCGCTTCGACGACTATCAGGCACTAAAACAGCAATCCCACTGGGAACCGCTGCCGGATTATCAGCGCGAAGATTTTACCATTGGTATCCTCGGGGCTGGCGTGCTCGGCTCAAAAGTCGCTGAAGCACTTGCCCCGTGGGGCTTCCCACTGCGCTGCTGGAGCCGTAGCCGCAAGGATTATCCGGGCGTAGAAAGTTTTGCCGGCGCTGATGAGCTTCCTGCGTTCCTGAACGGTACGCGCGTGCTCATCAACCTGCTGCCAAATACGGCCGAAACGGTGGGGATTATCAATGGTGCACTGCTAAATCAACTGGCTGACCAGAGTTATGTAATGAACCTGGCGCGCGGGGTACACCTTATTGAGTCCGATCTGCTGCAGGCGCTGAACAGCGGAAAACTGAAAGGGGCGATGCTGGATGTGTACAGCCGCGAGCCGTTACCGGCCGAAAGCCCGCTGTGGGCACATCCGCGTGTGGCGATGACGCCGCACATTGCAGCGGTCACGCGTCCGGCGGAAGCTGTGGCCTATATTACCCACACCATCAGTGAGATGGAGCAGGGCCATCCGGTAACCGGACAGGTCGACAGACAGCGCGGCTACTGAGTGAAACCCGGCGTTAGCCGGGTTTTTGCTAATATTCGCTGCAGATAACTGCTATCCTTTGGAAAAACCGCAGAGGAGAGAAAGATGTATCCCGTTGACCTGCATATGCACACCGTCGCCAGTACCCACGCGTATAGCAACCTCCATGATTATATCGCGCAAGCGAAACGCAAGGGCATTACGCTTTTTGCGATTACCGATCACGGCCCGGACATGGCAGATGCGCCGCACTACTGGCATTTTGTGAATATGCGGATCTGGCCACGTCTGGTGGACGGTATTGGGATACTGCGCGGTATCGAGGCAAACATTAAAAATACAGACGGTGAAATCGACTGTACCGGACCGATGCTGACCTCTCTGGATCTGATCCTTGCCGGTTTCCACGAGCCGGTTTTCGCGCCGCAGGATAAAGAGACGAACACCCGAGCGATGATTGCTGCCATAGCCAGCGGCAACGTGCACATTATTTCTCATCCGGGTAATCCTAAATACCCGATTGATATCGAGGCTGTTGCCCAGGCGGCAGCGAAACACCGCGTGGCGCTGGAGATCAATAACTCTTCTTTTGTTCACTCGCGCAAGGGCAGTGAAGCAAACTGTCGCGCCGTGGCAGCTGCAGTACGGGATGCCGGCGGCATGGTGGCGCTGGGTTCCGATTCCCATACCGCGTTTACGCTGGGTGATTTTAGTGAATGCCTGAAAATACTGAATGACGTGGATTTCCCGGAAGACAGGATCCTTAACGTTACCCCACGCCGCATGCTTGATTTCCTCGAGTCACGCGGAATGGATCCGATTGATGAATTTGCCGATCTTTAATTGTGTAATGGAATAAAAAAATGAATGAGTTTTCCATCCTTTGCCGCGTGCTGGGTACGCTGTTCTATCGTCAGCCGCAAGACCCGCTGCTGGTTCCACTCTTTACCCTGATTCGTGAAGGGAAACTGGCGCAAAACTGGCCGCTGGAACAGGATGAGTTGCTGGAGCGTCTGCAAAAAAGTTGCGATATGCAGCAGATTTCAACGGATTACAACGCACTGTTTATTGGCGACGAATGCCGCGTTTCGCCGTACCGTTCAGCCTGGCAGGAAGGGGCGACGGAAGCGGAAGTGCGCGCGTTTCTCTCTGAACGCGGAATGCCGCTGACAGATACCCCTGCGGACCATATCGGAACGCTGTTGCTGGCTGCGTCCTGGATTGAAGATCACGCCGCTGATGATGAGAACGAGGCTATCGAAACGCTCTTCGAAGCGTATCTGCTGCCGTGGTGCGGTACTTTCCTCGGCAAAGTTGAAGCACATGCGACCTCGCCGTTCTGGAGAACGCTGGCTCCGCTGACCCGCGACGCCATTGCGGCAATGTGGGATGAGCTGGAAGAAGAGGATGAAGAGTGATTTAGATCACATAAATTCTGCAACCATACATTTCATCTTGCACGGAATGTGCATCTGATCTCATTTCCATGGCGCGCTTCTGCTAAGATGCGCGCCATGAACATATTACTGTGTATCGCATTCACGACAGGCATTCTCTCCGGACTATGGGGATGGGTGGCGGTCTCTCTCGGGTTGCTCAGCTGGGCCGGGTTTCTGGGCTGTACGGCCTACTTTGCCTGCCCTCAGGGCGGCGTAAAAGGGCTTTTTATCTCTGGCTGTACCCTGATGAGCGGTGTTATCTGGGCACTCGTGATTATGAAGGGCAGCGCGTTGGCCCCGCATCTGGAGATCCTGGGCTATATCATGACCGGCGTAGTCGCGTTTTTGATGTGTATCCAGGCAAAGCATATGCTGCTGTCGTTTGTACCCGGTACCTTTATGGGCGCATGCGCGACGTTTGCAGGACAGGGGGACTGGGCGCTGGTGCTTCCCTCGCTAATGCTGGGGTTGGTGTTTGGCTATGCCATGAAGAACAGCGGCCTCTGGCTGGCCGCCAGACGGGATAAAGCGCAAAACATCAGTGCGGTAAGCGAATAAAAAAAGGCGAGATGATGATCTCGCCTTTTTTATGCGCTTCCTGTCAGGATTCCGGAGGCACTGACATATCGCGGTATTTAACCAGTATCGGGTTTTGCGCCTCTGCTTTGTTCTGCAGGTCCCACAATCCACGATCGATACCATCATTAATCAGGAAGATTACCCCGGTTTCTATGGCTGACATCAGACACATCATGACCGGTTCGTTAGAGGTATACCCGATTTCACCCTCCAGCAAACGCTGGTAATCGATGAAGCGGAAAACCCCGGCCTGCACTTCATAAGAAAGAATGGTTTTGCTGGTCGTTACCGAAGAGAGCACTTCGCCCGTGCTGACGTTGACGACACGCAGGTTTACGGCGATTTGGTCGAGCTGATATTGCGTATCAGCACCGATACCAAAGTAACGCGCGCCCACACCACCCGATTTAACGTTGCTTTCATAACCGATAATCGATCCCTCGATCATGACGTTCGCCGCAGCCAGTGATTCCAGCGGCATGCGGTTATTATTCGCAACGGTGCCATTTTCCTGCGCAGCGCGAATAATTTTCCGTTCATTTAACAGGTTCTGCAGACCCTGACGTTCCAGAGGAATAAACCAGTGCGAATCTTTCAGGGCGGTCACCAGCATGGCGGTGGCGCTCTGTGGCACTGCCGTAGAGAAGTTACTTGCCGGATAAGGTTTAAATTGTCCCGTTTCATCCTGAATGTTGTAAACCGAGACAAATATTTTACCGGTCGGCGCAGGTAAATGTGTTAAATCACGATAGCTTTGAGCCCGAGGCATTAATGTTGGTTTTGCAGCTTCTTTAGGTGGAGCAGTTAAACAACCGCTCAATAAGCACACTGCAACAAATATCAGGAAGCGCTGCATGATCGTTGTCCTTATTTCGTTGTTGTTTAAAAGTTCGTTGAATCACTTTGTAGACCGGAAACCTGAATGGTGGAGGTTTTCCCGGTTTTTCGATCGGTAACGTTCAACTGGAGTTGTCCGTCCTTGTTGGCGATGTCGACAATGAAGTCGTTGGTCACCATTCGGCCGGGTTTGCCGGTATTAATGTTGGTCAGCAACCCTCCCAAAATCTGCGACTGGATAGCCTGCGTGAAGTTGTCCAGTGCCGATGGGGTATCGACGCTAAAATCCTTAAAGCTGGGATCCTTATAGGAGTTTTGCGCCTGGGCTTCGTTCAACAGAAACGCCCCATTATTGGGATTACCGCCAAAGTTAGGGTTACGGAACTGGAACGTCATATTTCCGGCCCAGCTTATAGGGGTTATTAGCATTATCGAAACAACTGCATATGCAATACGCATGACAGCCTCCGGATATAGGTTCGCTAGAATTCGTCTTTTGCTAAATCGCTGGTGCTTAATAGCGCTTTATCAATTTGCAGGCGATTAATAGCATCTTCTGATTGAGCCAGTGCTAAGGCTACGTTTTTATCGAAGTCTATTTTCGTGGGGAATAAAAATGTTTGATAAATAACGTCCTGATTAGCCGTTATTGTTATCCAACTTCCCCATCGTGCACTGGGTCGCTCGTTGATTGTTATATTTCCAGTAAATGTACTATCCCATTTGTCACTGAATGCACGATAAAAATTGTGCCCGACCGAGGAGACAGTGTGGTCTGTTAACAATCCGGGAACTTCGACCTCGACGGCCCGTACGTTCCCGGCAGCGAGCATAAAACTCGCTGCGGCGATCCAACTCAACGTGCGTTTCATTTGATTAACGCCTGAGGTTATCGTTTGCCCATGAAACAGCCTGAGTTCGGTTCTTAACAGCTATCTTCTTGAAAAGATTATAAAGGTGCGTCTTTACCGTATTTTCGCTGATAAATAACGAACGGGCGATTTCAATATTTGAAGCACCAATGCGCAATTTGTTCAGGATCTCTTTCTCACGGTGCGTTAGCAGCGCTGACTCTGAACTGTTATAGCGGTAATTTCCGGAGTGCGTGATGAGGTAGCTGGCAAGTTTTTGCGAAAAATAACACTCGCCGCGCAATATACCCTGCAGACCTTCGACCAGCCGATCTTCTTCTTCCGTGATATAGAACACACCATTGATATGCGGCCAGCTTTCAATATCTCTGAAGGGATACTCATCAGGGGTATTCAATAATAACACGCGGATATTATTGTTTTTCCTGCTTAAATTATCTTGCCAGTAATGGATAAGCTTTTTATCCGCTTCCATCATATCAATCAGAATGATACTGCCAGGTGCAATATCATCAAAAGAACGTTGAATATTATGTAATTTCCCGTGCAGAGACAGCGAATGCTTTAAATGTTGTAATAAAGCGGTCGCTTGCAACGAAGGTTTTGTGATCAACAGTAACGTATGACCATGTAAACTTTGGACTTCATTATACATGATGAAACCCCACTTTTTTATGACACCTGACAGCGGTCCTCCAGATAAAAAAGAGGACCCCAGAAGTACTGACAGATGTTGCACTGCTGTGTGAAGAAAAAAACCATAACCTCCAGCAGGAGGTAAATATAAAACAAATTTCGTACATCTGATTTCAATCTAGCTATTACTAACTTTAAAGCAAGTGTTAAACGTGTAACAGGATGTAAAAATCAATATTAATTTGTGAGAATGGACTCTTTTAAATGTTGTGGAATGATAAGAAAGTTGTACATGTAAATAACCCTGCACAGATTTTAAAAATCATACAAATATTAATAATTGTTTGATTTTTATGAATATTAATTATTTATTTCTTCCTGTAAAGAGGTATGAGTCACAGAGATTTTCTAAGTCCTGGAATGAACGATGCTGCGTCTTAAGAAAACAGGTCTCGTGTCACGTGTTGTGTAAAATGTCCTCCTGGCGTTTCGTTTAGCGTCCGTTGCATGGGGGCTTTACCCCTCTCGTCCCGCTGCACAATCGATTATTAAGAAAGGCTTAATAGAAAAATAAGAACCCCGGTCTATAACGTTTTTTTGCATGGAATTACTACTTTGAGGTGACGTGATAAATAAAAATAAGCCACGCGGGTGAGATATTTAAAATGTTTCGGCAGACATACTCATCACCGTAACGACGCGTTAACAAATTACGAGTCGTTCTAACACGAAGTCACAGTAACAAGGTTATGGCGTTATCAAATAGCCAGGTCCAGGGTGACAACATGAAAAATACATCGTTATTTATGATGTTTACATTACTGGGTGCGCCTGGATTTGTAATCGCGGCTGATTCAGATTTGGCTAACGCTGAATATAACTTCACGGTTAATGAATTAAGTCGTTCATCATTAAATCAGGCAGCCATTATTGGTCAGCAGGGCATGTTAAATGATGCTCAGGTTCGCCAGGACGGGTCAAAATTATTGTCCATTGTTTCTCAGGATGGAGCAGGCAACAGAGCGAGAGTTGATCAATCAGGGACTTATAATATTGCCTGGATCGATCAGAGCGGTAGCGCGAATGATGCAGGTATTACGCAAGATGGGTATGGTAATAGTGCGAAAATTATCCAAAAAGGGTCGGGTAATAGAGCAAATATTACGCAGTACGGTACGCAGAAAACCGCAGTTGTAGTGCAGAGACAGTCGCAAATGGCGATTCGCGTTATTCAGCGTTAGTTATTTAGCGGCGACTTTAATCAATCCGATGGGGGTTTACCATGAAATTTATCAAAGTGGCAGCAATTGCAGCAATCGTAGTTTCTGGTAGTGCTATGGCCGGTAGTATTAATCAAGGCGGTTGGGGTAACGGGCATGGCCATGGTGGTCATGACAGTGGTCCAAATTCAACGCTGAGCATTTACCAGTACGGTGGCGGTAACTCGGCTCTCGCTTTGCAAACCAGTGCGAGAAATTCCACACTGACCATTAATCAGAGTGGCGGCGGTAACGGTGCTGACGTTGGCCAGGGCTCTGATGACAGCTCAATTAGTCTGACTCAGAATGGTTTCGGTAACAGCGCAACGCTTGACCAGTGGAATGGTAACCACTCGGTGATGAACGTTAGCCAGTACGGTGGTGGCAACGGTGCTGCTGTTGATCAAACCGCATCCGGATCCACTGTGACTGTTCAGCAGGTTGGTTTTGGCAACCACGCGACTGCACATCAGTATTAATTTCCAGTCTGTGCTACAAAAAACAGGGCATTTGCCCTGTTTTTTTTCGGGAGTTCATCATGAATACCTTAATTCTCCTCGCGGCGCTTTCCAGTCAGATCACGTTTAAAACGTCGCAACAGGGAAATATGACCACCATTATTCCGCAGGTTATTCTGACGGAACCGTGTGAATGTCAGGTGCAGATTGTCTCTTTGCGACAGGGGCAGGGGGGGGAAAGTTCTTCACGGCAACAAAACACACTTTTTATTCCCGCTAATCAGACGATTGATTTAATGCGGCTGAGTTTAAATATAGATTCCGGAGACAAGGTGAACATTACTGTCACTGTCTCTGACGGGAAATCGCTTCATTTATCACAGCAATGGTCCCCGGCGGGAAGTGCGCTCTAATGATTATGAAATCAAGACGTTGTGGATATGGCGGGCGTGCGCGGTTGAGCTATGCTGTTATCAGGAACTGTGCAGTGCTGTTCCATAACGTGATGCTTTGTTTCCCCTAACGGAGCGCGTTTACCCCTCAAGGACGACTTTCATTGAGGAGTACATATAGTGACCAAATATTTAGCCCGACGGGTTTATGGTTTAGGTTTGATCCTCTCTGCATTTATTACTCCCGCTTTTTCAGCCACGATTGTCGACGGTGGTGTGATTCATTTTCGCGGCGCTATTGTCGCAGACCCCTGCGTGGTCACACCGCATCATGACGCGTTTGCAATGACATGCCCGGATAATAATCGGATGCAAACGCGCAGGGTCAGCTATGAAGATGTACTTAACGGTCAGGTCAACGATTCCAGCCTCGCAACTCTCAGCATGAAGTACCTTAATCCCGAAAAAACGCTCGCGGTTGTTCAAATTCAGTATCGTTAATTCTCGCTCTTCCGCTCCCCGGCGGAAGAGGTTTTTCCCCGATAGTTTTTTATCCATACCTCCTCTGCGATACACTTAAGAAAAAGGCGGGTAGCAGAGGGTACGTATGAAACCGCAAATTGAAGTCATTCATGGCGATATTACGACGATGCACGTCGACGTGATCGTTAATGCGGCCAATCCATCACTGATGGGCGGGGGCGGTGTTGACGGCGCAATCCACCGGGCTGCAGGACCGCAGCTCCTTGAGGCCTGTAAAGCTGTGCGTCAGCAGCAGGGTGAATGTCCTCCGGGTCATGCGGTGATTACCCTCGCGGGAGATCTTCCTGCCAAAGCGGTGATTCACGCTGTGGGGCCTGTATGGCATGGCGGCGATCGGCATGAGGCGAGTCTTCTGGAGGAGGCGTACCGCAACTGCCTGCGCCTGGCAGCGGATAACGGCTATAAGACGATGGCTTTTCCGGCTATCAGCACTGGGGTATACGGATATCCAAAACCTGCCGCTGCCACGATCGCGGTAGAGACCGTTTACCGATACCTCTCCCTCAAGCCGATGCCTGAGAAGGTGATTTTTGTCTGTTTCGACGAAGAAACCACGCACCTTTATCAGCGGCTTCTCACGCAGCGTGGACAGGACGTAGAGAGCTAAAACAAACGCGGCGCACTGAGTGCGCCGCGTTTGTTTATGAGGCTTTAGCCTGCGGTTTTCCTGAAAAGAGGAAACGCAGGAGCGGGATCCGCAGATGGATTTCATAGAGCACGATGGCAATCCCAATCACAAAGACCAGTCCGGTAAAGAAACCCAGCGTGTTGGACGCAATATGTGGCGTGATATAAGCGCCGAAGAACAGCGTCAGCGGGTGGTGCACCAGGTAAATAAACAGTGAAGCATTGACGAAGTAGGTTACGCGGCTGGACTTAAAGTTCAGCAAGCGGTGTCCCAGCGCGAAGACCACATTCACCATCCACAGGCCCAGCAGCATGGTGATCACGCTTTCTGTTTCATACATCCAGCCATCGCCGCTGCCATAGCGCTGATTTAACAGATAGGCCGCAAACGCGATAGCGGCACCCAGGGCGCACCATGGCGACGGGGTGGTAAACAGCGATTTAAGTTTGGGATGAATAAATGCCAGCGCACCGGCTAAAAAGAAGGGGATGTAAAACAGCGACTGCATCACGACGAAATTGAACAGCCCGTCACTCAGTATCGGCGGATACACGATAAACAGCGTGCGTCTCACGGCCGCATAGGCGATCCCCAGCAGCAAAAAGAGCAGAGACAGTTTACCCAGCGTAATGTTGGCGAAGAAGGTATCGGCCTGGGTACTCAGGCGATGGCGCAGGCGGCTGAAAATGACCAGGCTGACCGTGGTGAGCACCACCAGGACCAGCAGGAACCACAGGTGAGACACCAGTTCCCAGACCAGGGTATTGTACTTTTCATACAGCGTCAGATTTGGCCAGTTCTCCGCCTTGCCTTTGACGTACTGCAACATAATAAACTGCGGCAACGTCAGCAGGGGAATGGCGGTCAACATCGGAATGCCCACACGCTCCACGCGCACTTTCCACCAGCGTTTTACCGGGTAGCGTAAGAACAGCATGTAGGAGAAATAGCCGGATATGACAAAAAACACCTGCATACGAAAGGCATGGATAAAGTCATTAAACAGCGTGAGCCACCAGGAGGGCATCTGGCTATTCACATGCCAGGTGTGGCTGGAGTAAATCAGTGAAATGTGAAAGGGGATCCCCAACAGCATCAGCCATGCCCGGATCGAGTCGAGGAAATATTCACGTTCTACAGGTGTTGAGCTCATATAACTTTGTGCATTCTCAGACTTTTCGCCTTATCCCTAAGACTCATAATGGTTACATTCGAAGCCAACCCTACACCAAGACCGACACCCTGTCTCCAGGATAAGCACGCAAAGTGAAAAGCGGGTTCTTTCATTTGCTTAATCCATGAGCCAGCGAGCTGAACAAAGCAGTGATAATGTTGTCGGATTGCCTGAGTTTCCATTAAAATGGATCGGATCGATATAAGCACACAAAGGGGGAAGTGCTTACTTATTATGAAACATAAACCACAGATGATGAAAATGCGTTGGTTGGGTGCTGCAGTGGTGTTATCTCTGTATACCTCATCGGCACTGGCCTTTAACATCGACGATGTCGCAAAACAGGCAAAATCGATGGCAGGCAAGAGCTACGAAGCGCCAAAAAGTAACTTGCCCTCCGTTTTCCGCGACATGAAGTATGCGGACTATCAGCAGATCCAGTTCAACCATGACAAAGCGTACTGGAACAACATTAAAACCCCGTTCAAGCTTGAGTTTTATCATCAGGGAATGTACTTCGACACGCCTGTTGCCATTAATGAAGTGACGGCGACCGCGGTACGTAAAATCAAGTACAGCCCGGATTACTTCAATTTTGGCAATGTTCAGCACGATAAAGATACGGTTAAAGACCTGGGCTTCGCTGGCTTCAAGGTGCTTTACCCGATCAACAGCAAAGATAAAAACGACGAAATCGTCAGCATGCTCGGTGCCAGCTACTTCCGCGTGATCGGGGCAGGGCAGGTGTACGGGCTTTCTGCGCGTGGCCTCGCCATTGATACCGCGCTGCCATCAGGTGAAGAGTTCCCGCGTTTCCGCGAGTTCTGGATTGAACGTCCAAAACCTACCGACAAACGCCTGACTATTTATGCACTGCTGGATTCCCCGCGTGCGACCGGTGCTTATCGCTTTGTGATTATGCCTGGCCGTGACACGGTCGTTGACGTGCAGTCCAAAGTTTACCTGCGCGATAAAGTCGGCAAACTGGGCGTTGCACCGCTGACCAGTATGTTCCTGTTTGGGCCGAATCAGCCGTCACCGGCGACGAACTTCCGCCCGGAACTGCACGATTCCAACGGTCTTTCTATTCATGCAGGTAATGGTGAGTGGATCTGGCGTCCGCTGAATAACCCGAAACATCTGGCTGTCAGCAGTTTTGCGATGGAAAACCCGCAAGGTTTCGGCCTCCTGCAGCGTGGCCGTCAGTTCTCCCGATTTGAAGATCTGGATGACCGCTATGACCTGCGCCCAAGCGCCTGGGTCACGCCGAAAGGTGACTGGGGTAAAGGTAAGGTTGAGCTGGTTGAAATTCCAACCAATGACGAAACCAACGATAACATCGTTGCTTACTGGACGCCGGATCAGCTGCCGGAAGCCGGTAAAGAGATGAACTTCAAATACACCATTACCTTTAGCCGCGACGAAGACAAACTGCATGCGCCGGATAACGCGTACGTCATGCAGACTCGCCGTTCTACGGGTGATGTGAAGCAGTCTAACCTGATCCGTCAGCCTGATGGCACCGTGGCCTTTGTTGTGGACTTCGCGGGCCAGGATATGAAAAAACTGTCCCCGGATACTGCCGTTGCGGCTCAGGCCAGCATCGGTGATAACGGTGAAATCGTTGAGAACACCGTACGCTATAACCCGGTAACGAAAGGCTGGCGTCTGACGCTGCGCGTGAAAGTGAAAGATCCGAAACAGACCACTGAAATGCGTGCTGCGCTGGTCAGTAACGATCAGCCGCTGAGTGAAACCTGGAGCTATCAGCTACCTGCCAATGAATAATACATCTGAATATATTGATGCCATGCCGCTGACGGACATTGAAAAAGCGGCGCTGCCTAAAAGCGACATCCGCGCGGTGCATACCGCGCTGGATGGCGAACATCGTCCGTTTTCCCGTGACGATGATACGCCGCTGGGGTCAGTAAAGGCGCGTCTGGAGCAGGCATGGCCAGACTCGCTGGCAGAAGGGCAGTTGATTAAAGACGACGAAGGACGCGATCAGCTTCAGGCAATGCCGAAAGCCACGCGTTCCTCAATGTTCCCTGACCCGTGGCGCACCAACCCGGTTGGCCGCTTCTGGGATCGCCTGCGTGGGCGTGATGTTACGCCGCGCTATCTGTCGCGCCTGACGAAAGAAGAGCAGGCCTCCGAACAGAAATGGCGTACCGTGGGGACCATTCGTCGTTACATTCTGCTGTTACTGACGCTGGCGCAGACCGTGGTCGCCACCTGGTACATGAAAACCATTCTGCCTTACCAGGGCTGGGCACTTATCAACCCTGCAGACATGATGGGCCAGGATATCTGGGTCTCCTTCATGCAGCTGCTGCCGTATATCCTGCAGAGCGGCATTCTTCTGCTGTTTGCCGTTCTCTTCTGCTGGGTGTCAGCCGGTTTCTGGACCGCGCTGATGGGCTTCCTGCAGCTGCTGATGGGGCGGGACAAATACAGCATTTCAGCCTCAACGGTCGGGGATGAACCCCTTAATCCTGAGCACCGTACGGCGCTGATCATGCCTATCTGTAACGAAGACGTTGACCGCGTATTTGCGGGTCTGCGTGCGACCTGGGAGTCCGTAAAGGCAACCGGTAACGCGGCGCATTTTGACGTCTATATCCTGAGTGACAGCTACAACCCGGACATCTGCGTTGCCGAGCAAAAAGCCTGGATGGAACTGATCGCGGAAGTGCAGGGTGAAGGCCAGATCTTCTACCGCCGTCGTCGTCGTCGTGTGAAGCGTAAAAGCGGAAACATCGATGACTTCTGCCGTCGCTGGGGGAATCAGTACAGCTACATGGTCGTGCTGGATGCTGACTCCGTAATGAGCGGCGACTGCCTGAGCGGTCTGGTGCGTCTGATGGAAGCCAACCCGAATGCGGGGATTATCCAGTCTTCGCCAAAAGCGTCCGGTATGGACACGCTTTATGCGCGCTGCCAGCAGTTTGCAACCCGCGTCTACGGGCCGCTCTTTACCGCTGGTCTGCACTTCTGGCAACTGGGTGAGTCTCACTACTGGGGTCACAACGCCATTATCCGCGTGAAGCCGTTCATTGAGCACTGTGCGCTGGCTCCGCTGCCGGGTGAAGGTTCGTTTGCGGGGTCTATTCTGTCGCACGACTTCGTGGAAGCGGCGTTGATGCGTCGTGCTGGCTGGGGCGTCTGGATCGCCTACGACCTGCCGGGATCTTACGAAGAGCTGCCGCCGAACCTGCTGGATGAGCTCAAGCGTGACCGCCGCTGGTGTCACGGTAACCTGATGAACTTCCGCCTGTTCCTCGTAAAAGGGATGCACCCGGTTCACCGTGCTGTGTTCTTGACTGGCGTAATGTCTTATCTCTCCGCACCGCTGTGGTTTATGTTCCTTGCGCTCTCTACTGCGCTACAGGTGGTGCATGCTCTGACGGAACCGCAATACTTCCTGCAACCGCGCCAGCTGTTCCCGGTGTGGCCGCAGTGGCGTCCGGAGCTGGCGATTGCGCTGTTTGCCTCCACCATGGTGCTGCTGTTCCTGCCTAAGCTGCTCAGTATCATTCTGATCTGGTGCAAAGGCTCGAAAGAGTACGGTGGTTTCTGCCGCGTGACGCTCTCGCTTCTGCTGGAAGTGCTGTTCTCGGTGCTGCTGGCGCCGGTGCGTATGCTGTTCCATACCGTGTTTGTGGTCAGCGCGTTCCTCGGCTGGGAAGTGGTCTGGAATTCACCGCAGCGTGATGATGACTCCACGCCGTGGGGGGAAGCCTTCATGCGTCATGGCTCGCAGCTGCTGCTGGGTCTGGTATGGGCGGCAGGTATGGCCTGGCTGGATCTGCGCTTCCTGTTCTGGCTGGCACCGATTGTCTTCTCGCTGATCCTGTCACCGTTTGTGTCAGTGATTTCGAGCCGTTCAACGGTGGGGCTGCGTACCAAACGCTGGAAACTGTTCCTGATCCCGGAAGAGTATTCGCCGCCACAGGTGCTGGTGGATACCGACACGTATCTGGAGCAGAACCGCAAACGTTCGCTGGAAGATGGTTTTATGCATGCGGTGTTTAACCCGTCATTTAACGCTCTGGCGACGGCCATGGCGACAGCGCGTCACCGTGCAAGCCAGGTACTTGAGATTGCCCGCGATCGTCACGTTGAGCAGGCGCTGAATGATACGCCGGAAAAACTCAACCGCGACCGTCGTCTGGTGCTGTTGAGCGATCCGGTTACGATGGCACGCCTTCACTACCGTGTGTGGTCTGCGCCGGAAAAATACTCTTCGTGGGTCAGCCACTATAAAGAGATTAAAATTAATCCACTCGCGCTGAAGGCGAAGTAAGCCTTCTGTGCCCGGCGGCGTTATGCTACCCGGCAAATAAAAATACCGGCTGAAAAGCCGGTATTTTTTTAGAGGTCATTGATGAAAATAATCCTCGCCGTGATGATGGCGTGTTTACTCAGCGGCTGTGGCAGCATCATCAGCCGCACCATTCCAGGGCAAGGCCACGGTAATCAGTACTACCCCGGGGTAAAATGGGATGTACGTGACTCAGCGTGGCGCTATCTCACCGTGCTCGATTTACCGTTTTCACTGGTATTCGATACGCTATTGCTGCCGATCGACGCTCAGCACGGCCCTTATGAATAGGGGAAATTAACGCTCATCCCACTCATCGGCTGCGGTCTGTCCTTCTTCCGTATCCAGCGGCGGCTCGAGCTGAAATTCGCCCTCATCCCACTCGTGCAGGGTGTTTTCTTCAAGCCATTCCTGCCGTAGTTCGATTTCGTCATAGTCGCCATCAAAGACGGCCTGCGCACCTTCTCCGCTCAGGACCGGCAAACATTCTCCTTCCTCGCCATCATCAGCAAAGAATTCGGCCTGCCACATAATATCCCCGTCCTGCAGAACGTATTTCTGGATATTAAGTTGTTGCACGTCAGCATTTTCTTCATCAACGCCAGGATTATCGGCGAGGAACTCTTCACGAGCGGCATCAATAGCTTCTTCCAGTGTGGCGTACATGGTCATTGGTGTCTCCCTGTTTTCCTGAAGGTTTCAGGGAAAGAATAGCTGAATATCGGGTTCTGCAAGTATGAATGCAAAAATAAGCTGTCACGCGTTTGTCTTATTAACGACCGGTCGTAAAGCCCTCGATAAACTGAACCACGAATAAATCGCATTAAACAACACCACGCCCGCGGTGACGATAAACACGGCGCGGAAACCAAAACTGGCGGAAATCCCGGCACCGACCAGCGGTCCGGTGACGTTGCCGATATCGCGAAATGACTGGTTATAGCTAAAAATGCGGCCGGCTATCTGGTTCGTTGAGTTGTAAACCAGCAGGGTCTGAACCGCAGGCAGTAACGCGCCGTCTGCCGCTCCCAGTAAGAAACGCAGCAAGCCAAGTTGCCACGGCGTTTGTACCATCGACATCGGAATGAGGAGCAGAACGGAAATCACCAGGGCGCATATCAGGATTTTTTCCGGGCCCACGCGGTCCCCCAGTTTTCCCAGCCTCGGGGCGCTGAGCAGCGCCGCCACGCCGGGCACCGACGCGATAAGCCCGCTAATAAATGCAATATTACTGACGTCACCGGCCAGATCGCGAACGTAGAGCGTCAGAATAGGGGCAATCGACCCGGTTGCTACCTGAATAATCAGGGTCGTTACGAACAGGCTTAGCACCAGCCTGGGGTTTTTAAGCGAGGTCAGCACATCCCGTGCGTGGAGCATCTCTTTTCGGGGGACCGGGGTGAAACGTTCACGGATACAGAGCAGCGTGACGATAAAGCAGAGAAAAAGGACGCTGGCAGTAATGAAAAAGACCGGACGCAGGCCGTAGTTATCCGCCAGCAGTCCGCCTGCCAGCGGTCCCAGCAATGCGCCGCTCACGCCACCGGTGGAGAGCGTTCCGAGCGCCCAGCCGCTTTTGTGTCGCGGAATTTGGGTGGCGATGAGCGCATTTGCGTTAGGAATAAAGCCCCCCAGCAGCCCCAGTAACGCGCGCAAAATCAGAAATTGCCAGACGTTCTGCGCAAGGCCCATCAGCGCCATGATGATGGCCATCCCCAGTGCCGAACGCAGCAGCATGATCTTTCGTCCTTTGCGATCGGCAAGGCCACCCCAGAAGGGCGAAGCAATCGCGGAAAAGAGAAAGGTGATACTGAAGACCAGGCCAGACCACATATTGAGCGCACTGTGACCGGTGACGCCAAGTTGTTCAACGTAAAGCGGCAGGAAGGGCATCACCAGGCTAAACGCCGCACCGGTGAGAAAACAGCCAAGCCACGCAACCGTGAGGTTACGCTTCCAGTTTATGGGGGCATCTGAGGGTGACATAACAATCCGCATAATGAGGTGCAGAGCACCATAGGCCTGAAGTAATAAGCCTGCTAAGTATGCGCCTGGGTTATGATCGCTGCAATGCGGAGGCGCTTTTAAAGCTAAATGAGCGTGCGGCCCTGATGGCCGCACGGAAAATTAATAGCGCGACGGCATACCCTCTGGCCGCGTTTTGAAGCGACGATGGAGCCACATATACTGCTCCGGCGCGAGCATGATGCATTTCTCAACCACTCTGTTCATCCAGCGAGCGGTCGTTTCCGCATCGTCCAGCGGCGGCGCGAGTTCCGGCTCGAGCATCATTAACTCGTAGCCTGAGCCATCCGGCTTGCGACGCGGGACAAACGGGACGATCGCGGCTTTGGACATTTTCGCCAGCATCCAGGTACCGGTGGTTGTGGCCGCCTCTTCAACGGCGAAGAACGGGACAAATACGCTGGATTGCGGGCCATAATCGTGGTCAGGGGCATACCAGATCACTTCACCTGATTTCAGCGCGCGGATCATCCCCTTCAGGTCTTTACGGTCGATCATACTTTTATTGGAGCGCATACGACCATTGGTCTGGATTAAATCGATCACCGGGTTATCGTTAGGGCGATAAACACCAATACCGGGTGCCTGCATGCCAAACATACGCGCACCGATCTCCAGCGTCAGAAAATGCACGCCAATCAGCAGTACGCCTGTCTTATTGGCCTGAAGCGTATGCACAGGCTCCATACCCGTCCCAGTGACTTCACTCCAGCGGGCCATCCGTTTGTCTGGCCAGAACCACGCCATACCGGTTTCCATCAGCCCCATGCCAACGGATTCGAAATTCCTGGTAACCATCTCATGACGTTCCGCCTCGCTCATCTGCGGGAAGCACAGCTCAAGGTTGCGGTAGGCAATCCTGGCGCGGCGTTTCATGAATTTTTGACCAATACGGCCCACACATTTGCCCACACGGAAAATCACAGGGTAAGGGAGTTGGACCATCAGCCATAAAAAACCAATGCCAAGCCAGGTCAACCAATAGCGGGGATGCAAAAGGGCGACAGTAAATTTCGGTAACTGGGTCATGTCTTTCCTGTGTTCTAACGTCCTGTTTAGCTATTGTCTCATTTTTTGAGGCGTAGCCAAAATGTCTGTCTTCGAAACGTGTACGAATGCAGCAATTGATAAGTCTGACTAACTAGGGTGTGTGAAATGTAGCGTAAATTGTGTGGATGTAAATTGTCATTGTTTGCTATATGATGCCGACCGATTTTTCATTCTCTCTAACGATTGCAGGACTTGTACACCATGCCAGTGTTACACAACCGCGTTTCGAATGAGATGTTAAAGGCGCGTATGTTGGCTGAAACCGAACCGCGCACGACAATCTCATTCTACAAATACTTCACCATCAACGATCCACAAGCGACCCGCGATGCGCTTTATCAGGCCTTCACGACGCTGAATGTTTTCGGTCGCGTCTATCTTGCCCGTGAAGGCATCAATGCCCAGATCAGCGTACCGGAAAGCAAAGTAAACGCCTTCCGCGACCTGCTTTACGGGTTCGATCCGGCTCTCAACGGTGTACGCCTGAACATTGCCCTGGATGATGACGGTAAATCATTCTGGGTACTGCGCATGAAAGTGCGTGAACGCATTGTCGCGGACGGTATTGACGATCCGGCGTTTAACGCCGCTGATGTCGGGGAATACCTGAAAGCGGCGGAAGTGAATGCGATGCTGGACGATCCGGATGCGGTGTTCATCGATATGCGTAACCACTATGAGTATGAAGTGGGGCATTTCGAAAACGCGATGGAAATTCCGGCTGATACCTTCCGCGAGCAACTGCCAAAAGCGGTTGAGATGATGCAGGAACATAAAGATAAAAAGATCGTGATGTACTGTACCGGTGGGATCCGCTGTGAGAAGGCCAGCGCCTGGATGAAGCACAACGGGTTTAATAAGGTTTGGCACATTGAAGGCGGCATTATAGAGTACGCCCGCCGTGCCCGTGAGCAGGGTTTACCGGTGCGTTTTATCGGTAAGAACTTTGTCTTTGACGAACGAATGGGCGAGCGTATTTCAGAGGATGTGATTGCCCACTGTCACCAGTGCGGTACGCCGTGTGATACCCATACCAACTGCAAAAATGACGGATGTCATTTGCTGTTTATTCAGTGTCCGACCTGTGCCGAGAAATTTAACGGATGCTGCAGCGAACTGTGCAGTGAAGAGAGTATGCTGCCGGAAGAGGAGCAGCGCCGTCGTCGTGCAGGACGGGAAAACGGTAACAAGATTTTTAATAAATCCCGTGGCCGTCTGAACACCAAACTGGGTATTCCCGACCCTGAATAAGGCTGATGCCCGGCAGTGTGAAAGCCTGCCGGGCGTCGTTATTATGACTTCTGCTGAACGCCTTCAACGGAAATAATCAGTTCGACATCCTGAGAAGCCGGGCCCAAATCGGTAGTAATATTAAAGTCTTTCAGGTGAATTTTACCTGCGGCTTCAAATCCGGCACGTTTACCCCCCCACGGATCGTCACCCTGGCCCATTAATTTTGCATTCAGCGTAACCGGTTTTGTCACGCCGTTGAGCGTCAGGTTGCCGGTAATATCCAGCTTATCGCCATCTTTTTTCACTTCCGTGGAGGTGAAGGTAGCCTGTGGGAATTTAGACACGTTCAGGAATTCCGCACTGCGCAAATGTTTATCGCGTTCTGCATGATTGGTGTCGACACTGTTGGTATTAATGGTCACGTTGACTTTATCGGCGGCAGGATTTTTTTCGTCAAAGCTGAATGTGCCGTCAAAATCATTAAAGGTGCCATACAGCCAGCTATACCCGAGATGCTGAATACGGAAATTGACGAAAGCATGTTGGCCCTCTTTATCAATTTTATAGTCAGCAGCAACGGCTGAGCCGGTGGTAAATAACAGAGAACCCAGTGCGATACCCAGCAGGTGTTTTTTCATTTTAAGCTCCAGAGTCAACTGACGAGCGGCCAAGCATGCGCTTTAGCGTATCGTCTTTATCGATGAAATGATGTTTAAGGGCGGCAAGCCCGTGCAGCACGGACAGGATAACCACGCTCCATGCCAGCCAGAGGTGAATCACCCCGGCAATATCGGCCTGTGATCCCGCATCGGCAAGCGTTGCCGGGACATCAAAAATGCCAAAAACGCTTATTGGCTTACCCTCTGCTGTCGAGATGAGATAGCCGCTGATCAGAAGAGCGAAGAGCAGCGCATAAAGCGTAATATGCGCGGCAACAGCGCTGATACGGGTAAATTTACTGTGGGTCTTTGGCGCGGCAGGCGGCGGTGAAATGTGTCGCCAGATCACGCGAATAACCAGCCCCATCATCAGCAGCACGCCGATACTCTTATGCAGCTCCGGGGCCTGGTGATACCAGCCATCGTAATAGCTGAGCGTCACCATCCAGAGGCCAAGTCCGAACATGGCATAGACCGCAATAGCAAATATCCAGTGCAAGCTTATGGATATTATTCCATAGCGCCGGGAGGTGTTACGCAATTGCATCAGGATTACCATTATCAAATAAACAGAGCAGTAAAAATGAACGGGAAGGAATGATATTGCAACTGAAATAAGTCGATATTGATTTTTATTTTATTTATTTCAGCGGTTTTGAAAATGATCCGCAAAGGTAATTCAATGTCTTCGTGCAAGACTTAACAAAGGGCTAATTGAGGAATTGTTCTAACTTAAGTAAATATAAAGTAATGTCAATAAATGTCAGGCAGGCTTTCAGTAAAATACAATGTAAATAAAATCAATGATGGCCAGCAGCGCCCACAATAAGATATAGAGCATCAAATGCTCACGAATATTATTGATGAGAAAACCCACAACTTTGCGCATAGCGCCCCGCAAACCGTAACAAAAAGACGGGCTCCGGAACGTCCGAAGCCCGTGGTGGATTATCCGTTAAAACGTGAAAGAGAGAAGGGCGTCAGATCAAACTGCGGTGTAATACCCTGGGCAAACTGCGCGGCAATTTCACCCAGCACCGACGCGAACTTAAAGCCGTGACCGCTCAGACCGGTGATGAGCAATGTGTTCTCATGCCCGGGCAGCGTATCGATAATAAAGTCTTCGTCCGGGGTGTTGTCGTAGGTGCATGCCGCGCCATAGAGTAAGCCACCGACGCCCGGCAGAATATTTCGCAGGAACGAGAAGGCTTCAGAGCCATCCTGTGGGTAGGCGCCAAACGGTTTACGTTCTTCAGGAGAGGAGATAATTTGTCCCCCATTGTGTTTCCCGATTTTGAGCGCGTCTTTATCCGAAGGGAAGCCGTAGAACTGATCGCCGTTGGGTAACTCGCCGGTGAACGCCGGGAATTTATTCTGCGTACTGTAACGGCCATCAGACTGGAACCAGGAGAAGACCTTGCGCACCGGCTGTACGGGCAGGTCTGGCAGCAGACGGGTTACCCAGGTACCTGCACTGATGAGCAATCGGGAGGCCGTGTACTCTCCGTCCAGGGTTGTCACCGTGACGCCGTCAGCGTCATGTTTAATGGCCTCGACCGGGCAATTGAAAAGCTGGGCGCAGCCTGCTTTCGCGGCCAGCGCTATCCAGGTTTTTATTGCTGTTTCGCAATGCAACACCCCAGAATGGGCTTCAAAGAGACCAACATAATCGTCCGGGACGGTGATTTCCGGCCAGCGTGACATGATCCCCGCCGCGTCGAGCTTCTCAACGTCCAGGTTGAATGTCTTCGCGCTGCGTTCGACGCTGGCGAGAAAATCAGAGCGGGCAGGACCAAGGTTAATGATACCCGTGCGTTCGAAAATGCGTTCCTCAGTCTGTTTAGCCAGTTCGTCCCAGAGCGCTTGCGCGCGAAGTACCAGCGGGACATAGCGCTCGCCTTCACCATAGGCGTGACGAATGAGGCGAGTATCGCCATGATGGCTTCCCTCTGAATGAGGGGGAAGATGGGCATCTATCATCAGAACCTTGAGGCCAGCCTGGGTGGCATAATATCCGGCGGCAGAACCAACGGAGCCGCTACCAATAATAATCAGATCATATTTCATGGGCATCTCTTAAACTAACGCTTTGTTAGCAGAGTAATTAACATCGGGGGCTTATACAAGGGAGAAATAAATAAGGCACCCCAAGGGTGCCTGTAGAGTGAAAAGTGGGCTAAACGCTAATGCCGTTTATACTCATTTTCCTGGTAGTCGCCAGATTCTATTTTTGCGATGCCTGCTTCCAAAATAGAAATAAACTGACGGGCGACGTCTGTCGTAAGCCACAGCGTCTGTCCAACTTCCGCTTCTTCACGGTTCAGCTGATTTGGGGTCTGGTAGTGCAAACGCAGCATCAGTGCATCGTAGCTGTCTACGGTACTGATATCCCAGCCAACGAGTGGATGGGTCTGGATGACTTCGCTATTCTTTTCCATTATAACCCCCATAATGCGTGTTAGAAGACAACGACTTCGAGGTTCAATGCATGTTTTTCTGAAGCAACTTCAGTATACAAGTAATAAGGGTTCCTAAGGGAAAAATAAACAGCTAGCAACACATTTTTCTGCTTTTTAGGATTGTTCGAACAATAAAACACCATGTTGTTCACGATTTTTAAAGAAGTTGCCGAATTAATTTGAACTTTCTGGATTTTCAGGCGAAAAAAAAGCCGGGGCGACCCGGCAAAAAAACACAATGAGGGAGCAGTGTTAATCTGTGATGAACCAGTCGTCGGCGCTTTCCCACGTTTCCTGCAGGATTTCGGTGATACGCGCTTTATCTTCTTTCGCGCCGCCAATGACGGAGAGGTTGTTTGCGGCCGCGTAACGCACCGTTACGGCACCATCGTTTTCGGGAAAGGTGTTGTTAATACGACGGGATAATTCGCCTGCAAGCGCATCAAGCGCGCCGGCAGGCAGAACGGTAGTTTTGGCTATGGTGACTTCAATACGCATAAATGCCCCCTGTGTAATATACTGTTTATTTATACAGGTATATTATCGGTTTGACAACAAGGGGCACTGATTTTTTAGCGTTTTACCGTCCAGCGAACGGTTTCACCTGCCAGGAATGGGATCAGCGTGTCATCGGTCAGTGGAATGGCTTCCTCAACCTGGCTCTCTTTACGTTCCAGCTCAATGAAGGTCTCATTGACCGGCAACCCATAAAAACGGGGGCCATTGAGTGAGCAGAACGCCTCGAAATGCGGCAGGGCATTCATCTCTTCAAACACGGTTGCATAGCTGGCGAGAGCAGTTGGGGCATTAAAGCAGCCCGCACAGCCGCAGCTTGCTTCTTTGCGATGACGCGCATGAGGTGCGGAATCCGTGCCCAGAAACGCGCGGGAGAAGCCGCTGGCAACCAGTTCGCGCAGCGCCTGCTGGTGAATGTTACGCTTGAGGATCGGCAGACAGTACAAATGTGGACGTACACCGCCAACCAGCATGTGGTTACGGTTAAACATCAAATGCTGTGGAGTGATGGTGGCGGCGATAAGCTCGTTACCGTCGCGGACATACTCAGCGGCATCTTTGGTGGTGATGTGCTCGAAGACCACTTTGAGCGCGGGAAGGCGCTGACGCAGGGGCTCCATCACGGAGTCGATAAAACGGGCTTCACGGTCAAAGATGTCGATCTCGGCATGCGTGACTTCACCGTGAACCAGCAGCGGCATACCCAGTTTCTGCATACGCTCCAGCACCGGCATGATGGCATCAATGCTGGTAACGCCGTGGCTGGAGTTGGTGGTGGCATTGGCCGGGTAAAGTTTCGCAGCGGTGAATACGCCTTCGTTAAACCCGCGCTCCACTTCGTTTGGATCCAGGGAATCGGTCAGGTAGCAGGTCATCAGCGGGGTGAAATCATGGCCCGCCGGGACGGCATTCAGAATGCGCTGGCGATACGCCATTGCGGCATCGACGGTGGTGACTGGTGGCACCAGGTTAGGCATGACAATCGCGCGGCCATAAATTTCGCTGGTATAAGGCACGACGGTTTTGAGCATATCGCCATCGCGCAGATGGATATGCCAGTCGTCAGGGCGGCGGATTTTAAGAACCTGGGGTTGTGCAGTCATGGAAGCTCCGGCTTGTCAGGAATCAGTCATTCGGATGGCTGTTTTTGCCGGACACAAATCATAAGCGGAAACGTTTTCGTTTGCACACTTTTCCGTAAAAAAAAGGGCGCCTCGGCGCCCTACGGGTTAATCAGTGAAGGGAATAATGATTTCTCCCGGTTTCACCTCTATCCCTTTAGCATACTTTTTCGCAAGCGCTTCACCCTTGCTCTTGTCTTCACTTAAGACATAGGCTGGCTGCTGATTAAAATAGTTACGCAGCGACTGATTCAGATAAGGCATCAGGGTTTGCAACACAGATTTCATCTTGTCCGGCGTGACTTCCGCATCGACGACTTCCATCTCCTGCAGGTAAATAGCCCCTTTCTCTTTGTTAAAGACCGGCAGCGCTTTCAGCTTCAGCTTGATATTGGCTTTCTGGTTGCCGAAGAGGGAGGTCATATCGAGGTTTGCATCCCCGTTCAGCGTCACTTTGTTTGGCTCTTCACGTCCTATCTGGCTGGTCAGGTTGCTGAGGACGATATGCGCATCGGCAAGCCCGGGCACGCCGATGTCTTTTGAAAAGTTGTTATGTTTTTCCAGCGCCTGATTAATTTCCTGTTCACTGACGGTGTATTGCGTAAGCTGGTTACAGCCCACCAGCAGACCGCTGACAATGAATGCAGCGGCAATGACAATTTTCTTCATAGTGTTCCTCAACGAAAAATCGGCGCTTCTGTCCTGTTACGTCAGTATGTCAGTGTGAAATGGCAGAAACCAGCAGAAAAAACTGAGAAGTGAGGCGGGAGCGACCTCCCGCCAGAGGGAAGGGCTACGCGCCCGGTTCGAGCATGCCGCTTGCGCTGCGCTTCTGGCTGAACTGCCACCAGAGGGCCAGCAGCGTCATAAAGCCCACCGCGCCGAGCATCATCCACGGCAGTTCCGGTTGATTCAGCGCTTTGCCTGCATCAAACAGCCAGCCGCCGCCGGCGTAACCCAAAGCCCCACCAAAGGCCAGACCGAGTCGGCTGAACCCCATATAGCTGCCGCGGGCACGCGCATCTGCAAGCGAGGCGCTCAGCGTCTCACGAGCCGGCTCGGCGATGATAGAGCCGATATAGAAGGTGCAAATCAGCGTAAACAGCTGCTGGAGAGAATTCACCAGACCGATGGGCATCATGCTCAGTGTCATTAAAAACAGCCCGGCCATCAGACGATGCTCCAGGCGAAAACGCCGTTCACTCCAGCGGGCAATCGGATAGAGCAGCGTCAGCGAAAGCGCGGCTTCGATGGCGTACATCCATTTCACGGCGGCCGGGGTTCCCGCAATATCATTGACCATGATAGGCAGCATCAGCATCACCTGCACGGCAAGCATGTAGTAACCCGTCAGGGTCAATACGTAGGTGACAAAACGTTTGTCGTGCAGGACGCGGCCCAGCCCTTCGCGTACCGGCGCTTTCACCGTCGACAATTTCCATGCTGGCAGATACAGGCCATTAAAGAGGGCGCACAGAATAAAGAGCACCGCGCCAGCCGCGCAGACCAGACGGAAATCGTACTGCAGCAACCAGCTCCCCAGAAGCGCGCCAATTACCGCGCCCGCGCTGTCCTGCATCATCAAAATCGAGAAGAAACGTCCGCGGTGCTGCGGGCGAATTAACTTCACCACCAGCGCGGTGCGCGGCGGGTCAAACAGGGTTCCGCCGATCCCGGAGAGAAAGCAGGAGAACCACAGAAGCCAGGGCTCATGGGCAACCGCCATCGTGGCAAAGCCTGCCGCACGAAGCAGCATACCGGTCACAATCATCGGTTTCGCGCCGAAGCGGTCAGCAATGGCGCCGCCAAACACCCCAAGGCCTTGCTGGACAAACTGGCGTAACCCCAACGCGATGCCAACCATCAGCGCCGCCCAGCCCATTTGATCGACAAAGCGGATCGAGATAAGAGGAAACACGACAAAAAAGCCGAGCACGACCAGCATGTTATCGACTAGCAGGAAATATTTACCCAGGCTCCTCGCCTGTGATACGCGGGACATTTTCCCTCCAGGGAAAACAGGATGGTGAGCACGCTAACATTCTGCGGGGTTACTGCGCGTTTTCCCACCCCTGGGCGTGACAATATTTTTTTATCAAAAGAGCGCTTTGATAGAGAGTTCTCATCGAAAAATGTGAAAAGAGGTCAAAATGGTATGTCACTGTTTTCACAGACGGCGCAGGCACAGGTATAGTAAAGCTAATGGGTCAGCAGAAGTGACGGGAAGGAGTGGTATCGATGTTTGGCTATCGCAGTAATGTGCCAAAAGTGCGTCTGACAACGGACAGGCTGGTCGTTCGTCTGGTGCATGAGCGTGATGCCTGGCGTCTGGCGGATTATTACGCCGAGAATCGCCAGTTTTTAAAACCCTGGGAACCCGTTCGGGATGAGAGCCATTGTTACCCATCTGGCTGGCAGGCGCGCCTCAGTATGATTGCGGAATTTCATAAGCAGGGAAGTGCGTTTTATTTTGCGCTGCTGGATCCTGAAGAAAAAGAGATTATCGGCATCGCCAACTTTTCAAACGTCGTGCGCGGATCGTTTCACGCCTGCTACCTCGGCTACTCCATCGGTCAGAAATGGCAGGGGCAGGGGCTGATGTATGAAGCATTAACGGTGGCGATCCGTTATATGCAACGCACGCAACATATCCATCGTATTATGGCGAACTATATGCCGCATAATCAGCGCAGCGGTAATTTGCTGGCGCGTTTAGGGTTTGAGAAAGAGGGTTACGCCAAAGACTATCTGCTGATAGATGGAGAATGGCGCGACCATGTCCTCACGGCATTAACCACCCGGGACTGGACAGCGGGTCGCTAAGGAGAAGAGATGAAATATCAGTTAAGCGGTGCAGAAGCGCGCGTCGTCGGATGCCTGCTGGAAAAACAGGTCACGACGCCGGAGCAATATCCGCTCTCTGTCAACGCCGTCATGATGGCCTGCAACCAAAAGACCAACCGCGAGCCGGTAATGAACCTCAGCGAGCATGACGTTCAGGATGTGCTGGATGAACTGGTGAAACGCCATTATCTGCGCACCGTCAGCGGCTTCGGAAACCGCGTCACCAAGTACGAACAACGTTTTTGTAATTCCGAATTCGGCGACCTGAAGTTGAGCGCCGCGGAAGTGGCGGTGATCACGACCCTTTTACTGCGCGGGGCACAGACTCCCGGCGAGCTGCGCACACGGGCTTCCCGTATGCATGAGTTTGCGGATATGCAGGAAGTGGAACAAACCCTGGAAGGGCTTGCAACCCGCGAGGATGGCCCTTACGTGGTGCGTCTGGCGCGCGAACCGGGCAAGCGTGAGAGCCGCTATATGCATCTCTTCAGTGGCGAGGTGGATACCGCGACGCTGGCAACGGAACAAGAGTCCACTGTTGTCAGCGGCAGCCTGACGGCGCGCGTGGACGCGCTGGAAGAGGAGGTCGCTGGGCTGAAACAGCGCCTGGACGCACTGCTGGCACATTTGGGAGATTAACAGTGAAAAAATTACGTGTAGGCGTGGTGGGGCTTGGCGGTATTGCACAAAAAGCCTGGTTACCGGTATTAGGCGCGGCAACGGACTGGACGCTTCAGGGCGCGTGGTCACCTACCCGCGAGAAGGCTGAACGCATCTGCGCAACCTGGCGGATACCATACGCCGCTTCGCTGTCTGATCTTGCCCGCGAGTGCGATGCGGTATTTGTGCATACCTCAACGGCAACGCACTATCAGGTGGTCAGCGAACTGCTGAATGCCGGTGTTCACGTCTGTGTGGATAAGCCCCTGGCGGAGAACGTTCAGGATGCCGAGCGACTGATAGAGCTGGCGGCACGCAAGAACCTGACGCTGATGGTGGGCTTTAACCGCCGCTTCGCTCCGCTTTATCAGCAGCTGAAGGCACAGCCGGGCGCGCTGGCCTCCCTGAGGATGGATAAACACCGTACCGACAGCGTCGGGCCAAACGATCTGCGCTTTACGCTTCTCGATGATTATCTGCACGTGGTGGACACAGCGCTCTGGCTGACGAACGGCCAGGCTCAGCTGAAAAGCGGGACCCTGATGACCAACGATCTGGGCGAGATGGTCTACGCCGAGCACCACTTTGCGCTGGAACATCTGCAGGTGACCACCAGCATGCATCGTCGTGCGGGCAGTCAGCGGGAGTTTGTCCAGGCCGTGACTGACGGTGCGCTGTATGACATCACCGACATGCGGGAGTGGCGTGAAGAGAAGGGCAACGGTGTGGTCACGCTTCCGGCGCCGGGCTGGCAGAGCACTCTGGAGCAACGCGGCTTCGCGGGATGCGCCCGTCACTTCATTAGCTGCGTGCAAAATCAGACGGTTCCGGAAACCGCCGGTGAACAGGCCATCATGGCGCAACGCATCGTGGAACGGCTCTGGCGAGAGGCCATGAGTGAATAACCCTCTGTAACATCTGCCGATAGTAATTCCCTTAAATCCGGGTAGACTAAGCGCCGATTGTTGGTTTCGCCGGGAGGCGTTTCGCCTACCCGGCCTGCAAATCCGAAGGCCTGCGCAAGCGCAACGCCGTCGGGCATTCATTACGCCTGCTCTGCAGGCGTTTTGCCGTATGGTTGTGGAAATTCACATTAATGAACTTATTAAAATCGCTGGCAGCCGTCAGCTCGATGACCATGTTTTCTCGCGTACTGGGTTTTGCGCGCGATGCCATTGTGGCAAGGGTTTTTGGTGCTGGGATGGCAACGGACGCCTTTTTCGTCGCGTTCAAACTGCCGAATTTATTGCGCCGTATTTTTGCTGAGGGCGCTTTCTCGCAGGCCTTCGTTCCAATTCTGGCGGAATATAAAAGCAAGCAGGGCGAAGATGCTACGCGGGTGTTTGTCGCCTACGTCTCCGGGCTGCTGACGCTGGCGCTGGCTATTGTGACAGTCCTGGGGATGCTGGCTGCGCCCTGGGTGATTATGGTGACCGCGCCGGGGTTTGCCGACACCGCTGATAAATTTGCGCTTACCACCCAGCTGCTGCGCATTACCTTTCCTTATATCCTGTTGATCTCGCTGGCCTCGCTGGTGGGGGCAATCCTCAATACCTGGAACCGCTTCTCCGTTCCGGCGTTTGCGCCGACGTTTTTGAATGTCAGCATGATCGGTTTTGCCCTGTTTGCCGCACCGCATTTCAACCCGCCGGTACTGGCGCTGGCCTGGGCGGTGACCGTGGGCGGCGTCCTGCAGCTGGCATATCAGCTGCCGCATCTGAAGAAAATTGGCATGCTGGTTCTGCCGCGCATTAATTTCCGTGATGCTGGCGCAATGCGCGTCATGAAGCAGATGGGACCTGCAATCCTCGGGGTTTCTGTCAGCCAGATCTCACTTATCATCAATACCATCTTTGCCTCTTTCCTGGTGTCCGGTTCGGTCTCCTGGATGTACTACGCTGACCGTCTGATGGAGTTTCCTTCTGGCGTACTGGGCGTCGCGCTGGGGACGATTCTGCTGCCGTCGCTCTCTAAAAGCTTTGCCAGCGGCAACCATGATGAGTATTGCCGCCTGATGGACTGGGGCTTACGCCTCTGTTTCCTGCTGGCACTGCCAAGCGCGGTGGCGCTGGGGATCCTCGCGAAACCGCTGACCGTCTCGCTGTTCCAGTACGGTAAATTTTCAGCCCATGATGCGTCCATGACTCAGCAGGCGCTGGTGGCGTACTCGGTGGGATTGATGGGGCTGATTGTTGTTAAAGTGCTGGCACCAGGGTTCTATTCCCGTCAGAACATTAAAACGCCGGTGAAGATTGCCCTGGTGACGCTGGTGATGACCCAGTTGATGAACCTGGCGTTTATTGGCCCGCTGAAGCACGCGGGGCTGGCTCTGTCTATTGGTCTGGCGGCCTGTCTGAATGCCGGGCTGTTGTACTGGCAGCTGCGTAAGCAGGATATCTTCACGCCGCAGCCGGGCTGGGCGAGTTTCCTTGTGCGACTGGTTATCGCGGTGCTGGTGATGGCAGCGGCGTTGCTCGGCATGATGCACGTGATGCCGGAGTGGTCGCTCGGCACCATGCCTTATCGTCTGCTGCGACTGATGGCCGTGGTGGGTGTTGGGGTTGTGGCTTACTTTGCCACCCTCGCCGTGTTGGGCTTCAAAGTGAAAGAGTTTGCCCGCCGTACGGCATAAACGCCAAAAGGGGAGTTCACCTTATGGTGCTCCCCACTGCTTGATTTGTCGCTTATGCTTCAAATCGAAATCTTTTTCCCGCCCGTAATACGTGCCGTCGCTGTCTGCCCATCCGCACCGTACAGCCCGGTTTCTTTATGCGGTTTTAACACCTCAAGCGCTTGCTGATTACGCTCTATCTGACCTTCAAGCAGCCAGCCGTTATGCTGGTTGAGATGGCGAAGATGCTGGGTTTTTTCTGTAATAGTCTGCCAGCGTTCAACGATATCGTCGTTAGCACTGCGCTTAGGATCCTGCTCAGCGCGACGTTGCTGCTCAAGGTAATCCAGCGTCGCCAGGAGCGAGCTTTTGTCTTCAGTAATACGCTGCAACGCGCTGCCGTTGATGTGACCGGAAGAGAGGTGCTGTTGCTCAGCGTCCATTACCGTTTTCAGGTCGTTCAGGACAACCGTCATTTGATCCAGTATTTCTGACAGTCGACTCATACGGTTAGTTACTCTGTAAGAAACTCTGCGCTTCCTGAATCAGGGCGTCAGCAATTTTGCTGGTGTCCATTTTCAGCTCGCCGTTACGAATAGCCGTTTTCAGCGCTTCAACGCGTTCCATGTTGATATCGTTGCCGCCTGGCTGCATCAGTTTTGCCTGGGCATCGCTCAGGGTTACGCTGGTGCTGTTAGACGTTGACGGTTTTTCCAGACGCGTTTTCTGCGGCGTAGCGTCATTCGTTTCGCGAGGTTGTACAGCGCTTACCGGCTTCAGGGCTGATGTACGATCAATGCTCATAGTGTTGTCCTCATCGAGGGTTCGCGGCGTTGGCGCCTGACATCATCAATAGTTGAATATTTATCGGCAGCTGCAGCGAAATCTTTAAAAAGATTATAGGTTAATCAGAATATTCCCATCAGAATCGACGGTTCCGCTAACCACCTGCCCTGAAGACATTCTGACGCGGGCATTTTGCGCCACCGCGGCATTGTTTAACGCTTTCCCTTCACTGTTGATACTGAAGCCATCTCCATTGGCCACCACCATCACCTGCTGACCCGCCTTGACGCGCCACGCCTGGCGCAGCATCGACAGCTGTATCGGCTGGCCCGGTGCGACATCACGCAGGCTGACGGCGTCCTGCGCCTGGATAATTTCAAGCATTGTCCGTGGCGGCAGCTGATCCAGACGGCCACGTTTCAACGTCACGCTGTTGGCCTGCAGTGCGGTACCCCGGGCAATGGGGACAGCGGCGACAACATAATTGCCTGTCGCCTGGACTGCAACCTGTAAATACCGTTTTTCGTTGGCGCAGCGTGCCAGCACATTCACGTTCCCCCACAGTCTGGTGGTGCCGGTCACGGTAAATGACGGCTGCTCACAGGAGGGATACAGATTCGGTGGCGTGCGTACCGTGACGACAACTTCATCGCTAAAGCCCGCCAGCTTCTGGGCAAAAAAGGTGTTTAGCTGATCCTGTAAACCATCCGCCTGCACCAGGGGGCTAAAAAGCAAGAAAGTTGCCATCAGGCCACGTTTTAACGTTTGCATCGCAAGTTCCACCGTTTCCAGAATTGAGTGAATTCTACCTGCAGTGGTTTTTCATCAACGCAATAAATAGCGACGCATTTTGCGCTTATTCCGTCGATAAGGCGGATGGGTTGAGATTTAAGCTGTGAACTGAAATTTTGCCATCAGCGGAGGAGACATGCTCGATAAACTCGACGCCGCGTTACGTTTTCAGCAGGAAGCGCTCAATTTACGTGCCCAGCGGCAGGAAATTTTAGCCGCCAATATCGCTAACGCCGATACGCCAGGGTATCAGGCGCGCGATATTGATTTTTCCAGTGAGCTTAAAAAAGTGATGGAGCGTGGACGCGCAGAAGGGAGCGGTGTCGCGCTCGCGCTGACCTCCTCACGTCATATTCCCGCTCAGACGATGACCGCACCAACGACCGATTTGCTTTATCGCATTCCCGACCAGCCTTCACTCGACGGTAATACCGTGGACATGGACCGGGAGCGTACACAGTTTGCCGATAACAGCCTGAAATACCAGACAGGCCTGACCGTTCTCGGCGGACAAATCAAAGGCATGATGAACGTCCTGCAGGGGGGCAACTGATAAATGGCCTTGCTGAATATTTTTGATATCGCCGGCTCGGCGCTTACCGCGCAGTCCAAACGTCTGAACGTAGCCGCCAGTAACCTGGCGAACGCCGACAGCGTGACCGGACCAGACGGTCAGCCTTATCGTGCGAAACAGGTCGTCTTTCAGGTCGATGCGGCACCAGGCGCGGCCACCGGCGGTGTGAAAGTCTCTGATGTGGTTGAGAGCCAGGCACCGGACAAGCTGGTGTATGAGCCTGGCAACCCGCTGGCGGATGCGAACGGTTACGTAAAAATGCCTAACGTGGATGTGGTGGGTGAGATGGTGAACTCCATGTCGGCGTCACGCAGTTACCAGGCAAACGTCGAAGTGCTTAATACCGTGAAGAGCATGATGCTCAAAACACTCACTCTCGGCCAGTAAAGGAGACATGCATGTCCATCGCCGTAAATGTGAATGATCCCACGAACTCAGGTGTTAATGGCGCCAAAAGTTCGACGGGTTCCAACGCCCTGACGGGCAGTAACGCGTCCGATCTGCAGAGCAGCTTTCTGACGCTGCTGGTAGCGCAGCTGAAGAACCAGGATCCCACCAATCCGATGCAGAACAACGAGCTGACCACGCAACTGGCGCAGATCAGTACCGTCAGCGGCATTGAAAAACTCAACACCACCCTTGGCTCCGTTTCCGGTCAGATTGACAACAGCCAGTCTCTGCAGGCTGCGAATCTGATTGGTCATGGGGTGATGATCCCGGGGACCACGATCCTTGCCGGCACCAGCACTACCGAGGGGACGTCAACCACGACCACCACGCCGTTTGGCGTTGAGCTGCAGCAGCCGGCTGACAAAGTGACTGCGACGATCAGCGATGCGAGCGGGGCAGTGGTACGCACCATTGACATTGGTGAGCTGAAGGCAGGCGTACACACCTTTACCTGGGACGGCAGCCTGACCGACGGCACGAAAGCACCAAACGGTTCTTACAAAGTGGCGATCAGCGCCAGCAACGGAACCACCCAACTGGTGGCACAGCCGCTGCAGTTCGCGCTGGTTCAGGGCGTGATTAAAGGCGCTGGCGGTAACAAACTGGATTTGGGTACCTCAGGTACCACCACGCTCGACGAAGTTCGGCAGATTATCTAAGCCTTAACACTTATCAGGAGTAAGTCATGGCCTTTTCTCAAGCGGTCAGCGGCCTGAATGCTGCGGCCACCAACCTGGATGTCATTGGCAACAACATCGCCAACTCCGCGACCTATGGTTTTAAATCCGGTTCTGCCTCATTTGCAGATATGTTTGCCGGTTCCAAAGTGGGTCTGGGCGTGAAAGTTGCGGGCATCACTCAGGACTTTACCGACGGTACGACGACCAACACCGGTCGTGGTCTGGACGTCGCCATCAGCCAGAACGGTTTCTTCCGTATGGTCGATTCCAACGGCTCTGTGTTCTACAGCCGTAACGGTCAGTTCAAACTGGACGAAAACCGTAACCTGGTGAACATGCAGGGTCTGCAATTAACCGGTTATCCTGTTGCGGGTACCCCGCCAACGGTTCAGACCGGCGCTAACCCGCAGGCGATCAATATCCCAACGACCTTGATGGCGGCGAAATCCACCACCACCGCGTCCCAGCAGATCAACCTGAACTCTACTGACACCGCGCCAACCACGGCCTTTGATCCGACCAACCCTGACAGCTACAACAAAAAAGGGACGGTGACGGTCTTTGACAGCCAGGGTAATGCGCACAACATGAACCTGTTTTACGTTAAAGACGCGACTCCGGCAAACTCCTGGAAAGTCTATGCCCAGGACGGCAGCGTTGCAGGAAGCACGCCATCCCTGGCGACCACGCTGACCTTCAACACCAGCGGCGTACTGACCGGCGGCGGCAGCATCAATATCACCACCGGCACCGTTCCAGGTGCAACGCCAGCCACGTTTGCGATGAGCTTCGCCAATTCCATGCAGCAGAACACCGGCGCCAATAACATCGTGGCAACCAACCAGAACGGTTACAAACCGGGTGACCTGGTGAGCTACCAGATCAACGACGACGGCACCGTGGTGGGTAATTACTCCAACGAACAGACCCAGGCCCTGGGCCAGATCGTGCTGGCTAACTTCGCCAACAACGAAGGTCTGAAGTCTGAAGGCGATAACGTCTGGTCTGCCACCCAGTCTTCCGGCGTGGCGCTGCTGGGTACCGCGGGCTCCGGTAACTTCGGTACGCTGACCAACGGTGCGCTGGAAGCGTCTAACGTGGATCTGAGTAAAGAACTGGTGAACATGATTGTCGCGCAACGTAACTATCAGTCGAACGCGCAGACCATCAAAACCCAGGATCAGATCCTCAACACGCTGGTTAACCTGCGTTAAGCGGCTGACAGGAAAGCGCAATGGATCACGCAATATATACCGCGATGGGCGCGGCAAGCCAGACGCTCAATCAGCAGGCTGTTACTGCCAGCAACCTGGCAAACGCCTCTACACCGGGCTTTCGTGCGCAGCTTAATGCGCTGCGTGCGGTCCCGGTGGAAGGGCTCTCCCTGCCGACGCGTACGCTGGTTACGGCCTCTACGCCGGGTGCGGATATGACGCCAGGCCAGATGGATTACACCTCACGCCCGCTGGACGTTGCCCTGCAACAGGACGGCTGGCTGGCGGTGCAGACCGCTGACGGCGGTGAAGGATATACCCGTAACGGTAACATCCAGGTGAGTGCCACGGGCCAGCTGACGATTCAGGGTCATCCGGTAATGGGTGAAGCGGGTCCGCTGACGGTGCCGGAAGGGTCTGAGCTGACTATCGCGGCCGACGGGACCATTTCGGCATTGAACCCGGGCGATCCGGCCAATACCGTTGCGCCCGTCGGGCGTCTGAAGCTGGTGAAGGCGGAAGGCAAAGAGGTACAGCGTGGCGATGACGGGATGTTCCGTCTGACCCAGGCGACCCAGGCCACTCGGGGGGCCACGTTACAGGCCGATCCGAGCATCCGCGTGATGTCCGGCGTTCTGGAAGGCAGTAACGTCAAGCCGGTCGAAGCGATGACCGACATGATCGCCAGTGCCCGTCGTTTTGAAATGCAGATGAAGATTATCAGCAGCGTTGATGAAAACGCGGGCAAGGCTAACCAACTTCTGGCTATGAGTTAACAGGACTCCTTATGATCAGTTCTTTATGGATCGCGAAAACTGGCCTGGACGCGCAGCAAACCAACATGGATGTGATTGCCAACAACCTGGCAAACGTCAGCACCAATGGTTTCAAGCGTCAGCGTGCGGTTTTCGAAGATTTGCTTTATCAAACCATCCGCCAGCCGGGAGCGCAGTCTTCTGAACAAACGACGCTGCCATCCGGCCTGCAGATTGGTACCGGTGTTCGTCCGGTAGCCACCGAGCGTCTGCATAGCCAGGGCAACCTGTCTCAGACCAACAACAGCAAAGACGTGGCAATCAAAGGCCAGGGGTTCTTCCAGGTGCAGCTGCCTGACGGAACTTCTGCCTATACCCGCGACGGATCGTTCCAGGTCGATCAGAATGGCCAACTGGTGACGGCGGGTGGTTTCCAGGTTCAGCCTGCGATTACCATCCCGGCGAATGCCCTGAGTATTACTATCGGGCGTGACGGCGTGGTGAGTGTGACGCAGCAGGGGCAGGCCGCACCTGTTCAGGTTGGACAGCTGAACCTGACCACCTTCATGAACGACACCGGTCTGGAAAGCATTGGTGAGAACCTCTACACCGAAACGCAATCCTCCGGTACGCCAAATGAAAGCACCCCGGGCCTCAACGGTGCGGGTCTGTTGTATCAGGGTTATGTCGAAACCTCGAACGTGAACGTTGCGGAAGAGCTGGTGAATATGATCCAGGTCCAGCGCGCGTATGAAATTAACAGTAAAGCAGTGTCGACGACCGACCAGATGCTGCAGAAACTGACGCAACTCTAAGGTGTAGCCCGGTGCGGTCAACGCCGCGCCGGCTCCCTGTTTTCGAAGATGAAGGCAATGCAAAAAAACGCGGCGTTTCGTTATCCGATACTGACTGTTCTGGCTGTCACCCTCAGCGGGTGTGCCTTGATCCCGTCTAAACCTTTAGTGCAGGGTGCGACTACCGCCCAACCCGTTCCTGGCCCGGCGCCAGTGGTGAACGGCTCCATTTTCCAGACCGCGCAGCCAATCAATTATGGCTATCAACCGCTGTTTGAAGATCGCCGCCCGCGTAATGTCGGCGATACGTTGACCATTGTGCTGCAGGAAAACGTCAGCGCGAGCAAGAGCTCGTCGGCGAATGCCAGCCGCGATGGCAAAACCAATTTCGGTTTCGATACCGTTCCACGCTATCTGCAGGGCCTGTTCGGCAATGCGCGTGCTGATGTCGAGGCCTCTGGCGGCAATACCTTTAACGGTAAAGGTGGCGCGAATGCCAGCAATACCTTTAGCGGCACGCTGACGGTGACGGTTGACCAGGTGCTGGTTAACGGCAATTTACACGTTGTGGGTGAAAAACAGATCGCCATCAATCAGGGCACTGAGTTCATTCGTTTCTCGGGCGTGGTTAATCCTCGCACCATCAGCGGCACCAACACCGTTCCGTCCACCCAGGTGGCGGATGCGCGCATCGAGTACGTCGGTAACGGCTACATCAATGAAGCGCAAAATATGGGTTGGCTGCAGCGTTTCTTCCTTAACTTATCGCCGATGTAAGCGAGGTGACCCATGTTTAAATCGATCTTCGCCGTGGCGCTGGCGCTGGTGGCAACGTTTGCCCAGGCTGACCGTATTCGCGATCTCACCAGCGTTCAGGGCGTACGCGAAAACTCGCTGATTGGCTATGGCCTGGTGGTGGGTCTGGACGGAACGGGCGACCAGACCACCCAGACGCCATTCACGACTCAAAGTTTGAACAACATGCTTTCCCAGCTCGGTATTACCGTACCGGCGGGAACCAACATGCAGCTGAAAAACGTGGCCGCGGTCATGGTCACCGCCTCCTATCCTGCGTTCGCGCGCCAGGGGCAGACGATTGATGTCGTGGTCTCGTCAATGGGTAACGCCAAAAGCCTGCGTGGCGGCACGCTGCTGATGACTCCGCTGAAAGGGGTCGACAGCCAGGTTTATGCGCTGGCGCAGGGGAACATTCTGGTCGGCGGTGCCGGCGCGTCTGCGGGCGGCAGCAGTGTGCAGGTGAACCAGCTGAACGGCGGGCGTATCACCAATGGTGCAATCATTGAGCGTGAACTGCCGACCCAGTTTGGCGCAGGCAACACCATTAACCTGCAGCTGAATAATGAAGACTTCACGATGGCGCAGCAGATTGCCGACACCATCAACCGCAGCCGCGGCTACGGCAGCGCCACGGCGCTGGATGCCCGTACCGTGCAGATCCGCACTTCTACCGGCAGCAGCAACCAGGTCCGTATGCTGGCTGATATCCAGAATATGGAAGTGAATGTTCCGGTTCAGGATGCCAAAGTGATTATCAACTCGCGCACCGGTTCGGTCGTGATGAACCGCGAAGTGTCGCTCGACAGCTGTGCCGTGGCGCAGGGTAACCTCTCCGTGACGGTTAACCGCTCCGCCAACGTCAGTCAGCCTGATACCCCGTTCGGGGGTGGCCAGACCGTGGTGACGCCACAAACGCAGATTGATTTGCGCCAGAGCGGTGGGTCGCTGCAGAGCGTACGCTCCAGCGCGAACCTCAATAGCGTGGTTCGGGCCCTGAATGCCCTGGGGGCGACGCCGATGGATCTGATGTCGATTCTGCAATCCATGCAAAGCGCGGGCTGTCTGCGCGCCAAACTGGAAATTATCTGATGCTGACCGATAGCAAGCTGTTGACCGGTGCTGCCTGGGATGCCCAGTCGCTCAACGAACTGAAAACTAAAGCAGGTAAGGACCCGGCGGCGAATATCCGCCCGGTCGCCCGCCAGGTGGAAGGGATGTTTGTACAGATGATGCTGAAAAGCATGCGTGAAACCCTGCCGAAAGACGGGATGTTCAGCAGTGATTCAACCCGTCTTTACACCAGCATGTATGACCAGCAGATTGCGCAGCAGATGACCGTCGGGAAAGGCCTCGGTCTGGCTGATATGATTGTCAAACAGACCGAAGCCGCGCAGGGCATCCAGCCGGATGATAAGCCACAGCAGGTGCCGATGAAGTTCGACCTGCAAACGGTGACCAGTTATCAGAATCAGGCCCTGACGCAGATGGTGCGCAAAGCCATACCGAAGGCCACGAGTACCAGCGATGAGCCACTTTCTGGCGACAGCAAAGACTTCCTGGCGCAGCTCTCGCTGCCGGCACGTCTTGCCAGTGAACAGAGCGGCGTGCCTCACCACCTGATCCTCGCGCAGGCGGCGCTGGAGTCCGGCTGGGGTCAGCGGCAGATCCGTAAAGAAAACGGCGATCCGAGCTTTAACATCTTCGGCGTGAAGGCCACGTCGAGCTGGAAGGGGCCGACCACCGAGATCACCACCACTGAATATGAAAACGGTGCGGCGGTGAAGGTTAAAGCCAAATTCCGCGTCTATAGCTCCTATCTGGAAGCCTTATCCGACTATGTGGGCCTGTTGAGCCGAAATCCGCGTTACACCGCCGTTACACAGGCGGCAACCGCGGAGCAGGGCGCTCAGGCACTGCAGAACGCGGGCTACGCCACCGATCCGAACTATGCGCGTAAGCTCACCAGTATGATTCAGCAGCTGAAATCGATGGGCGAGAAGGTCAGTAAAGCCTATAGCACAGATATCGAAAATCTGTTCTGAAAGTTCTCAAGTCCCGGTGGAGGCTGCCGATAACCTTCATCAGGACTCGTGTCTGAACGTATAAAAGGAACCCCCATGTCCAGTTTGATTAACAGTGCCATGAGTGGCCTCAGTGCTGCGCAGTCGGCACTCAATACCGTCAGTAATAATATTTCAAGCTATAACGTGGCAGGTTATACCCGCCAGACGACCGTGCTGGGCGCGTCAAACAGCACGCTGACCGGCGGTGGCTGGGTAGGTAACGGGGTTTATGTCTCCGGTGTCCAGCGTGAGTATGATGCATTCATTACCAACCAGCTGCGCGCCGCGCAGACCCAGAGCAGCGGCCTGACTACGCGCTATCAGCAGATGTCAAAAATCGACGATGTGCTCTCGGATACCACCAACTCGCTCTCTACCACGCTGCAGGACTTCTTCAAAAGTCTGCAGACGCTGGTGAGTAACGCGGAAGATCCGGCTGCGCGCCAGACGGTGCTGGGCAAAGCGGATGGCCTGGTCAATCAGTTTAAAACCAACGATCAGTATCTTCGCGATCAGGATTCTCAGGTGAATACCGCGATTTCTGCCAGCGTCGATCAAATTAATAACTACGCCAAACAGATTGCGAACCTGAACGATCAGATTTCCCGTCTGACCGGCGTGGGTGCTGGCTCATCACCAAATGACCTGCTCGATCAACGCGATCAGCTGGTGAGCGAACTGAATAAAATTGTCGGTGTTGAAGTTTCTGTGCAGGATGGCGGCACGTATAACGTCTCATTTGGCACCGGTTACAGCCTGGTACAGGGGAGCAAAGCGAACCAGCTGGCTGCGGTGAAATCCAGCGCAGACCCAACCCGTACAACGCTGGCCTATACCGATGATGTTACAGGCAATATCGAAATTCCTGAGAAGCTGATTACCACCGGCACCCTTGGCGGTTTACTCACCTTCCGCTCTGAAGATCTGGATAAAGCGCGTAATAACCTTAACCAGATGGCGCTGGCCTTTGCTGACGCGATGAACAAGCAGCATGAAGCGGGTTTTGATGCTAACGGCGATGCTGGCGGCAAGCTCTTTGACTTTGGCTCGCCTGCGGTTGTGTCCAACAGCAAGAATTCAGGTACCGCCGCGCTGACAGCCTCCGTGGCTGACAGTACTAAAGTCCAGGCAACCGATTATAAGCTGCAGTTCAACGGAACCGACTGGACCATTACGCGTACGTCGGATAAGACCAGTTTCACGATGAGTCCGGATGCGAGCGGCAATCTGTCTTTCGACGGCCTGAATGTCAACGTGAGCGGTACCGCGAATAACAAAGACAGTTTTGTTGTGAAGCCCGTTTCTGATGTCATCGTAAACATGGAACTCAAGTTTAATGATGAGTCCAAACTGGCGATGGCATCGACAAGCGCCGGTGGCGAAAGTGACAACCGCAACGGTCAAAAATTGCTGGATCTGCAAAATAGCAAGCTTGTCGGCGGGAATAAGTCTTTCAATGATGCTTATGCTTCCCTCGTCAGTACCGTTGGTAGCTCAACAGCGGCACTGAAAACCAGCAGCGAAACGAAAGCGAATGTGGCGACGCAGTTAACCAAACAGCAGCAGTCGATCTCAGGGGTAAACCTTGACGAAGAGTACGGCAATTTGCAGCGCTATCAGCAGTATTACCTCGCTAATGCGCAGGTTCTACAAACTGCCAGCTCGCTCTTTGATGCAATCATTAATATTCGCTAAGGCTGAGGTGAAACATGCGTATTAGCACCCAGATGATGTACGACCAAAACATGCGCGGGATCACCGATTCCCAGAGCAAGTGGTTGAGTTATGGTGAGCAAATGTCCACCGGCAAGCGTGTCAATCGTCCGTCGGACGATCCTATCGCGGCGTCGCAGGCTATTGTTCTGTCACAATCACAGTCACAAAATAGCCAGTTTGCGTTGGCAAGATCGTTCGCATCACAAAAAGTTTCTCTCGAAGATAATGTGCTTAACCAGGTCACTGCAGCCATCACCAGTGCTAAAGAGAAATTAGTCTATGCCGGAAACGCAACCTTAAGTGATGACGATCGCCTGTCGCTGGCGAGCGATTTGCAAGGTATTCGCGACCAATTGATGAACCTCGCAAACACCGCGGATGGTAATGGTCGGTTTATCTTTGCCGGCTTTAAGACTGAAGTGCCACCGTTTGATTCCGTTACCGGTGATTACAAAGGCGGTACTGAGGCTATTTCGCAGCAGGTTGATACCGCGCGTAATATGGTCATTAGCCACACGGGTCAGCAGATCTTCGAAAGCATCACCAGTAACGCCAAAGAACTGCCTGGTGGCGGGTATGGCGAGACGAACATGTTCAAGATCCTCGATACGGCGATTACCGCGCTTAAGGTTCCCGTCGATACCGACTCTGCTGCAGCTGAAGCACAGGGGAAAATCATTTCTGATGCTCAAACCGGCATCACAAATACCCAGAACAACATTCTTACTGTCGCTGCTGATGTAGGTACCAAGATGAACGAGCTTGAAAAGCTGGATAACCTTGGTGACGATCGTGCACTGGGCCAGACTAAGCAGATGAGCGACCTGGTTGATGTGGACTGGAACGCAGCGATCTCCTCTTACACCATGCAGCAGGCCGCGCTGCAGGCATCTTATAAAGCGTTTAGCGATATGCAGGGCATGTCCCTGTTCCAGCTGAACAGATAACATCTTGACCTCTTGGAACATGTCTTGAAACTGGGCATGTTTTACTGCCCAATCCGTGTGGATTGGGCATTTTTTTACGCGATTTCTGCCGGTGCGGAGGCGACGCGTGCACTTTCAATCAGACGTATTGCCAGCGCAATGACACCGCATACCGTTGCCAGGGCAACCACGCCCGTCCAGCCAGCCAGCGTGTAGATTTTACTCCCCGCTGCCGAACCCAACGCCATGCCGATAAAGACCACCGTAAAGAGCAGGGCGTTAAGACGCCCCCTGGCCTGAGGCTCAAGGCTATAGACCAGATTCTGGTGCGCCACCAGACTGGACTGCAGGCCCAGATCAAACCCGATGGCTGAGACAGCAATCAGAATCAGTTGTCCATGAAGACCCAGCGCGGGCATCAGGAACATCAGGGCAAACGAGACGGTAACCAGTGCCGCGCCAAGCTGCGTGACTTTTCCGGCGCCCAGCTTGTCCGCCAGACCTCCCGCCAGCGGGGCGGCTAAGGCCCCCGCGGCCCCGGCAATACCATAACCACCCGCGACGGCGCTCCCCAGGTGATAGCGCTCCAGCAGCATAACCGCCAGCGTTGACCAGAAGGCACTAAAAGCAATCGACAGAAAACCCTGTGCCAGTGCTGCACGACGCAGAGCCGGATAACGACGCCACAGATGTTCCATTGAGCGCATCAGGGCGGGATAACTCAGCGTGGAGTGAATGGCAAAACGCGGGAGTACCCGCCACATCACCGCTCCAATAAATGCGATGCTTACAGCGGCCAGCTGATACATGACGCGCCAGCCAAAAGCTTCCCCCACCACACCGCTGACGGTTCGCGACAGCAAGATACCCATCAGCAACCCTGTCATCACGGTTCCCACGGTTTTCCCCTGCTTCCCTTCGGGGGCGAGGATAGCCGCTGCGGGAACGATATCCTGTGCCATGGTCGCGGCCATGCCAATCAGCAGGCTTGCCAGCAGCAGTGAGTGCTGCTGCCCGGTCAGGCTGCAGCCCAGCATAAACAGTGCCAGGGCGGCGCTTTTTATCAGGATTAACGTCCTGCGGTCGTGACGATCGCCAAGTGGCAACAGAAAAAGAATACCGAGCGCGTAGCCTGCCTGGGTCAGCGTCGGGACCAGCCCCATCCCTTCAATACTAAGATGAAGGTCGGCGCCTATCAGCGGCAGCAGCGGTTGCGCGTAGTAAATGGATGCGACGCTAAAGCCAGCCCCCAGAGCCAGCATAAAAATCACCCAGCGACTGGCGGCATGGGGAGCAGTTGTTGTGTTCATAAGACGTTCCTCACTCATAGTGTGCCGCTATTTTTTATCACTACGCCTTGCGACGGTAGAGGGCCTGGTGGTAAAACGCTTATACGTTTGGCGTATAGCAGGGAAAATGATGAAGCGAGATGAGCGTATAGACAGGGTGGAACTCATGCGCACATTTGTTCGTATTGTGGAAAGCGGATCGCTATCCGGGGCGGCAAGACTGCTTGCGACGAGCCAGGCCACGGTGAGCCGCCGCCTTCAGTCTCTGGAAACGCTGCTGGGGGTACGGCTTTTATTGCGAACCACCCATGCAACAAAACTTACCGATGACGGCGAGCGCTGCTATCAACATGCCCGGCGGGTCATTGATAGCTGGCTGGCACTGGAAGATGAAATCGGCCAGACGGAGGACGAGCCGGTTGGGGTGTTACGGGTACGTGCACCGCACGCCTTTGGGCAGGATCAGCTCCTGAGACCGTTAACGGAGTTTTTGCAGCGTTATCCTCAGCTGTCGGTGGAGTGGATGCTCAACGATAAGTCGGTGGATTTTCTGAGCGACAATCTGGATTGTGCTATTCGAGTTGGCGCAGAGGTGGATCCGGCAACCGTCTCCGTGCTGCTGGCGGAAGTGCCACGCTGTGTGGTGGCTTCGCCTGCGCTGCTGAACCAGTTTGCGCCGGTTCACACACCGGAGGATCTGCAGGCGCTTCCCTGGATTGCCATCAGCACGTTCTATCAGCGACATGTGGAGTTGTGGGATGATCTTTCGCAGGTAAAACGTATCTCCATTGCGCCACGGTTAAGCACGGATAGTCTGCATGTTGCGCGCAATACCGCCCTGACAGGGTTAGGGGTGGCGATGGTTTCAAGCTGGACGGTCAAGCAGGATATCCAGGAAGGGCGCTTAGTGCATTTGCTTCCACAGTGGCAGCCCGCCGCGCTCCCGGTTCATCTGGTTTATCCGTGGTCGCGTTATTATCCGGCGCGTTTACGCCGTTTTCTGGAGATGATGAAGAGGGTGATGCCGGACATTGCGGGTATGAGAAAGCCGGCACGCGAGCAATAAAAAAGCCGACCCGAAGGTCGGCTTTTTACGCTATGTGTCGTTACTCAACAGACTGCGGACGGGTAGCCGGTGCCGTCGCCTGATGCGTTGCACTGTGGCCACCGGCAGAGCCTTTACCGTCAAAGTTGAACGCAGGGCGGACCCAGTCACTGTGACGCGGCGCTTCCGGCACATATTCCGGCGCTGGTGCGCGAGTCATCGGGGCTGTCGCAACGTGAGCAGGGGCCGGAGCGGTGATTACCGGCTCGGCTTTCACTTCTGGCTCTTCTGCTTTCGCGGCTTCACGCACTGGTTCGACGTCAATTTCAACGTCCTGAACCACGTCTTCAGTCACGGTTTCGACAACCACGTCCAGGGTCTCTTCTACCGCTGCTGCTGGCTGAACCTCAGCAACAACGTCTTCAGCGACCACGGTGTCTTCTTCAGCAATAAGCTGCGGTGCGGCGTCAACCGGCGCGGCAATCACTTCTGGGTGCGTGGTTTCAACGTCTACTGCATGAGGCGCTTCTGACTCAACGGCCTGTGGCTCAACTACGATAGCGGCTTCATTTACCGCTTCTTCAGTTGCGGCTACCGGGGCAATCACCTCTTCGGTGACAGCCTGTTCTTCCACAACCTGCTCCTGACGAGCAACCGGGTAGCGGATCCAGACTTTACCGGATGCCATTTCAGGAGACGCGCACGCTACGGTTAATGGCATTGGCGACTGTGTCGGGTAACGCTCATCGCGATAACGACGACGACGTTGACCGCTGACGCGCAGGTGACGCGGAGAACGGCGTGAACGACGTGGCATACCCGCGTTATCACGGCCTTCACCGTTATCGTCTTGCTCAGCGTTGTTTTCGACGACGGCTGGCAGATCCACTTTCGCCAGTTGAGTGCCTGGTGCAGTCTCACTTGCTTCTGCAGGGACGATGACGGTCTCTTCCACCGGCAGGGCACCTACACGCACTTTCTGTGACAGCTGGCGCTGCTTACGACGCGGCATAACCTGAGTACGTTCTTCCTGCTCGCTATCCTGCTGTTCAACAGGCTCTTCGCGGTTCAGGTTTTTGACTTCCTGCTGCGCCTGGCGCTTCTCGTCGTTACGGCGACGGCTACGCTCACGGCGTGGCTGCTGCTCGTCGCGCTGTTTGCTCTTCTCTGACTCATCGCCCGCCTGCTGGCGAATTTCACGATCTTCAACATTCTGCGGTTGCTTCTCGCGACGGTTGCGACGGTTGTCTTCGCGTTGCTCACGACCCTCATTATTGTCCGAACGGTTGTCACGGCGTTCGTTACGGTCATTACGATCGTTACGGTCACGGCGGTTGTTCTGACGTTTACGACGGTCCTGCTGGCGTTCAGGTTTCGCTTCTTTCGGTGCTTCTTTCGGTTGCTCAGGCTGCTGGACTTCTTCGCCTGCAAACATCTTCTTCAGCGCACCGAAGAGGCGGCTCAGCAGACCCGGTTGTTCTGGCTGGGCTTTGACCGCAACGGCTTCTGGTTTTTGCGCAACCGGTTTGGTCACAGGTTTTTCCAGCGCCGTTTCTGGCGGAGCTTCAGGCATGATGAAGGTCGCTAAGGCTGGCTGCTCCGGCAGTTTGCGCTCGGCAGGTTCTTCATCGGAAGGCAGCGCCATCTCTTCTTCATGCAGCTTAGGCAGCAGATAGCTGAGCGTGCTGGTCTCTTCACCCTTACGGACACGCAGCACGTGGTAGTGCGGAGTTTCCATCTGATCGTTAGGCACGATGATGCAGCGAACATCGCCCTGGCGTGATTCAATTGCGCTGACGGCTGCACGTTTTTCGTTCAGCAGGTAGGACGCAATTGGCACGGGAACAATGGCATGAACCTCTTTGGTGTTCTCTTTCAGCGCTTCTTCTTCAATCAGACGCAGAATAGAGAGGGACAGAGATTCGTTATCACGAACGGTACCGGTACCGGAGCAGCGCGGACAGACGTGATGGCTGGATTCACCGAGTGAAGGGCTCAGACGCTGACGGGACATCTCCAGCAAGCCGAAGCGTGAGATATGGCTAATCTGGATACGAGCACGATCCTGACGTACCGCTTCGCGCAGACGGTTTTCAACCGCACGCTGGTGGCGAACAGGGGTCATGTCGATAAAGTCGATAACAATCAGACCACCCAGGTCGCGCAGGCGGAGCTGGCGGGCGATTTCATCAGCGGCTTCAAGGTTGGTGTTGAAGGCGGTCTCTTCGATATCACCGCCGCGCGTAGCACGTGCGGAGTTGATGTCGATGGCGGTCAGGGCTTCGGTCGTATCAATAACGATAGAACCACCGGATGGCAGACGCACTTCACGCTGGAAAGCGGATTCAATCTGCGATTCGATCTGATAATGGCTGAACAGCGGGATTTCACCGGTGTACAGTTTGATTTTGCTGGTGAAATCCGGTCGACCCAGCGCAGCAATGTGCTGGCGCGCCAGCTCAAGCACTTTCGGGTTATCGATCAGAATCTCACCGATGTCCTGACGCAGGTAGTCACGGAAGGCACGCACAATCACGTTGCTTTCTTGGTGAATCAGGAACGGCGCTGCGCGGCTTTCTGCCGCTTTCTGGATTGCTTCCCAGTGCTTCAGACGGAAGCTTAAGTCCCACTGCAGCGCTTCGGCAGATTTGCCGACGCCTGCGGTACGCACGATAAGCCCCATGCCGTCAGGCAGCTCAAGACTTGCCAGCGCTTCTTTCAGCTCGGTACGGTCATCACCTTCGATGCGGCGAGAGATACCACCGGCACGCGGGTTGTTTGGCATCAGGACCAGGTAACTTCCCGCAAGACTGATAAAGGTGGTCAGTGCGGCACCTTTGTTGCCACGCTCTTCTTTATCAATCTGAACAATGACTTCCTGACCTTCACGCAGCACATCTTTGATGTTTGGGCGGCCATGGGAGTTATAGTTTGCAGGGAAATATTCGCGGGCGATTTCTTTCAGAGGGAGGAAACCGTGACGCTCAGCACCGTAATCGACAAATGCAGCTTCAAGGCTTGGTTCAATGCGGGTGATTTTACCTTTGTAAATGTTCGCTTTTTTCTGTTCGTGTCCAGGACTTTCGATATCCAGATCGTACAGGCGCTGCCCATCCACAAGGGCGACACGCAACTCTTCTTGCTGAGTTGCGTTGATTAACATTCTTTTCATCGTAACTTACTCGTTATTCTTACATTGACGACAAAGCTGCGGGCAAGGTGACGCTTTCCGGGGTATGAACCGATGGCCTCGTGTCTATTCACGTCGCCAACCTCACGGTTGTCGCTCGCTTAAGAGGCGCAGAGTGTCGGTTGCCTGTATTTCATACGGAAACACAGCGCAATTATCAGGGGAATTGCCTGGGTAGAACTCTCCAGAGAACAATCCTTATACCGGGAAGTACTGCAACCCGCAGCCCGCTAACTGCCTGAAAGATCAATACGTCTTACGCCATTGCTGCGTGGATGATCGGTCAGACAAAATTGGTCATTCCGTCGAGATCCTTACTTAACCAGGATTTAACACGGAAAACGAGTTCATTATTCCACTGCTCGCCGGGTTATAGCAAGATGACTTTTACCAATTATCACCCGGTTACTCACAGTTTCTTCACTTCAAGGCGGTGATTGGTTTAATAACCACCAAATCGATTGCGTGAAACAGGGGACAGGCCGGATAAAAGTAAATATAAGCATAGAAAAATGAGTGGCGCTAATGGCTGACGATATTTAGAATCGCCAACCATGAAAACAGAGACTCCAGCCGTAAAAATGGTTGCCATCGCGGAAGACGACGCGGGGCAACGTATCGATAACTTTTTGCGCACCCAACTCAAAGGCGTGCCAAAGAGCATGATTTACCGCATCCTGCGCAAGGGTGAAGTGCGGGTTAACAAAAAACGCGTGAAGCCTGAGTACAAACTCGAAGCCGGTGATGAAGTGCGTATCCCGCCGGTCCGTGTTGCGGAACGCGAAGAAGAGGTCGTTTCACCCAGGTTGCAGAAAGTGGCCGCCCTGAGTGACGTTATCCTTTATGAGGATGATCATATCCTGGTGCTGAATAAACCGTCAGGTACCGCTGTCCATGGCGGGAGTGGTCTCAGCTTTGGCGTGATTGAAGGCCTGCGTGCGCTGCGCCCTGAAGCCCGTTTCCTTGAACTGGTTCACCGTCTCGATCGCGATACCTCCGGCGTGCTGCTGGTCGCAAAAAAACGTTCTGCCCTGCGTTCCCTGCATGAGCAGCTGCGTGAAAAAGGGATGCAGAAGGATTATCTGGCGCTGGTTCGCGGCCACTGGCAGTCCCACGTTAAGGCGGTGCAGGCACCTTTGCTGAAGAATATTTTGCAAAGCGGTGAGCGCATTGTCCGTGTGAATCAGGAAGGGAAGCCGTCTGAGACGCGTTTCAAAGTGGAAGAGCGCTATGCGTTCGCCACGCTGGTGCGCTGCAGCCCGGTAACCGGTCGTACCCACCAGATCCGCGTACATACGCAGTATGCCGGTCATCCGATCGCATTTGATGACCGCTATGGTGACAGGGAGTTTGATAAGCAGCTGGCGGGCACCGGGTTGTCACGCCTGTTCCTGCATGCGGCGGCACTGACGTTCACTCACCCGAATACCGGCGAAACAATTCGCATTGAAGCCCCTCTTGATGAGCAGTTAAAATGCTGCCTGAAGGTGCTGCGCGGCTGATTTGGCTGGCACTTACCGGCCTGAGGTCTCCCTTGCCGGTAAGTGATGCATCACCCTAACACTCACATCTTCAGCGGATTACACTCCTCGCGTCTGAGCATCTGGCACAATGCTATCAGCGGCAACCCGACCAGCGTGTTCGGGTCACGTCCGTCCAGCTTGTCGAACAGGGCAATCCCCAGACCTTCACTTTTGAAGCTTCCGGCGCAATTGAGCGGTCGCTCCCGACGCACATAGTCGGCGATTTCCTGCTCACTAAGATGGCGAAAATGGACGTCGAAAGGTTCGCATTCGGTTTGCAGGTGACCCGAGGCGGAGTTGTAGAGTGCCAGACCCGTATAAAAGGTGACGATATTGCCCCGCGCTTGCATAAGCTGCTGGCAGGCATTCGCTTCAGTGTGCGGCTTTCCGGTGATAACACCGTCCAGCACACAAACCTGATCGGAGCCTATAATCAAATGCGAAGGGTAGCGTGCGGCAAGTGATTGCGCTTTCTCCTTCGCAAGACGGGTGACCAGGTGACGCGGTGATTCGCCCGGCTGCGGCGTCTCGTCAACTTCCGGCGCCGCGCATTCAAACGGGATCCCGAGCTTTTCCAGCAACATTCGGCGGTAGGGTGAGGTGGAGGCAAGAACGAGATTTGGCATATTTTTATCACCAGATATAGCGTATCGATGCCAGCCATTTTAAACTACAGGCCGCAATGTGTGCGAATAATTGGCAAAAGGCAGCTGTGGTTGCCTTTTTCTTTGACTATATGACGTTACAAAGTTAATATGCGCGCCCTATGCAAAAGGTAAAATTACCCCTGACTCTTGATCCGGTTCGCACGGCTCAAAAACGCCTCGATTACGAAGGTATTTATACTTCCGATCAGGCTGAGCGTGTCGCCGAATCCGTAGTCAGTGTGGACAGTGATGTAGAATGCTCCATGTCGTTCGCTATCGATAACCAGCGTCTCGCCGTTTTAACCGGTGATGCAAAGGTGACGGTAACCCTCGAATGTCAGCGTTGCGGGAAACCGTTTGTACAGCATGTTCACACAACGTATTGTTTCAGTCCGGTCCGTTCTGACGAACAGGCTGAAGCACTCCCGGAAGCGTATGAACCGATTGAAGTTAATGAATTCGGTGAAATCGATCTTCTGGCTCTGGTTGAAGATGAAATCATCCTCTCCTTGCCAGTCGTTCCGGTGCATGAATCTGAACACTGTGAAGTGTCCGAGGCGGACATGGTCTTTGGGGAACTGCCTGATGAAGCGCAAAAACCAAACCCATTTGCCGTATTAGCCAGCTTAAAGCGTAAGTAATTGAGGAGTAAGGTCCATGGCCGTACAACAGAATAAACCAACCCGTTCCAAACGTGGCATGCGTCGTTCCCATGACGCGCTGACTGCAGTTACCAGCCTGTCTGTAGACAAGACTTCTGGTGAGAAACACCTGCGTCACCACATCACCGCTGACGGTTTCTACCGCGGCCGCAAGGTTATCACTAAGTAATCACGCGTCAGCGTGATTAGGCTTAGTGAGGATTTCCCCGTGCAAACGGGGAATTTACCGAACCAGGCTGTGACGATACCTTGACACGTCTAACCCTGGCGTTAGATGTCATGGGAGGGGATTTTGGCCCTTCCGTGACAGTGCCTGCAGCTTTGCAGGCACTGAATTCTAATTCGCAACTCACACTTCTTTTAGTCGGCAATCCCGACACAATCACGCCATTACTTGCAAAAGCTGACTTCGAACAACGTTCGCGTCTGCAGATTATTCCTGCGCAGTCAGTTATTGCCAGTGATGCACGTCCATCGCAGGCGATTCGCAATAGCCGGGGCAGTTCTATGCGAATGGCGCTGGAGCTGGTGAAGGAAGGACGCGCGGAGGCTTGCGTCAGTGCGGGAAATACCGGCGCGCTGATGGGGCTGTCGAAATTGTTGCTCAAACCTATTGAAGGTATTGAGCGTCCGGCGCTGGTGACGGTATTACCGCATCAGCAGAAGGGCAAGACCGTGGTGCTCGATTTGGGTGCTAACGTCGATTGTGATAGTACAATGCTGGCTCAGTTTGCCGTGATGGGGTCGGTGCTGGCAGAAGAAGTGGTCGGGATAAACAATCCCCGTGTTGCGTTATTGAACATCGGTGAAGAAGAGACCAAAGGCCTGGACAGTATTCGCGAAGCTGCCGAATTGCTCAAACAGGTTCCCTCCATCAACTATATTGGTTATCTCGAAGCCAATGAGTTGCTGACGGGGAAAACGGATGTTCTGGTGTGTGATGGCTTCACCGGGAACGTAACGTTGAAGACCATGGAAGGGGTCGTGCGAATGTTTCTCTCACTGCTTAAATCGCAGGGAGAAGGCAAAAAAAGCGCCTGGTGGTTGATTTTATTAAAGCGTTGGTTACAAAAAAGCCTGACGCGGCGATTCAGTCACCTCAACCCCGACCAGTATAATGGCGCCTGTCTGTTAGGATTGCGCGGCATCGTGATTAAGAGTCATGGTGCCGCCAATCAGCGAGCATTTACTGTCGCCATTGAACAGGCAGTGCAGGCGGTGCAGCGACAAGTCCCTCAGCGGATTGCCGCTCGCCTGGAATCTGTATTAGCTAAAAGTGACTGAGCGTACATGTATACGAAGATTTTAGGTACCGGCAGCTACCTGCCAAAACACGTGCGTACCAACGCCGATCTTGAAAAAATGGTAGATACGTCTGACGAGTGGATTGTCACGCGCACAGGTATCCGTGAACGTCGTATTGCCGCGCCAGACGAAACCGTTTCGACCATGGGTTACGAAGCCGCGCAGCGTGCTATCGAAATGGCGGGCATTGATAAAGATCAGATTGGCTTGATCGTGGTTGCCACGACCTCTGCCACGCATGCCTTCCCAAGCGCAGCGTGCCAGGTGCAAAACATGCTCGGCATTAAAGGCTGCCCGGCATTTGACGTTGCCGCAGCGTGCGCAGGGTTCACCTATGCGCTGAGCGTTGCCGATCAGTATGTTAAATCCGGTGCCGTGAAATATGCGCTGGTCATCGGTGCTGACGTGCTGGCACGTACCTGCGATCCAACCGATCGCGGGACGATCATTATTTTTGGTGATGGTGCGGGCGCGGTACTGCTCGGTCAGTCCGAAGAGCCGGGCATCATCTCTACGCATCTGCATGCCGATGGCAGCTACGGCGAATTACTGACCCTGCCTAACGCCGATCGCGTTAATCCGGATAACGCTATTTACCTGACGATGGCCGGTAATGAGGTGTTCAAGGTGGCGGTGACTGAGCTTGCGCACATTGTCGATGAAACGCTGGAAGCGAATAACCTTGACCGCTCCGCACTCGACTGGCTGGTGCCGCATCAGGCGAACCTGCGCATCATCAGCGCGACCGCTAAAAAGCTGGGCATGTCGATGGATAACGTTGTGGTGACGCTGGATCGTCACGGCAACACCTCTGCGGCGTCAGTACCGTGCGCATTTGATGAAGCGGTACGTGACGGACGAATCAAACGGGGCCAGTTGGTCTTGCTTGAAGCCTTTGGTGGCGGGTTCACCTGGGGTTCCGCGCTGGTTCGTTTCTAGTATAAGGATTAAATAATGACGCAATTTGCTTTTGTGTTCCCGGGCCAGGGTTCTCAGGCCGTTGGGATGTTGTCTGAAATGGCAGCAAAGTATCCGGTTATCGAAGAGACTTTCCGTGAAGCTTCCGCTGCGCTGGGTTATGATTTGTGGGCGCTGACCCAACAGGGACCGGCCGAAGAGCTGAACAAAACCTGGCAGACTCAGCCAGCGCTGTTGACGGCGTCCGTTGCGCTGTGGCGTGTCTGGCAGCAGCAGGGCGGTAAAGCGCCAGCGCTGCTCGCGGGCCATAGCCTGGGTGAATACTCTGCGCTGGTGTGTGCCGGTGTTATCGCGTTTGCTGACGCGGTGCGTCTGGTTGAACTGCGCGGTAAGTTCATGCAGGAAGCAGTACCTGAAGGCACCGGTGGCATGTCTGCTATCATCGGCCTCGATGATGCTGCGATTGCAAAAGCGTGTGAAGAATCCGCTGAAGGTCAGGTGGTGTCTCCCGTTAACTTCAACTCGCCAGGCCAGGTGGTTATCGCCGGTCATAAAGACGCGGTTGAACGTGCTGGTGCAGCCTGTAAAGCTGCAGGGGCGAAGCGCGCTCTGCCGCTGCCCGTCAGCGTACCGTCCCACTGCGCACTGATGAAACCTGCTGCCGATAAACTGGCCGTTGAGCTTGAAAAAATTACTTTTAACACACCGACAATTTCCGTTGTGAACAACGTCGATGTGAAATGTGAAACCTCGCCGGACGCTATCCGTGATGCGCTGGTTCGCCAGCTCTACAGCCCGGTACAGTGGACCAAAACCGTTGAGTTTATGGCCTCTCAGGGCGTTGAGCATCTGTATGAAGTCGGCCCAGGTAAAGTCCTCACCGGTCTGACAAAACGTATTGTTGACACCCTGACTGCTTCGGCAATTAACGAGCCGGACGCGATGTCAGCGGCACTCTCGCAATAAAAGAGGAATACCATGAGTTTTGAAGGAAAAATTGCCCTGGTCACTGGCGCAAGCCGCGGTATCGGGCGTGCAATTGCTGAAACACTGGTTGCGCGCGGCGCGAAAGTGATTGGTACAGCAACCAGCGAGAATGGCGCTAAGGCCATCAGCGAGTATCTGGGTGCGAACGGTAAAGGTCTGGTTCTGAATGTGACCGAACCTGCATCTATCGAATCTGTTCTGGAAAATATTCGCGCAGAATTTGGCGAAGTGGATATTCTGGTAAATAATGCCGGGATCACTCGTGATAACCTGTTAATGCGAATGAAAGACGACGAGTGGAACGATATCATCGAAACCAACCTGTCATCTGTATTCCGTCTGTCAAAAGCGGTAATGCGCGCTATGATGAAAAAGCGTCATGGTCGTATTATCACTGTCGGTTCTGTGGTTGGTACCATGGGAAATGCTGGTCAGGCTAACTACGCTGCGGCGAAAGCAGGTCTGATCGGTTTCAGTAAGTCGCTGGCACGTGAAGTTGCGTCCCGCGGTATTACTGTAAACGTTGTTGCTCCGGGCTTTATTGAAACGGACATGACGCGTGCGCTAACTGATGAGCAGCGTGCGGGTACGCTGGCAGCTGTTCCAGCGGGCCGCTTAGGCGACCCTAAAGAAATTGCCAGCGCGGTTGCATTTTTAGCCTCTGACGAAGCGGGTTACATCACTGGTGAGACCCTCCACGTCAACGGCGGGATGTACATGGTTTAATCACGATGAAAAATATTTGCGTTATTAGGGCGAATGGCCTCAAAATAACGTAAAATCGTGGTAAGAACTGCCGGGATTTAGTTGCAAATTTTTCAACATTTTATACACTACGAAAACCATCGCGAAAGCGAGTTTTGATAGGAAATTTAAGAGTATGAGCACTATCGAAGAACGCGTTAAGAAAATTATCGGCGAACAGCTGGGCGTTAAGCAGGAAGAAGTTGTGAACTCCGCTTCCTTCGTTGAAGACCTGGGCGCAGATTCTCTTGACACCGTTGAGCTGGTAATGGCTCTGGAAGAAGAGTTTGATACTGAGATTCCGGACGAAGAAGCTGAGAAGATCACCACCGTTCAGGCTGCCATTGATTACATCAACGGTCACCAGGCGTAAGTGAACATCTCCAGGCGGTCATTCGACCGCCTGAGTTTTATCTTTTTTGTCCCACGAATCTCTTTTTTATCCCTCCCTGGAGGACAAACGTGTCTAAGCGTCGTGTAGTTGTGACCGGACTTGGCATGTTGTCTCCTGTCGGCAATACCGTAGAGTCCACCTGGAAAGCTCTCCTTGCCGGTCAGAGCGGCATCAGCCTAATCGACCATTTCGATACTAGCGCCTATGCAACGAAATTTGCTGGCTTAGTAAAGGATTTTAACTGTGAAGAGATCATCTCGCGCAAAGAACAGCGCAAGATGGATGCCTTCATTCAATATGGAATTGTCGCTGGCGTTCAGGCCATGCAGGATTCTGGCCTTGAAATTACGGAAGAGAACGCAACCCGTATCGGTGCCGCTATCGGTTCCGGGATTGGCGGTCTGGGTCTGATCGAGGAAAACCATACATCTCTGATGAATGGCGGCCCGCGAAAAATCAGCCCGTTCTTCGTTCCGTCCACGATTGTTAATATGGTGGCAGGTCATCTGACCATCATGTTCGGCCTGCGTGGGCCAAGCATTTCTATCGCTACCGCATGTACCTCTGGCGTGCATAACATCGGCCAGGCCGCGCGCATGATTGCGTACGGCGATGCAGATGCTATGGTTGCGGGCGGTGCGGAAAAAGCCAGTACTCCGCTGGGAGTGGGTGGCTTTGGTGCAGCGCGTGCGCTGTCTACCCGCAACGATAACCCGCAGGCGGCAAGCCGTCCGTGGGACAAAGACCGTGATGGTTTCGTGCTGGGTGACGGTGCGGGTATGATCGTACTTGAAGAGTACGAACATGCTAAAAAACGTGGCGCGAAGATTTATGCTGAAGTTGTCGGCTTCGGGATGAGCAGCGATGCATACCACATGACGTCACCACCAGAAAATGGTGCGGGCGCCGCGCAGGCAATGGCCAACGCGATTCGCGACGCGGGTCTTACCCCGGAGCACATCGGTTACGTTAACGCGCACGGTACTTCTACGCCTGCAGGCGATAAAGCAGAAGCTCAGGCTGTTAAGTCTATCTTCGGCGAATACGCCAGCCGCGTGCTGGTGAGCTCCACGAAATCCATGACCGGTCACCTGTTGGGTGCGGCGGGTGCAGTAGAGTCTATCTACTCTATCCTTGCGCTGCGCGATCAGGCTGTTCCGCCAACCATCAACCTGGATAATCCGGATGAAGGTTGTGACCTGGACTTCGTTCCTCACGAAGCGCGTCAGGTAAGTGGTATGGAGTACACTTTGTGTAACTCCTTCGGCTTTGGTGGTACTAACGGTTCACTGATCTTCAAAAAGATCTGAGCCTGACTGCATCATGGCGATTAAAAAAGGTCCGCTTGTCGGGCCTTTTTTATTAAGCCTAATCTTCTTGTCGGCTGCATGGCATCCTGCCAGACTAAATGCCCACGCATAAGGAGCCACCATGTTTTTAATCAATGGCCTTGAGCAAAACACGCTGCCTGCTGGTGACAGGGCAACTCAGTTTGGTGATGGCTGCTTTACGACAGCGCGCATTCTTGACGGCAATGTCTGCCTGCTCGAGGCGCACCTTCGTCGTCTTCAGCAGGGTTGTGAAGCCTTGATGATCCCCTTCACGCACTGGGACACATTGCGTCAGGAGATGTGCCAACTGGCGGCCGGGAAACAAAGCGGTGTTCTGAAGGTGATTATCAGCCGCGGCAGCGGTGGCCGGGGATACAGCGGTACAGCTTGCCAGCACCCAACGCGGATCCTTTCGGTGTCTGCCTGTCCTGCTCATTATCTGCGCTGGCGTGAAGAGGGCGTTACGCTGACGCTCAGCCCGGTACGTCTGGGGCGAAACCCTATGCTTGCCGGTATAAAACACCTCAACCGCCTTGAACAGGTACTGATTCGCACTCATCTTGAACAGACGGACGCTGATGAGGCGCTGGTTCTTGACAGCGAAGGGTTTATTACGGAATGCTGTGCGGCTAATTTACTCTGGCGGCAGGGGAGCGATGTTTATACGCCGTCGCTCGAGCAGGCCGGCGTCAACGGGATTATGCGTCAGTTTTGTTTGCAGCAGCTGGCACACTCTGGCTTTCGCGTTGTCGAAGTGAGCGCGAGAGAAGAGGCGCTGCACCAGGCTGATGAAATTATCATCTGTAATGCGCTGATGCCGGTTGTACCCGTCCGCGCGTATGGTCAATACAGCTTGTCCTCGCGCGAGCTGTTTCAGTTTTTAGCCCCGATATGTGAGCAAACCCGATAGTCATGAAGAAAATGTTGCGCTTTGTCCTCCTCCTTATCGTTGCGCTGGGTGTTGCCGGCGGAGCGGGAGTGTGGAAAGTTCGTCAGCTGGCGAACAGTAAGATCCTGATTAAAGACGAGACGATTTTTACCCTGAAAGCGGGGACGGGCCGCCTGGCGCTTGGCGAACAGCTTTATGGCGACAAGATCATTAACCGTCCGCGCGTGTTTCAGTGGCTGTTACGTATCGAGCCTGAACTGTCTCATTTCAAAGCCGGTACCTATCGCTTTACGCCGGGGATGACCGTCAAAGAGATGCTTCAGCTGCTGGAAAGCGGTAAAGAAGCGCAGTTCCCGCTGCGTTTTGTTGAGGGGATGCGCCTGAGCGATTATCTCGAGCAGCTGCGCGATGCTCCGTACATTAAGCATACCCTGAAAGATGACCGCTATCAGACGGTGGCCGAGGTACTGAAATTTGAACACCCTGAATGGGTGGAAGGCTGGTTCTGGCCAGACACCTGGATGTACACCGCAGGCACGACCGATGTGGCTATCCTCAAGCGGGCGCATAAAAAGATGGTTGCAGCCGTCGATTCCGCCTGGGAAGGGCGCATGGACGGTCTGCCATACAAAGATCAAAACCAGTTTGTCACGATGGCCTCAATTATTGAGAAAGAGACGGCCGTCGCCGCCGAACGCGATCAGGTGGCATCGGTCTTCATTAACCGCCTGCGTATCGGCATGCGTCTGCAAACGGACCCCACCGTCATCTACGGAATGGGCGAGAGTTATACCGGTAAGATTTCAAGAAAAGATCTGGAGACGCCAACGGCGTATAATACCTACGTGATTAGCGGTCTGCCGCCGGGCCCGATTGCCACGCCGAGCGAGGCTTCCCTGCGTGCGGCTGCGCATCCTGCTAAAACACCGTATCTCTATTTTGTGGCTGATGGAAAAGGGGGGCATACCTTTAACACCAACCTTGCCAGCCATAATCGCTCCGTTCAGGACTATCTGAAGGCACTTAAGGAAAAAAATGCGCAGTAAATACATTGTCATTGAGGGACTCGAAGGGGCGGGTAAAACCACGGCCCGCAACGTGGTGGTGGATACGCTCAAATCGCTTGGCGTTGCGGACATGGTATTTACCCGCGAGCCCGGCGGTACGCAACTGGCCGAAAAGCTGCGAAGCCTGGTGCTGGATATCAAATCCGTTGGTGACGAGGTCATCACTGATAAAGCCGAAGTATTGATGTTCTACGCGGCGCGCGTGCAGCTGGTGGAGACGGTCATTAAACCGGCCCTGGCTAATGGCAAATGGGTAATTGGCGATCGTCACGATCTGTCGACCCAGGCTTATCAGGGCGGTGGACGTGGTATTGACCAGACGATGCTGGCCACGCTGCGCGATGCGGTGCTGGGTGATTTTCGCCCTGACCTGACGCTCTATCTGGATGTGACGCCGGAAGTGGGTCTCAAGCGCGCCCGTGCTCGCGGTGAGCTGGACCGCATTGAGCAGGAGTCTCTTGATTTCTTTAACCGTACCCGCGCGCGCTATCTGGAACTGGCGGATCAGGATGGCAGTATTCGCACCATTGATGCGACGCAATCCCTGGAAGAGGTCACCCGCGCAATTCAGAAGACGGTTACGCAGTGGCTACAGGAGCAACAGGCATGAAATGGTACCCATGGTTGCGCCCGCATTTTGAAAAGCTGATCGAAAGCTATCAGGCTGGTCGGGGGCATCATGCGTTACTGATTCAGGCACTGCCGGGAATGGGGGATGATGCATTGATTTACGCCATCACCCGCTTCCTGATGTGTCAGCAGCCGCAAGGCCATAAAAGCTGTGGTAAATGCCGTGGCTGCCAGTTAATGCAGGCGGGCACGCACCCTGACTATTACACGCTCGAGCCCGAGAAGGGCAAAAGCGCGCTCGGTATTGATGCCGTGCGTGAAGTCAGTGAAAAATTGTACGAACATGCGCGGCTCAGCGGCGCAAAAGTCGTCTGGCTCAAAGACGCAGCACAGCTTACCGAGGCGGCGGCGAATGCGCTGCTTAAAACGCTGGAAGAACCGCCGGAGAAAACGTGGTTCCTTCTCTCCTGTCGTGACCCGGGGCGTTTGCTGGCAACGCTGCGCAGCCGTTGTCGTCTTCACCACCTCGCGGTGCCTCAGGAATCATGGGCGCTGAGCTGGCTTGAGCGAGAAGTGACAACGTCACAGGAAGGGGCACTCTCTGCGTTGCGCCTGAGCAGCGGTGCACCCGCGGCGGCGCTGGCATTACTGCAGCCAGAGGTCTGGTCACAGCGAGACGCGCTCTGCCGGGCCGTTGAGTCTTCCATCACCAGCCGCGACTGGCTAAGTTTATTGCCTGCGCTTAACGGCGAGCAGGCCGCGGAACGTCTGCACTGGCTGGCTTCCTTACTTCTGGATGCGCTCAAACTCCAGCAAGGGGCAACGCTACTGACCAACCCGGACGTCTGGCCGCTGGTTAACACGCTGGCGAACAGCCTGTCAGGCGCATCATTACACGCTATCCTTCACGATATCTGTCAAAGTCGTGAACAACTTTTAACAGTGACTGGTCTTAATCGCGAGCTTTTACTGACCGACCAGTTGCTGCGTATCGAACATTACCTGCAACCAGGCGTGACACCGCCTGTTTCCCATCTCTGAGAGAGACATTATGTTTTTAGTCGACTCACACTGCCATCTTGATGGCCTGGATTATCAATCCCTGCATAAAAACGTGGACGACGTGCTGGCCAAAGCCGCTGCCCGTGATGTGAAGTTTTGCCTTGCCGTGGCGACAACGTTACCGGGGTATCGCGGCATGCGTAAGCTGGTGGGCGAGCGCGAGAACGTTGTTTTCTCCTGTGGCGTGCATCCGCTCAATCAGGATGAAGAGTATGACGTTGAGGAACTGCGCCGGCTGGCCGCAGAAGAGGGCGTCGTGGCGATGGGGGAAACCGGGCTGGATTACTACTACACGCCGGAAACGAAACCGCGCCAGCAAGCATCCTTCCGCCATCATATTCGCATTGGTCGCGAGCTCAACAAGCCGGTGATTGTCCATACCCGTGATGCGCGCGCCGATACGTTGGCGATCCTGAAGGAAGAAAAGGTGACGGATTGCGGTGGCGTACTACACTGTTTCACAGAAGACAGAGAAACAGCGGGTAAACTGCTTGATTTAGGGTTTTATATCTCGTTTTCGGGGATCGTGACGTTCCGTAACGCTGAGCAACTCCGCGAGGCTGCACGCTATGTTCCGCTCGATCGCATCCTCGTGGAAACAGACTCTCCGTATCTGGCACCGGTGCCGCATCGCGGTAAAGAAAATCAGCCAGCCATGACGAGAGACGTAGCCGAGTACATGGCCGTGCTTAAAGGCGTCAGCATTGAAGAGCTGGCCCGCGTCACGACGGACAACTTCTCTACGCTGTTCCATATCGACCCCGCCCGCCTGCAATCTGTTTGATACGCCTGTTTTTTTTAGGCTCGTAATTAATACATAAAACGAGTAAAGTTCACCGCCTCATTTGGGGCGGTGAAGGTGTATTTAGACACATCCAGAAATGCTTTTTGTAAATAACTGAAAGTTTTTCGACCGTCTTAAGCTGAAACGTGATAGCCGTCAAACAAACTCAGAGGGAATTATTTTACTCTGTGTAATAAATAAAGGGCGCTTAGATGTCCTGTCCACGGCACGGTACTCCCCCCGGGCCAATGCGTGAAAGCGTAAAAAAAGCACAAATACTCAGGAGCACTCTCAATTATGTTTAAGAATGCATTTGCTAACCTGCAAAAGGTCGGTAAATCGCTGATGCTGCCAGTATCCGTACTGCCTATCGCAGGTATCCTGCTGGGTGTCGGTTCTGCTAACTTCAGCTGGCTGCCAGCCGTAGTTTCCCACGTGATGGCCGAAGCAGGCGGTTCCGTCTTTGCTAACATGCCTCTGATCTTCGCTATCGGTGTGGCGCTGGGCTTCACCAATAACGACGGCGTTTCTGCGCTGGCTGCAGTTGTTGCCTACGGCATCATGGTGAAAACCATGGCAGTGGTTGCGCCACTGGTTCTGCATTTACCGGCAGAAGAGATCGCTGCGAAACACCTGGCAGACACCGGTGTTCTGGGCGGTATTATCTCCGGTGCGATTGCAGCGTACATGTTCAACCGCTTCTATCGCATCAAGCTGCCTGAGTATCTGGGCTTCTTCGCGGGCAAGCGTTTTGTTCCGATTATTTCTGGTCTGGCAGCGATTTTCACTGGCGTGATCCTGTCCTTCATCTGGCCACCAATCGGTTCCGCTATCCAGACCTTCTCTCAGTGGGCTGCTTATCAGAACCCGGTTGTGGCGTTTGGTATCTACGGCTTCATCGAGCGTTGCCTGGTACCATTTGGTCTGCACCACATCTGGAACGTTCCATTCCAGATGCAGATTGGTGAATTCACCAACGCAGCAGGTCAGGTATTCCACGGTGATATCCCACGTTATATGGCGGGTGACCCAACTGCAGGTAAACTGTCTGGTGGCTTCCTGTTCAAAATGTACGGTCTGCCGGCAGCGGCAATTGCTATCTGGCACTCTGCTAAACCAGAGAACCGTGCAAAAGTGGGCGGTATCATGATCTCCGCAGCGTTGACCTCGTTCCTGACCGGTATCACCGAGCCGATCGAGTTCTCCTTCATGTTCGTTGCGCCGATCCTGTACATCATTCACGCGGTTCTGGCGGGTCTGGCGTTCCCAATCTGTATCCTGCTGGGTATGCGTGACGGTACGTCCTTCTCTCACGGCCTGATCGACTTCATCGTTCTGTCCGGTAACAGCAGCAAACTGTGGCTGTTCCCAATCGTTGGTGCGTGCTATGCCGTTGTTTACTACACCATCTTCCGCGTGCTGATCAAAGCACTGGACCTAAAAACACCAGGTCGTGAAGATGCGTCAGAAGACAGCAAAGCCACCGCGACAAGCGAAATGGCTCCGGCTCTGGTTGCCGCATTCGGCGGGAAAGAAAACATCACTAACCTGGACGCGTGCATTACTCGTCTGCGTGTTAGCGTTGCCGACGTCGCGAAAGTAGACCAGCCGGGTCTGAAAAAACTGGGTGCAGCAGGGGTTGTTGTTGCTGGTTCGGGCGTTCAGGCAATCTTCGGGACTAAATCCGATAACCTGAAAACCGAAATGGATGAGTACATCCGCAACAGCTAAGCTGTGACCTGGGGAGACTAAGGCAGCCGAATGGCTGCCTTTTTTATGGGTAGAAACTTAAAAAGAGTAATTGGCGCTGACGGAGACGTTCAGCGGCGCGCCATAGACAACGTATGACCCGACGTAGTCGTAGTATTTTTTATCAAACAGGTTGTTAACATTGGCCTGCAAGGCCAGGTCCCTGGTGACCTGATAACGGCTGAAGAGATTCACCAGCGCATAGCTGCCCTGTTCTGCACGGGACTGGCCTGCCGGGCCACCCTCCACATCCGTCCACACTTTATTCTGCCAGTTCACCCCGCCGCCCACCGCCAGTTCTGGCAGCATAGGCAATTGATAACGGGTAAACAGCTTCATGGTCGTGCGTGGCTGATCGGAACTGATGGCATTCCCGCGCTTATCTTCTGCAATAAACCGTGTCGCCCCGAAGGTTAACTGCCAGTTGTCGGTCAGTGCACCGTTTAGCTCAAATTCAATCCCTTTGCTGACTACGCCATCCAGTGATTCATAAATAGATTCGCCGCTCGGCATATAGGTGTAGGTATTGCGCGCCACGTTATCCTGTTCAATACGGAAAACGGCCAGTGAGGTGGTCAGGCGGGTGTTGAACCAGTCCGCTTTCACCCCCGCTTCGTAGCTTTTCCCGGTCGTAGGGTCGAGGTAACGGCCGCTCGCGTCACGCTTGTCCTGTGGCTGGAAAATAGAGGTGTAGCTGACATAGGTCGACCAGTCTTCATTGATGTCATAAACCAGTCCTGCATAAGGCGTTACGTCATCTTTGGAACTTTCCAGACGGGTATCCGGGGAGCCTGCCGGGTTGTAACGAATGTTATAGTTGGTGTAACGCGCGCCAAGGATCAGGTGCAGCGGGTCGGCCAGCGAGAATCGGGCCGAGGTATACGCCGAAGACTGGCGAATGTCGTCCTGGCTATAGAGCTTCCACGGTGTCCACTGCGGGTCGGCGATTTTGCCATTCCAGTTTTTAAAATTACCCACATCCACCATACCGTATAACGCATCCGGCATGCTGTTATCGTAATGGTTACGCTGGCGACTGAAGCTCCCGCCAAACATCATCTCATGCTGACGACCAAAAAGGCTGAAATCGCCACGCAGGAAGGCGTCGATGGCATCCTGCTTACGTTCTCCGCGGTTCCAGCCGCCGTAGCCGACCATGCCCGCCCCGGTCTCTTTATCCGGATAGCCGGACATATACATCAGTTTGCTGTCGAAATGGGTTTCCGCATGCATGCCGTTGATGTGCGCTTCCCAGCCGTTGTCAAAACGTTGGGTCAGGTTGGCAAAGATACGGGTGTTGTCTTTATCCGAGTAAGCCCAGTCAGGCGCAACGGTCTGGCTGCGGTTGTAATGGGTTTTGCTTCCGTCGCTATACCAGGTTGGCAGCCCGCCCCAGGTGGGATCGGCGGTGTGACTTTCCTGGTATTCATAGCCTACGGAGAGGGTCGTGCTGTCGGTGACGTCGGCATCCACCACGCCATAGAGGAATTTTTTACGGTAGTGGTAGTTATCCACAGCGCTGTCGTTGTCCTGGTAACCGGTGATCAGACGACCGCGCACATTGCCAGACTCTACCAGCGGGGCCTGTAAATCCAGCACATAGCGCTGCTTGTCCCAGCTGCCGTAGCTGGCGGAGACGTTCCCTTTGAATACGTTACTGTCTGCGTGCTTGCGTACCATATTGACGTAGGCGGATGGGTTACCGGTGCCGGACATCAGCCCGGTAGCGCCGCGAACCACCTCTATACGGTCATAAATGGCGGTGTCGGCGGCGGTGTCACCAAAGTTCCATACTTCGCTGATGGAGGTCGGCAGGTCATCGAACGCATAGTTACTGACGAAGAATCCGCGCGAGTAAAATACGGTGCGGTCGCTGTCCTGTACCTGAGCCGTTACGCCGGTGGTGTTGGTCAATACCTGGCCGACTGACTGCAGGTTCTGATCTGCCATGCGCTGCTGGCTAATCACGCTGACGGACTGGGGGATATCTCGGGGAACAAGTAACAGTTTGGTCCCGGTGGTGGTGGTTTTTACGCTGTAGTCCTGATCCTGTCCGCTGGCGGGATCCTGTGCGTTATCAAAGCCACCCTCCACAACTACCGTATCTTCGGTCGTGGAGGCGGCAAAACTGACGGTTGGCATCAATGCCATAGCAATACAGGCTGTCAGCAACGAAGGTGTTGCGACAGGCTGGCGTTGCCCATCCCTGGTATGAGTAATGAAAGACATCATCAAACCCTTAATGAATGGTGAAGGTGGTCTGCATCAGTCCCGCATGTACGGGCTGATGTCGTTTTCTATGTTGAAAATGCGCATGAAAATGCAAATGCGAAATATACGCATTGAGATTAACGGTGTAAACAGATGTGTCAAAGAGAACTGAAATAATGTTTCAGGCGATCGCGACGCGTCAGCGCTCACTCTCCAGGCAGCTGGAGGACATTCAGGAAAGAAATCGGTGGAGAAGGTTGAAAGGACAGGAGAATCTCGCTCATACTCTTGTGTTGTGTCACACAGTAATACTGAGAATGTGTTAATGGCGGCGCACTACGCCAGATTAAACAAAAAAGGAAAAGGTCATGGCTGAAGAAACGATTTTTAGTAAAATTATCCGCCGCGAAATCCCTTCGGATATCGTTTATCAGGATGAGCTGGTGACGGCTTTCCGGGACATTTCTCCTCAGGCTCCGACACATATCCTTATTATTCCTAATATTCTGATTCCGACCGTAAACGACGTAAAAACCGAGCATGAAGTAGCGTTAGGTCGTATGCTGACAGTGGCCGCAAAAATTGCTGAGCAGGAAGGGATTGCTGAAGACGGTTACCGTCTCATCATGAACTGTAATCGCCACGGTGGTCAGGAAGTTTATCATATTCACATGCATCTGCTGGGTGGACGTCCTCTGGGGCCGATGCTGGCACATAAAGGTCTTTGACATGCTTAAAGGGCGTATTGCAGCGCTGGTAATGACGATGTTGATCGTAGGGTGCAGCACGCGTCCGGCGATCCCCGTCAGCGATGAACAGACGCTGGTGATGGAATCCTCCGTACTTGCTGCGGGCATCACGGCGCAACAACCTGCGTTGTCGATCAGTGAAATCAACTCTTCTGCTTCCTCTACGCTCTTTAATGAAAGACAAGAACCAGTGACGGTGCACTACCGTTTTTTCTGGTATGACGTACGAGGTCTTGAAATGCATCCGCTGGAAGCGCCGCGCAGCGTCACTATTCCGGCAAGATCGTCGGTAACGCTCTATGGCAGCGCCAACTATCTGGGTGCACATAAGGTGAGACTTTATCTTTATTTGTAAGGGGTGAACCTTGATTAAAAATTTGAGCCGTTATGCGCTCGTGACTGCTTTCGCTCTGTTCCTCGCAGGGTGTGTGACCCGAACTGAAGAGCCTGCGCCTGTGGAAGAGGCCAAACCGGGTACCGAGCAGCCGACACAGCCAACGCAGCCGCCGCCAACCGTACCGACTGTGCCGTCTATTCCGTCGCAGCCTGGTCCAATTGAACATCCGGATCAGACATCGCAGCCTGCGCCGCGCGTACGTCATTATGACTGGAACGGTGCGATGCAACCGATGGTCGGCAAAATGTTGCAGGCTCAGGGTGTGACCGCGGGCAGCGTATTGCTGGTTGATAGCGTGAATAACCGTACCAACGGTTCGCTGAACACGGGCGAAGCGACAGAAACCCTGCGCAATGCCCTGGCCAATAACGGTAAGTTTACGCTGGTCTCGGCACAGCAGCTCGCGGTAGCCAAGCAGCAGTTGGGCCTGTCACCGCAGGACAGCCTCGGTTCACGCAGCAAGGCGATTGGGATTGCCCGTAACGTCGGTGCGCAGTATGTGCTTTACTCCAGTGCCACCGGTAACGTGAATACGCCAGCCCTGCAAATGCAGCTGATGCTGGTTCAGACAGGCGAGATTATCTGGTCAGGTAAAGGTGCCGTTACGCAACTCTGACTGTACGCGTGAAGAGATCCTGACGCGTTATTTTCCACAGTATCGCCTTATCGCGCCGCAGGCCCCTTCCGGGCTTGGCGGCGCGAGTTGCATTATAGAGCAGGGCGAGCAACGTCTGGTATTGCGGCAGAATCACGATCCCTTAGCGTCTTCATCCCATTTCCGCCGTCAGTTTCGGGCACTGAAACGCCTTCCGGCGGATCTGGTGCCAAAGCCCCGTTTTTACCGCCAGGGCTGGATGGCCGTGGAGTATCTGGCAGGGGAGATCGGCAACACGCTACCGGAAACGGCAGTGCTTGCGGCTATGCTCTGTCATCTGCACCGGCAACCGCGTCTGGGGTGGCGGGTGACGCTGCTGCCGTTGCTTGAACAATACTGGCAGCAGGCTTCAGCCGACAGGCGAACCCCATTCTGGCTGGCACAGCTAAAACGGCTACGTAAAACGGGCGAACCGCAGCCGCTTCGGCTCTCGCCGCTGCATATGGATGTTCATGCCGGAAATATTGTTCATACGTCCCTCGGTGCGAGGCTTATCGACTGGGAGTATGCCGGTGACGGAGACGTGGCGCTGGAGCTGGCGGCCGTCTGGTCGGAAGATGATGCTGCGCGGCAGCGGCTCATCACCGACTACGCACGGATAGCGCACATGAATGCCGACGCCCTGAGGCGTCAGGTGAGACGCTGGCGACCGTGGGTCGTCATGCTGATGGCTGGCTGGTTTGAAATGCGCTTTCAGCAATCCCGAGACAAACAATTTATTGCGCTGGCAGATGATGCCTGGCGTCAGTTACAAACTAAAGGATAAGAGAGGTTGGTGTGGGTCCAGTCATGTTGGATGTAGAAGGGTTTGAACTGGATGCGGAGGAGCGTGAAATACTGGCGCACCCGCTGGTGGGAGGCTTGATCCTGTTCACCCGCAACTATCACGATCCGGCGCAGCTGCGAGAACTGGTGCGCCAGATCCGTGCTGCATCGCGCAATCATCTGGTGGTGGCCGTCGATCAGGAAGGCGGACGCGTACAGCGTTTCCGCGAAGGCTTTACTCGCCTGCCTGCCGCCCAATCTTTTGCGGCATTACTGGGCACGGAAGAGGGGGGCAAACTGGCGCAAGAGGCCGGCTGGCTGATGGCCAGCGAGATGATTGCCATGGATATCGACATCAGTTTTGCGCCGGTTCTGGACGTGGGGCATATCAGCGCCGCCATTGGCGAACGCTCATACCATGAAGATCCGCGTATTGCGCTGGCGATAGCGAGCTGTTTCATTGACGGTATGCACGACGCGGGAATGAAAACCACCGGGAAACATTTCCCGGGACACGGTGCGGTGACCGCCGACTCGCACAAAGAGACGCCGCGCGATCCGCGTCCGGAAGCTGACATTCGTGCCAAAGATATGTCGGTGTTCCGCTCCCTTATCACCGATAACAAGCTGGACGCCATCATGCCAGCGCACGTGATTTACAGCGACGTCGACCCGCGTCCTGCAAGCGGGTCCGCGCACTGGCTGAAAACCGTTTTGCGTCAGGAGCTGGGGTTTAATGGCGTGATTTTCTCAGACGATTTGTCGATGGAAGGGGCGGCGATTATGGGCAGCTACGCCGAGCGCGGTCAGGCGTCGCTGGACGCAGGTTGCGATATGATCCTCGTCTGCAATAATCGTAAAGGTGCCGTCAGCGTGCTGGATAACCTGTCGCCGATCAATGCACAGCGTGTTACACAATTGTATCATAAAGGTTCATTTAGCCGTCAGGAGCTGATGGACTCGGCGCGCTGGAAGACGGTCAACGCGCAGCTTGAAGCCCTGAATGAACGCTGGCAGGCACATAAAGCCAGCCTGTAAATCCTCCCGGAAGGCGTAGCGTGGTGAGAAGACAATGATCATCTATTTACACGGTTTTGACTCAAACAGTCCTGGTAATCATGAGAAGGTCCTGCAGCTGCAGTTTATCGATCCGGATGTCCGGCTGATCAGTTACAGCACACGCCATCCAAAGCATGATATGCAGCACCTGCTCAAAGAGGTGGACAAGATGTTGCAGCTCAACATCGATGACCGTCCGCTGATTTGTGGCGTGGGATTAGGTGGCTACTGGGCAGAGCGGATTGGATTCCTGTGCGATATCCGCCAGGTGGTGTTCAATCCTAATCTTTTCCCGAATGAGAACATGGAAGGCAAAATTGACCGCCCTGAAGAGTATGTCGATATTGCCACCAAGTGCGTCAGTAATTTTCGGGAGAAAAACCGCGACCGTTGTCTGGTGATCTTGTCGCGTAATGATGAAGCCCTTAACAGCCACCGGGCGGCTGAGCTGCTGCATCATTACTACGAAATTGTCTGGGATGAAGAACAGACCCACAAATTCAAGAACATCTCCCCGCATTTGCAGCGGATCAAAGCCTTCAAAACCCTGGGCTAAGCCACTGCGTACGACCTGCCAGGCCCGGCCGCGAAAGCGCCGGGCTTTCTTTTTGTCCAGAATTGTCTACTTTTAAGCCATCAAAACTTGATGCATATCAATTTTGGTATGACCAATGCGCCTGACGTGGTATTCTCAATGCACCTGAATGGTTTCAGTGCTGTAACCTGTTGTTAATTAAGGGTTATTTTTATAACTTTTAATTAACAATTGGTTAATAATTTGAGGGGGTCACGTTGACTACGCCATTGAAAAAGATAGTGATTGTCGGCGGTGGTGCTGGCGGGCTGGAGCTGGCTACACAGTTAGGCAAGAAGCTCGGTCGCGGCAAAAAAGCCAAAATTACACTGGTGGATCGTAACCATAGCCATCTGTGGAAACCGTTGTTGCACGAAGTGGCGACCGGTTCACTGGATGAGGGCGTGGACGCGCTGAGCTATCTGGCACATGCGCGCAATCACCATTTCCAGTTCCAGCTGGGCTCCGTGGTGGATATCAATCGTGAGAGCAAAACCATTACCCTGGCAGAGCTGCGCGATGAAAAAGGGGAACTGCTGGTCCCTGAGCGCAAACTGCCGTATGACACGCTGGTCATGGCGCTGGGCAGTACCTCCAATGACTTCAACACACCAGGTGTAAAAGAGCACTGTATCTTCCTCGATAACCCACATCAGGCACGTCGTTTCCACCAGGAAATGCTGAACCTGTTCCTGAAGTACACCAGCAATATGGGTGCGAACGGGAAGGTTAATATCGCGATTGTTGGTGGGGGGGCGACGGGCGTCGAGCTTTCTGCTGAGCTGCACAACGCGGTGAAACAGCTGCACAGCTACGGTTATAAAGGCTTAACCAATGACGCGCTGAACGTGACGCTGGTTGAAGCAGGTGAACGTATCCTGCCGGCGCTGCCTCCGCGCATTTCCGGTGCGGCGCATAATGAACTGACCAAGCTGGGCGTGCGGGTTCTGACCCAAACCATGGTGACCAGCGCTGACGACGGCGGCCTGCATACCAAAGATGGCGAGTACATCAAAGCAGACCTGATGGTCTGGGCTGCTGGCATCAAAGCGCCTGATTTTATGAAAGAGATTGGCGGGCTGGAAACGAACCGTATTAACCAGCTGGTGACCGAGCCGACCCTGCAAACCACACGCGATCCGGACATTTTCGCCATCGGCGACTGTGCTTCCTGCGCGCGTCCGGAGGGCGGTTTTGTGCCTCCGCGAGCTCAGGCAGCGCACCAGATGGCAAGCCTGGTACTGCACAATATTCTGGCGCAGTACAAAGGTAAGCCGATGAAAGCCTATGTCTATAAAGACCATGGTTCTCTGGTATCGCTCTCGAACTTCTCTACCGTCGGCAGCCTGATGGGTAACCTGATGCGCGGCTCCATGATGGTGGAAGGGCGTATTGCACGCTTTGTCTATATCTCGCTCTATCGTATGCACCAGATTGCCCTGCACGGTTACTTCAAAACCGGGCTGATGATGCTGGTGGGACGAATCAACCGCGTTATTCGACCACGCCTGAAGCTGCACTAATATTCTCTCCCTCCGGGGCCTCCGGAGGGAATTTTTAGCATATCATGCTGCTCATCGTACATTGAGTGCTTAAGAGTTCTCCTAAACACGATATATCTCTCCTCCACGTCCACTTTTTGATCCTTTGTCTTATTGGCGAAGCGCGACCTGCATTGCAAAATTGTTACCAATAGCAACAAAGGAGGAAGTCCCGTGAATAAATCAATGTTGGCGGGTATAGGGATTGGCGTCGCTGCTGCGTTAGGTGTGGCTGCCGTTGCCAGTCTCAACGTACTGGATCGCGGCCCACAATACGCACAGGTCGTGTCTGCTACCCCGATTAAAGAAACCGTGAAAACGCCTCGTCAGGAGTGCCGCAACGTCTCCGTGACCCATCGCCGTCCGGTACAGGATGAAAACCGTATCGCCGGTTCAGTACTGGGTGCGGTTGCCGGTGGTGTGATTGGCCATCAGTTTGGTGGTGGTCGTGGTAAAGATGTGGCGACCGTGGTCGGCGCGCTGGGCGGCGGCTATGCCGGTAACCAGGTGCAGGGCGCTATGCAGGATAACGACACGTACACGACGACTCAGCAGCGCTGCAAAACCGTCTATGACAAGTCGGAGAAAATGCTGGGTTATGACGTGACGTACAAAATTGGCGATCAGCAGGGCAAGATCCGTATGGATAAAGACCCGGGTACTCAAATTCCGCTGGATGGAAACGGCCAGCTGGTACTGAATAACAAAGTGTAAAAAAGATGTTCTCTGAACTTAGCTCCTCAAGCGCTCAGGCTGAGGAGCTTTTTTTTTGCGTCAGATTTTGAGCAGTTCAGGCCACAGTTTCAGCGTGGTCGCGGTAATGGTTTGCAGTTTTTCCAGCGTAGCCCCTTCACGAGCGCTTATCGACATACCCTGCAAAATACAGTTCAGGTATTGCGCCAGCATCTGTGGATTGCAATGCGCAGGAATTTCACCTCGTTGTTGGCGCTGAGACAGGAACGCGCTTAGCGTCTCTTCCTGCATGGCATGGCGCGATTTCACCGTGTTGGCAATCTCTTTTGAGGAGGCCGCAAGGGTGGCAGAGGTGTTAATCATAAAGCAGCCCGCTGGGGTATCTTTACTGGTGAAGCAGGTCGCGACGGTGGTGAAGTAGTCCCGTAGCGCCTGTTCGACGCTTTTCTCTTCACAAAACAGCTGGGCTTCGTGTTTCGCCGCAAAGCGCGAAATGTATCTGTCCAGCACCGCCCGGAACAGCCCCTCTTTATTGGTGAATTCAGCATACAGCGTGGGTGCTTTGGCACCGGTAGCTTCCACCAGATCGGAAAGCGAGGTCGCTTCATACCCATGTTGCCAGAAGAGAGTCATGGCCTTATCAAGCGCTGCATCCCTGTCGAACACTTTTGGTCGGCCACGGCTTTTCTTCGCGCAACTCGTCACGTCGGTTGTCATTTGCCGTTGGTCCTCTGTTGGTTTGTTGAATAATCATTATAAAAATAATCGCGGGTGACCACCAGCACTGATGAGAGAAAAATAAATTAATCATATGGGTATGAAAAATAACGGATTTAAAATTTAATTAATGTTCGTTATAAAAAGATGTTGACGCGTGAGCTGGATCACATTTATGATTTACCTATCGATCGTTAACTAAATAGCTAACGACCTCCAAATCATCTGCCCAAAGGTAAAAATCATGAAAAACGTAAAAACCCTCATCGCTGCTGCTGTTCTGAGTTCACTTTCTTTCGCAAGCTTCGCTGCTGTTGAAGTGCAATCAACCCCTGCTGACCAGCATAAAGTCGGGACTATCTCTGCTTCTGCCGGGACTAACCTGGGCTCACTGGAAGATCAGCTGGCGCAGAAAGCTGACGAGATGGGTGCAAAATCTTTCCGCATCACCTCAGTGACCGGTCCTAACACCCTGCACGGCACCGCTGTTATCTACAAATAAGCCTGGCTAAACCCTCATTTATGCCACTGCGATGCCACTGTAAAAAAGCCCTGCTCAGCAGGGCTTTTTTTATTGGGGATCACATTGACTGCTGGGTGACATCCTGATGCCGGGTGACATCGGTGGGCATCCCGGAACGCGCCTCCATCGCACGCTCCATCACGATGCCATCCGTGCGGGCATTCGTTTTAAAGCTCACCATCGCGGCATTCAGATTAATTGGCAGTGTCTGCGGATCGTCGCCAATGTTTTTCGATAACGGCTGGTGAATTTCAACCAGTCTTACGCCACCCGGCTCCTCAGAAACCTTAATGGGCGTATTAATAATATTCACTCGGGTACCAGGCGTGATCACGCTATAGAGCGTCTTGATATCATCATCGCGCAGACGAATACAGCCGGAACTGACGCGCATCCCGATACCGAAATCCGCATTTGTTCCATGCAGAAGGTAAACGCCACCATAGGCCGCAAGACGGATCGCGTGGTGACCCATCGGATTCTCCGGACCCGCTGGCACCACAGCCGGCAAATCAATTCCCTGTGCTTTATAGCGAGCACGAATATTAGCCGTTGGCGTCCAGGTTGGGTTGGCACGTTTATCCGATACGGTGGTGACCATTGTTGGGGTCAGCGTGTCGCCGCCCAGCTGGCCAATACCGATTGGATAAACGGTGACTTCATTTTTACCCGGCGGGTAATAGTAAAGACGCAGCTCGGCAAGGTTTATCACGATCCCTTCGCGCGCTACATCCGGGAGAAGGGTCTGCAACGGGATGGTCAGGACGCTGCCAGCGCGTGGCACATAGGGGTCGACGCCAGGGTTAGCCTGCAGCAGAGCCAGAAAGCCTACGTTATATTTTTTGGCAATCGCTTCGAGCGATCCCCCATTATTTTCAACCACATGAAAACGGTTTTCGCCCACGACCTTGCTGCCAGCAGGGGGAAGAGGCCAGGTATTTGCGCGTGCAGGAAGCGCAACAGCTACCGTTGCTGCCAGCGCAAACACGGTTATCCAGCGGGTAAAACGCGAAGAGGTCATCATCACCATAATCCATATAAATAATAAGGTTATTGTTTTATAAGGCGTTAACGATAATTATGGCGAATGGGTATGTCGGGAAATCCAGGTGAAGTGCAAAGAGTTTGTAAATTGTCCCCCCGTAAGCATTGCGCCAACGGGGGGAAGGGGGAATTATGCAACAGCGTTCTCTTCCAGCTGACGCATAAAGTGACGAACCCACTCCATCCGGTTTTTACGATCCGTCAGCTCCTGCGTAAATTTCAGACGCGTTGGACCATCCAGACGGAAATGCTGCGGCTGTTTCTGGAGCAGACCGATTAGCCACATCGGATTAACGTGATTCTTCTCGGCAAATTCAATCACGCCACCTTTTTCATTGCCTTCGAGCTTACGAATGCCCAGCTTCTGTGCCTGCTGGCGCAGCCTCGCAATATCCAGCAGGTTTCTCGCGGCATCCGGCAACAGGCCAAAGCGATCGATCAGCTCTACCTTAATTTCATCCAGTTCGTTCTCATTTTTCGCACTGGCGATACGTTTGTAGAACGACAGACGTGTGTTGACATCCGGAATAAAATCATCCGGTAGCAGGGAAGGCATGCGCAGTTCCACCTCAGTTTGCTGGCTGGTCAGATCTTCCAGCGATGGCTCACGTCCGGCCTTCAGGGCATCGACCGCATTTTCCAGCAGCTCCATATAGAGCGAGAAGCCGATGGTTTCCATCGAGCCGCTCTGGTCTTCGCCCAGAAGTTCACCTGCACCGCGGATCTCAAGGTCGTGTGTCGCCAGCGCGAAGCCCGCGCCCAGATCTTCCAGCGACGCGATAGCCTCCAGACGTTTTTGTGCATCGGTGGTCATCGCTTTCGGATGCGGGGTCAGCAGCCAGGCGTAGGCCTGATGGTGTGAGCGGCCAACGCGGCCACGCAGCTGGTGAAGCTGCGCCAGTCCAAAGTGATCTGCGCGCTCAATAATGATGGTATTGGCCGTCGGAATATCGATCCCGGTCTCAATGATGGTGGTACACACCAGGACGTTAAAGCGCTGGTGGTGGAAATCGTTCATCACCCGCTCCAGCTCGCGCTCGCGCATTTGACCGTGACCGATAGCGATGCGCGCTTCCGGCACCAGTTCGGCCAGCCTGTCCGCCGCTTTCTGGATATTTTCCACGTCGTTATAGAGATAATAGACCTGACCCCCGCGCAGTACTTCACGCAGAATAGCCTCGCGGACGACCAGGTTGTCGTACTCACGAACAAAGGTTTTTACCGCCAGACGACGTGCCGGCGGCGTGGCGATAATCGACAGGTCGCGCATGCCGCTCATCGCCATATTCAGCGTTCGCGGAATCGGTGTGGCGGTCAGGGTGAGGATATCGACGTCGGCACGCATCGCTTTAATACGCTCTTTATGACGGACCCCGAAGCGGTGTTCTTCATCGACGATCAATAGCCCCAGATCTTTCCACTTCACATCACTCTGCAGCAGCTTGTGGGTGCCGATCAGAATATCGATCTTACCCTCGCTGGCCTGTTCCAGAATCTGCGTCTGCTCTTTGGTACTGCGAAAACGCGACAGCATCTCAATACGAACCGGCCAGTTGGCGAAACGGTCGCGGAAGTTGTCAAAATGCTGTTGGGCGAGCAGGGTGGTAGGCACCAGCACCGCGACCTGTTTGTTGTTTTCTACCGCGAGGAAGGCGGCGCGCATCGCCACTTCGGTTTTGCCGAAGCCGACATCGCCGCAAACCAGCCTGTCCATCGCCAGCGGCTGGCACATGTCGCTCAGCACAGCATTAATGGCCTGGGCCTGATCCGGCGTGGTTTCAAACGGGAAGCTATCGCAGAACATCTGGTACTGTTGTTTATCATGCCTGAAGGCAAAGCCTTCTTTGGCCGCGCGTTGGGCGTAGATATCCAGCAGTTCTGCCGCCACATCACGCACTTTTTCCGCGGCTTTCTGCCGCGCGCGCGCCCAGGCGTCGCCGCCCAGTTTATGTAATGGCGCATGATCTTCTGCACCGCCGGCATAGCGGCTGATGAGATGCAGGGAGGAGACCGGCACATAGAGTTTGGCGTCATTGGCGTAGGTCAGCATCAGGTATTCGCCCTTGATGCCACCGGCTTCCAGCGTCGTCATGCCCTGATAACGGCCCACCCCGTGCTCGAGGTGAACAATCGGCTGGCCGGGGTGCAGTTCGGCGAGGTTACGGATCAACGTGTCCGGATTAATGGTGCGACGGCTGTCCTGACGGCGGCGCGCCACGCGTTCCCCCAGCAGGTCGCTTTCGCAAATCAGCGCCAGATTGTTGAGGGTATCCACAAACCCGTGCTCGGCGGAGCCAATCATCAGATAACGGCCATTACCGGTGGCTTCACTCAGGCGCAAAATACGTTTCGGCGCGATTTTGATCCGCCCCAGCAGTTCACCCAGCGCTTCCCGGCGGCCTTCGCTTTCAACGGAGAACACGACCGGCCCGGTAAAGGACTCGAGGAACTTGCGCAGATTATCCAGCGGCGACTTCTGCTGCGCCTGAACGGATAAATCCGGTAGCGTGCGGAAGGCGAGGTTGGTATTGGCGGCCTTGTCGGCGAGCGAATCGGTTTTTAGCTGCATACGCGGCCAGCGTTTCAGCTCGGCGTTCAGCTCGTCGGTGCGCAGCCACAGCACCTCCGGTGGCAACAGCGGACGCATCGGGTCCACGCCCCGGTTTTCAAAGCGGGCGCGAGTTTCGCTCTCAAAACGGCTGGCGCTGGCGTCGATATCACCGGTGTTAACAATCAGCGTATTGGCCGGGAAATAGCTGAACAGCGCGGGCAGAGGCTCGTTAAAGAACAGCGGCTGCCAGTATTCAATACCCGCCGGCAGCGTCCCTTTGCTGACCTGCTGGTAGATATGTTCGGCATCGCGTTTGACGTCGAATCTGTCGCGCCACTGGCTGCGGAACAGCTCAATTGCGGTTTTGTCTGTCGGGAACTCATGTGCGGGCAGTAAATTGATGGAGTCCACTTCTTCCAGCGTGCGCTGCGTGTCGGCGTCGAATACGCGCAGGCTGTCAATTTCATCATCGAAGAAATCCAGACGATACGGCTGGTCGCTGCCCATCGGGTAAAGATCGAGCAGTGCACCACGCGTGGCATATTCCCCGTGCTCCATCACCTGATCGACATGGCGATAACCGGCGCTGTCGAGCTGCGCGCGCAGGGCGTCCCGGGACAGGCGCTGGCCTTTTTTCATCACCAGCGCATGGCCATGAAGATAGCTGTGCGGACAGACGCGCTGCATCAGGGTGTTTACGGGGACGATCAGCACGCCGCGCTGCATCGTCGGTAACTGATACAGGGTCGACAGACGAGAGGAGATGATCTCCTGGTGCGGCGAGAAACTGTCATACGGCAGCGTTTCCCAGTCGGCCAGACTGAACACCAGATTGTCAGTGAACTGGCGGATTTCATCATGCAGACGCAGGGCATTTTGCATATCCGGGGCAACCAGTACCACCGGACCCGGGTGCCGCTCAGCGATTTCTGCCACCAGCGTGGCGCACGCCGCGCCAGTAAGTTCGCCCAGCTGGCGCTGATCGCCCGCTTTGACAGGCAAGGAATATCGATAGTGTTCAGGCATGGCTATGTCAGAGTCTCTTGGGGATATACCAACAGTATTGGGGCATATCACTGATACGCAATGTCTTTATTATCCTCGATCGTTTTACATAATCAAACCGGAACCGCACAGGGAGGAAATTCGCCCCCAAAAGGGGGCGAAAAGCGCATCAGCGGCTGGCCGATGACGGAGAAAGCGTGGAAGGCGGGGAGAAGAACACATCACCAAACAGTGCGGTGGAGACCTTACGCACCCCAAGCCCGGCAACGGTGCAGAGCAACAGGCTGGCAAACGGGTAGACCAGAATCAACGTCAGCTCCGCCCAGACCGGCCAGTATGCGGCATTCATCTCACCAATCAGGAACAGGCTAAAGGCCTCAATCAGGATGCGATGGGTGGTATAAATCGCGATGGTATTAGAACCGATCACGTTAAGCAGATTATTAGGATGGACGGCATAACGTTGCTCAATGCTGTAGAAAAGCTTCATGATCAACACAATCGACAGCAGGGAGAGCAGCAGCGGGACGTTAGCAAACCACAGCACCACAGAAATGGCAGCGAACGCGGCTAACGCCAGCCAGGCGCGACGCAGATTGAACCCTTTCATCCACGCCATCAGCTCAGCGCCATACCACGCGCCGAGGCTGTAGTAGATCATGTTGCGCACCACGCTGTTCATTCCCCACCACGGCAGCGGCAGGAAGTTTATCGCGACGCTCGCCAGTGCCAGCAGCCCCAGTACCGGCAGCTTCCAGCGGCTCAGCAGTTTACACAGCGTGAAATAGACCACCAGGGCATACAGATACCAGAGACTGGTGCTGGCGGTGAGCATTCCCTTCACAAACCCGGAAAGGGAATCGGCATAGGCCGCATTGGAGGAAGTGGCCAGTTCACGCTCGGGAGCAAGCCAGGCGTTGAGGTGGCTCAGCGCCTGCCATTGCAGAACGCCCCACAGCGCCAGTACCCAGACAATGCTCCAGATCCGTTTATCGAGACTGGTACGCCAGTCCACCTCATCAATGTAACGTCGAATCAGATAGCCGGAAATGAAGAAAAACACCGGCATGCGGAAGGGAGCAAGATAGAGATTAAAATAGACCCAACATTTGGCGAGAAGACCGGATAACGGATGTTGTAACCCATTGAGATGGGGATAAAAGGTGATGACTGAATGGTAGATAACCACCAGGCAGATACACAGCCCTTTTATCTGGTTAATCCATAATGCTTTTTGCTTCATTGTTCGCGACTACCTTTTTGCCATAAACGAACGAACAATTGTTGTTAAACAAAACCGTGATGTAACGGGTAACAGTCTGTATCAGGAGGTTTTTCGGAAAAGGTGGAGGCTGTACAGTGGGGTTTCAGAGAGTAGTACCCTGATTTATCTGAATTTTTCAGAAAAATGATTACCAAAGCTTACGGTTTCAGTCATTTACGCTTAAGGGATTCGCTTATATACTCGTGGGTCTGCTATCAGCAAACAGACGGATTTCATGTACCAACCTGTCGCACTCTTCATAGGCTTACGTTACATGCGTGGGCGCGCCGCGGACCGCTTCGGTCGCTTTGTCTCCTGGCTTTCGACTATTGGCATTACGCTTGGCGTAATGGCTCTGGTGACGGTTCTCTCCGTCATGAACGGCTTTGAGCGCGAGCTGCAAAACAACATCCTGGGGCTGATGCCGCAGGCTATCCTCTCCTCAACCAACGGTTCCGTTAACCCACAACAGCTCCCGGAAAGCGCGGCGAAGTTACAGGGTGTCACGCGCGTTGCGCCGTTAACCACGGGCGATGTGGTGCTGCAAAGCGCCCGTAGCGTGGCGGTCGGCGTGATGCTGGGCATTGACCCGGCGCAAAACGACCCGCTGACGCCGTTCCTCGTGAACGTGAAGCAGACCGACCTGGAAGCCGGCAAATATAACGTGATCCTCGGCGAGCAACTGGCCGGGCAGCTTGGCGTCAACCGTGGCGACCAGCTGCGCGTAATGGTACCGTCGGCCAGTCAGTTTACGCCGATGGGACGTTTGCCAAGCCAGCGCTTGTTTAAGGTGGTTGGCACGTTTGCCGCCAACAGCGAAGTCGATGGTTATCAGATGCTGGTGAATATTCAGGACGCGTCACGTCTGATGCGCTATCCGGCGGGGAATATCACCGGCTGGCGCCTGTGGCTCGACGCCCCGCTAAAAGTGGATACCCTCAGCCAGCAAACGTTGCCGGAAGGGACCAAATGGCAGGACTGGCGTGAACGCAAGGGCGAGCTGTTCCAGGCCGTGCGGATGGAAAAAAATATGATGGGGCTGCTGCTGAGCCTGATCGTGGCGGTCGCGGCCTTCAACATCATCACCTCACTGGGGTTGATGGTGATGGAAAAGCAGGGTGAGGTAGCCATTCTGCAGACTCAGGGGCTAACGCCGCGCCAGATCATGGCGGTATTTATGGTGCAGGGTGCCAGTGCCGGGATTATCGGTGCGCTACTCGGTGCGGCGCTGGGGGCGCTGCTCGCCAGCCAGCTTAACAATTTAATGCCGATCATCGGCGCTCTGCTTGATGGTGCGGCGCTGCCCGTGGCTATCGAACCGTTACAGGTGATTGGAATTGCGCTGGCTGCGATGGCCATTGCGCTGCTTTCTACGCTTTATCCTTCCTGGCGCGCTGCCGCCACTCAACCCGCTGAGGCTTTACGTTATGAATAAGATCCTGTTGCAATGCGACAACCTGTCCAAACGCTATCAGGAAGGCACTGTGCAGACTGACGTGTTGCACAATGTGAGCTTCAGCGTAGGCGAAGGTGAGATGATGGCGATTGTGGGCAGTTCCGGCTCCGGGAAAAGTACGTTATTACACCTGCTCGGTGGGCTGGATACACCCACCAGCGGTGACGTGATTTTCTCCGGCCAGCCGATGAGCAAAATGTCATCTGCGGCAAAAGCGGAGCTGCGTAACCGCGAGCTGGGCTTTATCTACCAGTTTCACCACCTGCTGCCGGATTTCACGGCGCTGGAAAACGTGGCGATGCCGCTGCTGATTGGTAAAAAGAAACCCGCAGAAATTACTACCCGCGCCAGCGATATGCTGAAAGCGGTTGGGCTTGGGCATCGCGGTAACCATCGTCCTTCTGAACTTTCCGGCGGTGAACGCCAGCGTGTGGCCATTGCGCGTGCGCTGGTCAACAATCCGCGCCTGGTACTGGCGGATGAGCCAACGGGTAACCTGGACGCCCGCAACGCGGACAGTATTTTCCAGCTGCTGGGTGAGTTGAATGCCTCGCAGGGAACCGCGTTTCTGGTGGTAACCCACGATCTCCAGCTGGCAAAACGGATGGGGCGTCAGCTTGAGATGCGCGACGGTCATCTGAACCCAGAGCTGACCCTGATGGGGGCGGAGTAATGGCTTCACCGTTATCGTTACTCATAGGGTTGCGTTTTAGCCGCGGACGTCGTCGCGGCGGCATGGTGTCACTGATCTCGGTGATCTCCACCATCGGTATTGCGCTGGGGGTGGCGGTGCTGATCGTGGGCCTTAGCGCCATGAACGGTTTTGAGCGTGAACTGAATAACCGCATCCTGGCGGTGGTCCCGCACGGTGAAATCGAACCGGTGAATCAGCCGTGGACGCACTGGAGCGATGCCCTGAGCAAAATCGAAAAAGTGCCAGGCATCGTGGCGGCCGCGCCTTACATTAACTTTACCGGGCTGGTCGAGAGCGGCGTTAACCTGCGCGCCATTCAGGTAAAAGGGGTGAACCCGGTGCAGGAAGAGCGCCTCAGCGCGTTGCCGAAATATGTGCAAAACGGCGCGTGGGCAAACTTTAAGGCCGGTGAACAGCAAATTATTATGGGCAAAGGCGTTGCCGAGGCCCTGAAGGTTAAGCAGGGCGACTGGGTCTCTATCATGATCCCGAACGCCAGTGCCGACCACAAGCTGCAGCAGCCTAAACGTGTACGCCTGCACGTCACCGGTATTCTTCAGTTAAGCGGCCAGCTCGATCACAGCTTTGCGATGGTGCCGATGGAAGATGCGCGCCAGTATCTCGACATGGCCGACAGCGTGACGGGGATTGCCATTAAGGTCAACGACGTCTTCAACGCCAATAAACTAGTGCGTGATGCCGGCAGCGTGACCAATAACTATGTCTACATCAAAAGCTGGATTGGCACTTACGGTTATATGTACCGTGATATCCAGATGATCCGCGCCATTATGTATCTGGCGATGGTGCTGGTGATTGGGGTCGCGTGCTTTAATATCGTTTCGACGCTGGTGATGGCGGTCAAAGACAAGAGCGGCGACATCGCCGTCCTGCGTACCCTGGGGGCAAAAGACGGTCTTATTCGCGCCATCTTTGTCTGGTACGGTCTGCTGGCTGGGCTGTTCGGGAGCCTCTGCGGCGTGGTGATTGGCGTGGTGGTTTCTCTGCAGCTGACGCCAATTATCAATGGCATCGAGGCGCTTATTGGCCACCAGTTCCTGTCGGGTGATATCTATTTTATTGACTTCCTGCCGTCTGAATTGCACTGGCTGGACGTTTTTTATGTGCTGGTAACGGCACTTTTACTGAGTCTGCTGGCAAGCTGGTATCCGGCGCGTCGCGCAAGCCGAATTGATCCGGCGAGGGTACTAAGTGGCCAGTAATTACGTCATGATTTAGCGGTCGTCAGGCCGCCAAATCAAAAAGAGGAATGCATGATGTATTATGGATTTGATATTGGCGGCACCAAAATTGCGCTGGGCGTGTTTGATAAAAACCTCAAACTGCAGTGGGAAACCCGCGTTCCCACGCCACGCGAAAGCTACGATGAATTTTTAACTGCCATTGCCGCACTGGTGGCGCAAGCTGATTCACGTTTTGGCGTGAAAGGCAGCGTCGGCATTGGTATTCCGGGAATGCCCGAAACTGACGATGGTACGCTGTATGCGGCCAACGTTCCTGCTGCCAGCGGTAAACCGCTGCGCGCCGATCTCTCCGCTCTGCTTGAACGCGACGTGCGTTTAGATAATGATGCCAACTGTTTTGCGCTCTCCGAAGCCTGGGACGATGAGTTTCAGCGCTATCCGCTGGTGATGGGGCTGATCCTCGGCACGGGCGTAGGGGGAGGGATCGTCATCAACGGTAAGCCGATTACCGGGCGCAGTTACATTACGGGAGAGTTCGGCCATATCCGCCTGCCGGTTGATGCCCTGGCGGTCGTCGGGCGCGACTTCCCGCTGACCCGCTGCGGTTGCGGTCAGCATGGCTGTATTGAGAACTACCTCTCCGGACGTGGGTTTGCATGGCTTTACGAACACTTCTATCATCAGAAACTTGAAGCCCCTCAAATCATTACCTTGTGGGAGCAGGGGGATGCGCAGGCGCGAGAGCACGTTGAGCGCTATCTGGATCTGCTGGCGGTGTGTCTGGGAAATATTCTCACCATCGTCGACCCGGATCTGCTGGTGATTGGGGGAGGGCTTTCAAACTTTAGCGCGTTAACGGAACAGCTGTCCGGGCGTTTGCCCCGACATTTATTGCCGGTTGCCCGCGTGCCGCGTATTGAACGTGCGCGACACGGGGACGCAGGAGGGATGCGCGGAGCCGCATTCCTTCATCTCACCGATTAGTTTACGAGGTTTTTATGCTGTCGCGTCGCTTAGGTCGACTCAGCCGTTTTCGCAAAAATAAACGCCGCTTACGTGAGCGCTTGCGCCAGCGGATCTTTTTCAGAGACAGAATGATGCCAGAAGCGATGGATAAACCCAGAGTGGTGGTGCTGACCGGGGCGGGGATCTCCGCAGAGTCAGGTATTCGCACTTTCCGCGCTGCGGACGGGTTATGGGAAGAGCACCGTGTTGAGGATGTGGCGACGCCGGAAGGCTTTGCCCGCGATCCGGATCTTGTGCAGGCGTTTTATAACGCCCGCCGTCGTCAGCTGCAGCAGCCAGAGGTTGTGCCTAATCCGGCGCACCTGGCGCTGGCGAAGCTGGAAGAGGCGCTTGGCGATCGTTTTTTGCTGGTTACGCAGAATATCGACAATCTGCATGAACGGGCCGGTAACAAAAACATCATCCATATGCACGGTGAACTGCTGAAAGTTCGCTGCGCCTGGAGCGGTCAGGTGCTGGACTGGAAAGAGGACGTGCTGCCTGAAGATAAGTGCCACTGCTGCCAGTTTCCGTCGCGCCTGCGTCCGCATGTGGTCTGGTTTGGTGAAATGCCGCTTGGTATGGATGACATCTACAGCGCGCTGGCCATGGCGGATGTCTTTATCGCGATTGGCACGTCTGGCCATGTCTATCCGGCGGCCGGCTTTGTTCACGAAGCGCGGCTGCACGGTGCGCATACGGTTGAGCTGAATCTTGAGCCGAGCCAGGTGGGCAGCGAGTTCGAAGAAAAGCACTATGGCCTGGCCAGTACCGTCGTACCGGAGTTTGTCGATAAGCTCCTGAAAGGGCTGTAATCGCGATAGCCTGAAAAGGCACCCGTCCTGCGGGTCCCTTTTTTGTTTATGGCGTAAAGTACGCCAGCGTTTTCTCCAGCGATTTCGCCTGTTCGTCCAGCGACAGGGCCGCTGCTGAGATCTGTTGTACCAGGGACGCGTTCTGCTGGGTCGTGCTGTCCATCTGATTGACGGCAATGCTGACCTGGCTAATTCCCCGATTCTGCTCATCCAGAGCCTGAACAATATCGTTAATCACCAGATGCACATGCGACACGGCCTCAATGACCTGCTTCATCATGACGCCGGTTTCATTGACCAGCTCAACGCCTTTGCTGACACGACCTGAAGACTCGGCTATCAGCTGGGAGATCTCTTTTGCCGCGTTGGCGCTTCGCTGGGCAAGGTTGCGAACTTCACCCGCCACCACTGCAAAACCGCGCCCCTGTTCGCCCGCACGCGCCGCTTCTACGGCGGCATTCAGCGCCAGAATATTGGTCTGGAAGGCGATACCGTCCACAATGCTGTTGATCTCTCCAATCTTACGGGCGCTTTCGTCAATTTCCCCGATCACCACCACGACATCGTTGACCAGCGTCTCGCCATGTCCGGCAAGGGTCGCGGCGCGATCGGTAAGGGTGGTAGCTTTGTGCGCATTGTCGGCGTTATTTTTCACCGTGACCGAAATCTCTTCCATGCTGGCCGCGGTTTCGACAATCGCCGCTGCCTGTTCTTCGGTGCGTGAGGCCAGATCGAGATTGCCTGCCGAAATTTCACTGGTGCCACCGTGAACGGAGTGGCTGGCTTCGCTGATGTTACCCACGATGCGCTTGAGCTGCATCTGCATGGTGTGCAGGGCGTAAAAAATACTGCTGGTATCTCCGGGACGCACCGGGATAGCGTTGTTCAGGTCGCCTCCGGCCACGGCCAGCGCGATCCCGGCGGCATCTGACGGTTCGCCCCCCACCGGGCGGTCCACTTTACGGGTAAAGATTTGCGCCATGACCAGGCTGACAACCACAATGCTTAACACCATCAGGAGGATGGCTTTCAGTAAAAATTGTCTTGCCTCGGCCATCACTTCGCTGACCGGGGTGACGATAGCCAGCTTCCAGGGCGTCTGACTGTTGCCGATGGTAATCGCCTGCCAGGTGATAAACGCCTCTTCCTTCAGTTGAGGATCGTTTGTGCGTATCACTTCATCCCCTGTGACAGTTCCGGTGTAAGGCTTGCCTACGGCACGTTTATCCGGGCTGGAAACCACGCTGTTGCCCGCCGACAGAAGCAGGGCGTAGCCTGTACCGTTCCACGGTTTAATCGCCCCGATCATCGATTGCAGGGTAGCGAGCGAGAAATCCGACGTGACGGACCCCAGGAACTGACCCTCACGCATGATGGGGGCGGCAATCGAGGTGAGCATTACGTCCACCCCATTGTAGGGATAAATATAGGGTTCGATGATGACATCTTTTTGCCGTTGCTTCGGCAGCAGATAATAATCGCCGCTGCCGGGCGTTTCGATGTCCGTCAGCAGATGTAATGCCGGTTTGCCTGTGGCGTCGCGGTCAACGTAGCGGGCGTAACGTCCGGCGGGATGTTCACCGCTCTGACCGGCAAAGGTGGCATCGTTGCCATCGAAGGCATCAGGTTCAAAGGCCATCGACATTGAAAGAAACTGAGGGTGCGCTGAGAGATAATGGATTAGCAGCTGGTTGAGTCCCTGTCGATCAGCGATGCCCGCGTCGCGCAGTGCCTGAGCGCTATTTCCCATGTCCCGTGCGGCCGCCAGAGCGGAATCCATCTGTTTACTGACCTGCAACGACTGCACTTCAGCAATCTGGCGGATGTGTTTTTTAGCCAGCACTTCTTGCTGATCCATCCACTGCCACATCATAAAACCGATCGTTGCCGTAAAGCCCACCGTCACGGTGAGGAAAATGGACAATAGCATCAACGTCTTGACTCTTATTTTTTGTTTTCGGACCATGGCGTCTTTCATTCTCAACTCCCGTAATGACGTGCATGTCGGGCAGGCACAGATCACTTATCGGATATTTCGCCATGTTTCTGTAGAGCACCGGGTATATTTAATTTAAATTTTTGATCGCTAATTCCCGTTAATTAGTGTGGATGCTTTTATTTTGTGCATTCAATCAAATTAGTGTTCGATAATGCTCGTTATCGTTGTGCAGATAGGGGATGCTAATAAATATAAAGACGTTCAGGAGGATGGGATATGTATGGATTTATCGCGAGACAACCCATTTTTAACCTCGATATGAATACCGTGGCCTATGAGCTGCTTTTCAGAGACGGAATGACCAACCGTTTCCCGGATGTGTCGGCGGAATATGCCACATCCAGAATGATATCAGACCAGTTCTTATCCGTGCCGTCCCAGCGCATCGCCGGAGAACATACGTCGTTTATCAATTTTCCTTCCCGGATGATCATCGACCGCAGCGCTGAGGCGCTGGACAAAAACAACGTGGTCATTGAGATCCTTGAAGATGCTGACCCGGGTGAGGCGCTTTTGCAGGCCGTGAGAGAAATGTATGAGCACGGGTACTGCTTTGCGCTCGATGATTTCACTCTCGCACCGGAATGGGATGTTTTCTTGCCCTATATTTCCATCATCAAATTCGATGTCCAGAATTACACCTTAGCGCAAATTCAAAATTACCTGAGTGAGCGTAAAAGCCTGACCGGGCATATTAAATATCTGGCTGAAAAAATTGAGACTAAAGAGGAATTCAAACAATACAGCGATGCCGGATTTTCTCTTTTTCAGGGATATTTTTTCTGTCGTCCGGAGGTGATTAAATATAAACGGCTATCGCAAAATCAGCTTGCAATTTTCCGTCTGCAAATGGAAGTAGGACGCAATAAACCTGACTTTCGGATCATCGAGGCGTTAATCAAAAGCGACCTCACGCTGTCCTATAAAATCATGCGCTATATGAAGCACACCGCTTTTAAACACATGGGGGTCTGTAATTTCAGCAAGTTAACCCTGAGTGAAGTGCTGAGGTACCTTGGAGAAAATCAGCTCAGAAGGTTTGTAGCCGTTGTAGTGCTGGCAAGTGCAGCCAACGACACTGTCACCGAGCTTTACCCGATGAGTATGATGCGCGGGAAATTCTGTGAACTGATTGCCGAGAAACTGAACGAGCCGATGCTGGCTGAGAATGCGTTCATGTGCGGTCTGTTCTCACTGCTTGATACCCTGCTTGAGCTGCCGATGGCAGAGCTGATGACGCAAATTGCTGTCCCGCAGAGCGTGAGTAATGCGTTGTGCCATCAGGAAGGGCAGTTAGCGGACATGGTTCGCCTCTGCCATTACTACGAGCAGCAGCAGTGGGATGAGGCAAGCAGAATAAGTCACGCGCTGGGGCTGGCAGAGGAAGACATCGTAGAGACGATGAGGAAGGCCACGATCTGGGCCGGGGAGAACGCCGTCAGTTAATCGTTCCTCACTCCGCTAAGACGGAGTGAGGAAGAAAGCCTGGCCGCTTACCGGCCCGCTTTTAATTTCTGGTAATACTCTTCATAGATGCGGCTTGCGTCACCGACATCGTTTTGCCACTCGCCTTTACTGATGGTTTGCGCATCCGGATAGAGCGATTTGTCGTTCGCGACGGCCGGGCTGAGCAGCTTACGCGCGGCGAGGTTCGGGGTGGGATAACCAATGGTCTCCGCAACCTGTTTCGCGACGTCCGGGCGCAGCAGGAAGTTAATCAGCTTCAGGGCACCGTCAACGTTCTTCGCGTTTGCAGGAATAGAGAGGCTATCCATCCAGAAGATCCCGCCTTCTTTCGGCCACACTACCTCCAGCGGCGTACCGGCCTGACGGGCAACATACGCGGAGCCGTTCCACACCATGCCCAGATTCACTTCGCCTTCCATATACGGGTTTGCCGGGTTATCAGAGTTGAATGCCGCCACGTTAGGCATCAGCTTTTTCAGCTCGTTATAGGCCGCTTCAATCTCTTTCGGGTCCGTCGTATTGCCTGAGTAGCCGAGCTTACGCAGCGCTACCTGGAACACTTCGCGCGCGTCGTCGGTTAACAGCAGGCTGCCTTTGTATTCCGGTTTCCACAGATCGGCCCAGCTTGTAACGGTTTTCGGATCGATAGCCTCGCTGTTGACACCAATGGCGGTTGCGCCCCAGATGTAAGGAATGGAGTAGTCGTTATTCGGGTCAAACGGCTTATTGAGCATCTCCGGATCGAGATTGTTGAAGTGAGTGAGCTTCGTTTTATCGATCTTCTGAATCATGCCCTCTTTGCGCATTTTATCGACGAAATAGGTCGACGGGACGACCAGATCGTACGCGCCTTCTTTGTAAGTTTTGAGCTTGGCGTACATGGTTTCATTCGACTCATAGGTAGAATAGATAACCTTGATGCCCGTCTCTTTCGTGAACTGCTCCAGCAGGCCTGGTGGCACGTACTCGGTCCAGTTATAGAAATAGAGCGTTTTGCTGTCATCAGCGTGCGCGGCACCCATTCCGAGCACCAGTGCCGCAGCGGCAAGCATTTTTTTCATTTCATTGTCCCCTGAGATTTTGTTTTATCACGAGCAATAACCTGGCTGGCAATCACCAGCACCAGCGAGAACACTAACAGTATGGTCGCCAGCGCTTTCACCTCGGGCGAGACGCCGACTTTCACCATTGAATAGATCTTCAATGGCAGAATTTCATAACTCGGGCCGGTGACGAAGGAGGAGACCACCACATCGTCCATCGACAGGGTAAAACTCAGCAGCCATCCGGCAGCAACGGCGGGCATCGCCAGCGGCAGGATGATTTTGCGCAGGATGATCATCTCACTGGCACCCAGATCTTTTGCGGCTTCCAGCATGCGCACGTCAAACCCTTTCAGGCGTGCGAAGACGGTGACCACCACAAACGGCAGGCAGAAAGTGATGTGAGAGAACAGCAGTGACCAGAAGCCCAACTGGACGCCCAGCAGCATAAACAGCACCAGCAGCGAAATCGCCATGACGATATCAGGCGACATCATCACCACAAACAGCATCCCGCTGACGAACGGTTTACCCCGGAAGCGATAGCGATAGAGCGCTACGGCGGTAAGTGAACCAATCAGCGTGGCGAAGGTGGCGGAGAAAATCGCCATCGTCAGGGAGTGCTGAGCAGCCTGCAGCAGGCTGTCGTTGTTCATCAGCAGGCTGTACCAGGTGGTAGTGAAACCTTGCCAGTTGATGCCGAAACGCGAGCTGTTAAACGAGTTCACGATCAAAATAATGATCGGAATATAAAGATACGCATAGATGGCGGTCATAAAACCGCCGCGAAGCAGTCGACCGATCATTCGAGTTCCACCTTTTTATTCAGTAATCGTGAAGCACGCCAGTAGATCAACAGCATCAGACCCATCACCACCGTGAGCGTAATGCTGGTAGCGGAACCGAACGGCCAGTCGCGAATGTTCAGGAACTGACTCTTAATCACGTTGCCGATAAGCAGGTTTTTCGCGCCGCCCATCAGGTCGGACACGTAGAACAAGCCCATTGCCGGCAGCATTACCAGCAGACAACCTGCAATGATGCCAGGCATGGTCAACGGAATGATAATCCGGATAAAGGTCTGCAGTTTGCTGGCGCCCAGGTCTCTCGCAGCTTCCAGCAGCGGTTTATCCAGCTTCTCAATGCTGGAGTAGAGCGGCATCACCATAAAGGGCAGCAGGATGTAGACCAGGCCCACAATGACCGCACCCGGCGTAAACATGATGCGCACGGGCGTATCAATCACGCCCAGCCACAACAGGAACTCGTTCAGATAGCCTTTGGTGCTGAGGAAAATTTTCAGCCCGTAGATGCGGATCAGGGAGTTGGTCCAGAAAGGCACGATCAGCAAAAAGAGCAGCAGTGGACGCACTTTTTGCGGCAGACGCGCCAGAAACCATGCAAAGGGATAACCCAGCACCAGGCAGGCAAAGGTGGCGATCAGCGCCATATTAAGCGAGTGCAACAGCACGTCAAAATAGAGCGGATCGAGCAGACGCGAGTAGTTGTCCAGCGTAAAGACCAGCTTTACGAAGTCAGTATCGTCGCGGGTCAGGAAGCTGGTGGCGATGATCATCAGGTTGGGTAAGAAGACAAACAACACAAGCCAACCGACGATAGTAGCAATCACCACATTCTGGAATTTATTTGTGTTCTTCATCAGCCAGTACAACCTCCCAGCTTTCTACCCAGTTGATAACCATTTTCTGGTCGAGGGAGTGGTCGAAATCAGGGTCGTCCTCATTAAAGAACTCGCTGACCATCACCATCTTACCGTTTTCCAGTTCGACGACAGACTCCAGCGTCATCCCTTTATAGTTGCGCTCACGGATATAGCCAATCAGTCCCTCGGCATCAGTATTGCCGTGGATCTCTTCAACGCGCAGATCCTCCGGGCGCAGCAGGACGTTAAGCTTTTGCCCTTTTTCGACGGCGAAATTCACGGTGATATTGCACTCGCGGCCTTCTACGTTGGCCCGCACGCGCTGTTCGTCCAGGCGATCAATCACCGTGGCGTTGAAAATGTTGATCTCCCCAATGAAGCTGGCCACGAACAGGTTTTTCGGCTCTTCATAGATTTCACGTGGCGTGCCGTCCTGCTCGATTTTGCCGTCACGCATCACCACGATACGGTCCGACATGGTGAGTGCTTCTTCCTGATCGTGGGTAACGAAGACAAAGGTAATGCCGAGCTTGCGCTGCAGGGCTTTAAGCTCGTTCTGCATCTGCTTGCGCAGTTTATAGTCCAGCGCGGAAAGTGACTCATCCAGCAGGAGCAGACGCGGTTTATTGACCACAGCGCGGGCGATAGCAACGCGCTGCTGCTGGCCGCCGGAAAGCTGGTGTGGCTTACGCTGGGCAAATTCTTCCAGTTGCACCATGCGCAGCGCGTCGGTAACGCGAGCAGGGATCTCGCTGGCCGGCGTTTTTTGCATCCGCAAGCCAAATGCGACGTTCTCGAACACGGTCATGTGCGGAAACAGGGCATAGCTCTGAAAGACGGTATTCACGTGCCGCTCTTCGGCGGGGACCTGGGTGATATCCTGGTTTTCAAGGTGGATGTGACCGCTATCGACGTTTTCCAGTCCGGCGATAAGGCGCAGTACGGTTGTCTTGCCGCAGCCAGAGGGGCCAAGCAGCGTGAGGAACTCACCGTCATTGATGGTCAGGTTGAGCCCGGAAATAACATCTTTACCATCAAAACTTTTACGAATTCGTTCCAGTTGCACCAGCGGTGAACGTGAACGGGATTGTGTATTCAATTTTTGCGCTGTCCCATATAGACGCTCCGGGATGCAGACCGAAGCGGGGTTTGTGTGTAACCACCTTGGTGACTCGTAATGAGGGCGGACATTCTACGGCAAACCACTGTAATCGCCAATCCTTGTCACTGATTCATAAGCTACATTTACTAACGGATACGATATAAACGGAAAATATTCTCGTTTGCGGGATAAAAGTGACCTGACGCAATATTTGCCTTTTGATGCTTATTGATAATGTTGTCACAAAAAGTGAGGGTGACTGCATGGATAAATTACTTGAGCGTTTTTTACAGTACGTTTCGCTGGATACCCAATCTAAACCGGGTGTCCGCCAGGTGCCAAGCACCGAAGGCCAGTGGAAGTTATTAAACCTGCTCAAAGAGCAGCTCGACGCCATGGGGCTGGTTAACGTCACGTTAAGCGAGAAAGGCACTGTGATGGGAACGCTGCCTGCGAATGTCTCCGGTGATATCCCGGCGATTGGCTTTATCTCCCATGTCGACACCTCTCCGGATTTTAGCGGTAAACATGTGAACCCGCAGATTGTTGAAAACTACCGCGGCGGCGACATTGCGCTGGGGATTGGTGACGAAGTACTGTCGCCGGTGATGTTCCCGGTGCTGCACCAGCTGCTCGGTCAGACGCTCATCACCACCGACGGCAAAACGCTGCTGGGTGCCGATGACAAAGCGGGGATTGCCGAGATCATGACGGCGCTGGCGGTGCTGAAAGAGAAAAATATCCTGCACGGGGATATCCGTGTCGCCTTTACGCCGGATGAAGAGGTCGGTAAGGGGGCAAAACACTTCGACGTAGAGGCCTTTAACGCGAAGTGGGCCTATACCGTCGACGGTGGCGGTGTAGGGGAACTGGAGTTCGAGAATTTCAACGCCGCGTCCGTGACAATCAAAATCGTCGGAAACAACGTTCATCCTGGCTCCGCCAAAGGGGTCATGGTGAATGCGTTGTCGCTGGCGTCGCGTATTCATGCGGAAGTTCCGCCAGAAGAGAGCCCGGAACAGACCGACGGTTATGAAGGTTTTTATCACCTGACCAGCATTAAGGGCACCGTAGACAGTGCGCAGATGCACTACATCATTCGCGACTTTGACCGTAAAGCATTTGAAGCGCGTAAACGTAAGATGATGGAGATAGCCAAAAAGGTCGGTAAGGGCCTGCATCCGGATTGCTATATCGAGCTGATTATTGAAGACAGCTACTACAATATGCGCGAGAAAGTGATGGCGCATCCGCATATCCTCGATATCGCGCAGCAGGCAATGCGTGACTGTGATATTGAACCGCTGTTAAAACCGATTCGTGGCGGCACAGACGGTTCGCAGCTGTCGTTCATGGGGCTGCCTTGCCCGAATCTGTTTACCGGTGGCTACAACTATCACGGCAAGCACGAGTTCGTGACGCTGGAAGGAATGGAAAAAGCGGTGAAGGTGATTGTGCGAATTGCGGAGCTGACCGCGGCGCGGTAATGACAAAAAAAGGCCGGGTCAGGCGAAGCCGCCCCCCGGCACTCTTTTACTCTACGGTTTAGTCCTCAAAGAACCAGTACCCGCTGTTCACCAGCGCGGCGAGCATCGCGAGGAAAGAGGGATCTTCCAGCGCATCGCCAAAGGCATCAGCCGTTAAGGTCAGGTGGCTGGCAATAGCCTCCAGCGCCGGACGGTGAGGGGAGTCCAGCTTCTCGCCGTTAACGAAAACATCTTCACCGATGCGCAGTACGCGCAACCCGCCCAGACGAACCAGTTTGTCGCCCTGCTGCAATGCGTCATAAATCTCGTCGGCCTGGTATGGCGGCTCTGGCGGTGCCACATCCAGCTCATGGCGTGACTGGCTGATAAACTCACCAAACCACTGGCTGAAATGCGCCGGTTCATTGATCAAATCCAGCATCATGCCGCGAAGCTTGTCCAGTTCGGCTGGCACAATATCAGCCGGGTGCTCGCGTGCAGGTACATCCGGATCGCTGTAACGATGGCTGCCCAGTTCACGCTGCAGCACGTAGTCAGCAAAGCCGCTGATCATTTCGCGACCGCTTGGTGCGCGGAATCCGACGGAGTAGTTCAGCGAGTTTTCCAGCGAATACCCTTCGTGCGGGAAGCCTGGTGGGATATAGAGAATATCACCCGGCTCCAGCTCTTCATCGATAATCCCTTCAAACGGATCGACCTGAAGCAGGTCCGGATGCGGGCAGTGCTGTTTCATCGGCACTTTGTCGCCCACGCGCCAGCGGCGGCGGCCTGTACCCTGAATGATGAACACGTCGTACTGGTCCAGATGCGGACCAACGCCCCCTCCTGGCACGGAGAAGGAGATCATCAGATCGTCCATTCGCCAGTCGGGCAGGGCGCGGAACGGACGCATTAACGCCGCAGTCGGTTCATGCCAGTGGTTAACCGCCTGAACCAGTAATGACCAGTTGTTTTCACCGAGGTGATCGTAGCTTTCGAAAGGACCGTGGCTGACCTGCCATTTCCCGTCCTGGTGGCTTACCAGGCGGCTGTCGACTTCGCTCTCCATGGCCAGGCCGGCCAGTTCGTCAGGGGAGAGAGGATCGACAAAATTGCTGAACCCGCGTTTAAGAACGACCGGGCGTTTCTGCCAGTAACGTTCAATAAATTCGGGCCAGTTAAGTGTTAAGTGATAATCCATATTTTTTTATTCCGCAGGCTCTTACTGACTCGGATTATAACGGAAGCACAGGAGCCTGGGTGCGAGATCCTCGCATTTTTCACATAACGGGCTAACTATCGTTCGATGTGGGCTGCTGGCGACCGAAAATGACCTCCATTCTGGCGCCTCCGAGTAAACTGTCTTCGGTTTTAATTTTTCCGTCGTACTGGTCGACGATTTCGCGTGCCACCGCTAACCCAACCCCCTGGCCGGGGCGCAACGTATCTGCACGCTGACCGCGGTCGAATACCACATCACGTTTATTGCGCGGGATCCCCGGGCCATCATCCTCAACGATAATATGCAATTCGTTATCCGTCTGACGCGCGGAAACTTCCACGAATTCCAGGCAATATTTACAGGCGTTATCCAGCAGATTGCCCATCACTTCCATGAAATCATTTTGTTCACCAACAAAGCTGATTTCGGGAGAGATATCGAGGCTGATATTGACCCCTTTGCGCTGGTAAACCTTGTTGAGCGCGGAGGTGAGGTTATCCAGAAGCGGTGCCACAGGATGCAGTTCGCGGCTCAATAACGCGCTGCCGGAACGCATGCTGGCACGGTGCAGATAGTAACCAATTTGCTGAGAAATACGGCTGATCTGTTCCAGCATCACCGGCTCGGCGTCATCAACGCTCAGCTTTGAGCTGCGCATCGAACGCAGAGTACTTTGCATCACCGCCAGCGGTGTCTTCAGGCTATGCGTGAGGTCGGTGAGGGTGGTGCGGTATTTATCATAGCGCTCACGTTCGCTTTTCAGCAGACGGTTGAGGTTACGCACCAGGCTTGTCAGCTCCCGGGTAGTCTCCGGGTTGAGCTTCTCACGATGATGTTCTTCCAGCTCGCGCACCTCTCTCGCCAGCGATTCGATGGGGCGTAAACTCCACCACGCGGCGAGCCACAGCAGCGGGATTACCAGCAGCAGATTCGCGGCAAGAACATAGACGAACCAGTTCCATACCATATAAGAACGTTTAAGTTCGACCGGGATGGTATCGACTACCACGATGGTTAACTGCGGCATGTTCATCGTGGCCGGGTAGAGGTTAATCGCCACGGAGTGCGTCATTTCTGTTTCGGCATCGTCTGCGCGGATCTCATTCAGCTTTTGCTGCAGGGAGCGGTCCTCGCGCAGCAGCGAGCTGGTGGTGTTCAGATCGGCTTCAAGTTCGTGGAAACCATTGGTCTTAAGCCATTCCGGACGAATACTTTTAACCAGCCATGGGATATCACGTTGTGCCCAAAGTAGTTTTCCCTTTTCGTTATAAATCAGGGCCAGGGTCGGGCTTTGCTGGTTAAGGTTTTCCGGCATTTCGACGGTGATCGTGTTGTTTTCCCATTTCGCCAGGGTATAAAACAGGTTGCTTTCACCACGCAACAGTCGAAAAGTTGTTTTATCAAAACTGACGCTGTAGCCCACCAGAGCCACCATGCCGTAGGAGAGGGATAACACCAGCACGACGGCGGCTGTTGCCAGTAAAAAGCGAACCCGCAGCGAGAGGGGCAGAATATGACGCAAGATCCCTTTCATTTAGCGTATTTCGAACAGATAACCCTGACCACGGACGGTCGTGATCACGTCCTGCGGGTACTCCGCCTGAATTTTCTTGCGCAGACGTCCCATCAACACATCAATCGTGTGGCTCTCACGCAGCTCGGCATCCGGATAAAGCTGAAGCATTAAGGAATCTTTGCTCACCACTTTGCCGCTGTTGCGGATTAACGTTTCCATGATGGTGTATTCAAACGCGGTCAGCTTAATGACTTCATTATTGATCGAGAATTCACGACGGGAGAGATCAACCTGGAAAGGGGGAATCGAAATCACCTGGGAGGCCAGGCCGCTGTTGCGGCGTAGCAGTGCCTGCATGCGTGCCGCCACTTCTTCGATGTGAAACGGCTTGGTGACGTAATCATCCGCGCCCGCGCTGAGCACTTCAACCTTGTCCTGCCAGCCTTCACGTGCGGTCAACACCAGAACCGGAAGGGAGACATCATGGCTGCGCCAGCGACGAATCAACGACAAACCGTCTTCATCAGGCAATCCGAGATCGACGATGGCGATGTCCGGCAGGTGCTCATTGAGATAATAATCGGCTTCTTTTGCATCTTCGGCATCGTCCACCTGATGTCCCATCTCCTGAAGCTGAACCTTCAGGTGATGGCGTAGCAATGCGTTATCCTCAACAACCAGTACGCGCATCATCTTTTCTCCCTATATGAATGGTATGAATAGTTTAACGCTGATTATGTTGTTGTGGGGATAAACATTAAGTAAACCGGGGAAAAGCAGCCCCCTTTCCAGGCGGAAAGGGGGAAGGGAGGTTACTTCAGCTCGTCAACCATGGTGATGGCACGGCCGATATAGTTTGCCGGGGTCATCGCTTTCAGGCGGGTTTTCTCGTCTTCTGGCAGTTCCAGACTGTCGATAAACTGTTTCATGCCTTCGGCGTCTACGCGTTTGCCGCGCGTCAGCTCTTTCAGTTTCTCGTACGGTTTTTCAATGCCATAACGACGCATGACGGTCTGAATGGGCTCTGCCAGCACTTCCCAGTTGTGATCCAGCTCGTCCAGCAGACGGTCGCGGTTCACTTCCAGTTTGCTTACACCTTTCAGGGTGGACTGATACGCGATCAGCGCGTAGCCGATACCCACGCCCAGGTTACGCAGCACGGTGGAGTCAGTCAGGTCGCGCTGCCAGCGGGAAACCGGCAGTTTGCTCGCCATGTGCTGCAGCACCGCATTCGCCAGACCCAGGTTGCCTTCGGAGTTTTCGAAGTCGATTGGGTTGACTTTGTGCGGCATGGTTGAGGAGCCAATTTCACCGGCGATGGTCTTCTGTTTGAAGTGGTTCAGCGCGATGTAACCCCACACGTCACGATCGAAATCGATCAGAATGGTGTTGAAGCGAGCGATACAGTCAAACAGTTCCGCGATATAGTCGTGCGGCTCAATCTGGGTGGTGTACGGGTTCCACTGAATGCCCAGAGAGGTCACGAACGCTTCGCTGAACTGATGCCAGTCCACTTCCGGGTAGGCGGCGATGTGGGCGTTGTAGTTACCTACCGCACCGTTGATTTTACCCAGAATCTCGACCTGCTCCAGCTGACGATACTGACGTTCCATACGGTACGCCACGTTTGCCATCTCTTTACCCATCGTGGAGGGAGTGGCCGGCTGACCGTGGGTTCGGGACAGCAGCGGAATATCACGATATTCGACAGACAGTGCTTTTACCGCGTCGATGATTTTACGCCAGTAAGGCAGCACCACTTCTTTACGCGCGGTGGAGAGCATCAGCGCATGAGACAGATTATTAATGTCTTCTGAGGTACAGGCGAAGTGAATGAATTCAGACACGGCATGCAGAGCAGGCACGCTTGCCACTTTCTCTTTCAGGAAATACTCAACCGCTTTTACGTCATGGTTGGTGGTGCGCTCAATAGTTTTAATGCGCGCAGCATCTTCTTCGTTGAAGTCAGCAACGATTTTATCGAGGTAATCGTTTGCCTGGGCGTCAAAAGCAGGAACTTCCTTGATTGCTGCCTGGGCGGCCAGCTTTTGCAGCCAGCGTACTTCAACCTGAACACGGAACTTCAGCAAACCATATTCGCTGAAGATCCCGCGCAGCGCGCTGACTTTATCGCCGTAGCGTCCATCTACAGGGGATACGGCGGTCAGTGAGGATAATTCCATAATTCGCAACTCCGGGAGGTTAACAATGAGCAAGAATTTGTTTTGCCTGAGTCGTCAGGCGATTACGAGAAAACATTAACTGCAGGCGGCCACCGCCAACCTGATGCCACAGCACGGCGGCACGAATACCCGCCAGCAGGGAGGCGCGTACTTTTGCCTGAACCTGCGGGCTTTGCAGCACGGCAGGAGAGCCGGTGACCTGAATACGTGGGCCCAGCGGGCTGATGACGTCAACATAAATGCCGGCCATGGCACTGAGCAGCGTTTCGGACTGCAGATCAAAATGGTCGAGCTGGCGCTGCAGCCCGGCAATGCGGTCACCGAGCGTATCAAGGGCGCCTTTAGCCGCGCTGAGCTTACGCTCCAGCACCATCAGGCTTAACGTGTAGCGGGTCAGCTCCGCGCTCAACCCCTGACGGCTACTGGCGTTAAGCACGCCAAGCAAAGTTTCAAGACCGAGACGAAGATTGGTTTCACTCCCACCGAAGACACCCAGAGTCGAACCGGGGTTGAGGTCGATAACGCTGTTGAGTGAAACGTGCAGCGCGTCAGCATCGCAATGACCCTGATGCGCCAGCTGTTGCACCAGACGGGCAGACTGGCAAATTCCAGCCAGTGCCAGGGTGATGTCATAATAGTTCTTCGCCACACGTTCTCCTTTATGTGTGCAATCGTGTTAAACGGCCGGCAGAGGCAGGCGCTGTTCAATGATCCCGCCGCCCAGACAGATTTCGCCGCTGTAGAATACGGCGGACTGGCCTGGGGTGACCGCCGCAACCGGCTCGTCGAAACGCACATCAATGCGTTCATCATCCAGCGCGGTGACGGTACAAGGGATATCGGTCTGGCGATAGCGTGTTTTTACCGTGCAGCGCAGCGTACCCTTCAGCGGCTCACGATCGACCCAGTGCAGCTGTTGTGCGATGAGGCCGACGGACATCAGACGCGGATGGTCGTGGCCCTGAGCAACAACCAGAATATTGTTTTCGACATCTTTATCTACGACGTACCACGGATCTTCGCTGCCTTCTTTGGTGCCGCCAATACCCAGCCCTTTACGCTGGCCCAGCGTGTGGTACATCAGCCCCTGATGTTGACCAATCTCATCACCGTCGACGGTAACGATTTTGCCCGGCTGTGCCGGCAGGTAACGACCAAGGAAGTCGCGGAATTTGCGCTCGCCGATAAAACAGATACCGGTGGAGTCTTTTTTCTTCGCGGTGATCAGATCCAGCTCTTCGGCGATTTTCCGCACCTGCGGCTTTTCAAGCTCGCCTACCGGGAACAGGCTTTGCGCAATCTGTTCGTGGCTGAGTGTATAAAGGAAGTAGCTTTGATCTTTGTTGCCATCCAGACCGCGCAGCAGCTGGCTTTTGCCATTCACATCGGCACGACGCACGTAGTGCCCGGTCGCAATATAGTCTGCGCCCAGATCTTCTGCGGCGAATTCCAGGAAGGCTTTAAATTTGATCTCTTTGTTGCACAGAATGTCCGGGTTCGGGGTACGACCGGCTTTGTACTCTTCCAGGAAAAGCTCGAAGACGTTGTCCCAGTATTCTGCGGCAAAGTTAACGGTGTGCAGTTCAATGCCCAGCTTATCGCACACCGCCTGCGCATCGGCGAGATCCGCAGCAGCAGTGCAATATTCCTCGCCATCATCTTCCTCCCAGTTCTTCATGAACAGGCCCTCCACCTTATAGCCCTGTTGTTGCAACAGGTAGGCGGAAACGGAGGAATCGACACCGCCGGACATGCCGACGATCACTTTTTTCTGGCTGTTATCTGACATGGAATACTCACGACATTGAACTTCAAGGCGGCGTATTCTATCACGCCCCCCCACCATTGGCACCCTCTGTAAACGGCCAGTTAAATTCTCCAATCACCTCAAGCGGCAGGCGACCAGCAGACTGCCAGCAGCGGATACTCTCGGCAACCAGCGGCGAGCGCAGGTTTGGCGCGTTCAGGATCTCTTCGGCAGTGACCCACAGGCAGCGATCGATATCATCGTCCTGCGGCTCTGTGGCGCACGTTTCGCTAAGCTCGACGGCAAATAAAAAGCGCAGGAACGGAGTGTGATCAGGGGCAATCCACTGGTGCATACGGATGAAGTGTTGCGGCTCCGCGTGGATACCGGTCTCTTCCCACAGTTCGCGTTTGGCGGCCTGCAGTAAGGTTTCATTGGCTTCAAGGTGCCCGGCTGGCTGGTTCCACAGCGCCTTGCCGTTAATACTCTCTTCTACGACCAAAAACTTACCTTGCGCGTGAACCACGCAGGCGACCGTGACATGCGGTTTAAACATAGTGACTCCTTAAGGGGTAACGTCCCGCCATTCACCGTTTGCCAGTGAATCCAGGGTGTAGTTGCCCATGGCGTAGCGAATAAGTCGCAGGGTAGGGAAGCCCACGTGTGCGGTCATCCGGCGAACCTGGCGATTACGGCCTTCATAAAGGGTGATCTTGAGCCAACTCGTCGGGATGGATTTGCGCTCGCGGATCGGCGGGGTGCGTGGCCACAGCCATTCCGGCTCGCTGACGAGCTCAATACCTGCAGGCAAGGTAGGACCATCGTTTAACGTCACGCCGCGGCGTAATGTCGCCAGCGTCTCTTCATCCGGTTCACCTTCAACCTGGACGAAGTAAATCTTTCCCGTGCGTTTGCCCGGCTGAGTGAGCCTGGCCTGTAAGGCACCATCGTTGGTTAAGACCAGAAGTCCTTCGCTATCCCGGTCCAGACGGCCGGCGGCGTAGACGCCCTGAACAGGAATGTAATCCTTCAGCGTGCTGCGTCCGGCTTCGTCAGTAAACTGCGGCAAAACATCGTAGGGTTTATTGAACAAAATAACCCGCTTTGGCTGGGATTCTTGTGGTCTTCTGGCGGCTTGTCGTGAGCTGAATCGCTCAACCCGGTGTTTTGTAAAAGAAGTTTTCTTCATGGTATTTTCAGACGTTATCAATTGCCGCATTATAGCCTATTAACGAAGACCTTTCATGGCGTCGGACAATCAGGTACTATCGAAGGGCTCATTACAATTTATTAACATAAGATCAGTAACAACCAGAAGCGCTCGAAGGAGAGGTTAATGGAAAGCAAAGTAGTTGTTCCGGCGGAAGGTAAAAAGATCACCCTGCAAAACGGCAAGATTAACGTTCCTCACAATCCGATTATCCCGTTCATCGAAGGTGACGGTATCGGTGTAGACGTTACCCCGGCAATGCTGAAAGTGGTTGATGCCGCTGTTGAGAAAGCCTACAAAGGCGAGCGTAAAATTTCCTGGATGGAAATTTACACCGGTGAAAAATCTACTCAAGTTTATGGCCAGGACGTTTGGCTGCCAGCTGAAACGCTGGACCTGATCCGCGACTACCGCGTTGCTATTAAAGGCCCTCTGACAACTCCAGTCGGTGGCGGTATTCGTTCCCTGAACGTTGCGCTGCGTCAGGAGCTGGACCTGTACGTGTGTCTGCGTCCGGTTCGTTACTATCAGGGCACCCCAAGCCCGGTTAAGCACCCTGAACTGACCGACATGGTTATCTTCCGCGAAAACTCAGAAGACATCTACGCGGGCATCGAGTGGAAAGCGGACTCTGCTGACGCAGAGAAAGTGATTAAATTCCTGCGCGAAGAGATGGGCGTGAAGAAAATTCGCTTCCCTGAGCATTGCGGTATCGGTATCAAGCCTTGCTCCGAAGAAGGGACTAAACGTCTGGTGCGTGCGGCCATTGAATACGCGATCACCAACGACCGTGACTCTGTGACGCTGGTTCACAAAGGCAACATCATGAAGTTCACCGAAGGCGCATTCAAAGACTGGGGCTACCAGCTGGCGATGGAAGAGTTCGGTGGTGAGCTGATCGACGGTGGTCCATGGCGGAAGATCAAGAACCCGAACACAGGCAAAGAGATCATCATTAAAGATGTGATCGCCGATGCGTTCCTGCAGCAGATCCTGCTGCGTCCTGCCGAATATGACGTTATCGCCTGTATGAACCTGAACGGTGACTACATCTCCGACGCCCTGGCGGCGCAGGTTGGCGGTATTGGTATCGCCCCTGGTGCGAACATCGGTGACGAGTGCGCACTGTTCGAAGCGACCCACGGTACGGCACCAAAATATGCCGGCCAGGATAAAGTGAACCCAGGTTCTATCATCCTATCTGCAGAAATGATGCTGCGTCATATGGAATGGTTCGAAGCCGCAGACCTGATCGTTAAAGGTATGGAAGGCGCGATCAACGCGAAAACCGTAACTTACGATTTCGAACGTCTGATGGAAGGCGCTAAGCTGCTGAAATGCTCAGAGTTTGGCGACGCGATTATCGCGAACATGTAATCCAGAGTCTGGGTTAAACAAGAACGGGAGCCGATGGGTTCCCGTTTTTTATTATTCGATTTCGTACGGTTATTAAAACCCCTCCCTTCAATAGCATTTACCGTCCACGCTTTACCGGGCCATCATGAGCTTTCGCCGTTTGATTCGGCGATGTATACCCCAAAATTTCTTGAGTATCTTAATTCCACGTCTCACTAAATTCATTGTTATGGTGTCCGGCCTCACCCGGTGCCGCGCTCATGAATACCTGATCTGACTTATCGGGTACGACGCGATTACGGTGAAACCCTCATTAATTCTGTTGTCAGCATAACTTTCTGGTGTGCGGAATATCACTCGTATTACGGGAGATAGCACAACGTGAATTAGCATCATTTTAAGCAGGCGGCTGATATAAATATCCCTGTCGCAGCAAGTTATTTAATCAAACGGTATTGCTGCGCTGGCACTTTCCGCGGTAGTGGGAAAAATGAGACAAACTGTACGAAAAAATAAAGCCGGGTAATGTCGGTTTTATTGTGTACATAGCAAACACGCATGGTCATTCATTGCCATGTATTTTCCAATCGAGACGTAAGGATATTCTACAAATGAGTACTTTTACTGTAGTACCCGCAAATCAGTCTGCAGATAATAATGCGAAAATGATTTATCAGTGGTTGAGTGGTCTGTCCGAACGACAGGGTAAAAAGCTCATTTCAGGTATTTTTGGTGGCTATAGCAATATCGGCGGCGTCGATGCTTTTTCCCTGCAACAAGGAAAAGACCTGCAGGCCCTGACCGGGAAATTCCCCGCTATTTATAGCGCTGACTATGCCCGTGGCTGGGATGCCTGTCCCCCTGGAGAGGAAGCCAGTTTGATCGATTTTGGTTGTAATGCCGATCTGATCGACCACTGGAAAAAAGGCGGACTGGTTGCGATCAGCCACCATTTACCAAGCCCTTGCTTTGCGGGGAATAATCCTGGTGATGGAAAGGGGGCTCTCAAGCATCCTGTGAGTAATGATGAATTTTCTGCAATCTTACAGTCTGGAACACCGTCGCGTGGGCGCTGGTTGGCAATGCTTGATAAGGTCGCTCAGGGCCTACAGCAACTGAATGAGAAAGGTGTCACCGTCTTTTATCGACCCTTGCATGAGATGAATGGCGAGTGGTTCTGGTGGGGGGCAACCGGTGAGAATACAAACGATACTGTACGTATGGATCTGTATCGACGCCTGTATCAGGATATCTTTAATTATTTCGTTAAAACGAAAGGGTTAAACAATTTACTCTGGGTCTTCTCTCCTGATGCAAACCGGGATTATAAGACATCTTATTACCCTGGCGCAGAGTATGTTGATATTACTGGCCTGGACTTGTATACAGACAATCCTGCCACTGTAAACGGTTACGATGAAATGGTGGCATTGAATAAGCCGTTTGCCTTTGCTGAGGTGGGGCCATCAACAATTAACGGCCAGTTTGATTATGCAAACTTAGTGAGTGTTATTCTTCAGAAATACCCTAAAGCAACCATGTTTATCCCCTGGAACAATGACTGGAGCCCGCTGAAAAACCTGAATGCCTCTGGTGCATACAATAATGACCGGGTAATAAATCTCGGAGATGTATGGAACGGCAGCGTTCTGAGTTAATGTACGTTCCGGTGTCACGTTGATTCACCATATAAAATGGTTGAAGTCGCTAGCCCGATCGTTAACGCTATAGAAGATGCTAAAATGTTCAGAGTCTGGTGACGCGATCATCGCGAATATGTCATCCAGATTCTGGGTTAAACGTGAACGGGGGCCAGACGGTCCCCGTTTTTTTCCTCTGCCTGCGGGAGACTGCAAGATGTTAGCTACGATCCTTGTCGCTATTGTTGCATTAATTCATCTCTACATACTTGTGCTGGAAATGTTCCTGTGGAACACAAAAACAGGCCACAAGGCATTTAATCTCAGCCCTGATTTTGCACGCGATACCCGCGTGCTGGCCGCAAATCAGGGGTTGTATAACGGTTTTCTGGCGGCGGGACTGCTCTGGGGACTGTGGCTTGGTGAAAGCGGTGTTCCTGTGGTCTTCTTCTTTTTGACCTGCGTGTTGATTGCGGGCATTTACGGTGCCATGACCGCCAGCCGAAAAATACTCTATGTTCAGGCTTTACCGGCGCTGGCTGCATTGATTGCACTGTGGTTGCGTTGATTAACAAGGCTTTGGTCTAAGAGTGTCGTCCGATATACTCAGGCATTATCCTTAAAGGTCAGAGAAGAGACTGTTTATGCCCAATGAAATTCCACTTAAGTATTATGACATCGTCGATGAATACGCGTCGGAAGCCACGGAGCCGGTAAGTGAGGCAGAGCGCGATCCTCTTGCCTGTTATTTCCAGTTGCTGCTCACCCGTTTATCGAACAATGAAGAGATCAGCGAGGAAGCCCAGCAAGAGATGGCCAGTGAAGCCGGCATCCGTAGCGCGCGCATTGATGATATTGCGAACTTCCTCAATCAGTGGGGAAATGAATAGTCCGCCTCAAAAACCGTTGTGCTGATGCTTTGCTAAACAGCTCAGCATCACGCTATCGGACCACATGCATTTTTTATCCGGGATGCGCGTTGAGGGTTTACCGATGAGCAGGGCGAAAATAACGATCAGGAAAAAGAGTACCAGCGGAAACAACAGAGAATTTTTCACGTTTTAACCAAATGAGAGTGTGCTTCAGGGTAATCTACGGTCTGAATGTGACGACTATATGTTTTTAGGAAAGAAATGGAAACGTCTGATCTGGAAAAACATTACCACGACACCAACGCTAAGACGCTGGCGCTCTGGGAAAAGCGGGACGGTATCGGAGCGGTAAGGGAGCCGTTTTATGCTACGCAAAAGCTCGCACTGGCGACAGGTTTCCAGCCGGAAATGGCCGCGTCTGTCGACATGTTGTTTCGGGAACTGCGGGCGTTGACCCGCCACGACTCGTTAGTAGACCTCCAGCCGCCATCCGGCTTCCATTTCACCTTCGTACCCATAACGCTCCCTCTCTACGACGAGAATGCACCGTTACCGGCGAAGACGCATCAGCTTATCGACGTATGGACCCCTTTTGCCGGTCTGGGTATCACGGTTCGGGAACTCAGGCTGGTGGCATTGCCCAACCAGCTCTTGCTTGCAGGCATACCCGATACACTTGCCTTGAGGCAGCGGCAGGCGTTTTGTGAACGTCTGTTAACCACGGACTGGCAAGAGGCGTTGCGCTTACGCCATGGCAATACCCCTTTGCCAGCGCCGTTCTGGCACACTACGCTGTTGCGCTACCAGGCAGACTGTCTGCCTGAATCGCTGAGGGCGTTTTTCCGTGAGCGTCGCATGCAGCGTTACGGTGAGGTTTGCGGAGAGCTAAAACTCAACGTCGTGAATTATAACTGGACGCTATGCAGAGCCGTCACGTCGTCAATGTTGACACGTTAACGCGCTGGTTTTTGCTTATCGTTGTTAAGTTGCTGCGTCAGTTCATCAATGGTCAGTGATTTAGAGAAATACCATCCCTGAATCAGGGCATCAGGATACCGGTCTGCGATAAAGCGATATTGCGTTTCGCTTTCCACACCTTCAAAGACGAGCGTTTTATTCAGTCTGGCGAGGGCGTCACTAAAGATGACGAATATATTCTGTTTATAATGCTCATTAATACCATCTACCAGCGATTTATCTATTTTGATCTCATCGTATTCCAGAAGCGATATGCGGGCGAGGTTAGAGTTTTGCACTCCAAAATCGTCAATTGATATTCTCACACCCAGTGATTTTAATGCCTGACAAAACCCTTCGAGAACATCCGCAGTGGAGACCGCCTTTTCAGAGAGTTCAACTTTTATCAAGGAGAGTGGAATGCTATTCACTAAACACTCACGACACAGAATCTTAATGAATTGCCCGTCTTCAATCTCGGTTCGGCCAATATTTAATGAAATCACCAGCTGATGTTTAATCGCCAGCGAGGCGATTTCTGCCAGGGATTTTTCGATGATATTGATATAATACTTTTGATACAGGCCAATTTTCTTAATTAAGGGAATAAAGAGCTCAGGCGAGACCTCTCCATGATTGTTATCGCGCCATCTCGACAGAACTTCAACGCCCACCATTTTTTTATCCTGGATTCGAATAATGGGCTGGTAGTTAACGCTGATGGTATTGGCTTTTACCGCGTTAACCAGCGTGCGCTCCAGTGAGAACCGATCTTCATAGATGCGAAAGAAAAACAGCGTGATCGCTATCCAGATGAAAGCCAGAATTGCCGTGAGAAGGGTAAACACCACCAGCGACAACGAAGCCAGCCCTGCGTTGTGATGCTTCACGATCACACACAAATCCCATACGGCGCTGCACTGCGTCAGGGTTAAGGTAAACAGATTTGAATGCAGCCAGCTCTGTTCTTTTATCACCGGGGAGGCTGAGAAAAATGTTCTGCCGAAATCTTTAGTCGTCGTACTCAGTGAATAGTTCGCCGTAATCGGCGTGAACTTATCGTAAGCATAGCGGGAGGTGAATATAATCACGTTATTATAAATTGCCGCATTGCCTGTAAAAAAATCTTTTCTGGAAAACTGTGCCAGAAGAAAACCCCGTGGCGTTTTATGCAGCTCTGCAGGAAGGGCAACGGAAGTGGCGAGTTTACCCCAAAAAGCAGTACAGGCTATTTTCCCCTTTTCAATAAAACCGATATCCCCGAAATAGAGGCTATCTAACTTTATCTGCCTGTAACTATCGAGACTGGTTTTATCACAACCCTGTGTAGTAATGCTTTTGAGCGCCTGCGCCACACTTTGAGACAGGCCTTCTGAATATTGCAAAAGGGAATGGGAAACCTCGAGCTGTTTGCTCTTTTGCTGGGCCACGATAACCGCATTAACCGCGTAGAGAGAGAGGGCGACCAGCAACGTTGAAATGATAGCAACGGCAATGATCTTTTTCATTTTCCAGTGGTCCCGTCCGCTCCCTGATTTCACAAATCTTAACACAGCCAGGGCAAGGCACAAGCCTGATAATAACGGGGGTTTATCTTATTCAGTCAGAGTAACTCATGCGGAAGTACCAGCTTTTTAAGATAAATCTTAACTAAACTTTTCACATTGCTTTAAGCAGCGGAGAGTTTGCCAGGCAATCGCCTTATATAGGTCATAAATGAGCATTTTTCTCTTAAGGAAAAAATCGTGCGCAACCTTATGCTCCCCATTCTGTGTGCCTTATTTGTGTTTCTGAGTGGCATGCTGATCATTAACTGGCAGTTGTGGCATATGGCCCGGTCAAATTATGCCGAAACCGCCGCCGCAAGCACGCGTAAAATTGAGGCCATTCTTGCTGAGGCTGTCAGTGCTGCAAATACCGCAAAACGGGTCGCCGCTGAAGGGTGTACCGACACCGGACAACGTGAACTGGGTTCGGAAGCTGCGCTGAAACCGCATCTTCGCGCCATTATGATTGAGCAGCAAGGCAGGATCGTCTGTACCTCCCTTCCAGGAAACGGCGTATTGATTGTTCGCCCGCAGACGCTGCCCAACAAAGGATTGATGCTGCTCCCCGGTAATCGCCTGGTGAACGGCATTCCGGTGTTACTTTTTCAGATGCCCGTCGCGAAAGGGCGCGTTATCGTAAGCGTTAGCGACGCGCATTTGCGGGATGTTATTGCGAGTGCAGCAAACAGCATGGGACTGAGGCTGGTTGTTGGCGAAAAAGCGATAGCCGGCGCGGGGGATGTGACCGGCTGGCCCCCCGTGAAGTGGGCGGGTTCCTCAACAGCATCGGCACATTTTCCGTTTAGCATGGCCTGGCAGCCTCCCGCCTTTTTCAGCCTGACGCGTTTACTGCATCAGGGATGGAGCCTCATACTGCTTATCCTTGCGTTATCTGTAGCTGTTGGCATTCTTATCCGTCGCTACAGGGGGAAAAGCAGCTCGTTTGAAGACGATCTGCGTAAAGCCATCATCCACGGCCAGATCGTTCCGTACTATCAGCCGATCGTGAATGGCGATACCGGCGGTTTGTATGGCGTGGAAGTGCTGGCAAGGTGGAAGCACCCAAAATCAGGCTTTATCCCACCGGATGTTTTTATTCCGATTGCCGAGCGCAGCGGTCTGATAATTCCGCTGACCAAAAGTTTAATGGCGAAAGTGGTGACCGAGCTTAAGCCGCTTTTGCCTAAGTTGCCGGACGGATTTCACATCGGGGTGAACATCAGCGCCAGACACATCAATGCGCCTTCTTTTATCGCTGACTGCCGGGTCTTTGGAAAAGGCTTTTATGGTAAAGAGGTCAAACTGGTTCTCGAAGTGACCGAGCGTGAACCGCTGATCGATAATCCTCATCTGGTGGAAAATCTCAATGCGTTACATAACGCCGGTTTCGTCATTGCGCTTGATGACTTTGGGACCGGGTATTCCGGACTCTCCTGTCTGCACGCGCTGGCGATTGATTATATTAAAATCGATAAAAGTTTCGTGAACCGGGTATCAGAGGCGAAAGACTCTACGATCCTGCTGGACTGTGTGATTGACCTGGCGAAAAAACTCTCACTGCATATCGTGGCTGAAGGGGTAGAAACGAAGGAGCAACTGGACTATCTCAACCGTAATCAGATTACCCTGTTGCAGGGATACTATTTTGGTAAACCGGTCTCGTATAAAGAATTTATTAAAGTCATCTTATCTAAGCCGCTGGAGAAGGTCAGTCTGTAAGAGATTTTTTTCTGTGAAAGGGGCCCAGTAATAATATCTGATGCCCGTTTGCGAAAAGCAAAATATCATCAGATTTCTGTTGTATGCTTAAGTGCAATTCATTTTCCTCTTATCCTGAGCTTTGTTACAGTGACTCTAGTTGTCAGCCAGGGATGTCAGGCGTGATAAGGTGGAAGAGCTCGTGCATGTGAAAAATACTTTTTACACAACAACTATTACCGTCATCATTGTCTCATTGATCATTTCGCTGTCGCTTGCCGTCCAAATTACCACGTCCAGGCAGCAGTCAATCCAGCAAATAAACACCAGCGTTGCCAACCTGAGCCATACCTTAGACGTGTACAGCGAAGGGATCATGCGCCAAAGTGAAATGTTGATTACTTCGGTTTCCGACATAATCAAAATTTATGGCATGACCCCACAACAGGCCAAAAATATCCAGCGGATGATAAGCAATCAGGATAATCTTCTTATCCAGATAAATAATGTGGTTGTTTACGATGCGCAAGGGAATATTTTTACGGCACTGCATGAAAGTTTTTCCGGACCCCGGAAAGGGGTGGACAGGTCGTTTTTTATCTACCACAAAGAAAATAAGAGCCAGCAGATTTTTATTGGCCAGCCGGTGGTCAGCAGAACGAATGGTAAATGGGTCATAACCATTAGTCGTCGGCTGGAAACCCCTACCGGCGCGTTTAACGGTGTCGTTGTGGTTACGCTGGGTATCGAAAATTTTCTGGCGTTATACGGGCAGATCAATATTGGTCACTCAGGCGTGATCGGCTTAACAACCCAGTCAGGCGTGTTGCTGGTGCGTCATCCGTTTAAAAATAATTACATTGGCGCGATTGTTTCGGATTCGCCTCTCTTCAGGACATACCTCAAGGTACAAAACGCGGGTATCGCCAGCTCTGTCTCACGGTTTGATAAAATCGAACGCATTTATGCCTTCGAGAAGAACAAGCGCTACGGGCTCGTCACCACCGTGGCGGTCAGTACGCAAGAAGCACTCGCTCCCTGGCGCAAGCAGGCTCTCCAGCTTTCTGTACTCATTTTGGTTTTTACCGCGATACTCATTGCGGCGTCCTGTTTCCTCTATTCCGATTTATCCAGAAAAACACGGGATAACAGAGCGCTGAAGATTATTGCGTCTGAAGATGCGCTAACCGGGCTTTTCAACCGACGCATTTTTGATGAAAAAATTCTGTCAGAAATTGCGGCCTGTGCGGCCAGCGACGCCCCGATTTCGGTGTTGATTGTCGATGTGGACTATTTCAAAAAATACAACGATAACTATGGTCATCCCGAAGGGGACCGCTGTTTAACCCTGCTGGGAAATAGCCTCAGGGAGAGCCTCAACCGGGACAACCAGGTTGTGGCGCGCTATGGCGGGGAAGAGTTTGCACTGATCCTGCCTGACACGGATATCCAGGAGGCGCTCCGCCTCGGTCAGACGATCATCCGCAATGTCTTTTCGCTGCATATTGAACATGCTTTCAGTCCCTTCGGGCGGGTCACGGTTAGCGTCGGGATCTCCACTGCGCGTGCCGTGGATATCGCGGGCAGCCAGCAGAACATCATTATAGCCGCCGACCAGGCGCTCTATCAGGCAAAACGTGCAGGGCGAAACCGGCACGCTTTTGTTGCGGTGTAGGCAAAAAAAAAGCCCACTCTAGAGTGGGCAAGAAATACTGGAAGCAATGTGAGCAATGTCGTACTGAATACCTGAGTGTTTCGCTCAACTATTCAGTGTTGAGAAAGATAATCTTTCTCAACAAAAGATGCAACCCCACATTTCTTGTGGTGCTGTTGATGAATAAACGCGCACTCTCTCACTGTGATGCTTATCACAAATTTCCTTTCTGAAATCCTGTGCTATCCTTTCTTGTGTCGTTGATTTAATGACAAAAACCATACGGAGAGGAAACTTATGGGAATTTTATCCTGGATTATCTTTGGGCTTATTGCAGGTATTCTGGCGAAGTGGATTATGCCGGGCAAAGATGGCGGTGGGTTTATCGTCACCGTAATACTGGGGATTATCGGTGCAGTGGTGGGCGGTTGGATCAGTACGCTGTTCGGCTTTGGTAAGGTCGATGGTTTTAACTTCGGCAGCTTCGCTGTCGCGGTGATCGGTGCGTTGGTTGTTCTGTTTATCTACAGAAAAATCAAAAGCTAAGCCTGATAAATGTTGAAAAAGGCTGCCATATGGCGGCCTTTTTACGTGGTGGGTTTACCACCAGCCTAGCTGCGAGCCTGCAACAGCCACGATTGCCACGATCAGCATAATGAGGGTTGTTTTTCTCATTTATGCCCCCGGAGCAGCGTAACCACCGACAAAAAACCAGGCCAAAAACACTACCGCCGTTATAAAAATAACGACCGGGAAGAGGATCCCTATTCTCATACCATCACCTGTTTCGGTTTTTATAACGCCGTAGAGTGTACGGGGTTAATCCATCGCGAGAAAGCGCGTTTTGCTTTTTCCTTTCTTATGCTGATACATCGCGACATCAGCCGCGCGTAACGCACTGTCCGGATCGGTCACGGTGGGGTCAACTTCAATCACACCGAAGCTGGCGCCAGGATAAATAATGTTCACGCTCCCCAGCCAGTATTCTCCTGCAATACGGGCGTCGAGGCGCGTTTTAAGCAGGTTAATCTGTGTGTTCTCACCTGTACTGTTGGTTTGGCTAAGCGAGGCCACCAGAAACTCATCACCGCCCAGCCTGCCAATTATTTCGTCCGCCTGTTTTTCTTCAGTCAGACGTTTGCCCACTTCAATCAGGAACCGATCGCCTGATTCATGCCCGTAACGGTCGTTAATCAGCTTGAAATCATCAAGGTCGATAAACGCGATGATGGCGTTGCGTTTAAGGTGCTTTGCCAGTGAAAACAGGGTCGTCAGCTCTTCGAAGATGGCGCGGCGGTTTGGTAATCCGGTAAGGGCATCGGTATAAGAGTGCGCAATGAGTGCCGCATTGGCTTCCCGAAGCTGGATCACCAGTGATTCTTTCTGAATATACTGGGCAATCAACCCGGCGAATAATTTCAAAACTTGTTCACCGCGATCGCTGGGATGTTTCTTTTCCGTGCTGGTGGCGCAGAGCGTGCCATAGAGTGAACCATCCGCAAGGTGAATGGGGATACTCATGTAGGTTGTAATGCCAAGGGCTTTCGCGGCATCGCAATCCGGCCAGCGCTCAGCCACCTCGTTACTGAACAACGTACCACTCTCGATGGCGCGCTTACACAACGTGTCGCCCCACGGAACGCTCAGCCCCTCAGGGATCTGCATCTGCTTGCTGTTGCGGGCGTAGAGGATATGCTGCAGGCGCGCATTGATATCGACCTTCGTCAGGTAGGTGGACTCCATTTCAGTCACAATCTCCAGCATCTCCAGCAGCTGGCGGACGAGACTTTCAAGGGACTGCTCAGTGGCGAGCGTTTCTGAAACACGGGCAAGGATAATATCCGACATGACGTAGGCTCACTCCCATGCAGAAGACGTCTGCATCTGCATGTTATGCTGAATTTTTCGACTTCGGGCATAGTAAAACATGAATATAAAAATTTTAATATTCATCACAGGGGAGCGGGGGAGAAAAAAAGCCCCGATGTTGAGACCGGGGCAAAGACATCTTGATTACGGAATGATGTTCTCTGGTCATTGAGAACACGTGCCACTGTAGTGTGGAAAAGTGCAGTTAAGATGGAGAAATCGTGGAGAAAGCGGCGGTGACCCGTTACCCTTAAGGTCTGATGAAGTTAAAAGGATCAATGAGATGAGATTACTGCTTCTGGCACTGGCGTTACCGCTGGCCGCCTGTACCTCCAAAACAACCTCGCCTGATGCCCCGAAACCGCCCCATGTTATCGGGATGGCTAATCCCGCCTCCGTCTACTGCCTGAATAAAGGCGGGGAACAGGTCCCGGTTCAGAGCCCGCAAGGGGTGCGTACGGAGTGCAAGTTGCCCGGCGGCGAAGTGATCGATGAATGGGCGCTTTATCGTCGCGATCATCCGCAACCTGCCAGGTGACAGCGGGACAGTGGCTGCGGTACACTTCTCTTTAGGATTATTCTTAGCCTTTCGATGGCTACCGTTATCGTGAGAGAAGTATGTTTCAGCTTAAACCGGGCAGCATGGCGATGATCATCGGTGCCCGCACGGCGTCCGGCCGTCGTAATATTGGTAAATCTGTTGAACTGTTTGGCCTGTGTCAGCCCGGCCAGCGTTTCGTTAATCCGGTCAATGGCGTCATGACGCAGTTACCCGCCACCTCGGATCGCGCGCTTTGGCTGGTGACCGGTGATGTCTTCGCGTTTGACAATCAGCACGGCTTTGCGTTTATTCGCGCCGAACATCTGATGCCGCTTACCCCGGATACGGCGCCGCAAATCCTTGATGAACTGATGATCGACTGACTAGACATTACGCAGCCAGTCGGCTAACACCAGGGCGTGATTGTGTTCCTTATCTTTCGCGCCATAGAGAAGGGTTAAGGTCTGCTTGCTGGCCAGCGTCGCAAGACGCAACCCCTCGTCCTTGTGCTGCGCCAGCTCTTCCCGGTACGCCTTGCTGAAGGCGTTGAAATCAAGGGCTTCGCTATGAAACGCCTTGCGTAAATCGTTGGACGGGGTGAGCGTTTTACACCATTCATCATACGCGAGATCGGTTTTCTTCACGCCACGCGGCCAGAGTCTGTCTACCAGCACCCGATAACCATCGTCCGGGCTTGCCTGTTCGTATACGCGTTTACACTGGATCATCTTTTCTCCTCACCTGCGACAAAACGTTCTGCGTATTACTCTAGCACTTTGTCTTTACCCACCCAATTTAAGGTATTGTGATAATTGCAGAAGATCGGTAGTCTGAGGTTCCTTATGTTATCTGCTAATACTCAGGCATAAGGAACCTTTCATGGAACACCTCCCGGCTAAAACCACACTGCGCATTGTGCTGGTTGGCGATTACAATCCCGATGTTATTGCGCACCAGGCGATCCCGCTGGCAATTGACGACGCCGCTGCCGTTCTTGACCTCACCGCTGATTATGACTGGCTCGCGACCACGGAACTGACCAGCCCGGAAGATCTGGTGGGTTATGACGCTATCTGGCTGGTTCCCGCAAGCCCGTACAAAAACACGGCGGCGGCCTTTATCGCTGCACGCTACGCACGCGAAAACAGCATTCCCTTCCTCGGCACCTGCGGCGGGTTCCAGCATGCGCTGATTGAGTACGCCCGTAATGTGCTGGGCTGGCACGATGCGGCTCACGCCGAAACGGATACCGAAGGCACAATGGTGATTGCGCCATTAACCTGCTCGCTGGTGGAAAAAACCGATGCAATTGAGCTGCGCAACAATACGCTCATCGCCAAAGCCTATGGCAAACCGGAAATCGTGGAGGGATATCACTGCAATTACGGTGTGTCGCCGGAATTTGCACGGGAGCTGGAGAGCGGCGAAATGCGCGTCACCGGCTGGGACGAGCAGGGTGAAATTCGCGCCGCGGAGTTAGTGACCCATCCGTTCTTCGTGATCACCTTATTCCAGCATGAACGTGCCGCGCTGGAAGGTCGACCGGTGGTGCTGGTACAGGCAATGCTGCGCGCGGCGCGCGGATAAAAAAGGCAGACCTGGTGGTCTGCCATTCTACTAACGGGGCGTGACCTCCCGGTCACGCCCGGCAAGCATACCGCAAATGGCCATGATCATGGCGGCCAGTGCACAGGCCAGAAGCGGATACCGCCAGTCACCGGCAGCATCGTGAATTTTGCCCATCAACGGCGGGCCACAGGCGGCCAGCAGATAGCCAACCGACTGTGCCATGCCGGACAAGGCCGCGGCCTGATGCGCAGAGCTGGCGCGCAGCCCGATGAAGGTCAGGCCAAGGATCATCGTTGCCCCGGTACCAAAACCAAAAACCAGCGTCCACATGACCGCCATTCCCGGCGCAAACCACAATCCTGCTGCGCTTATCGCGCACAACAGCGCCACGACGCCGGCGATTGCTCGCTGATCCTTCAGACGATGGAGAATCAGCGGCACAGCGAGACCCGGCACGGCGGTGGCCAGCTGTAAGAGTCCGTGCACAGAACCCGCCTGGGCTTCGCTATACCCGTGGCTGAGCAGGATCGCCGGTAGCCAGCCGATGATGACATAGTAAATCAGCGAGTTAATCCCCAGAAAAAGGGTGACCTGCCAGGCGAGGGCAGAGCGCCAGATGGCGCGGTTATGTAACGCGCCTGCACCGGTCACCGTCGCAACGTGTTTCTGACGCCACTGTGGTAGCCAGAGCAGTAACGCCGCCAGCGGAAAGGCCATCAGCATTAGCAGGGCGCCATGCCAGCCGGCTTCCCCCTGCGCCAGCGGAACAATCAGTGCGGAACCTAACGCCGCGGAGATCCCCATCGTCAGGGAATACGCGCCGGTGAGTCTGGCAACCTGTCCCGGGAAGTCACGTTTAATTAACCCAGGCAAAAGCACATTGCCCAGTGCGATACCGCAGCCAATCACCGCCGTACCGATGAAAAGCAGGGGGGCGGAAGGCAGGGAGCGCACAGCAATGCCGACGCAAATCAGCAGCAGGGCGATAAACAGGCTGCGCTCCATGCCGATACGCCGGGCAACACCTGCGGCGAGCGGGGAGATAAGGGCGAAAGCCAGCAGAGGCAGGGTGGTCAGTAGACCGGTTTGCGCCGTACTCAAGCCATAATCGAGACGAATGGTATCGAGCAGCGGTGCTGCTCCGGTAAAGGTGACGCGAAGCGTAGTGGCAATCATCAGGATACCTGCGATCAGCAACGCGCCCTGTTTTCCTGAAACCCGAATTGCAGTAGTCATTGTGTTCTCATACGTTCAAGCGAGCGCACACAATACCGATTTTCTCCACGGTTGAAATCAGGCTAAAATGACAGTTTATCGCTAATATCGGACAACCTGATGATTGGTCTCGGACTGGACGGCTACGATCCAGATAGCCAGCATGATGCGGCTGTCGCGTTTCGCATCCGCGTGGTGGCGGAGGAACAATACATTCCGCGACACCAACATCGTAAGGGACAGCTGATTCTGGCGCTGGGGGGAGCCATTACCTGCGAAGTGGAAAACGCCATGCTGATGGTACCGCCCCAATATGCCGTGTGGATCCCTGGCCAGATGCCGCACAGCAATAAGGCCACGCCGGGTGCCCAGCTTTGCTTTTTGTTTATTGAACCCGGAGCGGTAAGTTTGCCCGATCGCTGCTGCACCCTGAAGATCTCCCCTCTGGTGCGGGAACTGATCTTATCGCTGGCGGAAAAATCACGTGAAGCGCTTTCGCTTTCTGCCACATCGCGTCTGGTGGATGTTCTTTTTGACGAGCTACCGCTGCAGCGTCAGGAACATTTGCAACTGCCCGTTTCGCCTCATCCAAAAATCCGGCTGATGAGCGAGAAAATGGCGGAAGAGCCTGCCGCCTGGCAGACGCTGGCGCAATGGGCGAGCCACTTCGCCATGAGTGAGCGCAATCTGGCGCGCCTGGTGGTAAAAGAGACGGGCCTGAGCTTTCGCCGCTGGCGGCATCAGCTGCAGCTTATTGTGGCGTTACAGCTGTTGATTGGGGGAAAGTCGGTACAGCAGGTGGCGCAGTCGCTGGGGTACGACTCCACCACCGCGTTTATCACGATGTTTAAGAAGGGGCTGGGGCAGACGCCAGCGCGCTATATTGCCAGCCTGACTATGACTTCCCGATAAACAGTGAGACCAGCCCGGCTGCAATCAGCGGGCCCACCGGAACGCCACGAAAGAGCGCCACGCCCAGCACGGTTCCCACCAGCAGACCGGCCACCAGCGAGGGCTGGCTGCTCATCAGCGTTACGCCACGCCCGCCCAGCCACGAGACAAAAACGCCTACCGCTATCGCTATCAGCGATTTCCAGTTTACAAACGAGTGCAGCAGCGTTGAGGCAGGCAGCGTACCGCTGGCGATAGGTGCCATCACCCCAATGGTCAGAATGATGATCCCGATGGTGAGACCTTGTTTTTCTATCCACGGGAAAAAGGTGTTTAACGGGGTCACGCGCACAATGATCAACACCAGAATTGAGATAGCGACGGTGGTGTTATGGCTGACAAAGCCAAGCGCAGCGAGGGCCAGAAGAATGAGCAGAGTCGGGTCAAACATAAGGAATCCTTGCCAAAAGAGTAAGCCTGCTTACTTTACGCGGAAACACGGCTGAAGACAGTTTTTAAAAAGATTTTACTGCTGTCATAACCCTGTCATTTACGGGGGATAAAACAGGGGCAGGCATCGAAAAAGGGTCGCAAAAATGTACGATCACATGTTTGTCGAAACGCTGATCATCTCTTCATCGTTTTTCGCTGTTGCCATTATCCTGGTCGCGTCAGTTATTTTTCTGGAAAAAAAAGGCTGACGTGATGCCAGCCTACACGATTACGCTTTATGGAACGTCACCAGCTCAGGACGGGCGATACGCAAATAATCCTGCGTATCCATAATCACGGATTTTTCCAGCAGACCGGCGTTAAACGCGATTTCATCAAAACGCTCAAACAGGAGCGGGTCGGCCACCAGTGCCAGATCGGGATGGAAGCTAAAAGGCGGAATGGCGCCAAAAACGCAGGCGGTCAGGGTATCGACTTCGGCAGGGCTTGCGAGAGACGCTTTTATCCCCCCAAAATGGCTGGCAAGCTGGCTTAAATCGGCCTGCAGATCGGCGGCGAGGATCGCCAGAACGTGTTTTTTTACGCCGTTTCCCTTCACCTTGCAGACCAGTGCTTTTGCCCCTTGCCCCAGATCGGTTCCGCGGATCTCACTCACCGCTTCACATTTCCCCACGGCGTCATGCTCCATGACGCGAAATCGCGCGCCCTGCTGGGTTAACAACGTAATGAGTTGCTGGTGGGTTGTTGTTCCCTTAACGTCATCAGACATAGCGATTTACCTGTTAAATACCAATACGCAGCGTTTAACCTTAGCACAGAATATTTCGCCGTTGGGATAGGCAGGACGCAAAGAAAACAGCCAGCGGATTCGCTGGCTGTTGGGTCAGGCATTGCTGTTGGCTGACTGTTTATGGAACAGTTCCCTGAACACCGGATAGATATCATCCTGATCGCGGATATGCTGCATGGCAAAGTTATCAAACATCGATTGCAGATGTTCATACTCACGCCACAGCGTCTGGTGAGCACGGCGGGTAATTTCGATATAGCTGTAGTAACGCACCACCGGCAGAATTTTCTTCGCCAGAATATCGTGACACAGCGGGGAGTCATCCGCCCAGTTATCGCCATCTGATGCCTGCGCGGCATAGATGTTCCACTGCGCCGGGTCGTAACGCTCTTTCACCACTTCATCCATCAGTTTCAGAGCGCTCGACACGATGGTGCCACCGGTCTCCTGCGAGTAGAAGAACTCATGTTCATCCACCTCTTTCGCCTGAGTGTGGTGGCGAATATAGACCACTTCCACGTTCTTATAGGTTCTGCTCAGGAACAGATAGAGCAGGATATAAAAACGCTTCGCCATATCCTTGGTGGCCTGGTCCATCGAACCGGAGACATCCATCAGACAGAACATGACCGCCTGGCTCGACGGTTCGGGGCGTTTTTCGTAATTTTTGTAGCGCAGGTCGAAGGTGTCGATAAACGGTACCCGGTCTATTTTAGCCCGAAGTTCGGCTATCTCTTTGCGCAGGCGTTCCTCTTCCAGCAGTTGCGCCGGTTCAGTATTTTCCACCACCTTCAGGCTGCTCTCCAGCTCGCGGAGTTCGCGCCGTTTACCTGCCGTCATGGCCGTGCGTCGCGCCAGAGAGTTCTGCAGCGAACGGACCACGCTGATGTTAGCGGGCACGCCGTTTGCGGTATATCCCGCGCGATGGGTTTTGTACTCGTTAAGCTGACGATGCTGGTTCTTTTTCAGATTCGGCAGCGCCAGATCCTCAAACAGCAGGTCGAGATACTCATCTTTTGAAATCTGGAAGACAAACTCATCCTGTCCTTCACCGTCCTGGCTGGCCTGTCCCTGACCGCTTCCTGAACCGCCCCCGCCGCCTTGCGGGCGCTCGATTCTGTCGTTCTGCACGAAGTGGTCATTACCTGGGTGTACGCGATGGCGCAGGCCGCCACGTCCCTGATGAAACATCGGTTCGCTGATGTCATCGGTGGGGATGGAGACAGATTCGCCGCTGTCGACGTCGGTCACCGAGCGTTTATTGATGGCCTCGGAGATCGACTGTTTAATTTGCGCTTTATAACGGCGCAAGAAGCGCTGGCGATTTACCGTGCTCTTGTTTTTGCCGTTAAGACGACGGTCAATAAACCAGGTCATATATCCCCCGTACTGCATTTGCCAACTTGCAGTGTCCGGACGTGCCGGACATTTTTGTAGCCCGGCAGGCGTAGGCGCTACCGGGCACTTGTACTTGTATTAAGACGATTTACGTACGCGCAGATACCATTCGCAGAGCAGGCGAACCTGTTTGCGGGTGTAGCCTTTCTCCATCATACGGTCGACAAAATCGTCGTGCTTTTTCTGCTCATCGGTTGACGTTTTGGTGTTAAACGAAATCACCGGCAACAGCTCTTCGGTATTGGAGAACATTTTCTTCTCGATTACCGTGCGCAGTTTCTCGTAGCTGGTCCAGTTTGGATTACGTCCGTTGTTATGCGCTCTGGCGCGCAGGACGAAGTTCACAATCTCGTTACGGAAGTCTTTCGGGTTACTGATCCCGGCCGGCTTCTCGATTTTTTCCAGCTCTGCGTTCAGGGATTCCCGGTCGAACAGCTGGCCGGTATCCGGGTCGCGGTACTCCTGGTCCTGGATCCAGAAGTCAGCATAGGTGACATAACGGTCAAAAATGTTCTGCCCGTACTCTGAATAAGACTCCAGGTAGGCGGTCTGGATCTCTTTGCCGATGAACTCCGCATATTTCGGGATCAGGTAGCCTTTCAGGAACTCAAGGTAGCGTTCAGCCTGTTCCTGCGGGAACTGCTCGCGTTCAATTTGCTGCTCCAGCACGTAGAACAGATGAACCGGGTTGGCCGCCACTTCCGCATGATCGAAGTTAAACACGCGGGAGAGGATCTTAAAGGCGAAACGCGTGGACAGACCGTTCATCCCCTCGTCCACACCGGCGTAGTCGCGGTACTCCTGATAAGACTTCGCTTTCGGGTCGGTATCTTTCAGGCTTTCCCCGTCATACACGCGCATTTTCGAGTAGATGCTGGAGTTTTCCGGCTCTTTCAGGCGCGAGAGAATGGAGAAGCGTGACAGCGTTTCCAGGGTGCCTGGTGCGCAAGGTGCGTGTACCAGCTCACTGTGGTTAAGCAGTTTCTCGTAAATTTTGATCTCTTCGGAGATCCGCAGGCAATAAGGCACTTTGACGATGTAGACACGGTCAAGGAACGCCTCATTGTTTTTGTTATTACGGAAGGAGACCCACTCAGATTCGTTCGAGTGCGCGAGGATAATGCCGTTAAACGGCAGAGCGGAAATACCTTCCGTACCGTTGTAGTTCCCTTCCTGGGTGGCCGTCAGCAGCGGATGCAGCACTTTAATTGGTGCTTTAAACATCTCGACGAACTCCATAATCCCCTGGTTGGCGCGGCACAGCGCACCCGAGTAACCGTAGGCATCCGGGTCGTTTTGCGCGTAGTTTTCCAGCTTACGAATATCGACTTTACCCACCAGAGCGGAGATATCCTGGTTGTTCTCATCCCCCGGTTCAGTTTTGGCGATAGCAATCTGTTCCAGAATGGATGGCCACACCTTGACGACGCGGAATTTGGTGATATCCCCACCAAACTCGTGCAGACGTTTTGCCGCCCAAGGCGACATGATGGTGCCAAGATAGCGCCGCGGAATACCAAACTCTTTATCCAGAATTTGCGCATCTTCCTGCGGATTAAACAGGCAAAGCGGATGGTCATTCACCGGGCTGCGTTCACCGTTAGCACTCAGCACATAGATAGGGACGCGCTGCATCAGTGATTTCAGACGTTCAGCCAGTGATGATTTACCCCCACCCACAGGGCCGAGTAAATAAAGGATCTGTTTCTTCTCTTCCAGACCCTGGGCGGCATGCTTCAGGTAGGAGACAATCTGTTCGATGGCATCTTCCATACCATAGAACTCTTCAAACGCCGGGTATCGGGCGACCACCCGATTCGAAAAGAGACGGGAAAGCCGAGGTTCCAGGGCAGTATCAACCATGTTTGGCTCACCAATAGCCATTAATAGCCGTTCTGCCGCATTGGCATAGGCACTGCGATCTTGCCGACAAATGGTAAGAAACTCCTGCAGTGTGAACTCTTCGTCCTTGGCAGCTTCATAACGCTGGCGATAGTGATCGAATATATTCATGGCATGCCGTCCTTTCGTTTTTTAGCACAGGATAAGAGCCGTTCGTATGAGTAGTGGAGGCTCCCGGAAGAGAATCTCTCGCACCTCACTGCCAGAGCAGCAACCTGTGTGCCAGGTCAGACGCTATGAACCGCAGGGTGTTCAGAAAAAACTCTTCTTAATTTAAAGCGTAGATGGCATTTGCAAAACTTGCATGCCGATAAAATCTAATTTCAATGACATATCAATAACTCATCCAAAAATTTCCCCTGCTGTTTTAGGGTAAAAGCACGTTTTTCATTCAGTAGTCATATAAATGAAAGCAGGCTGTCACCTGAAAAGTTGAAAATAACGGGTTAATCAGACTGATTAGCAGGCAAAAAATTTTGGGATGTACGACAATGGCGGTTAAACTTCTCTCGCTGATTATTTGACTACAGGAAAGAATGGATTGTGACCAAACTCAAACTTCTGGCATTGGGCGTACTTGCCGCAACCGCTGTTAGCACCGCACAGGCGGCGGAAAGTCAGTGGACTGTTGGCGCGGGCGTTGGCGTGATTAACAGCCCATACAAACAGTATGATCGTGATGTTTATCCAGTTCCGGTTGTCACCTATGAAGGCGATAACTTCTGGTTCCGCGGTCTGGGCGGTGGCTACTATCTCTGGAATGATACGGCCGACAAGCTCTCCATCATGGCTTACTACGATCCGACGCACTTCAAGCCGGGTGACAGCGACAGTCATGCGCTTCGCCAGCTCGACAAGCGTAAGAGCACCATGATGGCGGGACTCTCTTATGTGCATAACACCGAATATGGCTTCCTGCGTACCGCGCTTGCGGGGGATACGCTGGATAACAGCAACGGTTTTATCTGGGATCTGGCCTGGCTCTATCGCTACACCAACGGTGCGTTAACGCTAACTCCGGGTATCGGTGTGCAATATAACAGTGAGAACTACAACGACTACTACTATGGTGTTTCTAAGAACGAATCCCGTCGTAGCGGTCTGAAGAGCTACAGTGCGGACGACGGCTGGGATCCGTACCTTGAGCTGACGGCGAGCTATAACTTCCTCGGTGACTGGAACGTCTACGGTACCGGGCGCTATGAGCGTCTGAGCGATGAAGTGAAAGACAGCCCGATGGTTGATAAGTCCTGGGCGGGCATATTCTCAGTCGGTGTGTCCTACAAGTTCTGATTGTGCATTAAAACAGTGCAATCATTGCATCAAAACGGGGCGCTTGCGCCCCGTTTGCATTGGTGTGGTGCAACGAAAAAGAGGGATGATATGAGCGTAAAAACCGTGACCTTTTCCGCAGGGCGTCCACTTCCGGCTATCGGACAGGGTACCTGGTATATGGGAGAAAAAGCCAGCCAGCGTAAATCCGAAGTGAATGCACTGCGGGCGGGCATTGATATGGGGTTAACGTTAATTGATACCGCTGAAATGTATGCCGAAGGCGGAGCGGAAGAGGTGGTCGGGGAGGCCATTAAGGGCCAGCGCGACAACGTTTTTCTGGTATCAAAAGTCTACCCGTGGAACGCTGGCGGTCTGAAAGGCCAGGCGGCGTGTGATGCCAGTCTGCGACGTCTCGGGACAGACCATATCGATCTCTACCTTCTGCACTGGCGCGGTAACTATGGCCTGGATGAAACCATTACGCTGATGGACACACTCCAGCAGCAGGGAAAAATTGGCCGCTGGGGCGTCTCAAACCTGGATTATGAAGATATGCAGGCGCTGTGGCGCGAAGAGGGCGGTTCCGCCTGTGCCACTAATCAGGTGCTTTATCATCTGGCGTCACGGGGAATTGAATTTGATCTGCTTCCCTGGTGTCAACAACAGGCGATGCCGGTGATGGCTTACTGCCCGCTGGCTCAGGCCGGGCGCCTGCGTTCGGGGCTGATGAACCATCCGGTCGTGAATGCCATCGCGCATAACCACCGCGCCACTGCCGCCCAAGTTCTGCTGGCGTGGGTTATCCGCCATCAGGGTGTTATTGCCATACCAAAAGCGGCCTCGATTGAGCATGTTAACGCCAACGCTGGAGCGCTGGAGATAACCCTCACCGCGGAAGAACGTCACAAACTGGATAATGCTTTCCCGCCACCCACCCATAAACGCCCGCTGGATGTCGTTTAATCCTGACGCATGCCCCTCTCCTTTACAGGAAGAGGGGCGGTAGCGTATTAGCGCTTCACAATACTGATTGTCTGCCCTAAGCGAGACGGTTTTTCTTCGCTGGTTTTTTGTGGCGCAGTGACGCACGCCGTTTCCACACAGACGAAGGTTTTGTAACCGTCATCAGGCACGTCGGCCATACTGACAGAAAGTGCCGGGCCTGGGTTCCAGCCCACCACGTTGCTGTGATGGTGGTGTACCACTTCGATACCACGGTTCAGGGCGCTGTCGTGGATCACGTTACACGCTTCCGGATGCAGGTAAACGCGGTCAGTACGGTCCGGGAACGTCTGAATGCCGTCGCTCAGTTTTCCTTCTTTCGCGTTATCCACTTTGTCGATAAAGGTATCGCCAAGGCCGCTCACCTTCACGGCGCTGATGTCACCAACGTTGAAATAGGTGTGCAGGGCGGAGGTGGTTTCAAATTCACCGTGCGCTTCCAGTTCGATTTCGCAGGTTTTGCCCAGCTTGAAGCGTGCGTACAGGGTGAAATCGTGCGGCCACAGGGCGCGGGTTTCCTCATTCGCCTGCAGCTCAAAGGTCAGTACCGCACCGTTATCGTCTTCATTGTGCGCTTTCAGCGTCCACTGCTGGTTACGGGCAAAACCGTGAGAAGGCAGGCCTTTCTCAGTGGAAGGTCCAAACCATGGCCAGCAAATAGGCACGCCGCCGCGAATCGCATCTCCTTTTTTAAAGGAGGTCGCGTCGCTCAGCCACAGTGCTTCCGTTTCGCCTTCAGGTTTCCAGGAGAGCAGGTGTGCGCCGTTCAGCGCCACGGAGGCTTTTACGCGCGGGTGGTCAACGACGATGATATCCGCACCATCAATCTGTCGGCGGGAGAGCACGGGGGTAAGTTGTTCGACTACCGGAAGTGCAAAAATTTTATTAATCATTAAGCAATCCTCTGTCTAAAAACAATAAAAAAGGCGACCGAAGTCGCCTTTTTGGATCAAGAACTCATCTCAACTTATTTGGAGATGTGAGCGATCAGGTCCAGTACTTTGTTAGAGTAGCCGGTTTCGTTGTCGTACCAGGAAACCAGTTTCACGAAGTTGTCGTTCAGTGCGATACCTGCTTTAGCATCGAACACGGAAGTGCACACTTCGCCGTTGAAATCGGTAGATACAACGTCGTCTTCGGTGTAGCCCAGAACGCCTTTCATTGCGCCTTCGGAAGCAGCTTTGATTGCTTTCTTAATTTCTTCATAAGAAGCAGCTTTTTCCAGACGAACGGTCAGGTCAACAACGGATACGTTAGGAGTTGGAACGCGGAACGCCATACCAGTCAGTTTGCCATTCAGTTCTGGCAGTACTTTACCTACAGCTTTAGCTGCACCGGTAGAGGATGGGATGATGTTCTGAGCCGCGCCACGGCCGCCACGCCAGTCTTTGTGAGACGGGCCGTCAACAGTTTTCTGAGTCGCGGTGGTCGCGTGAACGGTAGTCATCAGACCTTCGACGATGCCGAAGTTGTCGTTGATTACTTTAGCCAGCGGTGCCAGGCAGTTGGTGGTGCAGGATGCGTTAGAAACGATGTCCTGGCCAGCGTAAGTTTCGAAGTTTGCACCACGAACGAACATTGGGGTGTTGTCTTTAGAAGGACCGGTCAGAACAACTTTTTTCGCACCCGCGGTGATGTGTTTACGCGCAGTTTCGTCGGTCAGGAAGATACCGGTAGCTTCAGCTACAACATCAACACCGATTTCGTTCCATTTCAGGTTAGCTGGGTCTTTCTCAGCAGTAACGCGGATGGTTTTGCCATTAACAACCAGGTGGCCGTCTTTCACTTCAACGGTGCCGTCGAAACGACCGTGAGTTGAGTCGTACTTCAGCATGTACGCCATGTATTCAGCGTCCAGGAGATCGTTGATACCAACGATTTCGATGTCAGAACGTTTCTGAGCAGCACGGAAAACAATACGGCCGATACGGCCAAAACCGTTGATACCTACTTTGATAGTCATATATTCCACCAGCTATTTGTTAGTGAATAAAAGGTTGCCTGTAAAATTACAAAAACCTTACGCAGCGTCAAGCGGAATCGTGTCAATCATTGCGACAAATCAATCCTGTGACTAACGTTTGTGCGACTGACTCGCCTCACTTTCCCTTTGAGCTAGCAACCACATGGGGGCTGCGCGCGGCATTTTAAAGTCCTCGCAGGATAAAAATGTGAACATGATCACAATTGCCTGACCGCCTTTTCGCGACACATAAGTTTAGAACAAAAGTGCACGCAAGGGTGTTAATGTTTTGTTAGAATCCGGGTTAAAAGATGTCTGTTTCTACAGCGAGATGTAAGCATATGTCGAACCAACGTAACTCTGACGATTTGAAAAAAAACCTCACCGAAATGCAGTTTTACGTGACGCAAAATCACGGAACCGAACCGCCTTTTACCGGCCGTTTACTGCACAACAAGCGCGACGGTGTCTACCACTGTCTGGTATGTGATGCCCCGTTGTTCAATTCCCAAACGAAGTTCGATTCTGGCTGTGGCTGGCCAAGCTTTTATGAGCCGGTCAGCGACGATGCGATCCGCTACCTGAGCGACACGTCGCACGGCATGGTGCGTACTGAAATTCGTTGCGGAACCTGTGACGCCCACCTTGGACACGTCTTCCCGGATGGCCCTCAACCGACGGGTGAGCGTTTCTGTGTGAATTCAGCGTCGATGAGCTTCACCGATGATGAAAACGGTGACCAGATCAAAGGTTGAAAAAACGATTCAGCAAATTATTCCTTTGAAAGGGAGAGATCGTGAATATTGATGACATGATTAGCGGTATGACGCCGGAGGTGTATCAGCGCCTGGTGACTGCTGTTGAACTGGGAAAATGGCCGGACGGTGTCGCGCTCACGCCGGAGCAAAAAGAGAACAGTCTGCAACTGGTGATGCTCTGGCAGGCGCGTAACAATACCGACGCGCAACACATGACTATCGACACTCAAGGCCAGATGGTGATGAAGAGCAAGCGCGAGCTGAAAGAGGACTTTGGTATCACGCCAAAGCCGATCGCGACGATAAAAATGCAGTAACGGTGGGGCGGCAGTCCTGCCAGCGCCCTCTCTCTGGAGAGAGGGCGTGCTTATCTTACTCTTTGGGTTTAATTCCCAGCGACTCCGCCAGCTGTTTCGCTAACTGGTTATTGTCATCCGCACCGTACTCCCAGAACATCGCCCCGGCGAGACCTTTCTCCTTGATGTAATCCGCTTTGATGGCGACGGAACGCGGGTTCTCATAGGAAAGGGCAAACAGCGCCTTGCCGTCCGCCGCATTCACTGAAAGCCACGGCACTTGCGCCCGTTCGTCCCAGTGTTCGGTAAAACGCTTCTGCGGATCGTTTAAGAGCTTTTTCACAATATCGTTGTACTTCACATACGTATCTTTGGTCAGGTCGTAACCCAGTGACGCGAATAAGCCGGTTTCCTGAGGCCCAAAGTAGGGCTGGGTCACCGGATGGTTTTGCGCATCGGCTTTTGTCCAGTCAATACCGGGCTCCACGGCGCGTTTCGGCACGCGGCCGTAAAAACCAATCCCGAGGTTCATCTGCTGCGGCTTCAGCCCGGCCGCCAGATAGTTGTTCACCACAAAATCCACGCTGTATTTGTCTGCGGCGGCCACCGTTGGCCAGTCGCTGGAGTCATACAGATTGGCGTTGAAATACTGTGTGCCATACGCCATGTCGTAGGTCATCAGGTTGATGTAGTCGAGCAGCGGGGCAATGGCCTTTACATCCACCCAGCTTTTCGGACTTTCTGCATTTGCCCCCACCGCGATGGTGACCAGCTTTTTATGGCCGAAGGCGGTGCGCAATTCTTTCAGCAGTGCGGTGAAGTTATCGCGATCGGCTGGCGTGCTGGCCACCAGTCCCCATGCGCCATTTACCGGGTATTCCCAGTCAAGATCGATGCCGTCGAGTGCATATTTTTCGACAATCTCCTGAGCCGAGCGGATAAACACCGCACGGCTCTCTTGGGTCGCGGCTGCGCCGGAGAAGCCACGCGCACCCCATCCGCCCACGGAGAGCAGCACTTTCAGGTCTGGATTTTGCTTACGCAGCGTCGGGATTAGCGCCAGATCGGCGGCGACTTTTGGCGACAGCCAGATCTGATGAAGTTTCGCCGGATCTTTCAGCGCAGCATGGGTTTCGTCTTTCTCATCGTTATAGACCAGACCAAATGAGTAGTTCAGGTGGGTAATCTGACGAACGTCGAGCGTATTGATATCGCCACCGGGACCGGCGGTGACATCGCCACCGCCATTAAAATATCCCACAGACATCAGGGGAGTGGCGGAAGCAACTGACGCGCAAAGCAGGGGTAATGCTGCCAGCAAAGGCAAACGTTTCATACAAGTTCCTCTTTGACTTAACAAAAATAACCACGCCACGGAAAAGGCGTGGCGAAAAAACAGCCTGAAGAGAATAGCATTGCCGCTTCGCTGGTGATGCGAGGGAGTTCACTTTATGGGGAACGAGACGGGGCGTGCCGGGCAGCACTGGGGCTTGCCCGGCGAGAAGGTCAGGCGTGCGTTTCCAGCCAGTCTTCCAGGGTATACAGGGTGGCGCCTTCCGCGGCCATATCCATAAACGCCTGTGCGCTGTCCTGCGGTTGAATGTTCACCCCGCGACAGCCATCGGTGATGACGCTGACGGTATAGCCTAGCTGGAGGGCGTCCAGCACGGTGAACTTCACGCAGTAATCCGTCGCCAGACCCAGCACAATCAGTTCGGTGATTTCGTGATGGCGTAACCACCCGTCCAGCGCCGTTTTCTGGCGATGTCCGTTATCAAAGAAGGCGCTGTAGCTGTCGATAGACGGGTTTTCCCCTTTATGAAACACCGCGTCGATGGCCTTCTGATTCAGCAGCGGATGCAGCTGCGCACCTTCCGTCTGCTGCACGCAGTGATCCGGCCAGAAGGTTTGTGCCAGGCCGTCAAGTTCACCCTGAGTGAAGGGCTCAACGCCGTGCTGGCTGGCAAAACTGCCGTGATCAGCCGGGTGCCAGTCCTGGCTTGCGACAACTGCCTCACCCCGCGTTTTGCACCACTCAATCAGCGTATTCGCCACGTCTACGGTGCTGTCACCTTCAGCGACGGCCAGTGCGCCGCCCGCACAGAAATCATTTTGCAAATCGACCAGTAACAGGGCGCGTTGCGTCATGGTGCCTCCTTATTCGTCCGGCGTCAGTTCGCCGCGCAGGTTTTGCATCATCGCGCTGCGGATGGACTGAATGTCCAGATCCTGACTCAGTAAATAGTGAAGTTTAGTCAGCGTAGCTTCAACGGTCATATCGAATCCGCTGATAACGCCTGCATGCGCGAGGGCGTTACCGGTGGCGTAACCGCCCATGTTGACTTTACCGGACATGCATTGCGTCAGGTTAACCACCACGATCCCGCGCTCGCTCGCTTCCTGCAGCTCTTTCAGGAACTCGCCGTTCTGCGGGGCATTGCCCACGCCGTAAGAGCGCAGGATCAGCGCTTTCACCGGCTGGCGCAGGAAGTTACGCACCACATCTGCAGAGATACCCGGGTAAATCGTTACCACGCCAATCGGTTGCGGCGTGATCGGATGAACAATCAGTTCGCCCGCCGTGCTCGGCGCAGGTGGGGTGCCCAGACGACGAATATGGATGCCCGCCTCCAGCAGCGGCTGCAGGTTCGGTGAGGCGAAAGCGTCAAAGCCATCGGCGTGCGCCTTCGTGGTCCTGTTGCCGCGATACAGTCGGTTGTTGAAGAACAGCGACACTTCGTTAATCGGGTAATTTGCTGCCACATACAGAGAGTTGAGCAGGTTGATCTGCCCGTCAGAACGCAGCTCCGCCAGCGGAATTTGTGAGCCGGTGACGATGACGGGCTTGCCCAGATTCTCCAGCATGAAGGAGAGTGCCGAGGCGGTAAACGCCATTGTGTCGGTACCATGCAGGATCACAAAGCCGTCGTACTGGTCGTAATGGGCTTTAATGTCGTCCGCGATATGCTGCCAGTCTTCCGGCGTCATATCGGAGGAGTCCATCAGCGGCTCGTATTCGTGGATGGTGAAGTCAGGCATTTCCGGACGGTGGAATTCAGGCATCAGCGCGAGCTGGCGCTGAAGGTGGCCGGAGACCGGGATATAGCCGTTTTCAGAGCGCTGCATACCGATGGTACCGCCAGTGTAGGCTACATAAATCGATTTCTTCTGCATGGTAGTGAGTTCTTGTTCTTCAAAAGAAAAAAATCCCCTCTTCACGGGAAGAGGGGACGGTGTTTAACGGACGTTTGCACAGGTCAGACAAAACGCGTAACGGCTTTGTGGATCGTTAAAGGCCGCCAGTTTGTCGCTTTCCGCTTTCATCGCTTTAGCCGCCGTCGCGACTGGCGCAGGCAGATACGCCTGCAGCGCCTCAGGCAGCATGGCACGCACGGAGCCGGACATGCTGTTCATCACCAGGTCAAAGAACGACGGCTCGTCCTGATAATACTCAACATGCCACTGCTTGAGCTTCGCCAGTTCGGCGGCTTTCTTCACCGCGTCATCAAAGTCGCCCAGGCTGTCTACCAGACCATTATTCTTCGCATCCTGGCCAGTCCAGACGTGGCCCTGCGCAATGTCGTCGATCTGTTGCGGTGTCTTTTTACGGGACTCTGCCACCAGCGTAATAAAGCGCTTGTAGCCGTTCTCGATACTGAGCTGCATCATCTCAGAGACTTCAGGTGGCAGCGATTTTGTGACCGACACATCCGCCAGCGGTGAAGTGGCAACGCCATCGGTATGGACGCCCAGATAATCCAGGCTGTTTTCCACGGTGTTAATCACCCCAAAGATGCCAATCGAGCCGGTCAGCGTGCTCGGGTTGGCGACGATGTAGTTAGCCGGGGTTGAAATCCAGTAACCGCCCGAGGCCGCCATTCCACCCATCGACACCACTACCGGCTTGCCGGCTGCACGTGCCGCGGCAAGTTCAGCGCGGATCACTTCAGAAGCGCTGACGCTGCCGCCAGGGCTGTTTACGCGCAGTACAATCGCCTTCACTTTCGGATCAAGGCGAGCATCACGGATTTGCGATGCGGTAGTATCGCCGCCCACGTTACCCGGCGTTTCCTCGCCGTCCATGATGGCACCATTAGCAAAGACCACCGCGACGCTGTCACCGCTGTCATCCGGCTTTTTGGTCGCATAATCGTACATGCTGATGGCGCTGAAGTTTTTATCCTCTTTGCTCCAGCCAAACTGTTTGCTCAGTGATTTTTCGATATCCGCGCTGGTGCCCAGCGCATCGACCAGTTTGTTATCCAGCGCATATTTTGCGGTATCACCATCAACCTTGCGCAGGCCTTCCAGCACGCCCTGCGCGCCAGGGAATACCTGATCAGCGGTTATCTGGCGGTTAGCGGCCACGGTGCTCAGATAGTTTTGCCACAGCTCACCAATCCAGCGGCTGTCCGCTTCACGGGCCGCAGGGGACATATCATCACGAATAAACGGCTCCACGGCGGATTTATAGGTTCCGACGCGGAAGACGTGGGTGGTGACTTTCAGTTTGTCGAGCAGCGATTTGTAATACAGACCGTTAGTGGCAAAGCCATGCAGATCGACCGTACCCTGAGGGGAGAGCCAGATTTTATTGGCGAAGCTGGCCAGATAATACTGCCCCTGGCTGTAGCTGTCCCCGACCGCAATCACCGGCTTGCCGCTGTCGCGGAATTCGCGCAGCGCTTTACCAATGTATTGCATTGAAGGCTGGTCGCCGCCGGCAAAATCTTTCAGATCCAGCACGATGCCGGTAATGTTGCGGTCATCTTTTGCCTGACGAATGGTGTCGACGATATCGAACAGGGAGTTTTCCTGAAGACGGTCTGATGTCGCGCCAAACAGCTGACGGCCAATAACGCCCAGACGATTGCTGGTGGACGGCTTATCGACGATGACGCCCGTGATATCAAGTAACAGCGCCCCGCGAGTCGAATGCTGCGCCAGATTTGCGTTGCTGATATGCATCCAGACGCCTGCGCAAACCAGAACCAGGAGGATGAAGAAGATATTCATCACCAGGTTGCGGACGAAGTTGAGCAGTCGCCACGTCCATTTAAAGAAACCGGCAATGATTCGCCAAAGGGTTCGCATGTATTCTCCCTAACCAGAAAATGACTGTTTCCGTCGCCACGGGACGGCAATGTGCGGTTATCGTAATGACCCAACCGTCACTTGTCAGCAGGAATCGCCTGCTACGCTGTAACAAAATCTGCCGCCGTGTTAATTTTGTGAGTAAATTTCAAGAAAGGAGTTAACCAATGGACGCACTTGAACTGCTTGTTAACCGCCGTAGCGCTTCACGTCTCACCGAGCCGGCGCCGGCAGGGGAGCAACTGGAGAATATTCTGCGTGCCGGCCTGCGTGCACCGGATCATGGTACGCTGCAGCCATGGCACTTCTTTGTGATTGAAGGTGAAGGCCGCGATCGTTTCAGTCAGATACTGGAGCAGGGGGCGGTTGCCGCAGGTCAGGATGAGAAGGGTATTGAGAAAGCCCGCAGTGCGCCATTCCGTGCGCCGATGATCATCGCTGTCGTGGCGAAATGTCAGGCCGACCACAAAGTGCCGGTCTGGGAGCAGGAAATGTCTGCCGGCTGTGCCGTCATGGCAATGCAAATGGCCGCCGTGGCGCAAGGGTTTAACGGTATCTGGCGCACAGGGCCGCTGACCAACAGCCAGCCGGTTCGCGACGGATTCGCCTGTGGCGAACATGATAAAATTGTCGGCTTCCTCTATCTCGGCACGCCTCAGCTTAAAGCCTCCGCCACCATTAATGTGCCGGACACCACGCCTTTCGTCAGCCGTTTCTGATAACGCGCGCTAAACTGTCTGGATTCTGAGCATCTGCCGCAGAATTCAGACAGTCATACTTACCTCTTTATGGAATGAGCGCTACCATAGCGCGATTGAGATGACAGGAGACGTCCATGAGCGAGCAAACCATTCGTTTAACGCAATACAGCCACGGAGCCGGTTGCGGTTGTAAAATTTCCCCGAAAGTGCTGGAGACCATTCTCCACAGTGAACAGGCGAAGTTTGTCGACCCGAACCTGCTTGTCGGTAACGAAACGCGTGACGATGCGGCAGTTTATGACCTGGGTAACGGCACCAGCATTATCAGTACCACCGACTTCTTTATGCCGATTGTCGACAACCCGTTCGATTTCGGGCGTATTGCGGCCACCAACGCCATCAGCGATATTTTCGCCATGGGGGGCAAACCGATTATGGCGATTGCCATTCTGGGCTGGCCGATTAACACCCTTGCCCCTGAAATTGCCCGTGAGGTGATTGAAGGGGGACGTTTTGCCTGCCAGCAGGCGGGGATCGCGCTGGCCGGTGGTCATTCTATCGATGCGCCGGAGCCGATCTTCGGTCTCGCGGTCACGGGCGTGGTGCCCACCGAGCGCGTGAAACGCAACAGCACCGCGCAGGCGGGCTGCAAGCTGTTCCTCACCAAACCGCTGGGCATTGGTGTCCTCACTACTGCGGAGAAAAAATCGCTGCTGAAGCCGGAACACCAGGGGCTGGCAACCGAGGTCATGTGCCAGATGAACCTCGCGGGTGCGGCTTTCGCGAATATCGACGGCGTGAAAGCCATGACCGACGTGACCGGTTTTGGCCTTCTCGGGCACCTCTCCGAAGTGTGTCAGGGCGCGGGCGTACAGGCGCAGGTCTGGTATCAGGACGTGCCGAAGCTGCCGGGTGTGGAGGAGTACATTGCAGCGGGCGCCGTTCCGGGCGGTACCCAGCGTAACTTTGCCAGCTATGGTCATCTGATGGGCGAAATGCCTGAAGCGTGGCGCAATCTGCTGTGCGATCCGCAAACGTCCGGTGGTTTGCTGCTGGCGGTCACGCCAGACGCTGAAGCCGACGTCCAGGCGACGGCCGCAGAGTTTGGTATTACCCTGACGGCGATCGGTGAACTGGTGACCGCGCGCGGTGGCCGACCGATGATTGAGATCCGTTAATTCAATGCGGTTGTTTATTGCCGAAAAGCCGAGCCTGGCCCGTGCCATTGCCGATGTGCTGCCGAAGCCGCATCGCAAGGGCGACGGCTTTATCGAATGCGGTAACGGGCAGGTGGTCACCTGGTGTATCGGTCACCTGCTTGAGCAGGCGCAGCCGGATGTCTACGACAGCCGCTATGCCCGCTGGAACCTCAATGACCTGCCCATCGTCCCTGAAAAATGGCGCCTACAGCCACGGCCTTCCGTCACCAAACAGCTCAACGTGATTAAACGTTTTTTGCATGACGCGACGGAAGTCATCCACGCGGGTGACCCGGACAGGGAAGGGCAACTGCTGGTGGATGAGGTGCTGGACTATCTGGAGCTGGCGCCGGAAAAACGCCAGCAGGTCCAGCGCTGCCTGATTAACGACCTCAATCCGCAGGCCGTGGAGCGGGCCATTTCACGTCTGCGCGCGAACAGCGAGTTTATTCCGCTGTGCGTTTCCGCGCTGGCCCGCGCTCGTGCTGACTGGCTTTACGGGATCAATATGACCCGCGCCTACACCATTCTGGGGCGTAATGCCGGTTATCAGGGCGTCCTCTCCGTCGGGCGTGTGCAAACGCCGGTGCTGGGGCTGGTGGTGCGTCGTGACGAAGAGATTGAGAATTTCGTCGCCAAAGATTTCTTTGAGGTTAAAGCGCATATCGTCACGCCAAAAGACGAGCGCTTTACCGCCGTCTGGCAGCCAAGCGATGCCTGCGAATCGTATCAGGATGAAGAGGGGCGGTTGCTGCACCGTCCGCTGGCGGAGCACGTGGTCAACCGGATTACCGGTCAGCCTGCTATTGTCACCAGCTATAACGATAAACGGGAATCAGAACCCGCGCCGCTGCCGTTCTCGCTTTCCGCGCTGCAGATTGAAGCGGCGAAACGCTTCGGTCTGAGCGCGCAGAACGTCCTTGATATCTGCCAGAAGCTCTACGAAACCCACAAACTCATTACCTATCCGCGTTCTGACAGCCGGTATCTGCCGGAAGAGCACTTTGCCGGCCGTCACGCGGTGATGAACGCCATTGCCGTTCACGCGCCGGATCTGCTGCCGCAACCGGTTGTGAATCCGGACATTCATAACCGCTGCTGGGATGATAAAAAGGTGGATGCCCACCATGCGATTATCCCGACGGCGCGCGCCAGCAACGTTAACCTCACGGAAAACGAAGCGAAGGTGTATAACCTGGTGGCTCGTCAGTATCTGATGCAGTTCTGCCCGGACGCCATGTTCCGCAAATGCGTGATTGAGCTGGAAATTGCCAAAGGGAAATTTATCGCCAAGGCGCGTTTCCTGGCGGAGGCTGGCTGGCGCACGCTGCTTGGCAACAAAGAGCGTGACGAAGAGAATGACGGCACGCCGCTGCCGGTGGTTGCCAAAGATGACGAGCTGCTGTGTGAGAAAGGCGAAGTGGTTGAACGCCAGACCCAACCGCCGCGCCACTTCACCGATGCGACACTGCTCTCGGCAATGACCGGGATCGCCCGTTTTGTTCAGGATAAGGATCTGAAGAAGATCTTGCGTGCCACCGACGGACTGGGCACGGAAGCGACCCGTGCGGGCATTATCGAGTTGCTGTTTAAGCGCGGTTTTCTGGAGAAAAAAGGGCGCTATATCCACTCGACTGAACCGGGGCGCGCATTGATCCACTCGCTGCCTGAGCTGGCCGCAAGGCCGGACATGACGGCACACTGGGAATCTGTGCTGACGCAAATCAGTGAAAAGCAGTGTCGCTATCAGGACTTTATGCAGCCGCTGGTGGGGACCTTGTACGAGCTGATTAACCAGGCGCGTAATACGCCGGTGAAGCAGTTCCGGGGGATGGTTGCACCGGGTGGTGCGCCGAAGAAACCGTTCAAAAAGAAAAAAAGCGCAGCCTGATGTGCTTTCGGTTGTCGCCCTCTCCCGACGGGAAAGGGCGACAGCGTGCTTAGATAACCCCTTGCCCAATCATCGCATCCGCGACCTTCACGAACCCGGCGATATTTGCGCCACGCACGTAGTTGGTTTGCGATGCCTCACCGCCGTACTCGACGCAGGCGTGGTGAATATCCAGCATAATGTGGTGCAGACGCGCATCCACTTTCTCTGCCTTCCAGCCGAGGCGCGCGGCGTTTTGCGCCATCTCCAGGCCAGAGGTCGCCACGCCGCCGGCGTTCGCGGCTTTGCCCGGCGCAAACAGCACGCCAGCCTCAAGGAACAGATCGGTCGCTTCGATGGTGGTTGGCATATTCGCCCCTTCGGCCACGGCCTTCACGCCGTTGGTAATCAGGGTGCGTGCGGCCTCGGTATCCAGTTCGTTCTGGGTCGCACATGGCAGGGCGATATCGACCGGCACGCCCCACGGCTGTTTGCCTTCGAGCCAGGTCAGACCAAATTCACGGGCATAATCCGCCAGACGGCCGTCGCGGCTGGCTTTAATGTCGCACAGGCGAGCCAGCTTCTCGGCCGTAAAACCGGCTTCATCCACCACGGTACCGCGTGAATCTGACGCGGTAACCACGCGGGCACCAAACTGCATTGCTTTCTCAATGGCGTACTGGGCCACGTTACCGGAGCCGGACACCGCCACGCGCATACCTTCAAACCCTAAGCCGTGGCGCTTCAGCATCGCCTCGGTAAAATAGACCAGCCCGTAGCCGGTGGCTTCCGGACGGATCAGGCTGCCGCCAAAGGAGAGCCCTTTGCCCGTAAAGACACAGGCGCTATTATTCGAGAGCTTTTTCATCATGCCGGCCATAAAGCCCACTTCACGCGCACCAACGCCGATATCGCCCGCCGGAACGTCAGTATCGGGACCAAGATGACGATAGAGTTCGGTCATCAGCGCCTGACAGAAACGCATCACTTCGCCTTCGCTTTTGCCTTTCGGATCGAAATCACTGCCGCCTTTCCCGCCGCCCATGGGCAGAGTTGTAAGGGCATTTTTAAACGTCTGCTCAAAGCCGAGGAATTTTAAAATCGACAGATTCACGGAAGGGTGGAAACGCATCCCACCCTTAAACGGGCCGATGGCGGAATTAAACTGCACGCGCCACGCGCGGTTAACCTGGACCTGATTACGGTCATCTACCCAGGTCACGCGAAACTGGATCACGCGCTCCGGCTCCACGAGGCGCTCAAGCAGTGACATCTGGCGATAGCGCGGGTTTTCTTCAAGGAACGGCCACAACGTGGTCATGACTTCACGTACGGCCTGCGCAAACTCACTTTGATGCGGGTCGCGCTGTTGAACATAAGAGAGGAAAGTTTCCAGAGAGCGTGTCTGATCCATAGATATAAGAACCCCTTATATTATTTTATGTATATTGCTTATACGAATTGTGTTGTTTTTTTGACTATACCATCCGTACCGCTTTGTGAAGCAAGCAGAAATGCATGCCGAAAAGGAAATTAATCAGCGGGGCTTCGTCATAACCAAAAGCGATGACGAGATAAATTAAAGGTTCTGCGCCGGTTTACCGTTATAGTCTTTATCAGGGCACAACAGGAAGATAAGTCTATGAACCGTTACGTGATAACCGCGTTATGTTTGATGTTTACCGCAGGCGCGCAGGCAGACCGCATTCGCCCGGATGTGGACGTGAATGTGCCGCCGGAGGTGTTCAGCTCCAGCGGCCAGCGAGCGCAGCCGTGTAACCAGTGCTGCATCTATCAGGATCAGAACTATTCGGAAGGGGCAGTGGTAAAAGCGGACGGCATTCTGTTGCAGTGCCAGCGTGATGAACGCACCATTAGCACGAATCCGCTGGTCTGGCGTCGCGTAAAACAATAAACGCCTCCAGCAGCGGGATGTCCGCAGGCGCTAAGTTGAAACCAAATGCGTCTTCGGGCGTACACCACACCAGCGCACTGTGGTAATGCGCCGTCAGCGCGCCGCTGAACGCCGGAACGTGCCAGGCGTGAAGGTTGATTAACCGCTGTGACACCTCACGCTGATGGCTTGCCACATACTCACCTGGCTGCGCGTGGATGCCGAGCTCTTCGTGCAGCTCGCGGACAAGCGCCTCGGGCTGCGTCTCACCGGCTTCTACTTTTCCGCCTGCGAATTCCCACATGCCCGGCTGGTCGGCATGAGCCGGGCGCTGGGCCAGTAAAATTTTGTTGTCTTTTTCGATGATTGCCGCAACGACATCGACTGTTTTTAGCATGGTCGTCAATACTTGTTAGCGAAAAACACCATATTATCGTGCCCTTTCTAAGAGTCCAGCCATCAGGAGAATCAGGTGAAAGAGACGTCCACCTGGGTAGATCCCATCGCCACCCTTCCGGTCAGCATAAAACCGATTGCCGCCATGCAGAAAAAACACTTTGGTGCCGTGCTTAACCCCACACGCTGGTGGGGAAGGATGCCACGTCTTTTCTGGCTGGTGGCATTGTTCGTCGGTTTTCTCGAACGTCGTCACGCGCGCCTGTCGCCGGTGCTCCGTTCGCTGTTAATGACCCGGGTATCGCAGCTTTGTCACTGTGCTTTTTGTATCGATGCCAACAGTTTGCGCCTGGCGGAGCGCTCGGGCGCATTGGATAAGGTTCAGGCCGTCAACGCGTGGCGTGATTCCGCTCTTTTTAGCGAAGAGGAGCGTGCAGCGCTGGCCTATGCCGAGGCTGTCACCGCGACGCCGCCCCGTGTGAATGACGAAATCAAAAGTGAGATCAAACGCCATTTCAGCGAGGACGCGATCGCCGAAATGACGGCGCTGATTGCGTTTCAGAATCTCTCTGCACGCTTTAATGCCGCGCTGGACATCCCGGCGCAGGGGTTATGTGCCACGTTTAAAGAGGATCCCCATGCTTGATCGTCATCTGCACCCGCGGATTAAACCCACGCTCAACCGACTGGTGTCAGTACTGGATAAGCCGGGGATCACGCCTGACGGATTAACCCTGACCGGGTTTGCCATAGGCGTTCTGGCCTTACCGTTTCTGGCCCTCGGCTGGTATCCGGCGGCGCTCGTCGCCATCGTGCTGAATCGCCTGCTGGATGGTCTGGACGGTGCGCTGGCGCGCCGGCGCGGGCTGACGGATGCGGGAGGATTTCTTGATATCGCCCTCGATTTTCTGTTTTACGCGCTGGTTCCCTTCGGATTCGCGCTGGCGGCCCCCGCAGAGAATGCGCTTGCCGCTGGCTGGCTGTTGTTTGCCTTTATCGGTACCGGGAGCAGTTTTCTGGCATTTGCCGCGCTGGCAGCGAAACACAACATCGACAACCCCGGCTACGCGCATAAGTCGTTTTACTATATTGGTGGGTTAACGGAGGGGACGGAGACGATCGCGCTGTTTGTGCTGTGCTGCCTCTTTCCAGCGCACTTCAGCGTGCTGGCGTGGATATTTGGCGCGTTGTGCTGGCTGACCACCACAACGCGCATCTGGAGCGGGTATGTGACGCTGAAGTCACTTACCCGTTAGCGTGAACTTTCTGGCCCACGTTTTCCGCTGGAGACGGGGTTCTGTGGATGACTGCTCCACTCGTACCAGCCGCCGTCATAGACGGCGACATTTTTCCAGCCCATCGCCCGTGCGTACATAAACGTCTCGGACGCACGCCAGCCGGTGCCGCAGTAAAACGCGACGTGCTGTTCCGGCAGGATGTTCCAGGTTTTCCACATGGCGGCGATGTCGTCAGCGCTGCGCATGGTGCCATCCGGATTATGGAAATCTTCCATATGGGTGGCGTCGCTACCGGCATGCCCCCAGCGGGCACCGGCAATCTCACCTTTTGGCTTAATGTAGCTGTAGCCGCTGGTTTCGCCGATGAACTCCGGCCAGGAACGAATGCTGACCAGCGACGCGTCCTGGCGATGCAGCATCCCGCGTGCTTGCGCCATATCCACCATCAACTGCGGCTGGCCGGGGATCGGTGCACCAAAATCGGGGGCGGGCTTCACGTCTTTGGGCATTCCCCGTTCAACCGGCAGACCCGCGTCAGACCAGGCTTTCCAGCCACCATCAAGAATGCGGACGTCCTTCACGCCCGCATACAGCATGATCTGCGCCACGCGGGCGGCGGCATATACGTCACGGCCATACAGAATGACGGTCGTATCGTGACGGATCCCGTGCTTCGCCAGCATCGCTTTTAGCGTGTCGTCAGAAACTTTATTCCACAGCGGTTCGCTTTCCACTTCGTTGGTATCAATGTAGCCGGCACCGGGAATATGGTTCAGCAGATAAAACTTCGGCGCGCCCCATGCGGCTTCAATGACTTTCCAGTCGCCCGTCGGCGCGGCAGTGACGGGTTTACCCTGCTGAAGCTGGTGGATCCACTCCGGGTAGACGAGTTGTTCAAAGTGCGGCAAACGCTGCAGACGCTCAGGTACCTGCAGGGCATCGTTGAGCACGGAAATCTGGTGGTAACCGGCTTTTTCCAGCCGCGCTTTGACCGCCTGATTATCGGCGTCGCGGCCGTAGAGCGCGATCGTCATGGCCGGCGTAAGCTGGTGCTGTCTGGCCCAGACGGCAATCTGGTCATCGCTCATCGCGCCAAGCCAGGAGGCGGAAAGGTTAAGTGCGGCGGGCTCATGCCCGGAGGGCGCGCTCAGCGTTTGCGGCCAGCCGTTGTAAAACGCGCTGGCGCGGGTGTCGATCACCGCACCGTGTTGTGCCTGAAGTTGAGACAGCGTCATGGCGTGCGGCATATCAGCAGCCAGAGAGGAAAATGAAGCGAGGCCGCACAGCATGGCCAGCGCAGTCAGTTGAGAAACACGTTTCATCGAATAACCTGACGTCAGTAAAAGAGGGGGGCATTGTCGTCTCTCCTGGAAGGTAAAACATTGCGTTAGCACATTATTGCCAGCGAGAAATCTCAATCACTTCGCCGCCCGGGGGCACGTCTTCGTCGTCATGCGTGACCAGAACCACCGGAATATTGCGTGCGCGGGTAGTGTCAAATACCCATGCCCGAAACGAGGCGCGTAACGCATTATCGAGACGGCTGAACGGTTCATCCAGCAGTAACGCCTGCGGCTCTGCAAGCAGGGCACGCAGCAGACTGACCCGGGCACGTTCGCCGCCGGAAAGGGTCGCCGGATCGCTGGCGTAATGCCCGGCAAGCCCGGCAGAACCGAGCGCCTGCTCGACCGCTTCCCGCCGTGCTCGTCCGACAATCCGTTCAGGTAATGCCAGCAGCAAATTTTGTCCGACGCTGAAATGGTCAAACAGCAGGGCATCCTGAAAGAGGATCCCCAACCCGCGGGCCTCCACGGGCAGTCCGTCGCAGCGACGTTCATCAAGCCACAGTTCGCCCTGAGCCTGAAAGTCGTCTGACAGTGCGCCCACCATCCAGGCAAAAAGGGTTGATTTTCCGCTGCCGGAAGGGCCCATCAGCGTGACTATTTCGCCGCGTGGCACACAAAAATTGACCTCGCGGAAAAGCGGTTCAATGGTGAGATTGCTGACCTGCAGCATTAACGTAATCCTCGTCGGTAACGGCTTGCGAGCCGGGATAGCAGGGCGGCAAGGCCAAACACGCTCCCCGTGACCAACAGCAACCCCAGCGCCCGGTTAGCCAGAAGCGGAATGCTGCCTCCACTGCTGAGCGCCACGGTTTCAGTGGTCAGCGTCGCAAAACGGCCTGCGCCCAGCCAGAGGGTTGGCATGTATTGCGCCATGCTGACGGAAAACCCGGTCGCGAAAGCCAGCAGCGCCGGGCGTACCAGCAAGGGGCATTTCAGCCAGCAGAAGATTTTTCCCCGCCGCCAGCCGAGCGTTCTGGCGGTAAGGATCAGCCGGGGATCGATCCTCTGCCAGGCCGGCTGGAGGACCAACAACATCCACGGTAAAACCCACAGCAGATGGCTCCACAGCACGGCGGCATAGTGTCCGTCGAGACCCAGTCGCAACGCGATAACATATTGTCCGGTAACGAGGGGCAGCGCCGGCAGCGCCAGCGGCAACCACACCCACAGCGTGCCTCGCTGCGGTCCCCACTCAAGCCAGAGAACAATTACCCCCAGCGAAATCAGGCTGGCGAGCAGGCCAAAGGAGAGGCTGGCGCCAACCGCACCGATGTCGTCCCGCTGCGCCAGCATGAGCAGCACGACCGCGCAAAGCACCCCGCAGGCGGGCAGAAATCCGCTAAGCAGACGCGCTGGTGGGGCGATAAGCGACATTCGACGGCGTCCGCTCAGATCCGGCAGCGTGCGACGCCAGAGTCTCCATGCGCCGTAACCCAGTACAGAAAGCGCGGCCAGCAGCAGAAGGAGAAGCAGGCACAGCAGCGTTCCCTTTGTCTGCTGCTGCGCATCGCCCTGACTGAGCCACTGCCACGCCAGTACGGCAAGCGTCGGGGGATTGCCAGGCCCGAGCACCATCGCCACGTCCACAACCGACAGGGACCAGGCCAGCACCGCCAGCATCACCGCGCCAAGAGCCGGCGCGATCGTTGGAAGGATGAGCCAGTTCAGCGCCTGAAAACGCCCGTAGCCGAAGGTATGCAGCACGACCTTTTGCTGCGCAAGGCGTTTTTCCGGCAGGACGGCGTAAAGGGCCCACAGCACAAACGCGCTCTCTTTTACCGCAAGCGTCAGCCCCAGCCCTGCACCGTATCGGTCAAGCGGCGGCGTACAGACGCTACACACCTGATACAACAGGCCCCCTTCGGCAAACAGCAGTAAAGCGCTGGTGGCAAAGGCCACATGAGGAACGGCGAGCAGCCACGTCAGCCGGCTGCTGAGCCGTCGCCAGCGCTCGCCCGGCCACAGGAGGGCCACGATCACCAGAGCGATAAACATCGACCCCAGCGTCGCGATAAGCGTTGAGACCAGCGTGGCGACCGTAGCCTGTGGCAGCTGCGGGTCGTTAAACAGCAACTGCCAGTTGTTCAGCGAGAATGCCGGGGCAAACAGTATGGCGGCGGCGGGAAGCAACGGCAGATAGATGACCGCCATCGCCAGCCAGACGAGCCAGCTCAGCGGGTGCCGTAACGACGCAGCCATTCCTGCTCCAGCGCGTTAACCCAGGCAGCGTGCGGCTCGGGAAGCATTTTTGGCAGCCCTGCCGGCGTATGGGCAGTGAGCTGCTTCGCTTCTTTTTCGGGCAGTGTTTTCGCATCCAGTACGCTCGGGTCTCCCCAGATGGCCGGGTCGGCCTTGCGGATTTGCGCCTGCGGTGAAAGGAGGAAATTGGCGACCACCTTCGCGCCTGCGCTTGCACTGGCATTCGACGGAATGGCCACAAAATGGACGTTGCCTATCATTCCGTTGTCAAAACCAACGCTGTAGCTGTCGGCAGGCAGTTCACCGCTGGCCACTTTTTGCTGCGCATGTGCCGGGTTAAAGGTCAGGGAGAGATTGAGGCTACCGCTGGCAAGCAAGGTATCCATTCTGGCGGGCGAGGGAGGAAAGTCCTCTCCCTTTCGCCACAGCAGCGGGTGTAATTTGTCCAGGTAGTGCCACAGCGGAGCCGTCACTTGGGCAAAGGTGTTATCAGGGGCTTTTTGCAACGCCTCCGGGTGAGCGGTGAGGTTCAGGAGCAACTGTTCCAGAAATGCCGTGCCGGTAAAATCGGGCGGGCGTGGGTAGCTGACTTTGCCCGGATGCTGCTGCGCATACGCCAGTAACGCCTGAGGATCGTTTGGGGGCGCAGGCAGGCTTGCGTGGCGGGCAATAAAGGTGAGCTGCGCACCGCCCCACGGGGATTCCGCGCCATCGGTGGGGACAGCAAAATCCTCCATAACCGGTTTGCGGGTATCGACATAGCGCCAGTTGGGCAAGGTCTGCGCCCATCCGGTTTGCAGCAGGTTAGCGGCTTTCAGGGTCCGGAAGTTCTCACCGTTGACCCATAAGAGGTCGACTGAACCGTTCGTTTTCCGGCCTGCGGCGGCTTCTGTTTGAATACGTTTGACCGCATCGGCGGCATCCGCCAGTGGGACGATTTTAAGGGTTATGTCGTAATGCGTTTTCATCTCACCGCTTACCCACTCGAGGTAGCGGTTTACCGCCCGATCGCCGCCCCAGGCGTTAAACCAGACGGTCTGGCCTTTGGCTTGTTGTTGGATAGCCTGCCAGTTGTCCGCTGCAAACAGCGGGGCTGCCAGCAGCAGACCGCTCAGAAACGTGCAAAAACGCACACGGCGCATAATGCCTCACTTTTTTGATGAAGGGGTAAAACGGGAAAACAGCCAGCGCGTCGCCAGCGGCAATAACCCCAGTAGTGTAAAGGCGAATATCAGTCCCGGCGATAAAATATCGCGAAGCGAATTCACTTTCCCCAGCGCGCGTCCGGCGTTCAGAAAGATAATGGTTGCAGGCAGCATGGCGACCTGGCTCACCCACCAGTAGCGACTGACCGCAATACGTGTCAGCCCCATGAGCAGATTCACCAGAAAAAACGGGAACAAGGGCATCAGACGCAGGGCAAAAAGATACCCTGCACCGTCCCGCGCCATACCGGCGTTCACCGTATTCATCTGCGATGTGAATCGCCGCTGTACCCAGTCGCGCAGCAGATAACGGCTGGCAAGCATCGCCAGCGTGGCGCCGAGGGTAGAAGCAAACGAGACCAGCAGGGTGCCTTCCCACAGCGTAAACAGCGCTCCCGCCAGCAGCGTCAGTATCGCCGCACCGGGTATCGACAGGGCGGAGACCAACACGTAGAGGGCGAAAAAGAAAAACGCGCTTTGCCACGGCGCCTGTTCCACGTGCGAGAGGAGCGACTGCTGGTGCGTTTTGATGGTTTCCAGGGAGAGCGTCCCCGGCGGAAGAAAGACGAAGGTCAGAACAAATGCGCCCAGAAGGGCGCACATCAGGAGTATTTTTTGCGTGTTCACACGAGGTTACAGTTTGAATTTCGCCCAGACCGGCGCATGGTCAGACGGTTTTTCCATGCTGCGGATATCGTAGTCGATGCCGGTTTCGATGCAGCGTTCCGCCAGCGGCGGGCTGGCCAGCAGCAGGTCAATACGCAGACCGCGGTTGTCATCAAAGCCTTTTGAGCGGTAGTCAAACCACGAGAAGCGATCCTGCGTTTCCGGGTTGGCGGTGCGGAAAGTATCAACCAGACCCCAGCCGAGCAGGCGTTCCATCCACTCGCGTTCTTCCGGCAGGAAAGAACATTTACCGGTACGCAACCAGCGTTTGCGGTTCTCTTCTCCAATGCCGATATCGAGATCGGTCGGGCTGATATTCATGTCGCCCATGATCAGCACCGGATTCTCTTTTTTCAGTTCGGTGGTCAGGTAATCCTGCAGATCCTGATAAAACTTTGCTTTGGCCGGGAATTTTGTCTCATGGTCGCGGCTCTCACCCTGCGGGAAATACCCGTTAATCACCGTGATATTGCCCAGTGGTGAAGGAATTTCCGCCATGATGATGCGACGCTGCGCTTCGCCATCATCGCCCGGGAAGCCACGACGTACGGAAACCGGCGTCTCTTTGGTCAGCAGCGCCACGCCATAGTGACCTTTCTGTCCGTGATAGAAGACGTTGTAACCGAGCTTCGCCACCTCTTCGAGGGGGAACATATCGTCGTGAACTTTTGTCTCCTGCAGGCCGATCACATCTGGCTGATGTTGCTCAACAATTGCTTCAAGCTGGTGAGGGCGGGCACGCAGGCCGTTGATATTAAAAGAGACAAATTTCATAGTCGCTGCCAATGCAAGGTGAATAGTGCATGGATGGTAGCAGAATTTGCGTCAACTGTTACGGGGTTCGACCAATAACTGCGACAGATCATGCCAACGGTGCAATATTTGCACCATTCTGACGCGCATTGCCCCCCAACAGGGCGTAAAGAACCGATAAATTTCGCGAGCGATCACAATTCCAGAATTATATTTGGCTTCTGCATACTCTTTCTTATTTTCGTGCGGCAAAGCGCCGCTTGTCGTAAAAATATTCACTTTTTATGCAATAACAGTGAATAACTCCATATCGTAACTTATTGATATTCTGTAACCCTAACCCGTTTATGCATTTTTATCGCTGGCTGGCACGAAGGCTGCAATCTACATTCACAGTGCAAACACTCAATTATTTAACATCTAAATAACCTTTTATTTACCGGATGAGGTCGCTATGTCTCTGTCAATTACGCGTGAAAATTTCGATGAATGGATGATGCCGGTTTACGCTCCGGCGGCTTTTATTCCGGTACGGGGGGAAGGCTCACGCCTGTGGGATCAACAGGGCAAAGAGTATATCGACTTTGCAGGCGGGATTGCGGTAAACGCGCTGGGTCACGCGCACCCGGCACTGCGTCAGGCGTTAAACGACCAGGCGGCGAAGTTCTGGCATACCGGTAACGGTTTTACCAACGAGCCCGCTCTGCGACTGGCGAAAAAACTGATCGACGCAACGTTTGCCGAAAAAGTCTTTTTCTGTAACTCAGGTGCGGAAGCAAACGAAGCTGCCCTGAAGCTGGCGCGCAAATATGCACACGATAAATTCGGCGTTCATAAGAGCGGCATTGTGGCGTTTAAAAACGCGTTCCACGGCCGCACGCTCTTTACCGTCAGCGCTGGCGGTCAGCCGTCATACTCGCAGGATTTTGCGCCACTGCCGCCGGATATTCGTCACGGCGTGTATAACGATCTGCAGTCCGCCAGTGAGCTTATCAACGACACCACCTGTGCGGTGATCGTCGAACCTATGCAGGGTGAGGGCGGGGTCCTTCCGGCGCAAAAAGCGTTCCTGCAGGGGCTGCGTGAGCTGTGCGATCGTCATCACGCGGTGCTGATTTTCGATGAAGTCCAGACGGGTGTGGGGCGTACCGGTGAGCTGTATGCCTATATGCACTACGGCGTAACGCCGGACGTGCTCTCTACGGCGAAAGCGCTGGGCGGCGGCTTCCCGATTGGCGCCATGCTGACCACCGATAAATTCGCCAGCGTAATGACCGTGGGTACGCATGGTACAACATACGGGGGTAACCCGCTGGCTACCGCCGTGGCCGGACAGGTTCTCGACATCATTAACACGCCGGAAGTGCTCAAGGGCGTTAAACAACGTCATGACTGGTTTGTTGAGCGCCTGAACGCCATCAACAGCAAGACGGGACTGTTTAAAGAGATCCGCGGTCTGGGTCTGTTAATTGGCTGCGAACTCACACCTGAGTTTGCCGGAAAAGCTAAACTTATTTCACAGGAAGCGGCAAAAATGGGCGTGATGGTACTGATTGCCGGTGCCAACGTGGTGCGTTTTGCCCCTGCGCTGATTGTCAGCGAGGAAGAGGTGAGAACCGGTTTAGACCGTTTTGCACTGGCCTGTGAACATGTGAAGTCCGGGGTGTCATCATGATGGTCATCCGTCCCGTTGAGCGCGGCGATATTGCCGGGCTCATGCAGCTTGCCGGTAAGACGGGAGGCGGGCTGACCTCGCTTCCTGCCGATGAAAAAACGCTGTCGGCGCGCATTGAGCGCGCCCTGCAAACCTGGCAGGGGACGTTGCCAAAAAGCGAACAGGGTTATGTGTTCGTTCTCGAAGATACCGACACCGGTACCGTGGCCGGCATTTGCGCAATCGAAGTGGCCGTCGGGCTTAACGACCCGTGGTACAACTACCGTGTCGGTACGATGGTTCACGCCTCAAAAGAGCTGAACGTCTATAACGCGCTGCCCACGCTTTTTCTCTGTAATGACCACACGGGAGCCAGCGAGCTTTGCACGCTGTTCCTCGATCCTGCGTGGCGGAAAGAGGGCAACGGTTATCTGCTCTCCAAGTCGCGCTTCATGTTTATGGCCGCGTTCCGCGATCGTTTTAACGAAAAGGTCGTCGCCGAGATGCGCGGCGTGATCGACGACACCGGCTATTCACCTTTCTGGGAGAGCCTCGGCGAGCGCTTCTTCTCGATGGAGTTCAGCCGGGCGGACTATCTGTGCGGCACCGGGCAGAAAGCGTTTATCGCCGAACTGATGCCGAAACATCCCATCTATACCCATTTCTTAAGCCCACAGGCGCAGGCGGTGATTGGCGAAGTGCACCCGCAAACCGCGCCGGCCCGGGCGGTGCTGGAAAAAGAGGGTTTCCGCTACCGTAACTATGTGGACATCTTTGACGGCGGACCCACCCTGGAGTGCGATATCGACCGCGTGCGTGCGATCCGTAAAAGCCGGCTGGTTGAGGTTTCCGAAGGCCAGCCTGCACCGGGTGAGTGGCCGGCATGTCTGGTGGCTAACGAGCAGTACAACAATTTCCGCGCCATGCTGGTGCGAACCAACCCGAAAAGTGAACGTCTGGTGCTGACGGCCGCGCAACTGGATGCCCTGAAATGTAACGCCGGCGACACGGTTCGCCTGGTGCGTCTCTGCCCTGAGGAGAAAACAGCATGACTTTATGGATCAACGGTGACTGGGTCACGGGCGAAGGCGAGCCGCGCATAAAGACCAATCCGGTCGGACAAGAAGTGCTCTGGAAGGGAAATGACGCCAGCGCCGGACAGGTCGAACAGGCCTGTCACGCTGCCCGTCGCGCTTTCCCGGGATGGGCGAAACAACCGTTCTCCGTACGTCAGGGAATAGTCGAGAAATTTGCATCACTGCTGGAGGCCAATAAAGCCGAATTGACGCGCGTTATCGCTCAGGAAACCAGCAAGCCGCGCTGGGAGGCGGCCACGGAAGTGACGGCGATGATCAATAAAATCGCCATTTCGGTGAAGGCGTACCATACCCGTACCGGCGAGCAACATACCGATATGCCTGACGGCGCGGCCACGCTGCGCCACCGTCCGCACGGCGTGCTGGCGGTATTTGGCCCCTATAACTTCCCGGGGCATCTGCCGAACGGGCATATCGTGCCCGCGCTGCTGGCGGGCAATAGCGTGATTTTCAAGCCGAGTGAGTTAACGCCACTGACCGGTGAAGCGGTGGTGAAGCTCTGGGAACAGGCTGGTCTGCCGCACGGGGTGCTCAACCTGGTGCAGGGGGGACGTGAAACCGGCCAGGCGCTGAGTGCGTTGAGTGATATCGACGGCCTGCTGTTTACCGGCAGCGCCGGAACAGGCTACCAACTGCATCGCCAGCTGGCGGGGCAGCCGGAAAAAATTCTCGCGCTGGAGATGGGCGGTAACAACCCGCTGATCGTTGAAGATCCTGATGATATCGACGCGGCGGTGCATTTGACCCTCCAGTCAGCGTTTATTACCGCCGGACAGCGCTGCACCTGCGCGCGTCGTCTGCTGGTGAAACGGGGTGCACAGGGCGATGCCTTCCTCGCGCGGCTGGTGGAAATCAGCGCACGTCTGGTACCTGCGCAGTGGGATGCCGACCCACAGCCGTTTATTGGGGGGCTGATTTCCGAGCAGGCCGCGCTGAACGTGCTGAAAGCCTGGCAGGATCACGTGGCGCGCGGGGCGAAAACCCTGCTTGAACCAAAGCAAATCAAGCCCGGAACATCGCTCCTGACGCCGGGCATTGTTGAGATGAGTGGCGCACGCAACGTGCCGGATGAAGAGGTCTTTGGCCCGCTGCTCTGCGTCTGGCGTTATGACGATTTTGACAGCGCCATTGAGATGGCCAATCACACCCGCTATGGACTGTCGAGCGGTCTGATTTCCCCGCATCGTGAGAAATTTGATCAGCTGCTGCTCGAAGCACGCGCCGGGATTGTGAACTGGAATAAACCGCTTACCGGTGCGGCGAGTACGGCACCGTTTGGCGGGGTAGGCGCTTCGGGTAACCACCGCGCCAGCGCATGGTATGCCGCAGATTACTGCGCGTGGCCGATGGCGAGCCTGGAAACGCCTGCGCTGACGCTGCCGGAAACGCTGAGTCCGGGGCTGGATTTTACTCAGGGGGATCGTCATGAAAGCGCGTGAAGTCAACTTTGACGGGCTGGTGGGGCTAACGCACCACTATGCCGGCCTCTCATTTGGTAATGAAGCCTCGACGAAGCACCGTTTTCATGTCTCTAACCCGAAACTGGCAGCGAAGCAGGGGCTGCTGAAAATGAAAGCCTTGTCGGATGCCGGTTTCCCGCAGGCGGTGATCCCGCCGCAGGAGCGTCCGAACGTGGCGGTGTTACGTCAGCTCGGCTTTAGCGGCAGCGATGAGCAGGTTATCGAAAAAGCGGGTACGCAGACGCCGCACCTGCTTTCAGCGGCGAGCTCTGCCTCGTCGATGTGGGTGGCAAACGCTGCTACCGTTGCACCGTCGGCCGATACGCTGGATGGCAAAGTACATTTAACGGTGGCGAACCTGAATAACAAATTCCATCGTGCTACCGAAGCGGAGACGACCGAGCGCGTTCTGCGTGCGATTTTCCGTGATGAGGCTCACTTTGAGGTCCATCAGGCGTTGCCACAGGTGGCCATGTTCGGGGATGAAGGAGCGGCAAACCATAACCGTCTTGGGGGGGATTATGGCGATCCCGGCGTACAGCTGTTCATTTACGGGCGAGAAGAGGGCGGCCATTCGGCGCCTGTCCGTTATCCCGCCCGCCAGACGCTGGCGGCAAGCCAGGCCGTCGCGCGGCTGAACCAGGTGAATCCCTCACAGGTGATTTTTGCTCAGCAGAACCCGCAGGTGATTGACCAGGGGGTTTTCCACAATGACGTCATTGCCGTCTCTAACCGCCAGGTGCTGTTCTGCCATGAGCAGGCGTTTGCCCATCAGGAGAAGCTGCTCGCTACGCTGCATGAGCGGGTGCCGGGGTTTATGCCGATTCAGGTGCCGACCCAGGCGGTCAGCGTGCAGGACGCGGTTGAAACTTACCTCTTTAATAGCCAGCTGTTGAGCCGTGAGGACGGCAGCATGATGCTGGTGCTGCCGCAAGAGTCGCAGGACCATAAAGGGGTGTGGCGTTATCTGTCTGAACTGGTGAAAGCCGATAACCCGATCGATGAACTGCGCGTCTTTGACCTGCGCGAAAGCATGGCCAACGGTGGCGGTCCGGCCTGTTTACGCCTGCGCGTAGTGCTGACGCAGAACGAAATGCAGGCTGTTAATCCAGCCGTGATGATGAATGAGACGCTTTTTAACTCCCTGAATGACTGGGTGGACCGCTACTATCGTGACAGATTAACGCAGGCCGATCTGGTCGACCCTCAGCTACTGCGTGAAGGGCGTGAGGCACTGGACGCGTTAACAACAATCCTGCAGTTGGGATCGGTTTATCCGTTCCAGCGCTAAAGGAGTGGCTATGGAAAATTTACTGGCGTTGACACTGGCCGATGAAACCCCCGAAGAGCGTGAGGGGGAGGGCCCCTCATTTCACTGGCGGTGGTTGGGTCGCGGCGTCCTTGAACTGACACCGGCCGCGAAGAGTGAGTTATCGCTGCTGCTTTCAACCGGCATCCATGGCAATGAAACCGCGCCGGTTGAAATTGTCGACCTGCTGCTGCGCGCGTTGTATCGGGGAGATATCACCCTGCAGTGCCGTCTGCTGGTGGTGCTTGGCAACCCGCCTGCGCTGGCGCAAAACAAACGTTATCTTGAGAGCGACCTTAACCGCATGTTTGGCGGCCGCTGGTCACAATTTGTGCCGGGCGATGAAACGTCGCGGGCGCAGTGGCTTGAGCACGTGGTTGCCACATTTTTCGCCGTGGCCGGTCCCGTGCGCTGGCATCTCGACCTGCATACGGCAATTCGCGCCTCTTATCATGTGCGCTTTGGTGTTCTGCCCCAGCGTAACCAGCCATGGGATGAGGCGTTTCTGAGCTGGCTGGGCGACGCCGGGCTGGAGGCTCTGGTGTTTCATCAGTCGCCGGGGGGCACATTTACCCATTTCACCTGTGAGCATTTCGGCGCGCTGGCCTGCACGCTGGAGCTGGGAAAAGCGCTACCGTTTGGCCAGAACGATCTCACGCGCTTCGCGCCAACGCATCTTGCGCTTCGCGCGCTGCTTGGAGGATTGGCACCCGAGCCAACGCAACAGACTGTCGTGCGCTATCGGGTCGTACAGCAGATCACTCGCCGCAGCGAGGCCTTCCGGCTGCATATGGCCGCCCACACGCTGAACTTCACCCCCTTTCGCAAAGGCGTTCTGCTGGCGGAAGATGGCGACGAGCGCTACGAGGTGCAGAAAACCACTGAATATGTTCTGTTCCCTAATCCATCGGTAGCGTTTGGCCTGCGCGCCGGACTGATGCTGGAAAAAGTGTCCTGAACATCTCCCCTCTCATTGCCTGAGAGGGGAACGTCAAAATATTTTTCTTAGCGATTAAAGCGCAATGACAACTATTGCAGAATATTCCTGGTGAATTGCTTTATTATTGGTCTTCACTTCGCTATACTTTTTTAAATTGCTTTGAAAATCATCATCTTGAATATTTTCGTTGCAACTCTCCATCCTTTATCCTTAATTCCTCCACATTTGGCGATAATTTGTTTTTTACACTTTCATTGTTTTACTGTTGCTCTGATTAATTGACGATAAACCCCGTAAAGTTAATCTCGTCAACACGGCATAGCGCCGAAGAATAACTGAAAGTAAGGAAATAAATTATGCGTAAGTTTACTGCACTGTTTGTTGCTTCTACCCTGGCTCTGGGCGCTACCAGCATGGCGTTCGCTGCAGATACCGCGACCACCACCACTGCCGCGCCTGTCGAAGGCAAAATGATGATGCATCATAAAGGCAAGCCGGGTATGCACCACGAGATGATGATGTTTAAAGATCTGAACCTGACGGATGCACAGAAACAGCAGGTCCGCGACATCATGAAAAGCCAGCGCGACCAGATGAAACGTCCGTCACTGGACGAACGCCGCGCGATGCATGACATCATCGCCAGCGACAGCTTCGATAAAGCAAAAGCCGAAGCGCAGATCGACAAAATGGCTGAGCAGCATAAAGCCCGCATGCTGGCGCATATGGAAACCCAGAACAAGATCTACAACATTCTGACGCCGGAACAGAAAAAACAATTTAATGCCAATTTTGAGAAGCGTCTGACAGAACGTCCAGCAATGGAAGGTAAAATGCCAGCACCAACCGAATAATCGGTTCAACATCTTAAGACCGCCGGGATCCTGTCCACAAAAGCGCTAACGCTGTGGACAGGACCGGCGGTTTTTCTTTCCTGCCCTCTTGTCTGCCGCCGCCAGAGCGGTATTCTCCTGTAGTCGCTTCAGAGAATGTTTGCAGAGTCATGGCGTTATAATTTTTATTAACGTTCCGCTAAGGCCTGCCCGCTCTGCTGCCGATACTGTGTCTGTGAAAACCCAACGATAACAAACAAGACAGCAACGATAGCGATATCCTTGCCCTGGCACAGGTTGTGCCTTTCAGGAGTGGTGATGGAGTTCTTTGATATCCGTAAGATGCCGGTCAGCCTCTGGCGCAATGGCGCAGGCGAAACGCGGGAAATTTGTTGTTTTCCGCCCGCAACGCGCGATTTTTACTGGCGTGCCAGTATCGCGACCATCGCCAGCAATGGCGAATTCTCCTCTTTTCCCGGTGTCGATCGGGTGATTACCTTGCTTGAAGGGGGTGAGGTAACGCTGGATGCCGGTCAGGCGTTCTGCCATACCCTGAAACATCATCAGCCATACCATTTTTCCGGCGATCAGCCGGTGAAAGCGCTGCTTTCCGAAGGACGGATGTCGATGGATTTCAACATCATGACCCGACGTGACCGTTGTCAGGCGAAAGTGCGTGTCGCTGACCGCACCTTTACCACGTTCGGCTCCCGCGGGGGCGTCGCGTTCGTGTTAAGCGGGGCGTGGCAGCTTGGCGATAAGTTGCTGACGGCCGATCAGGGCGCCAGCTGGGAGGAGGGCGTCCATACTCTCCGCCTGCTGGAGGCTCAGGGCACCTTATTATTCAGCGAAATTAACTGGCTGCCGGGGCACTAAGCTCAATGACCTCATACTTGCCGGTTAACACGGGCTTGCAGAGAATTTTGTAGCCATCGTGGTCGAAACCGGCGGGTGTGCGCAGCAAGGTTGCCGCATCGTTTACATCGTCAACAGCACCCAGCCAGAGCCAGTTGTTGATGATGTGATACTGGGTCATCGCGTCACCGACTTCTTTTAGCGCAACGGCACCCTCCCACGGCCAGCAGTTAACGCTAAGCGCCGCCAGCCCTGCGAGGAGCCGGGCGTGGTGTTCCTCAATGCTTTCTTTCCCGCAGCAGGCCCCTGCGCAGCGCTTTAACGCTGAGCGGAAACAGGCACGCCCGCGGGTGGTTGCTTCGAGGCCTAGCAGGCTGTAGCACAGCTGTAATTCATCGGCCAGCGTTTGCAGAGCCTGCAGAGCCGCCCGTTTGTTAGCGAACAGCCCGTAGAGATTGGGGGCGTGAGAAAAATCGACTTCGCGTGCGTAGACAACCTGCGGCTTACCGGCGTTTATCTGCAGGGAGCAGAGCTGCCGGTTGCGGCGCAGACGCTTATTGAACAGCGGCTGTTGCTCTTTGATCAGACGGGCTTCCAGTAAGAGCGCGCCCATCTCTCCGGCGGTACGAAACCAGGTGATGCGTCGCGACTGGCGCAGCATTGCCGCCTCGTCTGGCGTGCGCAGATGAGACATGACCCGGCTGCGAATATTTACGCTTTTGCCAATGTAGAGCGGAAGGGTGTCACTCTCACCGTGAAAGATATACACGCCCGGCTGTTTAGGCAGTTCCTCAAGCCAGGGGCGAAGATGTTCGGGATATTCGTAGATAGCCGCCGCTTCAAACTCAAGACGCGGGGCGGATTGACGCCTGCTCACATACTACTCCATATACTGTTCAGGCATACAGTGTAGCAGAGCCGGTTTGGTTAAAAAAGAGCCGGATGGCGCAACGGACGGTGCGGGCGAACACCCCCTCCCCAGAGAGAGGGTGCCAGAGTGTCACTTTTTCCAGAAATCATCGAACACGGTGATCGGTGGGCGACGCTTGTGCTCGGTTTTCAGATACCAGCTTTCAATGATCTTCGCGGTACCTTCATCCAGTTTTTTGCCTTCCAGATAATCATCAATATTGTCATAGGTGACACCCAGGGCCGCTTCATCCGGCAGGGAGGGGCGATCGTCTTCCAGATCTGCCGTTGGCGCTTTCTTGTAAAGGTGCTCCGGGCAACCCAGCGCGGCAAGCAGCTGCTTACCCTGACGTTTGTTCAGACGGAAGAGCGGGTTAATATCGGTACCGCCGTCGCCATACTTGGTGAAGAAACCCGTGATGGCTTCTGCCGCATGATCGGTACCGACCACAACGCCTTTGGTCATACCGGCAATGCTGTATTGCGCTTTCATACGTTCACGGGCTTTTTCATTGCCGCGGACAAAATCGCTCAACTCAATGCCTGCTTCGCGAAGCGCCTGCTCGCTGGCCAGCACCGATCCTTTGATATTGACGGTGAGTACGCGATCGGGCTGGATGAAGGCGATGGCATCCTGGCAATCCTGTTCATCGGCCTGCACGCCATAGGGAAGACGCACGGCAATAAACTGCAGCGCGTCATCACCCGTCTCTTCGCGGAGCTCTGAAATTGCCATCTGGCAGAGTTTACCGGCCAGGGTAGAGTCCTGACCGCCGCTGATGCCCAGCACCAGGGATTTCAGGAACGAGTGAGTTTTTAAATAAGACTTTAAAAAATCCACGCTGCGGCGGATCTCTTCTTGTGCGTCTACCGCGGGCTTCGCGCCCAGCGCCTGAATAATCTCTTGTTGCAGAGCCATCACGCCCTCCATATGCAGAACATAAACAGATTGTGTTAGCTGTTAAAACTAACCCTTTGAACGAGAAACGACAAGGATCACAGTTTCGAGTGCGCTAAATTGCGGCGATTTAGCAGGTTATCGTTGTTTTATTAGAATTTTCCGAAATTCGTCTGGCGGAATTCACAAAGTTGAACAATAGTACTTTTTATTCCATGCTTAGATAACACGCTGATAAACAAGAGGACGGAATATGAACAAGAACGTAGCAGGAATTCTTAGCGCAGCGGCGGTACTGACTATGCTGGCAGGGTGTACGGCCTACGACCGCACCAAAGATCAGTTTACACAGCCCGTAGTGAAAGATGTCAAAAAAGGCATGACCCGTTCGCAGGTGGCTGCGATTGCCGGCAAGCCTTCTTCTGAAGTGACAATGATTCATGCACGCGGTACCTGCCAGACCTATATCCTGGGTCAACGTGATGGTAAGGCAGAGACCTACTTCGTTGCGTTGGATGAGACCGGTCATGTGATCAACTCCGGTTACCAGACCTGTACTGAATACGATACCGATCCGCAGGCACCTAAGGCGCAGTAACCCTTCTTGCCTGAGTATGTTAACAAACCGGCCGTTGGGCCGGTTTTTTTATACATACGTAAATCTTATTTCTTCTCGCGAATTATTTGCCTGAAATGTGAAGGTAGTCAACACGCCAGGTCAATGAGAGACAATTTGCCCCTGTGCAGAATTATCTCCTGTCTGTACCATTGCGTATACTCACTCCAACGACAAACAACAGTAAGCAAACTACCTGTCTGCCAGGATAGCGAGTCGAGTGATAGCGCGATGGCAGGTAGTCATACGAGAGGGAAGTTACTATGGAAAAGAAACATATCTATCTGTTCTGCTCAGCAGGCATGTCAACCTCGCTTCTGGTGTCAAAGATGCGTGCTCAGGCTGAGAAGTATGAAGTCCCGGTGGTAATCGAAGCGTTTCCGGAGACGCTGGCGGGCGAAAAGGGCCAGACAGCCGACGTCGTTTTACTGGGGCCGCAAATTGCCTATATGTTGCCCGAAATTCAACGTCTGTTACCCAATAAACCGGTCGAAGTGATCGATTCGGGATTGTACGGCAAGATTGATGGTTTAGGTGTATTGAAAGCTGCTGTTGCAGCAATTAAAAAAGCTGCTAATTAATTTTTATTTTTCCCGTCAAAGAGTTATTTCACACACAATACGCCGTAACCTGCGTTGCGGCATTTAAGGGTATTTTCCTATGAGTAAAGTCATCGCTTCACTTGAAAAGGTACTCCTTCCTTTTGCTGTTAAAATAGGAAAGCAGCCTCACGTTAATGCCATCAAAAACGGTTTTATTAGATTAATGCCGTTGACGCTGGCTGGGGCAATGTTCGTTTTAATTAACAACGTTTTTCTGAGCTTTGGTGAAGGTTCCTTTTTTTATTCATTAGGAATTCGATTAGACGCTTCCACAATTGAAACCCTTAATGGTTTAAAAGCCATCGGCGGCAATGTATATAACGGTACGTTAGGTATTATGTCGCTGATGGCACCTTTCTTTATTGGCATGGCACTGGCGGAAGAGCGGAAAGTGGATCCGCTGGCCGCAGGTTTATTATCCATTGCCGCCTTTATGACCGTGACGCCATACAGCGTCGGTGAGGCCTATGCCGTAGGGGCCAACTGGCTGGGGGGCGCTAATATCATCTCCGGTATCGTTATCGGTCTGGTGGTTGCGGAGATGTTCACCTTTATTATTCGTCGCAACTGGGTTATCCGTTTACCGGATAGCGTGCCGGCGTCCGTTTCTCGTTCATTTTCCGCGTTGATTCCAGGCTTCATTATTCTCTCCATCATGGGGATTATCGCCTGGGCGCTCTCTCATTGGGGCACTAACTTCCACCAGATCATCATGGACTCTATCTCAACGCCGCTGGCGTCAATGGGTAGCGTGGTCGGTTGGGCGTATGTGATTTTCACCTCCCTGCTGTGGTTCTTTGGCGTGCATGGTTCACTGGCACTGGCGGCGCTCGACAGCGGTATCATGACCCCATGGGCACTGGAAAACGTTGCACTTTACCAGCAGTACGGCTCCGTTGACGCGGCGCTGGCAGCCGGTAAAACCTTCCATGTGTGGGCGAAGCCGATGCTTGACTCTTATATCTTCCTGGGGGGTACCGGGGCGACGCTGGGTCTGATCATCGCGGTCTTTATTGTTTCTCGTCGCGCTGACCATCGTCAGGTTGCGAAGCTGGCGCTGCCGTCAGGCATCTTCCAGATTAACGAGCCGATTCTGTTTGGTCTGCCAATCATCATGAACCCGGTGATGTTCATTCCGTTCATTCTGGTTCAGCCACTGCTGGCGGCCATTACCCTGACGGCCTATTACTTGGGCATTATCCCGCCCGTCACCAACATTGCGCCGTGGACCATGCCGGCGGGTCTGGGGGCGTTCTTCAACACCAACGGTAGCGTGGCTGCCTTCCTGCTGGCGATATTCAACCTCGGGATTGCAACACTGCTCTATATGCCATTCGTGGCGATAGCAAACAAAGCTGCAACCGTTATCGATGAAGAAGAGAGCGAAGAGGATATCGCCCTCGCACTGAAATTCTAAAATTGCACGGCGCGGGGCAACCCGCGCCAGCCAAAAGGAGCTTAAAAATGTTAGATTTGGACAGTATTGTCGCAGAAGAAACCGCAGAGAACGATCTGGAAGAGGTGGTGATGGGGCTTATCATCAATTCCGGGCAGGCGCGTAGCCTGGCGTATGCCGCGCTCAAACAGGCCAAGCAGGGTGATTTCGCAGCCGCAAAGACCATGATGGAACAGTCCCGTTCGGCGCTGAACGAAGCGCACCTGGTGCAGACAAAGCTTATCGAAAGCGACCAGGGTGAAGGCAAGATGAAGGTCAGTCTGGTGCTGGTGCATGCGCAGGATCATCTGATGACGTCGATGCTGGCACGTGAACTGGTGGCCGAGTTAATTGAGCTTCACGAGAAGATGCAGTAAGGCAGAATTTGCAGCAGGAGGTCAGCGCGATGGAAATAAAAACCGCACTTGAACAGCAACTGTTTAATGGCAAAAATTTTCACGTGATTATTTACAACAAGACGGAGAGCGCGAGCGGTCTGCATCAGCATGACTACTATGAGTTCACGATTGTTCTGACCGGTCGCTACTACCAGGAAATCAACGGCAAGCGCGTCCTGCTTGAGCGGGGAGATTTCGTCTTCCTGCCGATGGGGTCCCATCACCAGAGCTTTTATGAATTTGGTGCAACCCGCATTCTTAACGTAGGTGTCAGCAGACGCTTCTTTGAGAAACACTATCTGCCGCTGGTGCCGTTCTGCTTTGTGGCCTCGCAGGTCTATCGCATCAAAAACGAATTCATGACCTGGATTGAAACGGTTATCGCCTCGCTTAACTTTCGCGAGAATGAATTTGATGAGTTTATTGAAACGGTGACGTTTTATGTGATGAACCGTCTGCGCCATCATCGTGAAGAGCAGCAGGTAAGCGATGATATTCCGCAGTGGCTGCGCAGTACGGTTGAACTGATGCACGATAAAGGGCAATTCAGCGAAAATGCGCTGGAAAATATGGTCGCTTTGTCCGGTAAATCACAGGAATATCTGACCCGAGCAACTCAGCGTTATTATCGTAAAACGCCAGTGCAAATTATTAATGAAATCCGCATTAATTTTGCTAAAAAACAGCTGGAAATAACCAACTACTCGGTTACCGATATTGCTTATGAGTCAGGCTACAGTAGCCCCAGCTTGTTTATTAAGACCTTTAAGAAATTAACTTCGTTCACACCGAACAGTTACCGGAAGAACCTGACGGTAATTAATTAAATTTCGGCGGATTTACCCGCCACAAATATTGCCTTGATTGCTTGCCCACAGAGCGGGAAGAGTACGCTACACCTTGCAGGCGATTAACCTGATATGCTAAGGGAGATATTATGCAGAAGAAATTAAAAGTCGTAACCATTGGCGGCGGCAGCAGTTATACCCCGGAATTACTCGAAGGTTTCCTGAAACGTTATCATGAATTACCGGTCAGCGAATTATGGCTGGTGGACGTTGAGGAAGGTCAGGAGAAACTGAATATCATTTTTGAGCTCTGCAAGCGGATGGTCGCGAAAGCCGGTGTGCCATTGACCGTGCATAAAACCCTCGACCGTCGCCTGGCGCTGCAGGATGCCGACTTCGTGACGACTCAGCTGCGCGTCGGCCAGCTCAAAGCGCGTGAAATGGATGAACGTATTCCACTGAGCCACGGCTATCTGGGGCAGGAGACCAACGGCGCGGGCGGCCTGTTCAAGGGGCTGCGTACCATTCCGGTCATTTTTGACATCATCAACGATGTGGAAGCGATCTGCCCCAACGCGTGGGTGATTAACTTCACCAACCCGGCCGGGATGGTGACCGAGGCGGTCTATCGCCACACCGGTTTCAAACGCTTTATCGGCGTCTGTAATATTCCGATTGGCATGAAGATGTTCATCAGCGATGTGCTGGAGTTGACCGATACCGACGATCTTTCTATCGATCTCTTTGGCCTGAACCACATGGTGTTTATCAAAGATGTCATCGTGAATGGTCAGTCTCGCTTTAGCGAACTGCTTGACGGCGTAGCCTCCGGACGCCTGACCGCTGCGTCAGTGAAAAACATCTTTGACCTGCCGTTCAGCGAAGGGCTGATCCGCTCGCTTAATCTGCTGCCTTGCTCATACCTGCTTTACTACTTCAAACAGAAAGAGATGCTGGCCATCGAGATGGGTGAGTACTATAAGGGTGGCGCACGCGCTCAGGTGGTGCAGAAAGTTGAAAAGCAGCTGTTTGATTTGTATAAAGATCCGAACCTGAACGTGAAACCGAAAGAGCTTGAGCTGCGCGGCGGAGCGTATTATTCCGATGCGGCGTGTGAAGTGATCAACGCCATTTACAACGACAAGCAGGCTGAGCACTACGTCAATGTGCCGCATCACGGCCATATCGACAACATCCCGGCTGACTGGGCCGTTGAGATGACCTGCATTCTGGGACGTGATGGCGCCAGGCCGCATCCACGGATTACCCACTTTGACGACAAAGTGATGGGGTTGATCCACACCATCAAAGGGTTTGAAGTGGCAGCCAGCAACGCGGCGCTGAGCGGTGAACTCAATGACGTTCTTCTGGCGCTCAATCTCAGCCCGCTGGTCCATTCCGATCGCGATGCCGAGCAACTGGCCAGCGAAATGATTCTGGCGCATGAAAAATGGTTGCCTAATTTTGCCGCCACGATTGAGAAGCTGAAATTCAAACAGCACTGAGAGGATGTGTGATGGAAAACCTGCTGATCGTCAATGCTGATGATTTTGGTCTCTCAAAAGGTCAAAACTACGGCATTATTGAAGCCTGCCGCCGGGGTGTGGTGACCTCAACAACGGCACTGGTTAATGGTGACGCGGTTGAACACGCGGCGCATCTCAGCCGCGAGGTGCCAGCGCTGGGCGTCGGCATGCACTTTGTATTGACGCTCGGGATGCCGCTTTCACCGATGCCAGGATTGACGCGGGACGGACAGCTGGGCAAATGGATTTGGGAGCAGGCAGAGCAGGGCACGCTGCCGCTCGAGGAGATTACCCGCGAGCTGGACTGTCAGTTCAACCGTTTCGTCGATCTCTTTGGCCGTGAACCCACGCATATTGACAGCCATCATCACGTGCATATGATCCCGGCACTTTTCCCGTCAGTGGCGGAATTTGCACAGCGCAAAGGCGTGGCAATGCGCGTGGATCGTGAGGTGCAGGCGCTGCACGGGCTGTCATTGTCTTCTGTGCCCACAACGGACGGGTTCAGTAGCGCGTTCTACGGCGACGAGATTAGCGAAGCGCTGTTTCTGCAGGTGCTGGATGAGTCCGCCGCGCGCGGGGAACGGTCGCTGGAAGTGATGGCACACCCTGCGTTTGTCGATAACATTGTGCGTAAAAGTGCCTACTGCTGGCCGCGACTGGCGGAACTGGATGTGCTGACGTCGGCATCGCTGAAATACGCCATTGCCGAGCGTGGGTACCGTCTGGGCACCTTTGAGGATGTATGAAAATAGCCCGGAGGCGCGGTGCCTGCCGGGCTGAGTAAACGATGTCAATCAGCGCCGGGTCGGGCAAAGCCAGACCCGGCTTTTCTTTTATGCCGGTATACGATCAATCTTACTGCTGCGTGACCACACACGGTGCGCTGCGAGCAGATCGAACAGCTTCGTCATAAACGCATCATCGACGCTATCGCCTTCGACAATACCATCTTCACCTTGCTCAGCCACCTTCAGGTGCGCTTTAAACTGTCGCGCATCGCCGGACAGGGCGATCGGCTTCAGGTGTTTATAGGCTTCCAGCAGATAATAAATCGCATCGCCATTGTTCAGCAGACTGTCGATGTCGCCGCACGGCACAATCACCGCATCAACGGTGAGCGATGGTGCTCCGGCAAAGGTGGCCGCAACCGGCAGCACTGAACCGTCGTCGGCGGTCACTTCCCCCATGCGGGAATAGAGCAGTTTGGCGTTAACGCCTTTGGTTTTCAGCGCCTGCATAATCCCCAGCACGTCGCTGGCACGGGTTTTGTCATTCAGCAGAATGGCCACTACCCGGCCTTTTATCGAGCCACCCGGCACCGCATACAGACTCAGGGACGGATCTTTCTTCAGTCCGTTAACGTCTTTCGGTGGGGCCGCATTGCGTTGCTCGTCCGTCAGCGTAATGCCAAGGTTATCCGCCACGCTCTGGGCAAGCTGAATATCGATATGGGCGAGCTGATCGACCACGCGCTCGCGGATGTAAGTCCGCACCACTTTGCTCAGTTCAAAGCTAAAGCCGCCGATAATGTGCTGTTGCTCGATCGGCGTCTGGCTGTTCCAGAACAGGCGAGGTTGGGCATAATATTCGCCGAATGACGGGCTACGCTCGCGGATTTTATTGCCATCGATGCGCTCCTGGTATGACTCAAAACCACCGCGTTTCGGTCCCGGCGGCGTTTCGCGCGGCCAGTTATCGTTGATGGAGTTCGGCTCATAGTTAGCCGGATTGGTATCGATATCCTGGCGATGCATCCCGTCGCGCTGGAAATTGTGGTACGGGCAGGTTGGACGGTTAATCGGAATTTCGTGGAAGTTGGGCCCGCCAAGGCGACTGATCTGCGTATCGGTATAGGAGAACAACCGCCCCTGCAGGAGGGGATCGTTCGTGAAATCCAGCCCCGGAACGATATGCCCCGGGTGGAACGCGACCTGCTCATTTTCGGCAAAGAAATTGTCCGGGTTACGGTTGAGCACCATTTTACCCACCAGCTGAACCGGCACCAGTTCCTCTGGGATCAGCTTTGTCGGGTCGAGAAGGTCGAAATCGAAGTTAAACTCATCCTCTTCCGGGATCAGCTGTAACCCCAGTTCATATTCCGGGAAGTCACCGGCTTCAATCGACTCCCACAGCTCACGACGGTGGAAGTCCGGATCGCGCCCGGTCAGCTTCTGGGCTTCATCCCACACCAGCGAGGCTTTGCCCGCCACAGGCTTCCAGTGGAAGCGTACGAATGTGGCTTTCCCGTCCGCGTTGATCATCCTGAAGGTATGAATACCAAACCCTTCCATCGTGCGGTAGCTGCGCGGAATGCCCCGGTCTGACATCGCCCACATCACGTTGTGTAACGTTTCTGGTTGCAGTGAGACATAATCCCAGAAGGTGTCATGCGCACTTTGTCCCTGCGGTATGGCCCAGTGGGGCTCCGGTTTTACCGCATGGACAAAGTCAGGAAATTTATGCGCATCCTGAATGAAGAACACCGGGGTGTTATTACCGACGAGATCGAAAATACCCTCTTCGGTATAAAACTTGGTGGCGAAGCCGCGGATATCACGCACGGTATCTGCCGAACCCGCGCCGCCCTGTACGGTTGAAAAGCGGACAAAGACCGGTGTGATTTTGTCCGGATCGGAAAGGAAATCCGCTTTGGTTATCTCTTTGAGGCTTTTGTAGGGCTGGAAGTAGCCGTGTGCCGCGGAGCCACGCGCGTGAACGATGCGCTCAGGTATACGTTCATGGTCAAAATGGGTGATTTTTTCCCGCAGAATAAAGTCTTCCAGCAGGGTCGGTCCGCGCGTTCCCGCACGCAGCGAGTTCTGATCGTCAGCAATGCGCACGCCCTGGTTGGTGGTAAGTGCAAAACCTTCGCCGCCTTTACGGTGGGACTCAAGGGATTTCAGCTTCTCGTTTCCGGTATCCGGGGATTTCATACTTCCCGGCGCGGTAGGCTGTTCGCCAGGTGCGGAAGGGCCGGGGGATGGGCGGTGAGAGCCATCCGCTGGGGCCAGAGAGTCCATGCCTGGTTGAGATTCTTCAGTGCCATGAATGGGTGATTGATGTGTTTTATCTTTGTTCGACATTGCACGCTTCTCCTTTATCCATTGCTAAAAACCTTGTTAACTATAGAACAATGTGGCGAAAGGGCGGGCGAACTAAGAGTTTTCAGATGACCTGGTTAAGGAATGCGCTATCAGAGCGATGCAGGGCGCGACGCGTGGGGGGAGGATCGGCTATCATAGAATTTTCCTGCTTCCAGAATGTGCTTTAGTGAACCCGTCGCTTATGAAACCTTTTCGTCAACAAAACCGCCCTGTCATTAGCTACGTGCCCCGCGTCGAACCCGCGCCGCCCGAACACGCCCTGAAGGTGGATGGTTTTCGTGATGTCTGGCAACTGCGCGGTAAATACGTAGCGTTTGTTCTGATGGGAGAACACTTCCGCCGTTCGCCCGCGTTTTCGGGGCCGGAGTCGGCCCAGCGATGGGCGAACCAGGTCCGCCAGGATGAAGAGATTGAAGAATAACAGCCAAAAAAAAACCGCCATCAGGCGGTTTTTTTTATTCATCCGTGATTAACGGTGCGCCAGTTCAGCGTCGTCTTCACTTTCCAGAATGGTTTTATCGGTCTGCTTCAGCCACTGGCTGGTCAACGTACCGGCGGTCATGGAACCGCTCACGTTCAGCGCAGTACGACCCATGTCGATCAGCGGCTCAACGGAGATCAGCAGGGCAACCAGCGTCACCGGCAGACCCAGGGCCGGCAGGACAATCAGCGCGGCGAAGGTTGCGCCACCGCCAACACCCGCAACGCCTGCGGAGCTGATGGTAACAATCCCGACCAGCGTGGCAATCCAAACGGGATCCAGTGGGTTAATACCCACGGTCGGAGCAACCATTACCGCCAGCATTGCAGGGTAGAGACCTGCGCAACCGTTCTGACCAATGGTGGCACCAAAGGAGGCAGAGAAGCTGGCAATAGATTCCGGTACGCCCAGACGACGGGTCTGCGCTTCAACGTTCAGCGGAATAGACGCGGCGCTGGAACGGCTGGTGAACGCAAAGGTCAGTACCGGCCACACTTTACGGAAGTATTTCAGCGGGCTAACGCCATTGACGCCCAGCAGGATACCGTGCACCACGAACATAATGCCCAGGCCCAGATAAGAGGCGACGACGAAGCTACCCAGCTTAATGATGTCCTGCAGGTTAGAGCCGGCAACCACTTTGGTCATCAGCGCCAGAACACCGTAAGGGGTCAACTGCATCACCAGACGGACCAGCTTCATTACCCAGCTTTGCAGGGTATCGATAGCCACCAGCACGCGCTCGCCTTTCGGCGCATCGTCTTTCAGCAGCTTCAGCGCCGCCACACCGAGGAAGGCCGCAAAGATCACCACGCTGATAATGGAGGTTGGGTTGGCACCGGTCAGGTCAGCAAACGGGTTCTTCGGCACGAAAGAAAGCACCATCTGTGGCACCGTCAGGTCAGCGACTTTACCCACGTAGTTGGTCTGAATCGCGGTAAGACGCGCCGTTTCAGCCGTACCCTGGACCAGACCTTCTGCGGTCAGCCCGAACAGGTTGGTGACCAGCACACCGACCAGAGCTGCAATCAGCGTGGTAAACAGCAGTGTACCGATGGTCAGGAAGCTGATTTTACCCAACTGGGTGGCGTTATGCAGACGGGCAACGGCGCTCAGAATAGAGGCAAACACCAGCGGCATAACGATCATCTGCAGCAGCTGGACATAGCCGTTACCGACGATGTTGAACCACTGAATAGAATCTTTCAAAACTGGATTATCGGAGCCGTAAATAGCCTGCAACGCCAGACCAAACACGACACCCATGGCCAGACCAACCAGCACTTTCTTCGCGAGGCTCCACTGTTTGTGGCGCGCCTGCGCGAGAAGCAATAGCAATACAACGAACACCACAATGTTCGCGATGAGTGGAAAATTCATCCCCGTTCTCCTGATTTATTATACGGTCGGTTTTTACCGATCCTGTTGGCGCAAGGTTATCAGAAGTGTGATGTGGCGCTTATATCCAAATGGAATGGGTTATGACAAATGGAAATAATTTGTGTGCTTAGTGTTCAATCTGGTGATTAATGAACCGATTAAACTGAAATTGCAGCGAATTGATCATCTGGGATGACCAGCGCACTGCACTGTTTTCGGGCAAGGTTTGCGGCATCCAGACGGCGTAGGCAAAGAGCGCCATACACAACACACGCTCAAGCTGATTACCTTTCTGCGGCGCAAGAATGGGCAAACGGAAACGCCAGCGGCATGGCCAGAGCAGCGGCACGCCCGCAGGCGTCAGCATATCGGCAAGGATATGGCTTAAATAACCCAGCACCATTCCCTGGATAGCATCGGCGGGCACTATCCAGCTATCAGGGACTTTTAAATAGAAAAGGGTGAGCAGGCCGAATACGGCCAGCAGGCTGTGGGTAAACCCACGGTGACCAAACGCGCGGGCGATGGGTTTTGATATCCACTTTAGCCGCTGTCCCAGGAATGACTTTGGATGGTCGATATCGGGCAGCAGACAGGTCAGCACGGCGGACGGGACAATATGCCACCAGTCCCCCTGTGCGAGCACAGGGGTAAGTTCAGCGTTTTTGGCAAAAACTGCGCACGCAATGGAAAAAAGCAGATGGCCTTCCGCCGTCATGATAAAACCCACAAAACTGTCAATTCATACAGTATAGGGTTTTTATACAGTAGACGAAAGAGGTGACGGTGTAACTGTATGTCACAAACGCGCCTAGCGCGCCAGCCAGCCCCCGTCGACGGCTAACGTATGACCGTTCACGTAATCCGAGGCGGCGGAGGCTAAAAAGACCACCGGTCCCTGCAGGTCTTCCGGAACTCCCCAGCGCCCGGCAGGTATCCGGTCGAGGATCTCCTGGCTGCGCTGCTGATCATCTCGCAGTTGCTGAGTGTTGTTGGTCGCCATATAGCCCGGCGCGATGGCATTAACATTGATGCCGTGTGTCGCCCATTCATTGGCCAGCAGACGCGTGATCCCCAACACGCCGCTTTTGGACGCGGTGTAAGAGGGCACGCGGATGCCGCCCTGGAATGAGAGCATCGAGGCGATATTAATGATTTTCCCGCCCTGGCCCTGCGCAATAAACTGTTTAGCCACGGCCTGGGAGAGGAAAAAAAGCGATTTCAGATTCAGGTTGATGACGTCGTCCCAGTCCTTTTCGCTGAACGCGAGAGCATCTTCACGGCGTATGGTCCCGGCATTGTTCACCAGAATATCGACTCGCCCCATCTCAGCAACCGCGCTGTCAACAACGTTCTGAAGACTCTCCTGCTGACTGAGGTCGGCCCGAATCGCCCTGAACCGCCTTCCGAGTGCGCTAATGCAGGCAGCCGTTTCCTCCGGCGCTTTGCGGTTAACACCCACGATGTCGCATCCCGCCTGCGCCAGCGCAATGGCCATGGCTTGTCCCAGACCGGTATCGCATCCGGTGACGATGGCCACTTTTCCTGACAGAGTGAAGTTATCCAGTATCATACGCGCCTCAGAAGTAAGGTTATTGTCATTCTGACGCTAAGGATAGAAGCGGGGGATAAGAAAAGCAAACAAAATGAAACGATGTTTTGTTTTTAAAGCAGGCAGCCTGACGCTGCCTGAAAGGGGGGGTTACTCGCCGCGCAGGTGCTGCGCCGTCAGCTCAACCAGTGAGTTCAGCTTCACGTCGGCAAGGGCAAAACGGGGATCGTGTCGGCCTTCCTCCGCGGGAACAACAATCGAGCGCATGCGCGCGGCCTTCGAGGCCACCATTCCGTTAACGGAATCTTCCAGCGCGACGCAGCAGAGAGGATCAAGACCGAGTTTAGCGGCGCAGTCGAGGTAGACCTGCGGGTGCGGCTTGCTGTATGGCAACGTTTCCGCTGAGGCCAGCGCGTCGAAGCTGTCGCGCAGCTCAAACATGGTCAGTACTTTTTCCAGCATATGCAGCGGTGAAGCTGACGCCAGGCCAACTCTCAACCCCTGCGCTTTACACAGCGCGACGGCTTCACGCACGCCGGGCAGCAGGGGCTTGCTCTCTTCCACCAGTGAGATGGCGCGGCTGATAATGCGCGCGGTCACTTCGTCGCGATCGGGTCCCACCCACGGCTGCTGGGCATACCACAGGTCCACCACCATATCGATGCGCAGACCAAGCGTATCCGGAAGTTCATTACGGCGGCTGATATCAACGCCCAGGCTGGCGATAACGTCCAGTTCGGCGCGATCCCACAACGGTTCGGAATCGATCAGTAATCCATCCATGTCAAAAATTGCGGCAAGAATCTGGCGCGGTGTCGACATCACAACGTCTCCTTATCCAGGGTGTACGACAGACGATAAATGCTAAGTGCACTCTGCAATTTAGCATATTGCCTTTAAAGAGCGGGCGAAAATGATGGTCAGCAGGTAGACTTAGGCAGAAATAACGCGTCTTTATGAAGGGGAACTGATGACGTATCAACAAGCTGGACGCATTGCTGTCTTAAAACGTATTGCTGGCTGGGTAATTTTTATTCCAGCCGTCATTTCGACGCTGATCTCTGTGCTCAAATTTATGTACGATCACAGTGAAAAACAGCCAGGTATTAATGCGGTAATGCTTGATTTTGCTCATGTCATGATTGAAATGATGCGTTTTAACACGCCGTTTCTGAATGTCTTTTGGTTCAATTCGCCGACGCCGAATTTTCATCAGCAGTTGAATCTCGGGTTTTGGGTGATCTACGCGCTGATTTTTATTGGTATGGCGTTGCAGGCCTCTGGCGCACGCATGAGCCGTCAGACGCGCTTTTTACGCGAAGGTGTGGAAGACCAGATGATTCTCGAACAGGCGAAAGGCCCGGAAGGGATGAGCCGCGAGCAGATTGAGTCCCGCATTGTTGTGCCGCGTCACACCATTTTCCTGCAAATTTTCCCGCTGTATATCCTGCCAGTCATTATCATCGTGGCGGGTTATTTCTTCTTTTCGCTGTTGGGATTCCTGTAACCGATAAGGGTGGCGACATAGCCACCCGTCCCGCCATTACGCGGCAAGCACACGTTCAAGTGCCCTCTGGGCATTGACCAGATGCTCTCCGCCAAACAGAATGGCGCGGTTCATCAGTGTGTAGAGCTGATACACCGGCTGGCGCTCAAGAAAACCCTGCGGCAGAGGCAGCACGGACTGGTACCCGTCGTAAATTTGCGGCGGTTGCTCAGGGTGCAGTGGCAGCATCGCCAGGTCACACTCCCTGTCGCCCCAGTAACAGGCCGGGTCGAAGATATAGGGGCCGTCAGGACCCAGCGCGCAGTTATCTGACCACAGATCGCCGTGCAGCAGAGACGGCTGAGGCTGGTGGGATGCCAGACGCTGCTGAATGTGTTCGACGATGGCATCGATATTGCCAAACTCCAGACCTTTCTCCGCAGCCAGTTCCAGCTGCCAGCCAATGCGTTGCTCAGCAAAGAATGTCGACCAGCGGCGTTGCCAGGCATTGGGTTGTGGGGTGGTGGAGAGGTCGTTGTCAAAATCGAGACCAAACTGCGGCTGGTCGCTCCATTGATGCAGTCGCGCTAACTGTTGGCCGAGAATGAAGGCGTTATGGGCGTCTAACGGGCGGGCAGGAAGAAATTCCATGACCAGAAAACTGTAGTCGCGGTCGCTGCCCACGGCCCAGACCTGCGGGACCGTCACCGTTTTACTGCGCGACAACAGTTCCAGCTGGTCGGCTTCGGCGGTGAAAATCGGAAGCAGCTCTCGCTCATCGCATTTAACAAAGAGATCGCGCCCGGCGTAGCGTAAGTGCCATGCGGCGTGGATTTCTCCGCCTGGCAGTTCGTTCCGCAGTTCAATTTCACCTTCACCCAGTTGCTCACTTAAAAGATGACTGATAGCCTGCCACATGTTGTCTCTCCCATGTTGTCTGCCAGATCATAAAGTTAGCGCATAATTGCGGTAAAAAAATACGAACTAACGCACACCTGAGCGGTTTAAATTCATGCAGGGCACTTATTGTTCTTTTTTCTGCCAGTTTTCCCAGGTATCAAGATCAATTTCTGCCGCTTTGTCGGTCACGCTTTCGACCAGACTGGCCGCCAGAGCGTGAACCTCTTCTTTACTCAGGGCGCTGATCAGGCCAAACGTCAGGGTGCCTAAATCATGGATATTGCCCTCGTCATCCGTGAGTGTGAGCAGGAAATTAGCCCGGGTAAAGGCGTTGTTGAGCTCATTAAGCTCGGTCAGCGACGCTTGATGAATGTTGATGGTAACGACGTAGCGGGTGATGTCACCACTGCTCATAATTCACCTCATTGTTATCTTGGAAGTTTTCTTAGCATAGTCGATAGGCTGCGTTTGGCGACTATGGCGCGTATTTCCCCTTCACAGAGAAGGGGAAAAGGGGGATTAATTTCGGGACAGGTAATCGACAATTTTTTGCGTGTCGCTAAGCGAACAGAGACGTGTGCCCTGGTTGATGGTGGCAGCGCTACCCGCTGCGACGCCGTAGCGTGTCATCTCCAGTAATGAAGCACCCTGGGCCAGTTTCAGGGTCATCGCTCCAACCATGCTATCACCTGCGCCCACGGTACTCTGGCTTTTCATCGGCGGCGGGACAACCTGAACGGACCCGGTTTCGTCCACGGCCAGGGCACCCTGCGGGCCAAGGGAGACCACAACCCGTCGCGCTTTGCCGCTGTGAACCAGCTCCTGCGCGGCGGTGAGGACATCGTCCGGCTGGTTCAGCTCGCGGTTCACCAGCGCGCTTAACTCTTTCTGGTTGGGTTTAACCAGCTCAAGATTGCCCGGCGTCAGGGCTGCCTGCAGCGCCTCGCCGCTACTGTCGACAATGCAGCGGATACCGCGTTGCTGCGCGGCCCGAATCAGCGCCGTCAGTTTTTCCGTGCTGACACCGGGCGGCAGGCTGCCGCTTATCACCAGCAGAGCACCGCTCTCAATGGCCAGCACCTTCTCTTCAAGCTGACGAAACTCATCTTCACTGAGTTTTGCACCCGGCATGACGAAACGGTATTGCTCGCCGCTGGACTCCACGTGCACATGCAGGTTTTGCCGCGTCCAGTCTTTGGCCTCGACGGTCTGCGAGGCCACCTGTTCATCGGCCAGCAGAGAGACCAGGTGCTCACCGGTCGCGCCGCCTGCGGGGAAAATTGCTGTCGCCTTTCCACCGAGGTGCGTTATGGCTCGCGCCACATTAATGCCGCCGCCGCCGGGCTCAAACACCGGGGCGCTGCAGCGCAATTTACCTTCCGGGTAAATCTGGGGCGTCAGGGTGGCGGAGTCGAGGGAAGGGGAGAGCGTCAGGGTGTAGATAGAAACCATCATTACCTCCTTTTAGCGTGGGTTCCTTTTAGTCTGGCACCATTTGTCAGGAAGGCAATGTAAATAACAGTATGATTTTAAATATGAATACTGACATAAAGTCTGCTGCGGCTTATATAAAATAAAACGCTTTTTGAGATCGTTCTTATTCAAAAAATGAAATAAGAAATCATTGCTATGTTATTTGCGGCTTTTTATAATTTGTTACCTTTCTCTGGACGCCTTGTCATTGATCCTCAAGAAAGTTTCCGGGACCGTGTGGTCTCTTTTTTTGTTGTACGGACTCCTTAATAAAATGAAGCTTTTGAAGACAGTACCCGCTGCACTGATGCTGGCGGGTGGCGTGTTTGCTGCAATGAACGCGACCGCAGATGATTCCGTTTTTACTGTCATGGACGATCCAGCCACCGCGCAAAAACCGTTTGAAGGTAACCTGAACGCTGGCTATCTTGCACAATCCGGTAACACGAAAAGCTCCTCTCTCACGGCGGACAGTACGCTGACCTGGTACGGTAATACCACCGCCTGGTCTCTGTGGGGAAATGCCAGTAACACCTCCGCGAATGACGAACGCTCTTCCGAGAAATATGCGGTTGGCGGACGTAGCCGTTACAACATGACCGACTTTGACTACCTGTTTGGTCAGGCCAGCTGGTTAACTGACCGTTACAACGGCTATCGCCAGCGTGATGTGTTCACTGCCGGTTACGGTCGTCAGTTCCTGAACGGACCGGTACACAGTTTACGTTTTGAATTCGGTCCAGGCGTGCGCTACGACGAGTACACCGACGGCGAAACCAAAACTCAACCGCTCGGTTACGCTTCTGGCACCTATGCCTGGCAGATGACTGACAACACCAAATTTACCCAGGGGGTGTCTGTGTTTGGTGCCGACGATACGACGCTGAACTCAGAAACAGCGCTGAACGTGGCCATCAACGAACACTTTGGCCTGAAAGTGGCCTACAACGTCACCTGGAACTCTTCTCCTCCTGATTCTGCTCCGGATCATACCGACCGCAGAACCACGGTTTCACTGGGTTATAAAATGTAATATTCTCGGGCCGATTACGCTATCGGCCCGTTTTTTATTTTTTGAAACTGTGCTATTTTATATTAAACACTGTTTTGAAATATCTGGTCTGCTGATATCTCCATAATTTCTTCATAATGCGCTTTCATTAATTTGCGGCTTATTTGACACGAATTGATAACGTAACAGGCTAGGCAAAAGTGTGATCTGGATCTACACTCTTAGCACGGGCAGAATTCGGCCTTAAGGTATTTAGCATTATTAGTATTAAATGTAGAAAGAGAAAAAACATTATGAAAAAAATCAAAACTGCCGCAGCAGCGATGGTGCTTTCCGCACTGTCTTTTGGCGTATTTGCTGCTGATGAAACCACCCCGACAGCCAGTGACACCCACAGCCAAATCGGCATTGCGAAAGCCGCTGATGTTGAAGCCGGATCTAACATCGCGCCAGCCTCTCAGTCCACCGGTCAGTCTATGAATGATGCTTTTGACGTCCATAAACTGGTTGCAGGTGAATGGTCCTGATGGGTTTTGCCGAGTTGTTATTGACGTTTAAACGCTAATTCAACGCGCCAAAAAAACCGGATTTTGTGGTACCGGTTTTTTCGCGGTAAACCTATTTGACGTAAACCTATCGTCCGTATTTCGTCCTGGCGGTGAATACCCGCAAAAGGGTATTACGGATAACGATGTTATTCCCTGCGCAGTTATTTATATTCACGTTCAGCCCCAAATCATTGCCGCCCAACGCAGAAGCAGCATCGCGCCGCAGATGGCAATCAGCACCAGTACCATTTTCCAGTGTTTTACGGCAAATCGTTTTGTTGGCATAACCTGATCCTTGTAAGTTGATGCGAACAGTCTACCAAACAGGGCGGGGAAATGCCCCTTCTCCAGTGGTGAATCAGGTTATGCCTGCTTCCGGTTCGGTTAGAACCAGTGGAATCGTTCTGCAAGAATCAACAATAAACCGGTGGCTGAAAGGATGTTCAATATCACAACCGTTCTACTTGATACGTTCATGGTATGCACCTTTGGGTTTAAAGACTTGTTCAAGAGTAGCCCAGCATCTCTGGAATGCGAGCACCGGAGATATGCGCCCTGCAAATTCATGCGAAAGTGCCAGCGCAGCAATCTGCCAGCAAAGGGTGCAATCTCTCTTTTGTTAGTGTTACCATTGCAGGGCTTACCGTAAATCCGCATTTATCTGATTTTCGGTGGGTGAATGATCGCGAGCCAATTTGACGATTGTTGGTCAGATGGTGTCGTAATCTATTGTCAAATCACGATTATTTTCTTTGTATATGCTCTTATGTGTGGGGCATCACTGCAAATAAGGATATAAAATGCCTGTAATTACTCTTCCTGATGGCAGCCAACGCCATTACGACCACGCTGTAAGCCCAATGGATGTTGCCCTGGACATTGGTCCTGGACTCGCGAAAGCAACCATCGCTGGCCGTGTTAATGGTGAGCTGGTTGATGCATCTGACCTGATTGAAAGCGATGCGCAGCTGTCTATCATCACAGCGAAAGACGAAGAAGGTCTGGAGATCATTCGTCACTCCTGCGCGCACCTGTTAGGTCATGCGATCAAACAGCTGTGGCCGAACACCAAAATGGCGATCGGTCCGGTTATCGACAACGGTTTCTACTATGACGTTGATCTTGACCATACCCTGACTCAGGAAGATATCGACGCGCTCGAAAAACGTATGCACGAGCTCGCTGAAACTAACTATGACGTCATTAAGAAGAAAGTCAGCTGGCACGAAGCGCGTGAAACCTTCGTGAAGCGTGGCGAGAGCTATAAAGTCTCTATTCTTGATGAAAACATCTCTCATGATGACAAGCCTGGCTTGTACCATCACGAAGAATACGTCGACATGTGCCGTGGACCGCACGTGCCGAACATGCGCTTCTGTCATCACTTTAAGCTGATGAAAATCGCGGGCGCCTACTGGCGTGGCGATAGCAACAACAAGATGTTGCAGCGTATCTATGGTACCGCGTGGGCCGATAAAAAAGCCCTTAACGCCTACCTGCAGCGCCTGGAAGAGGCGGCTAAACGTGACCACCGTAAAATTGGTAAGCAGCTTGACCTGTACCACATGCAGGAAGAAGCGCCGGGTATGGTGTTCTGGCACAATGACGGCTGGACTATCTTCCGTGAGCTGGAAACGTTCGTACGCTCTAAGCTGAAAGAGTACCAGTATCAGGAAGTGAAAGGCCCGTTCATGATGGACCGTGTGCTGTGGGAAAAAACCGGCCACTGGGACAACTACAAAGATGCAATGTTCACCACCTCTTCTGAGAACCGTGAATACTGCATTAAGCCAATGAACTGCCCTGGCCACGTTCAGATCTTCAACCAGGGTCTGAAATCCTACCGCGATCTGCCGCTGCGTATGGCAGAGTTCGGTAGCTGCCACCGTAACGAGCCATCAGGTGCACTGCACGGTCTGATGCGTGTTCGTGGCTTTACTCAGGATGATGCGCATATCTTCTGTACTGAAGATCAGGTTCGTGATGAAGTTAACGCCTGTATTCGTATGGTCTACGATATGTACAGCACCTTTGGCTTCGAGAAGATCGTTGTCAAACTCTCAACGCGTCCGGAAAAACGTATCGGTAGCGATGAGACCTGGGATCGCGCAGAAGCGGATCTCGCCGTGGCGCTGGAAGAGAACGGCATTCCGTTCGAATACCAGCTGGGCGAGGGCGCATTCTACGGTCCGAAAATTGAATTTACCCTGTATGACTGCCTCGATCGCGCATGGCAGTGCGGTACTGTACAGCTGGACTTCTCCCTGCCGCAGCGTTTAAGCGCCTCTTATGTTGGCGAAGATAACGAACGTCAGGTACCGGTTATGATTCACCGTGCAATCCTCGGTTCTCTGGAGCGCTTCATCGGCATCCTGACTGAAGAGTTTGCCGGCTTCTTCCCAACCTGGCTTGCGCCAGTGCAGGTCGTGGTGATGAACATTACCGATTCTCAGGCTGAATACGTTAAAGAATTGACGCAGAAACTACAAAATGCGGGCATTCGCGTAAAAGCAGACTTGAGAAATGAGAAGATTGGCTTTAAAATCCGCGAGCACACTTTACGTCGTGTCCCGTATATGTTGGTCTGTGGTGATAAAGAGGTGGAAGCAGGCAAAGTTGCCGTTCGCACCCGCCGTGGTAAAGACCTGGGGAGCCTGGACGTAAGTGAAGTGATTGAGAAGCTGCAACAAGAGATTCGCAGCCGCAGTCTTCAACAACTGGAGGAATAAGGTATTAAAGGCGGAAAACGAGTTCAAACGGCACGTCCGAATCGTATCAATGGCGAGATTCGCGCCCAGGAAGTTCGCTTAACAGGTCTGGAAGGCGAGCAGCTGGGGATTGTGAGTCTGAGAGAAGCGATCGAAAAGGCTGAAGAAGCTGGAGTAGATTTAGTTGAAATCAGCCCTAACGCCGAACCGCCAGTTTGTCGTATCATGGACTACGGCAAGTTCCTTTATGAAAAGAGTAAGTCTTCTAAGGAACAGAAGAAAAAGCAAAAAGTTATCCAGGTTAAGGAAATTAAATTCCGTCCTGGTACCGACGATGGCGATTATCAGGTAAAACTCCGCAGCCTGATTCGCTTTCTGGAAGATGGCGATAAGGCCAAGATCACACTGCGTTTCCGCGGTCGTGAGATGGCCCACCAACAGATTGGTATGGAAGTGCTTAACCGCGTCCGTGACGATCTGAGTGAACTGGCAGTAGTCGAATCCTTCCCTACGAAGATTGAAGGCCGCCAGATGATCATGGTGCTCGCTCCTAAGAAGAAACAGTAAGGCCTTCAAGCAGCAAAACCTGTGGAGCCTTCGGGTCTCATAGGTTTTGTTCGCCTATGTTTCGTTTATTTAACAATGCGAAGTGGAAGTAATTAAGATGCCAAAAATTAAGACCGTACGCGGTGCTGCTAAGCGCTTCAAAAAAACCGGTGGTGGTGGATTTAAGCGTAAGCACGCAAACCTGCGTCATATTCTGACCAAAAAATCTACTAAGCGTAAACGTCACCTGCGTCCAAAAGGCCTTGTTTCTAAAGGCGATCTGGGTCTGGTTATCGCGTGCCTGCCGTACGCATAAGCCGTTAACGTTTAATTTTTTACTAAGAATATAGATACAGGAGAGCACATATGGCTCGCGTAAAACGTGGTGTAATTGCACGTGCACGTCACAAGAAAATTTTGAAACAAGCTAAAGGCTACTACGGTGCGCGTTCACGCGTATACCGCGTTGCCTTCCAGGCTGTTATCAAAGCAGGTCAGTACGCTTACCGTGACCGTCGTCAACGTAAGCGTCAGTTCCGTCAACTGTGGATTGCGCGTATCAACGCAGCAGCACGTCAGAACGGTATTTCTTACAGCAAATTCATCAACGGCCTGAAAAAAGCCTCTGTTGAAATCGACCGTAAGATCCTGGCTGACATCGCAGTATTCGACAAAGTAGCGTTCACCGCTCTGGTCGAAAAAGCGAAAGCAGCACTGGCATAAGCCAGTTGAAAGAGGGGGCTTCGCTCCCTCTTTTCATTTAACACCATCAGAACATTGACTTTTACCCGTGCAACCTTTTCAATAAGGTCTTAACGGTTTTTTACCACACAAGGTAACGCAAGCATGAATGCTGCTATTTTCCGCTTCTTCTTTTACTTTAGCACCTGAATTCAGGAGGCTAGCGCGTGAAAGATGAAACGAAAAACAGCGCCAGATAAGCCTCCTGATGGAGGCTTTTTTTGTGTCTAAATTCGAGAGAATAACTCCACCAAATCGGTGTCTGCACCGACATAATGAGGAAAATCATGTCACATCTCGCAGAGCTGGTTGCCAGTGCAACAGCCGCCATTAATCAGGCCTCAGATGTTGCCGCGTTAGACAATGTCCGCGTCGAATATCTCGGTAAGAAAGGGCATTTGACCCTTCAAATGACAACCCTGCGTGAACTGCCGCCAGAGGAACGCCCGGCAGCGGGTGCGGTCATTAACGAAGCCAAAGAGCAGGTGCAACAGGCACTGAACGCGCGCAAAGCTGAGCTGGAAAGCGCGGTGCTGAATGCGCGTCTGGCGGCAGAGACTATCGATGTCTCCCTGCCGGGTCGCCGTATTGAAAATGGTGGCCTGCATCCGGTTACCCGCACCATTGATCGCATTGAAAGTTTCTTCGGTGAGCTCGGCTTTACCGTGGCGACTGGCCCGGAAATCGAAGATGATTACCACAACTTCGACGCCCTCAACATTCCAGGCCATCATCCGGCACGTGCTGACCACGACACTTTCTGGTTCGACGCCACCCGTCTGCTGCGTACTCAGACCTCGGGCGTTCAGATCCGTACCATGAAGGAACAGGAACCCCCGATCCGCATCATCGCACCGGGCCGCGTGTACCGTAACGACTACGATCAGACCCATACCCCGATGTTCCATCAGATGGAAGGCCTGATTGTTGATAAGAACATCAGCTTTACCAACCTGAAAGGTACGCTGCACGATTTCCTGAACAACTTCTTTGAGGAAGACCTGCAGGTTCGTTTCCGTCCGTCCTACTTCCCGTTCACTGAACCGTCTGCGGAAGTTGACGTGATGGGTAAAAACGGCAAATGGCTGGAAGTGCTGGGCTGCGGCATGGTGCATCCAAACGTTCTGCGCAACGTGGGTATCGATCCAGAAGTCTACTCCGGCTTTGCGTTCGGTATGGGCATGGAGCGTCTGACAATGCTGCGCTATGGCGTGACCGATTTGCGTGCATTCTTCGAAAACGATCTGCGTTTCCTCAAACAGTTTAAATAAGGGCAGGACAGAACAATGAAATTCAGTGAACTGTGGTTACGCGAATGGGTGAACACCACGCTTGATAGCGAAGCGCTTTCCAACCAGATCACCATGGCGGGTCTGGAAGTTGACGGTGTTGAGCCGGTTTCTGGCGCTTTCAATGGCGTCGTTGTGGGCGAAGTGGTTGAGTGCGGTCAGCACCCTAACGCTGACAAGCTGCGTGTGACAAAAGTTAACGTAGGCGGCGATCGCCTGCTGGATATCGTCTGCGGCGCGCCAAACTGCCGTCAGGGCCTGAAAGTGGCCGTGGCGACCGTGGGGGCTGTACTGCCGGGCGATTTTAAAATTAAAGCAGCGAAACTGCGCGGTGAGCCGTCTGAAGGCATGCTGTGTTCGTTCTCTGAGCTGGGTATTTCCGACGATCACAATGGCATCATTGAGCTGCCGGTTGATGCGCCTATTGGTACCGACATCCGCGAATACCTGAAACTTGATGACAACACCATTGAAATCAGCGTGACGCCAAACCGTGCGGACTGCTTAAGCATTATCGGCGTGGCCCGCGATGTGGCCGTGCTGAACCAGACTGAACTGAACGTACCGGAAATCGTACCGGTTGACGCTACCATCAGTGACACACTGCCGATTCAGGTTGAAGCCGCTGAGGCGTGCCCACGCTACCTTGGTCGTGTGGTGAAAGGCATCAACGTAAAAGCGCCAACCCCGCTGTGGATGAAAGAGAAGCTGCGTCGCTGCGGTATTCGTTCTATCGACGCCGTCGTTGACGTGACCAACTATGTTCTGCTGGAGCTGGGTCAGCCGATGCACGCGTTCGATAAAGATCGTATCGAAGGCGGTATTGTGGTGCGTATGGCGAAAGAGGGCGAAACCCTGGTTCTGCTCGACGGTAGCGAAGCAAAACTGAATGCTGATACGCTGGTGATCGCGGACCACGTTAAAGCGCTGGCGATGGGCGGTATCTTCGGTGGCGAACACTCCGGTGTAAATGATGAAACGCAAAACGTTCTGCTGGAGTGTGCGTTTTTCAGCCCGCTCTCTATCACCGGTCGCGCACGTCGTCACGGCCTGCATACCGATGCCTCTCACCGTTATGAGCGTGGCGTCGATCCGGCACTGCAGCACAAAGCGATGGAGCGTGCGACGCGTCTGCTGATCGACATCTGCGGCGGTGAAGCGGGCCCGGTTATCGACGTCACCCACGAAGCGACGTTGCCGAAGCGTGCGACCATTACCCTGCGTCGTAGCAAGCTGGATCGTCTGATTGGTCACCATGTTGCTGACGCACAGGTCAGCGATATCCTTCGCCGCCTGGGTTGTGACGTGACCGAAGGGCAGGACGAGTGGAAAGCCGTTGCGCCATCCTGGCGTTTCGACATGGAGATCGAAGAAGATCTGGTGGAAGAAGTGGCTCGCGTATACGGCTACAACAACATCCCGGATGAGCCTGTTCAGGCGGGTCTGGTGATGGGAAGCCACCGTGAAGCAGATTTGTCTCTTAAGCGTGTGAAAACCATGCTGAACGACAAAGGCTATCAGGAAGTGATCACCTACAGCTTTGTTGATCCAAAACTGCAGCAGATGATCCATCCGGGCCAGGAAGCGCTGATCCTGCCAAGCCCAATCTCCAGCGAAATGTCCGCGATGCGCCTGTCCCTGTGGACCGGTCTGCTGGGGACTATCGTTTACAACCAGAATCGTCAGCAAAACCGCGTGCGAATTTTCGAAAGTGGTTTACGCTTTGTACCGGATAATCAGGCAAATTTAGGCATCCGTCAGGATCTCATGCTGGCTGGTGCCATCAGCGGTAACCGTTACGAAGAGCACTGGGACCTGGCAAAAGGCACGGTTGATTTCTACGATATGAAGGGAGATCTGGAAGCAATTCTCGATCTGACCGGTAAATTATCTGAAATTGAATTCCGTGCAGAAGCGATCCCTGCGCTGCATCCAGGCCAGAGCGCGGCTATCTATTTAGACGGCAAACGCATTGGTTTCATTGGCGTTGTTCATCCTGAGCTGGAGCGCAAGCTGGACCTGAACGGCCGTACCATCGTGTTCGAGCTGGAATGGAGCCCGGTTGCAGACCGCGTCATTCCTCAGGCCCGCGACGTCTCACGCTTCCCGGCAAACCGCCGTGATATCGCGGTTGTGGTCGCGGAAAATGTGCCCGCAGCAGATATTTTGGCCGAATGTAAGAAAGTTGGCGTAAATCAGGTAGTTGGCGTAAACTTATTTGACGTGTACCGCGGCAAGGGCGTAGCAGAAGGTTTCAAGAGCCTCGCTATTAGCCTTATCCTTCAGGATACCAGCCGTACACTCGAAGAAGAGGAGATTGCCGCTACCGTCGCCAAATGTGTAGAGGCATTAAAAGAGCGATTCCAGGCATCATTGAGGGATTGAACCTATGGCGCTTACAAAAGCTGAAATGTCAGAATATCTGTTTGATAAGCTTGGGCTTAGCAAACGAGATGCCAAAGAGCTGGTAGAGCTGTTTTTCGAAGAGATCCGTCGTGCTCTGGAAAATGGTGAGCAGGTAAAACTCTCCGGTTTTGGCAATTTTGATTTGCGTGACAAAAACCAACGTCCGGGCCGTAACCCGAAGACGGGGGAAGATATTCCGATTACAGCCCGCCGCGTGGTGACCTTCAGACCCGGCCAGAAGTTAAAAAGCCGTGTCGAAAACGCAACGCCCAAAGCAGAGTAATATGAACTAACTAAAAAGGCCGCTCACGCGGCCTTTTTTCTTTGCGCTCTCTGGCAAACCCGCCGTAAAATCAATTACATCACACGCTACTAAAACCATGTCCATGCTTGATTATGCCCATCGCCAGCACCGTTTAGATCAACGACACCTGCTTTTGCTCGTGCTGCTGCTCATTGTTACCGCAGGCGTCAGCCTGTGCGCCGGAGAACAGTGGATAGGGCCTGAACACTGGTTTGAGCCTGAGGGGCAGCTTTTCGTCTGGCAAATCCGTCTGCCGCGCACGCTGGCGGTGATCCTGGTGGGCGCCGCGCTGGCATTGTGCGGCACCATTATGCAGGCATTATTTGATAACCCGCTGGCGGAGCCCGGGCTGCTCGGCGTGTCGAATGGCGCGGGCGTAGGGCTGGTGGCGGCGGTGATGTTGGGCGGGGGGGAACTCTCCTCATGGGGGATTAGCCTCAGCGCCATTATCGGCGCGTTGCTGATAACGGTAATCCTTTTGCGCTTTGCCAGACGGCACTTATCAACCAGTCGGCTGCTGCTTGCCGGGGTGGCTCTGGGGATCATCTGTAGCGCGCTGATGACCTGGGCGGTGTATTTCTCCACGTCCTTTGACTTGCGTCAGTTGATGTACTGGATGATGGGCGGCTTCGGGGGCGTAGACTGGCGCCAGGGCTGGCTGATGGCACTGCTGATACCGGTCTTGCTGTGGGCAGGCCTGCAGGCACAGCCGCTGAATATTCTCGCGCTGGGGGAAACCTCGGCCCGCCAGCTTGGCATGCCAATAGGCTTCTGGCGTAACGTGCTGGTCATTGCCATTGGCTGGCTGGTTGGTGTGAGCGTGGCACTGGCCGGGGCGATTGGCTTTATTGGGCTGGTTATCCCGCACATGCTGCGTCTGTGCGGTATCACCGACCATCGAACCTTACTGCCGGCCTCGGCGGTTGCCGGGGCGGTAACGCTGCTGGTGGCGGATATCATCGCCCGGCTCGCCCTGACAGCCGCTGAGCTGCCAATAGGCGTGGTGACCGCCACGCTGGGCGCGCCGGTATTTATCTGGCTACTATTAAAATCCGGACGTTAAATCACTACCCGTAAGATAACCTGAGGGAATGCTATGCAGTCTGATATTTTGAATACCGAAGTGACCACCATTGAGGGTGAGAAAACCACGCTGGAAAGCTATAAAGGCAACGTGCTGCTCATCGTGAATGTGGCCTCCAAATGTGGCCTGACGCCGCAGTACGAGCAGCTGGAAAACATTCAAAAAGCCTGGGAGAAAGACGGTTTCACCGTACTGGGCTTCCCGTGCAACCAGTTCCTGGGCCAGGAGCCGGGCAGCGAAGACGAAATCAAAACGTTTTGCAGCACCACCTACGGTGTGACGTTCCCGATGTTCAGCAAAATCGACGTTAACGGTGAACATCGCCATCCCCTGTATGTGAAGCTGGTGGCGGCCGCGCCGACCGCCGTTGCGCCGGAAGGCAGCGGTTTTTATGAGCGCATGGCCAGTAAAGGACGCGCGCCGCTCTATCCGGACGATATCCTGTGGAATTTTGAAAAATTCCTTATTGGTCGTGACGGACAGGTGGTGCAGCGTTTTTCACCGGACATGACGCCTGAAGATCCGATTGTGATGGAGTCTATCAAGCTGGCGCTGGCGAAATAATGACGTTGCTGATGCAGCTCACGGACGTCGCCGATACGGGGCGTCTGGAGCCGATAACCGGTGCCATCAATGCAGGCGAAATCCTGCATCTTGTCGGGCCGAACGGCGCAGGAAAGAGCACCTTACTGGCGCGCATGGCGGGGCTGACCGCCGGCGCGGGGGAGATAACCCTGCTGGAGCATAACCTTGCTGACTGGTCGCCAGTCTCACTGGCGCACAGGCGCAGCTATCTGGTGCAGCAGCAGGTCCCGCCCTTTGCGATGCCCGTCTGGCACTACCTGATGCTGCATCTGCACGATAAACAGCATACGTCGCTGCTCACTGAGGTGGCGGCGGGATTAGGGCTAGAAGATAAACTGTCCCGGCATGCCAGCCAGCTTTCGGGGGGCGAGTGGCAGCGCGTGCGTCTGGCGGCCGTCATTTTGCAGATTCACCCGGCCGGCAATCCACATGGCAGACTGCTGCTTCTGGATGAACCGATGAGCGGTCTGGATGTGGCACAGCAGGCCGCGCTGGACACCCTGTTAAGCTCCCTGAGCAGAAAAGGGATCGGTGTGGTCATGAGCAGTCATGACCTGAACCATACGCTGCGTCATGCCCACCGGGTGTGGCTGTTGGCGCGAGGAAAGATGATTGCCAGCGGCACGCGCGATGCGGTATTGACGCCGCCAAATCTTGCCCGCGCGTACAATATGTCTTTCCGCAGGCTGGATATAGAAGGGCATAAGATGCTGATTTCTACCGCGCAGGCGTAACCGTTTCTTGCCTGTTAACGCCGTTGCACGCTAAATTACGAAAAGAACAAAAAAAGCAGAGGATTCGTCTGAAAATGCGATTCTGGTTTCTCCTGATGGCCGCGTTATTTCTTGCGGGATGCAGTAGCCATCGTGCGCCGCCGCCTAACCCGCGGCTTTCAGATTCTATTACCGTCATTGCCAGCCTTAACGATCAGCTGAGCAACTGGCGCGGCACGCCCTATCGTTATGGCGGCATGAGCCGTGGGGGCGTAGATTGTTCTGGCTTTGTTCTGATGACGTTTCGCGATAAGTTTGATTTACAGCTTCCGCGCGAAACGCGCAAACAGGCGGAAATTGGCACGGAAATCGATAAAGATGATTTGCTGCCCGGCGACCTGGTTTTTTTCAAAACCGGCTCGGGTGACAGTGGGCTTCACGTCGGTATTTATGATACCGATAATCAGTTTATTCACGCCTCGACCAGTCGTGGGGTGATGCGCTCGTCGCTCGATAATGTTTACTGGCGTAAAAACTTCTGGCAGGCACGACGTATTTAGTCTGTCAAAGAGCAGTCTCTTATGATGGCATGATAACTAATAAATCATGCCATTTTTTCTCAAATAAGAGGTTTAAAGTTAAATTTACGAAAAATGACTTATCTCCTCAGGTGTCTGTTTTATCTAAAACTGGCTATTACTGAGCAACCAGGATAAGATTATTTTAGATTCAGGGATAAATCTGAAAAATAATACGGAACTAATGAAATTAATCTTATTAAAATCAAGACAGTGGAATTGTGTCGGCAATTGCTCCAGGATGTCCTCTCTCATCTTTAATGCGGGGCGAGTGCAATGATTATTACGCTAGATAATGCTTACCAGTCTGAACTGATGCTTCTGCCTGCCCGTAATAGCGCCGGCGAGCTTAAAGGTTTAGAGGTTCTGGTTAACTTTACTGGCGTCGGTACCCACGTTCGGATCCCCACCGAACTCGTTATCCCGCGGCTTTCGGCTGAAGAAGAGTTAGCGTTGTTTAACGAGAAATTGCAATTGCTTGATACCTGTAAACTGTTTTTTATTCAGCATCAGTTAATTGCATGGATCAATATTACACCTGTAATTGTTGAATTTTTATTAAGTAATGGGAACGCTGTTTCAATACTTGAGCGTTATCCGTTTCTTGAGTTTACTGTTAATGAGAATTATCCAGGTTTAAATAACGGGAAGGACGATCTGCAACTGGCGAGAATGGCAATCCATTTTCCGCTGGTGCTGGCAAACTTTGGCGCAGGCGCAGCGTCGTTGAAAGCCGTTTATGATGGATTGTTTAAACGGGTCATTCTCGACAAGGGATTTATCCAGCAGCGTGCTTCTGAACTCTCTTTTGAGCCTTTTATGCGCGCAATCCTCTGGCAAATAACGCCTCACTGTCAGTCCGTGCTCGTCGGCGGCATTGATGACCACGGTTTATTGCAGCGCGTCTTGTCCTTTAACTTTGGCGCAATGCAGGGGGCGCTCTGGCCAGCCGTCTCTGCAGAGCACGTCACCACGCTCGTTCAGTGATAACCCTCTCTTTCGCCCGTGTTTAAGTCCGGGTAAACCCTCTACACTAAAAGCAGGAGGACCTATGACCCTGTCTTTTACTGCACACTGGCATGACGAGTTGCCGGGTTTTTATACCGCACTCAAACCCACACCGTTACAAAATTCCCGTCTTATCTGGCATAACGATCGGCTGGCAGATGAGCTGGCTGTTCCACCTGAGATGTTTCAGCCCTCCGACGGCGCTGGCGTCTGGGGAGGCGAAGCGCTGCTTGCCGGTATGCAGCCTCTGGCTCAGGTCTATAGCGGACATCAGTTTGGCGTCTGGGCAGGACAACTGGGCGATGGCCGGGGGATCCTGCTGGGCGAACAACGGCTGCCCAACGGGGAGACGGTGGACTGGCACCTGAAGGGGGCCGGTCTGACCCCTTACTCGCGAATGGGCGACGGGCGCGCGGTATTGCGTTCGACTATTCGCGAATGTCTGGCATCCGAAGCGATGCATGCGCTGGGGATCCCCACCACCCGCGCACTGTCGATTGTAACCAGTGACACCCCGGTGGCGCGTGAAACGATGGAAAAAGGGGCGATGCTCATGCGCGTTGCGCAAAGCCATCTGCGTTTTGGCCACTTTGAACACTTTTATTATCGTCGTGAGCCGGAAAAAGTCCGCCAGCTTGCGGATTATGCCATTCGTCATCACTGGTCTCATTTCCAGGACGAGGCCGATAAGTACATTCTCTGGTTCCGCGATGTGGTAGCCCGTACCGCAACCATGATTGCCCGCTGGCAGACGGTCGGGTTTGCCCATGGGGTGATGAACACGGACAACATGTCGCTTCTCGGGTTGACCTTTGATTACGGTCCGTTTGGCTTCCTTGATGACTATCAGCCGGGGTACATCTGCAACCATTCTGACTATCAGGGACGTTACAGTTTCGACAATCAGCCGGCTGTTGGCCTGTGGAACCTGCAGCGCCTTGCGCAAACTCTGTCGCCGTTTATCGACGTTGATGCCCTGAATGATGCGCTCGACAGCTACCAGGACATTTTACTGCGCGAATACGGCGCGTTGATGCGCAACAAGCTGGGGCTGGTGACGCAGGAGAGGGGCGATAACGACATCCTGAACGCTCTGTTTGCACTCATGGAACGTGAAGGCAGCGATTACACCCGCACCTTCCGGATGCTGAGCCAGACTGAGCAACACAGTAGTGCCTCACCGCTGCGCGACGAGTTCATTGACAGGCAGGGCTTTGACGACTGGTTTGCGCTTTACCGTGCGCGGTTGCAGCAAGAGCCGGTCGACGACGCAACCCGGCAGGCGCAAATGAACGCGGCGAACCCGGCGATGGTGTTGCGCAACTGGCTGGCGCAGCGGGCCATTGAACAGGCAGAGCAGGGGGAGTATGACGAATTACATCGCCTGCATGTGGCTCTGCGTACGCCGTTTGCTGACCGTGATGACGACTATGTCAGCCGTCCGCCGGACTGGGGAAAACGCCTGGAAGTGAGCTGTTCGAGCTAGCCCGGGCCGACAAAACCTGACACCTTGCGGTGCCAGGTTTTTTTATGCCGATACCGCGGTCACTGTGCGACCCATCCGCCATCCATATTCCAGACGGCGCCGCGGACCTGTACGGCGCTGTCACTGCACAAAAACAACGCCAGCTCGCCTAGCTGTTCCGGCGTAACAAACTCACCGGCGGGCTGTTTCTCTGCCAGCAGTTGCTCACGAGCGACATCCGGTGCGACGCCATCGGCAATACGTCTGTCGATTTGCTGCTGCACCAGCGGGGTCAGCACCCAGCCCGGGCAGATGGCATTGGCGGTAATACCGGTGCGGGCGGTCTCCAGCGCCAGGGATTTGGTAAAGCCCACCACGCCATGCTTGGCGGCAACATAGGCGGATTTCTCTTTCGACGCGACCAACCCATGCACGGAGGCGATATTAATGATGCGCCCCCAGTTTTTCGCCTGCATCGCAGGCAGCGCCAGCCGGCTGGTGTGAAAGACAGAAGAGAGGTTGATGGCGATAATGTCGTTCCATTTCTCCACCGGGAACGCATCAACAGGTGCGACGTGCTGTATACCGGCGTTGTTGATCAGAATATCGACTCCGCCATACCGGGTTTCGGCGTAGTGCATCATGGCTTCAATCTGCTGGACGTCACGCAGGTCCGCATCGTGATAGCCCGGCGTTTTACCCCGTTTCGCGATTTCGTCTCTTGCCGATTCACTGTCGCCGAAACCGTTAAGAATCAACTGCGCGCCAGCCTTCGCCAGCACGCCAGCGATCCCAAGTCCAATACCGCTGGTCGAGCCGGTCACCAGTGCGGTTTTACCGTTCAGATTCATTTTATTCTCCTTACACAATGCCGGTGAGATAGAACACGGCAATGACAAAAAGCACCGCCAGACTTTTGATGAGGGTGATAGCGAAAATGCCGCCATACGCCTGACGATGGCTCAGACCCGTAATGGCAAGCAACGTAATCACGGCCCCGTTATGGGGAAGCGTATCCATGCCGCCGCTGGCCATCGAGGCCACGCGGTGGAGAACCTCCAGAGGGATATTGGCTGCGTGGGCGGCCGCGACAAACGTATCGGCCATGGCCGCAAGGGCGATGCTCATCCCGCCCGACGCCGAACCGGTGATCCCGGCAAGCACGGTCACGCTGATGGCTTCGTTGAGCAACGGGTTCGGGATAGCGGCGAGCGCTTTGGATAAGACCAGAAAACCGGGCAGCGCAGCGATCACCGCCCCGAAACCGTATTCAGACGCGGTATTCATTGCCGCCAGAATGGCGCCGCTGACCGCCGTCCGGCTGCCTTCTGCCAGCCGTCCCCTGATATTGCGAAATCCAAAAAGCAGTACCATGACAATACCCGCGATCAGCGCCGCTTCCACGGCCCAGATGGCGGTGATTTTGCTGACCTCGGTGACAATCGGCTTCGCCAGTCCGGGCAGGATAAGCTCATGTTGCGTCCCGTACCAGCCGGGGATCCAGCGGGTAAACAGCAGGTTGAGGATCCCCACCAGCAGCAGAGGGGAAATGGCGATCAGCGGATGGGGCAGGTTAATGTTGTCCGGCGTTTCAGGTTCATTTTTCAGATCGGAACCGTAGCCCTCATTGCTGTTGAGCGCCTTTCGCCGCTGACGCTCCAGCCAGATCAGGCCAAAACAGAGGATAAACAGCGAGCCAATCAGCCCAAGCCACGGGGCGGCCCAGGCGTTAGTGCCAAAGAAGCTGGTGGGGATAATGTTCTGGATCTGCGGCGTACCGGGCAGGGCGTCCATGGTAAACGAGAACGCACCCAGAGCGACGGTCGCCGGGATAAGACGTTTGGGGATGCCGCTCTGGCGGAACAGTTCGGCCGCAAAAGGATAGACGGCAAAGGCCACCACGAAGAGCGAAACGCCGCCGTACGTTAACAATGCACACACCAGCACAATGACCGGAATCGCATGGCGGCGCCCGAGGATCTGGATCGCTGCAGCGACGATAGCGCGTGAGAAACCGGAAAGTTCAATCAGCTTGCCAAACACGGCACCCAGCAGGAACACCGGGAAGTAGAGCTTGACGAAGCCGACCATCTTTTCCATAAACAGACCGGTAAACGTCGGGCCGACGGCCCCCGGATCGGTCAGCAGCACGGCACCCAGCGCCGCGATGGGGGCAAACAGAATAACGCTGTATCCGCGATAGGCCGCAAGCATCAGCAATGCCAGCGCCGCCAGGGCAATCAACACACTCATTATGACTCCTCACTATCATTGTTATATTCGGGTACCAACGAGATGTCCGGGCGCGGTTAGCGCGCAAGGGTTAATGCAATGCCTTGCCCACCTCCCACACACAGGGTGACGAGCCCTTTTTTCGCGTCGCGGCGTTGCATCTCATGCAGCAGCGTGACGAGGATCCGACAGCCAGAGGCGCCGATGGGGTGACCAAGCGCAATCGCACCACCGTTAACGTTCACCTTACGTTCATCCCAGCCGAGCAGTTTGCCAACGGCCAGCGCCTGTGCGGCAAAGGCTTCATTCGCTTCAATGACATCCACCTCATCCAGCGCCCAGCCTGCCCGGGCCAGAGCCGTCTGGCAGGCGCTGACCGGCCCGATGCCCATCACCGATGGATCAACGCCGGTCACGGCATAACTCACGACCCGTCCCAGGATCGGTAATCCGCTTTCCCGCGCTTTTTCACCGCTCATCAACAGCACCGCAGCGGCACCATCGTTCAGGGTTGAGGCATTACCCGCCGTGACCGTTCCATCTTCACGACGAAAGGCAGGGCGCAACTGAGCGAGTTGCTCAGCGGTGGTTCCCGGCCGGGGTTGTTCATCACTGTTGATCAGGCGCGGCGGCTTTTTACCCTCGCTCACCGTGACCGGAGCTATCTCCGCGTCAAACAGACCGTGCTCAATGGCCGACGCCGCTTTTTGCTGCGACCGGGCGGCAAAAGCGTCCTGCTGCTCGCGGGAGATGCCATACTGGCGGGCAACGTTTTCCGCGGTGATGCCCATGTGATAATCGTTAAATGCGTCCCACAGGCCGTCCGTTATCATGCTGTCCTGCAACCCTGTATGACCAAAACGCAACCCTGACCGCGCACCGTCCAGCAGGTAAGGGGCATTGCTCATGCTCTCCTGGCCGCCAGCGATAACCACGTCGGCATCGCCGCAGCGGATAGCCTGCGCGGCGAGCTGCACCGCTTTTAAGCCAGCACCGCACACCAGATTGACGGTTGTCGCGGGCGTAATGACGGGCAATCCAGCCGTGAGAGCGGTCTGACGGGCGGGGTTTTGTCCGCACCCTGCCGTCAGCACCTGACCGAAAATCAGTTCGTCTACCTGATCTGCGCACAGCTGGCTGTTCTCAAGCAGGCGACGAACCGCTACGGCACCCAGTTCAACCGCGGAAAGGGAGGAGAGCGATCCGCGAAAACTGCCTACAGGGGTTCGCGTGGCCCCGACAATCATGACCTCATTCATGTTCACTCCTCAGTTGAAGCGCATCTCGCGCACGTCGTCCGCCACGATGATTTTCCCGGCTGTTTTACTGACGATCTCGTCAATACTGACGCCGGGGGCGTATTCCCGCAGAATGAACGCGCCGTCTTCAATCTCCAGCAACGCAAGGTCGGTTAACACCCGACGGATACAGCCAGCGCCGGTCAACGGCAGCGTGCAGCGCGGCAGCAGTTTTGACTCGCCGTTTTTTGCGGCATGGGTCATCACCACAATGATGTTCTGCGCCCCGGCGACCAGATCCATCGCGCCTCCCATCCCTTTCACCATCTTGCCCGGGATCATCCACGAGGCGATGTTGCCTTCGACATCCACTTCGAACGCCCCGAGTACGGTCAGGTCAACATGGCCACCCCGGATCATGGCGAACGACTGGGCCGAGTCGAAAATGGCTGCACCGATCCTCGCGGTGACGGTCTGCTTACCGGCGTTGATCATATCGGCGTCAAGGCTCTGCTCATCCGGAAAGGCCCCCATCCCCAGCAGGCCGTTTTCAGACTGGAGCATCACGTCCATTCCCGCCGGAATATAGTTCGCCACAAGGGTCGGGATCCCTATCCCCAGGTTGACGTAGTAACCGTCGCGCAGTTCTCGGGCGACGCGCATGGCCATCTGTTCACGGGTTAACATCTTCAGACTCCCTCTGCGCGCAGCGTGCGCTGTTCAATGCGTTTCTCGAACTGGCCGACAATCAGCCTGTCGACGTAGATCCCCGGGGTATGAATGGCCGACGGGGGCAGTTCGCCCGGGGCGACGATCTCTTCCACTTCCACCACCGTTATCCGGCCCGCGGTGGCCATCAGCGGGTTAAAGTTTTGCGCGGTATGGCGATAGATAACGTTGCCGTACCAGTCCGCTTTCCAGCCCTTGATCAGCGCAAAATCGCCGGTGATGGCCTCTTCGAGGACATAATGCTTGCCGGCAAACTGGCGAACTTCCTTGCCAGCAGCCACGGGGGTGCCATAGCCGGTGGCCGTGTAAAACGCCGGAATACCCGCTCCGCCAGCGCGAACCTTTTCTGCCAGGGTTCCCTGTGGGGTGAGTTCCACTTCCAGCTCGCCGCTCAACACCTGTTGCTCGAACAGCGCGTTTTCGCCCACGTACGACGCCACCACTTTTCGTACCTGGCGCGTCTCAAGGAGTATGCCGAGACCAAAACCATCGACGCCGCAGTTGTTTGAAACCACCGTCAGCCCCTGCACCTGACGGCGTCTGACTTCGGCAATCAGGTTCTCAGGAATGCCGCACAGGCCGAAGCCGCCTGCCAGCAATGTCATTCCGTCCGTCAGCCCGTCCAGCGCCTGCGCATAGCTGCCGACGCGCTTATCCAGTCCCGCCATAATCATCCCTCCCGTTATCCGTGCCGGTATCATTAGGGGCGGCGACTCATTTGTTAATTTTGAATTTGTGACCCACTCATTTGGTTTTTTTATTAATTTCCTGTTAACTAAATTTTTTCAATTAGTTAACAAGGTGAAAAATGAGAATGAGTGTCAAACAGTTACGCGCGTTTTTAGCGGTAGCTCACACTCTGAATTTCGCGCATGCCAGTGAACGGCTGAATCTTTCCCAGCCGGCGCTTAGCCTGACGATCAAGGGTCTGGAGGAGGCGCTGGGGGGACCGCTGTTGCAGCGCAGCACCCGCAAGGTGGCGCTGACGCAGGAGGGGGAGACCTTTTTACCGATGGCGCGACAGCTGCTGGCGGACTGGGATAACGCCGAAGAGGCCATGCATCAGTGCTTTACGCTGCAGCGCGGCAAAATCTCAGTCGCGGCGATGCCGTCATTTGCGGCGAATGTCCTGCCGGAGGTGCTCAAGGCGTTTCGCGATCGCCACGCCGGGATCAACGTCACCGTGCACGATGTTATCAACGAGCAGGTAATTGAAATGGTGCGGGAAGGGCGGGTCGAGATGGGGATCGCGTTTGAACCGGCGCCGACCCATAATCTGCTTTTTACGCCGCTGGGTCTCGATCGATTTGTCGCCATTGTGCCGAAATCGTCCGCTCTGGCAGCCAAAAAACGCCTGTCATGGGAGGCGCTACTGACGCTGGATTTCATTACCCTGCAGCGCCCTTCGGCCGTTCGTCTGATGATGGAAGAAGAACTGGCCCGCAGCGGTCGTAAACTGGATGTGGCGCTGGAGAGCCATCAGCTGGTGACGGTGGGCAGAATGGTCGCCAGCGGCCTGGGCGGCAGTGCGGTCCCGGCACTGTGCGAGGCGCAGATGACCTCGTTAGGCGCGGTCTGTATTCCACTCGATAACCCGCCGATTGAAAAATGCATCGGCGTGATCCACCCCGGGCACACGCAGCTTTCAAAAGCGGCGCATGCCCTGCTTGAGACGCTGAAAGATTTTTATCAGCCCGGTCAGGGGGCGAGAAACACCTGCGGCGAGGCGTGAACCGGATGTGGGCCAACGTATACCTGCGCGCCATACCACCGGGCCAGCGCGTCGGCCTGTAAAACCGTTTCCGGCGTGCCCTGAGAAACCAGCGTGCCGTTATGCAGCAGCAGGATCCGGTCCGCCCACAGCGCTGCCAGATTGAGGTCGTGCAGCACCACGCACACGTGAAAATCGCCCTGACGGGTCAGGGATTTCAACAGCCGCAGCAGATGCTGCTGGTGGTAAAGATCCAGCGCGGAAGTGGGTTCATCGAGAAACAGCCAGCCGCGCGGTCCGCCGTCATGCCAGAGCTGCGCCAGGGCGCGGGCGAGCTGGATCCGTTGTTGCTCGCCACCGGAGAGGGCCGAAAAGTGTCGGTCTGCGAGGGGCAGGCAGCCCGTTATCGCCATTACGGCTTCGACAACCGGGGCTTCCGGGTAGCGCGTCCAGGGCGCGCGGCCCATACCCACCACTGCGTCGACCGGCCAGTCGAACCCGAGCTGCGTATTCTGGCGCATCACTGCCCGGCGGCGTGAGAGCTTTTGCGGGTGCCACGCCTCAAGCGGCGTACCCGCCAGGCTGCATTGCCCGCCTGAAGGCGTGAGATAGCCTGTGAGCAGGCGCAGTAACGTCGATTTTCCGGCACCGTTAGGCCCGATCAACGCCACCATTTCCCCCGGAGATAACGCCAGCGACACGTCGTTGATAAGCGTCCGTTGCCCGACCTGATAAACAAGACGTTCCGCGCAGTAGCGTTCAGCCATGTGCGCCTCCACGACGAAAAATGAGCCACAGGAACCACGGCGCGCCGAAGAGACTGGTCAGTAAACCGACCGGCATTTCAACCGGCGCGACCAGCGTGCGCGCCACCGTATCGGCAACCAGCAGCAGCGACGCCCCGGCCAGTACGGAGCCGGGGATCACGGCCCGGTGATCGGATCCCAGCCACATCCGTATCAGGTGCGGCACCACCAGACCGACAAAACCAATCACCCCGCTGACGGCAACCGCGGCGGCAACCAGTAAGGCGCTGCACAGCAACAGGATCCGCTGTACCGTCGCCACCGCCACGCCAAGGTAGTGCGCTTCTTCTTCACCCAGCTGCAGTAAATTGAGCGCGCAGGCAAGACGCCAGATAATCAGAACGCCTGGCACCATCAGCGAGGTGACGGCCAGCAGCGTAGACCACTGTGCCTGACCCAGGCTGCCCATGCCCCAGAGGGAGAGCTGGCGAAGCTGGGCATCATTGCTGAGCCATGACAGCACGCCGACTGCCGCACCGCACAGGGCATTGAGGGCAATGCCTACCAGTAACAGCCGTGAAAGTGTGCTGTTACGCTGCTGGCTTAGGACGAAAATGACGAAAGTGGCCGCCAGCGCACCCCCAAATGCCGCGATCATGGGAGCGTAAAGCATCATCAGCGCGGGGAGCGAGAGGGGAATAACCACCCACAGCGCCACGGCCAGCGCCGCGCCGCTGCTGATCCCAAGCAGCCCCGGATCCGCCAGCGGATTACGAAAAAGCCCCTGCATTACGCAGCCTGCCAGCGCCAGCGAGCCGCCGGTGACCAGCGCCAGCAGGACCCGGGGGAGACGAATGGTTAGCCAGATCTGACGCAGGGTTTCATCACTGCCGCGCCACAGCAGACTGACCGGCAGATGCAGTGCGCCAGCCCCGGAGGCCGCCAGCGTCATGACCGTCAGGATGGCGGCCAGCATCCACAGCGACAACGCGATCCGTCTGGACATCAGGGCAGTTGCTCCGCCCGGGTGCGCAATTGCTGTATGGCCTGCGGCGTGCGCACGCTAAAGCCCAGCAGCGCCATATCGTCGATGGCCAGCACCTGCCTGTTCCGTCCCGCCGGCGTTTGCGCCAGGCCGGGAAGTGTCCACACATTCGCTTCGCCACCCAATGCCTTTACGCCATCTTGCGAAATCACGACAAGGTCAGGCTGGCTGGCAATCACGCCTTCCTGGGACAGCGGCTGATAACGGGTAAAGCCCTGCATCGCGTTTTGCAAACCCGCTGCGCGAATGGCTGCATCCGCGGCGGTCTGTTGTCCGGCAGCCATCGCGGTCATCCCGCCGTGGTTGAGGATAAACAGCACCCGTTTGTCGAGTGGCGAGGTGGGCAGGGCTGCCAGCGCCTGGCGCAGCGTAGCGCGCAATGCGTCCCCCTGTGCTTCGCGATGCGTCGCTTCGGCAATGACTCGCACCTTGTCGTCAATCACGCTCAGGTCATGACTGCCGGGAACGGTGACGACACTGACCTGACTTTGCTCGACCTGTTTTAACGCCAGCGAGGGCTGTGCCTGAGCACTGGCCAGCACCAGTGTCGGGCGCATGGATAAGATCCCCTCCGCGTTAAGCTGGCGCAAATAGCCGACGTCGGGCAGGGCGTTCGCCGCCTGCGGCCACTGGCTGGTGCTGTCACGGGCAACCAGTGACGATCCCGCGCCAAGGGCATAAACAATCTCAGTCACGTCACCCCCCAGGGCGACAATTTTCTGCGGTGTGGCCGCGAACGTCACCAGCGGCAGGGCGCAGAGCAGGGCGAGCCATTTTTTCATGCGGCCAGCCCTTTTCGGGTCAGGGCGTCGACCTGGCTGCGCCACTGACGCTGCTCTGGTTCACCTTCGCTGCGTTGACCGTACAGTTGAGCGATTTGCGTCCCGTCGGCGGCGAAGAGCTCCAGGCTGGTGACGTGCCCGTCAGCGGTGGGTTTACGCGTCACCCATGTTTCGGCGATGGACGTATCCCGCAGATGCAGGGTAAAGGTTGGGTTGAAGATGTTGAGCCAGCCTTTCATCGGGACGACGTTTTCCACCACGCCGGTAAAGATCTGCACGCAGCCGCGGTTGCCGACGAAGATCATCATTTCATTCCCCTCCAGGCGGACCGTTTCCAGCAGCTGTGCCAGAGCGGTGTTGTCTACCCTGCAGGCCAGATCGTCACCCACCAGACGAAACGCCTGCTGACGGCTCAGATTGTGGCGCTTCAGCAGGCCGAAGAACTGATGCACGTCGGTCATGGCGCGCCACTCCTGATCAACGAGGGCGGCATCAGCCTTTTCGTTGTGGGCAGGGACATCGGCATGCTTCAGCGCCAGTGGCGGATTATCGGCAAAGATAAAGCGCGTAAGCAGGTCGCCCCAGGCAGAAATATCGGTGTTATCGGTCGTGTAAACTTTCAGCAGGGCATCGCCCTGAAGGTCGAAGAACTGAATGCTCTGCCGCTCACCGCGGGCGGTGGTTTCACTGATGTGGAACGCGCTCGCCCACTGGTTGAGAAACAGGCGCAGATCCAGCGCCCGCGGATTCAGTACCAGCCCGGCGTGGCCGCTAAGGTGTTGATGCGTAAACGCGCCCACCTGCTCGTGAACTGCATAGTCGTTACGACAGATGCATTTGGTCTCGCCCACGGCTTCCAGCGCGCCGATGATTTCGCGGATGTCGCCGTGCAGGCGCCAGGCGTCGTGGCCCACGCGGGCGAAGGTCAGCTCTGCTTCGCTGATGTTCATTAAGCCTGCGATGTCACGTGCGTATTGACCTGGATTTTCTTCTTTCAGCGCAAGCCAGCGTGTGTAGTGATTCATTGTCTCTTCCTTTCGAATAAGGGCCCCGGCAGGCCGGGGCGTGGGGATTACCACTGGTAACTCACAAAAATCTTACCGTTGCGTCCGTCCTGAGGAATGCCCTGAGGAGACCAGTACGCCTTGTCGAACGCGTTACCCAGCACCAGCGTCGTGGTTACCCCTTTGAGCTGCTCCTGGCCTTTATAGCTTACGTAGAAATCGTTAACCGCATAGCCCGGCTGTTCGCTGTAGCTACTGCTGATATGGGTTGAGCGATCGACGAAGGTGCCGATCCAGCCCACGGAGAAACCGCTTTGCGCCACCGGGATATCCAGCTTGCTGGTGACGGTATCCGGGTTGATGCTGGAGATATACTCGCCCGTATCGGTATCTTTTCCCCGGGTGCGGTTGTAGGCGACGTCGAGGTTGAACAGGTCGGCCGTGTATTTCGCCATCACGTCCCAGCCCCAGATTTTGGCGTGGGGAACGTTCATGGACATGGTGGTCGCAGCCGCAAAATCGACGCTGGTGGAGATGTAGTCTTTGGCTTTGGTGTCGAAGTAGCTGGCCTTGAATTCCAGCGCATCGTTAGCAAGCATGACGTCGTCAAAGCGCAGTCCGAAGCCAAACTCCTGCGTTTCATTGGTTTCCGGACGCAGGTTCGGGTTCGGCACCCAGTAGTTAGTGTAAAAGCGGCCGATGGAGAAGTGTTTGGCGTCGTTATACATTTCACCCATGGTCGGCGCACGGAAGGCCTGTGCGTAAGAGCCGAACAGCATCAGCCAGTCGGTCGGGCTGACGGTCAGTCCGGCACGGGAGGACCATCTGTCCGCGTTCACATCGTCGTATCCTTCGCTGCTCCCGCGGTAATTATCGTAACGGGTACCGCCGAGAAGCGTGACCGGCAGGTCGCGCAGGGTGATCTCGTCCTGCAGCCAGCCGGAGCTGAAATCGATTTTAGCCTCCGGAAAGCCGGTGGTGGTGCCCCCCGGATGTTGCTCCTGACGGTAGTATTCGCCGCCATAGGTCAGAAGATGTGAGGCAAACGTGTCGCTGAACAGACGGGTGCGGTTTTCCACTTTGCCACCTTTGGTGGTCTGCTTGCGAAACTCGCCGGTGCCGTCAATGTTCTGGGCGTTAATGCGCGCTTCAGACCAGTAGAGTTTCGCATCGGCATTCAGCCAGTCGTTGCCCTGGGGAGCCAGGTGATAGCCCAGCTGAGCGTCTCGCTGAATGGTGGAGCGATCGGTCATGGGATTGCTGCTGGCGTCCGCGGCAGGGGTTTGCGGGTTTTTGGGCTCCTGCGCCGAGTTATTGTAATAGCGCAGGGATCCGCTCAGGGTCTGGGCCGGGTCGATGGCCCAGCGGCCTTTTGCCAGCATGTTGTTGATGGATTCGTCGTTCGGCGCTGTTCCACCGTCGCTCTGGCGCAGATCGCCGCGATCGCGGCTCGACCAGGCAACCAGTCCGTCCAGGGTTTCGGTACGCCCGTAAGCGCTGGCCCCCATGCCCAGACTGTGATCGCCCGTCGCGCCCGTACCAAACACGCGGTAGCCGCTGTTTTTTCCCGGTTCCAGCAGGTCATTTGCATCGGCGGTGTCATACGCGATCACGCCCCCCAGCGCGCCGCTGCCGTACAGTAAGGCTGACGGGCCGCGAACCACTTCGATACGTTTAATCAGGGCCGGGTCGAGGAACGTGCTGTTCAGGTGGCCAGTGTCGGTCCCCTGGCGCACGCCATCCACCAGCACCAGCACGCCGCGACGGTCGTAACCGCGCAGGTTGACGTCCTGACCGTTGGTGCGCCCGGTGCCGTCAAGCATCAGGCCTGGGACGTAGCGTAGCAGGTCGGCGGCCGAGCTGGCGGTCTGGTTTTCCGGGGCCGCGGTGTCAATCACGCTGACCATCATCGGGGCTTCGAAGGCGCTGCGGGCGTTGCCGGTGGCGATAACGGTCATGTCATCTGTGGCCGCAAACGCGACGCCCGGCAGGGCGCTGACAACGGATAGCGCAAGGCAGGACGGGCGCAAAAATGCGGAATGCAGGTGTGGCATAGCAACTCTCCATAAAGAATCGAAAGCGCTGGCTGCCTGGGGATCACCTGGGTGGCTGGCGAAGGTATTGTGGTATTTATTTGGTGAGGATCAGCTTCCCGGCATGGGTCTGGCGCAACAGATAAAGCTGGCCGTCATGCTCGATGATCACGCGTCCCTCGTCCCCCAGCAGGCTTTTACTGTCGATCCGACGATCGGTGCGCGCTGGGGCAGGTACTGTGTGTGTGTTTTCGGGCGTTGCCGCGTTGTTATCCGTACGTGACATAATGTTTATAAATAACAATCAATGTAACAATGATAATCATTATCAACAAAGTGAAAATTCACGGCAAGCGTTTTTGTGAAAAAACTGTGATGGGATCAAAACAGAAGAGGATGTGGCTGTGCGCGAACGTAGACCCTCTCCCGCAGGAGAGGGTAAGGCAAGGACTAAAAACGTGAATCGACCGCTGCCGCCAGTTTCTCCAGCAGCAGTTCGCTGTCTTCCCAGCTCAGGCACGGGTCGGTGATCGACTGGCCGTAAACCATTGGCTGTCCGGCTACGATTTTTTGCGTGCCTTCCCGGATAAAACTTTCGGCCATAATGCCCGCGATGGCGGTTGAACCGCTGACGATCTGCTGGCAGATCTCATCACACACATCCAGCTGGCGGCGATGCTGTTTCTGGCAATTGCCGTGGCTGAAATCCACCACCAGGTGTTCCGGCAGGTCGAACTCGGCCAGCGTTTCACACGCCGCAGCAATATCTTGCGCGTGGTAATTAGGCTTTTTCCCGCCACGCATGATGATATGCCCGTATGGGTTGCCGCTGGTCTGATAAATGGTCATCTGACCGCGCTTATCCGGCGACAGGAACATATGGCTGGCACGCGATGCGCGGATCGCGTCAACGGCAATTCGCGTGTTGCCATCGGTACCGTTTTTAAAACCAACCGGGCAGGAGAGGGCAGAGGCCATCTCACGGTGGATCTGGCTTTCCGTGGTGCGCGCACCGATAGCGCCCCAGCTGATGAGATCGGCGATAAACTGTCCGGTCACCATATCGAGAAACTCGGTGGCCGTCGGTACGCCCAGCTCATTGACCTGCAAAAGCAGTTTACGCGCCAGCTCAATACCATAATTAACACGGTAGCTGCCGTTCAGGTCCGGGTCGGAAATCAGCCCTTTCCAGCCCACGACGGTGCGCGGTTTTTCAAAGTAGGTGCGCATGACAATTTCAAGGCGATGCTGGTACTTGTCCCGCAGTCCCTGAAGCCGTTTTGCGTAATCCATTGCGGCATCCAGATCGTGGATGGAGCAAGGGCCAATCACCACCAGAAGACGTTTGTCTTCGCCATTTAGGATTTTTTCAATGCGACGGCGGGATGCCGTGACATGTTCCGCTACACCCGCGGAAACAGGATGCCGCTGTGCCAGTTCAGCCGGTGTGACCAGGCTGTCAATGCGCGCAGTGCGGAGTTCATCGGTTTTATTCATGAAATGTCTCAGAAAAATTTTTGCTTCATCGGCAGACTACCGGGAAGTGATGGGCATCACCTTAAACCAATCCCTGCTGAATTCAAGTTCGGCGCGTCTGCGCGCCGAGGATGTGGTGATGATACCCGATTCTGAGTTATTGTACTAGCATGTTAGTACATGCGTCGGTTGAGTCCCATGATATCGAGGATTTTGGTGGCGATCTCTTCTACCGAATAGTTAGTGCTGTTTAGCCACGGGATCTGGTTTTTGCGGTACAGCGCTTCCACCTCGGAAACCTCCATTCGACACTGGCGCATTGAGGCGTAGCGGCTGTTCTCACGGCGTTCTTCACGTATTGCCGCCAGCCGTTCCGGGTTGATGGTCAGGCCAAACAGCTTGTGCTGGAGCGGCTTAAGGGCGGCTGGCAGCACCAGATTGTCCATGTCGTCAGCAATAAAGGGGTAGTTGGCGGCGCGGATACCGAACTGCATCGCCAGGTAAAGGCTGGTCGGGGTTTTCCCGCAACGCGAGACGCCCAGCAGTATCACCTGCGCCTGGTCGAGGTTACGCAGCGAAATACCGTCGTCGTGCGCCAGGGTGTAATCAATGGCGGCGATACGCGCATCGTATTTGGTCAGGTTGCCGGGGTTCAGCCCGTGCGTTCGGTGGGCGATAGGCGTCGGGTCGAGTTTCAGTTCGCTCTGCAGCGGGGCCACCAGCGCCTGGACGATATCCTGACAGAACCCTTCACTTTGCAAAATAATCGCGCGAATTTCAGGGATCACGATGGAGTAGAAGACCAGCGGGCGGACCCCCGTCTGCTGGAAGATGGCGTCAATCTGGTCCTTCACCGCCTTTGCACGGCTCTCATTTTCCACAAACGGCAGCGTGATGCTGTTAATCGAAACGGGGAACTGCGACATCACCGCATGTCCCAGCACTTCGGCGGTAATCGCCGTACCATCAGAAATATAAAAAACGTGGCGATCGACAGCATTATCCATTTTACCCACCCTGAATATCGTACGTAATTGTCTGAAAGCATAAATTAAAAAAGTAAATTACACAGCAAAGAACTTATCCTAATTATAAATGAAACGGTGTTTTTGATTTTCCTGAAAAGTGGATTTCATTTTTCAATTAGCGACTTTATTTTTAGGGTTTTTGGCTGAATATATAGGAATCATCGGGTTAGCGGATGGTGGGAAAGTATCCGAAAAGTTGAAAATTTAAATTGCTTACACGATTCACCGTTTTTTTAGCGGAAATAATTATGCCAGTATAAATACGTAGTCAGGTGTTTCTTACTCCGATCAAATATCACAAAAGGATTGTTTCGATGTCCAACAATGGCTCGTCACCGCTGGTGCTTTGGTATAACCAACTCGGCATGAATGATGTAGACAGAGTTGGGGGCAAAAATGCCTCCCTGGGTGAAATGATTACAAATCTGTCGGGTATGGGTGTCTCCGTACCGAACGGGTTTGCCACAACCGCCGATGCCTTTAACCTGTTTTTAGACCAGAGCGGTGTAAACCAGCGCATTTATGACCTGCTGGATAAAACGGATATTGATGATGTGACCGAGCTTGCGAAAGCCGGTGCCCAAATCCGCCAGTGGATTATCGACACACCTTTCCAGCCGGAACTGGAAAAAGCCATTCACGAAGCCTACAACCAGCTCTCTGCGGATGATGCTCAGGCGTCGTTTGCCGTGCGTTCTTCTGCCACCGCGGAAGATATGCCCGATGCGTCATTCGCCGGACAGCAGGAAACCTTCCTTAACGTCCAGGGTTATGACGCCGTGCTGGTGGCGGTGAAGCACGTCTTCGCGTCCCTGTTCAATGACCGCGCCATCTCTTACCGCGTGCACCAGGGCTATGACCATCGCGGCGTGGCGCTTTCTGCTGGCGTACAGCGCATGGTGCGCTCCGACGTGGGCTCTTCCGGCGTGATGTTCTCCATCGACACCGAATCCGGCTTCGACCAGGTGGTGTTCATCACCTCGGCGTGGGGTCTGGGTGAGATGGTAGTACAGGGCGCAGTGAACCCTGACGAATTCTACGTTCATAAGCCGACGCTGGCCGCAAACCGTCCGGCGGTCGTTCGCCGCACGATAGGCTCGAAAAAAATCCGCATGATCTATGCCCCGACGCAGGAGCATGGCAAGCAGGTTAAGATTGAAGACGTACCGCAGGAAATGCGTGACCGTTTCTCCCTGATCGATGCAGAAGTGCAGGAGCTGGCGAAACAGGCGGTACAGATCGAAAAACACTATGGCCGTCCGATGGATATCGAATGGGCCAAAGATGGCAACACCGGCAAGCTGTTTATCGTGCAGGCGCGTCCGGAAACTGTCCGCTCCCGCGGTCAGGTGATGGAGCGTTATACCCTGCACGCACAGGGCAAAATCGTGGCGGAAGGCCGCGCGATTGGTCATCGCATCGGTGCCGGTCCTGTCAAAGTGATCCATGACATCAGCGAGATGAACCGCATTCAGCCAGGCGACGTGCTGGTGACCGACATGACCGACCCGGACTGGGAACCGATCATGAAGAAAGCAGCGGCCATCGTCACCAATCGCGGTGGCCGTACCTGCCACGCGGCAATCATCGCCCGTGAGCTGGGGATCCCTGCCGTTGTCGGTTGCGGTGACGCGACCGAACGCATGAAGGACGATCAGAAAGTGACCGTCTCCTGTGCGGAAGGCGATACCGGTTACGTGTATGCCGATATTCTCGACTTCAGCGTGAAGAGTTCAAGCGTCGATACCATGCCGGATCTGCCGCTGAAGATCATGATGAACGTTGGTAACCCGGATCGTGCGTTTGACTTTGCCTGCCTGCCGAACGAAGGCGTTGGCCTGGCGCGTCTGGAATTTATCATCAACCGTATGATTGGTGTTCACCCGCGCGCGCTGCTGGAATTTGACGACCAGGACGCGAAGCTGCAGAACGAAATCCGCGAGATGATGAAAGGTTACGACTCGCCAAAAGAGTTCTACGTCGGTCGTCTGACCGAGGGGATCGCCACGCTGGGCGCGGCGTTTTATCCGAAGCGCGTGATCGTGCGTCTGTCCGACTTTAAGTCAAACGAATACGCGAATCTGGTGGGGGGTGAGCGTTACGAGCCAGAAGAAGAGAACCCAATGCTCGGCTTCCGTGGCGCCGGACGTTATGTTTCTGACAGCTTCCGTGCCTGCTTCGCGCTGGAATGTGATGCCGTGAAGCGCGTGCGCAACGACATGGGACTGACCAACGTTGAGATCATGATCCCGTTCGTGCGTACCGTGGATCAGGCAAAAGCGGTGGTGGAGGAGCTGGCACGTCAGGGTCTGAAGCGCGGCGAAAACGGGCTGAAGATTATCATGATGTGTGAAATTCCGTCCAACGCCCTGCTGGCTGAGCAGTTCCTGGAGCACTTTGACGGCTTCTCTATTGGCTCGAACGACATGACGCAGCTGACGCTCGGTCTTGACCGTGACTCCGGCGTGGTCTCTGAACTGTTTGATGAGCGTAACGAGGCGGTGAAAGCGCTGCTGTCGATGTCCATCCGCGCGGCGAAGAAACAGGGTAAATATGTCGGGATTTGCGGTCAGGGTCCGTCTGACCATGAAGACTTTGCCGCATGGCTGATGGAAGAGGGGATTGACAGCCTGTCCCTGAACCCGGACACCGTGGTGCAAACCTGGCTGAGCCTGGCCGAACTCAACAAGTAACGCCATCAGCACCAGAAAAAGGCGAGGATATATTCCTCGCCTTTTTTTATTTCATGCCTTATTTGCTCCCCATCACAAATAAAGTAAAAAACCAAATATCATAATTTGTCTGTTAATTTAGACAATTGTTAGCGCGCAAAGCGTTGCTAATACTTGAGCCTTAGCGCGCATTTCCCTCGCTGATGCGCAACTGGTTGAAATACGTTTTAACCTGATAAAAAGGCAAATAACAATGACAATCTCCTCTGTATTTCGTACCAAAGATAAAATAGGTTATGGCTTAGGTGATATGGCCAGTGCGCTGGTCTGGCAAACGGCAACCTTATTTCTCGCCTATTTCTATACGGATGTTTTCGGTTTGCCAGCGGCCATCATGGGAACCATGTTTTTAGTGGTGCGCGTGGTGGATGCTTTTGTCGACCCCTGCATTGGCGCGCTGGTCGACCGCACCCAGACGCGGCACGGTCGCTTTCGTCCCTGGCTATTGTGGTTTGCCATCCCATTTGGCGTAAGCTGCCTTATCACCTTCTATGTACCGGACGTCGGGCCGACGGCGAAAATCGTGTATGCCTGCGTCACTTACGCCATCTTAAGCCTTATTTATTCCGCGATTAACGTCCCGTATTGCGCCATGCCCGGGGCGCTGACGCTGGATCCGCGTGAGCGTCACTCGCTGCAGTCCTGGCGCTTCGGCCTGTCGTTCATCGGCGGGTTGATTGTGACGGTGATCGCCTTACCGCTGGTCTCGCTGTTAGGCCAGGGCAACGTTCAGAAAGGCTATTTCTATGCCATGAGCATGATGGGCCTGCTGGGTATTATTCTCTTCTTCTGCTGTTTCCTGATGACCCGCGAGCGTTATTCCCCGCGCAATGACACCTCGGGTTCGATGATCGGCGATTTAAAACTGCTGGCCGGAAATAGCCAGTGGCGAATTGTTTTCTTGTTTAATATTTTGCTGTTAACCGCAGTGGTGACGCGTGGTTCTGCCACCATGTATTACGTGAAATATGTGCTTCTGCGCCCGGAGCTGGTATTTGCCTTTATTGTTTCCGGGATGGTGGCGTCCTTAACGGGGGCATTATTATCTGAACGTCTGTTGGGGAAATTTGACCGCGTCCGTGCCTATCAGTGGACCATTATTTCCTTCGTGATTTTCGGCGCGCTGATTTTCTTCCTGCCGCCTTCGCAGATCTGGCTGATTTTTGGCCTCAACATTATCTTTAGCTTTATTCAGAACCTGACCACGCCGCTGCAGTGGACCATGTTCTCTGATGTGGTCGATTATGAGGAGCATCGCAGCGGTCGTCGTCTGGATGGTCTGGTCTTTTCTACCGCGCTGTTTGCCATCAAATTTGGTCTGGCGCTGGGCGGGGCGGTGGTCGGTTGGGTTCTCGGGATGGTGGATTATGCGCCCGGTCAGGCAACCCAGGCACCGCACGTGCTCTCTACCATTAATGCGCTCTTCACCCTCATCCCCTGCGTGCTGTTCCTCTGTATGGTCGCGCTGCTGACCATTTACAAACTCAACAGCAAGCTCGTCAATTCCATCGCCCGCGAGCTGGCCAGCAAACGCGAGGTGCGAGACGAGACAGGACAACTCACCCCGGCCACCCATTCCGCAATACAGGAGTAACACATGACTGCGATTTATAAGGACGCGGGACGTCCCGTGCATGAACGCGTCGCCGACCTACTGGCCCGCATGACCCCGGAAGAGAAGTTCGCCCAGATGCATGCCTACTGGTTGATCCTCGATGAAAACGGTAACCACCGCGAACGCAGCGATCTGAGCGATGAATTCGCGGGCGTGAGCGAACAGGCTGCGCTTAGCGAACGGCTGAAACTGGGTGTGGGACAGATTACGCGTCCACTGGGCACCCATATTGTTGATGCGAAAACAGGCGTGCGTGCCGCTAACCGCCTGCAGCGCATGATGATGGAAGAGACGCGCCTCGGTATTCCGGCGCTGTTCCATGAAGAGTGCCTGGTGGGGCTGTTGTGCAAAGATGCCACGCTGTTCCCGTCGTCGCTGAACTACGGTTCGACCTGGGATCCGCAGCTGGTGCAGCGTGCGGCAGAACAGATTGGCAAAGAAGCACGCTCTGTTGGCTGCCAGCAGGGGCTGGCCCCGGTGCTGGATGTCTCTCGCGACGTTCGCTGGGGACGCACCGAAGAGACCTTCGGAGAAGACCCGTGGCTGGTGGGGGTGATGGCCACGGCATACGTAAAGGGTTTGCAGGGCGATAAGCGCGATCTTCTGGCAACGCTCAAACATTATGTGGGCCACTCCTTCAGCGAAGGGGCACGCAACCACGCGCCGGTGCATCTGGGCTTTAGCGAACTGAACGACACCTTCCTGCTGCCGTTTGAGATGGCGGTGAAGCTGGCCAATGCCGGTTCGGTGATGCCTGCCTATCACGATATCGATAACCAGCCCGGACACAGCGACCACTTCCTGATGACAACCGTGCTGCGTGAACAGTGGGGGTTCGATGGGATCATCGTTGCGGACTACGGCGGCGTGAGCCTGCTGCACCAGCATCATGGCATCTCGCACGATGCCGCCGAATCTGCAGCGCTGGCCTTCAATGCCGGGCTGGATGTCGAACTACCAAAAGATGACTGCGCGCGTCATCTGGCACAAGCCGTTGAGCGCGGACTGATTTCCATGGCGAAAGTCGATGAAATAGTGGCACGCGTCCTGACCGAAAAATTCCGTCTTGGCTTGTTTGAAAAACCGTATGCCGATGAACAGGGCATCGATTTGCAAAATGAGGCAACGCGTCAGGTTGCAAGGGAAGTGGCGACCCGTTCGCTGACGCTGCTTGAGAATAACGGCATTTTGCCCCTCGGCGGCAACCCTCGCGTGGCGGTCGTCGGGCCAACGGCAGACGATCCGCTGGCGCTCCTCAGCGGTTACAGTTTTCCGGTGCACTTAATTATTAGCGACATGGTGGAAGAGACCTCGCAGGTCACGACACCGCGCGCGGCGCTCGAGCAGTATCTGGGGGCCTCGCGGGTACGTTATGCCAAAGGCTGTCACATTATCGAAAAACGGATGGCGGGTGCGCCGGTGTTTCCGGGTGACAGCGGCGGTAAACCCATGCAGCAATCTCCGGTTTCGCAGCGTACCGACCTGATCCCTGAAGCCGTGAAAGCCGCACAGGAGAGTGACGTGGTGGTGGCCTGCGTTGGCGATCTCGCCGGGCTGTTCCAGAGCGGAACCGTCGGGGAGGGCTCTGATACCGACTCTCTGAATCTGCCGGGCGTACAGCAACAATTGCTGGCTGCGCTGGTGGCCACCGGCAAGCCGGTTATCGTGGTCATGACCGGCGGGAGGCCTTACAACCTTCAGGGGCTGGAAGATAACGTCGCCGCGCTGATGATGGCCTGGGCGCCAGGGCAGGAGGGCGGCTGGGCGATTGCGGATGTATTAACGGGCCGCGCTGAACCGCAGGGACGTCTGGTGGTCAGCATGCCGAAAAGCGCGGGAGCAATGCCCTATTACTACAACCACAAGCTCAAAAGTGGCGGCACACCGTTCGCTTTCCATTTCGGCTCCCGCTATCCCTTTGGCTTCGGTCTCGGCTGGACGCAGTTTAGCTGGGGAGCGGCGCGCGTGGCTGAACCCCGCGTTCCGATCGACGGCGAGGTGGTCGTAAGCCTGGATATCACCAATAGCGGTGAGCGCAGCGGCAGCGAGGTGGTACAGGTCTATGTGCGGGATAACGTCGCCACGCAGGTGCGGCCCCTGCAGGAGTTGAAGGCGTTCCAGCGCGTCACGCTCTCACCGGGTGAAACCGCCACGCTCACCTTTACGTTGCCCGTTGAGATGTTCAACTTTACCCGTCGTGACGGCAAACGGATCGTCGAGCCGGGTGAATTTGAGCTGCAGATTGGTGCATCGTCGGCGGATATTCGCGAGGTGGTGACGGTCAATGTGACCGGGGAAACCCGTGTATTGTCAACGGAATGGCGGATGCTCAGCACCTGTGACGTCAGCCGCGCGTAATCAGGATAAAAAAAAGCCCATCGTGGGAGATGGGCAAAGACTACACACAGCAATTCGTTGTTTCACTCAGGGGATTTCCATGCTTATAAATCAAGGTGTTGATTTATAACCGTGTCCTAATAGTAGGCATGTCAGCTTTTAGCGTCGATCAGATTCGTCTCAATAGTTAAAGAGACGTAAAGATTTCTTGAGGTTAATAGGGGACTTAGAGCCATAATAGCGGGTCTGACCAGTGCGCAACGAATAAATACTTTAGCAGCGTTTAAGTATTAAAGGGGAATATGTAGGCCGGGTACGCGACTGCGTTACCCGGCCTGTCCATTACTGCTTGTTCTTATCTTCGAGCTCTTCCAGTTCGCTCAAAATCACGTCCGGGTCCGTTCCCGGTGGTGGGATTTCGTGCACCCAGGCGGAGAACAGACGCCAGGTTACGGCCAGAAGCACCGGGCCAATAAACAGACCAATCATCCCAAAGGCAATCAATCCACCAATGACGCCTGAGAGAATAAGGATCAGCGGCAGGTCTGCGCCCATGCGAATAAGGATGGGACGAATAACGTTATCCATGGTGCCGACCACGCAGCTCCAGACCAGCAGAACGGTGCCCCACGTGGTATCGCCGGTCCAGTACAGCCAGATAATGCTGGGTACCAGCACCAGCAACGGACCCAGTTGCGCAAGGCAGGTCATCAGCATGACCACGGTGAAGACGGTGGCGTACGGCACGCCAGAAATCGCAAGACCAATACCGCCCAGCACCGCCTGAACCAGCGCCGTTACCACGACGCCAAGCGCAACCGCGCGCACGGCCTGCGCCGCCAGCAGAACCGCGGCATCACCCCGTTTGCCCGCCAGGCGAGTGGCAAAATGACGCACGCCTAAAGCCACCTGCTCACCGCGCCAGTACAGCAGGGCGCTAAAGACCAGCATCAGCGTACAGTGCATCATAAAGCGGCCAATGTGCGCCGCCTGACCCACAAACCAGGTGGTAGTGGTGCCAATATACGGGCGCACTTTCGCCATCAGCGCGCTGCCACCCATCTCCAGCAGGCCATGCCAGCCGCTGTAAAGTTTTGCGCCAACAACCGGAATGCTGTTAAGCCAGGCGAGATCCGGCGGCGTCAGATCGCCACTGGTCACGGCGCGAATCACCGGGCCGCTGGAGTCGACAAGGCTGTTGACCAGCAGCGCAACGGGAATAATGAACAGCAGGAACAACAGCAACGTCATCACCAGGACCGCCAGCCCGCGACGTCCGAAGAGCAGTTTCTGCAACCGTAAGAGTAAAGGCCAGGTGGCAACCACAACGGTTGCAGCCCAGGCGAAGCCGAGAATGAAGGGTTGAACGATCCACAAACACGCAATAATCATGAGGGCCAGGAACAGCACCGACAGCAAAATTTGCGCAACATCCCTGGGCTGGCGAAGATTGACCATAAATGAAACTTTCCTTAATTGAACACCAGCGTGGCTGGCGGGAACGGAAAACCGCGATTCTCTAATCATTAATGATTTCAGCGATTTTTGACAGGCGAATTCTGCCTGTAATTCTGCAGAGCGTATAAGAAAAAAATGTGATAAAACTTTTACGATACACGCAAACGATTTCACACCTCTAATTAGGGTCGACAGTAATGATCCCACAGATTTCTCAGGCACCTGGCGTCGTTCAGCTGGTGCTTAATTTTTTGCAGGCACTGGAGCAACAGGGTTTTACAGGGGATACCGCCACACATTATGCCGACAGGCTGACAATGGCGACCGACAACAGTATCTACCAGCTTCTTCCCGATGCAGTCGTGTTTCCACGTTCAACGGCCGATGTGGCGCTTATTGCGCGACTGGCAACGCAGGAGCGATTTACCTCGCTGGTGTTCACGCCACGCGGCGGCGGCACCGGCACCAATGGTCAGGCGCTGAACCAGGGCATCATCATTGATATGTCGCGCTATATGAACCGCATCATTGAGATCAATCCCGAAGAAGGATGGGTGCGTGTCGAAGCGGGCGTCATCAAAGATCAGCTTAACCAGTACCTCAAGCCTTATGGTTACTTCTTTGCCCCCGAGCTCTCAACCAGCAACCGTGCGACAATCGGTGGGATGATTAACACCGATGCCTCCGGGCAGGGGTCGCTGGTCTACGGTAAAACCTCCGATCACGTTCTTGGCGTGCGTGCGGTGCTGCTGGGCGGCGATATCCTGGATACCCAGCCGATGCCGGTCGAACTGGCGGAAACGCTGGGTAAAGACAACACGGCCAACGGGCGGATTTACCGCACCGTGCTTGAGCGCTGTCGCGATAACCGCCAGCTGATCCTCGACAAATTCCCTAAACTGAACCGCTTCTTAACCGGCTACGATCTGCGTCATGTCTTTAACGATGACCTGACGCAGTTTGATTTAACCCGCGTGCTGACCGGCTCCGAAGGGACGCTGGCATTTATTACCGAGGCGCGGCTGGACATTACGCCGCTGCCGAAAGTGCGTCGGCTGGTGAACGTCAAATACAACTCCTTCGATTCTGCCCTGCGAAATGCACCCTTTATGGTTGACGCGCGGGCGCTGTCGGTGGAAACCGTCGACTCTAAAGTGCTTAATCTGGCTCGGGAAGACATCGTCTGGCACTCGGTGAGTGAGCTTATCACCGATGTACCTGATAAAGAGATGTTGGGTCTCAACATCGTTGAATTTGCCGGCGATGACGAAGCGCTGATTGAAAGCCAGGTCACCACGCTCTGTCAGCGGCTGGACGAACTGATTGCAGCAGGTGAAGGTGGGGTGATTGGCTGGCAGCTTTGCAGCGAACTCTCCGGCATTGAGCGTATTTACGCGATGCGTAAAAAAGCGGTGGGGCTGCTGGGCAACGCGAAGGGGGCGGCCAAACCGATTCCCTTTGCTGAAGACACCTGCGTCCCGCCTGAGCATCTGGCGGATTACATCGTTGAATTCCGCGCCCTGCTGGACAGCCACGGTCTGAGCTACGGCATGTTCGGCCACGTGGATGCCGGGGTGCTGCATGTGCGTCCTGCGCTGGACATGTGCGATCCGCAGCAGGAGATCCTGATGAAGCAGATCTCCGACGATGTGGTGGCGTTGACCGCGAAATATGGCGGCCTGCTCTGGGGAGAACACGGGAAAGGGTTCCGCGCGGAGTACAGCCCGGCGTTCTTCGGTGAAGCGCTCTACGCTGAACTGCGTAAGGTCAAAGCGGCATTCGATCCGGATAACCGTCTCAACCCAGGTAAAATTTGCCCGCCAGAGGGCGTCGATGCCCCAATGCTGCAGGTGGACGCCGTCAAGCGCGGCACCTATGACAGACAAATCCCGATTGCGGTGCGCGCCTCCTGGCGCGGTGCAATGGAATGTAACGGTAACGGTCTGTGTTTCAACTTCGACGTGAAAAGCCCAATGTGTCCGTCGATGAAAATTACCAGTAACCGCATTCACTCGCCCAAAGGCCGCGCAACGCTGGTCCGCGAATGGCTGCGTCTGCTGGCCGACCGCGGGGTTGATCCGCTGAAGCTGGAACAGGAATTACCGGAAAAACGCGCCAGTCTGCGCTCGCTGATTGAACGTACCCGCAACAGCTGGCATGCGAACAAAGGCGAGTATGATTTCTCCCACGAGGTGAAGGAGGCCATGTCCGGCTGCCTGGCCTGTAAAGCCTGCTCAACCCAGTGTCCGATCAAGATTGATGTGCCGGAGTTTCGCTCACGCTTCCTGCAGCTTTACCATACCCGCTATCTGCGTCCAATGCGTGACCATCTGGTGGCGACGGTGGAGAGCTATGCCCCGCTGATGGCGCGTGCGCCGAAGACCTTTAACTTCTTCATCAATCAGCCGCTGGTGCGAAAGCTTTCCGAAAAACATATCGGGATGGTGGACCTGCCGCTGCTGTCAGTCCCTTCGCTACAGCGTCAGCTCGTGGGGCACCGTTCGGCGAATATGACGCTGGAGCAGCTTGAGGCGCTGACCCCTGAGCAGAAAGCCAATGTGGTGCTGGTGGTGCAGGATCCGTTTACCAGTTACTACGATGCCCAGGTGGTAGCCGATTTTATCCGTCTGGTAGAAAAACTGGGCTATCAGCCGGTGGTACTGCCGTTCTCACCAAACGGCAAAGCGCAGCACATTAAAGGTTTCCTTACCCGTTTTGCGAAAACGGCGCGGAAAACCGCTGACTTCCTCAACCGGGTGGCGCAGCTAGGGATGCCGATGGTCGGTGTCGATCCGGCGCTGGTGCTCTGCTACCGCGATGAGTATAAGCAGACGCTGGGGGAGCAACGCGGTGATTTCCACGTCATGCTGGTGCACGAGTGGCTGCCGGCGGCGCTGCAACAGGCGACCGTGAAGGATGTGAGCGGTGAATCGTGGTATCTGTTCGGCCACTGCACGGAAGTGACGGCACTGCCGGGCGCCCCGGCGCAGTGGGCTTCTATCTTTGCCCGCTTCGGGGCGAAGCTTGAGAGCGTCAACGTGGGCTGCTGCGGCATGGCAGGTACCTACGGGCACGAAGTGAAAAACCACGCGAACTCGCTCGGTATCTATGAGTTGTCATGGCATCAGGCGATGCAGCGTTTGCCGAGGAACCGCTGTCTGGCCACGGGCTACTCCTGCCGAAGCCAGGTGAAACGGGTTGAAGGGAACGGGGTGCGACACCCATTACAGGCCTTACTGGAGATAATTGGATGATCTGGAAACGAGCCGTGACGCTGCAGGCGCTGAATGCCATGGGCGAGGGGAATATGGTAGGGCTGCTGGACATTCAGTTCACGCGTATTGGCGAGGATGAACTGGAGGCCACGATGCCTGTCGATCATCGCACGCATCAGCCGTTTGGTTTATTGCACGGCGGCGCATCCGTCGTGCTGGCCGAAACCCTGGGGTCCGTGGCGGGTTATCTTTGCACCGAAGGGGAGCAAAAGGTCGTCGGGCTGGAGGTGAACGCGAACCATATTCGCTCGGTGCGAAGTGGACGGGTGCGTGGCGTTTGTCGCGCGCTACACGCCGGTAGCCGCCATCAGGTGTGGCAGATTGACATTCTTGACGAGCAGGATCGGCTCTGCTGCTCGTCGCGACTGACGACGGCGGTCGTGTAAAGTTTTCAGATGTTTTGCCTTTGGTCAAAAACTAGCCAGCCTCTTATGATATACTGGTCAGGTTTTGTACATAAGCGAGGACATCATGGATACTGAAATAACCCCAACACAGCTGGCAATTGAATATTTACGTCGTGATAAAAGCAACCTGTCTCCGGCGCAGTACCTGAAAAAGCTGAAACAGCTTGAACTGGAGTTCACAGATTTGCTGGCGCTCTCTTCAAATGAGCTTAAAGAAGAGATCTACTTTGCCTGGCGGTTGGGCGTTCACGTCCATTGATCGTGACAGTAAAAAAAGGCCGCGTCAGCGGTCTTTTTTGTTTCTCACGTTCAGTACCGGGCAGGCAGTTTATTGATTTTAACGAGCCTGCCATCTTCTATCTCAATGAACCCGCCTGTTTTCAAATCCGCCAGAATACGCATTACCCCACTGCGCGACAGCTGGGTTTTTTCGCGAATATACCGCTCTGCGGTGATGGCGTTGCGATAACTCTCATCTTCATCCATCAGCTTTATCAATTGCTGGCGAATCATCTCATAGGCCGTGGGCGCGCCCTGAGGCATCACATTATTGTATAGCCGGTTATAAACAAACATCAGGTGCCTAGACAACAACCCCCATAACCCATTCTCTTTGATAACGGCTTCCACCTGAGCGGTGGTAAGCATACCCGTCAGGCAGGGGGTCACGGTTTTAAGATAATCATTGAAGTAGATGTCTGTCAGATTGGCGAGGCCAAAAAGCGCCGGGCTACGTGCGGTGGTGAGCATCATGTTGTCGCTTCTGCGGTAGATAGCAACGGTGCCTTCGAGGATCAAATAGCACACGCTCTGGCCATTAACCTGGAGATCCAGCTGTTCGCCGGGAGCAACATTGCGCGTGGTACAGTAGGGTTGCAGGAATGAAATCAGTTCTCGCGCGTAAGGAGAACCACGATGCGTTTTTTCAGTAGAGGACATAACCTATAACCCGTAGCGATAACCCCCCTGATTATAGCGTTACTCCTTATCGTAAACACGAGGCCAATCAGTATTTACGTGGTAAATGACGGATTTCCAGCAGCACGCCACGCTCCATCGTGATGTACTTACCGGTACGCAGTTCCGCGAGAATACGCATAATCCCACTGCGTGAAAGGTAGGTTCGACTCTTGATATACGCTGCTGCCGTGATGTTTTTCCGTACGGCATCTGGCTCCTGCATCAGTTCGACCAGCTGAAACCGGATAATGTCATAGGCTGACATCTGCGATATTTGCGCGCAGTGCTCGTATACCCGGGAGGCGGTATAGATGAGTAGCTTTGAAAAATGTTCCCATAAGTTTTTTTCCGCCACGATCTTATTAAAATTATCCAGAGAGACATGCGCTATTTCTGAGGTTTCAAGCGCTCTGACGTACAGATGTTCAGAGGAGAACTGGCTGCTGACACCCAGAATAAAAGGTGAGGACTCTGAGTTTAAAACAATACCATCGCCACGACGATGCAGCGCAACGCTGCCGTGTAACAGCAAAAAACAGAGGCGAACATCATTATTGTGATACTGAATAATTTCGCCTTTCGCGAGAATATGCCTTTCCGTAAAAGGCAGCACAGTACTGATTAACTTATCAATATGGGCATACGGCTTTAAATCCAGTACGGTAGATTTTACATCGGTGAGGACCGCTGTCATTCGCGTGTTCATAAGGTGCTCCACTGCTTTCATTGCGATCATGGGTGACCGGCGTAGAGAATTATCTTAAAAAACAGCGACTACGGGAATATGCAGTACAGGTCTAAAAGTAGACTTTCAATATTATCCTGACTAACATTTTGAATTTAATGATCTTAACACTCCGGTCTATTAATAGACTGCCCGTTATATGCATAAGGCATTCCTTATTTACAATGTTTTATTTTTGTTAATTACGGGTCTACGGAAAGACTCCGAAAATGATTGTCGACGTCAGTGGAGTTGTATAAATTTTATTTCATCGACAGCAAGTCATATGCGTCTTCAGACGTTTAATGAAATAAAGTTATTTCATTTTTTTTTCGCTGCTGTCTGTAAAAGGCAAAACATTAAGCGGGTGAAAAAACCGACGCGTCTTTTTGTCTGAATGTTAATAATAAATAAAGTGATACAGGATATAGCATGATGAAAAAAACACTTCTTCTGGCAACGATCGCAGCAGGTTCCGTACTGACAATGGCCAATGCGTTTGCCGCTGCAGGTACCGTTAATTTTAACGGAAATATTCTGGATTCTGCCTGTGATGTTGATGTGGCATCGCAGAACCAGGTGGTTGTACTTGGGGATTATTATAAAACAGAGTTTACCGCGACGGGGGCGAGAACCGCGGCAACGAAATTCGATATTATTTTGAAAAACTGTCCGGTCTCGGTCACGAATGCCAAAGTGCGCTTTGACGGTACTCCGGATGCGTCTAATAGCAATCTTCTGGCGATTGACACCTCCGTGGCGGGGGCTGCAACGGGCGTGGCGATCAACCTGATGACCGCGGATAAAGCCGACCTGCCTCTGCATGGCAGCAATGGTTACACCTACATGCTCAGCAGCTCCGCAGACAACACGCTCAATTTCTATGCCCAGTATATTTCGACCACGGCCAGCGTCACGGCAGGCCCGGCGAATTCTGTCGCCAACTTCTCGGTGGTTTATAACTAGCTCTTTTGCCTGAACGTCGGGGCCGCCCCGGCCCCCAATTTTATGAGGAACAGAATGTATTTTTTCAGAACCCCTTTACTGGCAACAGCGTTGTTATCTCTGATGCTGTCAACGGCTCATGCCGGCGTCATTATTGGTGGTACGCGCATTATTTTTGATGGCGCTAAAAAGGAAACGTCACTCAGTGTGAATAACCCTGATGGTACGCCGTATTTAATTCAGTCATGGATCGACGTGCAGGAAGGGGCGTCAGGCAAGGTGCCTTTTATTATTACGCCGCCTTTGTATCGTCTGGATGGCGGGCAAAAAAACGTTGAGCGCATCGTGATGACGGGGGCACTGCCTCAGGATCGGGAAAGTTTATTTTGGCTGAATATTAAAGCGATTCCGTCTGCCTCAACGCAGATGAACGCATTACAAATTGCGGTTAAAACGCGTATCAAACTGATTTATCGGCCCGCTGAGCTGCACGCGTCCACGCCTGACGAACAGGCCAGTCAATTACGCTGGCGCAGAACCGGGAATGAACTTCAGGTTAATAACCCGACCGCGTATGTCATCAATTTTAATGAAATCACCCTTGGGGGTAAAAAAATCGATGACGTGTCGTATGTCTTACCCGGTGGCTCAGTCCGTTTCACGTTACCGCAGGGGGCCAGCGGCAGTGTATTGACGTTTAAAGTGATTAATGACTTCGGCAGCCCTGGGGGCGCGCATCAGGCAACCTTATAACCGGTGAAACGCGGGCATTGCCTGTCATAAATGAGTTAAAAGCGATGGCAATACACTATTTTCGGGCTCGACCTGCACCCCTGGCGACAGTGATCGGATTAATACTTGCAGGTTCATCGCAGGCGCTTTTTGCCGGTGAGACATTTAATGCCGAACTGGTTGAACTTGATAATCCAGGAAGGGGGAGAACCGATTTATCGGCATTTGAATCCGGATCGCAGGCACCCGGCACCTATCACGTCAATATTGTTCTTGATGACCAGCTAATGGCGACCCGCGATATCACCTTTACTGCAGTAAAAGACGAAAAGGGCAATGACGTCCTCCGGCCGTGCCTGAGTCTTGACCAGTTAAAACAGTGGGGCGTGAGAACCACGCTTTTCCCGCAGCTGGCGGCGAACAACGGTGAATGCGCAAACCTTCAGGCGATCCCGCAGGCCAGCAGCGATTTTCAGTTTGGCGCACAGCGGCTGGTGATCAGCATTCCTCAGGCCGCCATCGACCTGCCAGCCAGGGACGCGGTTCCGCCAGAGATGTGGGATGAGGGGATTAATGCCGCCATGCTTAATTACAGTCTGAGCGGCGCAAACGCGTGGGCGAAGAACACTCGCGGCAGCCAGAATGATAGCCAGTACGCCAACCTGCGCCCCGGGGTCAATATCGGGCCGTGGCGCTTACGTAATTACACCACCTGGTCACGGGATTCCACCGGTGAGGATCGGTGGGACAACGTGTATACCTATGCGCAGCGCGCCGTCATTCCGCTGAAAGCACAGCTGATTATCGGGGACAGTACCGCACCGGCGGATGTATTCGACAGTATGCCATTTCGCGGCGGTCAGCTGGCCTCGGATGATGACATGCTGCCGGACTCTCTTAAAGGTTATGCGCCCGTGGTCCGCGGCATCGCGCGAACCAATGCGCAGGTGGTGGTCCGCCAGAATGGTTATCAAATTTATCAGAGCTACGTGGCGCCAGGCGCGTTTGAAATCTCGGACATGTATCCCACCGGCGGCGCAGGCGATCTGGATGTGACCATCAAAGAGGCTGACGGGAGTGAGCAGCATTTCACGCTGCCTTATGCCTCGCTGCCGGTCCTGCAGCGGGAAGGACGACTGAAGTATGCGGTGACGGCCGGGCAGTATCGCGCCTACAACAGCCGCGTGGAGAAAACGTCTTTTGGTCAAATCACCGGTATTTATGGGATTCAGCACGGCATCACCCTTTACGGTGGGATGCAGGGGTCTGATAAATACCGTTCAGTGGCGTTTGGCATCGGTAAAAACATGGGGGATATCGGCGCGATCTCTGCCGACGTGACCCAGGCCTGGTCAACGCCGAATAACACCGACAAAACATCCGGTCAGTCCTTGCGCGCGCGTTACAGCAAAAATATGGCGAAGACCGGGACAAACTTTTCAATTGCGGGATACCGATATTCAACCCGTGGCTATTACGGGATGCAGGACGTGCTGGATTCCTACGGCGACAGCAGCGCTCTGCAGGACCGGCGGCGTAACCGTGCTGAACTGACCATGAGCCAGGCGCTGGGCGGCGCGCTGGGTTCACTGACGCTCAGCGCCGCACGCGAAGATTACTGGAATTCTGGTCAGGCGATGGCCTCCTGGAGCGTGGGCTACAACAATGACTGGAACAACGTCAGTTACGGTTTGACCTGGACCTACAGCAAGAATGGACGCGGGAGCGCACAAAACGCGGACCACGATCGGTTGCTGGCCTTTAACGTCAGCGTACCGTTGGACAAATTCTTGCCGCGTACCTGGGCTAACTATGGCATGAACGCCAGTAAGCACAACGGCACGACGCACGTGGTCGGGCTGAACGGCGTGTCTCTGGAAAACAGTGCCCTGAACTGGAACGTGCAGCAAGGTTATGGCACACAGGGCACGGGAAATACCGGCAACCTGAACGGCGACTATAAAGGCACCTATGGCGAAATTGTCGCGGGCTACAGCTACGACAAACACAGCGAGCGCCTGAATTACGGGTTGCAGGGGGGCGTCATTGCTCACCGTGACGGCATCACGCTTTCGCAGCCGCTCGGTGAAACCAATATCCTGGTGAAAGCGCCGGGTACACACGGTGTTGATATTCGCAATCAACCCGGGGTTCGTACGGATTACCGCGGGTATACGGTGGTTAACAATCTGTCGGTATACCGAAAAAACGACATCACTCTTGAGCCGGAAACTATGCCGGATGACGTGGAACTTGAGATTAATACGCGCACCGTAACACCGACCCGCGGGGCGATAGTGGAAGCCGATTATGTGTCTAAAATCGGGCGCCGGGTGCTAATGACCCTGTCCGACGGGCAGTATGCCGTTCCGTTTGGTGCGGTCGTCACGCTCAAAGGCGACAGCAACAGCAGCTTTATTGTGGGCGACCGTGGTCAGGTCTACTTAACGGGACTGCCCGGACAGGGAGAAATCGTGGCTACCTGGGGAAATCAACCCGGTCAGCAGTGCCGCGCACAGTTTAGCCTGCCTGCACAACCCACCTACGGCGGAATAACCGACGTTAACGCGCTTTGCCGCCAGGAAGGTTAAAAATGAAATTTGCTTTATCTCTGATCCTGCTCTGTTTACTGAGCGGGTGGAATAGCGCCCGTGCCGGCACCTGTACAACCATCACGCCGCAAATATCGACGATATCTGTGGGCACGATTAACGTGCAGCGTGATGCCCCCGTGGGCACCATTATTTTTTCTCGCGCCGCCTCATCAACGGGAACCTATTTAACGGGATGTTCTAACCCGCTGATGCTGGGATTCAGTATGCGATATAACAATGGGAACCTGAGCAGCTACGGTAACCATGTTTATGCCACCAATGTCAGCGGTATTGGTATTCGCTTTTCCTCGGGGAATTATTTTGAAAACCCGGCTTACACGTTTTCGTATAACGCGGTGACGTCGTATGTGGATTGGTTTGGTGGAAAAGTTGAGCTGGTGGTGACCGGCCCGGTAACGTCGGGCGCTTTAACTCCGGGCGTTATCGGAACCGTGGCGCTTCAGGGAAGTGACGGTGTTTATCGTGACGGTCTGACGGTCCAGTTAACTGACGGCACAATTAATGCGCTGGCATGCACGATAACGACGGCGCAGTTGACGTTCCCGATAGGCGATATTCCGGCCTCATCGTTTGGCTCCGTTATTGGAACCACGCCATCCGGCGCCCAAAATACGCAAAATCTGGGGTTAACCTGCAGTGCCGGCACCAATATCAGTGTGTCACTCAGCGGTATGCAAAATCCGGACAGCGCCAATACCAGCGTTATGGCATTAACCGGTCAGGGGAATGCCGGTACGGCAAAAGGGGTAGGGGTTCAGCTACTTTATAACGGCTCTCCTTTGGTAATGAACGGTCGCCTGTTATTAAAACAGTCTGCGGGAGGACAGGAGACGCTCCCGTTAACCGCGCGTTATTACCAGACGTTAACCACCGTGGAATCAGGCTCGGCAAATGCGTCAGCCACGCTTACGATAACCTATCAATAACCGGTGAGATGATGAAAATAATTCCCACGGCGTTGCTTGTGTCGGGTTTACTGTGCGGCAAAGCGCTATGTGCAGACAGCGTAAATATCGGGGTCACCGGAAATATCGTGGCCTCACCCTGCCTGTTTAATAACGGCAATACGAATCTCGATATTAATCTGGGCAATATCCAGGCGAGTAATATGGTGACGCCAGGATCATCCTCAGACCCGGTTACGTTTGATCTGTTATTTACCCAATGTCCGGTGGGGACGCGTAGCGTCACCGCTACCTTTACAGGTACACCCGACCCTGTTGCCGGCGCCGACTATTACATTAACCGCGGTACGGCCACCCACGTGGCGATAGCAATGCGCGAGGCCGGAAGTGGCATACTGAAAGGGAACGGCTCCAGCATGACGGAATATATCGCCTCAGACCGGACGGCGAAGATGGCGATGCAGGCTGCGGTTATATCCACCGGAGGCAGGGCGACGCCCGGCACCCTCAGCGCAGTGGTGGTCATTACGCTGCAATACAATTAAGTCGCGCGGGATTTCACGCGCATTTTTGCTTCCCGTCGGTGTGGTCTATGTTGAATATTTTAATTAGCGAGACGGATTCGTTATTTCAGTCTGGTCTGCAGTATTTTTTTATGGATTTCTTTTGGCGTAATTTTAATGACTGTATTCATTTTGATTATGAAATGACGCCGCATAACGTCAGCACGGCGGATATTATTGTCCTCTCTTTATGCCAGGGGGAAACCCTGACCTGTTTTCCGGAATTACAGTCACGGCAAAAAGGCATTGTGATCGGCTGGGTTGACGATGAGCAACGGTCTACGGCGTCGCAATCCTGTTATCAGGATATTATTTTCATCTCCCGCAGGGCCTCTCTTGACATGATTGGCGAGACGGTAGGGTGCGCGTGGCGTAAAGCGCAGTTGAAGGGGCATGTGCTGCAGAAAACGTCCTGTTTCGATTGCGAGCATAAGATATTATCACCGCAGCAAATACGCATCGTCATGAACCTGTATAAAGGCTTATCCGTTATGCAGACGGCAGACGCGTTACAGATCGGCTATAAGACCGTTTTTGCACACAAGTACATGATCATGCAAAAATTTAACCTGAGAAGCGATTATGAACTTATCGCGCTGCTCAACAGGATGGTGAAGAAAAACGGCACCCCCAATATTTTTCGTGATTCTGTGAGGCAGGGTTTACAGGACCGCCCCTGTCTGGAGGCGTAAAGGCACTTTTATTGATGACAGGAATAACGGAAACAAATGTTCGGTTATGAAACTTTAGAGTTGCATCTGCAGCATGTTATTTTTACGTTTTATATAACGATTAATTAGCGATGCAAATTCATAAAACCCTGAAACCGATTTTTGTGACCAGGTTCAAGTGTGTGGGGCCGGAATGTTTAATTTCCTGCTGCCGCGGCTGGACAATTTCCATTGATAAAAAAACACATCAAAAATATCTTTCATCAACGCATCCTGGTATCGCTGCAATCGCCAAAGACAATCTGATTCTGCAGCGTAAAGGCAAAGTAAACTATTCCCGTATTAAACTGGATGAAAAAGGGGAGTGTCCGTTTATCGATGAAAATAAGCTCTGTATGGTACACCGTGATTTAGGTGAAAGTGCCTTATCGCACACCTGCAGTACTTATCCCCGAAGCTCAACCCGCTATCTGGATGAAACTCGCCACAGCATGACCCTTTCATGTCCGGAAGTGGTCAGGCGGGTTCTCTTCGACCCCGATGCGATGTTATTGCAGGAGCAGGATGAACTGCTGGCCGTTTATAAAACCAATCTGATTGGTCAGCGCCAGTCTATGCCTCAAAGCAGCCAGGTCATTCATCTCCTTGCGTGGAAAATAATCCAGTCGCCAGCGAGGAATGTTGAAGAAAATTTGATGGCGCTGGCTCAGTTGATCCTGACCTTACAGCATGTGAACTTCGATTTGCACAATCAGTATGAGCAGGTTGAACGCTTTTACGAAGCCTTGCTGGAAGCGTTGCAGAGCGGTAAATCGCTGCTCTCTGAAAGCAATGTCGGGCGATCAAATGCGATGAAATACCTGGCGTTGTCGATCCTCGGCACGAACGTGGCGCGAGATTCTGCACGGGATGGGTATATCAACGAAGGGCATCGGCAAATTGCTGACTTTTTGAATTTCAGCCATGACAGCGATCCCGCCAGGCTGGCGCAGAAATTCGACGCGATTAACCAGCAGTGGGGGAAACTTTGCCAGGAATCCTGTCTGTCAGAGCCGTACGTATTACGCAACTATCTGTTGTACAAACTCTACAGCGGTTATTTCCCGGGTAAGAATACCGCCACCATTATGCGTCAGTTTTATCGCATCGTTCTGGACTTTTTCTACCTGAAAGTTTTCCTGAGCGTCAAATCAATGGATGAACAACTGGACCAGCAGATGGTCATGAAAACCATCGCCAGCTTCTCAGAAAAGACCCTGCACAATCAGACCATTGATGCCCGTATGGATTTTGCTATCGATAAGATTAACGGTGGGGACGACCTCTCGTGCCTGCTGCTCATTGGCTAACGTATAAAGAGGCTCGCCGTGGCGAGCCTCTTTTTCCTCAGACGTTCACCGCCGTGATTAACCGCGTCTTCATGGTCTGATAAGACGACGCCGCAAAGTCTTCCGCCCAGCGTTGATCTTCAATTGCCTCAAGCTTAACCGCACAATACTTGGTTTCTGGCGTTTTGGAGACCGGGTCAAGGTTATCCTGCGTCAGTTCGTTACAGGCACCAATCCACCACTGGTAGGTCATATAAACCGCGCCGGCGTTGATGCGCTCGCTGATGCTGGCACGGGTAATGACTTTACCCCGACGGGAATGCACCCACACCAGCTGTCCGTCTTTAATGCCCAGGTTGTCCGCATCAAGGGGGTTCATTTGTACACGGCCTGGCTCGTCGGCAAGGCTTTGCAGCGCGGCGCAATTGCCGGTCATTGAACGGCAGGAGTAGTGGCCGACCTCGCGCACGGTGCAGAGCACCAGCGGATACGTTTCGTCCGGGATCTCGGCAGGCGCGCGCCAGGCAGACGCAAAAAGCTGGCCTTTGCCGCTCGGCGTATCGAACTGGTTATCTTTATAGAGATACGGCGTCCCCGGGTGATCGAGCGTTGGACACGGCCATTGCACATGGCCCATTTCACCCATTTTTTCGTATGTCACGCCATAGAACAGCGGACAGAGCTCGCGCATCTCGTCCCAGATCTGCTGGTTGGATGTGTAATGCATCGGATAGCCCATTTCGGTAGCAAGCAGGCTGATGATCTCCCAGTCTCGTTTCACGTTGCCGCTGGCCTCAATGGCTTTACCGAAACGCTGGAAACCACGGTCGGCACAGGTAAAGACGCCCCCGTGTTCTCCCCACGATGTGGCAGGTAACAGAACATCCGCCACTTCCGCCGTTTTCGTCATAAAGATGTCCTGAACCACCACAAAATCGAGTGCTTCAAAACCGCGGCGCACCAGCCCCAGATCGGCTTCAGTCTGCAGCGGATCCTCGCCCATGATGTAATAGGCTTTTACCTTGCCTTCCAGCGCAAGGTGAGGGACTTCGGTGATACGCGTTCCAACCTCTTTGTCCATAATCCCGACATCGATTCCCCAGGCAGTGGCGAATTTCTGCCGGACCGCCGGGTCCGTAACGTCCTGATACCCCGGGAACATATTGGGCAGAACGCCCATATCACACGCGCCCTGAACGTTGTTTTGACCACGTACTGGCCCAACGCCGACAGCAGGTCGACCAAGATTTCCGGTCAGCAGTGCCAGGCTGGAGAGACCTTTGACCACGTCTACAGCCTGACCAAACTGCGTTACGCCCATGCCCCACATGACGGTGGCGGAAGGCGCAGCCGCGAACGTCCGCATCGCCTGACGCACATCCCGGGCTGGAATGCCGGTGAGATGTTCGACGTTTTCGGGCGCGTAGTCTTTGACCGTTTCCCGATAAGCGTCAAGCCCTTCGGTAAAGCGCGCGACGTAGTTTTTGTCGTACAGCTCCTCTTCCAGAAGGACATAGCCAAACGCATTGACCAGCGCCATGTTGCTGCCGTTTTTCAGCTGCAGGTGCTGGTCGGCAATGCGTGCGGTTTCAATGCGACGGGGATCGCAGACGATGATTTTCGCGCCATTTTCGCGCGCTTTTAAGACCCGGCGGGCGACGATGGGGTGCGAATCGGCGCAGTTATAGCCAAACACCAGCAGGCATTTTGAGTTTTCAATATCGTTAATGGAATTGCTCATTGCACCGTTGCCGAGGGTTTCCTGTAACCCGGCAACAGAAGGGCCGTGACAGACGCGCGCGCAGCAGTCCACGTTGTTGGTATTCAGCACCGCACGGGCAAATTTTTGCATCACATAGTTCGTTTCATTCCCTGTTCCCCGGGAGGAACCGGTGGTCATGATGGACCGTGGGCCATACTGCTCTTTTATGCCCCTGAGTTTATGGGCGGTATAGCGGATAGCCTCTTCCCAGGTGACGGGGGTAAAAGCCTCTCCCTTGTGGTAGCGGATCATGGGCTGAGTCAGACGGGGGGTAAGCAGACGCGTATCGTTCAGGAAGTCCCAGCCATAAAAGCCTTTCAGGCACAGGGTGCCCTGGTTTGTTACGCCTTCGGCCGCTTCGGCACGGAGGATACGGTTATTTTCGACGACAAGGTTTAATTTGCAGCCTGCACCACAGTAGGGGCAGACGCTGGCGATTTTTTTCATCAATAACAGACCTGTTAAGAAATGAAGCAAAGTTGACTGGGTAGCCCAGTCCCGTAAACGGGAGTAAGCAGGAACCATGCCACATTTACTTTGTAGGTTTTACAGGGTGTTATACGAGGAGGGAACGTGTCATCGTCAGCCCGATCGTCAGTTTTGACGATGACACGTTAGTATTCACAGAGGGGAGGGTTTTTAGAGATCGTCCATGGTGTGACCCACAACGATTTCCAGGGTCTTACGAATGACATCTGCCTGCACAACGTCGTTTGTGGATTCCAGCGTCTGGATCAGCCACAAAATGATCGCTTTGTTGGACAGGTGTCCTTCAGAAGCCAGAACACAGCGTACTGCAGTAGAAAAAACAGCGGACTCTTCAGCAAAACGATCGCCTGCGTGACGGAAATATTCCGACAGCGCGCTTTCTAAAAAAGCGGAATGGTATTCGGGTTGAAGCTGAATATTTTGTCTCATTTGTTCTCACCGTAGCTGTAAAATTGCAGTCAATGTATTTTTCTGGGATCGGACGGTTTTCCATTTCCAAATAACGGCACTACATTGTCTCTTTTAACGTTGAGAGATCCCTCTCTATCGGTTCGTCCTTGCGCGGTTCTGCGACGTTTCAGGGCGATGTTGTTTGAACCGATGTCGGCAATCACCATCGCAAGTGTCTCCCGCCGCTGGGGATCCTTTTCATGCGCTTTCATATCCCGCAGACGCTGAACCAGAGCTTCGGTTGTGACGGGGCCTCGCTCTTTCAAAAGCGAAAGAACGGCTTCACCGATAAGCTGGTCAATCAGTCGGTCTGCATCACTGCTGTTCATAACATTACCGTTCGAAAAGCAGACCAAGCAGCATGTGGTAATGCTGTTCCTCTTCAGGCCCATCGGCCTTTTCGAGGCGGCTTAAGAGTTTGGTACAGAGCGATTTGCGATTCAGATTTCGCCCGTCGCTTAGAATCTCAACCACGACCTGACCGAGCGTCTCCTGTTGGGTAGGAAGCGCGGCCTTCTCGAAGTAGTGCGCGATCGCTGCTGCTGAATCTGCGACATAATCCTTCTGCTGCATGTTTCGCTCCTGTAAAAAAATGTAATCACTAACGTTACATTTAAGGTATACACAATTTCCAAATCTGTACATAGAAAATGTACAATTTTTTAAAATAATTGTGATATATTTTATAAATTCTATGTTTATCAGGTGGTTGAGTCATAAAAATGAAGCGTTTTCGTTACAGAATATATTGTACAATACGCACGGTGATGGATAAGTTGTACAACGCAGGAAACGGATGCGTTAGGTGACGTAAATGGTTGAGATGTAAATTATTTGTCACGTAATTAATATGCTATAACAGATGTTTACCGACGTGTTTTTGTGGCCAACCCCTAACCCCCTTCAGGATAAGCATGCTTACAACCATCATATACCGCAGTCATATCTGCGAGGACGTTCCAGTGAAAGCGCTGGAAAACATGGTAGCTGCTGCAAATAGTAAAAACCGGCAATCCAATGTCACGGGGATCTTGCTGTTTAACGGCACGCATTTTTTTCAGTTGCTCGAAGGCCCAGCGGAAAACGTTTCATCCATTTACGAGCAGATTTGCCAGGACACGCGCCACCATAACGTGGTGGAGCTGATGCGCGATCACGGCCCCTCCCGACGCTTCGGCAAGGTTGGCATGGAGCTTTTTGACTTGCGTCAGTTCGACAGGGAAGAGGTGCTTCAGCAGGTTCTCGACAAAGGCACCAGCAGGTATCAACTGACATATAGCGATCGCGCCCTGCAGTTTTTCCGCACCTTCGTGGAGGCCACGGAGAAAGCCAACTATTTTGAACTGCCGCCTGCAGATGCCTGGGATTTTATCCCGGAAGAGACGCCTTTATCGGCGCAACCGGAGGTGGTGGCTAAAGGCGCGGATTGCAGCTTTGCGTTCCAGCCTATCGTGGATCCGTTTATGCAGCAGGTCGTCTCCTGGGAGGCCTTGATCCGCACGCCCACCGGTGAATCGCCCGGGGCCTATTTTGCCCAAATTCCTCGTGAAGAGGTGTACGCCTCTGATTTGAAAAGCAAGCAGGTTGCGCTCTCCATGGCGAGCGCACTAGGATTACAGGATCAGACATTATCCATTAACCTGCTGCCCATGACGCTGGTCAACGTGCCTGGCGCCGTGGATTTCCTGCTGACGGCCATTGACGCGAATGGCTTTGTGCCGGAGCAGATTGTGGTGGAATTCACCGAGAGCGAAGCGATTTCCCGTTTTGAAGAGTTTACCCATTCGGTCAGGCAGCTAAAAAGTGCCGGTATCAGCGTAACCATCGATCACTTTGGTGCCGGTTTTGCCGGTCTGCAGTTACTGGCGCAATTCCAGCCTGACAGAATTAAGATTAACCGCGATCTGGTCGCGAATGTGCACAAAAGCGGCCCGCGGCAGGCCATCATTCAGGCGATTATCACCTGCTGTTCCTCGCTGGAGATCCAGTTCTGTGCCGTCGGCGTTGAGAAGCCTGAAGAGTGGATGTGGCTGGAGTCTGCAGGCATTTCCCAGTTCCAGGGGCACCTGTTTGCCAGCCCGCGTCACGGGGGAATTCCGGCGATCGCGTGGCCAGAGAAGAAGTTTGAATTTTGAGAAAGCTGTACATAAACCTGCAAGCTTGACTGTACGCGCGGCAAAATTTGTACAACAATACATTAACGGGTGAAGGAACTTGTATACCCTTCACCCGCTCAAAAAGAGGCCTTAGTTATACAAATGGTTTGTACAATCTGATAAGGTTGGTCTGGTTGGGTATGGAAGTTCTAAGCGTGAGGGAGTTAATGGCCTATTACAGTATCGGCGAAGTGGCCGAACGATGCGGTATCAACCCCGTTACGCTGCGTGCCTGGCAGCGCCGTTATGGATTGTTGAAGCCGCAGCGAAGCGAAGGGGGCCATCGTCAGTTTGACGATGAAGATATCCTGCGTATTGAAGAGATCAAACGCCTGATGAAAAGCGGCGTTTCGGTCGGCAAAGTCAAAGGCTTGCTGGAAAACAAAGAAGTGATGACTCAGGGTAACTGGGCATCAATCCAGGAAGAGATGATGACGGTTTTGCGTTATGCCAGCCCGGCAAAGCTGCGCGCCAAAATAGGCGAATTCCGCCGCGATCACGCGATGGATGCGCTTATCGATAATATTATTTCTCCCGTTCGTCAGCGAATGAATCAGGATCAAAATACGGTGCGTCATATGGCGAGCCTGCTTGACGGTGTGCTGATAGAATTTGCTGTCGCAAGCCTGGCGGAGTCACGTAAGAAAGCCGGTAAAGATGCTCTGCTTATTGGCTGGGAGTGCGATGACCGCACCCACCTGTGGCTTGAGGCTGCGCGTCTGGCACAGAAGGGGTGGCATATTGACGTGCTGGCCGACCCGATTGATTCCCCTCGTCCGGAGCTTTTCCCTGGGCAAAGAATTTTCGTCTGGACCGGTAAAGCGCCGACGCCGCGTCAGCAGGAACTGCTTGACCACTGGCGTGAACAGGGTTTTGTTGTCTCCTTTCATCATTAATTTCCGCAGGCCTTGAAGGCCTTTTTTTTTGCTCGTCGTTCCCCTGGATAAAATCTATCTTAAAAATAGGCATTTCCGATGCATATTTTATTTTTCCCCTTTACTCCGCTTTTCTGATTCGATAACCCATTATTTTTCAAAGTATTGAACAATTAAATCCATCCCGCCCGCATCCGCTGACAGGGTCTATGCTTAATAAAAGTATGCAAAAAGGGCGATTTAGCCCAATGCCCCTGCTGACAGAGGGTTGAAGTGATAATCGTTATCACTAACATGGTGTTATGCCCTGGGGCTTATTAGATGAGGTGGACCTATGGAACTGCATTCAGAAACCTTCAATCCTGCCGACTTCGCCTGGCGTGGCTTAACGCTCACGCCAGCGGCGGCGGCACATATTCACGAACTGGTGGCGAAAAAGCCAGAGATCCTCGGCGTGCGCCTGGGGGTGAAACAGACCGGCTGCGCAGGATTCGGTTACGTGCTCGATACCGTCACAGAACCCGAGAAGGATGATCTGGTATTCGAAACTGACGGCGCAAAATTGTATGTCGCCCTGCAGGCCATGCCGTTTATTGACGGCACGGAAGTGGACTACGTACGTGAAGGTTTAAACCAGTTATTCAAATTTCATAACCCGAAAGCCCAGAACGAATGTGGGTGCGGCGAAAGCTTTGGGGTATAGGCGGTACTATGTCTCGTAATACTGAAGCAACGAGTGATGTTAACACCTGGAGTGGCGGCCACCTCAATTATAAAGAGGGGTTCTTTACCCAGCTGCAGACCGATGAACTGGCGAAAGGCATCAATGAAGATGTCGTCCGGGCGATCTCGGCCAAGCGTAATGAACCTGAGTGGATGCTGGAGTTTCGTCTGAGCGCCTTCCGGGCCTGGCTGGAAATGGAAGAACCTCACTGGCTGAAAGCGCATTATGACAAGCTGAACTATCAGGATTACAGCTACTACTCTGCGCCATCCTGCGGGAGTTGCGACGACACCTGCGCCTCACAGCCTGGCGCGGTGCAGCAAACCGGTGCGGACAACAGCTTCCTGAGCAAAGAAGTGGAAGAGGCGTTTAACCAGCTGGGTGTGCCCGTTCGCGAAGGGAAAGAGGTGGCGGTGGACGCCATTTTTGACTCCGTCTCAGTGGCGACAACCTACCGTGAAAAACTGGCAGAGCAGGGGATTATTTTCTGCTCCTTCGGCGAAGCGATTCACGAGCACCCTGAGCTGGTGAAAAAGTACATCGGCACCGTGGTGCCGAGTAACGATAACTTTTTTGCCGCGCTTAATGCGGCGGTAGCATCTGATGGCACCTTTATCTACGTGCCAAAAGGCGTTCGCTGCCCGATGGAGTTGTCGACCTATTTCCGCATCAACGCGGAAAAAACCGGTCAGTTCGAACGCACCATTCTGGTGGCCGATGAAGGCAGCTACGTCAGTTACATTGAAGGGTGCTCCGCACCGGTCCGTGACAGCTACCAGCTTCACGCTGCGGTGGTTGAAGTCATCATCCATAAAGATGCCGAGGTAAAATACTCCACGGTGCAGAACTGGTTCCCGGGCGATGGCAACACCGGCGGTATTCTGAACTTCGTGACCAAGCGTGCGCTGTGCGAAGGCGAAAACAGCAAAATGTCCTGGACCCAGTCGGAAACCGGCTCTGCGATCACCTGGAAATACCCGAGCTGTATTCTGCGTGGGGATAACTCGATCGGTGAGTTCTACTCCGTGGCGCTGACCAGCGGCCATCAGCAGGCAGATACGGGTACCAAGATGATCCACATCGGTAAAAACACCCGGTCGACCATTATTTCCAAAGGCATCTCCGCCGGGCACAGTCAGAACAGCTATCGTGGGCTGGTCAAAATCATGCCGACGGCCACCAATGCCCGAAACTTTACCCAGTGTGACTCAATGTTAATTGGGGCAGACTGCGGGGCACACACCTTCCCGTACGTTGAATGCCGTAACAATACCGCCCAGCTTGAGCACGAGGCGACGACGTCACGTATTGGGGAAGATCAGCTCTTCTACTGCCTGCAGCGCGGGATCAGTGAGGAAGATGCCATCTCAATGATTGTGAACGGCTTCTGTAAGGATGTGTTCTCTGAACTGCCGCTGGAATTTGCCGTTGAAGCCCAGAAACTCCTCGCCATTAGTCTTGAACACAGCGTCGGTTAAGGAAAGCACATGTTAAGTATTAAAGATTTACAGGTTAGCGTGGAAGACAAAGAGATCCTGCGTGGTCTCAATTTTGACGTCAAACCGGGTGAAGTCCACGCCATTATGGGGCCCAATGGCTCCGGGAAAAGTACGCTCTCCGCGACGCTGGCAGGACGCGAAGATTACGAAGTGACCCACGGGTCGGTCGAGTTTAACGGCAAAGATTTGCTGGAGATGTCGGTGGAAGAGCGGGCCGGTGAAGGTATCTTTATGGCCTTCCAGTACCCGGTGGAGATCCCGGGGGTGAGTAACCAGTTCTTTCTGCAAACGGCGCTGAACGCGGTACGTAAATATCGCGGACTGGAAGCGCTGGACCGCTTTGATTTCCAGGACCTGATGGAAGAGAAGATTAAGCTGCTGAAAATGCCGGAAGACCTGCTGACCCGCTCGGTCAACGTCGGTTTTTCAGGCGGTGAGAAAAAGCGTAACGACATTCTGCAGATGGCGGTCCTTGAGCCTGAACTGTGCATTCTGGATGAAACCGACTCCGGTCTGGATATCGATGCCCTGAAGATTGTCGCCGACGGGGTGAACTCCCTGCGCGACGGCAAACGCGCGTTCATCATCGTCACTCACTACCAGCGTATTCTGGATTACATCAAGCCGGATTACGTCCATGTGCTTTACCAGGGGCGTATTGTGAAATCCGGTGATTTCACGCTGGTTAAACAACTGGAGGAGCAGGGTTATGGCTGGCTTACCGAACAGCAGTAATGCGCTCCAGCAGTGGCACCGTCTGTTTGAAGCGCAGGGCAATACGCGCTCGGAACAGGCGCAACAGCACCTGCAGCAGATGCTGCGTCTCGGTTTGCCGTCACGCAAGCAGGAGAACTGGAAATACACGCCGCTTGATGGCCTGCTGAACGGCGAGTTTGTCACCCGCCTGGCAGACATCAGCCCGGCGCAGCGCGATGCCCTGGCATTGACCGTGGATGCCGTGCGTCTGGTCTTCGTCGATGGTCAGTTCCGCCCTGAGCTGAGTGACAGCACCCAGGACTGTGGATTTGAGATTGCCATTAACGATGATCGTCAGAGCCTGAGCGCCCCGGTACAGCCCGAGGTCTTCCTGCATCTCACCGAGAGCCTGGCGCGGAGTGTGACGCATATTCGCGTTAAGCGTAACCAGCGTCCGGTAAAACCACTGCTGCTGATGCACATCACTCAGGGAGCAGACGGCGACGAGATCAACACTGCTCACTACCGCCACCATCTTGAGCTGGCGGAAGGGGCGGAGGCTACGGTGATTGAGCATTACGTCAGCCTCAACGAGGCCCGGCACTTTACCGGGGCGCGTTTGACAATGCATGTTGCCGCCAATGCCCAACTTCACCATATCAAACTGGCGTTTGAAAACCCGCAGAGCCACCACTTTGCGCATAACGACATGCTGCTTGGACAAGATGCCGCGGCATACAGCCACAGCTTTTTGCTGGGCGGCGCGGTACTGCGCCACAACACCAGCACGCAGCTTAACGGCGAGAATACAACGCTTCGCATCAACAGCCTGGCGATGCCGGTTAAAACGCAAGTGTGCGATACACGCACCTGGCTTGAGCACAACAAAGGCTACTGTAACAGTCGCCAGCTGCACAAAACCATTGTCAGCGACAAAGGGCGGGCGGTGTTTAACGGCCTGATTAACGTGGCGCAGCACGCGATTAAAACCGACGGGCAGATGACCAACAACAACCTGCTGTTAGGACGCCTGGCGGAAGTGGACACCAAACCACAGCTTGAAATCTATGCTGATGACGTGAAGTGCAGCCATGGCGCGACGGTCGGGCGAATTGATGACGAACAGATGTTCTATTTACGCTCCCGCGGTATCGACCAGCAGGCGGCGCAGCAAATGATTATCTATGCGTTTGCCGCTGAACTGACGGAAGCGCTGCACGATGGCCTGTTAAAACAGCAGGTGTTGGCCCGTATCGGGCAGCGTCTGCCTGGAGGCGAAGCATGAGTTTTCCCGTAGAGAAAGTACGGGCAGATTTTCCGGTTCTGACCCGTGAAGTGAACGGTCTGCCCCTGGCGTATCTGGACAGTGCGGCCAGCGCGCAGAAACCGAATCAGGTGATCGACGCGGAAGCGGAATTCTACCGCCACGGTTATGCTGCCGTGCACCGGGGGATCCACACCCTGAGTGCGGAGGCGACCCAGCGTATGGAAAATGTGCGTACCCAAATCGCCGCTTTCCTCAATGCACGCTCGCCAGAGGAACTGGTGTTTGTGCGTGGTACCACCGAGGGGATCAACCTTGTTGCCAACAGCTGGGGCAACGCACAGGTCCACGCGGGGGATAACATCATCATCACGCAGATGGAGCACCATGCCAATATCGTGCCGTGGCAGATGCTCTGTGAGCGTGTCGGTGCGCAACTGAGGGTGATCCCATTGAACGTTGATGGCACCCTGCAGCTTGAGCAACTTGACGCGTTGCTGGATGCGCGTACGCGGCTGGTGGCTGTGACCCAGGTTTCTAACGTGCTGGGAACCGAGAACCCGGTGGCAGCGATTATTGAGAAAGCCCACCAGGCCGGCGCGAAGGTGCTGATTGATGGTGCGCAGGCGGTCATGCACCACGCGGTCGACGTCCAGGCGCTGGACTGCGATTTCTACGTCTTCTCCGGGCACAAGCTCTATGGGCCGACCGGGATTGGCGTGCTGTACGTGAAAGAAGATATTCTGCAGGCGATGCCACCGTGGGAAGGGGGCGGCTCGATGATTGCGACCGTCAGTCTCTCAGAGGGGACCACCTACGCACGCGCACCGTGGCGCTTTGAAGCTGGCACGCCGAATACCGGCGGGATTATCGGGCTGGGGGCGGCCATCGCCTATGTCACGTCTGTTGGCCTTGACGCGATTCAGGAGTACGAACACCTGCTGATGCACTACGCGCTGCAGGAGCTTGCCAGCGTACCGGCGCTGACCCTGTATGGCCCGGCGGACCGCCAGGGGGTAATTGCGTTCAATCTCGGTAAACACCATGCATACGATGTGGGCAGTTTCCTCGATAATTACGGCGTGGCCGTGCGTACCGGACACCACTGTGCTATGCCGTTGATGGCGTTTTACCAGGTGCCGGCGATGTGCCGCGCATCGCTGGTGATGTACAACACAACGGAAGAGGTCGACAGGCTGGTGGCGGGGCTTAAACGCATTCACCAGTTGCTGGGCTAACGGAGAGGCGAAAGATGGCAGATTTGCCGGATAAAGAAAAATTACTGCGTAACTTCGGGCGTTGCGCAAACTGGGAAGAGAAGTACCTCTATATCATTGAACTGGGCCAGCGTTTACCGCCGCTCAGCGAAGAGGCACACAACCCGGAAAATATTATTCAGGGCTGTCAGAGCCAGGTCTGGATTGTGATGGAGCAGACGCGCGACGGCGTGATCGAATTACAGGGCGACAGCGATGCCGCTATTGTGAAAGGGCTTATTGCGGTGGTATTTATTCTTTATCACCAGATGTCAGCGCAGGATATTGTCGCTTTTGATGTCCGCCCGTGGTTTGAAAAAATGGCCCTGACCCAACACCTCACCCCGTCCCGTTCCCAGGGGCTGGAAGCGATGATTCGCGCCATCCGCGCCAAAGCTGCAATCCTTAGCTAGACTTACAGAACAGCATTCATTCTGTTTCGCGAGGTGGTTCCCGCCTCGCTGGTTTTTCAGCTTTCTGGCATCCGGCCAGTGAATAAGGAATCTCAGCATGAAGCGCGCGTCTCTAATAACTCTATTACTCCTGGGTTCGCTCGGTGCTCTTAATTCGGCCCGCGCGATGGATTACCCGTTGCCGCCCGCAGGCAGCCGTCTGATTGGGCAAAATCAAACCTACACGATACAGGAAGGGGATAATAAACTTCAGACCATCGCTCGCCGGTTTAATACTGCAGCACAGCTTATCCTTGAAGCCAATAATACTATTGCGCCGGTAAACCCTGCGCCGGGGACGGTGATCACGATCCCTTCGCAGATGCTGTTGCCCGACACGCCCCGTGAGGGGATTGTCGTGAACCTGGCGGAGCTGCGGCTTTACTACTTCCCGCCGGGCGAAAACATCGTTCAGGTTTTCCCGCTCGGCATTGGGCAACTGGGACTTGAAACGCCGGTCACCACCACCCGGGTCAGCCAGAAGATCCCTAATCCTACCTGGACCCCAACACCGGGCATCAGAGCGCGCTCTCTGGAGCAGGGCATTAAATTGCCGCCCGTGGTCCCGGCCGGGCCAAATAACCCGCTAGGACGCTTTGCATTGCGTTTAGGCGTGGGTCACGGGGAATACCTGATCCACGGCACCAGCGCACCGGACAGCGTCGGCCTGCGGGTCAGCTCCGGCTGTATGCGCATGAACGCGCCGGATATCAAAGCGCTGTTTGAGCAGGTGCGGGTCGGCACGCGGGTGCAAATCATTAATGAGCCGGTGAAGTTCTCCGTCGAGCCTGACGGTAAACGCTATATTGAAGTGCATCGTCCGCTGGCGCAGGTTGAGGGTGAAAACCCCCAGATGACACCCATTTCGCATTCCGCAGACTTTGCGACGTTTGTCTCGCAGTCAGGAAGTGATAAAGCGCTTATCGATAAAGCCTTGTCACGCCGCGCGGGGATCCCGGTAGCCGTGTCGGCCGATAACGGCGCGTCAGCGCGTCAGAACGTGTTGTCAGTACAGAACAGTCGGACATCCGCTGCGGTCGCGGAAAATGACGGTGAGAAGGTGACGCAGTAGGGGTTTGACGCAGACAAAAAAAATGGCGCACAATGTGCGCCATTTTATTAACAGGTACTATTACTTACGGTATTTAGTAGCCTGGTTGTCCAGACGCTGGTTAGCGCGAGCTGCGTCGTCTTTAGCAGCCTGAACGTCGGAACGCATTGCGTTCACGTCGTTGCTCAGCTGGTCAACTTTAGCGTTCAGAGTCTGAACGTCAGAAGACAGCTGATCGATTTTAGCGTTGCTGGAGCAACCAGCCAGCAGAGTAGAACCCAGGATTACCGCGCCCAGTACCAGTTTAGTACGATTCATTATTAATACCCTCTAGATTGAGTTAATCTCCATGTAGCGTTACAAGTATTACACAAAGTTTTTTAGGTTGAGAATATTTTTTTGATGGGAATACGCCTATTTTTGATCGTTCGCTCAAAGAAGCATCGAATCGGCCCTTTTTTGGCAAAAAGCTCTGTAAAAAAAGGCATTTTTCATCGGATTCATCTTAGATAATTCGCAATTAAATAGAGAAACCCGATTTGCTTTTTGAATGACTTTGGCTAATACATGAAATAAAAAAAGCGTCCCGGAGGACGCTTTTTATGAAAATTAATTCGTTCGGGAATTATTACAGCACGTGAACAGATGCTGTGTTGGTGGTTCCGCTTGGTACCAGCGCACCAGAAACCATGACCACAACGTCGCCTTTCTGTGCCAGGCCGCTTTCCAGCGCCAGCGCTTTACCCTGAATGTAGAAATCGTCGGTAGACGCGATTTCTTTCACCAGATGCGCAACCACGCCTTTGCTCAGCACCAGCTGACGGGCAGTGGTTTCGTTGGTGGTCAGCGCCAGGATCGTCGCGTCCGGGAAGTATTTACGGACTGCGCGAGCAGATTTACCGCCCTGGGTGGCAACCACAATCAGAGGCGCTTCCAGTTTCTCAGCGGTTTCTACCGCACCGCGGCAGACTGCTTCGGTAATACGCAGTTTGCGGCTGTCATTGTTGAAGTCCAGACGGCTGGTCATCACGCGGTCAGTACGTTCGCAAATGGTCGCCATGATGCCAACGGCTTCCAGCGGGTATTTACCTTTCGCGGATTCGCCGGACAGCATGACTGCATCGGTACCGTCGAGGATGGCGTTAGCCACGTCACCAGCTTCTGCGCGGGTTGGGCGTGGGTTTTTGATCATGGAATCCAGCATCTGCGTTGCGGTGATAACCACTTTACGCGCGCGAACACACTTCTCGATCATCATCTTCTGCGCGAAGATAACTTCTTCAACCGGGATTTCAACACCCAGGTCACCACGTGCAACCATGATGCCGTCTGATGCTTCGAGGATTTCGTCGAAGTTGTTCAGGCCTTCCTGGTTTTCGATTTTGGAGATGATCTGGATCTTCTCGCCGCCGTGCGCTTTCAGGTGCTCACGGATTTCAACCACGTCGGAACGTTTACGGATGAAGGATGCCGCAACGAAGTCGACGCCTTGCTCGCAACCGAAGATCAGGTCTTGTTTGTCTTTTTCAGCCAGGGCTGGCAGCGCGATGGAAACGCCTGGCAGGTTAACGCCTTTGTTTTCACCCAGGTCGCCGTTGTTCAGCACTTTACAGATAACCTTGTTACCTTCGATGGCGGTCACTTCCATGCCGATCAGGCCATCGTCTACCAGCACGGTGTTGCCAACGGACAGGTCGCTGGTGAAACCTTCATAGGTGACCGCAACGATTTCGTTGTTACCGACAACAGTCTTGTCAGTGGTGAAGGTGAAGGTCTGGCCCGCTTTCAGAGAGACGTCGTTACCGCCTTCCAGTTTGATGGTGCGGATTTCTGGACCTTTGGTATCCAGCAGGATGGCTGCTTTTTTACCGGTCTTGCTCATCACGTTGCGCAAGTTTTGGATACGCTGACCGTGTTCAGCATAGTCACCGTGGGAGAAGTTCAGACGCATAACGTTCATGCCGGCGTCCAGCATTTTGCTCAGCATCTCTTCAGATTCGGTTTTCGGGCCGATAGTACAAACAATTTTCGTCTTTTTCATGACAGTCTTAGTCTTTAAGTTGGGAAGGATATGGAAATCTCGCTCCGGGGGCGCACCGCCGCGGAGTCAAACCTGTGTTGCAAAAGAGTATATGACACGCACTAAGGATAGGAGACATCAAATGAGCGTGCAGAAGAAAGTGTGCCTGAGTGACAGCCCAACGAAGGAGAGGAGTAGTTGTACGTTGTTTTTTGTATTCCAAGCGCTGAAACCATTCACCAGGGATTAGGCGCGCATTATACGCTGATTTTAAGATAAAAGGAAAATGAAAACAGCGTTTCAAAAATAATCTGTGCAGATCCACATGAGATTGTTATCAAGGCGTTAAGGTTAGATGACATCTTATCGCGGCAGGTGCGTGACCTGCCGCGTTTTGCTTAGTTTTTCAGCGCCTGGCTGAGGTCGGCAATCAGATCTTTGGCATCTTCAATGCCCACGGACAGGCGAATCAGCTGCGGTACTATGCCGTTGGCCAGCCGCTGTTCAAGCGGAATCGAAGCGTGAGTCATGCTGTAAGGCTGGCTGACCAGACTTTCCACGCCACCCAGGCTTTCGGCGAGGGTGAATAATTTCAGTGCGCGGATCACCTCTGTGGCCCGTTGCGCATCGCCTTTCACCACCAGAGAAATCATGCCGCCCGGCAGCGCCATCTGCGCGCGGGCAAGCGAATATTGCGGGTGTGATTCCAGCCCCGGATAAAATACCTTTTCGACCTGCGGCTGTTGCTCCAGCCATTGCGCAATGGCCAGCGCGTTGGTGCTGTGCTTTTCTACCCGCAGCGACAGCGTACGAATACCGCGCAGCGTCAGGAAGCTGCTAAACGGATCCAGTACACCGCCGACCGCGTTCTGCAGATAGGCAAGCTTGTCCGCCAGCGCGGCGTTATTTCCCACAACCGCCAGTCCGGCGACCACGTCCGAGTGACCATTCAGATATTTGGTGGCAGAGTGCACGACGATGTCGAAACCCGTTTCCAGCGGGCGATGGATGACGGGCGACGCGAAGGTATTATCGGCCACGCTGATGACGTGATGACGACGGGCGATGTCGGCGATAGCCGCCAGATCCGCCAGTTTAAGCAACGGATTGGTTGGCGTTTCAACCCATACCATCCGCGTATCCGGCCGAATGGCGGCTTCAAGACCGGCCAAATCGTCCGGCTTGACCCAGCTCACCTGCAGGCCGGTGCTACGTTTACGCACATTTTCAATCAGGCGCCAGGTCCCGCCGTAGACATCGTCAATGGCGACGATATGGCTGTCTTTATCCAGCAGTTCAAGCACGGTAGAGATGGCGGCGAGGCCGGAAGCGAAGGCATAGCCGCGGGTCCCGCCTTCCAGTTCGGCGATGGCGGTTTCCAGCGCATGGCGGGTCGGGTTGCCGCTGCGCGAATATTCATAGCCGGTGTGCTCGCCGGGCGACGGTTGCGCAAACGTGGAAGTGGCGTAAATCGGGGGCATGACCGCGCCATGCCGATCGTTAAACTCACCGCTGTGTACGCTCAGGGTTGCCAGATTTTTCATCATGTATTCCTTTATTGCTGAAGACGGTTGCGCCAGGCGGTAAGAACATCGCTGCGCGTAATCAGGCCCAGGAAGCGGTCATTGTCATTAATGACCGCCACCAGACCGCGATCGAAAATGGTGTTCAGGGCGCTTTCCGGGGCATTTTTATCGAGGAACTCCACCTGACGGGTCATTGCCGCGGTCACGGGAAGCGAGAAGCGGTCGCCATCGCCACCGATATGGCGCAGAAGATCCCACTCGTCGATGATGCCCACGACCTGACCGTTCTCCAGGACCGGCAGCTGGGAGATGTCATACAAACGCATCCGCGCCAGTACGGTGGAGAGGGTGTCATCCGGCGCGGCGATGACGGTTGCGCCTTCATCGTGGCGCAGGGCAATGTAGTCGGAGAGATCGCCAGCCGGCGGCCGGGAGATCAAACCCTGCTGGCGCATCCAGTCATCGTTGAACATCTTTGAGAGATATTTGTTGCCACTGTCACAGGCGAAGGTCACAACCCGTTTCGGGGTGGTCTGTGCCTGGCAATATTTCAGCGCAGCCGCCAGCAGGGTGCCGCTGGAGGAGCCTGCCAGGATGCCTTCCGTTTTCAGCAGCTCGCGGGCGGTGGTGAAAGCCTCGCGATCGGTGATGCGCCAGGCTCGATTCACCCCTTCGATGTGTGCCAGCGGAGGAATAAAGTCTTCACCAATCCCCTCAACCAGCCACGAGCCCGCATCCTGATAGCGTCCCGTTTCTACCTGATCGGCCAGGACCGAACCGGCCGGGTCGGCCAGCACAAATTCAGTCTGCGGTGAGTGCTCAGCGAACCACGCCTGTAGCCCACCCAGCGTCCCGCCAGACCCCACGCCGACGACGATGGCGTCAATCTTACCGTCAAGCTGTTCATACAGTTCAGGCGCGGTGGTAGTGCGGTGCGCCAGCGGGTTGGCTTCGTTATTAAACTGATCGATGTAATACGCCCCCGGCAGTTCATTCGCCAGACGTTGCGCGTAATCCTGATAGTAGGCAGGGTGGCCCTTATTGACATCGGAGCGGGTCAGTACCACCTGAGCCCCCAGTGCCCGCAGGTGGAAAATTTTCTCGCGGCTCATTTTGTCTGGCACCACCAGGATCAGTGAATAGCCCTTCTGCGCGGCGATCAAGGCCAGGCCAAGACCGGTATTTCCCGCCGTCGCCTCAATGATGGTACCGCCTGGCTGCAGCTGACCGTTGCGCTCCGCTTCGTTAATCATCGACAGTGCAACGCGGTCTTTAATCGAGCCGCCCGGGTTCTGGTTTTCCAGCTTCAGAAACAACGAGCAGAGACCGGTATCAAGCTTATGCAGCTGGATAAGCGGGGTGTGGCCAATCAGTTCGGTGACGGAGTGGTAAATCGTCATGGTGTTTTCCTTTCAGGAGGTCATGACAGGATGATAGGGCGGGGAAATTAACCCCTTAAAGAATCCTTCACTCCGTTTTAGAACAGAAAAGAATATAAATGCCGTTTTTGGATGGAGGGATATCAAGACGTAAAGTGCTCTGGATGTGAGGATGGCTATATCAGTCAAAAATGCTGCAAAATTAACCGTTTTCATCAGGTGATGAACCACTGATATGCACATGCCAGATAATCATTTCTGAAATTGGTCTAAATGCCTGCCGGTACGAAAATCGCTATTTATTCCTGCAAGTTATAACAAATTCCTTTTTGTTCATTTAAAAGGTGATAACGCCTGTTTACTATCATTTGGACATCCATACTGCTAAACCGCCATGCGCGGGACGGATTACACATAAGAATGATTGTACTCAGCAATATTTCGAAGGTTTTTGACAACGGGAAGGTTGCACTCACTGCCGTTGATAACGTCAATTTGACGATAGAGCAGGGGCAGATATACGGCATTATCGGTTACAGCGGCGCGGGTAAAAGTACTCTTATTCGTTTGCTGAATGGACTGGAAAAACCCACTCGCGGCAGCGTGACCATCAACGGACAGGACATTTCTGCCGCAAAGGGCGAAGCACTGCGCCAGGCGCGTCTGAAGATCAGCATGGTCTTCCAGCACTTCAATCTGCTTTGGTCGCGCACGGTGAGTGAGAATATCGCGTTCTCAATGCAAATCGCCGGTGTGCCAAAAGCCAACATTAAGGCCCGCGTGGCCGAACTGGTCGATCTCGTTGGGCTGAAGGGACGCGAGAACGCCTATCCCTCGCAGCTGAGTGGCGGGCAAAAACAGCGTGTGGGGATTGCGCGTGCATTGGCCAATAACCCCGACGTATTGCTTTGCGATGAAGCCACGTCAGCCCTCGATCCGCAGACCACCGATCAAATCCTCGATCTGCTGCTGGACATTAACCGCCGCTTCAGGCTGACCATCGTGCTGATCACGCACGAGATGCACGTGGTGCGCAAAATTTGCGACCGCGTGGCGGTGATGGAGAACGGCAAAGTGGTGGAGGAGGGGGAGGTGCTGAGCGTCTTTACCCGTCCGCAGCAGCCTATCACTCAGCAGTTTGTCCGCCAGGTGAGCCAGTATGCCGAGGAAGAGACGTTTAATACGGAGCTGGCAGCGGACCTTGAAGGTAGCGTCATCAGGTTGACCTTTACGGGCCACAGCACCCATAAGCCGATCGTGGGCGAGCTGACTCTGCGCTACGGCCTGCCGTTTAACATTCTGCACGGAAAAATGACCCAAACGGCCCACGGCGTATTTGGGCAACTCTGGGTACACGTCGTGGCATCGGATGAACAACTGAGCAATATCCTCGCCGACCTGAAGCACAGCGATATTGAAGGCGAGGTAATTAAACATGGCTGAGACGCTTTTTCCTCATCTGAAGTGGGAGCAACTCTGGGCGGCGACGCTGGAAACGCTGTACATGACTGCCCTTTCCGGCGTGGCAACCTTTGTTCTTGGGATCGTCCTTGGCCTGGCGCTGTTTTTAACCGCGCGCGGCGGGTTGTTCCACAACCGCGCGGTCTACAGCGTGATTTCAATTGTGGTGAACGTGTTTCGTTCTATCCCGTTCATCATTCTGATTGTGCTGTTGATCCCGTTCACGAAAACCCTTGTCGGCACCATTCTTGGCGCCAACGCGGCGCTGCCGGCTCTGATTGTCGGTGCGGCGCCGTTCTACGCTCGCCTGGTCGAAATTGCCCTGCGTGAAGTGGACAAGGGGGTTATTGAGGCCACGCGCTCAATGGGCGCACGGCTGAGCACCCTGGTGTTTCGGGTTTTACTGCCGGAGTCATCACCTGCACTGGTATCAGGTATTACGGTAACGCTGATTGCGCTGGTGAGTTACAGCGCCATGGCGGGGGTGATTGGCGCAGGCGGTTTGGGAAATCTGGCTTATCTGGAAGGATTCCAGCGCAACCATGGCGACGTCACGCTGGTGGCGACGGTGACCATTCTGATCATCGTTTTCATTATCCAGTTCTGCGGCGACGTCCTGACCTCACTGTTAGATAAACGATAATCTCTAATAACACACAGGAACCATCATCATGAAAAAAACACTGACACTGATCGCCGCAGCAACCCTGAGCGCCCTGAGCTTTGCCACCTGGGCTGATACCCTGACCGTGGGGGCATCCAACACGCCGCACGCCGAAATTCTGGAGCAGGCGAAGCCTATCCTGGCGAAGCAGGGTATCGATCTGGAGATCAAACCTTTCCAGGACTACATTCTGCCCAACACCGCGCTGGCGGGTCATGATATTGACGCTAACTATTTCCAGCATATTCCTTACCTGAACAGCGTGCTGAAAGATCACGCCGGTGATAAGGATTATGATTTTGTCAGCGCGGGCGCGATCCACATCGAGCCAATCGGGATCTACTCCAAAAAATACAAATCCCTGAAAGATTTGCCGCAGGGCGGCAAAATCATCATGCGTGATGCTGTATCTGAAGAGGGCCGCATTCTCTCTATCTTCGAAAAAGAGGGGGTGATCAAACTGAAGCCGGGCATCGACAAAGTGACCGCGCGTATCAGCGATATCGTGGAAAACCCGAAAAAACTGCAGTTCACGCCTAACGTGGAAGCCTCTCTGCTGCCACAGATGTACAACAACGACGAAGGTGACGCGGTCGTGATTAACGCCAACTACGCGATTGATGCGGGCCTTGATCCTGTACATGACCCGATTGCGGTAGAGAGTGGTGAAAATAACCCGTATGCCAATATCATTACCGTGCATCGTGGTGACGAGAAGAAGAAAGATATCGTCGCGCTGGTGAACGTTCTGCACTCCAAAGCGATCCAGGACTGGATCCGCACCAAATACAAAGGCGCAGTGATCCCGGTAAACAACTAATTTATTGATTTTACGAATGAAGCCCGGCGGGACTCTCGCCGGGCTTCTTTTTTGTATCCGGGCGATGAATCATTTAAGCTGAGAGTTTAGGGCAATGGAGTGATGACGATGGGTAATGTGACCAAAGACGAAGCGCTGTATCAGGAGATGTGTCGGGTGGTCGGGAAGGTCGTTCTGGAGATGCGTGATTTGGGGCAGGAGCCGAAGCATATTGTCATCGCGGGGGTGCTGCGTACGGCGCTGGCGAACCAGCGCGTAAAACGTAGCGAGTTAACCACCCAGGCGATGGAAACCGTGGTCAAAGCGCTGGCCGGTTGAAGCGCCAGCGTTTCGCAAGCTGCTCAAGGGCGCAGCAGAGCAGGTAATAGACCACACCCGTAAAGATAAAAATGGCTGCCGGGTAAATTTGCACCCGGTTGTTCACCTGGCCGGCCACCGTGGTGAGCTCAGGGACATTCACAATAAACGCCAGCGACGTATCCTTCAGTAGGCTGATAAAAATCCCCACCAGTGACGGCAGAATATTGCGCAGCGCCTGCGGCAGCAGCACGCGCGACAGCGTTTGCCGGGTACTGAAACCCTGAGACAGGGCGGCCTCGTACTGCCCTGACGGTAAGGCGCTGAGTCCGGCCAGTACTGAATGCATAACCGAGGCCGCGGTAAACCAGGCCAGGGCCAGCGTGACGGTGAGCGCCCCCGGGAGATCGCCGCCGGTGATGAGCGGCAGCAGATACCACATCCAGAAAATCACAAAGATTAGCGGGATCCCGCGAATTAATTCCGCCCATACAAAGAGCGCCTTGCGCACAAGCCCCGTAAAACGCCAGGCCAGGCACGCGAGAGCAATTCCACCGGGCAGGGCGAGAGCCGCCGCGCCCAGCGCCATCAGCAACGAGAGCAAGACCCCGCCAGGCTCACCAACTGCCGCACGTCCCCAGAGCAGGTAATCCAGGTTATCGGTAATGACATTAAGTCCGGCAAGCATGGTTTCCCCTCCCTGAGATTGGGCCGAGGCGCACCAGCACCGTCCCCATCAGCATACCGGTAAGCAGGTACAGGACGGTGCCGACGGTAAACGCCTCCAGCGCATGGGCGTTGTAGCTTTCAATCTGTCTCACCTGATAGGTCAATTCGGCAAAGCCAATGCCGCTGGCGAGCGATGAGAGTTTCATCAGATTGAGATACTGCCCGACAACGGGTTGCCAGGCGTTGGCCAGCCCTTGCGGCAGAAGGATGTAACGAAACAAGCGCCACGCGGAAAATCCCTGTGCGAGCGCCGCTTCCCGTTGCCCGGCAGGGATTGAACGTAGTCCCGATGCCACTTCCTCAATCAAGAAAGCCGAGGTGAATACGCCTAACCCCCATGCAGAGCATAAAAACTCGGGGGTAAACCACCAGACGTCACCGGGTAAAACGGACCAGCGGTGATCCGCATTCACGGCATCCCGGAACGCCTGCGGTAAACCGTTCCAGGCGGCGAAATACCAGAACAGCAGTTGCACCAGCAGCGGCGTATTGCGAAACAGCGACACCCAGCTACTGACGACCGCGTTCCCGACACGTCCACCCGTCAGGCGAAGAAGCAGAAAAAGCAGCGCGAGCAGGGTTGCCAGCAGCATCCCCGCGAGCGTCACCCACAGGGTGGTGAGAAATCCGGATACGATCCACTGCAGGGGCTGTCCGGTCAGCACGCCCTGCCAGTCAAGTGTGGGCATTAGAGATGCTCCTGATGCAGCGGGTTCAGGACTTTTTGCAGGAATCGCTGAGCGCGTGGGTGCGACGGTTGCCTGAAAAATTGCTCCGGTGGCGCGGTTTCAAGAACGTGCCCGGCGTCGATAAACACAATCCGGTCGGCAATTTCCCGGGCAAATTGCATCTCATGCGTCACCACAATCATGGTGATCCCGCTGTGCGCAAGCGCCTTCATCACGAACAGCACTTCGCCAATCATCTCCGGGTCAAGCGCGGAGGTCGGCTCATCGAACAAAATGATTTGCGGTGAAGAGGCCAGCGCGCGGGCAATCGCCACGCGCTGTTGCTGACCGCCGGAAAGTTCGGCAGGGAAATGGTGTGCTTTTTCCAGCATCCCCACTTTTTCCAGCAGTGCCAGCGCCCGCGCCTGAGCTGGCTGGGCCTTCCAGCCGTGAACATGCTCCAGCGCCAGAGTGATGTTTTGACTGGCGGTGAGGTGGGCGTAAAGATTGAACTGCTGAAACACAAACCCGACGCGGCTGCGCAACTGACGCAGCGCGGTGCCGGAGAGCCGTCCGGTGGGTTTGTTATCGATCAGGATCTCGCCACCGCTCAGGGTTTCAAGCTGATTGATAAGCCGGATCAGGGTGGATTTACCGGAACCCGAAGGCCCGAGAATGGCCACCACTTCACCTGGCGTGATGGTGAGGTTAATGCCCTTTAAGACCTGATGGTTTCCGTAATGTTTCTGCACATCGCGAAACTCGACGCTGGCGTGTTCCAGATGTGAAAAATCCGCGGCACCGGCCGCGGAGTGTGAAAAAAGCGCTGAGAGCATATTACTGAGCTTCTATTTTAAAGGCACGAGGCTGTGGGGAGGGGGTATCCGGACCGAACCAGACGTCATAGATTTTTGCCGCCTGACCGTTCTTCTCAAGGTTAACAAGCTCGTCGTTGACGGCTTTCAGCAGTGCGGTTTCGCCTTTTTTTACCCCCACGCCAATCTCTTCTTTGCTGAGCAGATCGGGCAGGATTTTGAAGTTCGCCTTGTCCGGCGCCTGCGCCAGCAGACCGGCCAGAATCGTACTGTCCTGAGTGATAGCCTGCACGTTACCGTTGCGCAGGGCCGTCAGCGCCAGCGGAATATCGTCATAAGAGAGCACGCGGGCGTGCGGGAAACGTTGGTGCAGCGCCTGCTCACCCGTTGTGCCTTTTACCGCGCCAATGCGCGCCCGGCTATAGGCCTCAAGCGTATCGGCAGCTTTTACCGGTACCAGGAACTGTTGGCCGGTCACGAAATAGGGAAGGGAGAAATCAACCACCTGCGCCCGTTCCGGGGTAATGGTGATATCTGCCACAATCAAATCCGCCTTACCGGACTGCAGGAGGGGAATGCGGTTAGCCGGGTTGGTGGCGACCAGTTCAAGCTTCACGCCAAGCGCACTGGCAAGCGCTCTGGCGAAATCGACGTCGTAGCCGACAATCTCATGGGTCTTTGCATCGATGGAGCCAAACGGCGGATTGGCATCAAAGGTGGCAACTTTGACCACGCCTGCGGCTTTAATATCCGCCAGTTGATCGGCCTGCACCTGCATTGAGAACAGACCGCCTGCCGCCAGTAAGCCCAGCACCAGTGTCCTTTTTTTAAACCCTTTCGTGTTTGCTGCCATAGTGATTGTTCATCCCGTTGTTTTTGTTTTACCCCGTTACGCTCCCATAAGCGAAAGCTCTCGCCAAATAAGAAATCGTTCTTTGCTATTAGCAAAAAAGCATTAGTGAACAAGGTGTTAATGGTGAGTAAAAGAATGGAGGGCTATTTGCAAATCCTGCACATCGACAGTGGATTTTGGTATTTCCCCTGTGCGGGTGTTGGGTGTTTAACTTAGGGCAAGTGAAGCGAAAGGGGGAAAGACGATGAAAAAGTGGATAAACACGTTACGGCGGTTTTTTGCGACCCGACCAGCGAATGCGGAGAACAGCGCGCAACGTGTTCTTGAGTCCGTACTGCCTGTCGCCAGCCTGTATGGCGTGGACGTTGCCAACATTGATCCGGAGTGGTTCCATGATAAAACGTCACGCTGAACTGCGCCGCACGCGCGAAATGTACTGGAATGAGCTGTGCGAAATTTTGTTCTGACAACGGTTAACTGCTAATGTCGGCAGGATGAATCTCCTGACCCGTTAACGGAATGAATAACACTCTTTTCAGGCGCACGGTTATTGTCTGGCTGCTGGTGTGCCTCATCAGCGGTGTTTTGCTCTATGCCGAACAGATCCGCCGCCAGTTCTGGGAACGCGATCGTGAGTTTTCGACACGCTATTCCACCCTTAGCGCCGTGCTGACGCAAAATGAATCTGTTTTGCCGTTACTCAACGGTGAGGAAGACCTCGCGGCTCTGCGCAAAAAATTCCCGCACATCCTCGCCCTTGAGAAAACCTCAGGCCGTGCGCTGAACGCTGCCCGTGTGGAATCGACCCGCGATTGTCAGTACTGGCTGTATAATCCCTGGCGTCAGATCCGCGTACTTATCGAACTTGCGCCGCTGCTCAGCACCCAACATACCTTTGATGCACTTGCCATTCGCTTCAATGACGCAGATAACGCGCCCCCTGCCGGGGCTTTCTGGCACTGGCAGCGGACCTTCACGCAACCCACACAACCTTTTACCCTTATGGCCACGGCAAAGCCGCACTGGCTGGCCGTCTCCTGGTGGGTATATCCGTTCCTGTTCTTCGGCTGGGCGGTGCTTATCGCCGCGGCCAGCATGCTGCTCTGGCAACGGCGGCAGCGCCAGCACGCGGAACAGCGCGCACACTATTACCAGCATGCAAGGCTCAACACCCTGGGAGAGATCACCGCTGGGATCGTGCATGAGATTAACCAGCCGCTGACTGCCGTTCAGACCTGGATCCAGGGTGCTCAGCGCCAGCAACAGCAGGCGAATCCGCAGGCCGTATCGCAGGCGCTGGCTGCCGCGCTGGTACAAACCCAGCGTATCAGCGCGCTCTTAACCCGCTTTCGCGAACATGTGGTTCAGGAAAAAGTCACCTTGCGCGATATCGACCTGAAACCGTGCTGGCAGCAGGTGGTCGATCTCCTGGAACATGAACGCCGCTCTGAGCATATCGCGGTGAGCCATGCGTTCGCGGCAGGTGCCACGCGGGTTCTGGCAGACCGACTCTGGCTTGAACAGGTGCTGCATAATCTGCTCAGTAATGCCATTCAGGCCCAGCAAGAGTGCGCGCAAGGGTGGGTGAAAATAACCAGCGAGAAACGGGAAAACTGGATTTATATCACCCTCACCGATGGCGGACCTGGCTTTAGCCCGGAGGCCTTGCAGAACGCCTTTATGCCGTTTTACAGCGGACGGACGGAAGGAATAGGGCTGGGAATGACGTTAACGGAGTCGTTGATGACGCGCATGAACGGATCAATTACGCTGGGCAATGCGCCCCAGGGCGGGGCGCAGGTCCGGTTACAACTGGCGAGTGGAGAGGTAAATACGCGTGGATAACACAGTCTGGCTGATTGATGACGATGAATCCATCCGTGAGTCGCTGGCCTTCTTACTCTCGGGAATGGGCTGGCAGGTCAATGGGTTTGAAAGCGTGGACGCGTTTACGTCAGCGCACGGTGGGCGGGCGGCGCTCGTCGGCTGTCTGCTGCTGGATATGCGCATGCCGGGGAAAGGCGGGCTGACCTGGCTGGAGGAGGGCAACTGGCCCTGGCCGCTGCTGCCGGTTATCGTCATGACCGGACACGGCACCGTTGATGCCTGCCGCCGCGCCTTTCGCAATGGCGTCTTTGAGTTTTTCACCAAGCCGCTGGATGCCGATAAGCTCATTGAAACGGTGGGGCTCGCCTTCGAAGAGAGCCAGAGACGACTGACCCGCTGGCAGGAAACGTCGCGGATTAAAGCGCGTTTCGAACAACTGACGGCGCGTGAGCACGAGGTGCTGGCGGTGCTGATGGAAGGACGCAGCAATAAAGAGGTGGCCCTGCAGTTGAACCTCTCGCCCAGAACGGTTGAAGCGCACCGGGCCGCGGCGTTCGCCAAGCTTGGCGTGACCAGCCTGGTGCAGGCAATCCGCGATTACGACAAATTACAATCCGTATAACTACCAGGATAATTGCGTAATCAACCGAATTACGCTTCATCGCGCGTCTGAGTACGATCGAACGGTATTCAATCATTCGAGGACGTGCGATGAAAAAAGTAATGATGGCAGCCGCGCTTGTCGCCGGTAGCGTAAGCCTGACGGCACAGGCCGACGCATTGAACCAGAAAAACCTCTCCCTGGCGCAGGCCAACGCGCTGGCGACCTCCGCCATTCAGGCCTGCGTAGCGAAAAACTACCAGGTGGCGGTCACCGTGGTGGACCGCGCCGGTGTGGTCAAAGCGGTGCAGCGTACCGACAATGCCGGGCCACACACGGTAAAAGCCAGCGAAATGAAAGCCTATACCGCGCTGAGTGCAAAAAATGCGTCAGGCAAGGTTATGGACGCCGCGCAGAGCAATGCCGGCGCACAAAACATGCGTGATATTCCGGGCTTCCTGCTGCTGGCCGGTGGTCTGCCGGTGAAAGAGGGGGATGAGGTGATCGGCGCAATAGGGATCGGCGGTGCGCCGGGTGGTCATCTGGATGAAGCGTGCGCGCAGGCGGCGATTGACGGGCTGAAGAAATAATATAAAAAAGCACCGGGTTTTCCGGTGCTTTATCATCAGATCTTGCAGGCATCACCGCAGTCGTCATCGGCGATAATCGACTGCGCTTTTTTATCAGCGTCGTCGAGACGTTCCGCGTTACGCTCTTCAGCTTCATCCAGCCCGTTAAAGACCAAGTTTTCGAGATCAATTTCCATATGGCACCTGCTTTGTTCGGTTTTTGATACTGGCACAGTATAGGGCAAAAAGAGCCGGCAATGTACCGCGCAGCACATAACGATAATCCCTGCCATACTCAGTGCTTTATCGCTGAGGAGAGCTCATGATTATACTGTGTAAAACCTGCGGTACCTCTTATGACGCAACGCCGGCGCGATGCCCTGTGTGCGAGGATGAACGCCAGTATGTTCCGGCCAGCGGCCAGGCGTGGAGTGATTTTGCGACGGTGACGGCCACACACAGCAATAAATGGCAGCAGCTGGAGCCGCAGCTGCTCAGTATCAAAACGGTGCCCGCTTTTGCCATCAACCAGCGCGCGCTGCTTCTGCGTACCCCCCACGGCAATATCCTTTGGGATTGCATTGCGAATCTCGACCCGGCAACCAGAACCATCATCACGGCGCTCGGCGGCATCAGCGCGATCGCAATTTCACATCCTCACTACTACACCACGATGCAGGAGTGGGCCGGGGCTTTCGATGCGCCGGTTTACCTGCACGCGAACGATCGCGAGTGGGTTATGCGCGACAGCCCGATGCTCCACTTCTGGCAGGGCGATACGCTGGATATTTTCCCCGCGGTAACGTTATTACGCCTCGGAGGACATTTCGCTGGCGGAACGGTGCTGCACTGGCAGGAGGGTGATGGTGTCTTACTGGCAGGCGATATTCTACAGGTCACGCCGGGCAAAGATGCTGTCTCGTTTATGTGGAGCTATCCGAATATGCTGCCGTTGCCCGCCCGCAGCGTCGAAGACGTGACCGGGCGGCTGGTGGGGAAAAAATTCGCTCGCCTGTACGGCGCTTTTGAAGGGCAAAATATCCTGGCGAATGCAGATGAGATTGTGCAGCGGTCGGGCCAGAAATATATTGCTTGTCTGAAGTAAAGTCCGGTGGGTAAACTTTACTTGTGTGATCCCGATCATACCTAAACTAAAACAGATAAAAGAGAAATTGCTATGCAACATATCATTGAAGGTTTTCTCAGCTTTCAAAAAGAGATTTTCCCGCAACGTAAAGAGCTCTTCCGCAGTTTAGCGTCCAGCCAGAATCCCAAAGCGCTGTTCATCTCATGCTCTGACAGCCGTCTGGTCCCAGAACTGGTCACTCAGCAAGAGCCAGGACAACTCTTTGTCATTCGTAATGCTGGCAACATCGTGCCACCGTTCGGCCCTGAGCCAGGCGGTGTCTCCGCAACGATTGAATACGCGGTTGTTGCGCTGGGCGTGACCGATATTGTTATCTGCGGCCACTCCAACTGTGGGGCGATGAAAGCCATTGCCGACAATGCGGACCTCGAACCTATGCCGGCGGTTTCTCACTGGTTACGCTATTCCGATGCGGCAAAAGCGGTGGTTGAGAAGAAAACCTGGGATAAGCCAATCGATAAAGTGAATGCGATGGTGCAGGAAAACGTGTTTGCGCAGCTGAGCAACATTAAGACTCACCCGTCAGTGGCGGTGGGCCTGCGCAACAACGCCATCCGTCTTCACGGCTGGGTGTATGACATTGAAAGCGGCAAAATTCTTGCACTGGATAAAGAGACGAAAACCTTTGTCTCTTTATCCGATAACCCGCAGGTTTACTTCGAGTAATCCCGCGTTGCAGGGCACGGATGCCCTGTCAGTCATCACTGTACGGTAATTTCCTTCTTGAACCCGATGCGGTTTTCTCTGCGGCTTTTGCCATCGCCTCTGCTATCTCTGCACATTCCGCCAGTCCCTGAACAAAAGGGTAATCGTGCATCAGCCACGGGATTGCGCCAAATGCAATGCGTCCGCGAAGCATTTCCGGCACTTTTAACGTGTAATCCTCGCCAATATCCGGGATCTCATCGCCCGTCGCCTGTAGCTGCTTGCGCAGCGTAGGGAAGGGCAGATCTTTTGTTTTAAGCGGCTTTTGCCCGCGGGCATCAATAAAGACGTCGAAACGGTAGGTCGTCTCTTTAGTGGCGATCACCGTCTGCGCGCTGCCAATATCCAGCGTGTAATCATCACCCAGCGCCACAACACTAATGATGCCGGCCTCACGAAGCGCGAGAAGCCTGCGAATCGACTGAGGGGGAATGGCGGCATAGTTGTCGATAAAGACGCGCGCCAGCCCGTTTTTAAAGCGTTCAGCGTCCTCCTCGGTAAGATGAGGAACCATCTCCTGAACCACTTCATGCAGCCGAAGCACGGTGTAGCGCCAGGCCACCGTGCGCCGGTCACGTTTGTTCCGCTCGACCTCATTCAGGTTCTCTTCAGCCCAGGTAAACGGACCGTGCTGTTTTCGATCCTCAAACCACGCTTCGCGAAGGCTGTCCGCCGTCTGCATGCGCAGCGATATTTTCTCACACCAGGCCGGGTCGGCGAGTTCAAGCTCTTTCACCATCAGGGCGAAAATGCGGTCAAGCAGACCGTCTGATCCTTTGGCGATTTCGGCTTCGAGTACCGATTCGGTTAATACCGACAGCGGTTCGTACGGAATAGGGCAGTAAAAATCGGCCTCTGGCAGAATCCCGGTCCTGGACATGAGTACAATTTTTAACGCTTCACTTCCTTTATCGAGGAGGAATGTGCCGTCGCGAAACTCACCGTGCTGCATGACCACGGCCATCGCCGCGTCCAGCCCGCTTAAGGATGTTCCCATAATACCGACGCGGCAGGGGCGGATGCGGGCATCCATCAACCCTGACCACGGGCTTGGGAAATACGCGCGCGTGGCTTCCTCTTCTTCTGGCCAGACATGCCCGGTGGCGATCACGGCGAGATCGAATCGTTCCGGAAACGGCGAGTCATTGACCGAAAGCGTCACGCCGGAGGAGGACGGGGCAACATCGGTGACGGTGGCAGACGTGTGGATCTCAACCTGAAATCCCCGCCTCTTAGCTTCCTGGACTATCGTCTGGAAACTGTCGCGAAAATACTCGCCCAGCAGAATACGGGGCAAAAACTGTCTGTCATGTAAGGCGGCTTTATCAACCTTAAAGCGCGCCAGATGGGCTTCACTCTGGCGCTTAAGCCAGTCGAGGTAGGTCATAAAAAGGGGCGGGATTTCAATGCTGGCAATGTTGGCCAGCATCAGGCGAGAGTTATCGTCGTCGTTGTAGGGCATTCCCACGCCAGCTTCGTCTGCCTGTTCAAAAACGGAGACAGAGAGCGGCGACGCGTTCTTAAGAAGAGAATAAAAGGTGTAAATCCCTGTAGGGCCGGAGCCGATAATGGCGATTTTCTTCATCGACAGTCTTCCTGTTTTTTTTTCCATAAGAAAAGCGTAGCAGGAGAATAATGATGAAATGGGGGTATTAAGAAAAATCAGGCGTTAAGAAGAGGATTTGCACCATTTCAGGACTGAAATGGTGCGTCCGAGTGGACTCGAACCACCGACCCCCACCATGTCAAGGTGGTGCTCTAACCAACTGAGCTACGGACGCAGAATGGTGCGTTCAATTGGACTCGAACCAACGACCCCCACCATGTCAAGGTGGTGCTCTAACCAACTGAGCTATGAACGCAACGTGTTGTCGGTGACAACGGGGACGAATATTAGCGGCACAGCATCGTTGAGGCAAGAGGGAAAATGCATTTTTCTCTCTGATTTCACGCGATTGCTTTATTACCGCGCAAAGTGAAGAGAAAGTAGCCGCCAGCTGGCGGCTACTGCGTATTTAACGTGCAGCGCGTTGCAATATCACCGAGGATGACTGGCGTTGCAGGAAGCGCATGCGCAGCATCATCATAATTGCCGCAGAGGTTAAGCCGATGATAAAGCCCATCCAGAATCCTGCCGGCCCCATGCGGTCAACCACCAGATCGGTAAGCGCCAGGATATAACCACACGGCAGACCCAGCACCCAGTAAGCGATGAAGGTGATAAAGAAGATCGAACGCGTATCTTTATACCCACGCAGTACGCCGCTGCCAATCACCTGTATGGAGTCGGAGATCTGGTACACCGCGGCAAGCAACATCAGATGGGAGGCCAGGGCCACCACTTCCGGGTTGTCGTTGTAAAGCAGGGCAATTTGCTCACGCAGCGTGATGGTAAACAGTGCCGTACAGATGGCCATACAGACACCGACGCCAAGCCCCGTGCGGGCCGCCGTTTGCGCATCCAGCGTCGAACCTTGCCCCAGACGAAAGCCCACGCGAATGGTCACCGCTGCGGCCAGCGACATCGGCAATACGAACATCAGGGAACTGAAGTTCAGCGCAATCTGGTGACCGGCTACGTTCACAATGCCGAGCGGAGAAACCAGCAGGGCGACCACGGCAAACAGCGTCACTTCAAAGAACAGCGCCAGTGCAATCGGCAGGCCTAACTGCACCAGACGCGTCATGATGTTCCAGTCCGGCGTGCTGAACGAACGTTCATTGCGGATATCGCGCATTGAACGGGCACGTTTCACATAAGAGATCATACTGAAGAACATCACCCAATAGACGGCAGCCGTCGCCACGCCGCAGCCGACGCCGCCGAGCTCCGGCATACCGAAGTGACCATAGATGAAGATGTAGTTCACCGGAATATTCACCAGCAAGCCGATAAAGCCCATCACCATTCCGGGCTTGGTTTTCGCCAGACCTTCACACTGGTTACGCGCGACCTGGAAGAACAGATAGCCAGGCGCACCCCACAGCAGGGCCCGCAGGTAGCCGACGGCTTTGTCAGCCAGAGCCGGGTCAATATTATGCATGGCGCGGATGATATGACCGGCATTCCACAGCACAACCATTATCAGCACGGAGACAAACCCTGCCAGCCAGAACCCCTGTCGAACCTGATGGGCAATACGTTCACGTCGCCCTGAGCCATTTAGCTGAGCGATAACCGGGGTGAGGGCGAGCAGCAGGCCGTGGCCAAACAGGATGGCCGGAAGCCAGATCGAGGTGCCTATTGCCACGGCGGCCATATCGGTGGCGCTGTAGCCACCCGCCATTACCGTATCCACAAATCCCATTGCGGTCTGGGCCACTTGCGCGATGATCACTGGTATAGCCAGTGCCAATAACTGGCGCGCTTCATTCATGTACTTCTGCACGTGAACACCTTTATATTCTAGTTATTTGAGAGACTAAAAAGGCCGCCGTAACTGGCAGCAAGAAGAAAATGCAGGGGGGTGCCAGCTATTGTAGCGGGGTTTAGCTATTTATCTAGTGAAAAAATCGCCACAAAATGCGCTCCGCTGGCAACCTGTTTTTCCAACTGTTATTGTGGTGGGATTAAACGGTGTCACCACCGTCCGGAAAAAACAGGAGTTGTAAGCATGTTTACTGGTATTGTGCAGGGCACCGCCAAAGTGGTGTCCATTGATGAAAAACCTAATTTCCGAACTCATGTGGTTGAGCTTCCGGAATATATGCTTGATGGCATTGAAACTGGCGCCTCAATTGCACATAACGGCTGTTGCCTGACGGTAACCGAAATTAACGGTAACCAGATTAGCTTTGATTTAATGAAAGAGACGCTGCGCATCACCAACCTGGGCGAGCTGGTGGTGGGGGATACCGTAAACGTAGAGCGTGCGGCCAGGTTTAGCGATGAGATTGGCGGCCATCTGATGTCAGGCCATATTATGACCACCGCGGAAGTGGCGAAGATTGTCACCTCGGAAAATAACCGTCAAATCTGGTTTAAAGTGCAGGATCCTTCATTAATGAAATACATCCTGTATAAAGGATTTATTGGTATTGATGGGATTAGCCTGACGGTTGGGGAAGTGACGCCGACCCGTTTCTGCGTGCATTTAATTCCTGAAACTCTCCAGCGTACAACCCTGGGAGCGAAAAAACTGGGGCATCGGGTTAATATCGAAATCGATCCGCAGACTCAGGCGGTTGTGGATACCGTTGAGCGGCTGTTGGCGGCAAAAGAAGCCGCAATAATAAAGACCGCAGAAGAAGAATAAAATGAACCCCGGAAATCCGGGGTTTTTTTTAGCGTGCGACCCGCAAACCGTGTTCTATCCCTCGGCTGAAAACAACCTGCCAAAGTTGAATATCACGCGCGCGAAAGGCGCCTGCGCAGGCATTGAGATAATAGCTGAACATCCGTTTAAACCGTTCAGAATAGTTGTCCGCAATTTCTGGCCAGGCTTCCTGGAAACGTGAATGCCATGCCATCAACGTGGTGTCATAATCCGCGCCAAAGTTATGCCAGTCTTCCATAATGAAATGAGGTTCACTGGCGTTAGCAATCTGGCGAACGGACGGCAAACAGCCATTCGGAAAGATGTATTTGTTGATCCACGGATCGACGTTATTGTCGGTGCGCTTAGAACCAATGGTGTGCAGCAGGAAGATGCCGTCAGGTTCCAAGTTACGGTCCACCACGCTGAAGTAGGTGTCATAGTTTTTCGGCCCCACGTGTTCGAACATGCCTACGGAGACTATGCGATCAAACTGCTCGTTCAGGTCGCGATAATCCTGAAGGCGAATATCCACATCAAGGCCCTGGCAGCGCTCCCGTGCCATTTTTTGCTGTTCAGCTGAAATGGTCACACCGACCACGCTGGCACCATAATGCTTCGCCATAAAATAGGCCAGACCACCCCATCCACAGCCGATATCCAGCACACGCATGCCCGGCTGTAGCTGCAGTTTTTCACAAATCAGACGCAGCTTAGCCTGCTGGGCTTCTTCAAGGGTTGAGGCCTCTTTCCAGTAGGCGCAGGAATATTGCATGAAAGGATCGAGCATGCGGCTGAACAGGTCATTACCGAGGTCGTAATGCTCCTTGCCGACGATCCACGCCCGTTTTTTGCTTTGCAGATTAAACAGCCGGGCGGAGGCGACACGTAATGTATCTTTCAGATTGCGGGGGAGCTGGTTTTCCAGACCGGCGCGTAAAACGCTGGAGAAAAACATATCCAGCCGTTCACACTCCCACCAGCCGTCCATATAACTTTCCCCCAGGCCTAACGATCCCTCCCGCAATACGCGTTTAAAAAAGTCGGGATGCTTAACCTGTGGATCGGATGGCGAAGATCCATTAATAGTGATGCCTGCACGACCTAACAGTTCACTGACGATCCGGGACCAGTTATCGTCCGGAACGCTGACTTCTTCTATACACGATGAACTCATAGCTTCTCCATCACCTTACTGTGATCAGAACCTTCAAACAGCGTAGACGCTTTTTATGGTTTGTGAGAAATCTCACGGTATTTCCCCGTGAGGCTAGTATCCGACGTAGAACAGAGGAAGGGAGATAACCCTTGCCGAAATGCCTTCCATGGTAAAACGGGAGCGCTCCGGCTCCCGTTAACACTTAATATTTATCGTATTTAATCGAACCAAATTTAGTATAGGCCTCAAAATTTGGTGATTCAATAGAAAATTCTTAGCAAACTAATCACTGATATTTAACATAATTTCTGGCGCGATTATGCATGCGAGGTTTTCACCTCTGCGCGGTCATCCTGCTCACGTTGTGCCGCTGACTGCATGCGGTATCCCAGAAGAGCCAGCGCAACCGTAACCAGCATGACGCTGGTGGTGGTCAGGAGCGGCGTGGCAATCAGCGCAGAGACCACCAGGCTTGCCAGGAAGCACAGACCCAGCTGCAGGGTATTCTGAAGCGCGGCCGCACGACCTGTTGCCTGTGGGAACGGACGTAATGCCTGGGCTACGACAATAGGGTAAATCGCACCGTTCGCCACGGCCATCACGCAGAATGGAATCAGAATTTCTGCCAGACCTGCGCCCGGGATAAAGCCCACAGCCCAGGTGGCGATCACGCTCAGCGCGTAGAGCACCAGCAGCCAGGGCAGCATCTGCTGACCTTCCCATTTTTGCAGCGCCGCGCGACAGCCATAGCCCCCGACCAGAAACGCGATGGTCTGCGGGACATAGCTCAGACCGATGGCGGCCGGGCTGTAACCCATATCGTGAAGAATGAACGGCGAACCGGTCAGCCACGCGAAGAAACTCGCCGAGCAGGCGGCATAAATCAGGACATTACCGCGGTACGCTTTGGTGCTCAGCAGAGAGGTGAAGGTCACCGGTGTCGTGTTAGCAGGCGTCTCTTTCTTATGTGCCGCCTTAAGTGTGAATGCCGGGATCATCAGAACCAGCGTGATGGCAAACAGCGTAGCGAAAATGGCCTGCCAGTCGAAATGCGCCAGGATCCAGCTCCCGAGCAGCGGGGCGAGGGCAGGCGAAAGTCCTACCAGCGGCATAATGGTGGCGAAAATGCGGTTTGTCCGGTTGGCCGGATAGTAGTCGGTGACCAGCGCCTGCCAGGTCACCGCAGCAGCACAGACGCCAACGGCCTGCACGAAGCGCAGTACCAGCAGCCAGGTTGCATCGCGTACCCATAACATTCCCAGACAGCCGACGGCAAAGATAGCCAGCCCCAGCAACAGCACCGGTTTACGGCCAAAGCGGTCAGAGAGCGGCCCCCAGAGCAGCTGCGCGAAGGCAAAGCCCGCGAGGAATAAGCTCAGGCTGGCGCTGATAGCTGCCGCCGGGGTCTGTAAATCTTCCTGCATTGCGGCGAAGGCGGGCAGGTACATATCAGTGGCTAAAAAGCCCAGCACGCTTAAACCACCGAGCCAGACTAAAAATCCTTTCCTGGGTTGCATTGTTTTTTTCTCCTGAGGGAGGCAGGTCTATGTTTGCGCAGAGTGTAGGGAGTGCAAAGCAGCTTGTGAAACGCTAATATTTGGCGAGTGCATTCAAAATTTTTGCAGGCAGAAAATGTGGTCAGATTATTCTCTTGAAGTGGTCGATGCTGTTGCGCGCAACGGCAGCTTTAGCGGTGCAGCGCAGGAGTTGCACCGCGTCCCCTCGGCAATCAGCTATACGGTGCGTCAGCTTGAGGAATGGCTGGCCGTTCCGCTGTTTGAACGGCGTCACCGTGATGTGGAATTAACGCCCGCCGGGGCATGGTTTTTGAAAGAAGGGCGTTCTGTTATCAAAAAAATGCAGATCACCCGCGAACAGTGTCAGCAGATCGCTAACGGCTGGCGAGGACATCTTTCGATTGCCGTCGATAACATCGTAAAACCGGAACGTACCCGGCAAATGATTGTCGATTTCTATCGCCATTTCTCGGATGTCGAATTGCGGGTATCCCAGGAAGTGTTTAACGGCGTCTGGGATGCGCTGGCGGATGGCAGGGCAGAGATGGCGATCGGTGCTACGCAGGCGATCCCGGTTGGGGGACGCTTTGCCTTTCGCGACATGGGCATGCTCAGCTGGAAATGTGTGGTGGCAAGCGATCATCCGCTGGCTGACCTGGACGGTCCGCTCAGCGACGAAACGCTCCGTAACTGGCCCTCGCTGGTGCTGGAAGATACCTCGCGTTCGTTGCCCAAACGCATTACCTGGCTGCTGGATAACCAGCGACGGGTGGTTGCGCCGGACTGGGAATCCTCAGCAACATGCCTCAGCGCAGGGCTGTGCGTTGCCATGGTTCCTGGCCATTTTGCACGGCCCCGAATCGACACCGGTGAATGGGTTGAACTGATGCTGGAAAATCCTTTTCCGGATGCGGCCTGTTGCCTCACCTGGCAACAAAATGATGTGTCGCCCGCAATGGCCTGGCTTCTGGATTACCTGGGGGACAGTGAGACGCTTAACCGGGAATGGCTACGGGAGCCAGTATAACTGGCCCCGTAAAAGATTAACGACGATAGTCGCGGAACGGACCATCCGCAACGGAACGGCGTTCGATAAGACGCGGGTGAACTTCAATGGACTGAGACTCTTCACGCTTGTTGACGATCCTGTCCATCAGCATATTGAAGGCCGTTTCACCCAGCGAGTCTTTTGGCTGGTGGATGGTGGTCAGCGCCGGGGTAAAGAAGCGCGCGTTGCGCACGTTGTCATACCCGATCACGGAAATGTCCTGCGGCACGCGCAAACCCAGTTCATCGGCGGCACAGAGAGCACCCATCGCCATAATGTCACCGCCACAGAAAACGGCTGTCGGGCGATGCGACTGGGAGACAATCTGCTGCATTGCGCGGTAACCGGATTCAGGTTCAAAGTCACCCTGCACGATCCAGTTTTCCGGCACGGTAATCAGCGCCTCTTCCATTGCTTTCATAAACCCGGCCAGACGTCCGGCACCGGTGTTGCGCTCCAGTGGACCCGGGATCACACCAATCTCACGGTGACCGCGTTCAATCAGATAACGGCCTGCCATATAGCCGCCTTCAAACGCGTTATCGATGACGGAGTCGGTGAAGTCTGCACGTGCTTCGCCCCAGTCCATGACCACCATAGGAATATGGCGGTACTCTTCCAGCATCGAAAGCACGGACTCTGGATACTCTGAACACATCACCAGCAGGCCATCCACACGCTTTTGCGCCATCATGGAGAGATAAGCGCGCTGTTTTTCAATGCTGTTCCACGCGTTGCCCAGAATCAGGGTATAGCCTTTCTGGAAGCAGTTTTTCTCGACCGCTTCAATGATCTCGGCAAAATAGGCCGCTTCACTGCTGGTTGCCAGCAAACCAATGGATTTGGTGTGATTAACTTTGAGGCTGCGCGCCACCGCACTCGGTGAATAGTGTAATTCTTTGATTGCCGCCCAGACGGCGTTGCGCGTCTCTTCCGCCACAAAGCGGGTTTTGTTAATTACATGTGATACGGTTGTAGTGGAAACGTTTGCGCGTTTTGCTACGTCTTTAATTGTTGCCATTAAATGTCACTCCAGACCATATCCTAAACTCCTGAAAAACTTGAAGGTAAACGTTTGCCTTCTCTCACCCTTATCACGCAATCTTGAATTGCGGCACGCCGGGAAAACGACACAGGACGTCAGGAGGGGGTCAATGGCCGGTACGCTAATAAATTTAGCGTGGAATTTTGTCCTATCTTGATGAAAAGGGGAAGAGCTAAAGTGGTTATCAGTTTAAATCCAGGAAGATTTTTGAACTAAACTGTGTAAAAATGAGCAGGCTCACTTTTCGTGGGGAGATTAAAAGGAGAAAAATTGATGAGCTACGATCTGAAGTTTTCGCTGGTGACCACCGTTATTGTACTGGCTCTGATTGTTGCGGCGGGTCTGACGGCTGCATTGCACTGATTTACACGGAGGGAGAGCTCTCTCCCTCTCAGTTTTCCTGATTGTTACGCCTGCGGCAAAAATCTTTTGCCAATTTGTTAACTTCTCATTTTTTGTGATTGATGTCATGCTTTCGGCTTCTTTGTTCTGTGTCACGACATGACACGGCATCCGGAGTTGACGCATGAAAATCAATTTTCCCCTGCTTGCCCTGGCGATTGGCGCTTTTGGGATTGGCACCACTGAATTCTCCCCGATGGGGTTACTGCCTGTTATCGCCCGGGGCGTGGATGTTTCTATCCCGGCGGCCGGGATGCTCATCAGCGCCTACGCCATTGGCGTGATGGTGGGGGCACCGCTCATGACGCTTCTGCTTTCACACCGCGCGCGCCGCAATGCGCTGATTTTCCTGATGGCGATATTTACGCTGGGCAACGTGCTCTCCGCCATTGCTCCGGATTACACCACCCTGATGTTGTCCCGCATTCTGACCAGTCTTAACCACGGCGCGTTCTTTGGGCTGGGATCGGTTGTGGCCGCGAGCGTGGTGCCAAAACATAAGCAGGCGAGTGCCGTGGCAACCATGTTTATGGGTCTGACGATTGCCAACATTGGCGGTGTACCTGCCGCAACCTGGCTGGGGGAGGCGATCGGCTGGCGCATGTCGTTCCTGGCGACGGCCGTGCTGGGTGTTATCGCCATGGTGGCGTTGTACTTCTCCTTGCCGAAAGGCAGCGCTGGTGAACGTCCTGACGTCCGCAAAGAGCTGTCGGTACTGATGCGTCCGCAGGTGCTCTCCGCACTGTTGACCACCGTACTGGGGGCAGGCGCCATGTTTACCCTGTACACCTATATTTCACCGGTGTTGCACGATATCACCCACGCGACGCCTCTCTTTGTGACCGCGATGCTGGTGCTGATTGGTGTCGGGTTCTCTATAGGGAACTATCTCGGCGGGAAATTCGCCGATCGTTCCGTGAGCGGGACGCTGAAAGGCTTTTTAACGCTGCTGATTGTCATCATGATCGCCATTCCGTGGCTGGCGCGTAATGAAGTCGGGGCGGCGATGGCGATGGTTGTCTGGGGGGCTGCGACCTTTGCCGTGGTTCCGCCGCTGCAGATGCGCGTGATGCGCGTTGCTCATGAGGCGCCGGGTCTCTCGTCGTCGGTCAATATTGGCGCGTTTAACCTTGGCAATGCGCTTGGAGCCGCTGCCGGTGGTGCCGTCATTTCGGGTGGCCTGGGATACAGCTTTGTGCCGGTGATGGGGGCGATAATTGCCGCGCTCGGCCTGCTGTTAGTGATGATGTCTGGCCGTAAACAGCCGGAAGCAGCGTGCGCTGCTGAATAATGAAAAAACGCAGAAGGGCAACCCCTTCTGCGTGTCTCTTACGCGGCGAAGTTCTTCGCCACAAACGCCCAGTTAACCAGTGCCCAGAAGTGCTCCAGGTAGTTCGGACGCGCGTTACGGTAATCAATGTAATAAGCGTGTTCCCAGACGTCCACGGTCATCAGCGGCGTTGCGCTGGTGGTCAGTGGCGTACCCGCGTTCGAGGTGGAAACGATAGCCAGTTTGCCATCCGCGTCTTTCACCAGCCACGTCCAGCCAGAACCGAAGTTCTTGACTGCAGCATCCGTAAACTTCGCTTTAAAATCAGCAAAGCTGCCAAATGCTGCGTTAATCGCGCCAGCCAGTTCACCCGTAGGTTCGCCGCCTGCATTCGGTGCCAGGCAGTGCCAGTAGAAGGTGTGGTTCCACACCTGAGCGGCATTGTTAAAGACACCGCCCTCTGAACTGCGGACGATCTCTTCCAGCGTTTTGCCTTCAAAATCGGTGCCCTTGATCAGGTTGTTCAGATTGGTGACGTACGTCTGGTGATGTTTGCCGTAGTGATACTCCAGGGTTTCCGCAGAAATGTGCGGGGCCAGGGCGTCTTTTGCATATGGTAGTGCAGGTAATTCGAACGACATTGCTTCTCTCCTTATTGTTTTTTATGTTGCCAATAACCACACAGACAACAGGGACAGAATAGCAAATTGAAAGGGTATGCAAAAGAGGAACTTACCCTGCCACGGCTGTGGCAAGGCAGGGGTTAGCGAATGGTTTTTGGCGTCATCACGCGGCGTGCGCCGACATAGTGACGTACCCAGTAGTCTTCACTGAGAGAGGTTATCTGGATGTCCTGGCCGCTACGTGGGGACTGGATAAATTTCCCGTTGCCTACATATACGCCAACGTGGTCAGCCGTGCCGCGCCCCTGAGTGCGGAAGAAGACGAGATCGCCATTCTCCAGTTCACCGCGGTTGACCGGTGACGCGTCGCGCAGGTGATACATCTCATTGGCGGTACGTGGAATTCGGAACTTCACCAGATCTTTGTAAGCGTAATAGACGAGGCCGCTGCAGTCGAAACCGGTACGCGGTGAGCTGCCGCCCCAGCGATAGGGTTTGCCGATCTGCCCCATCAGTTTATTCAACGCCGTTTTTTGCGCTTTCTGCACGCGAACCTTATGCACTTCCGCTATTTTCGTGACCTTCGTGCATTTCGCTTTATGACCTTTGCGGGGGATGCATTTTTCCGTCACGAGATTAGCTGCAGTTTGCGAGGCTTTACTTTTGGTTGCGCGGGCAGTGCGGGAAGGTTTTGTTTTCGTCTTGCTGGAGGCGGTCTTTTTAGTCTGGGTGGTGGTCTTTTTCTTGTCGTTCTTGCTGGTGGTTTTTTTCTTACGGTCTGTGGTTTTGGCCAGATGCGTTTTTTGTACAGCAGAGTGCCGCGCCTGTTGAGAGGCGTTCGCCACTGGCGTGAAAGTGAGTGTTGTAAACAGTAAAGCACAGAGCGTGATCGAGATTTTATTTATCCGCGCCACTGGGCAGTCCCCTGATAAATGCAGGTCATCAATAATACCCGCGAATGATTTACAAAGCCCGTCGATTCTAATCTATAAAAACCCGATAAGTTAATAGCATTTTTCAATCTACAATCCTGTTTCGTTAGCAAGTGCAAAAAAATTCATCAATCTGTCGCACTATTGTTCACTCCCTAAACAAAACCCTGAGTGCCGCAGGGTTAAACACCATTTGCAATGCAACTTTTCATCACTCGCGGTAAAATAAGAAAGACGTGACAAAAATGTTATTTTCCGATGGCAGTCTGAACCGCTACAATGACAGACGAATGCCGTAACAGAAGTTAAAGGAAGCAAGACATGAGCACCACTATTGAAAAAATCCAGCGCCAGATCGCTGAAAACCCGATTCTGCTGTATATGAAAGGTTCTCCGAAGCTGCCAAGCTGTGGCTTCTCCGCGCAAGCGGTTCAGGCGCTGTCTGCCTGTGGTGAGCGTTTTGCTTACGTTGATATCCTGCAGAACCCGGACATCCGCGCTGAGCTGCCTAAATACGCTAACTGGCCGACGTTCCCACAGCTGTGGGTAGACGGTGAGCTGGTCGGCGGTTGCGATATCCTGATCGAAATGTATCAGCGCGGTGAACTGCAGCAGCTGATCAAAGAAACGGCTGCGAAGTACAAAACGGAAGAGCCAGACGCGGAGTAAGTTATCTGCGAAGACAAAAAAGCGACCTCATGAGGTCGCTTTTTTTTATTCTTCACTGTCACCCATAGGCAGCGGCCAGCCGCCCAGACGCTTCCAGCGGTTCACAATTTCGCAAAACAGTTCCGCCGTCCGCTCGGTGTCATAAAGCGCGGAATGCGCCTGCGTACCGTCAAACTCAATGCCTGCCGTAATACATGCCTTTGATAATACCGTTTGTCCCAACGCCAGACCGCTCAGTGCCGCGGTATCGAAGGTCACAAACGGGTGGAAAGGGTTACGCTTGAGCGACGCGCGCTCAGCGGCGGCCATGGTAAAGGTGTGATCGAACGTGGCGTTATGCGCCACCATAATGGCGCGGCTGCAGTTGCTCTCTTTCATGCCTTTACGCACCATTTTAAAAATGGCGTGCAGCGCGTCATATTCACTTACCGCACCACGCAGCGGGTTATGCGGATCGATGCCGTTAAAGGCCAGCGCCTCGGGCTGTAAGTTGGCCCCTTCAAACGGTTCAACGTGGAAATGCAGCGTGGTGTCCGGTGTAAGCCATCCCTGTTCATCCATCTTCAGCGTGATGGCGGCAATTTCAAGCAGCGCATCGGTTTTAGCGTTAAATCCGGCTGTTTCAACATCGATCACAACAGGATAAAAACCACGAAAACGGTCGCACAGACCGCTAAATTGAGCGTTATCGGACATCAGGGTCTCTTACATGGGGAAAAAAGCAGTGCGCATTATGGCAAATTTTGGATGGGGATGCAGTAAAAGTACGGGCGCATGTTGCGCCCTGCGGGATCAGTTGCCCAGACCGCGACCAGCGTCTTTGGCTTCAATCAGCTCGATTTTGTAGCCGTCCGGATCTTCAACAAACGCGATCACGGTGGTGCCGCCTTTGACCGGGCCAGCTTCGCGCGTCACGTTACCGCCGTTGCTGCGAATACGTTCACAGGCTTCGGCTGCGTTGTCCACTTCCAGCGCGATATGACCATAAGCGGTGCCCAGCTCATAGCTGTCCACGCCCCAGTTGTAGGTCAGTTCGATGACCGCTTCGTCCGTTTCCGGGCCGTAACCCACAAACGCCAGCGAGTATTTATATTCCGGGTTTTCGCTGGTGCGCAGCAGTTTCATACCCAGTACGTTAGTGTAGAAATCGACAGAACGTTGCAGATCGCCAACGCGCAGCATGGTGTGAAGTAGGCGCATAATTTCCTCATTAACCAATGGAATAGAATATCTATTTGAACAGAAACGATGTTTTAGTATAGCGGCGAAAGGTCGCCGCTATCAATGAGCAATGAAGAGATTACAGGGTAGGGTAGTCGGTATAACCTTCAGCGCCGCCGCCGTAGAAGCTTTCCGGACGCTGAGGGTTCAGCGCGGCTTTCTGCTGCAGACGGGCGACCAGATCAGGGTTAGCGATAAAATCGCGACCAAATGCAACGGCGTCGATCAAACCTTTGCTAATCAGATCTTCAGCTTTCTCAGGGGTATATGCACCTGCACCGATGATCACACCGTGGAAGCGTTCGCGTACTTTCTGACGGAAGGCTTCAGTGTAAGGCTGACCACCGGCCCAGTCTGGCTCGGACATATGCAGATACGCGATACCCCGTTTTGCCAGCTCTTCAATCAGATAAAGGGCATCCGCTTCTTCGTTCGGGCCGTTATCAACGTTCTGGAAAGAACCAATCGGGGAAACGCGGATACCAATGCGGTCCGGGCTCCACTCCTGACATACGGCATCCACCACTTCCAGCACCAGGCGCGCACGGTTTTCAACGCTGCCGCCGTACTGGTCGGTACGATGGTTAGAGGACGGTGACAGGAACTGGTGCAGCAGATAGCCATGCGCGGAGTGCAGTTCAACCAGGTCGAAACCGGCTTCACGCGCATTCGCCACGGCCTGGCGGAAATCGTTAACAATCCCCGGGATCTCGTCCAGTTCAAGAGCGCGCGGCATAGACGTATCAACGCGGATCGCATTGCCGTTTTCATCACGCAGCGAGGTGCGGGTGTTCGCGCTCAGGGCAGAGGCGGAAACCGGTGCCTGACCGCCAGGCTGGATGCTGCTGTGAGAGATACGACCGGTATGCCACAGCTGGACGGCAATACGACCCTCTTCAGCGTGAACGCCAGCCGTGATTTTTTTCCACGCGGCAATCTGTTCCGGGCTGTGCAGACCTGGTGCGCCAGCGTAACCCTTAGCCTGAGCAGAAATCTGGGTGGCCTCGGTGATGATCAGGCCAGAGCTTGCGCGCTGACGGTAATATTCACCCATCAACGGGGTAGGGATATCACCCGGCTCAATGCTGCGCAGACGGGTAAGCGGGGCCATGAACACACGGTTTGGCGCGGTAACGGCACCCACTTTCAAGGGGGTAAATAATTTTTCAGCGGACATAAAGGCTCCTGAGTAGACCAGTCGTCTAGTAATTACGTAAATAAAAACGCCTGCTATACGCGAGGCGTAGTAATGCTGCTTTTTACATGTGCCAGTGCGCTTTCAAGCGGCACCGCACTGCGTGAAATCTTGGCCTGCAGGTTCGCGCCTAACCAGAGGGCGTATAAAACCTGCGCCTGGGTTAAAGGTTCGCCGGGAAAAGTCAGCGTTTTTTCATCGCGGCCTTTCTCCAGCGCCTGTGCCATGAGGGCGATAACCCCGCGGGCCCCTTTATCCATTGCTGTGCGCATATCTTCTGAAAGATCGCACACTTCGGCAGAAAGTTTTACCGTCAGGCAACCGCTGATGATGCCCTGCTGACAGAACTGGTTCAGCGTTTCCTGATAGAAGTGCAGAACACGATCGCGATAATTACCTTCGCCCGTGGCAAAGTGCGCTGCCAGGCGCTGATGGTAGCTGGCATAGTGCCGCTCCAGCATTGCCACGCCAAACGCCTCTTTGGACCGGAAGTAGTGATAAAACGACCCCTTCGGTACCTCAGCGGTTTTTAATAACTCGCTCAACCCCATACCGGTGAACCCGCGATGCATGCAAAGTCGCTCGCCGGTCGCCAGTAAATGTTCTCGGGTATCGTGTTCTGTATTTCTGCTCATGGCCGCACTCTAATAGACCGTTCGGTCTATTGCAAGCGTGTTCAGTGGCGACATGCGTTCAGAATATCCAGCTGCTGTTGATAAACCTTTGATTTAATGTCCATCATACCCAATACGGTAGAGAACAAATTGTCCTGCGAAACCGCATTTTTTGCTGCATAGTCACGTAAACACTGCGCGTTGACGCCGAAATTTTTCGCATAGTCTGGTGATAACCAGAACATAAACGGAATGTGCGTTTGTTGCTCTGGTGCCAGCAGATACGGCGTGCCGTGCAGATAAATCCCGCTTTCGCCCAGCGACTCCCCGTGATCCGAAAGATAAATCAGGGCGGTATTCATGCTCGCCTGACGCGCTTTCAGGGCATCGATGGTTTTGCTGACCATGCTGTCGGTATACAGGATGGTGTTGTCATAGGTATTCATCAGCGCCTGGTGATCGCAATCCTGAATTTCATTGGTATCGCAGGTTGGCGTAAATTTGCGGAAATTATCCGGATAACGGCGATAGTATGCCGGGCCGTGGCTGCCCATCAGGTGGATGACCAGTACGGAGTCTTGCTTCAGGCCATCCAGAACATTGTCCAGACGGGTGAAGTTCACATCGTCAATGCAGGAGTTGTCTTTGCAGAACTGATCGAGTTTCCACTGGGTCATGTCGGTATGGGGAACACGATCGCAGGCACCTTTACAACCGCCATCATTGTCACGCCACAGCATATTGATCCCCGCATGGGCGAGCACGTCCAGCAACCCTTCCTGGTGATGGGCCAGATCGGCATCGTATTTACTGCGCGTCATACCGGAGAACATGCAGGGCACGGAGACGGCTGTTTCGGTGCCGCAGGAGGAGGCCTGCGGGAAGTTAATCACATCCTGCTTTTTCAGCTCGGGGTTTGTTTCACGCCCGTAGCCATTCAACGAGTAGTTCGCGGCGCGTGACGCTTCACCGATGACCAGCACCAGAACGGTTTTCTTTTGTTGGCCTGCAATCAGCGGCCCTTTATGGGCATCTTCACCGATCCGGACCAGCGTTTGATCGCCTGCAAACCAGCGCATTTTGCTGTATTTGACCATCGCGCTGACATAGTTAGCGGGGGTCACCATTTTGACGATGCTTTTGTTATTGCGAAACAGCGACGCGTAGTCTTTATAAAACAGGGCGGCGATGAGGATGATAACCAGCAGGGCGCCGAGCATTGCGGCAAAACGGGTCAGCAGGGCGTACCACCATTTCCCGGTGCGAATGCGGATCATGGCCAGCACCACGGACGGAACAAGACCGGCAACGACAATCCACAGGATCATCTGCGGCGTCACCAGGGCGGTGGCTTCCTGAGAGTTGGTTTCGAACACGTTAACAATCATGTTCTGATCGATAACCGCGCCGTAGGTATACATAAAGTAGGTCGCGGCGGCGCATCCGACGGTCAAGACAATCAGCAGCGGTTTACGAATAAACGGGATATTAAGCAGACTAAAAACAATGACCCAGCCGCAAAACAGCACCAGTGGAACGGACGCGGCAAAGAGGACGTCATGGATATGCGCGGGCGCGATAATAGCCCAGCTACGCTGAATAAACAGCGCGTTTAATACGGTAAAGAAAAGTGCACAGCCCAGAGTAAATTTTATGTCGTTACATTGTAACTTTTTGATTAGCCACATCGATCAGAAAACCTGCAATTTTAATGATGGGGCGAGTATAGAGAACGAAGATTAGTGAAACCTTAATGCCACAAAACTGTGGTAAAGCCCTTGCACGCGGGACGTTTAGCGTCTTCACTGTAGGTGATAGTCGTTATCGGGAGGTGAGTGTGGCAGAGCAACTGGAGTTTTTCCCCATCCAGAGCCCGTGCCGGGGTATTTGTCAGGTGGATGAACGCGGATATTGCCGTGGCTGCATGCGCACGCGCGATGAGCGTTTTAACTGGCAACACTTCAGCGACACGCAGAAACAGGAGGTGCTCCGTCTCTGTCGACAGCGACTTCTGCGCAAAATACGCGCAAACAAAGCCGGTGACACCGAAGAACCCCAGCAACCTTCACTGTTTTAACACGGTAATTGCGTATACTCATGACATCACGTCCTTGAGGAAAATGTTATGGTTCAGCGAATTACCCTTGCCCCCCAGGGGCCAGAATTCTCCCGCTTTGTGATGGGCTACTGGCGCCTTATGGACTGGAATATGTCCCCCCTCCAGCTGGCAAGCTTTATTGAAGAGCATCTCGACTTAGGGATCACCACGGTCGATCACGCTGATATTTACGGTGGCTATCAGTGTGAAGCCGCGTTCGGCGAGGCACTCAAACTGGTTCCTGCGTTACGCGAACGCATGGAGATCGTCACCAAATGCGGGATTGCCACGACGGCAAAACCGGAACATGCTCTCGGCCATTACATTACCGACAGCGCGCACATCATTAAGAGCGCCGAACAGTCGCTGGTTAACCTGGCGACCGATCATATCGATCTGTTGCTGATCCACCGCCCCGATCCGTTGATGGATGCCGATGAGGTGGCCGAAGCGTTTCTGAATCTGCATCAAAGCGGCAAAGTGCGTCATTTCGGCGTATCAAACTTTACCCCTGCACAGTTTGCGCTGCTGCAGTCTCGTCTGCCGTTTACCCTGGCCACCAACCAGGTTGAAATTTCTCCGGTTCATCAGCCGCTGTTGCTGGATGGCACGCTCGATCAGCTTCAGCAGTTGCGTATCCGTCCGATGGCGTGGTCGTGTCTGGGCGGCGGACGTCTGTTTAATGATGATGAATTCCAGCCGCTGCGCACTGAGCTTGAGACCATTGCCCGCGAACTGAATGCCGGGAGCATCGAACAGGTGGTGTACGCGTGGATCCTGCGTCTGCCGTCAAAACCACTGCCGATCATTGGCTCGGGCAAAATTGAACGCGTACGCGCCGCCATTGCCGCGGAAGAGTTGCAGATGACCCGTCAGCAGTGGTTCCGCATCCGCAAAGCGGCGCTGGGTTACGACGTCCCGTAACCGGTAAAACGTGACTTTCCGGTGAAATCTTTGCCCCTGGTATAAACTTAAGGGGCAAAAAACAACCCGTGGAGGTCATATGAAGCGTTTTACTCTGGCTCTCGTCACGCTGGTGGTCTGTGCAGGTGCGCAGGCGGCCAGTGATGAAGTGGAAATGAATCTCGTCACCTCTCAGGGTGTAGGTCAGTCCATCGGCACGGTGAAAATCACTGAAACCGACAAGGGACTGGAATTCGCGCCCAATCTCAAAGCCCTTCCTCCTGGTGAACATGGTTTCCATGTCCATGCCAACGGTAGCTGTCAGCCCGCATTAAAAGAGGGTAAAGCCTCGGCTGCGGAGGCGGCAGGCGGCCACCTCGACCCACAACATACCGGTAAGCATGAAGGTCCTGACGGTATGGGACATCTGGGCGATTTGCCGGTGCTGGTGGTGAATAACGACGGCAAAGCCACGGATCCCGTCGTCGCGCCGCGGCTGAAAAAGCTGGATGAAGTGAAAGGCAAGGCGCTGATGATCCACGTCGGCGGCGACAATATGTCCGATCAGCCAAAACCGCTTGGCGGTGGCGGGGCTCGCTATGCCTGCGGGGTGATGTGATCCCCAATTGTACCCGGAGCCGGTGCCTGTTCCAGCTGCGACAGTGAGCAGTGCAGGCGCCAGATTATCGAGGCTAAATCTCGTGCTGCAGGCGAGTGGTGGTGCGCAAGGGTATCGCAAATTCGCTGAAGTTCAGCAAGCGTGGTTTCCAGTGGCCGTTGCTGGACACCGCGTTCGCTCATGACATCGCGTAGCAGGGTGATGCAGACATCACGAACCTGCGACAGCGGGTCGGACCGTGTTTCCCATGCCCTAAGTTGCCAGACCACGTGAGAGCAGTTCAACAGCACCACGCCCCAGCGCAACAGCCAGCGGCGCGAAAGGGAGTCCTGGCTGTTATTGAGCTGGCTGACATAGTGATAGACCAGCGATTCATACTCACTTTCACGTAAATGCGGTTTTCGACTCAACTGGTCGACAAAACCTCTGCGTAACTCGCGGATATGCCGGCGACTCTTGCGCGCATCTGAACCCGGACGTAACACCGCAAATGCCAGCCACGCCAGCCCAACGCCAAGGATCTTCGCCAGATTGTCATTGAGAAAATCGGCGTAGTCATAAACCGGCGGGTTAGTGACGGAGATAAACGAGCCCATAAACACAATCAGCTGTCCCCACAGCCCCGCGAGTTTGGGCATTTGCAGCTTCAGCAGCTGCATGGTGGTTAACAGCGGGAACAGGAACAGAAGGAACTGCCACAGGTCGCTTATCTGCACCATCAACCCAAACTTCACGGCAAAACTAAACAGCGAGAGCAGCACCAGGGTGCGCAGCAGCAGCGTGAGGGAGTTGAACGGTGACGCGGCGACGGAGTACAGCACGCAGCTGATAGCAGCAAGCGTCAGGGCCGCAGGGCCTGACTCCCACTGGGTGGTGATACTCCACGCGCCAACCAGCGTGAGCGCGCAAAAGGTACGAAAACCACTCCACAGTGCCTCCATCAAGTCTGTGTGTCGTGCCAGCGCCGGGCTACCGGGGACAGCGAACTCGGTGACCGGGGTGGCATTTTCCACGGCGTTAATCCAGCGGCTGCTGCGCAGATACAACCGGCAAAAATAGTTGAGACGCTGCCAGAAGGCGCGGTGACGGTAATCGTACTCATCAACTGGCGCGAGCGGGGCGATAATCTTCGCGACGGTGTAGATGTCGGCATCCGGGCGTGCAAGCGCCGCAAGCAGCGTTTCAATCACGGCGCGCGTATGTGCAGGGGGCGTGGGCCAGTTGAGCAGCATCCGGCGCAGGCTGGAGATTGAACTGGTCATACGCAACTGCTGATGCAACAGATAGTTCAGCAGGGTGTTCTGACGACGAAAGCGATAGTGGCTCCAGAAGGCCTGAATGCGTAACAGATTCATGGTCAGGATCTGGCCGATCACCTTTTCGTGCGCGAGACGGATGTCGTCGTTGGTATCCGGTTGCCAGAGCAGGCTTGCGTGCTCCAGTAAACGGGTATGCATGGTCTTCAGGGCGGTAATAAGCGCGGTGCCATCGGAAGTGCTCGGCAGGATCATCATCATGAAACCGCCGCTCAGAATACCGACAATCACTTCGCAGACGCGCGCCTGAGCGATGTCCCACAGCTCGGTGGTATCGAGCACATTCACCACCGGAAAGGCGATAATGGCGGCGGTATAGCCGGCCAGCTGGAAGGCATAGGCAACGTTATTCGTAAAATGTGCGCAGGCCCAGGTACAAAAGCCCAGCCATATCGCCATGCTCAACAAAAAAAGCCACGGATCGTTCAGCGTATGACCTGCAATGATTAACGCTGCGGTGGCACCCAACAGGCTGCCGGCAATACGTCCAAGACTCTTGCTGATCACCCCGCCGACGGTGGGGAAACTCACCACCGCGGCAGAGGTCATTGCCCAGTAGGGCTGATCAAGGTTGAGGTAATAGGCAACAGTCAGCGCCAGACACATCGCAATGCCATTACGCAGCGCATAGCGCCACTGCGGACGTGTCGCTTTCATCCACGGCGTATTTCGCCAGGAGAAGGCCTGCAGTTTCATCAACGGGTCCCGATGGCGACGGTGCAGGTTGTGCCGGAGACCAGCGTTATGCCCTGCGGTAAATGGTCAAACTCCACACGAACCGGTACGCGCTGGGCCAGACGCACCCACGGCACGTTCGGTTTGATGTCCGGTACCAGGCCTGAATCCATTTCAACACTCTGATCGTAAATGGCGCGGCCAATGCTGGAGACGTGACCCTGTAACCGCTGCGAGCCGCTGTAAAGCGTAATGGTAGCGGGAGACCCTTCGCGAATATGGCGAAGCTTGGTCTCTTCAAAATAACCCACCACATAGAACGAGTGGCTGTCGACAAGGGCGAAAACGGGTTGCCCGGCGGTGGCATAATTCCCCACGCGGGCTGACAGGTTGGTGATCCACCCATCGACTGGCGCGGTAATAACGGTTTGTGTCAGCTCCCACTGCGCCTGTTTGAGCGTAGCCTCCGCGACGTTCACGCTCGCCTGCATGGCCTTAACGTTGATATTGGCAGTATCTAAATCTTCTGCGGAAATGTAGTTGCGCGACAAGTGCCGGCGGCGATTGGCTTCGTTATTGGCTTTTGCTAAATCAGACTGGGCCTTCGCCAGCTGTGCCTGGGCGTTAAGGATCGCAATATGATAGGGGGTGTCGTCGATACGGAATAACACGTCACCCTTTTTAACGTACTGGTTATCTTTCACAACAAGCGTCGTAATGCTGCCCGAAACCTGTGGGGTAATGCTGACCTGCTCAGCCCGCACTTTGCCGTCACGTGTCCAGGGTGACTGCATATAAAAATTCCAGAGCCACCACCCGGCAACCAGGGCCAGAGCAAGAACAATCAGCGTGGAAAAGTACTTCAGCGTTTTCAGGGGCATATTCACCACACAATCAAGACAGCTAGGCCCAGGCATACGGAAAGGGCAAACAGGGAGAGGTCCATTAACATGGGGTGCCAAATCTCGCCGGAGTACATCCAGTCGCGAAGCAGGCGATGGGCTATGAGCCAAATCATAAAGCCGACCAGGACGGCCTTAAACAAGGGCGGAAAGTAGACTGACGCACCGAAAATCAGGTCCTGAAGGGGGAGTCCCACGGAGCTTTGAAAAAACGTCACGGGCAGAGATCCTTTGCAGTGAACAAAATGCCGCGAGGGCGAGTCTTAATCTGATGGAACATCACAATTCAGTGTAAGTCATCCTTTTAAGTTCGATGAATGCAGTATTGCATTTGTTTTGCCAAGACAAATGCTGCACACTATTCTAAAATCAGTATAATAACTTAGCAAGCTAATTATAAGGAGATGAAATTGGAATCGCCATTAGGTTCTGATCTGGCAAGGTTGGTACGCGTCTGGCGTGCTCTGATTGACCATCGCCTGAAACCTCTGGAATTGACACAGACGCACTGGGTCACGCTGCATAACATTCATCAGCTGCCACCCGACCAGTCACAAATTCAACTGGCAAAAGCGATCGGCATTGAGCAACCGTCACTGGTACGTACGCTTGACCAACTGGAAGAGAAAGGACTCATCTCCCGGCAAACCTGCGCCAGCGATCGTCGCGCTAAGCGGATTAAGCTCACTGAGAAAGCGGCCCCTATCATTACTGAAATGGAAGCCGTTATCACCAAAACGCGCGGCGAAATCCTTTCCGGGGTTTCACCCGCAGAGCTTGAACTGCTCATCAGCCTCATTGGGCGCCTTGAGCAGAACATCCATGAGCTGCAGTCACGCGACTGACACCATCACAAGGCCTTGCAGCAGCAAGGCCTTTTTTACCTCGACACAACGACACGGTTACGCCCGGTCTCTTTCGCTTCATACATCGCCTTGTCAGCATTCTCCACGCACGCTTCAGCGGTCGTCGTCGGAGAGGTGGCGGTAAATACCCCCATGCTAATCGTGATGGATTCAGGTAACTGACCGCCGCTGCTGACCTTATCAAAACTGCTCAGCTTTAGCCGTATGCGTTCAGCCACCTGGTACGCTGCTTCCGACGAAGTATTGGTCAGCATCAGGACAAATTCTTCCCCACCAATACGTGCCGCGATGTCCTGTGGGCGGACGGAATCCATCAGCAGGTTGGCGACAAACTGCAATACTTTGTCTCCCTGCAGATGGCCGTAGCAGTCGTTGATGCGCTTAAAACGGTCGAGATCGCTGACAATAACCGACACAGGGTGGTTGGCTTTGCTGATGCTGAGTGCCTGATTTAAGGCGTCGTAAAAATAACTGCGGTTGTAAAGGCGCGTCAGCGGGTCGCGGATCGAGTTCTGATAAGACTGCTGATACTTTATGTGCGAGTCGCGATACAGGTTAAAGACGTCGTACAGCAGGACAAAAATAATCATCAGCGTCGCCACGGTTTCGAATAAGCGAGCGTGATACCAGGACGTGTCCTCAGCATGCCCGCCGGCTAACAGTAATGAGAGCGTCAGGACATAACAAACACATAAGAAATTACCGCCAACCCAAAAAAGATTCCGCACCCGGGTAATCGTCATTAACGTTGCTAACGCCACAACCCAGAGAAGAATCAAAAAGATATTTATGACCTGGCTCCAGAGAACCATAAATTGCCGGGTTTCATTATCCACCAGATCCAGCGTTATCAGTGCCGAGTGGCTGGAGCAGAACCAGGCCAGGGCGACCATAGAAACCGTAAACAGCAGTGTACCGATAACCACGGCAATATGCGCGGGGCGTGAAAGGGGATAATCCCGAATAGAATAGAGCAAGGCTGAGACTATTATCAGCACCGCCATAAGAATATGACGGAACATAAAGAAGATCATGGCGTCGTTATAGTCGACAACATTGAACTGATAGAGATCCAGCCATGATGGGAAGCTGGACAGAGTACCGGCCATCAGCATCGTCGAACCGGCGAAGGCCGAGGCGAGGGCGATAAGGTACAACCGCCGTCTGTCACACCAGTATTTCATGACCATGAAGCAGGCAATAAACAGGTGGAATACCAGCAAAAATATGGTAAGTGTCGGGAATAGCAGCGGTGAGAATGAAGGGACTAATTCAACCAGTTTTACAAAGAGACCTTGTAATATTCCAACGACGACGATGCATCCAAAACAGAATGTAATATAAGGGTTCTTAAAATATCGTTGTAGTGCAAGCATAGGGATTTGACGGAATAATAAAATTAAATAATGTAAAGTAAGAAAGAGAGTAACAGGCGTGGAGAGTAAATACTTTGCGCAGGAACAAGATATACCGCGCTTAATGATTCATGGCGGGAATGTTTTTTGTAAATATATTGCTGATAATTATATTATATGTAAATAGATTTGTTTACGGACTTCGCTAAACGGATTTGTTAAATGGATGTGGTCTGATGACCACATCCAGTTTGAATTAGCGTGGAGAAACGGTGACCTGGCTTCCGTTGCTCGCCAGAACAACGCGCTGGCCGGCAGAGAAACGGGTATTACCCTGTTTCTGTACTACCATGATGGTGCTGCCGTCATCTTTACGGATTTCCAGTTCTACGCCCTGGCTTTTGTTCATTGCACCCTGAACGCCCTGGCCTGCAACACCACCCGCAACGGCACCTGCTGCCGTGGCCAGCGAACGGCCCGTGCCACCGCCTACGGTATTACCGAGGAAGCCACCCAGCACAGCACCGCCGATGGCACCCATCACGTTGCTGTCATCGCCACCCTGAATTTGTACAGGACGTGCGTTAACAACGGTACCGTAAGTGACGCTCTGAACCTGTTTGGCTTCAGAAGCGCTGTACACGTCGCCAGAAAGTGAACTGTCATTCACACAGCCTGCAAGGGTTAAACCGATCAGCGAAACGCCCAGTACACGTAAAATCATTTGAATCTCCTGTTCACCAAAAACGCCCGATGGCGGGCATCCGTTATGGCTAAATTATATGGCATAAGGGGCCATAGTTCATATCTTTGCACTAACAATAAGAAAATTGTACTTGAATTTAACTTAACGAGACATAAACGGGCACCCGGCAGGTTACCTGTCTGAGATTGTTAAAAAATATTATCGCCGGATAGCAAAGCGGCGCTGTTTATGGTTGAGTGGAGAGCATTAGCCCACGCAACGTAAGGAAAGCGCATGAAATCGGGTCGCTACATTGGTGTGATGTCGGGTACCAGTCTGGATGGCGTAGACGTCGTTCTGGCCGCTATTGATGAAAACATGGTGGCACAGCAGGCGAGCCTGACCTGGCCTATCCCCCTGGCGCTGAAAGAGGACATTCTCAGTGTCTGTCAGGGGCAGCAACTGACGCTTTCTCAGCTTGGTCAGCTTGATGTGCGGCTGGGGGCGCTGTTTGCCGATGCGGTACTGGCCCTGATGCATAAAGAAAAGCTTCGCCCGCAGGATGTCGTCGCTATCGGCTGTCACGGACAAACGGTCTGGCATGAGCCGGTCGGCGATGCACCGCATACCCTGCAAATCGGCGACAACAACCAGATTGTGGCGAAGACGGGCGTGACCGTAGTCGGTGATTTTCGGCGTCGCGATATTGCGCTTGGCGGGCAAGGCGCGCCGCTGGTGCCCGCTTTTCATCAGGCATTGTTGACCCATCCGACAGAGCGCCGAATGGTGCTGAACATTGGCGGTATCGCCAACCTGTCTCTGCTTATCCCGGATCAACCCGTACGCGGCTATGACACCGGCCCGGGTAACATGCTGATGGATGCCTGGATCTGGCGTCAGCGTGGTCAGGCGTATGATAAAGACGCGCAATGGGCCAGCGAAGGCAAAGTGATCATCCCGCTGTTGCAGTCCATGCTAAGCGATCCGTACTTCGCTTTACCGGCGCCCAAAAGCACGGGGCGCGAATATTTCAACTATGGCTGGCTCGAACGTCAGCTGGCGCAGTTCCCGGCGCTTGCACCGCAGGATGTCCAGGCGACGCTCGCCGAGTTAACGGCGGTTTCGATATCGGAACAGGTTCTTCTCAGCGGTGGATGCGAACGCCTGCTGGTGTGCGGCGGTGGCAGCCGTAACCCGTTGGTGATGGCACGTCTTGCCGGGTTATTGCCGGGTACCGAGGTGACGACCACCGATGAAGCCGGCATCAGCGGCGATGATATGGAAGCGCTGGCCTTTGCCTGGCTTGCCTGGCGCACCATTGCCGGGCTTCCGGGCAATTTGCCGTCGGTGACTGGCGCACGTGAGGCCAGCGTCCTCGGGGCCATTTTCCCGGCGAATCCACGTCATAATCAGAGTTAACTGAAATTCAGCGCTGCGTGTGGTCGTTAGAATGGAATGAAACAGGAGGGCAGCCATGCCCTCCAGGACCAGGAAAGTCTTCGGAATACGCCCATGAAAAAACTTCTTCTTATTGCCGCGCCTTTATTGCTGTCAGGATGCAGCGTCTACAACCAGTTCCTTGATCGCATGCAGACCGATACCCTGGAGTATCGCTGTGATGAAAAACCGCTGACCGTTAAGTTGAACAATCCGCGTCAGGAAGCCAGTTTTGTCTACGACAACAAATTGCTCACCCTCAAGCAGGGCATTTCTGCCTCCGGCGCACGCTACACGGACGGAATTTATGTCTTCTGGTCGAAAGGCGACAGCGCCACCGTCTACAAACGCGACCGTATTGTGCTGAACAATTGCCAGCTCGAAAATCCGAAGCGTTGAGATTTTTACAGGGGCGGCGCACAATAGCGCCACCCAATGTCAATGTCAGCTAACGCCATGTCAGATAACGACGAACTGCAGCAAATTGCGCATCTGCGCCGTGAATACACCAAAGGCGGCCTGCGTCGCCAGGATCTTCCCGCCGAACCCCTCGTGCTTTTTGAACGCTGGCTGAAACAGGCCTGCGAAGCGAAACTCGCCGACCCAACGGCAATGGTTGTTGCAACGGTAGATGAAAACGGTCAACCGTATCAGCGTATCGTCCTGCTCAAACATTATGACGAGAAAGGCCTGGTGTTTTACACCAACCTGGGCAGTCGTAAGGCACACCATTTAGAAAACAATCCTCGTATCAGCCTGCTGTTCCCGTGGCATATGCTGGAGCGTCAGGTGATGGTCACCGGCAAAGCAGAGCGTCTCTCCACGCTGGAAGTGGTGAAGTATTTCCACAGCCGTCCGCGTGACAGCCAGATTGGCGCCTGGGTCTCAAAACAGTCCAGCCGTATTTCGGCGCGTGGCGTGCTTGAAAGCAAATTCCTCGAACTGAAGCAGAAATTCCAGCAGGGCGAAGTCCCGTTGCCCAGTTTCTGGGGGGGCTTCCGCATTCCGATCGAGCAGATGGAATTCTGGCAGGGCGGTGAACACCGTCTGCATGACCGCTTTTTATACCAGCGTGAAAATGGCGGCTGGAAAATCGACAGGCTGGCACCGTAATCGCCGAAATTTGTTGATTTAAGCGCTAGCGCAGGCCGCGCTTGCGCTTTATTCTATGTACCTTTCGCATCAGGCGAAAAGTCGTGTACCGGCAAAGGTGCAGTCGTTTATACATGGAGAATTTGATGGCAAGCAGTAACTTGATTAAACAATTGCAAGAGCGGGGCCTTGTGGCTCAGGTGACGGACGAGGAAGCGTTAGCAGAGCGACTGGCGCAAGGCCCGATCGCGCTCTATTGCGGCTTCGATCCTACCGCTGACAGCTTGCATTTGGGGCATCTTGTTCCATTGTTATGCCTGAAACGCTTCCAGATGGCGGGCCACAAGCCTGTCGCACTGGTAGGCGGCGCGACCGGTCTGATTGGTGACCCAAGCTTTAAAGCTGCTGAGCGTAAACTGAACACCGAAGACACCGTGCAGGAGTGGGTGGATAAGATCCGCAAACAGGTTGCGCCTTTCCTCGACTTTAACTGCGGTGACAACTCTGCGATTGCGGCCAACAACTATGACTGGTTTGGCGGCATGAACGTGCTGACCTTCCTGCGCGACATTGGCAAACACTTCTCTGTTAACCAGATGATTAACAAAGAAGCGGTGAAGCAGCGTCTGAACCGTGACGACCAGGGCATCTCCTTTACCGAGTTCTCCTACAACCTGCTGCAGGGTTATGACTTTGCCTGCCTGAATAAACTGCACGGCGTCTGCCTGCAGATTGGCGGCTCTGACCAGTGGGGCAACATCACGTCGGGTATCGATCTGACGCGTCGTCTGCACCAGAACCAGGTCTTCGGTCTGACCGTTCCACTGATCACCAAAGCCGACGGCACCAAATTTGGTAAAACCGAAGGCGGCGCGGTATGGCTTGATCCGAAGAAAACCAGCCCGTACAAATTCTACCAGTTCTGGATTAACACGGCGGATGCCGATGTTTATCGCTTCCTGAAGTTCTTCACCTTTATGGACATTGAGGCGATCAATGCTCTGGAAGAAGAAGACAAAACCAGCGGTAAAGCACCACGCGCTCAGTACGTACTGGCTGATGAAGTGACCAAACTGGTTCACGGTGAAGAAGGTCTGGCCGCGGCAAAACGCATTACTGCAAGCCTGTTCAACGGGACGCTGAGCGATCTGAGCGAAGCGGACTTCGAACAGCTGGCGCAGGATGGCGTGCCGATGGTTGAGATGGAAAAAGGTGCCGACCTGATGCAGGCGCTGGTGGACTCCGAGCTGCAGCCATCCCGCGGTCAGGCGCGTAAAACCATCGCCTCGAACGCTATCACCATTAACGGTGAAAAACAGGCCGACCCGGAATACACCTTCGCTGACAGCGATCGTCTGTATGGCCGCTACACGCTTCTGCGTCGTGGTAAGAAAAACTACTGTCTGGTCTGCTGGAAATAATTAAAAGTATCCAGGGGCGTGGGAAACCACGCCCCTTTTGTTTTTTCAGGGTTTGGTAAGTAAAAATGAAGAACATCCTCGCCATTCAGTCCCACGTTGTCTTTGGGCATGCTGGCAACAGCGCCGCGGAATTTCCGATGCGCCGTCTCGGTGCCAACGTCTGGCCCCTCAATACCGTGCAGTTCTCAAACCATACACAATACGGTCAATGGACCGGCTGCGTGATGCCGCCTTCGCACCTCACCGACATTGTACAGGGCATTGCCAATATCGATCAGCTAAAACGCTGTGATGCGATACTGAGCGGATATCTCGGTTCGGCAGAGCAGGGAGAGCATATCCTGGGCATTGTCCGCCAGGTGAAAGCGGCAAACCCGGCGGCGAAATACTTTTGTGATCCTGTTATGGGGCATCCGGAGAAAGGCTGTATCGTGGCCCCCGGCGTGGCTGAATTCCATGTGCGTCATGCGCTGCCGGCCAGCGATATTATTGCGCCGAACCTGATTGAGCTGGAAATTCTCTGCGAGCATCCGGTGAATAGCGTAGAAGAGGCGGTAAGCGCTTCTCGCGAGTTAATAGCCCAGGGGCCGGAGATTGTCCTGGTGAAACATCTCGCGCGCGCAGGGCTGAGCAGGGACCGTTTTGAGATGCTGCTGGTGACGAAAGACGAAGCCTGGCATATCAGCCGTCCGCTGGTGGACTTCGGCATGCATCAGCCGGTGGGTGTCGGTGATGTGACAAGCGGTTTGCTGCTGGTGAAATTACTTCAGGGAGCCACGCTGCGGGATGCGCTTGAGCATGTGACTGCTGCGGTGTACGAAATCATGAAGGCGACAAAAGAGATGCAGGAGTATGAACTGCAGGTGGTCGCGGCACAGGATCGTATCGCGAAACCGGAGCATTACTTCAGCGCGACCCGGTTATAACGGTTCACGTTCCTGTCAGCCGGGTAGCGACAGCGCCACCCGGCAATACAGTGCGCCGGTCAGTTCAACCCTTCTGCTTTAAGCGCTGCAGCCACCGCAGGACGCGCGGCTACGCGATCCATGTACGATGCAATGTGGTCCAGCCCGTCCATGTTGAGCTTAATGGCCCGCGCCCAGCGCAGCACGGTGAACAGATAGGCATCGGCAATCGTAAAACGCGCGCCCCCAATCCACTGATCGTCTTTCAGCGATGCGTTAACGTACTGCAGTTTTTTCTCCAGCTGAGCACGTACGGTCGGTTTGTACTCTTCCGGCGTCTCCGGACGGAACAGCGGCGTAAAGCCTTTGTGCAGCTCGGTCGCAATGTAGTTCATCCACTCCAGCGTTTTGTAGCGAGAAACCGTACTTACCGGTGCCAGCAATTGCCTGTCGGGCACGCTATCGGCGAGGAATTGCATAATCGCCACGCCTTCGGTCAGCAGGGTACCGTCATCCAGCAGCAGAGCCGGAACTTGTCCCTTCGGGTTAATAGCAAAAAAATCATCGCCGTTTTCCAGGCGTTTTTTCATCAGGTCAACGCCATCCAGCGTGAAATCTTTGCCGCTCTCGCGCAGGGTAATGTGGGAAGCAAGAGAGCACGCGCCCGGTTTGTAGAACAGTTTCATCGGTAACTCCTTTTTGCTGAGGTTTCAGCTATGTTAGTGCGCAAACGGGTAAAAAAAAAGCCGCTAATACATTAGCGGCTTCTGTTCAGTCGTTTCTCAGTGACATTATGCGGTAGCGGTTTCGGTCGCTTTCGCCGTCTTGTCGTCGTCCTGAGTCATGCGATTCAGCTTCGGCGCAGTCAGCATCATCAGAACCGCGATAACCGCAGTAGCAATACCAATCTGCATGAACACGGTACCGTAGACGTTCAGAGAGACCAGTGGGTCAGTCACGTTATCCGGCACGGCCATCAGGTTTGCAATTTTACCTGCGATGATGGCGGCACCCGCAGTGGTCAGGAACCAGCTACCCATGATGAAGCCCATCAGACGCTGAGGAACCAGTTGTGCAACCATCGCCAGGCCCAGACCGGAGATCATCAGTTCGCCGATAGACTGCAGCGCGTAGCTCAGGATCAGCCAGTTAACGGAGACGATACCGGCGTCAGTCGCAAATTTTGTACCCAGCGGCAGTACCAGGAATGCGCCAGAACACAGCAGCATACCGATAGCAAATTTGTGCGGCATCGGCAGACGGTCGCCCATCTTGTTATAGATAGCAGCCAGAATCGGGCTACCAATCATGATCCAGAACGGGTTCAGGGCCTGATACTGCTCCGGCTCGAACGCGATACCCAGGATTGAGTGTTCAACGTTACGGATAGCGAAGAAGTTCAGAGACGTTGGCATCTGGCTGTACAGAACGAAGAAGATAATCGCTTCCAGCATCAGGATGAAGGCCACAATCATCTTACGACGAGCGGCACCCTGCATGGCGAAGGCTTCTTTCGCGAAGATGATCACGATACCCAGCGCAACCACACCCAGAACCGCACGCGCGATGCCCTGGTTATGCAGCAGCCAGGTTGCGATTGCCGCGAGGATCACCACGCCGACAATGGTCGCCAGCAGTTTGCCAATGTGAACCGGTTCGAAGTCTGGTTTGGAGCCGTAGTCTTTCACCCAGCGTTTGCAGAAGGCAAAGTTAACCACGGTGATCAGCATACCGACAACGGACAGGGAGAACGCAACGCTCCAGCCGAATTTAGCGGCCAGCCACGGAGTTGCCAGCATGGAGAAGAAGGAACCGATGTTCACGGACATGTAGTACATGGTGAATGCACCGTCCAGACGCGGGTCATCTTTGTTGTAACAGGTAGAGAGCAGGGAAGACGGGTTCGCTTTGAACAGACCGTTACCGACGGCGATAGTCGCCATACCCATATACACCACAGCGGCATCGTGACCAGACCATGCAACCAGCGCATAGCCAACGGCCAGGACAATCGCACCCAGCATAATGACACGTTTAGTCCCGAGGACTTTATCACCCAGCCAGCCGCCGATAGCGACCAGACCGTACACCAGGGCACTGAAAGAGGAGAACAGCGTAATGGAATCTGCTTCGGACATACCCAGCTGTTTTACCAGGTAAACCGCCATGATCCCTTGCAGGCCGTAATAACCAAAACGCTCCCATAACTCGATAGAGAAGATGAGATAGAACGCTTTAGGTTGTTTAAAAGCGTTAAGACTTACGCTTTCATCTGTTGGTTTATTGTTTGCAGTCGACACATATACCTCTTTTTTTACATCCCATATTAACGGGGGTGTTCATCGCGTGATGGCCGTAGTCCATCCGCCTTATAGTTATATTGGGAGGAGAAACGGCGGGTAATGTTCACTATCCTGCACCGTCTGGCAATACGTTTGTAATAATCTGTTACATATAACTGGGCCGCTATAATCGGCGGTTCATACAAATGTTATTCAGCGTTAAATTTCATACGATCTGTAAAGGGAGTTTTTTTGACTGGTATTCACCCGTATTTTGCCCTCAATGGCGATATGTTCTGCTATTTGAGGTTTATTGCAGTGATATAGCCCATATTCTGAAAAATAGCTGGTCTTATGTGTTGCTCGTGATGAGTTTGATCTTGTCTGGCAAAGGGTTTACGCCGCTTTTAACAACAAAAATTCAACACGAAGTTATCAGGGTGATCTTGATCACATATGTATAGAAATTTTCGGCTATGAAAAAAGTATTAACCTGTTTGAGCGTTAAAGGCTCGAACAAGTGATAAGGGAAGCGGTAATGAAGGCGGATAAATTATGGTCAAAAGAAGGTCTTCTGGTAGACCCTCTTTTGGTAAGGAATTGCCGTTGCGTCATAAAACGAAAAGCGGAAGATATCAGGGATACACTTTCTCTTTGTACTCGCAGAGATCTTCGATGATACAGGAGCCACAGCGAGGCTTACGGGCAATACAGGTATAACGGCCATGGAGAATGAGCCAGTGATGGCAATCCACCTTAAATTCGGCGGGAACCACTTTTAGCAGTTTCTCTTCAACCTGCTCGACATTCTTGCCCGGTGCGAAGTTCGTGCGGTTAGAGACGCGGAAAATATGGGTATCAACGGCGATAGTCGGCCAGCCAAACGCGGTGTTAAGTACCACATTCGCAGTCTTACGTCCCACGCCGGGTAATGCTTCCAGCGCGGCGCGATCTTCCGGCACTTCACCCCCGTGCTGTTCCAGCAGGATCCGGCAGGTTTTGATCACGTTCTCAGCCTTGCTGTTAAACAGACCGATGGTTTTGATATAGGACTTCACCCCGTCCACGCCCAGTTCCAGCATCGCCTTTGGCGTGTTGGCGACCGGATAAAGCAGGGCGGTCGCCTTATTAACGCTCACGTCGGTAGCCTGCGCAGAGAGCAGCACGGCGATCAACAGCTCGAACGGGGAGTTAAAATTCAGCTCCGTCGTCGGATGTGGGTTCTCATCCCGCAGACGGGTCAGGATCGCAATGCGCTTTTCTTTATTCATGAGGCCTTCTCGGGTATCCCTTCCTGTACGCTGCGCTCAGCCGCGCGACGCTTACGTTTTTCATCAATCAGGTATTTTATCGCCAGCATCATGCCGAGGCCAATAAACGCGCCTGGCGGCAGCATGGCCAGCAGGAACGGCGTATCGGTGTGGAAGACTTCGATGCGCAGCGCTTTAGCCCAGCCGCCGAGCAGCGCATCTGCGCCATCAAACAGCGTTCCGTTACCCAGGATCTCACGCATTGAGCCGAGTACGAACATGGCACCGGTTGCCCCCATACCAATAGAGAAACCATCCAGAGCCGACATCGCCGGGCTGTTTTTCACGGCAAAAGCTTCCGCGCGCCCGACCACAATACAGTTGGTTACGATGAGGGGAATAAAGATCCCGAGCGACTGATACAGACCGAACGCATAAGCGTTAATCAGCATCTGGACGATACTCACCACCGACGCGATGATCATGACGTAAATCGGAATACGGATTTCCGATGGCGTCCAGCGGCGCAGGGCAGAGATGGACAGGTTGGTCAGGGTGAGAACCAGCGTGGTTGCCAGCCCCAGACCCAGCGCGTTGGTGGCGGTGGATGTCACTGCCAGCAGCGGACACATCCCCAACAGCTGTACCAGCGCGGAGTTGTTCTTCCACAATCCCTGGACGATAACCTCTTTAACCTGGCTCATGATTACTCCTCACAGGCCGGAAGATTGTTCATCTGCGCGGGCAGCGTTTCCGCATACAGCCCGGCTCGTTTTACGGCATTGACCACGGCCCGTGGGGTAATGGTTGCCCCCGTGAACTGGTCAAACTCGCCGCCATCCTTTTTCACAGCAAACGCAGGATCCGCTTCGCCGTGGATCACTTTTCCGGCAAAATGCAAAATCCAGTCGCTCAGACGGGTTTCAATTTTATCCCCCAGGCCTGGCGTCTCATGATGTTCCGTCACGCGCGTACCCAACACGGTACCGGAGAAATCGCTGCCGACCAGCAGTTGAATCGCCCCGGAGTAGCCATCGGGCGCCGTCGCTTCCATTACCGCGCCTACCGCGTTATCCCCCTTACGGGCAATAAAGACGCGGTGCGGGCCTTTGCCTAACTGAGGTGCCTGGACCACGAAGCAACTTTTCTGCAGGTCATTATCGTAGAAATCAGGGGGGATCACCTGATCGAACAGGGCTTTTTGCTGCTTCACCGCCTGTTCGTCGATGGTCGATTTGGTCAGGTTGTTCACCAGGGCCGTCAGTCCGGTGAGGACCGCGGCGAAAATGGCCAGCGTGACGCCGTGTTTTTGCATTGTTTTCAGCATCGCGAAACCCTTAACGGTGGCCGTACACGCGCGGACGCGTGTAGTAGTCGATGAGCGGAACGGTGATGTTTGCAAGCAGAACCGCGAATGCCACACCGTCCGGGTAACCGCCAAAGCTGCGGATGAGCCACACCAGCAAGCCGGCCAGTGCACCGAAGATCAGGCGGCCACGGTTCGTGGTAGATGCCGTTACCGGATCGGTCAGGATAAAGAACGCACCCAGCATGGTTGCCCCCGAGAGCAGATGCATCTGTGGGCTGGCGAGCGATTCTGGCGAGAACACCCATCCCAGTGTGGCGCAGACCGCCAGCGTCACGAGGAAGCTGACCGGAATATGCCAGCGGATCGCTTTCTGCTGCAGCAGGAAGAGCCCGCCCAGCAAATAAGCAAGGTTCACCCACTGCCAGCCCGCGCCCGCCAGCATGCCGCTGAAGATGGCAGATTTCATAATCTGATCGACGGAGTGTCCGGCATGCAGGGAGGTTTTAAACGTATCGAGTGGTGTGGCCTGGCTGATGCCATCCACGCCCATACGCAGCGCGTTCATATCCGCACCGAGCGCGGTATGGCCGGTAAAGATAACGTGCAGGGCATCCATAAAGCCGGGTACTGTCGCGGCAATGTCATGCGGCGGCAACCAGCTGGTCATCTGAACCGGGAAGGAGATGAGCAGTACGACGTAGCCAATCATCGCCGGGTTGAACGGGTTATGGCCCAGCCCACCATAAAGTTGTTTGGCAATAATGACTGCAAACACCGTACCGAGCACCACCATCCACCACGGAGCAAACGGTGGAATACTGATTGCCAGCAACAGGCCAGTCAGCAGCGCTGAGTTATCGGCAAGGATGCGGGAAACCGCCAGCTTACGCAGTTTAAGCACCAGGGCTTCTGCCCCTAAGGCGCTGGCACAACCCAGTACTATCTGGAACAGCGTTCCCCAGCCGAAAAACCAGCACTGAACGGCAATGCCCGGCAGCGCCGCCAGGCACACCAGCATCATGATGCGTGATGTCTGGCGCTGATTATGGGTGTAAGGGGAACTTGCGATTCTGAAAACCATTTAATCCTCGTTAACTGCTTGCTGTGCGGCTTTCTTCGCCTGAACGCGCGCAATGGCGGCGGCGACTGCGGCTTTACGTGGGTCGTCGTTTGCGGCCGGTTGCTGTTCTTCCTGCTGCGCTGCTTTGCGGGCCTTGGCGCGGGCAATGGCGGCTTCGACAGCCGCCTTACGCGGGACGACAGGTGCTTCAGGTGCAGCGGCTTCAGGCTGCGCCGCCGCTTTACGCGCTTTGGCACGGGCAATGGCGGCTTCGACAGCCGCTTTACGCGGGTCGACGGGGGCTTCAGGCGTAGCGGTTTCAGTCTGCGCCGCTGCTTTGCGCGCTTTAGCGCGCGCGATCGCCGCTTCAACAGCCGCTTTACGGGGATCTACGGCCTCCACTTCTTGCTCAACCACCACGTTTTGCTCGCCGACTTTGCGCGCTTTGGCGCGCGCGATCGCCGCTTCAACAGCCGCCTTACGGGGATCTACGGCCTCCACTTCTTGTTCAACTACCACGTTTTGCTCGCCGGCCTTACGGGCTTTGGCGCGGGCAATGGCGGCTTCAACGGCGGCTTTACGCGGATCGATCTCAGCGTCAGAGGAGGCTGACTGTGCTTTTTCTGCCTGACGGGCGCGCGCAGCCGCTTTACGCGCTTCGCGGGCGGCAATCGCTTCGCTGTTATCCGGTTTTTCACCGGCCGGGATCACCACGGTCTGGGCTGCCGTCGCTTTTTTCTCCCGCAAGCGTGCCAGTGCGGCATTAATCGCATCCTGGTCTTTTTCGCCGGGCTGAACTGCTGCCTGTTTGTGACGCGCCTGACGGTCCAGTTTTTCACGCTCCAGACGCGCCTGACGCGCTTCAAAACGCGCTTTCGCTTCGGCTGCGCGTTTCTCTTCCATGGAGATGGCATAAATCTCGGCCTTCTCCTGGCGGAAGTACTGCACCAGAGGAATGTTACTTGGGCAGACCCAGGCGCAGGCACCGCATTCGATGCAGTCGGCCAGGTTATGGGCCTGCGCTTTATCGTGCAGCTGACCTTTGCTGTACCAGTACAATTGTTGCGGAAGTAAATCCGCCGGACAGGCATCGGCACAGGCGCTGCAGCGGATACAGCCTTTCTCCTCCTGCTCTTCACCCATTTCGGTCGGGGAGGGGGCAAGCAGGCAGTTTGTGATTTTTACTACCGGAACATCGAGCCACGGCAGGGTAAAGCCCATCAGCGGGCCACCCATGATCACCATCTGGTCGCTGCCCGGGCAAAAATCAGCCTGTTCCAGCAGATGACGAACCGGCGTACCCAGACGCGCCCAGACGTTGCCCGGACGTGCGACAGATTCACCGGTCAGCGTAACCACGCGCTCGGTCAGCGGTTCACCGTCCACCACCGCACGTTTCACGGCGTAGGCTGTCCCGACGTTTTGCATCAGCACCCCGATGTCCGAAGAGCGTCCGCCATGCGGAACCTGCTTGCCGGTCAGAATTTGCGTCAGCTGTTTGGCACCGCCAGAGGGGTACTTGGTTGGGATAACGCGCAGGCCGATATCGTGGCTGCCGTTGAGGACGGCACGCAGCATCGAAATAGCCTGTGGCTTGTTATCTTCAATGCCAATCAGCACTTCGCGCGGCTGCAGAATATGGGCAAGAATGCGGATCCCTTCCACGACCTGCGCGGCGCAGTCTTGCATCAGACGATCGTCGGCGGTGATGTAGGGTTCACATTCTGCTGCATTGATGATCAGGGTCTGAATTTTATCGCCGCCGCCGTGCAGTTTGACGCCGGTAGGGAACCCTGCGCCGCCCAGGCCGGCAACGCCGAATTGATGAATACGCTCGATAAGCGCTTCGCGGCTCCGGTTGCGGTAGTCGCTCCAGCCGTCACGTTCTATCCAGCGGTCTTCTCCGTCGGCTTCAATAATGACGCTCAGCTCGGAGAGCGCAGAGGGGTGTGCAACGGTATGGGGGGCGATCGCCACCACTGTACCGGACGTCGGAGCGTGGACCGGCAGCATACGTCCGCGACCGAATGTTAACGGCTGGCCGCGAAGGACGGTATCGCCTTCTTTCACGCACAGTTCACCCTCAGCACCGATATGCTGTTTCAGCGGCATGACGTAACGGGACGCCAGCGGAATTTGGCGCAGCGGCGTGCCGTTGGACTGGGTTTTCATTTCAGGTGGATGGATACCACCGTCAAAGTCCCAAATATTCTCTTTTCTGAAAGCAGAAAATAACTTAAGCATGTTGTTCCACAGGAATGATGCGAACCGGAATGGTTTGAAGATCCCACTTCCAGCTTTCGGTAGTCGGTTCAACCGGGCGCAACGCGATACATTGCGTCGGGCAGGGTGCCACGCAGAGGTTACAGCCGGTGCACAGATCCGCCACGACGGTGTGCATGGCGCGCGTTGCGCCAACGATGGCGTCGACAGGGCATGCCTGAATGCATTTTGTGCAGCCGATGCAGTTCGCTTCGTCAATCACGGCGAGGGCGCGAACCGGCTCCTGCACATCTTCATCGCCGTCAACAGGTTGCGGGTCAACGTTAAGCAGGGCGGCTATTTTCAGCATTACCGCTTCACCGCCGGGTGCGCAGCGGTTAATTTTTTCACCCTGCACGCCTACCGCTTCGGCATAGGGGCGGCAGCCAGGATAGCCACACTGCCCGCACTGGCTTTGCGGCAGAAGCTCATCGATTTTTTCTACAACAGGATCGTCCTCTACCGCGAAACGGCGGGAGGCGTAACCCAGAATAAGGCCAAACACCAACCCCAGCACGCTGATAGAGGCGATGGCTATCCAGATAGTACTCATTACAACTTCACCAGACCACTAAAGCCCATAAAGGCCAGAGACATTAAACCTGCTGTCACCAGGGCGATCGCGTTACCGCGGAATGGCGCAGGGATATCCGCTGCTGCCAGACGCTCGCGAATCGAGGCGAACAGCACCATCACCAGAGAGAAACCGACGGCGGCAGAAAAACCGTACAGCGCCGATTGCATGAAATTATGCCCAAGGTTGATGTTCAGCAGCGCCACGCCAAGTACTGCACAGTTGGTGGTAATCAGCGGCAGGAAGATACCCAGCAGGCGATAGAGAGCCGGGCTGGTTTTACGCACCACCATTTCTGTGAATTGCACTACCACCGCGATGACCAGAATAAAGGACAGCGTACGCAGATAGATTAAATCCAGCGGGATGAGGATCCAGTTATCAATCAACCACGCGCAGATAGACGCCATCGTCATCACGAAGGTGGTGGCCAGCCCCATGCCCATTGCAGTTTCCAGCTTTTTGGAAACCCCCATAAATGGACACAGGCCAAGGAACTTCACCAGGACGAAGTTGTTAACCAGCACAGTGCCGACAAAGAGCAGTAAGTAATCGGTCATTATTTAGCCTGAAATAAAAAAGCCGCCTATTATCGGACAAACCACCGCAGGCGACAACAGGTTATCTGTAAGGTTATTACGGGTTCACAAAGGTGTTCTTCACCCGCGTCGAACGCTTGAAATAGGGCGCCAGCAGCGCCGCAGCCAGTAACGGAAAAAGCAGCTGGCGAACGGCCAGGGCATCAGAAACTGGCGAAAAAGCAAAGGCTTTCACCGCCAGCAGGACCGAAATCAGCAGCCAGATAATGTAGTGTTTAGGGACACCCTTACGGCGCTTAAAGAAGGCAATGGTCAGCCATAGCGTGTAGTACCACATCCCGATCGCAAAAACGAACGACACAAACCACATCGTAATATTAAGCACACTTTGCGACATCAGGGTCTGGATTGCATGAGGTGTAATCAGTGCGGTGGTATAAAGCAGCAGCGCAAGTGATGCGCTTAATAAGGCAACCAGCAGCCATGCCAGTGGGGCGATTAACCAGCCTCCAATTCGTTCTCCAGGCGTTGCGGTCATGAACTCTCCCATAATCTGCGCGAAATGTTGTACAGCCAGTTTGCAGGGCGGAGAGTATATAACATTTCGCGCGGATGGCTACTTTCTTATAAAACGTAGCGCCATACAGACTTAGGCACTTCACCGACGTTGAACAAACGGCCACCGGAGACCAGCTCCGCACGGCGGTGGTCAGCGGCGCGATACATATTGATGATTTCCTGATTATCCGACAGCGTGTAGTTCAGATGGTCAAACAGTTTTTCCAGGCTCTCAAGCGAATTGATCTTGCGAAATTTTAATAAATAGTCCTGAACTGTCATATTAATAAGTTTCCATATAAAAGTGAGTAATACCAGTTAAGGTAATTCGTCCGAATAATAAACGGATTAATAAAGACGTAAACAGCCCACTCAGATAACGCGACTAAATTAGGAGTTTTCTTTGCTGAAAGTACAGGCATCAGACGATGCCTGGAAGAGAAGGTTAACCGTGTTCACCAGGGCTGGCAATAAGTAACTGACATATTATGTCACTCTTTATTGCGGTAACCGGTTACTTAGGTTGGGCGACGGTGACAGGCTCCGGCGGCTGGTAGTTATCGATATGGCTGGCAACACCAAGCAAAATGACCGATACCCCAAGGACAATCCATCCCGCTAATTCAATGATTCGATTAATAATTGACGTCATGACTGGTACGTGTAATTTATCCATAAATACAGGTTGCAAATGTTACAGCGCCGTTTCCCCCGCGGCAAGTGCTTTGGGAACGGTTCCCCTAAACAAAATCAGAACGTTAAATCTATGTAACAAAAACAACCGGCATAGCCTGCTATTTTACGTCATATGGCACATGATTAATCTGTAAGAACGTCAGAGTAGCCAGTGTGAAATAAGATAGTCATAAAAGAGGGCAACATTATGAGTGATAGCATCCGCGTCGGGCTTATTGGTTACGGGTACGCGAGCAAGACTTTTCATGCGCCTCTGATTGCCGGGACGCCGGGCATGGCGCTGGCGGCAGTTTCCAGTAGCGATGCCACGAAAGTGCATGCCGACTGGCCCTCCGTGCCGGTTGTTTCTGAACCTAAGCATCTTTTTAACGACCCTAATATTGATCTGATCGTCATTCCCACCCCCAATGACACGCATTTTCCGCTGGCAAAGGCCGCACTGGAAGCCGGTAAGCACGTTATTGTCGATAAACCTTTCACGGTGACGTTGTCACAGGCGCGCGAACTGGATGCGCTGGCAAAAAGTTTTGGAAGAGTGCTTTCGGTATTTCATAACCGCCGCTGGGACAGTGATTTCCTGACGGTAAAAGCGCTCCTTAATGAAGGTACGCTGGGCGAAATCCTCTTTTTTGAATCGCACTTTGACCGGTTCCGCCCTCAGGTCCGAAACCGCTGGCGTGAGCAAGCCGGGCCGGGCAGCGGCATCTGGTACGATTTAGCGCCGCATCTTCTCGATCAGGCCGTAAATTTGTTTGGCCTGCCGGTCAGTATGACGGTCGATCTGGCCCAGCTCAGACCCGGAGCGCAAACCACCGACTACTTTCATGCCGTCTTGAGTTACCCGCAGCGGCGTATTGTACTGCACGGGACAATGGTGGCAGCCGCCGAATCAGCGCGTTATATCCTTCACGGTACGCGCGGGAGCTATGTGAAGTTTGGTCTCGATCCTCAGGAAGAACGCCTGAAAAACGGCGAGCGTTTGCCGCAGGAAGACTGGGGCTATGACATGCGGGACGGGGTTGTGACGCGGGTGGAAGGCGAAGAGAGGGTTGAAGAAACGTTACTGACGATCCCGGGTAACTATCCGGCGTATTATGCCGCTATCCGTGATGCGCTAAACGGGACGGGGGATAACCCGGTTCCGGCCAGCCAGGCGATTCAGATTATGGAATTGATTGAACTGGGGATTGAATCAGCCAAACACCGCGCAACGCTCTGTCTGGCGTGATTCTGGCAAAGCCGGGTAAGGCGAAGCGCCCACCCGGCAACGGGCTTAGCCGCGGGCGACCTTATCCCGCAGCGCCTGTTTCTCTGCTGGCGTCAGGAAAGCGATGTCCAGGCCGTTAATCTGCGCCTGGCGGATCTGATCCTGACTCAGGCCAGCCTGCGGTGCGGCGACGGTGTACTCATGAATAATATCCACGCCCTGTACTGCCGGATCGTCCGTGTTCAGTGAGGCCAGAACACCGTGCTCCAGGAAGGTTTTCAGCGGGTGATGCGCCAGTGATGCCACTGTGCTGGTCTGAATATTGGACGTCAGACACGATTCAATACCAATACGCTGCTCGGCAAGGAAATCCATCAGGGCGCGATCTTCAACGGCTTTGACACCATGACCTATACGCTCTGCACCCAGCTCACGGATGGCCTGCCAGATGCTTTCAGGGCCTGCCGCTTCACCGGCATGCACGGTAATGTGCCAGCCGGCGTCACGCGCGCGGTTGAAATGAGAAAGGAACAAACTGCCCGGGAAGCCGAGTTCATCACCCGCCAGGTCAACGGCAGCGATCGCATCACGATGCGCCAGTAACCCTTCCAGCTCCTGCAGACAGGCCGCTTCACCGAAGGTGCGGCTCATAATGCCAATCAGGCGAGCCTGAACGTCGAAGGTTTTACACCCTTCGCGCACGCCGTCAATTACCGCTTCAACCACGCCTGCAACGGGCAGGTTGTGGGTCATCGCCATATAGCCTGGCGAAAAGCGCAGTTCAACGTAGTGCAGGCCATTACGGGCGGCATCTTCAATATTTTCGAAAGCAACACGGCGGCAGGCATCCAGCGAGGCCAGCATCTTCACGCCCCAGTCGAGTTTGCTCAGGAAACTGACCAGATCCGGTTCATTTGAGGTAACCTGAACGTGGGGGATTAGGGTCTCAATCGTTTGTGCAGGGAGCGTGAGATTGTACTGGCGGCCAAGATCGAGGATGGTTTGGGCACGAATGTTACCGTCAAGATGGCGGTGAATATCAGTTAGTGGCAGGCGTGTATCAATCATGGTCGCACTCTTTTCTGGTTAAAGTGCGTCATATTATAAAAACAAAACGAGGTAAAAAGCTATTTGCGCAAGGGAATATTCCGTTGCGCAATCTGATTACAGGAGCGTCGTTATACCAGCGATCAGCCGCTGAACCCCTTGCTCAAGCTTGCTACGCGGGCATCCCGCGTTCAGACGGACAAAACCGTTCCCCTCTTCGCCGTAGGTGTATCCCGGCATGATGGCGACCTTTTGCTGCTCAATCAGGACCTTTTGTAGCATTTTGTCGTCAAGGTTGAGTGGACGTAAATCGATCCAGGCCAGATACGTGGCTTCCGGTGGCTGCCAGTTGAGCGTCGGAAACGCACGGTGTAATTCGTGGGCAATGTACGCCAGATTTTCCTCCAGATACGCCCGCAGTGCATCCAGCCATGGCTCTCCCTGCTGATAGGCAGCAATGTGGGCCGTCAGCGCCAGTACGGAAGGGGAAGAGAGCCCGTCACGACCTTTTAATGCGCTGAGGTAACCGTTAAGGCTCTCTTCATCGCCAATCAGCCCCCAGGCACCGGTGAGCGCCGGTATGTTAAAACTTTTTGAACCAGAGCTCAGAAGTGCCCATTTACCGCGTGCCACTTCATTCCACGGCGTATGGCGACGGCCTCCCCACACCATGTCCATATGAATTTCATCGCTGATCACCGCCACGTCATAACGGGCGCACAGTTCAGCCATGTGACTCAGCTCTTCACGCGTCCAGACTTTACCCGTGGGGTTTTGCGGGCTGCACAGCAGCAAAATTTTGTTTTCCGGTTTTGCCAGCGCCGCCTCAAGCGCGGCCATATCTCCCTGCCAGCCCGTGGCATGTTTTTCCATCGCCACGCCGACCACCTGGCGGGCATTCCCCTCGATGGCCTTATAGAACGCATCGTAAGCGGGGATATGGACCACCACGCCGTCGCCGGGAGTTGACCAGAGGCGAATCAGTTCGGATACCATATAAATAACGGAAGGCCCGTACACGAGCGAGTCGGTATCAATGTGGCTGTTAAAGCGTTGCCGGAACCAGTGTGCCACAGCGGCGAGAAACTCTTCATTTTTCCATCGGCTGTAGCCAAACACCCCGTGATGAATACGTTGGTGCAGCGCTTCGGTGATGCAGGGCGCGGTCGCGAAATCCATATCGGAGATGGTGAAGGGCAGCAGATCGGCCGCGCCAAAGCGGTCGGCGACATAGTCCCACTGCGTGCACCAGGTGCCGTGTCGATCCACGACGGTTGAAAAATCGAACATGACTCAAGTCCTTAAAGAAAAACCCCCTCAGCGCGAGGGGGTGAGGCATCAGGCTTCCACTGTACGCATCAGGGTTGCCAGCTCATCTTTCACTGACTGAACCTGCGGGCCGATAACCACCTGCAAATTATGTTGATTTAACTGTACCACGCCGATGGCCCGGTTGGCTTTCAGGGCGTTGGTGTCAACTTTCGACATATCCGCCACCGACAGGCGCAGTCGGGTGATGCAGTTATCCAGAGAGGTAATGTTATCCGCACCGCCCAGCGCTGCCAGAATAGCAGGGGTGTTATAGCCGGACTTACCCACGGTACCTGCAACAGCCTGCTCAACGCTGCTGGCGGTATCGGTATCCCGCCCAGGCGTTTTGAGGTTAAAGCGGGTGATGGCGAAGCGGAAAATGCCGTAGTACACCGCGAACCAGATAGCGGCGACCACCGGTACCAGGTACCACTTAGTCGACAACCCGTGCAGGATCCCGAACACCACAAAGTCGATGACGTTGCCGTCGGTATTCCCGATGGTGACGCCCAGCACCGCCATCACGGTGAAGCCCAGACCGGTCAGTACCGCGTGGATGAGATACAGCACTGGCGCGACAAACAGGAACAGGAATTCGATTGGCTCCGTTGTACCGCCCACGACACAGGCGATAACACCGGAAATCAGCAGCCCTTTAATTTTATGGCGGTTTTCCGGACGAGCACAGTGATACATGGCCAGCGCCGCACCCGGCAAGCCGCCGAGGAAGGCCGGCATTTTACCCTGTGACAGGAAGCGGGTTGCACTTTCAGAGAAGCCGTGCGTGGTCGGGCAGCTCAGCTGTGCCTGGAAGATGGTCAGCGCACCGCTCACATCGCGTCCGCACACCTCCATTGTGCCGCCCGCTTCGGTAAAGCGGATCAGCGCCACCAGAATATGTTGCAGACCAAACGGCAGCAGCAGACGTTCGCCGGTTCCGAAGATCATCGGACCAAAATCGCCCGCACCGTTGATGATGCGGCCAATCCCGTTAATCCCCAGCGCAAAGACCGGCCAGATCAGCGGAATAATAAGGCCAAACAGACCCATGACCACAAGGGTTACAATGGGTACAAAGCGGGTGCCCCCGAAGAACGCCAGCGCATCAGGCAGGCGAATATTGTGGAAGCGCTCATGCAGCATCCAGATAATCACCCCGGCGATCACCGCGCCGAGGATCCCGGTATCAATGGACTGAATCCCGATAACGCTCTGAATGTTGTTCGCTTTAAGCACGGCGGCATCGGTGGTGGGCAGAATGCCTTTAGCCGTCAGCCAGAAGTTCACCGCAAGGTTCATTACTGCATAACCGACAAACCCGGCAAAGGCGGCCACGCCTTTGTTCTCGCGTGCCAGACCCAGCGGGATAGCAATACAGAACATCACCGGCAGGAAGCTGAAGGCGAAGGAGCCGACTTTACTCATCCAGATAAAGATCGCCTGCAGCACAGGTGTCCCGAGGAACGGGATCAGCGTGATGACGTCCTTACTGCTCAATGAACTGCCGATCCCGAGCATGATCCCGCAGAACGAGAGGAGTGCCACGGGCAGCATAAAGGTTTTACCCAGTTGCTGGAAAAATTCCCACAGCGATATTTTTTGTGCTGCTTTCGCCGTCATAAAACGACTCCTTTATTGTTAAAATCAGTTTATCTGCTTCAATGCTGCGAGAAGATAAAACGTTTTATCAAAGTTTAGTGCGCTCTGAATCACATTCTCAGGCTTTGACTGGTAGTATAAAGATTACATATTGGTAAAACGTTTTACCGATCTCATTTCAGGGAGTCACGCCGACACATGGCTGTAGCGAAAAAAATCACCATCAACGATGTCGCGCTGGCGGCGGGGGTTTCCGTCAGCACCGTTTCACTGGTGCTCAGCGGGAAAGGACGCATTTCTCCCGCGACCGGGCAACGGGTTAACGAGGTGGTTGAGCAACTGGGCTTTGTACGTAACCGCCAGGCATCAGCGCTGCGCGGCGGCCAAAGCGGTGTGATCGGTTTGATTGTGCGTGACCTGACCTCTCCCTTTTATGCCGAACTGACCGCTGGCCTGACCGAAGCGCTTGAAGCGCAGGGACGGATGGTCTTTTTGCTTCACGGCGGTCGCGAGGCCGATCAGCTCCTTTCCCGTCTGGATATGCTGCTTACGCAGGGCGTCGACGGGGTGATCGTCGCCGGCGCGTCGGGTGTGAGTAATGACTTGTGCGAGCGCGCCGCCGAAAAAGGCGTGCCGCTGGTGTTTGCCTCGCGCGCCAGTTATCTGGACGAAGCCGATACCCTGCGACCAGACAACATGCAGGCCGCACAAATGTTGACGGAGCATCTTATTCATCGGGGGCATCAGCGCATTGCCTGGCTTGGCGGAAAAAGCTCGTCCCTGACGCGAGCCGAGCGGGTAGGCGGTTACTGCGCGACGCTGATTAAATACGGCCTCCCGTTCCACAGCGAATGGGTGGTGGAATGCGAATCCAGCCAGAAGAAAGCCGCGGAAGCGATAAACGCGTTATTACGGAGTAGCCCGACGATAAGCGCCGTGATTTGCTATAACGAGGTGATTGCGATGGGGGCCTGGTTTGGCCTGATCCGCGCCGGGCGTCAGAGCGGCGAGGGTGGGGTTGAAACCTTCTTCGGCCACCAGGTGGCGTTAGGGGCATTTGCAGATGTTGGTGAAAACGCGCTGGACGATCTGCCCATTGTCTGGGCCACCACACCTGCCCGGGAGATGGGTTACACGCTGGCGGACAGGATTATGCAGCGCATCGAAAAAGCAGACGTGCAGGCCGGGCACCAGATTGTGTCGGCACGGTTAGTGACGGTGAAATAGTATTCGTGGCACCAGGCTGAGTACCTGCAACCGGTAATAAAAAACCCCTCATCAGAGAGGGGTTTTGATGATTACTGCTGTGGTGCAGCGGGTGCAGCGGGTGCAGCAGGTGCTTCAGGCACGGCCGGCGCTGCAGGTTCAGCCGGTTCCGGCATCCCCAGAGCAGGCATACCAAACATCCCGACAAAATCTTCCAGCGGCATTTTATCGCCGTTTAGCGTGACCTGACCGTTGGCATACTGCAGGCTGGTGGAAATGGTGTTGTCTTCCATCTTCGTGATGCGGAACATCTGGCCCATTGCCGCCAGGCCTTTCACCTGCTGGCTCGCCAGCTTGCCGGCATCTTCATCGCCATACCCTTCAAGCTTCGCAATCTGGGTCATAAACTCGGTCGCCATATCCACAGGGATGGTCAGCTTGCTGTCGAGTGACTTCACGCTGCGATCCACTTCCTGCGCCAGCGTCTGAGGTTCACCCGTTGCGGTTGCCGGGTCTTTCAGGAACAGGGACAGGTTAAAGTTGGTTTCGCCTTTGCTGTTTTTCCAGCTCAGCGGGGCCACGGTGATAACCGGCTCGCCTTTCAGCAGGATTGGCAGGTTATTCATCAGCACCGCCATGGCCTGCTGCTGGTAAACTTCCGGATTCTGCTGCAGCGCGGCATTGCTCAGCAGTGCCTGGCTCTCTTTGCTGTATTTCTGGCTAAATTCATGCCACGCCTGACCGTCGATATTGCCAATCTTCAGCGACAGTTTGCCGGTCCCGAGATCCTGGTTCTGCACTTTCAGGCTCTTCAGGGCGTAATCCAGTTGGGTATTGATGCTCTTACCGTCTTTAGACACGTCGGATTTGCCGTCCACCTCCATGCCTTCCAGCACGGCCATCTCTTTCCCTTCAACCGCGATAGCAATCTTGTCGAAAGAGAGTTTCTGATTACCGATACGCTCTTTAAAATCGGTCATCTTGCTGTCGCCATCGGCTTTCAGGTTATTGAACGTCAGCTGAACCTTTTGACCGTATTCATTGACGGCATTGATCAGGCCGCTCTCTGCTTCACCGGTCAGGGAGAAGACATTTCCATCGCGGTCAGCATCAACCTTGAAATTCCCCCCGCTAAAGGTCACTTTCTCGTTATCTTTCTCGTAGTTCAGTGCTTTCAGATCAATACTGGAACGTGTGTCACCGGCGTAGCTGATGCGGGTGTTAACCTCGAAAGGTGACTCATTTTTTGCCAGATCAAACAGAGGTTTGGTTAAGTTGTTATTCACCAGTACAGTGTGAACGGACGCCATCGACGGGATCAGGTTAAAAGACGTTAACTGTGCCAGCGGGAACGGACCGTGGCTGACCACTTCATCCAGCACCACGCTTTGGCCCGGTTTCAGCCAGCCATTTTCATTACCGGCGACAGGCTTGACAACCACCTGCATATGGCTGGTAAAGACACCACGCTGATAATTCTGGTAGGCAAGCTCCACGCCTGCTTCCGGCGCGCCACGCTTAAGCTCTCCGTTAGCCTGTGCCACCATCTCAGCCAGACGGCTTTCCAGCTGTTTCCCGGTAAACCAGGAGGCACCTGTCCAGACCACGCCTAACGCTACAATCACTCCTACCGCTACGACCGATTTTTTCATTGCGACTATCCCTAAAATGAAACCAGGCGGTAGAAACCGCCCGGTGATGTAAAGTCTTCAACTAGCTTAGCAAGAGTTGTTAAAAAATTCAGTAAGTGCTTATAGCTTATTAAAAACACGCGCCAGACGACCGGTACCGCTCACGCTCACCGGCGACTCGTTTGCCGCTACAAATGCCGATTCGCCTGGCTTGAGCACCAGACGCTCGCCACCTTTATGCAGCGTTGCTTCACCCTCAACGCAGAACAGGATTGCCGCGCTCTCCTGCGCGATGGCGGTTTCTGCCGGGCTCAGGTCATGTAGTGAGAAGGCAAAATCATCCACCGGGATCGGGAAGTCCAGCTCCGCACCCTGTTTAACAGGCTGAGTCAACAGGTGATCCGCAGGCTTCGCCTCAAACTTCACGTTGGCAACCAGCTCAGGGATATCAATGTATTTCGGCGTCAGGCCTGCACGCAGTACGTTGTCTGAGTTGGCCATCACCTCCAGCGCCACGCCCTGCAGGTAGGCGTGCGGGGTTTCAGCAAACAGGAACATCGCCTCGCCCGGGTTCAGCTTCACCACGTTCAGCAGCAGAGGGGAGAACAGGCCGCTGTCGTCCGGGTAGAATTCAGAAATCAGGCGGATGGTATCCCACGGCTCACCGTGCTGGCTGTCCAGCGCTGCTTTCAGCACCGCCAGGGCGTGAGATTTCTCTTCTCCCTGCATGTTCAGCAGGCTGGCGAAAAGCTGGCTCAGGCCTTCTGCATTCGGGTTTTCCAGGAAGTGAGCGATCGCGTTGTTAGCACCCGCCACCGGCTGCAGCAGGGAGATAATTTCTGAGAACTCGCGAAACGCGTTCATCGCCAGGAAGGGGGTCAGCGCAAAGACCAGTTCCGGCTTGTGGTTAGGATCTTTGTAGTTACGCTCGGCCGCATCTAACGGAATACCGGCCGCGTTCTCTTTCGCAAAGCCCATCTCAGAGGCTTTTTTATTCGGGTGAACCTGGATGGAGAGCGGCTGGTCGGCGCACAGCACTTTAAACAGGAACGGCAGCTCACCAAAAAGGCTGGCAACCTTGTCACCCAGCAGGGTGGCTTTGTCGGCATCAATCACGTCGCGCAGAGAGCGAACCTGGCCGCTTGCGTCTTCAATTTTTGAGCTGCTCTTCGGGTGCGCACCCATCCACAGTTCTGCCATTGGCAGGTTGTTTGGGTTCGCGATACCGTAGAGATCCGTTAACGCAGTTTTACTTCCCCAGGCGTAGTTTTGCACTGAGTTAATGAGTTTTTGCATTATCAAGCCCTGATTCAATGGTGGAATTAACTCCGAGTATTAAAGCAATAAACCACATGGAAGTAACCTGTGGATGTAAAAAGTCGTACTAGTCTCAGTTTTTGTTAAAAAATTGTGTAGGATAAGCTGACTCGCTTTTAAGCGGGCAGCGGAACATCTGCCCAAATAATCAGACTGAAGCAGTAAGTGAGAGAACAATGTCGAACAAACCCTTTCATTATCAGGATCCTTTCCCCCTCAGTAAGGATCAAACCGAATATTACCTGTTAACCCGCGATCACGTCTCCGTCTCTGAATTCGAAGGGCAGGAGATCCTCAAGGTCGATCCGCAGGCGCTGACGTTACTGGCGCAGCAGGCTTTCCACGACGCCTCGTTTATGCTCCGCCCTGCGCACCAGCAGCAGGTTGCCGATATCCTGAGCGACCCGCAGGCCAGCGAAAACGACAAATACGTCGCCCTGCAGTTCCTGCGTAACTCGGATATCGCGGCGAAAGGTATTTTACCTACCTGCCAGGACACCGGCACGGCCATCATTGTGGGTAAAAAAGGCCAGCGCGTCTGGACCGGCGGCGGCGACGAAGCGGCGCTGGCGCACGGCGTGTACAACACCTACACCGAAGACAACCTGCGCTACTCGCAAAACGCGGCGCTGGATATGTACAAAGAGGTCAACACGGGCACAAACCTGCCTGCGCAGATTGACCTGTATAGCGTGGACGGTGATGAATACAAATTCCTCTGCATCGCCAAAGGTGGCGGTTCAGCGAACAAAACCTATCTCTACCAGGAAACCAAAGCGCTGCTCACGCCGGGCAAGCTGAAGAATTACCTGGTTGAGAAAATGCGCACGCTCGGCACCGCTGCCTGCCCGCCGTACCATATTGCCTTTGTGATTGGCGGTACGTCAGCAGAGAGCACCCTGAAAACGGTGAAGCTGGCGTCGACCAAATACTACGACGGCCTGCCTACCGAAGGGAACGAGCACGGCCAGGCGTTCCGCGATGTTCAGCTTGAACAGGAACTGCTGGAAGAAGCGCGTAACCTTGGCCTGGGTGCGCAGTTCGGCGGCAAATATTTTGCCCATGATGTGCGTGTGATCCGTCTGCCGCGCCACGGCGCCTCCTGTCCGGTCGGGATGGGGGTCTCCTGTTCTGCGGATCGTAACATCAAGGCGAAGATCAACCGCGAAGGCGTCTGGATCGAAAAACTGGAAAACAACCCAGGGAAGTACATTCCTGAAGCGTTGCGCAAAGCGGGAGAGGGTGAAGCCGTTCACGTTGACCTGAACCGTCCGATGAAAGAGATTCTGGCGCAGCTGTCTCAGTATCCGGTGTCGACCCGTCTCTCTCTTAACGGAACCATCATCGTTGGTCGTGACATCGCTCACGCGAAACTGAAAGAGCGTCTGGACAACGGTGAAGGGCTGCCGCAGTACATCAAAGATCACCCGATTTACTATGCAGGCCCGGCCAAAACGCCAGAAGGCTACGCCTCTGGCTCGTTAGGCCCGACCACCGCAGGCCGTATGGACTCGTATGTTGACCAGCTGCAGGCCAACGGCGGCAGCATGATCATGCTGGCAAAAGGAAACCGTAGCCAGCAGGTGACGGATGCCTGCCATAAACACGGTGGCTTCTACCTGGGCAGCATCGGCGGTCCGGCTGCCGTACTCGCGCAGGGCAGCATCAAGAGCCTGGAGTGCATTGAATACCCGGAACTGGGTATGGAAGCTATCTGGAAAATTGAAGTGGAAGATTTCCCGGCGTTTATCCTTGTGGATGACAAAGGTAACGACTTCTTCAGGCAGATCCAGTCCTCTCAATGTTCGGCGTGTGTGAAGTAATCTACTATAGCCGGGTGGCGTTCACGTCACCCGGCACATCAAAGAGCGCACAAAGCGCCATTTCTTTTCTGTAAAGCAATCAATACTTATCTCTGAAGCATGTGAGCAATCCCGACAGTGTTATCAAGGAGAAAGTAATGACTACGGTACGCCGTGAGAAAGACTCTATGGGCGCGATCGATGTCCCGGCTGACAAGCTATGGGGCGCGCAAACCCAGCGTTCGCTGGAACATTTCCGTATTTCGACCGAGAAAATGCCCGTCTCGCTGATTCAGGCGCTGGCGCTCACTAAACGTGCGGCCGCCAAAGTGAATCAGGATTTAGGCCTGCTGGCGGCAGATAAGGCCACCGCGATTATCACTGCTGCCGATGAAGTGCTGGCCGGCAAGCATCCCGATGAATTCCCCCTCGCCATCTGGCAGACCGGTTCTGGCACCCAGAGCAACATGAATATGAACGAAGTGCTGGCGAACCGGGCAAGCGAACTGCTGGGCGGCGTGCGCGGTATGGAGCGTAAGGTTCACCCGAACGATGACGTAAACAAAAGCCAAAGTTCGAACGACGTCTTCCCGACGGCGATGCACGTGGCGGCGGTGATTGCGCTTCGTGAACAGCTGATCCCGCAGCTCAACGTGCTTAAAATCACCCTTAGCGAGAAGGCGCAGGCTTTCAGCGATATCGTCAAAATAGGACGTACTCACCTGCAGGATGCCACGCCGCTGACGCTCGGCCAGGAGATTTCCGGCTGGGTGGCAATGCTAGAACATAACCTCAAGCATATCGAGTACAGCCTGCCGCATCTTGCAGAGCTGGCGCTGGGCGGAACGGCGGTCGGTACGGGGTTAAATACCCATCCGGAATATGCGGTGCGCGTTGCCGACGAGCTGGCGGCCATCACCGGGCAGCCGTTTATCACGGCGCCGAATAAGTTTGAAGCGCTGGCCACCTGTGATGCGCTGGTTCATACCCACGGTGCCCTCAAGGGGCTGGCAGCGTCGTTGATGAAAATCGCCAATGATGTGCGCTGGCTGGCCTCGGGTCCCCGTTGCGGTATCGGTGAAATTAGCATTCCGGAGAACGAGCCGGGTAGCTCAATCATGCCGGGCAAAGTAAACCCGACCCAATGTGAAGCCATGACCATGCTCTGCTGTCAGGTAATGGGTAACGACGTTGCCGTTAACATGGGCGGCGCGTCCGGTAACTTTGAGCTGAACGTCTATCGCCCGATGGTGATTCACAACGTGCTTCAGTCCATACGCCTGCTGGCGGACGGTATGGAGAGTTTCAACGAGCACTGTGCGTCAGGCATTGAGCCAAACCGCGAGCGCATCAGCCAGTTGCTCAATGAGTCGTTGATGCTGGTGACCGCGCTGAATACCCATATCGGCTACGACAAAGCCGCTGAGATTGCGAAAAAAGCGCATAAAGAGGGGCTGACGCTGAAAGCCTCCGCTCTGGCATTGGGTTACCTGACGGAGGCTGAGTTTGATGCATGGGTACGCCCGGAATCGATGGTCGGCAGCCTGAAATAATCACTGCGCCACATACAGGTGCAGCCGCGGAATGATCAGCTGCAGCGGTTGCGCCTGAGGTCTGTAACGATGCTGGACATTTTCAGCATCGTAATTCAGCAGTTCGCCAATATCCGGCACAATGGCCCCTTGATCGGCATCATAAAGTGCGATCAGCGGCGTCGGGCAGGCATACTGTACCTGCTTTTGCTGGCCGGAATACCAGACGCGCGCGATAGGCTGCACCTTCACCGGACGCTTAATCTTAAGCCGGGTATCTGCCGGCAGTGAGGCGATGCTGTGGTACTCCTGCTCAAGCCGTTCAATCCACTGCTCGCGTGACCACGGTGCGACAGTCCGCGGTGCCTTCAGACTCTTTTCCAGCTGCGCCAGAATGTCATCCCGGGTGAAGTTTTTAATGATGTGCTTGTTGGCCCAGCCGAAGCGAAGCGTAGCGGGATGACGCAGTACCGTCAGCGTACGGTAGGCATTCAGGGTGATTAATCCCGGTAGCTGTCGGTGTACCCATTCAAAGCGGGCGGCAGGGGCCAGACCCGACTCTTCAGTGATGATCTTTTCAAACGTCGCCTTAAGCGTGTTGATATGCGCAATCTGGTTTTCCAGCGCTTCTCGCGTTGTTGCATCAGTTTGCAGGCAGATTACGCCCGGCAGACGAACGGCCGCCTTACTGCTGCGGTTTTCTGACTGCTGCTGGATAAACAGGCGACGGTAGTGCCGCAGCGTCAGTTCCAGCGCCGCTTTGCCGATATGCTGCTGCACCTCTATGGTTTCCAGCGGGTCGTGTTCAGCGCCTTTCACCACATCCGGCAGGGTAAAGACCCGCGCGGCTAACAGGCGGCAGGTCTGCAAACGTTCGGTCAGAGTCAGTAACTCGTGTTCAATGTCGCGGAACGTGCTGTTCAGCCTTTCGATGAGATCGTACGTCGCCATGATAACTCTTCATTAGTTACAACATACTTATCATATAGCACAGCACGCCGGGTCAGGCCAGCGTGCGATAAAGGTCAGGTAGGGACGGGAAGGGTGATGTTGTGATATACCGGCCAGCTAAAGCAGAAGCGCGCGCCGCCGAGCGCGCTCTCTTCACAATGCACCGTGCCGCCCATCGCCTGCGCAATGGAGTAAACAATTGCCAGCCCGAGGCCACATCCCCCCGTGGCACGATCGCGGCTGGGGTCGAGGCGTACAAACGGCTCAAACACCGTTTCACGCGCTTCCGGGGCGATGCCCGGTCCGTCATCCTCAACCGTCAGACAGGCCTGACTACCCTGTAAATCTAAGCCAATCTGCAGCGTGCTCTCGCTATAGCGCATGGCGTTGTTCATCAGATTATCCAGCACGCGTTCCATCAGACGCATATCCAGTGCGCCATAATCGCCGGGCGTGACGTGTGTCAGCAGCGTACGTTGCGGGTTTACGCTCTGGACATCATCGATATGGGTTTGTAACCAGCCGGGCAGGTCCGGCGTACTGAGGTTCAGTTCGTTTTGCGGGCGATCGAGGCGCGCGTAGGTCAGGAGCTCCTCAATGAGGCCCTCAAGCTGACCAATGTCGCGGTTCAGCGCCTGAGACTCGGCCTCCGTCAGGTTTTCGCTCATCTCCAGCCGATAGCGCAGGCGTACCAGCGGCGTACGCAGCTCGTGAGCAATTCCGTCAATGAGTTGTTTTTTACTGATAATCAGCGCATTGATGTTATCGGCCATCTGGTTAAACGCCACGCCAAGACGTTCGAAGCTGGAACCGCTGTCGAAGTGAATGCGCTCGGTAAAATGCCCGTCACCAAAACGTTGCGCAGCTGATTCCAGTTTCAGCATGTCTTGCCAGTGTGGCCTCATCCAGATAAAGACCGGGAACGCGAGCGAAATGGCAATGAAAGCCAGCAGGGCAAGGTCCAGCAGGCGCATCTGGTGCAGATAATAGAGATAAGGTACCGGCCCCACGGCCAGAACGTAATGGCTCCGTGGAATGCGCTGGATAAAGGTATATTTCTCATCCAGCGCCACAATGTCCCCGTCACGCAGTCGCTGCATGGCGGGTGGCTCTAAATCGAAATCCTTCATCGGCTCGATGCGCAGATCAAACGACAGGTTCAGATCCAGCTCTTTTAAGGTCTTGGCCCAGTCGTGTGGCGGGATCTCTCGCAGCTCGCTGCGCATCAGGTAGAGCGAGCTTTTCATTAAATCATCCAGTGACTGCCTGCCCGCACGTTCGGCGGTGAATTTATAGACCAGCCCAACCAGCATGGTCATCACCAGGAAGCAGACAAACAGCAGGAGATAAAACTGTACAAACAGCTTTTTCATTCAATATCACCGAAAATCAATACGTTAATAACCTGCGTCGAAGACAAACACGCAAACCCAAACTAGTTACACATACCGCTCGGTTTTTTACGGGGCCCGCATTGTGAGTAATCCCACAGAACGTACCCTTTTGATTTCATACAGTCTTCTATTTTTTTGATCCTGGAATCTTGCTGTTCTATCGTTTCGCCCGGCAGCAGGCGGTTACGACTGAAGTTTTCGTCCCATGAATTGAGCGAATACTTTCGATCAACGCCGCAGGCGTACAAATCCTCACGGCGTTGTTGCACATTGGTATGGCCCGGGGTCCAGGGATTCTGGATAGTCTGAATATACGGAACATAGTCATAATTACTTGAATCCATATCTGCGACAACGCATCCGGTTAACCCAAAACAGCAGATCAGGCTGAGTGTTCTTATTTTATGCAACTGTCAGACCTCGTCTGCGTAATGTTTTAAACAGTGTCGTGGGGAACCGGCATCAGGTTTCCCAGGCGTGAGGCGCGAACAGATAGCCCTTGTTACGCACGGTTTTAATGCGGTACGGCTCAGTGGCATTATCCTGCAGTTTTTTACGCAGGCGCGAAATAGCCACGTCAACGCTGCGATCCATTCCGTCGTAGCTGACGCCGCGCAGGTTTTTCAGTAATGCATCGCGATCCATGATCTGCCCGGCGTGGGTTGCCAGTTCCCAGAGCAGGTCAAAATCTGCGGTGGAAAGGGCGATAAGCTCGCCAGAAAGCAGAACCTGACGGTTAATCGGATCAATAGACAAGGTACCAAAACGCATCGCTTTGTGCGGGGTCAGCGACTGAGCAGGCGCTTCTCGTTCAACGCTGGCACGCTGGCGTAAATGAAGGCGCAGACGAGCAAGGAGGACGGCAGGGGGCGTGGTTTTCAGAATGTAGTCATTGGCACCCATTTCGAGTGACAAAATATGGTTCATGTCGCTGTCCAGCGAGGTCAGCAGCACGATAGGGCCCTCCCACCGGGCGCGCAGATCGCGGCAGACCGTCATGCCATCTTTGCCGGGCAGCATGATGTCCAGCAGCACCAGGTCCGGGTTTTCACGTAAGACCACCTCTTCGGCACGATCGCCACGAGGCTCAACAATGACGTCCATATCATGTTTACCCAGATAGGCGGCGATCAATTGCCCCACTTCGGGCTCGTCTTCAACATAAACAATCTTATTCATACAACGTCTGTTATCGTGAAAAAAGCCAACATACACCGCACAACCTTAACGTTCCATTAATCTTTCATAATTAACGCCAGTTCCGTTATTCTGGCTCATAGTGTTATTTGATTGTTATAGGGAAAAAGATGGGGCTGGTGATAAAAGCCGCGTTGGGTGCGCTGGTGGTGTTACTGATTGGTGTTCTGGCTAAAACCAGGAATTATTATATTGCCGGGCTGATCCCACTCTTCCCGACCTTTGCGTTAATAGCGCACTATATTGTCGCCTCAGAACGAGGCACGGAAGCATTGCGTACGACCATCGTGTTCGGGATGTGGTCGATCATCCCTTATTTTCTCTATCTGCTTTCGCTGTGGTACTTCACCGGTTTTATGCGACTTCCCCTGGCGCTGAGCGGGGCCGTTGTCTGCTGGGGACTCAGCGCCTGGGTGCTTATCTTCTTCTGGAGCCGCTTTCACTAGCGCAGCGGTCGACCGCCGTCCACGGCAAAGGTTCTGCCAGTGACGTAGCAACTGGTGAGCAGATAATCGATAAGATCGATAACCTCTTTTTCACCTGGCGCAATTTTCATCAGCGATTTATTCAGCGCCTGCTGGCGATACTCCGCATCATCGTCTTCGTTGAACAAAATCATCGCCGGGGCGATGGCGTTGACCTTAACTTCAGGGGCAAGTTTACGGGCGAACGAACGCGTCATGTTATCGAGTGCGGCTTTACTGGCCGCATAGGCGATGTGCTTGTCGCTGCCGCGCTCCACGACGTAATCGGTGAAATGAATAATATCACCCGCCGCATGTCCGTGACCGCGCAACAGGTCGAGCAGGGCATGGTTCAGCAGATAGGGCGCATTGACGTGGATCTGCAGCATGCAGGAGAGCGTTTCGCTGAGTGGCGTACCGGATTTTTCGGGAAGCCAGGCGCTGGCATTATGGATAATGGCGCGCAGCCCGGGGGTGGTAGATTTCACTTTATCAGCGAAGGCCAGAATACCGTCATCGGTTGAGAAATCGGCCTGAATGCAGATCGCACCGGCTTTGCGTAGCCCCTCAATCGAGGGATATTCGCTGCGGTAACTGATGATGACCGGATGGCGAAGATTGAGAAAGTGATGGGCAAGGGCGAGGCCGATACGACGGCCTCCACCAGTAATCAGTATTGGGCGTTGCTGCGCGTTTCCCATCGTGTTCTCCTTTTCAGTTCAACAATGGGAAAGGCGATTCTATCCCATTAACATCCAGGTTGCCGGTACGGCAGCAACCAGTAACAGCCCGATTAAGGCCATCTCACGGCGTCTAAGCGCGTTCTCTAACTGATGCGTGCGGCGGGCGTAGATAAACACCAGCAGGCCCGGTGCATACAACACCACCGACAGCAGCAGATGCATAGGCCCGGAAGCATACAACAACCACAGGCCGTAAATACAGGCTCCGACACCCACCACATAGTGCGCCGGACGTGTGGCGATTTTTAACAGATATGCACCCACTAAGAAATAGGGTACCAGAATCATCTCCGAGGCGATGGTCAGCAGAGTGTTATAGTCTGAACCTGTGAGCCAGATCAGCACCAGACAGACCTGAACGCTGATGTTGGTCAGCCAGAGTGAGGCCGACGGCGCGCTGTTTTTGTTTTGACGAGCAAACAGGCGTGGAAATGCTTTGTGCGTTGCGGCCAGGAACGGCACTTCTGCCGCCATAATGGTCCAGCTCAGGTACGCGCCGCACACGGAGATAATCAGCCCCGCGGCAATCACCACGTCACCCCACGGTCCGAACATTTTCACCATCAGGCCCGCCATCGACGGGTTACGCATTTCGGCCAGTTCAGGACGCGCGACCACCCCCAGCGACAGCAGCGTCACCATCAGATACACGCCCAGCGCCGCCAGTACCGCCAGCAGCGTGGCGCGACCCACATCGCGCTTATTCCGCGCCCGGGCAGAGACCACGACGGCCCCTTCAACACCGATGAAGACCCACAGGGTGATCAGCATGGTGTTTTTGACCTGCTCCCAGACCGGTACGCCCAGCGCGACACCGCTGAAATCGAGACTGAACACATCGAGACGGAACGCCATAAAGGCCAGCACGATAAACAGGCCGAGCGGAACCAGTTTGGCCAGAGTTGCCACCAGGTTAATGCTGGCCGCCGTCTGTACGCCACGTAGAATCAACCAGTGAACAACCCAAAGCAGTACCGAGGCGCCCACAATGGACTGCCAGGTATTGCCGTCGCCAAAGAACCGCAGTTCAGGGGTATCGGTAAAGAAACTGAGCGCCGAAAAGATGATCACCAGGTAGGAGACGTTTGCGATGACCGCACACAGCCAGTAGCCCCATGCGGAACAGAAGCCAATCAGTTCGCCGAAACCTTCACGGGCGTAAGTGAAAATCCCCCCATCCAGATCCGGGCGGATGCGGGTCAGAAGCAGCATTGCGAACGCCAGCAACAAAATCCCGGCACCCGTGATGCCCCACCCTATAAGCAGTGCGGCAGGGCTTGCGACCGCCGCCATATTCTGCGGTAAGCTGAATACGCCCGCACCCAGCATTGAGCTCAAAACGAGTGCAGTCAAAGCACTCAGGCCTAGTTTCTTTTCCATTGGCTTCCTGTTATGAAAGGTCCAAATCCAGAATAATTATTTCGCACAGGCGCATAAAAATGGTGGATCACACTAAGGCGCGGGATTTTACGGAGTGTCACGAAAGCATGCAATGACGTGGGGCCGAATTTCAAAAAAAAGTAACAAAAAAGGCGGCATTGCGCCGCCTCGGGTCAACCGTTCTGTTACTTGTACAGGTCGGCGCTGATGGTCACGTTGTTACCACGTTCCTGCCACTGGCGGGTGATGTGGTAATACTTCGCCCCTTTCTTCGCCGCACGTTTCGCGACCTGATAAGAGACTTCCGTCATGTTGCCGTAGTTGCCGGTAAATTTAATGCTGTCGAACGGCACCATCTGCGCTGCAGTGGCTTTGTTCAGCTCTTCAATTTTGGTTCCGTCTGGCAGGGTAACGGAGTAACGGCCACCTTTGGTGGATTGCGTTTCGAAGAAACGGCCCACTTCAGCGCTTGGTGCGGCAGAGGTGGCTACGCCTGGAATTTCCACTTTCTTCGCTTCTTCGCCGCCTTTCGCTATCGCCGCACGACCCGCTTCGGAATCAGCAGGAATAGCGTCCGGGCTTTGCAGAACGCGTTTTTTCGCATCTTCTTTATAGATGAACGCGGTAATGCGCTGGTTGCCACCCTGGTTAGCATCGACCTGACGCACGATAAAGAAAGAGTACGCGCCTTTTTCTTTTGCGGCTTTGGTGATGGCATCGTTCACTTCAGGCTGGCTGCGATAGAAGCCCTGCACGGTGACGGTGTCATAAGGTTCCAGCTCAATCGCCTGATCTTTCGGTAATTCAACGACGCCGTTAATCACGCGGTTTTTCGGCGCGTCAGCTTTCGGCGCATTGTCTTTATACAGCGCAATGGTCACGCGCTGGTTACCGCTGTTGCCGGAGTCAGACTGATCAACAACGTAAAACGAGGCCGCACCGTTTTTATCGGCGGCTTTTGATGCGGCGGCGACGGCATCGCCAATAGAATTATAACGACCCACAATGACCGTATGGTCAAAAGGTTTTAACGCTGCCGCTTGCTCCGGCGTTAACTCTGTCGCGGCATTCGCAGACAGGGCGGTCGCGGAGAGAAGTGCGGACGCCAGGAGTGTGTTCTTAAGCTTCATAAAAATAATCCTTCGCCTTGCGCAAACCATGTACTGGTATTGTTGTTAATTTGAGACGGTCCCGATTATGGCATTTAAAACCCGTCGCTGTCTGCGCCATTTTTCACAGCCTGTGCTCACTGAATCATCTGATTTGATAACATTTAGTGATATGTTGAAAAAACAGGCGTCTGACAAGCAAAACTGATAAAGCTTATGACTTTTACAAGTTAATTTAATGTTAATAAGTTGTTCTCTAATGGCGCTATATCATGTTTTTACCGCTTCGCTTGCGCTATTTATCGGTCTCAGCGATGAATTTAAGGTAAATATCACTGTCAGCGACGCAGATCACTTATTTTTCACAGATAAAGTAAGAAATAGTGTTTTCTGGCGGTAGATCACGGGCGTTATTTTCAGTAGGTTATAGAAAGTTTGTTACTGTTTTATTTTCTGGGGTTAATCATATGTCGTCGCTGTCCTGCTGGCGAAAGTTGATACAAACCGCGGGCATTTATCGACAAACCATCATCAAAAACCGATGGAAGGGAAAACTATGCGTATTGGGGTACCAAAAGAACGGTTAGCCAATGAAACCCGCGTAGCGGCAACACCGAAAACGGTGGAGCAACTGCTTAAACTGGGTTTTACCGTCGCAGTTGAACGCGGCGCGGGCAAACTGGCGAGTTTCGATGACGAGGCCTTTATTCAGGCTGCCGCGGAAGTGGTGGACGGTGCTGAAGTCTGGCAGTCGCCCGTTATTCTCAAGGTTAATGCGCCGGAAGAGAGCGAGATTGAACTGCTGAATCCTGGCACGACGCTGGTGAGCTTCATCTGGCCTGCACAGAATCCTGAGTTGATGGAGAAGCTGGCAGCACGTGGCGTGACCGTGATGGCCATGGACTCCGTGCCGCGTATTTCGCGCGCGCAGTCGCTGGATGCCTTAAGTTCCATGGCGAATATCGCCGGTTACCGCGCGATTGTTGAGGCGGCGCATGAGTTTGGTCGCTTCTTTACCGGTCAGATCACTGCGGCAGGGAAAGTGCCTCCGGCGAAAGTGATGGTGATTGGCGCGGGCGTGGCGGGTCTTGCGGCTATCGGCGCGGCAAACAGCCTGGGCGCTATCGTACGCGCTTTTGACACCCGCCCTGAAGTAAAAGAACAAGTCCAAAGTATGGGTGCCGAATTCCTTGAGCTGGACTTCAAGGAAGAAGCGGGCAGCGGTGACGGTTACGCGAAGGTCATGTCCGAAGCCTTTATCAAAGCGGAAATGGAACTCTTCGCCGCGCAGGCCAAAGATGTCGACATCATTGTCACTACCGCGCTTATCCCCGGTAAACCCGCGCCGAAGCTGATTACCCGTGAGATGGTTGACTCAATGAAGTCGGGCAGCGTGATCGTCGACCTGGCGTCGCAGAACGGTGGCAACTGTGAATACACCGTGCCAAATCAGGTGACCACAACCGCTAACGGCGTGAAGGTGATCGGGTATACCGATTTGCCGGGCCGTCTGCCAACCCAGTCTTCTCAGCTGTACGGTACCAACCTTGTTAACCTGCTGAAACTGCTCTGCAAAGAGAAAGACGGCAACATCACCGTTGATTTTGACGATGTTGTTGTGCGTGGCGTAACGGTGGTGCGTGAAGGCGAAATCACCTGGCCTGCGCCACCGATTCAGGTGTCCGCGCAGCCTCAGGCGGCACCGAAAGCGGCACCTGAGCCTAAAGAGCCTGCTAAACCGGCTTCTCCGTGGCGTAAGTACGCGATCATGGCGCTGGTCATTATTCTGTTTGGCTGGCTGGCAGATGTCGCGCCGAAAGAATTCCTCGGCCACTTTACCGTCTTCGCGCTCTCGTGTGTGGTGGGGTACTACGTCGTGTGGAATGTCTCCCATGCGCTGCATACGCCACTGATGTCGGTCACTAACGCCATCTCCGGGATTATCGTGGTCGGGGCGCTGCTGCAGATTGGCCACGGCGGCTGGGTAAGCTTCCTGAGCTTTATCGCGGTGCTGATCGCCAGTATCAATATTTTCGGTGGGTTCACCGTGACTCAGCGCATGCTGAAAATGTTTCGTAAAGGCTAAGGGGTAGCATATGTCTGGAGGATTAGTCACAGCCGCATACATTGTTGCTGCAATCCTGTTTATTTTCAGTCTGGCGGGGCTTTCCAAACACGAAACGTCTCAGCAGGGAAATAACTTTGGTATCGCCGGGATGGCGATTGCGCTGATTGCCACCATCTTCGGGCCGGACACCGGCAACGTTGCATGGATCCTGGTGGCGATGATCATCGGTGGCGCGATTGGTATTCGCCTGGCGAAACGCGTTGAAATGACCGAGATGCCGGAGCTGGTGGCCATTCTGCACAGCTTCGTGGGGCTGGCGGCGGTGCTGGTGGGCTTCAACAGCTACCTGTACCACACACCCGGTCTGGAACCGATTCTGGTCAATATCCATCTAACGGAAGTGTTCCTCGGCATCTTCATTGGTGCGGTGACCTTCACCGGCTCAATTGTCGCGTTCGGCAAACTGCGCGGTAAGATCTCTTCTAAACCGCTGATGCTGCCAAACCGTCACAAGCTGAACCTGGCGGCGCTGGTCGTGTCCTTTGTGCTGCTGGTGGTCTTCGTGCGCACTGAAAGCGTGGGCCTGCAGGTGCTGGCGTTACTGGTGATGACCCTGATTGCTCTGGCCTTTGGCTGGCACCTGGTGGCCTCCATTGGTGGTGCCGATATGCCAGTGGTTGTCTCCATGCTGAACTCCTACTCCGGTTGGGCCGCGGCGGCAGCAGGCTTCATGCTGAGCAACGATCTGTTGATCGTCACCGGTGCGCTGGTCGGTTCTTCTGGTGCGATCCTGTCTTACATCATGTGTAAGGCGATGAACCGTTCGTTTATCAGCGTTATCGCGGGTGGCTTTGGTTCGGACGGCTCCTCAACCGGTTCTGACGAAGAAGTGGGTGAGCACCGTGAGATCACCGCGGAAGATACCGCAGAGATGCTGAAAAACTCACACTCGGTCATCATTACCCCAGGCTACGGCATGGCGGTGGCACAGGCTCAGTATCCGGTTGCGGAGATCACCGAGAAGCTGCGTGCGCGTGGTATCAAGGTTCGCTTTGGCATTCACCCGGTAGCGGGGCGTCTGCCAGGCCACATGAACGTGCTGCTGGCGGAAGCGAAAGTGCCTTACGACATCGTGCTGGAGATGGATGAGATCAACGATGATTTCACCGATACCGACACCGTCCTGGTTATTGGTGCCAACGACACCGTTAACCCGGCGGCGCAGGACGATCCGCGTAGCCCAATCGCCGGTATGCCGGTTCTGGAAGTGTGGAAGGCGCAGAACGTGATTGTCTTCAAACGTTCCATGAACACCGGTTATGCAGGGGTTCAGAACCCGCTGTTCTTTAAAGAGAACACGCACATGCTGTTTGGCGATGCAAAAGCCAGTGTCGATGCGATTCTGAAATCGCTGTAAAGCAGCGACAAAAAAAACCGCCGGAAACGGCGGTTTTTTTATGTCTGAACTTAGTCGTCTTCCGGGTCGTCCAGTTCAACCGGTGTCTGATACTCATCCGGCTTGATGACCAGCAGGTCACAGCGCAGATGGTCGATCACCTGTTCGGCGGTATTGCCCAGGAATGCGGCAGAAATACCGGTCCGGCCAATGGTACCCAGTACCACAATCCCCGCCTGCAGATGTTCTGCTAAATCCGGGATCACCTCTTCAGGCAACCCTTTTTCCACATGTGTCATTTTCTCATCGATGCTGAATTTCTGGCGTAACGCCTTCATGGCCAGCAGGTGCTGCCCCCGGATCGCATCGTTATACACGCTCGGGTCAAATTCAGGCAGCTCGATGGCAATATTAATCGGTGTTACCGGGTAAGCGCCCACCAGATGGACTTCAGTGTGGTTAACCTGCTCGGCAAGCTGGATCGTCTCCTTGACCAGCTTTTCATTGAGCGAATTGTGGTAATCCTCCTCGCTCGCCAGGTTGACCGCCACGACGGCCTTGCCGCCTTCTGGCCACGGCTGGTCTTTTACCATCCACACCGGGCAAGGGCATTTACGCAGCAGGTGCCAGTCGGTAGGGGTAAAGATCACGGATTCAAGCTTGTCGTGCTGGTGCGCCATTTTCAGCAACAGGTCGTGCCCACCGGCGACCACTTCCTGGATAATGGCTTCGAAAGGTCGGTTATGCCAGACCACTTTAATATCGATAGGAACACCCGCTTCCAGGTAATATTTGGCCTGTTCACGGATCCACGCGGTACGCTGGCTGATCACTCCCTGACGCATTGCGGTGCGTTCGTCAGGCGACAGAAGGGTGGTCATCTCATATGAGAAGTCATAGATCGGCAAAAACGCTTTGATTTTGCCACCAATCCGTTGATGTAGATACACAGCACGTCGTAATGCCGGCTGATCGTCCTGGTTAGGATCGATAGCCACCAGCATGTTTTGATACTTTGCCATACAGGTCTCCTTACTACTGTCACCACAGTCTGTAATTAAAAGAGTAACCTATATATCTTGAATGAAACAGGGGGGAAGTTTTTGTCAGATCAATAAATCATGAAAATCTGTCACAGAAAAAGAACCGTTGTTGTTACCGCGATAAAGGCAATCAACAGCAGTATCATCACCGCAATCGCAAACGTCGTTGAATCCTGTACGTAGGTTTTTTCTTCACCCTTCATTGGCCCGACAAGCATGATCCAGATGAATATGAAGGTCACTGAGGCGATAACGACTGAAACGAAAAATAAACTTTCTCTCAATTCATAACCTCAACAAGAACCTTTCAGGGACTGAGTGGGGCGGTGCCAGGGAAACGTGGTGAAACGGAAGTGGTGACGTACCAGACCAATAGATCATAAAAATTTATCGGCCTGGCATCAATCATGCGGAGGCGTTATGCCACGTTGCGGGAGTGACCGGCAAGAACGGCCAGAGCTTCACCGTTTTCGATGGTAATGTATTTACCCTTAACGGCCAGCATTCCGCTTTTCTGGAAACGACCCAGCAGGCGGCTAATGGTTTCCACGGTCAGGCCCAGGTAGTTACCGATATCGCCACGCGTCATGGTCAGACGGAATTCACGCGGGGAGAAACCGCGCTCCGCGAAGCGGCGTGAGAGGTTATAGATAAACGCGGCCAGGCGTTCTTCTGCATTCTTTTTGGAAAGTAGCAGAATCATGTCCTGATCGCCTTTGATCTCACCGCTCATCAGACGCATCATCTGCTGACGCAGATTGGGCATTTTGCCTGAGAGATCGTCCAGCGTTTCAAACGGGATTTCGCAAACCATTGAGGTTTCCAGCGCCTGAGCAAAGCTCGGGTGATGGCCAGTACCGATGGCATCAAAGCCAACCAGGTCACCCGCCAGATGGAAGCCGGTGATCTGCTCATCACCCTGTTCCGTGATGGTGTAGCTTTTGATGGTGCCAGAACGGATAGCATAGAGCGATTTCAGTTCGTCTCCCGCTTTAAACAGCGTCTGCCCTTTCTGAATAGGCTTTTTGCGCTCGATGATATTATCAAGCTGATCGAGTTCATGCTCATTCAGGGTAAACGGGATACAGAGCTGGCTGATGCTGCAATCCTGGCAATGGATAGCACAACCGCCAGACTGAATGCGTCGTATAATTCGCTTTTCCGGGATCATAGGTTTGCTCAAGCCTTAATTGATATTGGTCAATTTTAACATCTTTTTGGTAAGTACGTAAGCCTGCCAAACCATCAATAAGGACAAGAGACGGCAACCTGTTGCCATCTTCTTGAAATTCCACAGCTTGATTATGGATTTTTAGCCTAACCGGAAGAAAATTAAGCACTAAAAGCCTGGAAACTAGAGCAGGAGATACCCCTCGTGACGCAGTAACCACTCCTTGCGCTGCACGCCACCGGCATAGCCGGTCAGGGTGCCGTTGCGGCCAATCACGCGGTGGCAGGGGACCACAATACTGACGGGGTTAGCGCCATTTGCCGCGCCGACCGCGCGGGCCGCGCCGGCACGGCCGAGTTGCCCGGCGAGCTGGCCGTAATGCATGACCTGTCCGCACGGAATACTGCGCAGTGCCTGCCAGACTTCGCGCTGGAAAGGTGTGCCTGCCGTGGCGGTCGGCAGGGTGTCAATGATGCTGAGATCGCCCTCGAAGTACGCCGTCAGTTTGTCGCTCAGGCCGCCTGGGTTGGTGGCGCTGATACGTTCATAACCCTGCGCGCGATAGTGCACGTTGAGCAACGTGTCCATCCTGTCGCTGTGTTCTTCCCACTCAACGGCGCGCAGACAGAACTGCTCGTCTGCAATCACCCACAGTGGACCAAGCGGCGTGGCAATTTTATCTTCGAGTAATCTCAGCATCGTTAATCCTTTAGTGCAGCCTTGGGTAAATCCCCGGCCCAATCGGCAGACCGACAAGATACCATGCCACCAGCATCACCAGCCATACCCCTAAAAAGATAAGCGGATAGGGTAAAACCAGCGAATAGTAGGTACCCAGTTTTGCCTCTGGTTTATAGCGCTGCAGGAAGCCTAAAAACAGCGGAACAAACGGTGAGACCGGTGCCAGCGGGATGACGGAGGAGTCTGCGATACGGAACAGGATCTGGGCAAACGCCGGGTGGAACCCCAGCATCATAAACATCGGCACAAAGATGGGAGCCAGAATCGACCAGATTGCCGAGCCGCTGGCGATAAACATGCACAGCAGTGACGACAGCAGCGCAAGGCCGACAAATGCCGGGACGCCGCTTAACCCCGCCGCTTCCAGCGCATCGGTCAGCCCCACGGCCATAAATTTGCCCATGTTGCTCCAGTTAAACATCGCCACGAACTGCGCCAGCGGGAACACCATCACAATAAAGCCCGCCATCTCTTTCATGGGTTCGATCATCAGCTGCGGCAGATCGCCCTGACGGCGAATTTTGCCGGTGGCGATCCCATAGGCGAGCGAAACGACAAAGAAAAACAGAATAATCAGCGGCACAATGCCCTGAATAAACGGCGAGGGGAGAACGGAATGTTTTACCGGATCGCGCAGGATGCCGTTTTCCGGTACCACCATCAGCGCGACCGCGGCAATAAACGCCAGCGAGACCACGCCTGCCACGCGCAGGCCAACGCGTTGCTCTTTACTCAGCGTCTCCAGCTTCTCATCGCTTCGGCCTTCCCATTTCCCTAAACGCGGCTCAATGAGCTTATCGGTAATCAGTCCGCCCACCAGGGTCAGCAGGACCACCGAGCTGGCCATAAAGTACCAGTTGTCGATGACGCTGACGTGCATCGCGGTGTCGATGGTTTTGGCCGCCTCCGTGCTGATGCCTGAGAGCAGGACATCGGTGGTCACGATCAGCAGGTTGGCGGTAAAGCCGCAGCCTACGCCCGCAATCGCCGACAGCAGACCCGCCACGGGATGGCGTCCGACGGCGAGGAAAATCAGAGCGCCCATGGGCGGCATGATCACCAGCGCGGCATCAGAGGAGATGTGGCTAAAGAAGGCGATAAACAGCACCATGTAGCTGGCGTAACGTGCGCTGACGTGGGAGGCCATTTTCACCATCAGCGCCGGTAACAGACCGACACGCTCGGCAAGCCCGGCGCCCAGTACCAGCGCCAGAATGGCCCCCAGCGGGGCGAAGCCGCTGAAGTTTTTAACCACATTCGGTAAGAACCAGTGCAACCCTTCGACACTCAACAGGTTCTTGACCGCCACCAGACTGCCATCGGCCGGACTGCGCACGCTGACATCAAAGGCGGACAGCACCGCTGTCGCCACCATCAAAACCACGATCAACCAGATAAAAAGCAGGAAAGGGTGCGGCACTTTATTACCGATCCTTTCAACCCAGCCATAGAGCTTACCGGATGGGGAATGCGAAGGTATGGAAGACATACTCATGGGCGTTCCTCGGGACTGTTGTTGTGTTGTTGTGTTGTGTTTTATTATTTTAAAGGTGACGGTGTCACGCCTGACGGAATCGGACACACGTACGGTTTTTCGGTGATTTGTTGTTCGAACTCTTCCCGGCATTGTTGCAGCAGCGTTGCATCCTGGAGCAGATTTAGCGCGGTTGCGCCCATCACTTTTCCGGCCAGCAGCATGCCTTTATGAGCAATTGAGGTTCGCCCCTGAGCCACGAGTTGCCAGGTATGCAAAGGCGTTCCGATGGTAAAGCAGGGGCTGAAACACTGTGCCACCGGCATTTTCCAGCTGACATCGCCCACATCGGTTGACCCGGCCAGTACGTTATCGGTAATGGCGTAAGGTGCGACCTCATCTGTCAGTAACATCTCCTGCTGACGGCGCGCAAAAGCGTTACCGGCTTCTCCCCCCGTCGCGGCAATGTTCTTCAGGCTGTTTTGCAGGTCATTTGGCGTTAGCGTGGCACGAATATCCTGCGCAAACTGGCGCTCCTCTTCCGTCCACTCTGGCGTGCCGTAATGCTGCAGGGCGCGATACATCGCCGCTTCGAGCGTGCGATTGGGCAGGTAGCTGGAGCAGGCTTTATCAAAGCGACACGCAACGGTGGTTTCGGTCATCATTGCCGCGCCCTGAGCAATTTTCTCGATACGTTCGTAGATCTGCTGCGCATCGGCCATTTCCGGCGCGCGGATCAGGTACAGCACTTCAGCCTGCGCCTGCACCACGTTGGGTGAGATTCCACCGGTATCGGTGATAGCGTAATGAACGCGCGCTTTCTCAATGATGTGTTCGTTGAGGAAATTGGTGCCGGTGGTCATCAGCGTTACGGCATCCAGCGCGCTACGCCCCAGATGTGGCGAGTTAGCAGCATGTGCCGCCACGCCGTGAAACCGCCAGGCGGCCTGAATATTGGCCAGCGTGCTGACGTTAAACATGCCGGCAAATGCTTCAGGGTGCCAGGTGACGGCGGCATCAACGTCATCAAACAAACCTTCGCGCACCATAAAGGTTTTCCCTGAACCGCCTTCTTCACCAGGACAGCCGTAGAAACGCACGGTGCCGCTCCCCCCGTGCTGCTCCAGCCAGCTTTTCACCGCAATGGCACCCGCCAGCGCTGCCGTTCCCAGCAAATTGTGGCCACAGCCGTGGCCGTTGGCACCCGGCGTGGCGGACTGTGCCGTCGCGCAATGTGCCTGCTGGCTCAATCCGGCCAGAGCATCATATTCCCCCAGCAGGGCGATAACGGGCTTACCGCTGCCGAAGCTGGCGATAAAGGCATTCGGAATCCCACCTGCTTCACGGGTCAGGGTGAAACCTTCCGCTTCCAGCGCGCCGGCAATCCGTTCCGCGGACCAGAACTCTTCAAAACGCGTTTCAGGGTGATCCCAGATGTCGTCGGCAATGCCGGTTAACAGCTGACATCGCGTGTCGATGGCATCGGCAATAAAAGCGTAGTTCTCCTGCATTACACACCTCGCGTCCACGGGAAATTAAGCGCAGTGCGCGCCAGCGTTTCGATAGCGAGGTTCATGACCTGCTCATCAAAATCAAATTTTTCATTGTGATGACCTGCGCTTAACTCGGTACCGAACACCATATACGACGCCATTCCGCCGTTCTGTTGCACGCGGGCCATCATCAGCGTCGCGTCTTCGGAACCTGCGGGGGCGTTGACTCTGTCAATGGCCTGCACCACGCCGGTAACCTGGCTTGCCTGCTGGCGCAGATAATCTACCCAGGCCGGTGTAGGGGCACTGGCGGTGGCGGCGCCCATCAGACGCATCTCGACGCTCACGCCGTAGAGTGCCGCCGCACCGGTAATCACGGCCTGCGCGCGTTCAAAGACGTACTGGTTAATGGCTTCGCTTACGCCGCGGGTTTCAACCTTGAGCAGGGCGTTAGCCGGCACGACGTTGCGTCCGCTGCCGGCCTGCATCACGCCGACATTCACCCGCGATGCACCTTCGCTGTGTGGGGCAATGCTGTGAAGCGCGATAGCGGCCTGAGCTGCGGCGAGCAGGGCATTCCGGCCGTCCTCCGGTTTACCGCCGGCGTGTGCGGCAACCCCGGTAAAATGCACATCGAACTTGGTGGTGGCCATAAAATTATCGCTGCCGCAGATCACCACACCGGCGGGCACACCGGTGCCAATGTGAATCGCGGTGAAGTAGTCCACATCGTCGAGCGCCCCGGCAGCCACCATGGCGCGAGCGCCTCGGGTGCCTTCCTCGGCAGGCTGGAAGATCAGTTTGATGGTGCCATTGAGTTGCGATTCATTCTGCTTAAGCACGTGCGCCAGCCCCAGACCAATGGTGGTGTGACCATCGTGGGCGCAGGCGTGCATCATCCCCGGGTTGCAGGAGGCAAACCCGTCGCGGAACGGGCGATGGCTGTCATCGAGTGCTTCGCTTAAATCCAGCGCGTCCATATCCACGCGAAACGCCAGCGTCGGGCCTGCGCGGCCGGTATTCAGGGTCGCCACAATGCCGGTAAATCCCCCTTCAAACGGGGTCAACCATTTCTCTGGTGCGCCTTGCGCCCGGGCGCGGGCAAACTCTCGCGCCAGCGTGGCGTCATCGGGTAATCCCATACGGCTTTCGGCGTCCACCACGTCGCGGCCCACCGCCAGCGAATAACCCAGCTGGTCTAAGATTTCCGCGACTTTCGCCGCCGTGCGAAATTCGAGCCATCCGGACTCCGCGAAATGGTGAAAATCGCGACGCCATGCGCTCAGTTGTGGGGCTAATGTCTGGATGTACTGCGCCAGTGATTCCATATCTGTTCCTGTCATCATTAAAATATGTGAACTGCTTCACGCTGTGATAGTTTTTACTTATCACTAACCGTTTTTTCACAGTTTTAACCGTTCAGGAATTACCCTCGCACATCCATTTCCATTAAAGTAGATGACAGTTTCTTTACTCTGATAAACAACGGTTATCGGTCGGGCTATGTCATTTCAGATTAAATTTCATCAAATCCGGGCGTTTGTTGAAGTCGCGCGTCAGGGCAGTATCCGCGGTGCCAGCAGGACGCTTAATCTTTCGCAACCGGCGCTGACCAAATCGATCAAAGAGCTGGAAGAGGGGATGGCGGCGCAGCTTTTTGTGCGCAGGAGTAAAGGCGTCGCATTGACCGAATGTGGGGAAGGGTTTTACTCGCGCGCCAGGCTGATTCTGGAAGAGTTACGCGCGGCGCAGGATGATATCCGCCAGCGCCAGGGGGAACTGGCCGGGCAGATTAATATTGGAATGGGAGCCAGTATTTCGCGAAGCCTTATGCCCGCGGTGATCACCCGCTTTCATGCACAACATCCGCAGGTAAAAGTCCGGATTATGGAAGGGCAACTGGTGTCGATGATCAATGAATTACGCCAGGGCGAGCTGGATTTCACCATCAACACCTATTATCAGGGGCCGTACGATCATGAGTTTACGTTTGAAAAATTGTTTGAAAAGCCTTTCGCCGTATTTTGTCGGGAAGGGCATCCGGCGACGGGCGCGACATCCATTACCGAATTGCTGAATTATAACTGGACAATGCCGACGCCACGCGGGAGTTATTATAAGCAATTGGAAGATGTTTTTACTCATCGCTCGCAAATACCGCGCATTGACGTTGTCTGCGAAACGTTTTCTTCCTGCATTAGCCTTGTTGCACAAAGTGATTTTTTAAGTATCCTGCCAAAGGAACTGGGCTGTGACCCGCTGCTGGCGCACCGTCTGGTTATGCTGCCCGTTGTCGAATCGCTACCTAAAGCGGCCTATTATTTAATTCAGCGCCGTGATTCTCGTCAGACACCCCTGACCGAATCGTTAATTACGCAATTCAGAAGAGAGGCGCGGAAAATAGTATCGGAGTGAAGCGGGGAGTAAAATAAAAAAACAGAGCCTGTCCGACATCAGACAGACCCTACAACACACAGCAGTGCTTCCCTTCGCAGATCCTGAATGTTATATCCGTGAAGCAGGTTTATTTAATTATAACACCCCACCCTCAAAAAGATATGTTTTAGCATCATTGATTCCACATTTTTTTTAACCTAAACTTTCTGTTTTATGTGTGCTGAAATTTAAGTTAAGTCGCGTTTAACTTTTGCGAAGAAATAATTTTTATATTCATCAGGTTAATATTTATGCCCTCATCCTGGGGTAGCGGTTATTGAGGCCCATGCCTGGCGCAGGTATAGTACAGGCTCAGATGTAGCGGGAGGATGTCCATGAACCCTGACGACAAATCACTTTTTCTTGACGCCATGGAGGGTATCCAGCCCCTGAAGCGCTGCACGGATATTCACTGGCAGCCGAGCCGCAACACGCGAACGCGTCAGGAGATTGATACCGAGCAACTGGATAACTTCCTGACCCTGGGCTTCCTGGAACTTCTGCCCCTGGAGGAGCCGCTGGCGTTCAGGCGGGAAGGGGTGCAACAGGGCGTTATTGATAAGCTCCGCTCGGGTAAATATTCCCGCCAGGCCAGCTTAAATCTGTTACGCCAGCCCGCCGAGCGTTGCCGGCAGATGCTGTTTTCCTTTATCCGCCAGGCTGGGCGCGATGGATTACGTAACCTGGTGATCATTCATGGAAAAGGGCGGGAGCAGAACGCCCACCCCAACGTGGTACGCAGCTATCTGGCGCGCTGGTTAACCGAGTTCGAGGAAGTGCAGGCCTTTTGCGTGGCGCTGCCGCATCACGGCGGCAGCGGAGCATGCTATGTTTCGTTACGAAAGTCTGACGAAGCGAAACAGGAGAACTGGGAACGGCACGCTAAGCGCAGCCGTTAAGCGCTTCTGGCGGGCGAGACGTTCGCCCGCCTGTCACTCAGAAGGTTTCCCAGTTGCTGTCGGTGGCGGTGTTGGCCGTTGCCGGGCGTAACAGCTGTGGGGTTTTCACCGTGGCCGGGCGGGGTGCGGTGGCTTTTTCCTTTCCGTTCAGGCGAAACGCTGCCACAGCCTGGCGCAGTTGTTCCGACTGATCTTCCAGGGCCGCCGCCGCCGTGGCGGATTGCTGTACTAGCGCGGCGTTTTGCTGTGTGACGCTGTCCATCTGCGAAACGGCCAGGCTCACCTGTTCGATGCCGCGGCTCTGTTCATCGGACGCCGACGAAATCTCGCCCATGATATCGGTCACGCGGGTCACGGCAGCGACAATCTCCTTCATGGTTGCGCCCGCTTCGCTGACCTGCTCTGAACCGGTATTCACCCGGCTGACGGAGTTCTCAATCAGCCCTTTGATCTCTTTCGCCGCCTGCGCACTGCGGCTGGCCAGCGTGCGGACTTCACCTGCGACGACCGCAAAGCCACGACCTTGCTCCCCGGCACGCGCGGCTTCCACCGCCGCGTTAAGCGCCAGAATGTTTGTCTGGAAGGCAATGCTGTCAATCACGCCGGTAATGTGCGCAATTTGCTGCGAGCTGTCGGCGATTTCGGTCATGGTACGGACAACGTTATCGACCACGTGACCGCCACGGGCCGCCGTTTCTGAAGCGTTCTTCGCCAGTAGCGTAGCCTGACGGGCGTTGTCGGAGTTCTGTTTAACCGTAGCGGTCAGCTCTTCCATGCTGGCAGCCGTCTCCTCCAGCGAAGCCGCCTGTTGCTCGGTGCGGGCAGACAGATCGTTGCTTCCGGCGGCAATTTCACCTGCGCCTGTGTAAATGGAGTCGGTGCTACCACGCACGGCGCTGACGGTGGTCACCAGCGACTGCTGCATCTCATGCAGACCCGCCGCCAGCTGGCCCATCTCATTGCGGCCAGACAGGGCGATATCCTGCGTCAGATCGCCGCCCGCAATGGCGCGAATATGGTTCATAATCATGTGGAGCGGTTTTAACAGCAGGTGTTGTAAACCCTGCCAGATCACCACCAGCACCGCGATAACGGCCAGGAAGATCGCTGCCAGCGTCCATTGCATCTGGGTAAAGCTGCTCTGGTTCTCTTCGGTTGCGGCTTTCAGCAGAGTGTTGTTTTCGGCGCGCCAGCGGTTATAAACCCCTTCCATATCGTCCTGGGCCTGTTGGGCATCCAGATCGCCATAGGCCTGGTAGTTGTCGGCACGCAGATACGCAATGGAGAGACGCATCACTTCATGCATCTGGCTCCATGATTTCTGCATTTCGTCGGTTAATGCCGCGTTCTGGCCGTTAACCTGCGGCATTTTCTGCCACTCTTTGTTATAGGCTTCAGCTTTAGCCAGAGAATCTGCCGCGGTGCCAAGCAGTTTGTTGATCGCCGCAAGGGACGCCGGGTCGCGCTGGTTTTTCAGGTAGCGGATCGCCACGCGGGTGACGGTGACGCGCGTTTTGATCAGCGTGTTCACGCTGTCGCTCAGGCTCTCCTGCTGGGCATTGAGCACCCCGGAGTTCTGGAAGTTATGGCGGTCGTTGCTGACGGCAGAGTAGAACAACCCTCCCGTGACAACTTGCAACAGACAGAATATGGTGAGAGCAAAGATAATACCGGTAATCACGTGCAGATTTTTCAGCATAGCGGTCGTCCGTTAGAGAAGATGCAGGGTTACACAAATACTATCGTCGTAGAGAAATTAAACTTTAATTTAACTCGCGCTTAACTACGGGGTCTGTTAAGGAACTCGTTGTAAATCCGGATCATTTTTATGAGGAAGGTCGACATGAGCAGCATTGATAAAAGCGGGACGTACGCACTTGGGTCGCGGACGGTTAAACGGCTTGGCTATGGCGCGATGCAGCTTGCCGGGCCAGGCGTGTTTGGTCCTCCAAAGGACAAAAATGCCGCGCTGGATGTGCTCCGCGAAGCGGTGGCTGCTGGGGTGAATCACATTGATACCAGCGATTTTTACGGGCCTCATATCACCAACCAGCTGATCCGCGAGGCGCTTCATCCGTACCGCGACGATCTGACGCTCGTCACCAAGATCGGTGCCCGTCGCGGCAGTGATGCCTCCTGGCTGCCGGCCTTCTCCGCGCAGGAACTGACGCAGGCGGTACATGACAATCTGCGTAATCTGCAGCTGGATGTGCTGGATGTGGTTAATCTGCGCATCATGTTCAGCGCACACGGGCCAGCAGAAGGCTCAATTGCTGAACCTCTCGCCACGCTGGCCGAGTTACAACAGCAAGGTTTGGTGCGCCATATTGGCCTGAGCAACGTCACGGCCACCCAGGTTGCGGAAGCGCAGAAGATGGTGCAGGTGGTGTGTGTGCAGAACATGTACAACATCGTGAACCGTGGCGATGATGTGCTGGTGGATTCGCTGGCGCAGCAGGGGATTGCGTATGTGCCGTTCTTCCCGCTGGGCGGTTTTACACCCCTGCAATCATCCGGGCTGCAGGCGGTCGCTGATTCGCTGGGCGTAACGGCAATGCAGGTCGCGCTGGCGTGGTTGCTGCAACGTTCGCCGAACATCCTGCTGATCCCCGGCACCTCCTCCGTGGCGCATCTGCGACAAAATCTTGCGGCGGCGGAGCTGGTGCTCCCGGCTGACGCGCTGGAAACGCTCGATTCGCTGGCGGATTAAGCCAGACAGGCATAAGCCCAAAGCAGTGCTTTGGGCTTTTTTGTCCCTCTTGAAACCTGAATGTCGCTGCCGCAGGCGTTATCTGGCTATTCTTTCGCCGATGCGCAGGATACGGCTGAATTAAATCCGCTCACACTTCAATGCGTTTGGGGTAACCCCCGTAAAGGACCTTGATCCTTGTCCATAATCCGTAATACTGTATTTATATACAGTATCTGGCGAGAAAGGCATTTATGGACACTCTCTTTTCTTATTATCCAAAGCAACCCCTTGAGTTACCTTTATTTGTAGAACGCGTAGCGTGTGGTTTTCCAAGCCCGGCGCAGGATTATGTGGAAGATCGTCTCGATCTTAACCGCCTGGCCGTCAGGCATCCCAGCGCGACCTACTTTGTGAAGGTGAGCGGAGACTCGATGATCGGCGTTGGGATCGGCGATGGCGATCTGCTGGTCGTCGATCGTTCGTTAAACGCCGTGCACGGGGATATTGTGGTGGCATCCGTCGCGGGTGAGTTTACGGTCAAAGAGCTGCAGACCCGCCCGATCCTGAGGTTAGTGCCGCATAACGTTCGCTATCAGCCGATCACGTTTCAGTCCGAAGAGGAACTGCAGATCTTCGGTGTTGTCACCCACACACTCAAAACGCATAAACATGTTCGCGCTGGTTGATGTGAACAGCTTTTATGCCTCCTGCGAGACGGTGTTTCGGCCCGATCTGCGGGGCAAACCCGTGGTGGTGGTCTCCAATAACGACGGCTGCATTATTTCGCTGTCGCGGGAGGCAAAGCAGTTCGATATAAAAATGGGCGAGCCGTATTTCAAATTCAAAGAGAAGCGCTTTCCCGCGCGGGTTTACGTCTTTAGCTCGAACTATGCGCTTTACGCCGATCTCAGCAGCCGGGTGATGCAGACGCTGACCGACTTCGCCCCGGCCATAGAGATTTACTCCATTGATGAGGCGTTTGTGAACGTTGCTGGCGTCAGCAACTGCATGGCGCTGGAGGCGTTTGGTCATCATATGCGCACGCAGGTGTTTAAAAATACGGGATTAACCGTTGGCGTAGGCATTGCCCCCACGAAAACGCTGGCGAAGCTGGCCAACTATGCGGCAAAGCGGTGGAGCAGCACGGGAGGCGTAGTGGATTTATCGGATCGCGAGCGGCAGCGTAAACTGCTGGCGCGCGTACCGGTAGAGGAGGTGTGGGGCGTCGGGCGGCGCATTACCAAAAAACTTAATGCGATGGGCGTCACCACGGCGCTGGATCTGGCACAAGCTTCCTCGTGGGTCATCCGCAAACATTTTAACGTTGTCCTGGAGCGCACGGCGCGCGAGCTGCGCGGCGAGCCCTGTCTTGATCTGGAAGAGTTTACGCCCACGAAGCAGCAGATTATCTGTAGCCGCTCGTTTGGACACCGTATTACGCAATACGAGGAGATGCACCAGGCCATTTGTGCCTACGCTGAACGGGCTGCGGAAAAGCTGCGCAGCGAGCATCAATATTGTCGCTTTATCAGCGTGTTTTTGCGTACCAGCCCGCATGCGGACAACGAGGTTTATTACGGCAATCAGGCGTCTGTCACCCTGATGACGCCCACCAATGACTCGCGCGATATCATCCGTGCCGCCACCGATGCGCTGGGGCGCATATGGCTTGACGGCTATCGCTACATGAAAGCGGGGGTGATGCTGGCGGACTTTTTCAGTAGCGGCGTCGCCCAGCTGAATTTATTTGACGATAACCGTTTGCGCGCCAACAGCGCGGCGCTGATGGCGCTGATCGACAGCGTGAATCATTCCGGGAAAGGGAAGATATGGTTTGCCGGGCAGGGGATTGAGAAATCCTGGGCGATGAAGCGCGAGATGTTGTCACCGGCTTATACGACGCGGTACGCGGATTTGCCGGTAGCGAAGTAGGCGCCGGTTATTTGGCAAGCGTCGGCAGGATTTGTTCGATCACCTGTATCACGCTTCTGACGCGTTGTGGGATAAAGCGGGCGTCGGGGTAGACGGCATAGAGATACCGGTCAGGTAACCGCCAGGCCGGTAATACCGGCACCAGCGTGCCGGCTTGCAACGCCTTTGCCGCAAGCGGCAGCTGCATGCCGCCAATCCCGAGGCCTGACTCCAGCGCCTGTAACAGGGCGTCACTGGTGTTGGCACGAAAAACGGTATGCACTTTCACGTCAATTGTTTCCTCACCGGCGATCAACCGTAGAGGCGCATCCCGCGGGATGCCGCTAAATCGCACATGGGGATGTGCCGCCAGTTCGCTGACGGAGTGTACCGCCTGAAAGCCGGGAGCAGCGAACAGCGCGGTTTCAATCCGCATCAGCAGACGTGCCGCATGCGATTGCGGAGGCTCAGCGCTAAGGCGTAGCGCGACATCCACCCCTTCGCTCACCAGGTCGGCGATGCGGTCATCGAGGGACAGCGTCAGGTGCAACGCCGGATGCAGGCGCTGAAGCGCCAGCAGAGGGGGCAAAACGATCTGCCCCAGACCGCTTGGCAACTGAACATGGACGCTGCCCTGAAACTGATGATCGGCAGGATTCAACCGTCTCTCCGCTTCCTGCATGGCATCCAGCAAAAGCTGCATATCACGGCGATAACGTTCACCCTGCTCGGTGAGCTTCATCATTCGCGTTGTCCGATGCAGTAATACCACCCCGAGCTCCTGTTCCAGGGCGGCAATCTGCTGGCTGACGGCAGACTGCTTCATTCCGCTCTGGCGAGCGGCTGCCGAAAAGGAACCCGCTTCTGCGACGCGCAGAAAGGTGGAAATGGCGTTGAGCTTATTGTTCATTTAATGTTTTTTCTTATAAGTGCCATCGAATTCAGGGGATATGTAGGGGAAAAATAATATATCACACTGTGTCTGTCACCCTAACTGGAGAAACACCGTGAATAAGATGCAGCCACAAAACGTCGCGCTGGTCGCTGGCGCCAGCGGGATCGTAGGCAGACAGCTCGTCAAAACGCTCCTGGACAACAAATGGCAGGTGATTGGCCTGAGCCGCCATGCCTTATCCCATCCTGATGCTATTTCGCTGATCAACGTTGATTTACTGGATGCGGAGGATAGCGCCAGGGCTTTGCAAGCCGCTGGCGAGATCACCCATATTTTTTACAGCGCCTGGATGAATGCCGGGAGCTGGACGGAAATGGTTGAACCGAACGTCACGATGTTGCGCAACCTGGTCAGCAATATTGAAAAAACGGCACCTTTGCAGACGGTAAGCCTGATGCAGGGATACAAAGTGTATGGCGCGCACCTGGGACCGTTCAAAACCCCGGCACGCGAAAGCGATCCGGGCGTACCCGGGGCAGAATTTAACGCCGCTCAGCTCGCGTGGCTCCGTGATTTTCAGCGGGAAAAACGCTGGCACTGGAATGCCATCAGGCCAGGCGTGGTGGGCAGTTCGGTGCCAGGCAATACCATGAACCTTGCGCTGAGCATCGCACTGTATGCGTCCCTGTGTAAGGCTCTGGGTTTACCTCTGCGTTTTCCCGGTTCGGAACAGACCTGGCACAGCATTGTTGATCATACTGACGCCGGATTGCTGGCGGAGGCAACGCTGTGGGCAGCCACATCACGTAGGGCTAACAACCAGGCTTTCAACGTGAATAATGGGGACATCTGGCGCTGGAGCGAGCTGTGGCCGCGCATCGCTCGCTGGTTTGAACTGGACTCTGCGCCGCCGGTCAGATTGTCATTCCATCAGCTGTTTAAGGACTATCGTGCGTTATGGCGCGACATTGCCGGGGATCGGTTGGTGGAGGCGGATATTTTGCAGCTGAACGACGGGCATTTTGCCGATTTTGTCTTTAGCTGGAATTACGACATGTTTGGCGACGGCAGTAAGCTCCGCCGGTCAGGGTTCACGCGAATGCAGGCAACCGATGAGATGTTTTTCAGCCTGTTCTCGCAGCTAAGAGCGGCACGTATTATTCCGTAAAAAAAGGGGAGTGCGTTTCTGACGGCAGTAAAAAACGCGAACCCGGATGCAGGGAGTAAAGAACGCTCAATGTTCACTTTCTGGAATAGGGCCAGAGGAGCCGGCCAGTTCATGACAAAGCGCGCCAATCCGATCCACCGCATTCAGCAGGAGAGGCGTGGGTTCGTTGGCACAATTTAATCGCAGGTAATTCGTTAAGTGTGCGCGGGGGGAGAACAGCGGCCCGGGGCTAACGCCAATGTTCAGTGCCAGCGCGCGGCGGTGCACCTCCAGTGCATTCACCTGGTGTGGAAGTTCAACCCACAACAGGAAACCGGCAGCCGGCACGTTAACGCGCGTGCCGGGAGGGAAGCTTGCCTTGACGCGCGCAATGACGGCACCAATCCCCTCCGCGATGCGCCGCTTTAGCCGCCGCAGATGACGATCGTAGTCGCCACTGGCCAGGATTTCGCTCGTTGCGGCCTCAAACAGCGGCGCGCCAGCCCAGTCTCCGGCCATACGCGCCTGCAGGACCTGGGCGTGGTAACGTCCGGCCGCAATCCAGCCGATGCGCCATCCGGGCGCAAGCGTTTTAGACAATGAACTGCAGTAAATGACATTCCCGCTCTGGTCGAACGCTTTACAGGCCGGAGGACGTTGCCCTTCGCCGACCAGATCGCCATAAACATCGTCCTCAATTAACGGGATGCCTGCATCTTCCAGCAGGGCAACCAGTTCCTGCTTGCGGGGGACGGACATACTGGCACCCAGCGGATTTTGCACGGTGGGCGAGGCCAGAACGGCCGCTGGATGATGGCACCGAATAGCATCGGCGAGCGGCGCCAGCAGCAACCCTTCTTGAGGATCGGTTGGGATCTCCAGCGCCTTCAGGCCCAAATCTTCCAGCAACAACAGCGTACCGAAATAGGCGGGTTGTTCTATCGCTACCACGTCGCCAGGCTGGCACACAGCCCGCAACGCCAGACGCAGCGCCTGTGTCGCGCCAGCGGTAATGATGAGATCCTCTGCACCAAAACGGCCGCCCCACTGCGCTGCCCGGGCGGCAATCTTACTGCGCAAATCAACCCGTCCCGGAGGCAGGCTATAGCTTTGCCCACGCGCTTCCAGACGTCGACCTGCAGACTGCAGCGCACGTTGCAGGGTATCGCCTGGCAGCCACGCGGGGTCGGGCAAGGCAGCCCCCAGCGGTACCAGCCGGGCTTCTGCACTACTGAATAACGATCGCGCGACGGCTGACATTGTCACAGGCACGGGGCCGGGCAGGGAACGGGTGGGCTGCACGCATCGGGACAGGCGGGTCTGACGGACGTAGTAGCCCGAACGCGGACGCGCAACGATCAGGCCTTCGGCCTCAAGACAGCGGAGTGCTTCCAGTGCTGTCGGGAGACTGACCTGTTCGCGCTCGGCCAGTTTACGTGCAGAGATCATCCGGTCGCCGATTTGCAACGCGCCTGAAGCCAGCGTAAGACGCAGCATCTCAGCAATCCGACGGTAATGGGGGGACGGGGCGGCCATGGGGATCTGTGCAGTCAAATTTTCGATAAAACTGACTATACAGCCAATGAAGTGCCCCATCTATAGTGTCCGGCATGTTCCAGACAAGGAGGCACTATGCACAGCGACAATTTCGATATTTCTGCCTATTTCAGGCGCATAAACTATACCGGCCCGGCGGCTGCCGATACTGCAACCCTGCATGCGCTGATGCGCCATCAGCTCTTTTCGATACCCTTTGAAAATGGGGATGTACAGGCGGGTAAAGTCGTTTCGCTGGTCCCCGAAGACATTGCCGATAAGCTGTTGAGGCAGAAGCGCGGCGGTTACTGCTATGAGGTGAATGGGCTATTTGCGATGGCGCTGGAGGCATTGGGCATTCGCTGGCGTTTTGTCGCGGCGCGCCCGATGTTCTACCCGGTGCGTCGGCCTAAAACCCATATGGCACTCATTGCTGAGATTGACGGTCGTCAGTGGCTTTGTGACCTCGGGTTCGGTAGCTACGGCATCCGTGCGCCGATGGCGTTAGACATGCTTGATACGGATATCCGGCAGGATTTCGACACGTTCCGGCTGACCCGTAACGCTGAGGGTGAGTATCTGCTTCAGGCATGGGTGGAGGGCAAATGGGCCAGTCAGTACGGCTTTGACCTCTCTCCTCAGGAGTGGATTGATTTCGTGCCTGCCAACTACCTTAACTCCACGCACCCGGACGCCATTTTTGTGCAGAAGCTGCTCGTCGTACAGCATCGCCCTGAAGGACGCCAGATTTTGTTGGGTAACGTGCTGAAAACGATCACCGCGCAGGGCGTGGAAACGCAACAGCTGGCAGAAGATGATATTGCCTCTGTACTGAAAAATTGTTTTGCGCTGACGGTTGAGTGATCCGCAGGGGGACGCTGGACTGTATCGAGTCTGCGCATGCGTCCCCGGCTTATCATCGACAATGCGGACTGTTAAATACAGAGGCTACCTGAGACGTCTTCAGGGCAGAAACCGTATCCGCTACGTAAAAAGCGTCGTAATAATCAACCCTATAATATACAGGGAAAGGATGCCCTGGATGCTACTTAAAGCCCACCGCAAGTAGCGCCACTGGTAGCGTTCTCTGGCATTGGCCTCGGCAATGGGGCCGGTAGCGTCAGGGGCTTCTTTTCTGAAGCGCTGCAGGGTTTGATGACACCACCACACCAGCAGTAATACCAGCACGGTTTTCGTGAGCAGTGAGCCATAAGCATTGAAAAAAACGTCCCAGTAGCAACGGAGTGTATCCATATCCTTTTACCTGTAACTGTGAGGCCCATATGACGAAGAGGGGCAATATTAGGGAATTATTTTTTCTTATTCATCATCGCTTTTAGATCGGCAAACGGGTTGAAAGTGGCCACGCCCATGTCTTTTTGCGCGTCTTCACCCGCCACAACGGTAGTACCGTACTGATCTGCTTCGGTGTATTTCGAGTGTTCATGGTCGTGGCAAAACAGGCACAACAGCTCCCAGTTGCTGCCATCTTCCGGGTTATTAGTATGATCGTGATCGATATGGTGAACCGTGAGCTCGCGCAGGTTTGAATAGACGAACTCGCGTGAGCAGCGTCCACAGACCCAGGGATAGATTTTTAATGCCTTTTCACGGTAGCCACTTTCCAGTCGCGCGTAGTTTTTAGGGATCAGAGCCATTGCCGGTTTTACCTGCCAGGGAAAAAGAAAGACGCACTATATCTCATTATGGGGCGTCATTGCGATCCGCTCAATTCTGTCAATTTATTTGAATTATTCCGTTAAATAAAGGGCATTTATTCTCCCCGGGTAATGCGTAAAGTAGAGATAACGCAAAGCATCATCAGGATATCTCGTTATGAAAAAGATCGGCTTTTTGTCATTTGGTCACTGGACACCGTCACCCCAGTCCGGCACGCGTTCCGCGGCGGACACCCTGTTGCAATCCATCGACCTGGCCGTCGCCGCTGAAGAGCTGGGCGCAGACGGTGCCTATTTCCGTGTGCATCATTTTGCCCGTCAACTCAGCTCTCCGTTCCCCTTACTGGCGGCGATCGGTGCGAAAACGAAAAGCATCGAAATCGGTACTGGCGTGATCGATATGCGCTATGAGAATCCGATGTACATGGCGGAAGATGCGGGCGCGGCGGATTTAATCTCCGGCGGACGTTTGCAGCTGGGGATCAGCCGGGGCTCTCCGGAGCAGGTCATTGATGGCTGGCGTCATTTTGGTTATGTCCCGCAGGAAGGGGAAAATGAATCAGATATGGCACGCCGACACACCGAGGTACTGCTTGAGGTGCTGCGCGGAGAAGGGTTTGCAAAACCGAACCCACAACCCATGTTCCCAAATCCACCGGGACTGCTGCGCCTGGAGCCACATTCCGAAGGTTTACGTGAGCGCATCTGGTGGGGCGCAGGGTCGAACGCGACAGCGGTATGGGCTGCAAAACTGGGGATGAACCTGCAAAGCTCAACCCTGAAAGATGATGAAACCGGTGAGCCATTCCATATTCAGCAGGCAAAACAGATCCGCGCTTACCGACAGGCCTGGGCGGAAGCCGGGCATACTCGTCATCCGCGCGTCTCGGTCAGCCGCAGTATTTTCGCGCTGATGGACGATCGTGACCGCATGTACTTCGGCGCAAGCCGGAATGACAGCGATAGCGTGGGTTACCTTGATGAGAAAACGCGCGCAATTTTCGGACGCAGCTATGCCGCTGAGCCTGAAAAGCTGATTGAGCAGTTGAAACAGGACGAAGCGATTGCCGAAGCGGACACCTTATTGCTCACCGTGCCGAACCAGCTCGGAGTGGATTACAACGCGCATGTTATCGAATCCATTCTGAAGCATGTTGCACCGGCAATGGGATGGCGCGAGTAGCCATTTTGTTGTGCGTCGGGCACCGCGCGCGAAAGCCGTAACACCTGCCTGTCTCGTCACCGCCGGTAAGGGGGACGAGACAGGTATCTGCGGAGGTTATTCGACTGGCTTATGGCTCATATCGCTCAGCAGCACGGCAATACTTTGCCCGCCCGCCGTCTGTTCGAGGCCAATCTTCACAATGATGGTCAGCGGAACGGAGAGCAACATGCCGACCGGGCCGAGCAGCCATCCCCAAAAGATAAGAGACAGAAATACCACCAGCGTGGACAATCCCAGACCGCGCCCCATCATGCGTGGCTCAAGAATATTCCCGAACACCAGGTTAATCACCAGATACCCGGCCAGCAGAATCAGCGCATCATAGAACCCACTGAACACCAGCACCTGCAGAATAGGGGGAATAGCGGCCAGCACCGAACCGATGTTGGGGATATAGTTGAGCGCAAAGGCCAGTAATCCCCAGACGAACGCAAACCGGACATCCAGCGCCATCAGCATTCCCCAGACCACGGCCCCGGTGACCAGGCTAATGGCGGTTTTCAGGACCAGATAGCGGGAGACGCTATCCAGCGCGCGTTGAATCGCCCCCATGCCTTCAACCGGACGGACCATTATTTGCTGCAGTTTTGCGGGCAGTTGCGGCACTTCCAGCAGCATGAACACCACCGTTAAAAAGAGCAGGAAAATCGAGGTCATGGCGTTAGAGAGCTGCGCCAGCAGGCCGGTGACGAGGGTCATGGCGGCATTCGGATCAATGTACTTCAGCAACTCCTCAACGGACACTTCGATTCCCGCACGCTGCAGCCAGGGTTCAAGCTGCAACAGCGGTATCGCCAGCGACGAGCGGTATTTCGGTAACGTTCGCGTCAGTTCATTCAGGGAGGTGCCGAGATAAGCGACCAGCAGCACCATGGCAATAATAATGATGCTGATAAGCATCGTGATTGCCAGCACGCGCGGGATGCGGAACCGCGTCATGCGCTGTATGAGCGGGTTAAGGATCACCGCAATAAACAGGGCCAGAATAAACGGCACGATGATGTCGGCGGCAAAACGAACGCCCGTCAGTATGATCACCAGCATGCCCAGCATGATGACAATTTTTAGCCCGTTCAGGGTAATGATGGGTTTAGCCATGGGGGTTCCTGAATAATATTTTTATTTATAATAAAGGCGAAAGCCGTTTCAATAAACTAACCAAAATCAAACGGGATGGGTAAAGAATTGAAAAGACTTTGAGTAAAAGCCTTACTTATGGTACAAATTTGGCGTGTTCAACTACCGAGGACAATTTTCATCCGCAAAGACGAGAAGCAACAACGCGGATAATTGTAATTTTATGGACAATTTGTTCAGGACGTATTCTTCAAACAACACCGCTGTATTTTTCACTTCCTTCTGCCTTCTTTCTGGTGAGCAACACTGGCGCAACGCGCTATAGTCACATCTTCTGCCTGAGCTGGCGCTACGCGCTTAGCTGTCTGATTTAATTTCATATTTTTTGGTTTGCTGCACGCAGCAGGCCACGATGGATTATATTCTCAAGCAGGAGAAAAACATGTTTTACTGGATTTTATTAGCCCTTGCTATTGTCGCTGAAATTACCGGCACGCTGTCTATGAAATGGGCAAGCGTCAGCGATGGCAATACCGGCTTTATTTTAATGCTGGTGATGATTTCACTTTCCTATATTTTCCTGTCGTTTGCAGTGAAGAAAATTGCGCTGGGTGTGGCCTATGCGCTGTGGGGCGGGTTTGGTATTGCCGCCACCCTGGCAGCCGGCTGGGTGCTGTTCGGTCAGCGTTTAAATAACAAAGGTTGGATTGGACTGATATTGCTGCTTGCCGGCATGATCATGATAAAACTCGCCTGATACACGTTAAGCCATTATTTACAGGCAGCGAAATTCGCTGCCTGTATTACTCTTAAAAAAAGCAAAACATTGAAGAGGATGGCTAATGTATCGCACATTAAGCTGGCGCAATATTCCCACCGCGAGAACATTGTTCGCCATGATCTTCATGGCGGGGATCGGCTTAATCATCTCCATTGTCGCGCTGCTCTATTTATCTCTGCACCTGATCAGCACCAAAACCAATGAAATTGACGAGCACCGCACCACGCTTTCCGTGCAGGGTGCGATACAAACGTCGGTTAACCGTGTCTCGACCCTGGTGATTGATAATGCCGTCTGGGACGATGCGGTACGCGAGGTCTACCGCCCAAAGCTCGATACCGAATGGTTATACAACACCTGGGGAGCGGGCTTTAAAGTCAATAACCTCTATGACGGCACTTTCGTGCTGGATGAGCATTTCAACGTCATCTGGGGATCGTTTCAAAGCCAGCCTTTTGCGGAGACGAATCTCGATTTTTTTGGCAAAGGCCTGCAAGCGCTTATTCAGCAGCACGGACGTGAATTACCCAGCCAGAAGAATATTTATGCCGGGATCACCCGAACGCGTCACGGCGTCGCGTTTGTCGGAATAGGGCTGATCCGACCGATGATCGGGCGATTACAGGTTAACGACGGTACACGCCGCTATCTGGTGATTACCCGCCATTTGAATAGCGGCATATTATCCGATCTGGGGCAGACCTTTCAGATTGATAACCTCAACTTTACCCCGGATAAAATCAACAGTCTGAGTATGCCGCTGCGCAGTTCTGCTGGGGAGTTACTGGGTTACCTCAACTGGCAGGCACGCCTTCCTGGCGCGCAGGCGGCCCGGGCCGCATCATCTGATATCACGCAGATAGTGGTGCTGGCATCGGTGCTGATCCTGCTGTTCATTATGGTGAGCTGCGTGGGCCTGTACAAACTGGCCCGCGGAGAAAGCCAGGCGCGTCTGGTCGCCAGAACGGACTGGCTAAGCCATCTGCCGAACCGCCGCGCACTCATTGAAGCGCTGGACCGCGTGAGTTTGCGTGGCGATATTGACGTCAAAAGCGTGGTGTTTATCGATCTGGATGGCTTCAAGGACGTCAACGATATCTACGGCCACAGCGTCGGTGACGATCTCATTGTGACCATCGCCAAAACGCTGAATGAATGCGTTCCACCGGGCGGGATGCTGGCGCGCATGGGAGGCGATGAGTTTGCCATGACCATCGGCGGTGAAGGGGCAGAAGCGCTGGCGACCACCTTTGCCGAATCGGTACTGGATTTTCTCAATACCCCCATTCGTCTGGGGGAGCGCACTATTCATATCGGCGCCAGCATCGGGATTGCCAGCGGAACCCTGATTGAATGCACCAGTTCCGAGCTGTTTCGCCGCGCCGATATCGCCATGTACCATTCCAAAATTAGCGGGAAAGGGCGTGTCACCCACTATGACGCGGCGCTGAATAACGCCCGGGAACGCAAGCTTGCGATTGAAAACCAGATCCGTAACGGACTGGAGCGAGACGAGTTTGAGGTCTGGTACCAGCCGATTATTGACGCCCGCAGTCAGAAAATGAGCAGTGTGGAAGCGCTGGTTCGCTGGCCGCGTCGTCCGGAAGGTGAACTCGGTCCGGATACCTTCATTTCCATTGCGGAAACGAGCGGGCTGATTTACAAACTGGGCCAGTTTGTTTTGCAGCGTGCCTGCCAGGATCTGGAGCCGTACAGCGAATTAAAGCTCTCCGTTAATATCTCCCCGGCGCAGTTTCGCGACCCTGAATTCGAAGAAAAAGTGGCCTGGGTTCTGGAAAGCACCCGTTTCCCGGCCAGGCGACTCCAGCTCGAAGTCACGGAGACCTATGTGCTGGAAAACCCCGAGCGTGCCCGCACGGCGATTGCCAACCTTAAAGCACTGGGCACCGCGGTGGCGCTGGATGATTTTGGCACGGGCTATTCGAGTATTGGCTATTTGCGGCGTTTTAATTTCGACACCATTAAGATCGATAAATCACTGGCCGGGCTGGTGGACAACGATGAGCAGGCGGCGGCGCTGGTGAGCGGCACGGTGAGGATCGCCAATGCCCTGGGCATGGCGGTGGTCGCTGAAGGGGTGGAAAACGAAAAGCAGATGAAATTGTTACGGCTGGCTGGCTGCGATCAGCTGCAGGGATTCTGGTTCAGCCAGCCGATGCCGATTGAATCAATCAGGGCGTTACGTCAGGTCAGACAGTGCTGAGTTACTGCTGTGCCAGTGCTTCCAGCTTGTCACGAAAACCGGTCACGGCTAAGGCCCGGTTATCTGCTCGCCATCTGTCTTTTGCCGCTGGCGCAGAGCTTTGAACACCAATCAGCTGCCAGCCGTTATCCGTTTTTAACATCAGCGGCGAGCCGCTGTCACCGGGTAACGTATCGCACTGATGTGAGAGCACGCTGTTTTGCGCCCATCCTGTGACAATACAGTCCGTGTGGGTGTAAAGCGCGTCCAGATGATCGACAGGGTAGCCTGATTGCGTCACCTTACGGTCGGCGGCTTTCAGTGCGGCAGTGAGCGCGGCTTTGTCTCCGTCAAATAACGGAAGCGGGGTAATGCCAGAAGGCGGGTAGCGCAAAATGATCAGGCCAAAATCCCAGGATGCCGCTGACGGAGGCACTATCCAGCCGTCACCGTCAGGCTTCAGACGTTTGCCGAGAGAAGCATCAACCCGTCCCTCAATACCGTGAATTTCATAACGCCACATCCCTTTTTGCGACACAAATCGCAGGGCAACGGCTTTGTCTGGCTTGCCGTCTGGCGGTGTCAGCAGGCAGTGGCCAGCCGTCAGGGCAAGTTGCGGGGTAATCAGCGTAGCGGTACATAAATTACCGCTGGCGGTTTCCAGTTGCCCGATAGCATCCCAGGGTGCCTGGGTAGGATCGGCGACGCGCGTACGATCGTCATGACCGAAAAACAGCGTTTTAAGCTCTTTCGCGCTAATGGTTTCATCACCGCCATCATCCGCATGTGAGAATCCAGAAAAAAGACCAAACGTTCCCAGTAACAACACAACAGATTTACGCATATCACACTCTGGTGGGGGCAATTATGATTATTAAAAGTGAACCCTATAAAAATACTATAGACGGGACAGCGCTAAAGTGGGAGTAAAATCAGCGTGCTACGATCAGGAAAGATAAAAATGGCTTGCGATGAGCGCGCATAAAATAAGCAGGATAAGAATCAGCTCAAACCGATAGCGCCGCAGCATACGCCCTCCGGATAAAAAAAACGGCGCTGGACCTTTCCGGTTCAGCGCCGGTTTACCAACGTGCCCCGAAAGGCACGGTTAAGCTTGTACTCTTACGCAGCTGGCTGTGCAGCTGGTTTAGCAGCTTCGTGTTTTACTGCTTTTTTGTGATGCTTTTTAGCGGCCTGGGCTTTCTGTTCTACAGCAGGTTTGGTCGCTTTTTTGTGGTGCTTTTTAGCGGCCTGCGCTTTCTGCTCTACAGCCGGTTTAGCGGCATCTTGTTTAACGGCTTTTTTGTGGTGTTTTTTAGCAGCCTGGGCTTTTTGCTCTGCAGCAGGTTTAGCGGCTTTATGGTGTTTCTTGTGGTGTACGGTTTTTGCCGGAGCAGCAGTCGTTGTTGCAGCTGGAGCAGCAGCCGGTGCAGCAGTGGTTTCAGCAGCAAACGCAGCAGAAGACAGACCCATAGCAGCGGCAACAACCAGAGCTAATACTTTTTTCATGTTCATACCCTCGAATTTGGTTTTTCATTTAACCCCACTGCGGGGCCGTTGAAAGAACTATATCCCTGTAAATTCGGGGTTTCCGTGAGTGATTGGTATCGGCGTGTAACGGAATGTACAAAGGGCGGTACAGGGTGCGCAAAAGGAAAACGGCCGGAGCGTACTCCGGCCGCTGGATTACAGATAACGGGACGTCAAATGCTCGCGGAAGTAACGGATATTCAGGTCTTCACCCGTCGCCTGGGTAATCAGTTGCGAAGTGGTGAAGCGGCTACCGTGCTGCCAGATGTTCTGACGCAGCCAGTCAAACAGGGCGGAGAAATCGCCCTCAGCGATGGAGGACTGCAGACCCGGCAGCGCCGTTTTGGCCGCATGGAACAATTGCGCGGCGTACATCGCGCCGAGCGTGTAGGACGGGAAGTAGCCAAAACCGCCGTCGGTCCAGTGAATGTCCTGCATACAGCCGTTGCGGTAGTTATCTTTGGTTGATAACCCGAGCCAGGCCTGCATTTTCTCATCCCACAGCGCCGGAATGTCATCCACCTCGATATCGCCATTGATCAGCGCACGTTCAATTTCATAGCGCAGCACCACATGTGCCGGGTAGCTGACTTCGTCGGCATCGACGCGGATATAGCCCGGTTTCACGCGCTGGTTCCAGGCAATAAAGTTCTCTTCACTGAACGCCGCCTGACTGCCAAAACGGGCGTGAACCGCAGGGAGGAAATGTTTAAGAAAAGCGTCGCTGCGCCCCAGCTGCATTTCAAAGAACAGGCTCTGGGATTCGTGGATCGCCGTTGAACGGGCGAGAGAGACAGGTTGACCGGCCCACGTTCGCGGCAGGTTTTGCTCGTAGCGCGCGTGTCCGGTTTCGTGGATCACGCCAAACAGCGCGCTGAGCAGTTCGTCCTCATCATAACGCGTGGTGATGCGCACATCTTCCGGCACGCCACCGCAGAACGGGTGTGCACTGACGTCCAGGCGACCACCGTTAAAATCAAAGCCGAGCATCTTCATGGCTTCAAGCCCAAGTTCACGCTGCGTTGCCGTCGGGAAGGGGCCCTGCGGCGGAACGAACGACTGCTGAGCCTGTTTTTCCACAACGTTTTCCAGCAGGTCCGGCAGCCAGGATTTCATATCCGCGAACAGTACGTCCAGGCGCGCGCTGGTCATGTCCGGTTCGAAAATATCCAGCAGCGCGTCGTAAGGGCTGCAGCCTTTGGCTTCAGCACGCAGGCGAGCCTCCTCGCGGCTCAGTTTGACGACCTCTTTTAGGTTGGCGGCAAACCCCTGCCAGTCATTGGCCGGGCGCTGAGTACGCCAGGCGTGCTCACATTTGCTGCCTGCCAGCGATTTGGCTTCCACCAGCGCTTCCGGCAACAGCGACGCCTGCTGGTAATGACGCGTCATTTCACGCAGGTTGGCTTGTTCAATATCATTCAGGTCCTCACCGGCCGCGGCGGTGAGCCATTCACCCACCTTTTTATCGGTCAGGATCTGGTGTTGCAGAACGCTCATTTCGGCCAGCGCTTCACCGCGCGCAGCACTGCCACCCGGCGGCATCATGGTAAACATATCCCAGCTGGCGATGGAGGAGAGGTGGGAGAAACGGGAGAGGCGCTGGAAGGTGCGGGTGAGTTGTTGGTAGTGGCTGTTTTCGCTCATTTCGTTTTCTCTTTGCAAGGCGATGTTTCAGACATGAAGAGTGAGTAGTATCAAAATTCTCGCCTGAATCCAAGCCATTACCCCTTAGAGTTTGGTGCTATTTCGTTCAGTAACGCTGTGTTATAACCCTAAAAAAACGACTGCCGGATGGAAAATGAACAAGGTTGTGAGTGTAGGGATTGCAGTGTTGCTGACGGGATGCCAGACACATCATCATGACGTAATCCCGTTCAACACCGAAGAAGACTCCGCGCACGCATGGGCGTTTGCGTATGTGGAAACAGTGAAACAAAGGATGACAACCACAGAGCAGTATGAAGGGAAGCTCTGTTCGTTAAAGATTCACCAGCCCAAAGGCGCGGCCTATGTGACCCACATTCAGGTGGTAAAAGGCAGCGATCCTGAGCTGTGTAAGGCCGCCATTGCGGCCTTACAGTCTGCCAGTGACGATCATGTGCTCCCAGTGGTACCTGATGAGCGTATCGGGGAAAACTACACGCTCGATTTCAAACCCTGAATCAGTGCAGACGCTGGTGTAAACGGGTCCCTACCAACAGCGCCCCGCAGAGCATCAGCGCAATAAAACCGCCCACGCCGTTCCAGCCATAGTTATGCCAGAACACCCCACCCAGCGTCCCCGCAAAGCTGGAACCGAGGTAATAGCTGAACAGATACAAAGACGACGCCTGGCCTTTGGCCCGGCGAGCGCGTGGCCCAATCCAGCTGCTGGCCACCGAGTGAGCGGCGAAGAAACCGGCAGAGAAAAGCAGCATCCCGGCGAAGATAAGCCACAGGGAGGCGAAAAGGGTCATCAACAGGCCGAGCAGCATGACGGCGGTAGAGACCAGCATAACCGGACCGCGTCCAAAGCGGGCCGTCATCGCTCCGGCTTTAGGTGAACTCCACGTACCGGTGAGATACGCCACAGAGAGCAGACCCACCACCGCCTGACTCAGATGCCACGGGGAGAGCATCAGGCGATAACCGATATAGTTAAACAACGTAACGAATGAGCCCATCAGCAGAAAGCCGGTCAGGAACAGCAGTGGCAACCCTTTGTCACGCCAGTGCAGACGGAAGTTGATAAACAGCATTTTCGGGCGTAGGGAGGTGGAACGAAAATGACGTGATTCCGGAAGGATTTTCCAGAACATCAGCGCAGACGCAAGGGCAAAGCAGCCGATCACCGCCAGCGCAATACGCCAGTTAAAGAAGTCCGTAAACACCCCGCTCAGCAGACGTCCACTCATTCCGCCAATCGAGTTCCCGCTGATGTACAGCCCCATAGAGAAGGCGACAAAGCTCGGGTGGATCTCTTCGCTGAGATAGGTCATCCCGACCGCCGCCACGCCGCTCAGGGATAACCCAATCAGCGCGCGCATCACCAGGATACCGTGCCAGCTGGTCATCATCGTGGAGAGTAACGTACAAATCGAAGCCAGCATCAGGGCGGTAACCATCACCTGTTTACGGCCAATGGCGTCGGAAAGTGGCCCGGTGAAAAGCAGACCAATCGCCAGCATGCCGGTAGAGATGGAGAGCGAAATACTGCTGCTGGCAGGCGATACGCCAAATTCATGGGAAAGAACGGGCAGGATCGGCTGAACGCAATAGAGCAGGGCGAAGGTTGCCAGACCCGCTGAGAAAAGCGCCAGCGTGACGCGCATAAACTGGGGGGTACCACGTTTAATGAACTGAACCGGCTGCGATGCTGCGGGTAAATCATCAATATCTCTGGCCGGATCGATATCAATGGTAGATGTACGACTCACACAATGTCCTTGCTTAAACATCCCCGTGGTTTCGGGTGACGGGTATGACCACACGATCAGAGTAGGAAAATGTAAATATTCTGTCTAATATATTAATAATCTCAAATGATACTTTAAAAATATGAATATCGAACTGCGTCATCTGCGCTACTTTGTCGCCGTCGCTGAAGAGCTTCATTTTGGCCGCGCGGCGGCAAGACTGAATATCTCACAACCCCCGCTAAGCCAGCAGATTCAGATCCTTGAGCAACAGGTCGGGGCGCGCCTTCTGGCACGGACCAACCGCAGCGTGAGCCTGACGGCGGCCGGGAAGCAATTTCTGGCCGACAGCCGACAAATTCTCAGTATGGTGGATGAGGCGGCAGCCCGGGCAGAGCGGCTTTATCACGGAGAAACCGGAGAGTTGCGGATTGGGTTTACCTCGTCTGCACCGTTTATCAGCGCTGTTTCACAGACCCTGTCGTCGTTTCGCCGGCATTTTCCGGATGTGCATATTCAGACGCGCGAAATTAATACCCGCGAGCAAATCGCTCCGCTGAATGAAGGTTCTCTTGATTTAGGTCTGATGCGTAACACCCAACTCCCGGATACGCTGGCGTGGCAGGTTATTCTGCGCGAACCGTTGATGGCAATGATCCCGCACGATCATCCGCTCGCCTCGCGTTCGGCGGTCACGCTGGCAGAGCTGGCAAAAGAGCCGTTTGTTTTTTTCGACCCGCAGGTAGGTACCGGTCTGTACGACGATATTCTGGGCCTGTTACGACGCTACGATCTTGCCCCGATCATTACGCAGGAAGTCGGGGAAGCGATGACCATCATTGGTCTGGTCGCGGCGGGGCTGGGCGTCTCTATTCTTCCGGCCTCGTTTAAACGGGTACAATTGCGTGAAATGCGCTGGGTTGCTATCGCCGAAGACGATGCTGTTTCGGAAATGTGGCTGGTATGGTCGAAACATCATGAGCAGAGCCATGCAGCGCAGCGGTTTAAAGCACAGCTGTTAAGCGCCTCTGCAGGACAATATTTAGAGGGAAAAGTGGGTAAAAATGTGCAGTAAATCACATGGCTAAGTAAATATTTGACGACGGCCATTGAAGTGCTTCACCATAGCCCACAGTTTATTTCGATGCTCGAAAATAAGGGAGTACGAGGTGGTTGCTGATAGTCAGCCAGGGCACATTGATCAGATTAAGCAGACCAACGCTGGCGCGGTTTATCGCCTGATTGATCAGCTTGGCCCGGTTTCGCGTATCGATCTTTCGCGCCTGGCACAACTGGCACCTGCCAGTATTACCAAGATTGTTCGTGAAATGCTGGAAGCCCACCTGGTCCAGGAGACGGAAATTCAGGAGCCGGGCAGCCGCGGCCGTCCGGCGGTCGGCCTGGTGGTGGAGACCGAAGCGTGGCACTACCTGTCACTGCGCATTAGCCGGGGAGAGATCTTCCTTGCCCTGCGCGATCTAAGCAGCAAGCTGGTGGTAGAAGACCGGCTGGAACTGCCGCTCAAGGCTGAACAATCGCTCCTCGATGCCATTGTCACCCATATCGATCACTTCTTTATTCGCCATCAGCAACGCCTTGAACGCTTAACGGCCATTGCGATCACCATGCCGGGTATTATTGATACCGAAAATGGAATCGTGCACCGCATGCCGTTCTACGACGATGTCAAAGAGATGCCGCTGGGCGAGGTGCTGAAAAATCACACCGGCGTGCCGGTCTATATTCAGCATGACATCAGCGCCTGGACGATGGCGGAGGCGCTGTTTGGCGCATCCCGCGGCGCAAGGGACGTGATTCAGGTGGTGATTGACCATAACGTCGGGGCGGGCGTCATCACCGACGGACGCCTTCTGCATGCCGGAAGCAGTAGCCTGGTCGAAATCGGCCACACGCAGGTCGATCCCTACGGCAAGCGCTGTTACTGCGGCAACCATGGCTGTCTGGAAACCATCGCCAGCGTGGAAAGCGTGCTGGAGCTGGCGCAGGTCAGGCTCAGCCAGTCCATGAGCTCTTCGCTGCACGGACAACCGTTGACCGTCGATTCACTCTGCGCCGCAGCGCGTCAGGGGGATCTGCTGGCAAAGGATATTATTACCGGAGTGGGGAATAACGTTGGCCGCATTCTGGCCATTATGGTGAATCTCTTCAACCCGCAAAAAATCCTGATTGGCTCACCGCTGAGTCAGGCGGCGGAAATTCTCTTCCCGGCTATCTCGGCCTGTATTCATCAACAGGCGCTCCCGGCCTACAGCAAAAATATTGCCGTGGAAAGCACCCAGTTTTCCAATCAGGGCACCATGGCTGGTGCAGCCCTGGTCAAGGACGCCATGTATAACGGCTCGCTGTTGATCCGCCTGTTACAGGGTTAACTCTTTTCCGCAGATGTACGAAAAATTGCGCTATCTCAAGCTGGGTAGCGCACGCATCCCGTAGACTTCCCCCACTGAATTATTTCTCTGGTTTATATTTTCGAAGCATACCCAAGAGGTGGAATGAGTCATGCTTAAGCGTTTCTTTGTTACGGGTACAGATACCTCTGTCGGCAAGACAGTTGTATCCCGCGCGTTGCTACAGGCTCTGGCAGCAAGCGGTAAACGCGTTGCAGGGTACAAACCGGTCGCAAAAGGCAGTAAAGAGACGCCCGAAGGATTGCGGAATAAAGACGCCCTGGTATTACAAAGCGTCTCGTCACTGGAACTGCCATATCACGCGATCAATCCCATTGCCTTAAGCGAAGATGAAAGCAGCGTGGCGCACAGCGGTCTGATTAATTACACCCTGTTGTCCGACGGTCTGGCGAACCTGAGCGAGATGGCCGACCATGTCGTGGTGGAAGGTACCGGCGGATGGCGCAGCCTGATGAACGATCTGCGCCCGCTTTCTGAGTGGGTGGTGCAGGAGCAACTGCCGGTGATCATGGTGGTCGGTATTCAGGAAGGGTGCATCAACCATGCGCTTCTGACGGCGCAGGCGATTGCCAATGACGGATTGCCGTTGATTGGCTGGGTCGCAAACCGTATCAACCCGGGCCTGGCGCACTACGCGGAAATCATCGACGTGCTCAGCAAAAAACTGCCGGGACCGTTGGTGGGCGAGCTGCCTTATCTGCCACGTGCCGAACAGCGTGAATTAGCGCAGTACATCGATCTCTCTTCCCTCGGTCGCATGTTGTCCGTAGATCGAGTCGTGGCGTAACGTCCGCGACAAGACGGACGCGATCACGCAGGCAATCAGCAAACCGGGCAGCAAAAAATACTGCCCGGTCATTTCACAGACCATCAACGCAGACATAATGGGCGCATGGGTCGTCGCGGCGAGTAACGTCGCCATGCCTGCCAGCCCCAGCAAAATCACCGTTTCAGATCCCGGAAACCACAGCCCGAAGAGTTGTGCAAACAGCATTCCTGTGGCCATGCCGACAAACAACGTCGGTGTGAAAACCCCGCCCGGCGCGCCAGAACCGCTGCTTGCCAGTACCGCCAGCAATTTACAGATAAATACACCTGCTATCACGGACAGCAGCGGTGGGGCGAGCAGAAAAGCCTGAACCACGCTGTAGCCATTCCCCCACACGTCAGGCGTCAGGAGCGACAGCAGCCCGACGATCGCTCCGCCGAGCGCCAGTTGCCAGGGCGGCGAAAGCCTGAGACGCAGAAATAACGAATGGCAGAACGCCATTAACCACATCAGCAGCGGTCCGCACAGGCCCGCCAGCAGGCCTGTCGCGACAAGCAGGCCATAATCTGCCGCACTGAGTAGGCCACTCAGATGGACGTCATAGAGCGTACCGGCACCGGGCGCTAAGAGTCGCGTGGTAAGCAGGGCTACCACCGCCGCAATCACCACCGGCCCGAGCGAGGCCAGCATCAGCGTGCCAAACAGAATTTCGGCAATAAACAGGCTGCCGGCCAGGGGCGCGTGATAGGCGCTGGCCATCCCGGCCGCGGCTCCGCAGGCAATCCATAATTTCCATTCGGATTTCGGCGTAAAGCGTTGGGCGAAAAAGGAGGCGGCCAGCGCCGCAAGCAGGATCATGGCACCTTCGCGGCCGATGGCGCTCCCGCTGGAGACAACCAGCAGTGACGCAAGGGATTTTACGAGGCTCGAGCCATAATCAAACTGGCCGTCGCCCGTCTCCAGTGCTTCCATATAATCTGTCGGCGCATGAGGACGTTGCGCCGTAAGCCGCTGCCATTCCCACAACAATAACCCCGCCGCCAGCCCTCCCAGCGCGGGCGTCAGCGCGCGACGCCACGGGGATAACGCCGCCGCGGCATTCACCAGACTGCCGCTGTTGTTACTGAGAAACAGCCACTCCAGCAGATACATGCTGTGGCGGAACACCGCGACGGCCAGCGCGGCCAGTATGCCGGTGAGGGTGGCAATCAGAAGTCTGCGAAACATCGCGCGGATGTCGGGATAAGCGTGAAGACGTTGCATGGGCCGCAATTAAACGTGGGAGATACAATATTGTGAGGGGAAATCGCGGGGTTAGCAAAAGGTATGCGTGCGATGAACCGTGTCGGCCTGAGCAAACGCGCTGTAGGGGAGCGTGCCGCCGGGCAGGTCAGCGCCATACGTCTGGCCCGCCCGGCGGAGTGTTTTCGCTTAACTCTCGCTGTGAATATTCAGCGCCCGGCGCGTACGGCCGGAGCTGAGATACTCGGCAATATAATCCTGTGAGATCTCGCCGTTATAGCGGCCCTCTTCGTCGACAATCGGCATCCAGCTGGTGTTGCTCTCATACAACCGTGAAAGCACCACGCGCAGGTTATCCTCCGCTTTGCCGGTCATACGGAACGGATGCAGGATATCGGCACAGGTGCCGCTGGCATTACGCGCTTCCCGACGCTTCACAAAGCCCAGCGGTTTACCCCGATCGTCCACGACGGTAATGGCGCGAATATCGTTGTCATCCATGGTTGCAAAGGCCTCAGAAAGCAGGGTAGAGCCGCGCACGGTGAGGGTCGGTTGCTGGTCGGTGACATCGCCTGCCGATACCAGCAGCAGACGCTTGAGCGTACGGTCCTGGCCGACAAACGAGCCGACGAACTCATTCGCCGGTTTTGCCAGCAGTTCGTCCGGGCTGGCGCACTGGACAATACGCCCCTGGCGGAAGACGGCGATACGATCCCCAAGCTTCAGGGCCTCGTCGATGTCATGGCTGACCAGCATCACGGTCTTTTTCAGTTTACGCTGCATCTCCAGGAACTGGTTCTGGATCACCTCGCGGTTTATCGGGTCCACCGCACCGAACGGTTCATCCATCAGCAGTACCGGAGGATCCGCCGCCAGGGCGCGGATCACGCCGATACGCTGCTGCTGACCGCCGGACATTTCACGCGGATAGCGGTTGAGAAATTTATGCGGGTCCATGGCCACCATATCCATCAGCTCTTCGGCGCGGGTTTTACACCGGGCTTTATCCCAGCCCAGCATGCGCGGCACCACGGTGATGTTTTCCTCAATGGTCATGTTCGGGAACAGACCAATCTGCTGGATAACGTAGCCAATATTGCGGCGCAGGGTCACGGTATCCATCCCGCTGGTGTCTTCGCCGTTAATCAGGATCGTGCCGCTGCTTGGTGCGATCAGACGGTTAATCATCTTCAGGGTGGTGGTTTTCCCACAGCCTGACGGGCCGAGGAGGACGCACATTTCCCCTTCAGGCACGTTGAGGTTGACGTTGTCGACGGCCTTAACGCTCTGGCCGTGTTTCTGTGAAAATTGTTTGGTGAGGTTTTTCAGTTTTATCATTATCGTATCCCCTTTGGAGTCAGAACGACCTGCAGACGATGCAGCAGCCAGTCGAGCACAATCGCTAAAAGACAGATCATCAGCGCACCCGCAATTAACATACGAATATCGCTACCGCCGATGCCGTTAAGCAGCAGCAGGCCAAGGCCGCCAGCGCCAATCACTGCGGCAATGGCCATCACGCCGATGTTCATCACGACGGCGGTGCGGATACCGCCAAAAATCACCGGCAGTGCCATCGGGATTTCAACCCAGCGCAAACGCTGCCAGAAGGTCATCCCGATACCACGTCCGGCTTCACGCAGGCCCGGCGGCAGGCTGTCCAGCGCGGTATGGGTGTTACGCACAATTGGCAGCAACGAGTAGAGAAACACCGCCGTGATAGCGGGCAGGGCACCAATGCCCTGACCGATCAGCGAAAAGAGCGGGATCATCAGGCCAAACAGCGCAATGGACGGTATCGTCAGCACGATGGTGGCAATCCCCAGCACCGGCGTCGCCAGCCATTTGTGGCGGACAATCAAAATCCCCAGAGGGACGCCGATGAGTATGGCTAGCCCAACCGCCAGCGCCACCAGCCACAGGTGTTGCAGCGTCAGGGTTAACAGATAGTCCCAGTTATCCAGAATGTAGTGAATCGTCTCCATAGCGCCTCCTACAGCAACTGTTTGCTACGCAGGAAATCACGGGCGACCTGCTGCGGTGACTGATGGTCGATATCCACCTTCTTATTCAGTTCGGTGATAACGTCGTTATTGAGCTGGGCGGAGAGAGTATTCAGCGCCTCTTTCAGACCCGGATTGGCGTCAAGGGTGTCTTTACGCACCACGGGAGTGACCGCATAGCTCGGGAAGAAGCCTTTATCATCTTCCAGCACCTTCAGGTCGAAGCCTTTTACCCGCCCGTCGGTGGTATAGATAAGCCCGGCATCGACGAAACCGTCCCGCACCGCGTTATAGACCAGGCCCGGGTCCATCTGGCGGATCTGCGGGCGATCCAGTTCCATGTTGTATGCCGCCTGCAGCGGTTTCATCCCGTCGCTGCGTCCGGCAAATTCGAGGTCCAGACCCAGCAGCCAGTTTTTATCAGGATCGGTTTTACGGATCTGCTCAATCTTTGCGACCATTTCAGACATGGTGTTGATGTGTTCCGCTTCGGCGCGTTTACGCTGCATGGCGAAGGCGTAGGTATTGTTCATATCGGCGGGGTTGAGCCATACCAGACCGTGCTTCGCGTCCAGGCGTTTCACCGTCTCGTAAGACTCCTGTGGCGACATGCGCTTGTTGATGTGGTTAAAAATGATTAACGACGTGCCGGTGTACTCCCAGGTCATATCAATCTGTTTGTTGATCATCGCGTTGCGGGAAATGACCGTGGCAATATTGGTCTGTGGCTGGACCTGAAACCCCTTCTTTTGCAGATACTGGACGGTCATGGCCGAGAGAATGTGCTGCTCGGTAAAGCTCTTTGTCGCCAGGATCAGCGGGGCCGCTATCGCCTGGCTGGTGAACAGTGCCGCGGCACACAGCGCCGTCAGGCTGGATATCAGTCTCATAAAAGCTCCTTGTTATTGTTATCGAGCGAGATGCGGACTCATCACGCGACCCAGCGCAGCCAGCAGGGTGTCAAGGATCAGAGCAAACAGGGCGGTGGCCGCCGCGCCGAGGATCAGCGTCGGGAAGTCGTTGAGGTAGATACCGGGAAAAATCAGTTCGCCGTAGCTGCTGGCACCAATCAGGAAGGCCAGCGGGGCGGTACCCACGTTGATGGCGGTGGCAATGCGGATCCCGGAGAGCATTACCGGCCAGGCGTTGGGAAGTTCGACCTGGCGCAGACGCTGCCATTTCGTCATCCCAATGCCATTAGCCGCTTCCAGTAACGACGCCGGAACCGAGCACAGTCCGGCATAGGTGTTTCGCACTATCGGCAGCAGCGAGGCGAGGAACAGGGCGATAATCGCAGGCGTATCACCGATACCAATCACCACCATTGCCAGCGCCAGAACGGCCAGCGGCGGCAGGGTATTACCGACGTTAAAGATCTGCATCACGTATTCAGCGATACCGCGTGCTGACGGGCGGCTCAACAAAATGCCGCTGGGAATACCTATCAGCAGGGCAAAGAACATGGATGAGAATACCAGGATTAAATGCTGTTGCCCGAGGTAAATCAGGTCAACCTGACGCGCCTTAATTGTATCCAGCCCAATTCCCCAGGTGAGGAGGGCAACGACCACAATAATGGCGCCGACAAAAAGCAGCGAACGTTTGAGTAATGGGTGCATTGCGATGTGTCTCCCTGTGCGCATGCGTTATAGCAACCACGGGTTGCCTGTTGTTATGCCATGTTTCGGCAGGGGTAGTTGACCTATAGCAAGCGTTTGGGATGGGTTCCAGCGAAGGGGGAAAATCAGTAACCCTATGAAATTAGTGACAACCTTAGGTTAAGCCTTATGGAGCAAGGGCTGGCTGTGGGGCAGACAGAATTGTCCTAAAGCGTAATTTAAAATGTGACAGTGTCACATGGCGTGAGCGTCTCCTCACGCCTGCGACCCTCATTATCGGCTGAAGGCGGCGCGCACCCGGCGAACGCGCACTGAGGTGCTGATGATGGAAAAGGCGGCGACAACGACGAGCATCACCCCAAGCGCCAGCATGGCGTTAAACCCAATCCACCTGAACAGGAGCAGCCCGGCGATACCGCCGGTAATAAACGAGAAAATGGTGGTTAAGTGGGTTTTAAGCTGACTTTTTTGCGCTGCCGTATCTTTGGAATAATCCCGACGGAGCATCGCCACCAGGACCGAGGCCAGAGATATTCCCGCGTCCGTCAGCGTGCCGGTAATATGGGTTGATCTTACCCGGCCGCCGGAAAGCTGGGTCGATGTTGAATTATGAATCCCCATCAGACCACAAAGAAAGATAATAATTTCACGGTTAGTCGTGAGGGCATGGAAATACATCTCGTAACAGGAAACGCCGGTCAGTAATAATCCCTCGACCAACAGTATCTGGCAAAAAACCAGCCTGATATTATGGATAATCCCCCATAACACGATGATACGGGCCATGATTGCGCCGGCAACAAAAGACAGAATAATGGCGCCAAAGAACAAAATATCATTCAGATCGGTAGAGGAAACTTCGCTGGATAATTGGGAGGTATTGCCGGTCATATGGGAGGGAAAAAAGCCAAATGCCCCGAGGGCGATGGCGTTGAGCAAGCCTGCAGAGGTCGCCAGCCAGAGTGCGAGCAGGCGATCCTCCTGATGCGTTCGTTCTTTTTTGAGTTTAATCAGCAAGAATACCTCCGGGTTGAGCTTTGCCTGACTATTCAGGCTAGCAAAGCGGTGCAAGGGGCTGTCCAGGATATTGCTTAATTATTATTCCTGATAACGGCATTCAGGGTTTTGTAATTAAATAAAATATCCTTGCTGAATGTGTGTGGGCTGAAAAACTTACACCATACCGTTATTCCCGTGACGTAAAAATGCCGGTCGCTGATTAAGCCGTTCGAACCAGGCGTTAATTGACGGCACATCAGGCTTATCAAATGGCGTCATTTTCCAGCGGTTCACCGAAAGACCAAGTACCACGTCTGCAAGGGTAAACACCTCGCCCGCCGTATAGGCTACAGTGCGTTGCAACTGCTCCTCCAGAATAGCGATGCAGTGGTTCCACGCTTTAATTCCGGCGGCAATACGCTCCGGGTCGTTATAGTCCGGGTTATTGCGTCCCAGTGCCGGAAAGACATACCGCCAGGTATTGTTAAATTCGCTTGCCTGCCAGTCCATCCAGCGTTCGACGTTGGCGCAGGCCTGCGGTTCCGTTGGCAGGAGATCCTCACGGCCGGCTTTACGGGCCAGATAACGGCAGATTGCGTTAGATTCCCAGAGGACGAACTCGTCATCGAGCAGCACGGGAACCATGGCGTTGGGATTCAGGGCGCGGAACGCAGCGGTTTGCGTGGAGGCAAAACCGCTGCCGTAGTCTTCCTGGTGATACTCGATACCCGCTTCTTCGCAGGTCCAGAGCACTTTACGTACGTTGATCGAGGTTGTCTTGCCCAGGATGCTTAACATGATGCCGGTGTCCTTTTAGAGATGCAGTGTTTAAAAACTCTACACCGGTTCTGGCGAACGGGTGGAGAAATCTGGAAACGATACCGCAGGCAAGGAAACGAAACGCTTAGTCAGTGGTGACAACGAACATTTTTGCCTGCTGTGCCAGCTGGCGTTCAGCTTTGATCGGGGCATATTTTTCCGAATGGTAAAACGCCAGCGCCTGCTGCAGTGAAGGGAACTCAAAAATGCCAGCAAAGGGTAGCGGTTCTTCATCGCCTTCAAGGACTTCAACAACAGGACCAAAATGCAGAATTTTGCCGCCGGCCTCTTCAAGTGCCAGTCTGAAGCGAGGGACAAGATTGGCCTGCCGTGCAGGGTCGATAACACGTAAATTGATATGGATAAATGCGGGCATCATGATACCTTGAATAGCGTTAATAGTGTATATACACTATTTTATCTCACCGTATCTGTCGAGCGTAAAGTATGAACACTGTTGATCTGGCGTTACTAAAAACCATCCCCGAAACCTGTCCGGCGTATCAGGCACGTGCAACCGCACGGGCTATTACGCGTTATTACAACGCCTGCTTCAGACCTTATGAATTGACGGCAGAACAGTTCAGCCTGCTGGTGGGGATCGGCGGTGGCGTAAATGAAACGGTGGCAGGGCTTGCATCAAAGGCCGGGGTGGATGCAACCACACTGAGCCGAAACATACGGATTATGGAGTCCCGTGGGGTTATTGAATCAACGGGGGGGCGCGGACGCCGTGGAAAACAACTTAGCCTGACCGCGCAGGGGTGGGCGCTTCTGACATCCGTGATCCCCGTATGGCAGTCCGCGAGAAAGGAATTGTCACGTAAAATGGGAAGTGAGCAGCTCAGCCTGACGACGACGATGATGAAAGACCTGGCAAAAACGAGCACATCATTTTGAGCCTTTCCTGCTGTCGCAGACACGTTCTGTGGGCAACGCCGTCAGCACCACGCGTCATCCCAAAGAGCACCAGCACGGTGCACTCAACTCGCCTTGTCTCACCAAAACGGTGAAACAGCCTGCACAGGCAGACTTAACAGTTTAATAATTAACATAAAAAATTCTGGCATATCCCTTGCAACGCTTAACACTGAAGGGCAGCACACCACAATTTGAAAAATAGCTGGCTAGGGTTCCGGTTCACTGCGGTGAATGGCTGGTCCAAGAGCTGGCGACCTCTGAGAGGTTACACGGCGGGACAAAAGCCCGGGAGACAGCAGCACCTGAAGGTGTCGCGCTGCCCCCTAATTTTGTGCCACTCAGAGGTCAAGCATGAAGAAAACGCCATTATTCCGCACCCTGGTACTCTCCCTGGCGATGCTGGTCAGTCTCCCCACCTTTGCTGCGGTGAAGAAAGAGTTCAACGTCTGCTGGACCATCTACGCCGGCTGGATGCCCTGGGGCACCCTCAGCAGTAGCAAAATCATCGATAAATGGGCCGATAAATACGGCATCAAAATCAACGTTGTTCAGCTCAACGACTATATCGAATCCATCAACCAGTACACTGCGGGCCAGTTTGACGGCTGCACCATGACCAATATGGATGCGCTGACCATACCGGCCGCGGGCGGCGTTGATACCACGGCGCTGATCCTCGGCAGCTATTCAGAAGGCAACGACGGCGTGGTGATGAAGGGCGAGGGCAAAACGCTCAACGACCTGAAAGGGATGAAAGTCTACCTGCCGGAGCTCTCTGTTTCCCACTATCTGCTGGTGCGCGGCCTGGAAAAAGCCGGCCTGGCCGAAAAAGACGTCACCGTGGTAAACACGTCTGACGCGGATATCGTCTCCGCCTTTGGCACGGCAAATGTGCAGGCGGCGGTAGCCTGGAACCCGCAGCTGTCGGTCATCAAAGGCACGCCAAAAACAACAGAAGTGTTCAGTTCCTCTCAGGTACCGGGTGAGCTTATCGACATGATGGTGGTCAACAGCGAAACCCTGAAAGACAACCCGGCGCTTGGTAAAGCATTGACCGGCGCATGGTACGAGATGATGGGGCTGATGAAAGCGCAGGATGCCACCGTGCTCAACGCAATGGCCGCCGCCTCCGGTACCGATCTGGCCGGTTATCAGGCGCAGCTGAAAACAACCCACCTGTTCTATACCCCGCAGGACAATATTGCCTTTTTAACCTCGCCGGAGCTGGCGAAAACCATGCAGCGCGTGGCCACGTTTTCGTTCGATAAAGGGCTGCTGGGCGATGGGGCGCAAAGCGCGGATTTCATCGGCATGCGCTTCCCGGGCAATGTCACCCAGGGCGATGCCAGCAACGTGAAGCTGCGCTTTGACGACAGCTTCGTGAAAATGGCCGCTGCCGGCACGCTGTAATAACGGACGGAACATCCATGCGACAAATTAATCGCCATCCCACGCCCGGCATGCGGCTGATGCTCGTGATGCTGCCTTTCGTCCTGCTGCTGGCCGCATACTTTTTCGGTTCCGCGGTCAGGCTGGAGGCTAACCCTCAGGACAAGCTGCTGCCTGACCTGCAGCAGATGCTGGACGCGCTATCACGCATGGCGTTTACCCCGGATAAACGCAGCGGTGACTATCTGTTCTGGGTGGACACGCTGGTGAGCCTTGCCCGTCTGCTGACGGGGCTGGTCATCGCCTCGATCATCGGCCTCTGTGTTGGCGTCACCGCCGGTGTTTTCCCACTGTGGCGCGCGTCGCTCTCGCCGCTGATGACGGTACTGTCGATGATCCCGCCGCTGGCGATCCTGCCGGTGCTATTTATCGTTTTCGGGCTGGATGAACTGTCGAAAGTAATGCTAATTGTCATCGGCATCACTCCGATGCTGGCGCGCGATCTGGAGCATCGCGCGTGCGAAATCCCACCGGAGATTCTGATCAAAGCCCAGACGCTGGGTGCCAACAGCTGGACGCTGGTGTTGCGCGTGGTACTTCCGCAGCTGCTATCGCGGCTTCTGACCTCGCTGCGTCTGCTGCTGGGGTCGGCATGGTTGTTTCTCATTTCGGCGGAGGCCATCTCCTCAACCGCCGGGCTGGGCTATCGCATTTTCCTCGTGCGCCGCTATATGGCGATGGATGTGATCATTCCGTACGTCCTGTGGATCACGCTGCTGGCCTGGCTGATGGATCTGGCCCTGCGCCAGTTACATAAAACCTGGTTTCCCTGGGCGGAAGGAGGGAAGGCATGAGCTTTATCACCATCAACAATATCTGGCAGGAGTACGGCGACCACGTGGTGCTGGAGCGCCTCAATCTGCAGGTGAAAGAGGGCGAGTTCTGCTCAATGGTGGGGGCCTCTGGCTGCGGAAAATCCACGTTTTTGCGCCTGCTGCTCGGTCAGGAAGCGCCCAGCCGAGGGTCCATTACGCTGGATGGTAAACCGCTGCGCGCCGAGCCGGACAGCAGCCGGGGCGTGGTGTTTCAGCGCTACTCCGTTTTCCCGCATCTCAGCGTGCTGGATAACGTCACACTAGGGCTCGAACTGCCGCAAGCGCCGCTGTTCGGGCGACTGTTTGGGGCAAAGAAACGCGCGGCGCGTGAGCGGGCCACCGGGATGCTGGAAAAAGTCGGTCTCGGGCATGCGATGCACAAATACCCGGCCCAGCTTTCCGGCGGTATGCAGCAACGTTTAGCCATTGCGCAGGCCTTCATCATGCAGCCGCGCGTGTTGCTGCTGGATGAGCCGTTTGGCGCCCTGGACCCGGGTATCCGTAAAGATATGCACGCCTTGTTGCTTCAGCTGTGGGGGGAGACCCGCATGACTGTCTTTATGGTTACCCACGATCTTTCGGAAGGCTTTAACCTCGGCACCCGCTTACTGGTGTTCGACAAAGTACGCCTCGACCCGCAGGCGCCCAACGCCTTTGGCGCCCGTATTACCTACGACATTCCGCTCAACGAGACGCGGCTCTCCGCGCTGAGTGGAACGGCTCCCGATAACGTTTATGCATTAAGGGGTTAACACCGTGAATACCATGACCATGTTACGTGAAGAGATCCTGCCCGGCGGCGGTCACCTCTCGTTTGTGCTTAAGCGCGGGCAGATCCTGCGTATGACCGACATTGAAGGTGGAGCAAACGTCAGCCTGCTGATGCTGAATCCGCACGAGAAAAGTGAACGTCTTAACCTGCCCGACACCCTGAAAGGCCAGCACACCGCGCGTCTGACCGCCGGGCACTGCTTTTACTCCGACATGGGACGCGTGCTGGCAGGCATAACCGCAGATACCTGCGGCTGGCATGACCCGTTTGGCGGCGTACTGAACGCTGCCGAGGTGACTGAAAAGTATGGCCAGGGACGCTATCAGGAACTGCGCAACGGGTTTTACCGAAACGGAACGGACAACCTGCTGGTGGAGATGGGTAAGTGGGATCTCAATCTCGAAGATCTGCTGATGGTGGTCAACTTCTTCAGCAAAGTCACCGTCGATGACCGTGGTCAGTTCACCTTCCACGGCGGCTATTCGCAGCCGGGCAGTTACGTGGAGCTGTACGCCCCCATGGACACGCTTGTGGTGATGACCGCGCTGCAGCATCCGATGGATCCGTCCCGGGAATATGCCCCACGACCGGTCGCGCTGAGCTGGCGACAGGCTGAGGATGAAGAGGGGGCCGTTAACGCGCTTCTGACGCGCCCGGAAAACGAACGCGCCATGACCAATACCCGGTTTTTCGCCCTGTAAGGAGCAGTAAAATGACCATGATCTCTGAAAAGCATGTGCAAGACGCGGTATTTCGCCACGTGATCCCGGCAGGTGAACCGTACCTGTTCGAGGTGAAACAAGGGCAGACGTTGCGCCTGCTCGACCTGGAAGGTAACCAGGCGGTCGACACGCTGTTCTACAATGCCGATAACCCGCGTGAACGTTACGATGCACAGCGCACATTGCGCCGTCAGAACAACGCCTATCTCACGCGTGGCAGCGTCCTGTACTCCAGCCTCGGTAACCCCCTGCTGACCATTATCGACGATACCTGCGGGCGTCACGATACCCTCGGCGGGGCCTGCGCCCAGGAGAGCAACACCGTGCGATACGCCCTCGATAAACGCCATATGCACAGCTGTCGCGATAACTTCCTCTGCGCCTGTCTGCACGATGGCCGTCTGCAAAAACGCGACATCACGGCCAACATCAATTTCTTTATGAACGTGCCGGTGACGCCAGAGGGCGGGCTGACGTTTGAAGATGGTATCTCCGCGCCGGGGAAATACGTCGACCTGCGCGCCGAGTGTAACGTCATTGTCTTGATCTCCAACTGTCCACAGCTGAATAACCCCTGCAACGGCTGGAACCCAACGCCTGCTGAGGTGCTGGTATGGAACTGACGCCCACCCGCTGGCAGCGACTGCGCCAGGCGCTGTACCGCCTGTTTGAAGTCCGTGCCGGACGCATTCTGCCGTAACCGCTTTTTCCCCCATGGACGACCATGGGTGAGCCGATTTTCGGCGGGACGACCCGCCACGATTGAGTCTGACCTATGTTGACGACACTCCTGATTGCGAACCGCGGGGCGATAGCCTGCCGCATTTTACGCACCCTGCGCACCATGAAAATCCGTGGTGTGGCAGTCTATTCCGAGGCGGATATCAGCAGCCTGCATATTCGCGAGGCCGATGAAGCGCTGAGTCTGGGCGATGGCCCGGCGGCGAATACCTATCTGGATAGCTCGAAGATCATCGCCGCCGCGAAAGCCAGCGGTGCACAGGCCATTCATCCGGGCTACGGTTTTCTCTCGGAAAACGCCGCGTTCGCCGAAGCGTGTGACGCCGCGGGGATTGCCTTTGTGGGCCCCACGCCGGAACAGCTGCGTCTGTTTGGGCTAAAGCATACCGCTCGCGCGCTGGCGAAAACGCACGGGGTTCCGATGCTGGAGGGCACCGACCTGCTGGCCGATGTTAACCAGGCCGTCAACGCTGCCGCCGAAGTGGGATATCCGGTGATGCTGAAAAGCACGGCGGGAGGCGGCGGTATCGGTATGCGCGTCTGCTATGACGCAGAAGAGCTGCGTGACGCGTTCGATGCGGTAGTGCGTCTGGGGAAAAATAACTTCAACGACGCGGGTGTATTTATCGAAAAGTACATTGAGCGGGCGCGTCATCTGGAAGTACAGCTGTTTGGCGACGGCAAGGGCGAGGTGATTGCCCTCGGCGTGCGCGACTGCTCTGTGCAGCGGCGTAACCAGAAAGTGCTGGAGGAGACGCCCGCGCCAAACCTGCCGGCGGGCATGGCGCAGGCACTGTGCGAGGCGGCGATAACGCTGGGTAAAGCGGTCAACTACCGCAGCGCGGGCACCGTTGAATTCGTCTATGACAGCGACGCCACCCGCTTTTACTTCCTTGAGGTGAATACCCGTTTGCAGGTGGAGCACGGCGTGACCGAACAGGTGTGGGGTGTGGATCTGGTGCGCTGGATGATCGAACTTGCCGCCGGAACGTTGCCGCCACTGGCGACACTGCGTGACACCCTGAAACCGAAGGGGCATGCCATTCAGGCCAGGATCTATGCCGAGAACCCGGGCCGCCAGTTCCAGCCTTCACCGGGACTGCTCACCGACGTGGCTTTCCCGCCCGATGACCGCGTTACGCTACGCATCGACAGCTGGGTTGAGGCCGGATGCGAAGTCCCGCCGTTTTTTGACCCCATGTTAGCCAAAATGATCGCCTGGCAACCGACACGCGAAGCCGCCATCGGCGTGCTGCATTCCGCGCTGGGGGAGACCCGTCTTTATGGCGTTGAAACCAACCGCAGTTATCTGCAGCAGATCCTGACCTTCGCGCCGTTTGCCGCAGGTGAGCCCTGGACCCGCTGTCTTGAGCATCTGATGTACCAGGCGTCCACGCTGGAGGTGCTCAGCGCCGGTACGCAGACCACGGTACAGGATTACCCGGGACGCACAGGCTACTGGGCGGTTGGCGTTCCGCCATCCGGGCCAATGGACAGCCTGGCGCTGCGTCTGGGTAACCGTCTGCTGGGCAATAAAGACGATGCCGCCGCGCTTGAGATCACCCTCAGCGGCCCGACGCTGAAATTCAACTGCGATGCGCAGCTGGTGGTGACGGGCGCTGAAATTGCGCTCACGCTGGACGGTGAACCGCTGGCCAATAATCACGTTTTTCGCGTCCGTGCGGGCATGACGCTGCGTATGGGAGAGATCCGCGGTGAGGGCGTGCGAAGCTATCTTTGCCTGCGCGGCGGGTTTAACGTGCCGGAATATCTGGGCAGTAAAAGCACCTTCACGCTGGGGCAGTTCGGGGGGCACGCCGGACGGGCGCTCCGCACAGGTGACATTTTGCACCTGGCTCCGTTAACCGAGCCGGTTGCGGATGCGCCGCTGCCGCAGGCGCTGCACACGAGGCTGGACGCGGTGCGCGAACTGCGGGTGATTTACGGCCCGCACGGTGCGCCGGAGTATTTCACGCCGGATTACATTGCGACGTTTTTCGCCACCGAATGGGAAGTGCATTTCAACTCCAGCCGGACGGGGGTACGCCTGATTGGCCCGAAACCGGAATGGGTTCGCGACAGCGGCGGCGAGGCGGGCCTGCATCCGTCGAACATTCATGACAATCCGTATGCCATCGGCGCGGTGGATTTTACCGGCGATATGCCGGTGATCCTCGGCCCGGATGGTCCAAGCCTGGGCGGGTTTGTCTGTCCGGTCACCATCATCGAGGCCGATCTGCACGCGGTAGGGCAACTGAAGGCGGGAGATTACGTTCGCTTTGTGCCGGTGGATATTGCCACCGCGCGACGGCTGGCGCAGGCGCAGGAGCGCCAAATCGCCAGTCTGACCCCGCAACCTGTCATGTGGCAACCTGCCGTTCTGGACTCACCGATTGTGCTGACGCAGGGGACGGACGATAAACGTCTGGTGGCGAGAGTGTCGGGTGATACCCATCTGCTGCTGGAGATTGGCGAGCCTGAGCTGGATCTGGTGCTGCGTTTTCGCGGCCACGCGCTGATGCAGGCGCTGGAGGACCGGGCGCTGAAAGGCGTTATCGATCTCACGCCGGGGATCCGCTCCTTGCAAATTCATTATCAGCCGGAAACGTTGCGCCTGGATAGCCTGCTGGAGGTGATCGCCGGGCTGTGGCAGGGCGTTTGTGACCAGGACTCGCTGGACGTGCCGTCGCGCATCGTCTGGCTGCCGCTCTCCTGGGACGATCCGGCGTGTCAGAAAGCCATCGACAAATACATGACCACCGTGCGCCGCGATGCACCGTGGTGCCCGAGTAACCTGGAGTTTATCCGTCGCATAAACGATCTGGCTAACATTGATGAAGTGTATAAAACGGTGTTCGACGCCCGATATCTGGTGATGGGGCTGGGGGATGTCTACCTCGGCGCGCCGGTGGCCACGCCGCTCGACCCGCGACACCGTCTGGTGACCACCAAATACAATCCGGCGCGCACCTGGACGGCGGAGAACTCGGTGGGCATTGGCGGGGCATACCTCTGCATCTACGGTATGGAAGGGCCGGGCGGGTATCAGTTTGTGGGGCGAACCCTGCAGATGTGGAATCGCTATCGCACGGTAGAGGATTTCGGCGGCAAGCCCTGGCTGCTGCGTTTCTTCGATCAAATTCGTTTTTATCCGGTCTCAGCCGGGGAGTTGCAAACCATCCGCCGGGATTTCCCGCTGGGGCGTTATCCGCTGCGTATTGAACACACCACGCTGAAACTGGCGGAGTATCAGCAGTTTCTGGCTGACGAAGCACCTGAGATTGAGGCATTCCGTACGCATCAGCAGGCGGCGTTTAACGCCGAGCGTGAGCGCTGGATAGCGGGCGGACAGGCGCATTTTGACAGCAGCGACGAAACGACGGATGACGGTGACGACGTGCCGTTACGGTCGGGAGAATCCGGTGTTGAAAGCCCGGTTGCCGGCAACCTGTGGCAGGTGAACGTTGAGGTCGGCAACACCGTGCGCGAAGGCGATGTGCTGGTGGTGCTGGAGTCGATGAAAATGGAAATCCCGTTAGTTGCCACTCAGGACGGTGTGGTCAGTCAGGTCCGTGTCCAGCCGGGGTCGTCGGTGCGGGCGGGCCAGTGTGTGGTCGTTCTGGAGAAAACAGCATGAAGCCTCTTTATGATTTACGTCTCTCTGTGCTGGCAGAGGCATACCGTGAAGGCCAGATCGCCCCGCGTGAGGTGATAACGGCATTACGCGAGCGCGCGCTGGCGCTGAACCCGTCATTTAACGCTTTTATTTATCTGCTCACCCCTGAAGAGCTGGAACCGTACCTTGCCGCGCTGGATGGCGTAGCGCCGGACGCGCTGCCGCTGTTCGGCGTGCCCTTTGCCATCAAAGACAATATCGATCTGGCAGGTATCGACACCACCGCCGCCTGTCCGGCATTTGCGTATCGGGCAGAGCAGGATGCAACGATAGTTTCGCAGCTGATTGCGCTGGGGGCGATTCCTCTGGGGAAAACTAACCTCGATCAGTTCGCAACCGGCTTAAACGGTACGCGCTCGCCGTATGGCCCATGTCGTAACAGCGTTCATCCGGATTACCCGTCCGGTGGCTCCAGCGCGGGGTCGTCGCTGGCGGTCGCCCTGGGTCTGGCGAGCTTCGCGCTGGGAACGGACACGGCCGGCAGCGGGCGCGTACCGGCCTCGCTGAATAATCTGGTCGGCCTCAAAGCAACCAAAGGACTCATCTCCACGGCAGGGGTTGTGCCTGCCTGCCGCACGCTGGACTGCGTCACGTTTTTCACCGCGACGGCTGCAGAGGCCAGCCAGCTGCTGGCACTCACGGCGCGACAGGATCCGCATGACGAATACAGCCGGTCCAACCCGACGTGGAACGGCCCGCAGGCTTTTGGTGTTCCTGCTGCGGGCTTTCGCTTTGGCGTGCCGGAGACGCTGGAGTTTCTCGGTTGTGCAGAAAGCGAGGCGCTGTATCACCGCGCAAAGACGGGGCTTATCGCGCTGGGTGGCGTGCCCGTGACTCTCGACTTTGCACCGTTTCTGGCGGCCGCGAAACTGCTCTATGACGGCCCGTGGGTCGCCGAGCGTTATCACCTCGCGGGTGCGCTGATTGAACGCCAGCCCGACGCGGTGTTACCGGTTATCCGTGATGTCCTGCAAAACGCGCCTGCAGCCACTGCGGTGGCGGCGTTTGACGCGCAGTACAAACTCCAGCGGTATAAAGCCGAGTGCGATGCCATGATGGCCGACCTGGATTGCGTATTAATTCCGACGTATCCCCGCCCGGTGAGTCTGGCTGAGCTGGCCGATGAACCGGTTAAAAGCAACTCGGCGCTGGGCATCTATACCAACTTTATGAACCTGCTCGACTATGCTGCCGTAGCGGTCCCGGTCGGTGAAATGAACAATGGGCTGCCATCCGGCGTCACGCTGTTTGGCCGCGCGTTTACCGATCAGTATCTGCTCAGTTTGGCCGATGCGTTACAACGTCACACAAAATTAACGTTACCGGGCAACCGCGCCATGCTGGACGACGCGCCGACCTGCACCGCAACCCATGACCGCCTGCGGATAGTGGTCTGCGGTGCGCATATGGACGGTCTGGCGCTCAATGTTCAGGTACGTGAGCGCGGAGCACGCCTGGTAGACGCGACCACCAGCGCACCTTATTACCGTCTGTATGCGCTGGCGGACGGTAAACGTCCCGGAATGGTTCGGGTGGCAGACCAGGGGGCCGGGATTGCGGTCGAAGTCTGGGAGCTACCGCACAGCGAAGTGGGGTCGTTTCTCGCCGGGATCCCCGCACCTCTGGGGCTGGGAAAAATCGAGCTGCAGGACGGACGGTGGTTGACCGGGTTTATCTGCGAGGCGTATGGCCTGGAGGGGGCACGGGATATCACCGAATTTGGTGGCTGGAGAGCCTGGCTTGCCCGGAAACGGTGAGCAAGCCAGGTGCTGGCGTTAGCGGTAGAGCGTTTTTTCCGCGACCGGAATAATTAACGTGTCCTGCCAGTCCGCGAGCGTCAGCTGTGCGAGTTTGCCCAGTGCGGTGTAGAACGGATGCCCGGCGTTTTCAACAAACACGGACAGGAAGCGGGTACTCCACGGCAGCAGGTGCAACGCCAGAAGCTGGTCGCGTTCAGCGTCGCGGCCATTTTCTGCCAGCCACGCGGCCAGTAACAGCAGGGTACCGATGTGATCTTCCGGTTCGTTTTGCTTCATCTCGAAGGCAATGTTGTTTTCACGCATCCACTGGCGCAGCACGAGGGTGGAGTCGCCGAAGAGCACGGATTCCCGATCCAGCCAGACGGAACCCCATGGCGGTGACGGCAGGGCGTAAGGGCCAATAAACAGACGTTGCCAGGCATCTTTCAACGCTTCATCGGATGGCGTTTTGAACGCATCTGCAACAGGCTGCAGCGTTTCCGGCGCCAGCGGCCAGTCCTGAATCCAGTCGCCTGCGGTGAGTGCCTGCACCAGTGGCGCAGTCTGCTCGCTATCCGGAGCAAAATAAAACAGCGCGCCCAGTACCCGGGCGCTGAACGCGAACGAATCACGCTGTGAGACTTCTTTCATGACTACCTTCCTTGCTCGCGCGGAGTAGCCCGCGCGACTGTGTTAACCCGCAATCGCCATACCTGCGGTCATGTGCAGACCATAGAAAAGACCACGGCCAATCAGTTCACCCACGACGACCAGTATCACGCCGGCAAAAAGAGCGAGGGCTTTAGGCTCCTGCCGACGCATCAGCGGGCACAACCAGCAGCCGAGTCCGGCGGCAAGCAGTACGATACGCCAGATTTGCAGTGCGCCATAGTCAGGCAGCAGGGCACTCGCCTGTTGAACGGAACTGTGGATTGTCGCCAGGTCATTACTCTGCAGCACGATGACCGCCACGCAGGCCAGGAGTGCCAGCACGCTGACAGAGGCCGCGAATGTGCTTTTATATGTCGTGTTTGCCACGCGCAGCAACAGGGCTGCAAACAGCGGCCCCCCCAATACCAGCGTCAGGAAAAAGCCCAGCGTGGTGTAACCCGTGTACCAGGTCGGTACGGTATCAATTTGATAAACCCGGGTCATCGCCCAGACAAAGACAACGCCCAGGATCTGGCTAACGACCAGCCAGATTTTACCCAGTGCCGGGGGCATTTTACCGATAACGGATACCAGCCACCAGAAACCGCCCACGGCAAAGAAAACGGATCCCGCGGCAATTTCGTTACTGAGCGCCGAAGCACCCACGCGGTTGAGCGAGTTAAAGGCCCGGAGCGGGGAGCCAAGGTGCAGCACGGACGCCAAAAATCCGATGCCCATCACCAGCCACAGAAAGAACATACTGCGGACAAGGCGTGTTTTCACCGCGTCGTCTTTTTCAGTAAGCCAGACGAGCCCCATAACGATCAATGCCCCGGCGACGCACTGTCCGAAGACGGTGAAGATCACCAGCGGCCATTCATGCCATCCACTTCCCATCTCACACCTCTTTCGGGTTTGCCAGGTAGCCGGTGGTATCCCCTGTCGGGCGGCTGTTGGCGTTAGGTTTAATCACGATGCTTGGCTTCGTGAAGTGCGCGGACGGCAGCGGCGCGACGGCCGCCAGCTGACCATGTTTTTTACGCAGTTCGTCGATAGGACCGAAGTCCAGCGCACGCAGCGGGCAGGACTCCACGCAGATCGGCTTTTTGCCGTCTGCCACGCGGGTGTGGCAGCCGTCGCACTTGGTCATATGCCCTTTGGCGGCATTGTACTGCGGGGCACCGTACGGACAGGCCATGTGGCAGTAGCGACAGCCGATGCAGACATCTTCATCCACTACCACGAACCCGTCGTCACGCTTGTGCATCGCCCCGCTCGGGCAGACCTTGGTGCAGGCCGGGTCTTCGCAGTGGTTGCAGGCAATCGACAGGTAGTAGGCAAACACGTTCTGGTGCCAGACACCGTTGTCTTCCTGCCAGTCACCGCCCGCGTATTCGTAAATACGACGGAAGCTGACGTCCGGGGTTAAATCTTTGTAATCCTTGCAGGCGAGCTCGCAGGTTTTGCACCCGGTGCAGCGGCTGGAATCAATAAAAAATCCATACTGAGTGGTCATCACTTACTCCTTACGCCTTCTCGATCTGCACCAGATTGGTGTGCTGCGGGTTACCTTTGGCCAGCGGTGACGGGCGGTGCGTGGTCAGGGTGTTGATGCATGAACCGTGGTCGACACGATCGCCGTTCATATTGGCGTCATGCCAGGCTCCCTGGCCCATCGCGCTCACGCCGGGCATGATGCGTGGTGTGACTTTCGCTTCGATGCGCACCTCGCCGCGATCGTTAAACACGCGCACCGTATCGCCATTTTTGATGCCGCGTTGCGCCGCGTCCACGGGGTTAAGCCAGACCTCCTGACGGCAGGCGGCTTTCAGCACGTCGACATTGCCGTAGCTGGAGTGGGTGCGGGCTTTGAAGTGGAAGCCGAAGAGCTGCAGCGGGAATTTATGACGTTCCGGGGCGTCCCAGCCGTCGAAGGTCGAGGCGTAGACCGGCAGCGGGCTGATGGTTTCGTCGTCGGCGAGCTCCCAGGTAGCCGCAATCTCTGCCAGCTTGCTGGAGTAAATTTCAATCTTGCCCGAGGGGGTGTTGAGCGGATGAGCCTGCGGATCATCGCGGAATTTTTTATAGGCCACGAAGTGCCCGGCCGGATCTTTACGCTTATAAATACCCCTCTCTTTCAGTTCGTTATAGGACGGCAACTGCGGATCTTTTTCGAGCATTTTGGCATACAGATACTGCAGCCACTGCGCCTGGGTACGTCCTTCGGTAAATCGCTGATGAATATCCGGGCCGAGGCGTTTCGCCACTTCACTCATGATCCAGTAGATCGGTTTGCGCTCAAACTTCGGTGCGGTCACGGGCTGAAGGAAAATCAGATAGCCCATGTTGCCTGCATAATCGTTAGGAATAATGTCTTCCTGCTCAACGGTCATTAAATCGGGTAGCAGGATGTCAGCATATTTCGCCGACGAGGTCATAAAGTTGTCGATCACCACGATGGTTTCGCATTTACTCTCGTCCTGCAGAATATCGTGGGTTTTGTTGATGTCGGAATGCTGGTTGATGATGGTGTTGCCGGCGTAGTTCCAGATGAATTTGATCGGCACATCCAGCTTCTCTTTTCCCCGCACGCCGTCGCGCAGGGCGGTCATTTCGGGTCCGCGCGCGATGGCGTCGGTCCAGCTAAAGCATGAGATTTGCGTTTTCACCGGGTTATCCGGCAGTGGCATACGCTCAATGGTGATCGTGTAGGTCGATTCACGCGCGCCGCTGTTACCGCCGTTAATACCGACGTTTCCGGTCAAAATCGGCAACATGGCAATGGCGCGGGAGGTCAGCTCGCCGTTGGCCTGGCGCTGGGGGCCCCAGCCCTGACAGATGTAAGCCGGTTTGGTACTGCCAATTTCCCGTGCAAGCTTGATGATGCGATCGGCCGGTATGCCTGTGATGCGCGAGGCCCATTCCGGCGTTTTGGCGATGCCATCGTCCCCCTGACCGAGAATATACGCTTTGTAATGCCCGTTAGCAGGCGCACCTTCCGGCAGCGTTTTTTCGTCATAGCCGACGCAGTACGTGTCGAGGAACGGCTGATCGACAAGGTTTTCGTCGATCAGTACCCAGGCGATACCTGCGACCAGCGCGGCGTCCGTCCCCGGGCGAATCGGGATCCACTCGTCTTCGCGCCCGGCGGCGGTGTCGGTATACCGCGGATCGATGACGATCATGCGCGCGTGAGAGCGCTCGCGGGCCTGCTCGAGATAATAGGTTATCCCGCCGCCGCTCATTCGCGTCTCTGCCGGGTTATTGCCGAACATCACCACCAGCTTCGTGTTTTCAATATCCGAGGTGCTGTTGCCATCGTTGCTGCCGTAGGTGTAGGGCATTGCACAGGCTATTTGCGCGGTGCTGTAGGTGCCATAGTGGCTTAAAAAGCCGCCGTAGCAGTTCATCAGACGCGCGACCAGCGAAGCATAAGGGGAGGAGCGGGTGATATTGCCGCCCACAATGCCGGAGGAGTAGTTAATGTAGACCGCTTCGTTGCCGTATTTTTCGACGACATCTTTCAGGCTGCGGGTAAGGGTGTCCAGGGCTTCATCCCATGAGATACGCTCAAATTTTCCTTCACCGCGTTTCCCTACGCGCTTCATGGGGTAGTTCAGACGATCGGGGTGGTTGATCCGACGGCGAATAGAACGCCCGCGCAGGCAGGCGCGAACCTGATGATTGCCATAAATATCCTCACCGGTGTTATCCGTTTCGACCCAGTAAACCTCTTCATCACGGACGTGAAGACGCAGCGCACAACGGCTCCCGCAGTTGACCGAGCAGGCACCCCAGACCACTTTGTCTTCAGCGGGCTTTACGGCGTTTTGTACCGCGGCAGCGGCGCGTTTGAGGCCAAAAGGCAGTGAAATCCCCCCGGCGGCAAGTGCCAGAGAGCCTATTGCAGTGGATTTAACCAACGTTCGACGGCTGATCCCGCCGTGATTTTCGACATCGGACATAACTCACCCCATCATTTTAATTGCGTATTATTTTCGCCCGTGATTACAACCGGGCTAATGATGGGGTGAATGTTACTTATTTGGAGGTATTAAATATTAATCCTCATCAAGTCAAAGGGAATTGGCCGCGAGAAAGTGATTAAAATCACTGAGGTTCGCCCTGACCATTATCCTGCATCCCTGATGCGGCACCGCTACCGGTGCGGGTATAGAGAATTTTAAAGGTATCGTTCGCACAATGACCGACTACCTGTGCATCCGGCTGGTCAGCCTGATCGTTTGGCACAATATTCAACGTAAAGCCGGACTCGGGCACGCCGTTATTGATGATTTTCTGCTGAATATCGCTTTTTACGCGCTCGCAGGAATCCGGGGCAGCCAGAGCCGCTGTAGAAGCGCTCATTAACAGCAGGGCGGTAATCCAGGGTAACCGTTTCATCTGTAGCTCCTTTTCTCTGTGTGTCGGTTAAGCTTAGCAGGGTTCGTGTAAGCTTTTGTTATTGGGGATAACTTTCTGAACAATCTTATACAGGTTTCCTGCGCTCATTTTCCCCAATTTCAATTTCCATCAACACGTCCTGCGGGCGGTTATACCCGCCCGGCATCGCGACGCTAAGCGCGTTGCGTTTTGCTCTGCACCTGTCGTTCGCCGGAGTGATGCCGTAAGTCATCACACATCGCCTGTAGCTCATTGAACAATCTTGCCACATGGAAACCATCGCACACGGAATGATGGACCTGCACGGCGAGGGGCAACAATACTTTTCCACCCTGGTTGACGTATTTCCCCATCGTGAACATGGGGGCAAAAAAGTTCTGCATATTGGCTACGTTGATATTAAAACTGGTAAAACTTGACCAGGGGATCGCCGACACGAAAAATACATTTTCCCGTGACTCTTCCTTCGGCCAATAAGAAAGGCTATTACCATAGCGAGCAACATCTTCCGAATAAACGTTCTGGAAATGATCAATATTGCCATCGAAGTGACTCCATAAAGAAGAAAAGGTCTCCGTTTCATTATGGAAAATGGTATAGCTTGGATGAATTTCATTCCATATGACAAGTTCATTGTTCTTCATGGCCATACGGAATTCCGAATGGTTGTTGACGATTTTAGAAAGGAGGGAAATCATCGTCGGATAAAATTTCCAGCCCAGTTCTTTTATATCCTTGAGCAATGCGGTGATGTCTATTTGAACAGTTTGATTAAATGTAGATTGAGCAAAGGACTGAAATACCTCGAAATGTTCTTTTCTGGCCCAACGTGATAAGTCAACAGGCGTATATTCAGGGATTGTTTTTTTCATTTTTTAACCTTTGATGAGCAATCAAAAATCAGCGTTTTGCCTACGTTTTTTCATGAATAAAGAAAGCATAGAGATTCCAGGCGGTTTTGGACGCGAACGCATTTGTGAGGGTAGCGCATCCTTATAGAGGAAGAAAGGGGATGGTAAACATTTAATATATCAAAGAAAAAAGTTAGATGGCGCAATCTGCCGGCGTTTTCATGTTGTTAATATGTCACAGAATATCCGTCATGTGCTCAAAGCAGGTGTGTTTCCTGTTCAACAGCGGGCACAGCGCCTTCTCGTTCTGGCGAGGTTTTGCAGTGGGTAAGAGAGATTAATGCATTGATTGTACGTCTCTTTTCGCCTGACATTTTGCTATCGTGTGAACAACGGTATTTGCTAATATGATCGGGAATACTCTCCCTGATTCGGTAAATGATGTGAAGAACTACGCAGCGATAACGCTACTGGCAGCAACACTGGTGGGGTGCGACAACCCTTCCGCGCCGCTGTCGTTTACGCCCGAGATGGCGAGCTTCTCCAATGAATTTGATTTTGACCCTCTGCGCGGCCCGGTAAAAGACTTTACCCAGACACTGTTCAACGACAAAGGTGAAGTCTCCAAACGGGTAACCGGTACGATGTCGACGGAAGGGTGTTTCGATACCCTCGAACTGCACGACCTCGAGGCCAATACCGGCGTGGCGCTGGTACTGGATGCTAATTACTACCTTGATGCGGAAACCCAGCAGCGAAAAGTGAAACTGCAGGGGAAATGCCAGCTGGCCGAATTGCCGTCGGCGGGCGTAACGTGGGATACCGACGATAACGGGTTTGTGGTGGCGGCGCACGGCAAAGAGATGGAAGTGAAGTACCGCTATGATGCGGATGGCTATCCGCTGGGGAAAACCACCGTCTCCGGGGACCAGCATTTATCCGTCCAGTCGACGCCGTCTAAAGATCTTCGCAAAAGAATGGATTACTCCGCCGTGAGCATGCTGAATGACAAGCCGCTGGGCAACGTCAATCAAAGCTGTGATTACGATCGACATAATAATCCGGTGAGTTGCGATCTGACGATCACGGACAACAGCGTGAAGCCCGCCGTTGAGCGCAAGTACACCATTAAGAACAGTATTGAATACTACTGAGAAAAAGCCGCGCAGGTTACTGCGCGGTGGGTTTCAGCAGGCTGGCGCCTGACGGTTTGTGTCCGGCCAGGTGCTGATGCTGGAAGATGCACATGCGAATGGTGTTGCGGTATTCACCGTTGATAAAGAACTCGTGAACCAGTTCGCCTTCCACCATAAAGCCCAGCTTGCGGTAGATATGGATCGCTTTCTCGTTCTCTTTATCCACGATGAGATAAAGCTTGTAGAGATTGAGGACGTTGAATCCGTAATCCATCGCCAGCTTCGCCGCCCGCGTGGCAAGACCTTTCCCCTGATGCTCAGGTGAAATGATAATCTGGAATTCTGCCCGACGATGAACGTGGTTGATCTCAACCAGTTCCACCAGACCGGCTTTTTCACCTTCACACTCCACGACAAAACGGCGTTCGCTCTGATCGTGAATGTGCTTATCGTAGAGATCCGACAGCTCAACAAACGCCTCGTAAGGCTCTTCAAACCAGTAGCGCATCACGCTGGCGTTATTGTCGAGCTGGTGGACGAAGCGCAGGTCTTCACGCTCCAGCGGGCGGAGCTTAACGTCACACTGCACTGACATTATGGCGCTACCGTGCGGCCAGTACGACGATCCAGGCAGCGCAGGGTATTTGGCTCCCAGTAGGCGTTAACGTTGGCACTTTGCTGACACTTATCGCGCGCGTCGAAAGCGACATCTTCTTTGTCCCACTCTTTTTCAACACGTTTGTTCACCTTCTGGCGAAGGCTACGGGTGTCATTCCATTGTTCTTTGTCCATGGCGGCGTTCTGACGGCTTTGCGCGCTGTCGCCAGACTCAATAATGAGTTTGCTGGTTTCAGCGGTGGCAGAGGCGGCAAAGGCGAACGATGACAGCGCCAGCAGGGCTGTCAGACAAAGGCGTTTGCTTAATGTAGTCATAGCGTTTCCTTTTAAATGGGCGCAGATAATTAAGTTATCCCGTTCAGATTCTACACCAAAGAGAAATAACGGCATACCCGCGGCACGGGTATGGAAAAGTAAACGATATCATCAGGTATGATGTCTAAATAAATCATCACATGACCGTAAATATGCTCAAAACCACTCTGCTTTTTTTTGCCACTGCGCTGTGTGAAATCATCGGCTGCTTCCTTCCGTGGCTCTGGCTGAAGAAGGGGGCAACCGTATTCCTGCTGATCCCGGCGGGCATTGCGCTGGCCCTGTTTGTCTGGCTGTTGACGCTGCACCCGGCGGCCAGCGGGCGCGTCTACGCCGCTTATGGCGGGGTTTATGTCTGTACCGCGCTGCTGTGGTTACGCGTGGTGGATGGTGTGAAGCTCAGCGCCTATGACTGGGCCGGGGCGCTGGTTGCGCTGTGCGGCATGTTGATTATTGTTGCCGGATGGGGGCGCGCCTGAGCGCCCGATTTTTTTGTGACCGTTCGCTGATTTTATGATCATTATACTTGTATGGTAGTAGTGCAGAGGAGTAAGTTTCCAGCATCACAATGAGCGATGTAAGGAAATGGATTATGAAGATTGTCGGGGCTGAAGTCTTTGTTACCTGCCCGGGGCGTAACTTTGTCACCCTTAAAATTACCACCGACGAGGGCATCGTCGGCCTGGGTGATGCCACCCTCAACGGACGTGAACTTTCGGTGGCCTCTTATCTGAAAGATCACCTTTGCCCGCAGTTGATCGGCCGTGATGCGCACCGTATTGAGGATATCTGGCAGTTCTTCTATAAAGGCGCCTACTGGCGTCGTGGCCCGGTCACCATGTCGGCCATTTCCGCCGTGGATATGGCACTGTGGGATATCAAAGCCAAAGCGGCCAATATGCCGCTCTACCAGCTGCTGGGCGGCGCATCCCGGGAAGGGGTGATGGTCTATTGTCATACCACCGGACACTCCATTGATGACGTGCTGGAAGATTACGCCCGGCATAAAGAGATGGGCTTTAAGGCGATCCGCGTTCAGTGCGGCGTGCCGGGTATGAAAACCACCTATGGCATGTCGAAAGGAAAAGGGCTGGCCTACGAGCCCGCCACTAAAGGTGACTGGCCGGAAGAGCAGCTCTGGTCCACCGAAAAATACCTCGATTTCACACCGAAGCTGTTCGATGCAGTGCGCAGTAAATTTGGCTTTAATGAGCATCTTTTGCACGACATGCACCACCGTTTGACCCCGATTGAGGCAGCGCGATTTGGTAAGAGCATTGAAGCATTCCGTATGTTCTGGATGGAAGATCCTACGCCTGCGGAAAACCAGGCCTGCTTCCGTCTGATCCGTCAGCACACGGTCACGCCGATTGCGGTTGGAGAGGTGTTTAACAGCATCTGGGACTGCAAGCAGCTTATTGAAGAGCAGCTTATCGACTATATCCGCACCACCATTACCCACGCGGGCGGCATCACCGGCATGCGGCGCATCGCGGACTTCGCCTCGCTTTATCAGGTGCGTACCGGCTCACATGGACCGTCGGATCTGTCGCCTGTTTGCCACGCCGCCGCGCTGCATTTTGACCTGTGGGTGCCAAACTTTGGTGTACAGGAATATATGGGTTACTCCGAACAAATGCTGGAGGTCTTCCCGCACAGCTGGCGCTTTGATAATGGCTATATGCATCCGGGCGACAAACCCGGGCTGGGTATTGAATTTGACGAAAAACTGGCGGCGAAATACCCGTACGATCCTGCCTATCTTCCGGTTGCCCGTCTCGAAGATGGCACGTTGTGGAACTGGTAAACGAGGAGCGAACGATGAAAAGCGTAGTGATTCAACAACCCAATGCACTGGTGATTGAAGATCGTCCACTCCCGGAACCCGCGGCAGGTGAAGTGCGCGTCAACGTCAAACTGGCCGGTATTTGCGGTTCAGACAGCCATATTTACCGCGGGCATAATCCGTTTGCGCGATACCCGCGCGTGATTGGCCATGAATTTTTTGGTGAGATTGATGCCGTTGGTGAGGGTGTTGACCCGGCCCGCGTGGGCGAACGCGTCTCGGTTGACCCGGTGATCAGCTGCGGACACTGCTATCCGTGCTCCGTGGGCAAACCCAATGTCTGTACCTCTCTGGTGGTGCTGGGCGTTCATCGCGACGGAGGCTTTAGTGAGTATGCCGTCGTACCGGCAAAAAATGCCTGGGTTGTTCCGGATGCTATTCCTGATAAACACGCGGTAATGATCGAGCCGTTCACGATTGCCGCTAACGTGACGGGCCACGCACAACCCACCGGGCAGGATATCGCCCTGATCTATGGCGCAGGTCCCATGGGGCTTGTCACCGTCCAGGCGCTGAAAGGTGTCTATAAGGTGAAGCAGGTTATCGTTGTCGATCGGATCAATGAACGGCTGGCGATGGCGCAACGCAGCGGCGCGGACTGGGTGTTCAACAACGCAGAGCTGTCGTTACAGGCGGCGCTGGAAGAAAAAGGGATCAAACCGACGCTTATTATTGACGCAGCCTGTCATCCGACAATTTTACAGGAAGCCATCACCATTGCCTCTCCGGCGGCACGCATCGTGCTGATGGGTTTTTCCAGCGACCCAAGCCAGATTGTTCAGCAGGGGATCACCGGAAAAGAGCTGGCGATATTCTCATCACGGCTGAATGCCAACAAATTCCCCGTCGTCATCGACTGGCTGGAAAAGGGGCTGATCGACCCGGACAAACTGATCACCCACACTTTTGACTATCACCACGTAACAGACGCCATCGAACGGTTTGAAAAAGATCAGCGGCAGTGCTGCAAAGTCTTACTCACGTTCGGGCAATAATAATTCACGCGGTTAAGAGCCTGCGCAGACAGGCTCTGAGTGGTACGCATCTTACCTTGCAGAGATAGCCATTATGACGCAAACACAACCACAAAGAACGACTTCAGATCTGGTGAAAGCCGCCGTTTCCGGCTGGCTGGGTACCGCACTGGAGTTTATGGATTTCCAGCTCTATTCGCTGGGGGCCGCACTGGTATTCCATGAGATCTTCTTCCCGGAACAATCGGCCGCAATGGCGCTGATTCTGGCGATGGGGACGTACGGCGCAGGCTATATCGCGCGCATTGTCGGCGCCTTTATCTTCGGGCGAATGGGCGACAGCATTGGCCGTAAAAAGGTGCTGTTTATCACCATTACTATGATGGGGATCTGCACGACCCTGATCGGGGTCTTGCCGACCTACGCGCAGATTGGGATTTTCGCGCCCGTCCTGTTAGTGACGCTGCGTATCATCCAGGGGCTGGGAGCAGGGGCTGAAATCTCCGGCGCCGGAACCATGCTGGCGGAGTACGCCCCTAAAGGGAAACGCGGCATTATCTCCTCACTGGTGGCGATGGGCACCAACTGCGGGACGCTAAGTGCAACGGCTATCTGGGCAATTATGTTCTTCGCCCTCGACCGCGAACAGTTGGTTGCCTGGGGCTGGCGTGTACCGTTTCTTGCAAGCGTGGTGGTAATGATCTTCGCCATCTGGCTGCGAATGAACCTCAAGGAGAGCCCGGTATTTGAAAAAGTGAACGAGGCTGAGACAACCGCACCGGTGACAAAACATGATTTATCATTTGCAGCGATGGTGAAGAGTAAGTCCTTCTGGCTGGCAACCGGGCTGCGTTTTGGTCAGGCGGGGAATTCGGGACTGATCCAGACGTTTCTTGCCGGGTATCTGGTTCAGACGCTGCTGTTCGATAAAGCGATCCCCACCGATGCGCTGATGATAAGCTCAATTCTCGGGTTTATCTCTATCCCGCTGTTGGGCTGGCTCTCCGATAAAGTGGGGCGTCGTCTGCCGTACATTCTGCTCAATATCTCCGCCATTATTCTGGCGTACCCGATGCTGTCGATTATCGTTGATAAGAGCTATGCGCCGGGTGTGATCATGCTTTCCATCATCGTTATCCATAATTTCGCCGTACTGGGACTGTTCGCCCTGGAAAACATCACGATGGCGGAGATGTTTGGCTCGCGTAACCGCTTTACCCGGATGGCTATCTCAAAAGAGGCGGGCGGGCTGGTGGCGGTAGGCTTTGGGCCAGTGCTCGCCGGGATCTTCTGCAATATGACCGGTTCCTGGTGGCCAATTGTCGCCATGATGATCGCCTACTCCGTGATTGGGCTGATCGCCGCCATCTGCATGCCAGAGGTCTGCGATCGTGATTTGAGCGTGGCGGAAGATGCGGCGGAGGGGCCGGCACGTGATTCCGTTGGCTATGGGGCGGTTTCATCGCGGCGGTAATGGTTTATATCTTTAGTGACCTGTCACACAACTTTATGTTCATGTCACACCACATGCGTAAAAGTTAATATAAATCAAAATCTCAAACTGCAGGATCAGTATGGTTAATGGCAGTTCTTTTTTACCCCGACTGCCATTCTAGTTGGTGTAGTCAGCAGGCGCTGCTGCTCATTTAGAGCGGCAGCGAATCCCAGCGTACATAACTTAACGAGTCTTAATCATGGAAAACCGGTTATTACAGGCGAAATCGACGCTTCCTCAGTACGATCGCGAACGCCTCAAGGCACGCATTGTTCATTTAGGGTTTGGCGCATTTCACCGTGCGCACCAGGCGGTGTATGCCGACATTCTCGCCGCGGAACACAACAGCGACTGGGGTTACTGTGAGGTAAACCTGATTGGCGGTGAACAGCAGATTGCCGATTTGAACGCACAGGATCATCTCTACACCGTGGCGGAAATGTCTGCCGATGCGTGGACATCGCGGGTGGTGGGCGTGGTCAGGAACGCACTGCATGCACAGGTTGACGGGCTGGAACGCGTGCTAGCCGCACTGTGTGAGCCGCAGGTGGCGATTGTCTCGCTCACCATTACTGAAAAGGGATATTGCCACTCGCCGGCGACCGGGAAACTGATGCTCGATCACCCGTTAATCGCCGCCGACCTGCAAAACCCGCATCAGCCGAAATCTGCGCCGGGTGTGGTGGTGGAAGCACTCGCGCGACGCAAAGCTGCCGGGCTGCCCGCGTTTAGCGTCATGTCCTGTGACAATATGCCGGAGAACGGTCACGTCATGCGTAATGTGACCTGCGCTTATGCCCGCGCGGTTGACGGCGAGCTGGCAGACTGGATTGAATCCAGCGTCACATTCCCGTCCACCATGGTGGATCGCATTGTTCCCGCGGTTACACCGGAGACGCTGGATAAAATTGAACAGCTGACCGGCGTTCGTGACCCGGCAGGCGTGGCGTGCGAACCGTTCCGTCAGTGGGTGATTGAGGACAACTTTGTTGCAGGCCGTCCGCAGTGGGAAAAGGCCGGGGCGGAGCTGGTTTCAGACGTCATTCCGTTTGAAGAGATGAAGCTGCGCATGCTTAACGGCAGTCACTCTTTCCTCGCGTATCTTGGCTATCTGGCGGGGTACCCGCACATCAACGACTGCATGGAAGACGAACACTACCGTACTGCCGCCCATGCGCTGATGCTGAACGAGCAGGCGCCGACCTTAAAAGTGAAAGGCGTTGATTTAGGCCACTATGCAGACCTGTTGATTGCCCGCTACAGCAACCCGGCGTTACGTCACCGTACCTGGCAAATCGCAATGGACGGCAGCCAGAAGCTCCCGCAGCGTATGCTCGATTCCGTGCGCTGGCATCTGGTGCATCAAAACAGCTTCCCGCTGCTGGCATTAGGCATTGCAGGCTGGATGCGGTATGTCGGTGGTGTCGATGAGCAGGGCAACGCTATCGACGTGAGCGACCCGCAGCTGGCGGTCATTCAGGCGGCGGTGAAGGGAAGTGCTGAGGGCGAAGACCGGGTGAAGGCGCTGCTGGGCATTGAGGCCATTTTTGGCAAAGAACTCCCGCATGAAACCGTCTTTGTGGATGCGGTAATGCGTGCTTACCAGACGTTAGTGCAAAAAGGTGCAAAAGCCACGGTCGCAGAGTACGCGGCGAACGGCTAAGTCATCACATGCCGCCGCGTGCGGCGGCATGATGTCGCATGAATCAGTGCATACCCAGGCGAATCAGTTCAATCGGTTCGAACTTACCTTCGCAACCTTCCACTTCTACCGTTTTGCTGCGACGCACCTGCGCGGCATCCAGCCCTTCGCTGTGGATCGCTTTAATCACGCCGGTGTGTCCTGTGCCATTGATCATTACACGGCTGCCGGTGGTAATTGCGTTACGGTTACGGTCGTATGTCATCATGGTATTTTCTCCTCTCTCACTTATCCGTTACGGCGCTATTTCAGGTTTCACCGTTCACGGGGCACTATAAATACGCCTGTCTGCATCTCATTTTTTTGTTTTTGATCAAACTCACACTTTTTTCTCAATATTGGTGCGTGCTGACGGTTCACGACAGCAATTTACAAAGCCCACATTTATTTTCCTTTGTTGATAGTTTCTGCAGGCAAGCGTTTAGGGTTTGTTTATATTCCGGCTGTCATTCTTGAAGCAGGGAATACCCCTTTCACAGGAATAAGGAGTCAGGCTTATGTATAAGAAGATTTTAATGCCTGTTGATGTATTTGAAATGGAATTGAGCGACAAAGCGGTTCGCCACGCGGCCAACCTTGCAAAGGCGGAAGGTGCGTCGATTACGCTGGTGAACATTCTCCCCAACAGCAGCCGCTCGTTGCTGCGCGGATTCAACGCCGATATCAAAAAGTTTGAAGCGTTTATGACCGCTGAATCCGGGAAGAAAATGAACGAGCTGAAAAGGCTGTTTGATCTCCCCGGGGAGAATATCCACAGCCTGGTCTGCTTTGGCAACGTGCGTGATGAAATTATCAAACTGAGCAAAGAAGGGGAATATGACGTGATCGTCATCGGGTCGAAAAACCCGAGCATCAGCACCCATCTGCTCGGTTCAAATGCGGAATCAATCCTGCGCTATGCGAGTATTCCGGTGCTGGTGGTTCGCTAATCTCTTCGCCGCAACCGAAACGGGGGCGGCGTATTTTACTCTTCGCTAAACCAGTCGCTGTTTTCCTGACGAATTAACTGTACGGATTCGCTGATTTCCTGCAGGTGCAGCGTCATCGCTTTTTCTACACCGTCCTGATCGCGTTTTTCCAGCGCACTGAAAATATCATGATGCTGTCGGAGCAACATTTCCGGTGGTGAGACGTGGTCGAGGCTCATATAGCGCACGCGGTCGATGGTGGCTTTGATGTTTTCAATCGTGTCCCAGGCCAACTGACAGTCCGCAATTTGCGCCAGCTTCTGGTGAAACTCGTCATCAAGCTGGAAGAAGTCGTTGAGCTGTTTGCGGTCAATCGCAATACGCTGCTGATGCAGGTTTTGCTCCAGCAGGTAGCACTGGTTGTCATCAATCAAGGATGCGGCCCGGCGCGCCACCGCGCACTCAATGGCCTGACGGACAAAACACCCGTTACGCACCTGGGAGAGCGAGATTTTGTTCACATAGCTGCCACGCTGCGGGCGGATCTGAATCAGACCGTTTTCTGCAAGCTTGATAAACGCCTCACGCACGGGCTGGCGGGACACGTCAAACCGCACGGACACCTCTTTTTCAGAGAGCGGCGTTCCGGGTGGGATCAGGCAATGGACAATATCACGTCGCAAAATGCGATAGATTTGCTGGTTTACGGGCTGGGTAGGATTGAGTTGCGATTCAGCGGCCATGAGTTGTCATTTCTCAGAGAGTTAGCCTGAACATACTACCATTCTTTTATGGCCTGAAACAGACCCGGCCCGCAGGCCGGGAAGGGCAATGTTAGCCACGATGGACGCTAAGTCCGCCAAAACTCTGGCTGACTGGCATCATTTCTACCGTGTTAATGTTGACGTGTTTTGGCAGCGTTGCCACCCACCAGACCGCTTCGGTGACATCTTCCTGCGTCAGGGCGTTCGCATTCTCGTAGGTTTTGTCTGCTTTCGCGTCATCACCTTTAAACCGAACGTTGGAAAATTCGGTTCCGCCTACCAGGCCCGGCTCAATATCGGTCACGCGAATGGCGGTGCCGTGCAGATCGGTACGCAGGTTAAGGCTGAACTGACGCACGAAGGCTTTGGTCGCGCCATAAACATTACCGCCCGCATAAGGCCAGCTTCCTGCGGTCGAACCGATGTTAATAATGTGGCCGCGATTGCGCTCAACCATGCCTGGCAGCACGGCGCGGGTCATGTACACCAGCCCTTTGTTGTTCGTGTCGATCATGTTTTCCCAGTCTTCGACGCTGGCTTTGTGGGCAGGCTCCATACCGAGCGCCAGACCGGCATTGTTGACCAGCAGGTCAATGGCACGCCATTCGGCCGGCAGGTTAGCAATCATCTCTTCGATGGCGGCACGGTTACGGACATCAAGCTGCGCGGTCAGGATGCTGTCACCCAGCTCATCTTTCAGCTCCTGCAGACGCTCCTGACGACGACCCGTCGCAATCACCTTATGCCCGTTGGCGACGAAGCGACGCGTGATGCTTTCACCAAAACCTGCCGTTGCCCCGGTAACTAAAATAATCATCTCACTGTTCCTCAACGCTTTTTGTGTTGTACTAACATAGCACGGCCGCGAAGGATGCGTTAAGGCAACATTTGTATGACGGCATTGCAGGCAGTGGCGGCCTGGCCTACTCTGGGAAGATAACCGTACTCAGGAGTGAAAGATGTCGGCCACTAATCCCTTTTTTGAAAGCAGCCTGTTGCCTTATCAGGCACCCCGATTCGACGAAATCAACGACGGCCACTACCGCCCGGCATTCGATGAAGCGATACGCCAGAAGCGAGCCGAAATTGACGCGATTGTCGCGCAAACGGCCGCCCCCGATTTCAACAATACCGTGCTGGCACTCGAAAAAAGCGGTGCCATGCTCTCGCGTGTCAGCAGCGTTTTCTTCGCCATGACCTCTGCGCACACCAATGATGACTTACAGGCGCTTGAGGAGCAGATCTCTACCGAGCTTGCTGCGCTGGCGAACGATATCTGGCTTAACGACACGCTGTTCTCTCGCGTGGAGAGCGTCTGGCAGGATTGTGCTGCGCTGGACGCCGAATCCCGTCGGCTGGCAGAAGAGACGTACCAGCACTTTGTGCTGGCCGGTGCGCGGCTGAATGATGCAGAAAAAGCGGAGCTGAAAGCGCTGAATACCGAGGCGGCGACCCTCACCAGCCAGTTTAATCAGCGTCTGCTGGCCGCCACCAAAGCCGGTGGGCTGGTCGTGGATTATGCTCATCAGCTTGATGGACTCAGTCCTGACGAGATTGCGACGGCCGCCCATGCCGCCGCGGAGAAAGGGCTGAACGAACGCTGGTTGATTCCGCTGCTGAATACCACTCAACAACCCGCACTTTCTGCGCTGCGTGACCGTCAGACGCGCGAAAATTTGTTTAACGCGGGCTGGACGCGTACCCAGAAAGGGGATGAAAACGATACCCGGACACTGATCCTGCGTCTCACCGCGTTGCGTGCGCGTCAGGCAAAATTGTTGGGGTTTGAGGACTACGCAAGCTGGAGTATCGCCGATCAAATGGCGAAAACACCTGCCGCCGCGTTGGCTTTTATGCGCGGAATTGTGCCCGCCGCACGCACCCGAGCGATGCTTGAGCAAGCTGATATCCAAAAAGTGATTGATGACGAGCAGGGCGGGTTCACCGTGCAGGCGTGGGACTGGGCCTTTTATGCCGAGCGCGTGCGCCAGGCGAAATATGCCCTCGACGAGTCGCAAATCAAGCCGTACTTTGCGCTCAACACGGTGTTGCAGGATGGCGTATTCTGGGCTGCAAGCCAGCTGTTTGGCCTCCGCTTTGTCGAGCGTTTCGATATTCCGATTTACCATCCTGATGTCCGTGTGTGGGAAATTTTCGACCACACCGGTGAAGGGATGGCGCTGTTCTACGGTGATTTCTTTGCCCGCGAATCGAAAGCCGGTGGGGCGTGGATGGGGAATTTCGTCGAGCAATCGTATGAGTTTGCCTCGCGCCCGGTTATCTACAATGTCTGCAACTATCAAAAACCGGCTAACGGTCAGACGGCGCTGATCTCCTGGGACGATGTGGTCACCCTGTTCCACGAATTTGGTCATACGCTGCACGGTCTGTTTGCCAGCCAGCGCTACGCCTCCCTCTCCGGCACCAATACGCCGCGTGATTTTGTCGAGTTCCCATCGCAAATCAACGAGCACTGGGCGAGCCATCCGCAGGTGTTTGCCCACTATGCCCGCCACTATCAGACCGGAGAGCCGATGCCGGAGGCGCTGCGCGATAAAATGCTTAACGCGACGCAGTTTAATAAAGGTTATGACATGACCGAGCTGCTTAGCGCTGCGCTGCTGGATATGAACTGGCACGGCATCAGCGAACCCGTGGACGATGTTGACGCTTTTGAAGCGTCAGCACTGCACAAAGAGGGGCTGGATCTGCCCGCCGTTCCACCGCGCTATCGCAGCAGCTACTTCGCCCATATCTTCGGCGGCGGCTATGCGGCAGGGTATTACGCTTACCTGTGGACGCAAATGCTGGCAGACGATGGCTATCAGTGGTTTGTCGAGCAGGGCGGCTTAACCCGCGAAAACGGGCAAAAATTCCGCGAGGCGATTTTATCTCGCGGCAATAGTAGTGATTTAGCTGAACTTTACCACCAGTGGCGTGGGCACGATCCGAGGATTGAACCGATGCTGGAGAATCGTGGATTGAGTGCTTAAGGGCTTTTTTAGTATGGGAACAGAACCGGGCGTGATGCCCGGTTTTTTCTTCCCCAAAATCATTAACGCCGCATAAAGTGCCTGGATAAAATCTGGAAGGATGGCCATCGTTACCAGAACGCCGGAATCATGTTGGGTGACTTCTTCAGCCAGGGGTTGGCCCAGCTCAACCTTTTCGATGAGAACGCACCGTATGCTGGCAGCGAAAAGTTGATTGAGGTGCTCGATCACCTGAATGCGAAAGAGGGAAAGGCACGCTTTACTTTGCAGGACAGGGCATACAGCAGTATTGGCAGATGAAACGTGAAATGCTGTCGCCGAGATATACGACCAGATATTCAGATTTGTTAAGGGTCCGGTGATTTTCCCAATTTCCAGGGCCGTTATGTGCCAGAAGCGGACCTCCGTTACTATTCTGAAGAGGAAGCACAGGAATATTTAGGTCTGTTGGGTAATAATTACGATATATAATAAAAACTTCTCTATTTCAGAATCCAAAAGTATGGGCATACGCAAGGATGCAATTATGAAATCCAAGAGTGCGTTAGTTTTAGAAGAACTCAGATCCAAATTACGTACTGCATCTGTGGCACAAGTCGGTGGTTTCCGCCCTACAGCAGACCCAATTACATCCTGGTTTTTAAAAGGAGTCGCTCTTCCAGGTGAAGGGTTGCCAGTTTGGAAGGGGCAGCCGATGTTTCCGCTTCTCCAGATTCGCGTAGATGAGCTTCCCGTGATTCCTGAACAACTGAAGGGGATCGCGCTCTTAGTGCTTTATCATAATATGGAAAGCCATCCATTTGATAAACCTCATGGCGAGGGGTGGCTAATACGAGAATACGCCACCCTTGATAGGCTTGAGTTATTGCCTGCAATTAACACTCCATATCGAGCATTTCCGGTTCGGTGGGTGAGTGTCAATGATGATGCTCCGGGATGGGAGGATGCTTGGGATATTATCGACTTGTCTGACGTAAACGATGATGAGGATGCAAGTGATAGATTCTATGATGGTTTTAACCGGTACAGGGGAACCAAGGTTGGAGGATACCCAATGGAGATACAACATGGTGTGGGGATTCAAGATTTTGTCTTTCAAGTGGGGTCAGAAGAAAAAGTAAACTGGATGTGGGCGGACAATGGTATCGGCTACTTTCACAAATCCCCAGAGGGACTTTGGACGTTTTCATGTCAGTTTTACTAGAAACTCAACGTCCTCTCATCGCTCACAGCGGACCTTGCGGCTCTTATGCCGGTCCGCTTTGTGCAGAAAGGTAAATTCAGCTGTATTCAATAATATCAAACCCTTCATCAGCCGTTGGCTCTGCGAAAAAGTGCGTTATGGTTTCAAATTGTTGATCTGAGGCTATAAATTTATGCATTCCTTCTGCATTACGGGCGCGCAAGCGGGATTTACATACTTCATCAGTAACTTTCAGGTAATGCAGCCTGTTACTGGCACCTGACTCCTTAATGATGCTCATCATCCATTCACGATTGGTTTGTGTGTTTGCCGGAAAGTCCAGAACTACGGATAAACCCGCTTTGAGTAGCGACACCAGGTGAGGCTTCATAGCGTTTCTGAGTCTTGAGGAATACTGCACATAATCAGCTATGGATTGCATTTCATTGGCAAAGAGGGCAGCCAGCCAATAATCTTCACTGACAATTATGGTGCCAGGTAATGCACCTAACTTTGCTGACAATGTGGATTTGCCTGATGCAATTTTCCCACATAACAAGTGCAAAGTGGGTTTTTCTGACGTTGTTACTGAAGCGATATCCATTATTTACCTCACTGGATTGTTACCGGTAAGGCCCGCCTTACCGGCGGGAAAATGGCGAAAGTTATCCCACCTGAGTCAGACAGGTGATAATAATCATTGAATGGAATAGGACAGAGTGTGTTTTCATTGTCATTCAAGTTAACAGGGCCTGAATGCAAAATCAGCAATTTTTTCCCTTATACATTGAATGTCCAATCCAGTGAGTTTGGCCGCTCTGTGCCAAGAGCGGAAGTTATTTACACCTTGCTATGCAATTTACGGCCAGCCGGTCAGTTCGTCATCTCAGTTTCATTTCAATGGGTTGTAAACTTTGAAGCCGGGATTTTTTTCAAAAATCTCAGCAACAAAATCCATGAACACAATCGCGCGTTTTGGTAAAAGTCGATTTGCAACATAAACAGCCTGAATGGGAACGGGAGATGCAGTGTAATCCGCAAGTAATAATTGTAAGTTGCCATTTGCCAGTCCCTCCTCGAACAACCATTCTGGGCCCTGTGCGATCCCAACCCCAGCATTGACAAATTTCTGCACTGCTTCAGGTGAATTGACCCTGAGCCGGCCAGAAACAGGCACATCCATATCCCGAAATCTCCAGGTAGCGCCCGTTGATAACAGGGTATAGATCAAACAATCATGTTTTTTTAAATCCTCCGGGGTGTCAGGAATCCCATGTTCAGCCAAGTACTTGTGACTGGCAACACAGACTCGCTCATACATGCCAAGTCTGCGGGCACGCATTGCACTGTCCTCAAGGTGACCAATGCGGATTGCCAGCTCAGCGCCTTCATCAACGAGATTGATATAGCGGTCATTAATCTGTAGATCGAGTGTTAGCTCAGGGTAGCGTTCTAAAAAATCGGGTATGCGTGGAATCAAAAATGTGTGAGCCAGTGCAGTGGGACAAGCAACGCGCAGTAACCCTGTGGGCGTCACATTTTCTCTGAAAGAAGACTCTGACTCTTCGACCGCTTCCAGAATACGCCTTGCTTCCAGATAATAACGTTCTCCTTCAGGAGTCAGGGAAAGCTTGCGGGTTGATCGGTGGAGTAATCTGGTCTGCAAATGCTCTTCGAGGGTTGCAACATGACGACTCACGTTCGGTTGCCCTAAGCCTAAATCCCTGCCTGCTGCAGAAAAGCTGCCTGTCTCCGCAGTGCGGACAAAGCATGTCATCAAAAGTAATCTGTCCATCCTAAACCTATTTATGCTTTTAACGCATGGAACATATTCATAAATACAATCTTATCACCCTTAAAGCATGAGTATAGAGTGGCGATCAAATCGGTCATTTGCCGATCAGCTGTTAAAACTCACGGGAGATATGTTCATGTCCAGATTACAAGGTAAACGCGCACTCATCACGGGTGGAACAAGTGGTATTGGTCTTGCAACCGCGAAGCTGTTTGTCGCAGAAGGTGCACGCGTAATGGTTACTGGTATTAACCCTGATTCTGTCGCAAAGGCGAAACTCGAGCTGGGTAAAGATGTGGTCGTCGTGAGCGCGGATTCTGCAGATGTGAATGCACAGAAAGCGCTGGCTCAGACGGTTCAGGAACATTTTGGTGAGCTGGATATTGCTTTCCTGAATGCGGGTATATCAATGTATATGCCAATTGAGGCATGGACAGAAGAAATGTTCGACCGCATTTATGATATCAACGTTAAAGGTCCTTATTTCCTGATGCAGGCGCTGTTGCCAGTGTTCGCAAGCTCTGCATCAGTGGTCTTTAATACATCTATAAATGCGCACACGGGCCCGGTGAACTCTTCAGTTTATGGCTCCACCAAAGCCGCATTACTCAACATGTCGAAAACACTGTCTAACGAGTTACTTTCTCGCGGGATCCGTATCAACGCGGTGAGCCCAGGCCCGGTTGACACGCCGCTTTACGATAAGGCGGGGATCCCCGTGGAATATCATGATCAAGTGATGAAAGATATCGTTGCAACCATCCCTGCCGGTCGTTTTGGTAAGCCTCAGGAAGTCGCGCAAGCGGTGCTTTACTTTGCCTCCGATGCGTCTGCCTGGACCGTGGGTTCAGAAATCATCATCGACGGCGGCGTTTCAATCTAAGCCACCAAAATAAGATTTACAATTCATCAAGCCCGCCACCTTTTATGGCGGCGGGCTATTATTTTATCTGGAGGTTGAGATGTCTATCCATGACCTGACACTGATTAGCCACCCATTGTGTCCCTTTGTGCAGCGTTCAGCGATCGTTCTTCTCGAAAAAAATGTGCCATTTGACCGTGTAAATGTAGATCTGTCGGCGAAGCCTGACTGGTTTCTTGCTCTGTCACCCACCGGCAAGGTACCGCTACTTAAAGTGCATCATGCAGAGGGCGAAGATGCCATTATTTTTGAGAGCATGGTGATCTGCGAGTATCTTAATGAAACGCAAGATGGTGATTCGCTGTATGCTGACGATGCATTAGAAAGGGCTAGACAGCGAGCATGGATCGAGTTCTCTACATTAATGCTTGGAAATGCCTGGCAATTTTTAAATGCGACTGATCAGGCCATGGCAGACAGCAAACGCGCTGTGCTCCGTGAGCAACTTGAATATATTGAATCTGAATTGAATTCAGGGCCTTATTTCTCGGGTTCCAAATTCAGTATGGTTGATGCGATCTACGCTCCTGTTTTCCGTTACTTCTCCATCATTGATGCATCAGTATCTGAGGCGATTTTTGAGGGACTTCCGCGGATTTCCGCATGGAAAACTGCACTTGCGAAAAGGGAAAGCGTAAATGCCGCTGTATCACCAGATTATGCAGAACTTTTCCAAAATCATCTTCGTCAGCATTCTGCAATTCTCGCTGCCTGAAGATATTTTTTGAGAAACCGTGACCTGCTCTTCTCCCTGTTGATTATCAGATGCCAATGATAGTCCCAGCTCCCGGTTGTTACGACAAATGCGAACTTCCGCTTTTCGCTCACAACAGACCTTCAGCCTAGCCATCTTGTCCGCTTTGTGCCAGAAGCGGACATTTCTCGCTGTTAGGTGCAGGAAAAATCGTGTTTTAGGCTTAGAATAAGGCATGTGGGTATGCCGAATCTGAAAGCCTAAATCCTGATAGTTTTTCTCCAGTTGCCGCCACTAAACTAATTACATTTCCTGAGCCGTTGGTCTGAAAATAATTTCACTCACACCAACATCTTCTGGTTCATTAATTGCGAAGGCTACCATGCGTGCAAAGGTTTCTGCTGGCACGCCAACATTTTCAACGTAATCCTGGTTTGCAGCCTTAACATCTTTATCCGTTATATGCTCCAGCAGTTCTGTTTTAACAGCACCGGGGGAGACTAACGTGACGCGAATGTTATGTGCCGCCATTTCCTGGCGCAAACCATCGGTTAATGCACGAACAGCAAATTTTGTCGCCGAATAGACAGCAGAACTCTGGAAGACAAGGTGTGCAGCAACAGATGCGGTGTTAATGATATGACCTGTTTTTTGTGATTTCATATAAGGCAGCACCGCAGCAATCCCGTGTAGAACCCCGCGCAGATTGACATCAATCATCTGATTCCATTCATCGACATTTCCCTGCTCAAGTCGGGAAAGAGGCATCAGGCCGGCATTATTGATAAGAACATCTACACGACCGAATTTGTTGACCGCAGTCTCAATGAGGTTGTTTACGTCATCAAGTTTCGTCACATCGGTTGCGACGGCGATGGCTTCTTTATTCTGCTTTTGGAGCTCATTCGCAATGGCCTCAATGCGGTCTATTCTCCGCGCTGCCATCACAACCTTTGCTCCTTTTTCAGCAAGATAACGTGCAGCCGCTTCACCCATACCGCTTGATGCGCCCGTGATTACAATTACTTTGCCTATGATGTTATCTGTCATTTTTACTCTTCCTGAATAGGAGATGGGCTGTTGTCACCACTATCAGACTGAGATCAGGTTCAATCTCTTCAGACTTCAGTGACACATTCCTGAACAGGGATAATCTTAGCAGTAGAGCATTAATTCGATAATGCGTATAAACTTATATTGATTATGAGTACAGCTCATTAATTGGAGATACGTTACGGGTAGTTCGTATGAGCAGGCTGATCTGCAGCCGATATTCCCACGCCGATATTGTCTGGCTGAGAGCCGGTTGCGCGCCCCTGGTTGAGCCTCCGCACGGGTTAAACTCCCTTCGCGGGTGACGGTAATGAAATAAAGGAGGTCATTCAGGTTTTATCAGTGAAATACTCACAAAACATAACTATAGCTTATAAGCCCATTAAGCAATCATTAGCTAGTCAGCATACATCTATCGTGTAGAATTTCCAGTAAGAGAGGAGTCCGGAGAAAAGCATACGGATCTGAACCCATTTGATAAATTGACTTCTTTTTAAACGCTTATCTAAAATAATCATTGATGCTGCACCTGAAAGATGCAGCACATTTGCGGGAGAGAATCTGGATGAAAAAAATATTATTCCTGTTATTTATTATCATCACGATCTTTTTATTCCCGGCTCGTGCCAGTAATTCTTTACAGCCAGACAAGGAAGAAGCTGTGACCATTAAAATGACTATCAATCAGCAAACTTTTTACGTTGAACTTAAGAATAATCCAGCCGCAAAGGCATTTATTGAACAGTTTCCCCTGACTCTAACGATGGAGGAACTTAACGGGAACGAGAAATTTGCTGATCTGCCCCGTCCCTTACCGACCCACCAGGTCAAACCTGGAACCATTAATCAGGGCGATCTCATGTTATATGGCCATCGTACCCTGGTACTTTTTTATGAGACCTTTCAGACAAACTACGGATACACACCCGTTGGCAGAATAATAGCGCCAGAAAATCTTGGTAAAATTGCAGATGAAAAAGAAGTAATAGCAAGGTTTACCACAGATAAAAAAGGTTGATCTGTATTATCAAACACTGAATCTGGATTACCTATAGACGCAAATGCTGGCAGACGATGGCTATCAGTGGCTTGTCGAGCAGGGTGGTTTGACCCGCGAAAACGGACAGACATTCCGCGAGGTGATTCTGTCGCGCGGCAATAGTAGTGATTGAGCTAAACTTTACCGGAACTGGCGCGGCCACGATCCGAGGATTGAACCGATGCTGGAGAATCGCGGGTTGAGTGCGTAGCGCTGATTCAGATCAGCCACAAAACCGGGCGTGAGGCCCGGTTTTTGTTTGATTATGTCTTCCCCACAATTTTTATTAATTATGCCGTGTAAAAGGTATAAAAATTGCTGATGCCGTATGAAACATTTTAATAATGGCCGAATGTGATGCAATTCGTAATGACCATTAATGTGGGATGAGATATAACATGTTTTGAAAAATTAACATTCTCATAACGTCATTAAGGTTAAGCAAATGAAGCAGGTTGGTATTGTTGGTTGGCGAGGAATGGTGGGTTCTGTTTTGTTACAAAGAATGGTCGAAGAGAACGACTTCGACAATATTTCCGCGCATTTTTACAGTACTTCCAGTGCAGGGGCCGCTGGTCCAGTCATTGGTGGCGTCAACCACACACTCAAAGATGCTAATTCTATTAGCGCCCTGGCCGAAATGGATATCATCATAACCTGTCAGGGCGGGGATTATACCAAGGCAATTTATCCTGCGTTGATTAACCATGGCTGGCAAGGCTACTGGATTGATGCGGCCTCAGCGCTACGGATGGATGAAAAAGCCTGCATTATTCTCGACCCGGTTAACCGCACAAATATCGATCGTGCCATCAAAGAGGGAATTAAACTTTTTGTTGGGGGCAACTGTTCCATTACGCTGAGTCTTATGGGACTGTCAGGGTTAATTAAAGCTGACCTGATAGAATGGATGAGTGTGATGACCTATCAGTCTGCATCCGGAGCGGGTGCTAAATATGTCCGGGAGTTAATTACTCAAAGCGCTTATATCAGTAAACATTTATCTGCTGATGAGCTGGAATCCTCAGGTTCAGTGCTTCCTTTAGTCAATAAAGTGAGTGAATTAATTAACAGTGCTAACATGCCCATCCAGAATTTCGGCGCGCCTTTAATGGGCAGTATTATTCCATGGATTGACAGCGATTTAGGGGATGGTAATAGCAGAGAAGAATGGAAGGGTGAGGCAGAAACGAACAAAATTCTTGGTCTCTCTCCGGGTACGATTGCAGTAAATGGCTTGTGTATTCGGGTCGGTGTGATCCGTTGCCATAGTGCTGCAATAACCCTGAAGCTCAAGCGTGAAGTCAGCGAAGAAGAATTTGCAGAGCTTGTGACGCATTCCCATCCATGGGTTAACTATGTGCCCAATAATAAGGATGACAGTGTCAGTAAATTGACTCCCGCTAACATTAGCGGTTCGCTGCAGGTGGGTATTGGCCGTTACAAGAAAATGTCGCTTAACAATGACCCTATTTACTCGGTTCTGACGGTCGGCGATCAGCTGTTGTGGGGCGCTGCGGAACCCTTGCGACGGATGTTGAATATTCTGTCTGGCAAAGTCTAATCACGCTCACACGGCCGTGGCGCGCTGCGCGTAAGGCGTGGGTTTAACGAGAAGCTGGAGACTTAACTCCAGCCTCAAGGAATGGTTTCAATCTGAGGCCGTTTCGCCTGGGGCTTCCTTTAATGATTCGATACTTATCTCTGAGTCATTAGTTTCGAGTAGCTGGGTTAATAAAATCAGGTTATTGAATTCGTTCAGTAACATTTCAGCGTCGGATTTGAGCGGCGTATCTGCTGCTTCAAGCGCTGCGTTGATCGCTTTTCTGACATTCTCGAGCATTTCGTTCATACCGCCATTTTTACCAATGGTCAGTAACAACGCGCCTATCAACAAAGACTGCGCTTCTACTTTGGCCGCCAGCTCTTTAGCTTCAGCGTCCATTTTGGAAATTTTTGCGATAACACTGAGTATCAAGTTTTTCATAATGCCCCCTTATTTTCTTTGCGAGATTAACTCCTTAATAAATTTTGAGCGAGGTTTATTTTATGGCGACAGCAATTGTCTTTGTTGATGAAGCAGGGCACGGTGCCAGCAGTGATCAACACCGTGCGCTTCCTGTTAACGGAAGAAGTCTGCCAGGGCCTCACTCAGGGCCTGAGGTTGTTCATCGGGAATGAAATGACCGCAATGAGCAAGCGTAATGCCACTCACCGTCTCTGCAAACTGGCGAAGCGGGGCAGCCATATCGGCAATCGAACCCTGATCGGCACTGACGGCCAGCAGCGGCACCCGAAGTTTTTGCGTTTCAGCCAGCGTCCGGTTCTGAACAGCGGAGACCGCCGCTTCTCTGTAAGGGGCCAGCCCGGCACGCAGCGCGCCGTTTTGCTGCATCAGGCGGACATATCGGGCGATATCCGCATCGCTAAAGGCCATCGGACTGGCGGTTTTTCGCCGCAGGAACCATTCGAGGTAAATCTCTTCACGCCCGCTAATTAAGGCTTCCGGCAGGTCGGGGAGAAGATGAAACGCGAAGTGCCAGGTTTTCCAGGCTTTTTCTGGCGTCGCGGGCAGGGCGTCCGGCAAAGTAATACCCGGGATACCGGCATCAAGCAGAGCCAGCTTGATTACCTGCTGTTCATAACGCAGGGCATACGGCCAGGCAACCCATGCACCTACATCGTGGGCGGCCAGGTAATGTCTTGTGATCCCAAGTGTCTGCACCAGCCCAAAAACCGAACTGGCAAGCGTAAGGGTATCGTAGCCAGACTGTGGCTTATCGGAGTCGCCCTGGCCCGGGAGGTCGAGTGCGATGATATCGTAACGATCGGCTAAAAGAGCCATCACCTTATGCCAGGCAAACCCGCTTTGCGGGAAGCCTCCAAGCAGCACGATTGTTTCACCTTGCGTCTGTCCGCCTCTGACATAGTGCAGACGAACCCCATCGACCGTTGAGTAATAGTGCGCAAAACCGGTCAAGCCCGCGACAGGCTGCGACCACGGAAGGGGGATTGAATTCTCAGACATGACTACCTCCAGCTATTTAGGAAACGATCATTTCCTTTATGGGTAAATTTTTTAGGCGAGTAGCGCCATCACCGTCTCTACCAGCCGTTCGCGTGCCGGTAATTCTCCGGCTTTGCCCGCCACACGCATGCCCAGGACCAGGCACAGCAGAATGCCGCTCAACGCCTGTGCGTCGTGACGTGAATTAACTGAACCGTCCTGCATACCCTGTTCGATCAGCTGGAGGATCGCGTGCTGATTTCGCGCAAGCGCGCTCTGCACCAGCCCGGCAATTTCGCCGTCAAACTGGCTGAGTTCAAGGGTGCTGCCGACCACCAGGCAGCCGCGGCGCCCTTCGACAGCGCTGGCCGATTCAAGATAAAAGTTCAGCAGCTCGGCTATTTTGGCCCGGCCATCAGGTTGTCGCGCCAGACGCTCGCACAACGATTGATTACGCAGGGAGGTATAACGTGCGAATACCTGCAGGAACAGGCCACGTTTATCGTGAAAGGCTTTATAAATACTGCCCGCAGTGAGCTGCATCGCGTCGCTCAGGTCACTTATCGACGCGCTGTGGTAACCCTTTTCTCTGAATACCGGCATCGCCAGATCCAGGGCCGCATCGAGATCAAACTGCCGCGGACGTCCGCGCTCGCGTGCGTTCTGTAGCTTCTCAGACATTGTGTTCATCATTTAGGAAACAATCGATTCCTAAATACTCCCATAAATGGGCGTATCTGGAAAGCGTGAAGTTCTATAAAAAGAGTTTGCCGCGGCAGAAGAGTGGAGAGGTCATTTTAGCTTCAACACGCTCCGGTATACTGCATCGTGATTTTAACAGGGCGTCGAACGTACAGGCCGTCGCTAACAGAGCCAGCCAATATGCAAAAGGCAGGAAGTATGTCTCTTCGTTCACTGCGGGCGTTGTGCCTGACAAGTTTTTTCATTGCTGATGTTCGCGATGGCCTCGGGCCCTTTCTCGGCATCTTCCTGACGGAACGTCACTGGACCCCGGATGATATCGGCATCCTGATGACCGCCGGGGGGCTGGCGGGATTACTGGCAACGCTGCCGGCGGGATTTATTACGGATACCTCCCGCAATAAGCGTTCGGTTCTGGCACTGCTTTGTATCGCCATTACGCTGAGTACGCTGCTGCTCTGGTTTAGTCAGCAGAGCGGCGTCGTCGCCGTCTCGCAAATTATCACCGGTATCTGCGCGGCGTTTGTGGGGCCACTGATTGCGGGTATTACGCTGGGTCTGACGGGCCCGAGCGGGTTTAGCGCGCAGATGGGGAAGAACGAGGCGTTCAACCACGCCGGCAATTTCCTGACGGCGGTGATTGCGGGCGGCATTGCCTGGTTCTGGGGCGTCGGGGGCATATTCCTGCTGATGACCTGTACGACGCTTCTGACGTTGTGCGCGCTGCTTGCCATTCGTCATGCAGATATCGACAACGATGCGGCGCGGGGGCTGACCTCTTCAGACCGTCAACCGGTCCCCGGCGTCGCGGTGCTGATTAAAAACCGGGCGCTGTTGATAACCGGGCTGACGCTGCTACTGTTCCATCTGGCCAATGCCGCACTGCTGCCGATGCTGAGCATGAGGGTTGCTGCGGCACCGGCAACCATCAATCCCGGATTATTTGCGGCGGCCACCGTCATCATTTCTCAGGCGGTGATGATCCCCGTCGCCATTGGGGTGGCAGGCCGAATTGAGCGCTACGGTTACTGGCGTTTAATCATGCTGGCCCTGCTGATCATGCCCGTTCGGGCGGCACTGGCAGCCTCCACAGACGCCCCGTTGATGATGATCCCGGTACAAATTCTTGATGGTCTGGCCGCGGGGATTCTGGGCGTTGTCGTGCCGTCGTTTATCGTGGTGCTGTTGCGCGGGAGTGGGCACGTGAATGCCGGGCAGAGCGTGGTCATGCTGATGCAGGGTGTCGGGGCAGCAATGAGCCCGGCGTTAACCGGCACCATTGCCGGTCATTACTCTTTTGCGACGGCCTTTAGTGTGCTCAGCGCCATTGCACTGCTGGCTGTCCTGCTCTGGTGGCGCTTTGCTCACCGGAACTGGACACCAGACCGGGTGTAGCTGGCCGGGCAGGGCAGCTACACCCGGCACACGGGTTTACACGATAGCGTTAGGGCACTCTTCACCCTTTTCCAGCTGCTGCAAGTTCCCCAGCGTGGTTTCTGAAATGCTGATCAGCGCTTCGGCAGTCAGAAACGCCTGGTGTCCGGTGAACAGGACGTTATGGCAGGCAGACAGACGGCGGAATACGTCGTCCTGGATCACGTCATTAGATTTGTCTTCAAAGAACAGATCGCGCTCATTCTCATACACGTCCATCCCCAGCGCGCCAATCTTCTGAGTTTTCAGCGCTTCAATAGCGGCCTGGGAATCAATCAACCCGCCGCGGCTGGTGTTGATGATCATCACGCCATCTTTCATCTGGTCAAACGCCGCCTGGTTGAGCAGGTGGTAGTTTTCCGGCGTCAGCGGGCAGTGCAGGGAGATAACGTCAGACTGTGAAAACAGCGTCGGCAGGTCGACATATTCCACGCCCAGATCCAGCGCGGCAGCGCTTGGGTACGGATCAAACGCCAGCAGACGCATACCAAACCCTTTCAGAATGCGCAGGGCGGCGACGCCAATCTTACCGGTACCGATTACGCCCGCGGTTTTACCGTACATGGTAAAGCCGGTCAGTCCTTCCAGAGAGAAGTTGGCGTCACGGGTACGTTGATAAGCACGGTGAATACGACGGTTCAGCGACATCATCATACCGATGGCATGTTCCGCGACCGCTTCCGGAGAATATGCCGGAACGCGGACCACCTTCAGCCCCCGCTCTTTTGCGGCATCAAGATCCACGTTGTTGAAGCCAGCGCAGCGCAGGGCGATATATTTCACGCCCTGTTTTTTCAACTCTTCCAGCACCGGACGGCTGCCATCATCATTCACAAAAATGCAAACGCCTTCACAGCCGTGCGCCGTTTTGGCGGTTTTTTCGGACAGCAGAAAGTCGAAAAATTCAAGCTCAAACCCGTAAGCCTCGTTAACATGTTGCAGATACTTTTTGTCGTACTGCTTTGTGCTATATACCGCGAGTTTCATAAGACTTTCTCCAGTGATTTTGCATTCACGTTAGCATGATTAAAATTATCTTACAATTTCTGAAATATTATTGAATTCAATAAGTTCTATCAATTATTTTAGAGCATCTATCCTTAAATTTGGCATTCTCTTCAACTGACTGGCTAAACATGCGACAATGATCGGCACTGTCGGCTTAATTCTTTCGCTAAATCAGGATATTAACTGCCCATGAGGGGTACATACAAAGCCGCAATTGCGCTCTTACTGCTGTTCATTCTGGTGCCGCTGACGCTGCTGATGACCCTTGCCCAGTGGGTACCAACCCTTGCCGGGATCTGGCTTCCTGTCGGGACACGCATCGCCTTTGAACAAAGTCCCAGACTCACGCGTCATGCCCTGATCATCCCCGATCTTCGCTATCTTGTGGATGACTGCGAAATTGCCCGAGTCGATAACGCGACCCTGTCGCACCCCAGCCGCTGGAAACTGGATATCGGCGCGCTCGAACTGAACTCCGTTTGCCTCAATAAAATTCCCCAGTCCGCACCGTCCACGGTCGCGCCCAAAACGCTGGCGCAGTGGCAGGCGGTGTTACCGAATACCTGGCTTGCTGTCCATCGTCTGACACTCTCGCCCTGGCAGCAGTGGCAGGGAGAACTTCAGGCGTCGCTGACGCCCGCGCGTCAGGAGATTGCCTACAAAGGTGAGCAGGTTAGCATTAAAGGGATGCTCCGCGGTCAGACCCTCTCTGTCACCCAGTTCGATGTACAACTTCCCGACCAGCCACAGCCGATAAAACTGGTGGGACAATTCACCCTGCCGCTGGTGCCGGACGGCGTGCCGGTTAAAGGCCATGCGGTTGCGACCTTTAACGTGCCTCAGTTAACCTCGCTGGTCGATGCCGATCTCGACTGGGAAGCCAATCAGGGGCAACTGGTGGTCATGGCGCGGGATAACCCCGATCCGCTGCTCGATCTGCCGTGGCAAATAACCGCGGAACAGCTGAATATCAGTGACGGACGCTGGAACTGGAACCTTTCCGGCATGCCGCTGAGCGGGCGCGTTGGCCTTCGTGTCGATAACTGGCAGGCGGGGCTTGAGAAAGCGACCCTGACCGGGCGTCTGAATGTGCTCACTCAAGGGGATGCGGGGAAGGGCAACGCGGTGCTGAATATCGGACCGGGCAGGCTCAGTATGGAACAAAGCGACATGCCGCTTCATCTGAGTGGCGAGGCGAAACATAACGACCTGGTGCTCTATGCCAGACTGCCGGCAAAACTGACCGGAAGCCTGTATGAACCACAGCTCTCCTTTGAGCCGGGCGCGCTGCTGCGCTCACGTGGTCGCATTATCGATTCACTGGATATTGATGAAATTCGCTGGCCGCTGGCGGGCGTCAGGCTGACCCAAAAGGGTGTCGATGGACGCCTGCAGGCCATTTTGCGGGCGCACGAGAACGAGATGGGTGATTTTGAACTGCATCTGGATGGCCAGGCCAGTGACTTTTTACCCGACAACGGCCTGTGGCAGTGGCGCTACTGGGGCAAAGGGGGCTTCACCCCAATGAATGCGCGCTGGGATGTTGCCGGAAAAGGCGAATGGCGCGACAAACTTATTGAGCTGACTGCGCTTTCAACCGGTTTTGACCAGCTCAAGTACGGTGCCATGGAGGTCAGTAAACCCCGTCTGGTGCTGGATAACCCGGTGCGCTGGTATCGCGATCCTGACAAGCCGACATTCAGCGGAGCGCTGTCGCTGAATGCCGGGCAAACCCGTTTCAGCGGCGGCAGCGTATTGCCGCCGTCGGTGCTGACCTTCAGCGTAGACGGAACAGACCCGACACTGTTCCAGTTCAAGGGCGATCTGCATGCTGATGATATCGGACCGGTACAGGTGAACGGACGCTGGGACGGGGAGCGCCTTCGCGGGCAGGCCTGGTGGCCGAAACAATCGCTCACCGTGTTCCAGCCGTTGATCCCGCCAGAGTGGAAAATGACGCTGCGTGACGGCGAACTGTATGCGCAGGTGGCCTTCTCGGCCGCCGCGGGTCAGGGCTTTGAGGCGGGCGGTCACGGCGTACTGAAAGCCGGTAGCGCCTGGATGCCAGACAACCAGATCAACGGCGTCGACTTTGTCCTGCCGTTCCGGTTTAGTGAGGGCACCTGGTCGCTGGGAACGCGCGGCCCGGTAACCTTGCGGATTGGCGAGGTGGTAAACCTGGTGACCGCGCGGAATATCACGGCGGACCTGCAGGGTGACTACCCCTGGAGTGAGGCGAACCCGCTTCTGCTCACCAATGTGAAGGTGGAAACCCTCGGCGGAAAAATCACCATGCAGCAGTTGAGGATGCCGCAACACGATCCGGCGCTGTTGCGGGTAGACAATATCTCCTCCAGCGAGCTGATCAGTGCCGTTAATCCGAAGCAGTTTGCGATGTCTGGCCCGGTGAGCGGGGCGCTGCCGTTCTGGCTGGACAATGAAAAATGGATCATCAAAGATGGCTGGCTGACCAACCCCGGCCCGATGACGCTGCGTATCGATAAAGACACGGCTGACGCCATCGTAAAAGATAATATGGTGGCGGGCGCCGCAATTAACTGGCTGCGCTATATGGAAATTTCTCGCTCGTGGACAAGAATCAATTTAGATAATCTGGGTGAATTAACCATGCAGGCGACCCTTAAGGGAACCAGCCGGGTAGAGGGTAAAAGCAGCTACGTTAATCTGAACTATACCCATGAAGAGAATGTCTTTACCCTCTGGCGCAGCCTGCGTTTTGGAGACAACCTGCAAACCTGGTTTGAGCAACACGCGGCAATACCTGGTATCCGCAGTTCGACTGGCAAGGAAAGTGAGGAACAACAATGAAAAAGATGGCTGGTGTGCTCACCGTTGCCGTTGCCGCGCTACTGACCGGCTGTACGCCGCGCATTGAAGTCGCCGCGCCGAAGGAGCCGATTACCATCAATATGAATGTCAAAATCGAACATGAGATCCACATTAAGGTCGATAAAGACGTTGAAACCCTGCTGAAATCACGCAGCGATCTGTTCTGAGGATGCCATGAAACGATTAGCTCTGATGTTACTGGCGCTCGGCATGAACGTGCAGGCGGCAACACTGACCTTAAATGACGCCCGGACGCAGGGGCGCGTGGGGGAAACCCTGAGCGGTTATCTTGCGCCAATCAAACAGGATGCGGAAACCCTGGCGCTGGTCAATCGCATTAACGCCGCGCGCACGGAAAGCTATCAGAAGCTGGCTGACAGCAACAATCTGCCGGTGGATGAAGTAGCGAAAATGGCAGGGCAAAAGCTGGTTGCCCGCGCCCAGCCGGGCGAGTACGTGAAAGGCATTAACGGGAAATGGCTGAAGAAGTAGTTAGCGAAAGCGCTTACGATATTCGCCAGGCGAGACGCCAAAACGCTGCTTAAAGGCGGTTGAAAAATGGCTGTGGTCGGAAAAGCCCCAGCTGTAGCCAATGCCCGCCAGCTTTTCATCATCGCTGGCGGAGCGCAACACTTGTGCGCACAGGTCGAGACGGCGGTTTTTAATGTACTGGGCGACCACCAGCCCCTTATCAGCAAACATGCGGTAGAGGCTTCGCACCGACATCCCGCTCTGTGCAGCAATCCATTCCGGTCGTAGTGATTCAGACTGAATATGATCGTCAATCAATGACAGCACATTGCGGAACAGGCGTTCTTTACGTGGCTGAGCCACGTCGCGCTGCTGGAACGCGGGGCGAAGCAGACAGATCATCGCTTCCAGCGCCGCTTCACTCTCCCGGTCACTCAGATCGGCATTCCCCATACTTTCCATCAGCAGGTGGTGGCTTAACTGAACGGTGGGCAGCGTGCGCGAAAGGGTGAGCGCGCAGCTTACCTCCTGAAAACGACACTGTTGCTCAATAATCTGGCGCGGAACCAGCAGCGAAATCTGGCGGGATTTTTCATGCCAGGCAATGGAGCACGGGCGGGAAGCATCAAGCAGCGTGATATCGCCGGTCTTCAGCACCGCGCGGCGGTCGTCCTGTTCAATCTCCGCGCTGCCTTCCAGCTGAAATACGGTGTAGAACCAGGCATCGTTACTGTCGTTAATCTCATGGCGGGAGCGGAACAGGTTAACGCCACCTGCGGTTACGGTGCTTAACTTCAGGCTACGGGCATAGCTGGTTTCCAGCTCGCCGACGAATTCCCCCTCCAGCGGACGCGCATTAAAACGCCCGCAGACCTGGTTAATTTGTGCCAGCCACTGTTGATACTGTTCCTCTTCGCTTGCACACGCCATCGCTTATCTCGCTGCACCGTCAATGTTTTTGCATTGTTGCATTTGTGTTGCATTTTGTCAGAGCTATGAGGCTGACTATAGGAAAGAACACTCACCGGTAACAGCGTTATAAGACGGAATTATCACGATTTGCGGAGCCTGTCACAGGTGGCAAAGCGAATGTCACAGAGACAAAAGCGAGAATCCAAAACCCCTCTTAGACTGCATTAACACCCTGCGAATAAAAACGAAGGAGTACCCTATGTCTGAATCTCAGGTAGCCGTTCAGCCTGCCGTACAGCAGTTTTTAGACCGACATCATGGCCTGTGGATTGAAGGGCGTCAGGCCGCGTCGGACAGTGAAAAGCGGCTCAATGTCTATAATCCGGCTACGGGCGACGTCATCGCCTGCACCGCCGATGCCAGCGTTGATGATGTCGACCGCGCCGTGATGTCCGGCTGGCGTGCGTTTGTTGCCCGTAGCTGGGCCGGAAAATTACCGGCGGAGCGTGAGCGTATCCTGCTGCATTTCGCCGATCTGGTTGAGCAGCACAGCGAAGAGCTGGCCCAGCTTGAGACGCTGGAGCAGGGGAAATCCATTCATATCTCCCGCGCCTTTGAAGTGGGCTGCACCCTGAACTGGATGCGCTATACCGCAGGGCTTACCACGAAAATTGCCGGTAAAACCCTCGACCTCTCCATCCCCTTACCGCAGGGGGCCCGCTATCAGGCGTGGACGCGCAAAGAGCCGGTTGGCGTGGTGGCCGGGATTGTGCCGTGGAACTTCCCGCTGATGATCGGGATGTGGAAAGTCATGCCTGCGCTGGCGGCGGGGTGTTCCATTGTCATTAAGCCTTCAGAAACCACGCCGCTCACCATGCTGCGCGTGGCGGAACTGGCAAGTGAAGCGGGCATCCCCGACGGGGTGTTTAATGTGGTCACGGGAAGCGGTGCGGTGTGCGGTGCCGCGCTGACCTCACATCCGCATATTGCCAAAGTGAGCTTTACTGGCTCAACGGCGACAGGCAAGCAAATTGCCCGCGCGGCGGCGGATACGCTCACGGGGGTGACGCTGGAGCTGGGGGGGAAAAACCCGGCTATCGTGCTGAAAGATGCTGACCCGGCCTGGGTAATTGAAGGCCTGATGACCGGCAGCTTCCTGAACCAGGGGCAGGTTTGTGCGGCGAGCTCCCGTATCTATATTGAAGCGCCGCTGTTTGACACGCTGGTCAGCGGGTTTGAGCAGGCGGTGAAATCCCTGAGCGTCGGGCCGGGCATGTCGCCGGAGGCGTTCATCAACCCGCTGGTCTCGCGCGCGCACTGCGATAAAGTGCAGACCTTCCTCGACGAGGCAAAATCGCGCAATGCGGAGTTGATCACCGGTAACCGGGGGCCGGATGGCAAAGGTTATTACGTGTCGCCGACGCTGGTGGTGAACCCGGATGCCGCGCTGCGACTCACCCGCGAAGAAGTGTTCGGCCCGGTGGTCAACCTGGTGCGCGTCGCGGATGGCGAAGAAGCGCTGGCGCTGGCCAACGACACCGAATATGGGCTGACGGCCAGCGTCTGGACGCAAAATATCAGCAAGGCGCTGGAATACACCGACCGGCTGCAGGCGGGAACCGTCTGGGTGAACAGCCATACGCTGATCGACGCCAACCTGCCGTTTGGTGGCATGAAGCAGTCCGGCACCGGGCGCGATTTCGGCCCGGACTGGCTGGATGGCTGGTGTGAAACCAAATCGGTGTGTGTACGGTATTAAAACAAAGCGTGTCGGGCTGGCGCAACGTCCACCCGACACGGCTATCGTGACCAGCGGTCCCGTCCGGCCGCTTTCGCCCGGTACAGCGCCTCATCGGCGCGGGCAATAATCTCCGTCCCCGCCAGACCCTCTGCCATTCCTGCAATGCCCATGCTTACGGTGACGTGATCGCTGACTTTTGAGGCATCGTGCGCTATCGCTTCCGCGCGCAGGCCGTCCTGAATACGCATGGCAACTTTTTCGGCTGTGTTTTCCGGGCAATCAAAGAGGATCACCACAAACTCTTCACCGCCGTAGCGAGACACGACATCGTCAGGTGTTCGCACCGACTGCCGAAGCACCTGCGCCACGCGGGTCAAACATTCGTCACCGGCCTGATGACCATAGGTGTCGTTGTAAAGTTTGAAATAATCTATATCCAGCATAATCAGCGAGAAGGCTTTTTTCTGCTCAACGGCATTCTCCAGCACCACTTCCATCTTGCGACGGTTGGCGGTCTGGGTTAACGGATCCTGATGCGCCAGCGCTTCCAGCCGCGAAATCAACAGTTGGTTTTGCTGGTTACGTCGCCAGGCTTCATCAAACCAGCTTATCAGGATGAAACGCCCGCAGAGCAAAATCAGCGTAAAGACGGTCCAGACGGCGGCAAAGTGAAGGTTGACACCATCATTGAGTACCCAGCTTGCGACCGGTAGCGTGACCCAGAGCGGGATCACGAAGGCGAGTAACCCACGGGGGTAAAAGTAGAGCGCCGTCAACCCAGCGAGTAACAGAATCGCGCACAGGGGCCAGACGTGAGGCAGTAACAGATCGGTGATAAACCAGAAACAGGATATCGACCAGATGACGCTACAGAAAAAGAGCACCACGCTGATGCCGGCAATACGTCGCCAGGCCATGATGATTAACGCAGCTGACAGAATAATAATGCCGAACATCGAGGCATCGATAAACTTCAGCAGTGGCAGCGACCGGAGGTAGAGGGGGTCGTCGGGCTTAAGCGAGACGTGGCGCAGCAGGATCATCACGGCGAAGCTGATGTTGACGAATGCCAGCCACGGCAGGTTCATCGCCAGCCCGTGCATAACCATCGCCTGACGCGTCGGCCAGGCAGCCCGCTCTGGCGTCGTTTTTTTTCTTTTTTCCATAAATGCTCTTTACCCTTTCCTGGGAGCAAGTGAAGCAGGAACGGGCGGAAGGACCGCCCGTCTGTTTTGCACCGTTACGGTGTCACAATATTAAACCAGAAATCGAACTTATCCATATAGCCAAGCATAGCGTCCAGTTTGGCACTGTCGCCGCTGATCTTGATATCGCCACTGTCCTGCGCCTGTTTCAGCGTGACTTCTTTCAGGATAATTTTATTCAGGGTATCACGGTTCAGGGTAAGCGTAGCGTCAGCGTCTTTCGCTTCGGCATTTGCCGTGTGGTTCAGCACGCCGTTTTCCAGTTCAAGTTTGTATTTGCCGCCATCGCTGCCCAGATCGATGTTAAACACCGATTTGGCATCGCCGGCTTTTTGGCCATTGATATGAACGGCAAGGTAGTCGAAGAACATCTCTGGCGTCATCGCCCGCACGGTATCCGGGCTGGCGGTGTTCGGGGTCGGGCCTTTCACCACGCCGTTACGCAGCTCTTGCGCGCCGGTCAGGTAGAAGTTGCGCCACGGGCCGGATTCCGCCTGATAACCCAGCTGTTCCAGCGCATCTGCTTCCAGATTACGCGCGGCCTGGTTGTTCGGGTCGGCAAACACCACTTTACTCACGACCTGCGCCACCCAGCGATAGTTGCCCTGATCGAAGTCAGTTTTCGCTTTGTTCAGAATGGCCTCCGCGCCGCCCATATACTCAACGAATTTCTTCGCAGCCTCTTCAGGAGGCAGTTCATCCAGCGTGGCGGGATTACCGTCGAACCAGCCCAGATAGAGCACATAGGTGGCTTTAACGTCATGGCTGACAGAACCGTAGTAACCGCGGTTAGCCCAGATATGGGCAAGGGAATCCGGGAGTTTGAAATTAGCAGCGATTTCATCACGCGTCAGGCCTTCATTCGCCATGCGTAACGTCTGGTCGTTGATGTAACGGTAGAGGTCGCGCTGGCTCTTCAGCAGTGCGACGACATTATCATTGCCCCAGGTTGGCCAGTGATGCTGTGCCATGATGATGTCGGCTTTATCGCCCCAGCGCACAATCGCCTGGTTAATATATTTTGACCAGGGCAGCGGTTCACGAATTTTTGCGCCGCGCAGCGAGTAGGTGTTATGCAGCGTATGGGTCACATCCTCTGCGGATTCAATGATTTTTTTCTCTTCGATAAACCAGAGCATCTCTGAAGGCGCTTCAGAGCCGGGGGCCAGCATAAAATCGTAGGTCAGCCCGTCAATGACCTCTTTTTGTCCGTCTTTTTCAATGATGTTGGTTGGCGCGATAAGGGTGACGGTACCGGCGGACGTGGTCGTCCCCAGACCCGCACCCACTTGTCCTTTTGCATCAGGCTTCAGCAGGTTGCCATACATATAACTGGCGCGACGACTCATAACGTTGCCCGCCATGATATTTTCCGCAACCGCCGCCTCCATAAATCCGGAAGGGGCATAAACTTTTACCTTGCCAGCCTTCACGTCTGCTTCATCAACCACACCCCGCACACCGCCATAGTGGTCAACATGACTGTGGGTATAAATCACCGCCACGACCGGTTTTTGGCCGCGATTTTTGTAATAAAGATCCATGCCGACTTTGGCGGTTTCTGCCGAGACCAGCGGGTCAACGACGGTAATCCCTTCTTTGCCTTCGATGATGGTCATATTTGACAGATCGAGATTGCGGATCTGATATACCCCTTCAGTAACTTCAAACAGACCGCTGATATTAATCAGCTGGGATTGACGCCATAAACTGGGGTTTACCGAATCCGGCGATTTATCACCTTCTTTAATAAATGAATACTGTTGGGGATCCCAGATGACATTGCCTTGTTCGCCTTTGATAACGTCCTGAGGAAGTGGAGCGATAAATCCTTTATGGGCATTGGTAAAATCAGTGTTATCGGAGAAAGGAAGCTGGTTAAAAAGGGCATTGTTGGCTTGTTGTGTTGCGGCAGACGCGTCCTTTGGTGCTTCCGCCGCATAAGAGGGACTGTTGGACATGATCATTCCAGCCAGCACGAAACTTCTGACAATCAGATTCAATTTCATTTAAAACCTCTCAGAGAAAGTACTACGTCGTTTGTGAAAACTTCGCGTCCTGGCTGAAAATGTTTCAAAAGATGCAATCGGAATGAGTGGAGTAAAATAACTATAATCAGGATGAGATATTCAGCAAATAAACGAATAAAAAACCGGGCATTACGCCCGGTCTGTTTTTATTTCTGCTCGTCTTTTTTCCTGCCGAGTGTCGGCGTTTCGTCGAAGAAGTTCCACGGTTTGAGCAGGGTATGCACCCATTCCGTTGGCATGATTGGCCACTCTTCGGCGCGCGCGACGTGGGTTGTGCCGGTGGTCATCCAGACGACGTCATCCTGATCGTTTAGCGACTCGTTATCTTTGCTGTATTTGCCAAGCCCCGTATCGTGGGTTGAGCGGTTTGGGAATTTGCCCTCCGGGTACATCTCATCCGGATGGTAACGCGTGACCCACAGCTGTTTATCCATAAAGCTCAGGCGGTGATAGATCCACTCGTCCGGGGCGAACTTCGCGCCGGTCGCCACCGGGTGCGTCCCCCCGGCGTAAGGGATTATTTGATACGAAATTGGGTTCCCCATGCGGTTCTCTTTGCTGGTGTTGCTCAGCAAACGAATGGTGCCCGGGTCAAATTTCTGCGCCGCCTGCTGCTCGGTATCAATAGCGTACTGATTGATCTGCATGGTACTGGTTCGCGGGCCGCCGGCGGTGTTCGGTTTCACCTGTGGATCCATTGCCACCAGCGTGTTGTTGATGCCATCCACATCCATATCGAGACGGAAGTTATAGATGTGCTGGTGGGTGGTCCCGACGATGTTGTGATCAATTAATGTGCCGTATCGGGTATCGTCTTTGGCAGTAGGGTCATGCATCGTTTTCGCCTGTACGCCTTTCACCGCCTCAATCCCCGTTGCACCGGCATCAATCCCGATGGTGCCATTTTCGTGGAATACCCAGTCGAAAATGTAGTCGTAGTTGCCAACGGTGCTCACCCAGCGAACCACCAGCTCGCGCCGCTCGGTACTGACGTTAGGCTGACCCATCTCCTGGTGTTTATATTCCGGTCCTGCGTAGCGTTCAAAAATGGCGATGGCGCGGGGGATCTCCATCGGCGCACCGGTATAATCGGCAATGGTTTCATTGAGCATCACGGCGTTGGACGGCACGTCTTTGCCGCGCACCAGCGGAGAGGTCAGGGTGCCCATACCATAGTCGCCGGAATCCAGATAGGCTTTGAAGTACCAGCCCACGTCAGGGTCACCGTAAGGAACGATCATCCCGCCCAGGGAGCCCTGATACATAATCTGGCGTTTTTTGCCGTTGTCATTGTAGGTGACGGTAGAAATCATTGGGCCCACGCGGGAATCCAGACTGAGATGGAAATCCCAGTTCTGCCAGTGAATCATATCGCCGGTAATGGTGTAGTTTTTGCCTTCCGGCTCAATGATGTCGAGCGGCTTTTTCGGCGTGTTAATGCGATCACGTCCATCATACGGACGCGGCGCCATCGGCACCGGCACAACGGCACCTTCTTCAATCTTCTGGATCTTCTTCTGCTCAAGGTCGACCACTGCCACCAGGTTCTCAATCGGGTGCGCCCAGTAGTTGCCGTCGCCCACATCCAGATAACTCACCACTTTCAGCAGCCGATCTTCCTGTTTCAGGCCATCTTTGCCGTCGAAATAGCCGACGGTCAGTGGCGTGGTGATCACTTTCTTCGTATCGGTAATGCCGCGCTTTTTCAGAACTTCGGCAAACTCTGCACTCTCGTTGATGATCTGCTGAACGGTCGCAAAATCATCCAGCAGCACCATGCCGTGGGCATCTTTAACGGCGTCCCAGCGCAGGATCTTTTTACCCTTCAGGTCCACCAGACTTTCAATAACGTGTTTCCCGTCCAGCATGGTGATGCTCGCCTTGCGGGGAGAGTCCACCGCCGTGCCGTTGAGCACAAAGTCCCACACTTTGGCTTTCTCGGGTTCGGCCAGGGCTATCTGGGTGAAGCGGGTGTTCGGTTTAAAATCCGCAGAGCCTTTCACAATCTCCACGGCTTGCTTAATTTCGTCAGCCGTTAGCGCGTTTAACGGGTGAGGGCGTTTTTCAACCTGGAAGGTCTGGTCGAGACCCGACTGGAAAACGTCGTTGATGAAGGTCTCGGAGATGAACGCTTTTTTGCCTTTCATGACCACCGGCACCTGCAGCGTGAGGGTTTTGCCGTTCACAATAGCGGTTTTCGCGCCGGGCTTGACCTTCACATATGCCCCGTCCTTCGCAATGGTGAACATCTGTGCGTAATCATCCCACTGTACATCGGCGCCAAACGCCTGCAGCGTTTTGTCCATCGGGACCATATGCGCCTCACTGCCGTGTGCGAAAACAGGTGATTGCCAGGCGCAACACAGCGCAACGGCCATAGCCAGTGCCGTTCTACGGGCAGAAAAAGAAGAATTGCTTCCCATCGTAGACCTCATCTTGTTGTGTTTATTGTGTTGTGACAGCCTTATCCTGACAGGCGCTTGAGAAAAGCGTTTGCCTGCATCTGCCAGGTTATTTGTTGGTCTTGCCAGGTTAAAAAAAGACCGGGGCGATATCACACACCGGTCAACGTGCGAGAGAGGAACGTGTCAGAAGTCGCCGTGCTGGCGCGCCACCAGCGTCAGGATGGAGTAGAGCGCGACCGCCTGCTGGTGCTGGTTAAAGATCTCAACGGCCCATTCGACCACGCCGGTTGGCTTCTCATCGGCGGTCCGTTGTTTCTTGAGCGTTTTACGTTTACAGGTGAGGCGCACCTGCATGGTATCGCCCGGCTTAACCGGTTCGATAAAGCGCAGGTTTTCCATGCCGTAGTTGGCAATCACCGGCCCGACGCCGGCATCGACAAACAGACCCGCCGCGGCAGAGATCAGGAAGTAACCGTGCACCACCCGTTCGCCAAAGATGGATTCTGCCGCGCCGATTTTGTCCATATGGGCGTAGAAGTGATCGCCGCTCAGGCAGGCAAAGTTAACGATATCGGCTTCCGTCAGGGTGCGGCGCGGGGTCAGCAGGCTGTCGCCCGGCTGCAGTTCTTCAAAATATTTCCGGAACGGATGAACGCGATCTTCCTGAACCGCAGCACCCCGTACCCACTGTTTGCCGATGGCGGCAAGCATGGTCGGGCTGCCCTGAATGGCGGTGCGCTGCAGATAGTGCTTCACCGCACGCAGTCCTCCCAGCTCTTCACCGCCACCTGCGCGGCCAGGACCGCCGTGCACCAGCTGCGGCAGCGGAGAGCCGTGTCCGGTGGACTCCCTGGCGGATTCGGCGTTAAGGATCTGAATTCGTCCGTGCGCCCGCGCCGCGCCGGCAATAAACTGGCGGGCGATAGCCGGGTCGGCGGTGACCAGCGTACCGGCCAGACTCCCGCCACCCGCCCGTGCCAGCTGCATCGCGTGGTCTGAATTGCGGGAGGGCATCAGCGTGGCGACCGGCCCGAAGGCTTCGGTGCAATGCACGGCGGGGGTTTCATCTGGCTGTGGGCAGAAAAGCAGCGTCGGCGGGAAGAATGCCCCCGCAGCCTGCAGATCGGCTTTTCCGCCGAGTCTGACCTGGCAACCCGCCGCAATTAACAGATCGACTTTCTCCTGCACGTCCGCGCGTTGTTCGCCGTTCACCAGCGCGCCCATCTTCACCCCGTCCTCTGCCGGGTCGCCGACGACCACGTTTTGCAGCCGTGCGATCAGCGCCTGGCTGACGGCATCCATCCGATCCTGAGGCACAATTATGCGGCGGATGGCGGTACATTTTTGCCCTGCCTTGGCGGTCATTTCGCGTACCACTTCACGAATAAAGAGCGCGAATTCTGGCTGTTCCGGCGTTACATCCTCACCCAGAACGCAGCAGTTGAGGGAGTCGGCTTCCATGGTAAATGGAATGGAGTTCGCCACGATATTCGGGTGAATGCGCAGGCTCTGGCCGGTGCTGGCGGAGCCGGTAAAGGTCACCACATCCTGGCTGTCGAGATGATTCAGCAGATCGCCCGCGCCGCCGCAGACAAGGCTGATAGCGCCGACCGGCACCAGACCGCTCTCCACAATCGCTTTCACCATCGCCTGCGCGACCTGCGCGGTGGCGGTGGCGGGTTTGATAATGGCAGGCATCCCCGCAAGCCAGGTGGGCGCCAGTTTTTCCAGCATTCCCCAGCACGGGAAATTAAAGGCGTTGATATGGACCGCCACGCCCGATTTTGACGTCAGTACGTGACGCGCAGCAAAGCCGCCTTCCTTCGACAACGGGATCAGCTCATCTTCCGGCCAGAGTGTGTCATCAGGCAGCTCGCGGCTCCCCAGGCTGGCATAGGTGAACAGCGTCCCGATCCCACCCTCAATATCCACCCAGCTGTCCGCTCGGGTCGCCCCGGTCTGGGCAGACAGGGCATAGAACGTCTCTTTCTCACTAAGCAGATGTTTCGCCACCGCCTTCAGCATGGCGGCACGGTCGATAAAGGTCATGGCGCGCAGGGCTTCGCCGCCACGCGCGATCGCATAGCGACGTGCATCCGCCATGTCCAGCCCTTCGCTGGTCACGGACCACAGCGCTTCGCCACTGATGGCGTGATGGATAGTACGTTCGCGGCCCCGGCCCGACTGCCAGGCACCGGACAAGAAGCTGGCTAACTGCTGCATCGCTTATCTCCAAGTGTTACGTAATTTCACTATCAATAGTTTAATCATGAATCATAAAAAGCAAGCTGAGTTTTAATGAATTGTTAACATTGTGATCCAGCGTAATGAAGTGGAAGGCCGGAAGCCCTGTTGTGCAGGCCTTGTGCAAAAAGGCTTGCGAGCACCATCACAAAATAGGGAAACATTTCTTGGGGTTATATTTAACCTTTGTGTAACTTTTAAGAAATGAAGTGATTCAGTATTTCACTTTAGGTGGTAAATAATCGAATCATAAAGGTGATGACGTGACGCAAGAACAACGCTTTGAGCAGCGCATAGCGCAGGAGACGGCGATTGAGCCTCAGGACTGGATGCCTGATGCCTATCGTAAGACGTTGATCCGCCAGATTGGTCAGCACGCGCACTCCGAAATTGTCGGCATGTTGCCGGAAGGAAACTGGATCACCCGCGCGCCGACGCTGCGCCGCAAAGCGATCCTGCTGGCGAAAGTGCAGGACGAAGCCGGGCACGGTTTGTACCTCTACAGCGCGGCCGAGACGCTGGGCTGCGCGCGGGAAGACATCTACCAGAAGATGCTCGACGGCAAGATGAAATACTCCTCCATCTTCAACTACCCGACCCTGAGCTGGGCGGATATCGGGGTGATCGGCTGGCTGGTGGACGGTGCGGCGATCGTCAACCAGGTGGCGCTGTGCCGTACCTCATATGGCCCCTATGCCCGCGCGATGGTGAAAATCTGTAAAGAAGAGAGTTTCCACCAGCGTCAGGGCTTTGAAGCCTGTATGGCGCTTGCGCAGGGGAGTGACGCCCAGCGTCAGATGCTGCAGGACGCCATTAACCGCTTCTGGTGGCCCGCTCTGATGATGTTCGGCCCAAACGATGACAACTCGCCGAACAGCGCCCGCAGCCTCGCCTGGAAAATCAAACGCTTCGGCAATGATGAACTTCGCCAGCGCTTTGTCGACAACACGGTTCCGCAGGTAGAAATGCTGGGCATGACGGTTCCGGATCCTGACCTGCGTTTTGACGAAGAGAGCGGTCACTACCGCTTTGGCGAGATCGACTGGCACGAGTTTGATGAGGTCATTAACGGGCGCGGTATCTGTAACCACGAACGTCTGGCTGCCAAACGTAAAGCCTGGGAAGACGGGGCGTGGGTGCGTGAAGCCGCACTGGCGCACGCGGAAAAACAACACGCCCGCAAAGTGGCTTAAGAGGAAACACGATGAGCAATGTCTACTGGCCGCTGTACGAAGTGTTCGTACGCAGCAAACAAGGGTTGTCCCACCGTCATGTGGGAAGTCTACATGCCGCCGACGATCGCATGGCGCTGGAAAATGCGCGTGATGCCTATACCCGTCGCAGTGAAGGCTGCTCTATCTGGGTGGTGAAGGCGAGCGAGATTGTCGCCTCTCAGCCGGAAGAGAGCGGCGAGTTCTTCGACCCGGCGGAAAGTAAGGTTTACCGCCATCCTACGTTTTACACCATCCCTGATGGCATCGAGCACATGTGAGGTCAGGGATGAAAACATTATCCGCATATGCCCTGCGTCTGGGCGACAACGGTCTGGTGCTCTCCCAGCGTCTGGGCGCCTGGTGTGGTCACGCGCCGGAGCTGGAAATCGATCTCGCGATCGCCAACATCGGTCTCGACTTGCTGGGGCAGGCGCGCAATTTCCTGACCTATGCCGCAGCGCTGGAAGGTCAGGGCGATGAAGACACCCTGGCGTTTGGGCGTGATGAACGCCAGTTTCACAACGTGTTGCTGGTGGAACAGCCTAACGGCAGTTTCGCCGACACGCTTGCGCGCCAGTACTTTATGGATGCCTGGAACGTAGCGCTGTATGAACGCCTGACCCACAGCAGCGACAGCCAGCTTGCCGCCATCGCCGCGAAAGCCATTAAAGAGGCGCGCTACCACCTGCGCTTCAGTCGTGGCTGGCTGGTGCGTCTGGGTGACGGAACGGAAACATCTTCACAGCGTATGCAGCAGGCGGTCGACACCCTGTGGCGGTTTACGGCCGAGCTGTTTGAAGCCGATGACGTCGAGCTGGCGTTGATTGCCTCCGGCGTCGCGGTTGATCCGCGCGAGCTTCGTCAGCCGTGGGAGCAGGAAGTGTTTTCCGGTTTGCAGGAGGCCACCCTGAGTGTGCCGTCGGAAGTGGCGTATCGCACGGGGGGCAAGCGCGGGCTGCATACCGAACATCTCGGCCCAATGCTGGCAGAAATGCAGTATCTCCAGCGTGCCCATCCGGGTCAGCAGTGGTAAGTACGGAGGTGAAGATGCAGCGTTTTGCCGGGATTGCACCCGCGGAGATCCCTCAAATCTGGTCGCTGTTAAGCCAGATCCCGGACCCGGAAGTGCCGGTGTTAACCATCACCGATTTAGGCATGGTGCGTAGCGTATCGCCGCAGGGCGAAGGCTGGGTCATTGGCTTTACGCCAACCTATTCAGGCTGCCCGGCGACGGAACATTTGCTTGGCGCGATTCGCGAGGCGATGACCGCACACGGCTTTACGCCAGTGCATATTGTGCTTCAGCTCGAACCGGCCTGGACCACCGACTGGATGACGGCGGATGCGCGTGAACGCCTGCGCGCATATGGCATCAGCCCACCGGTGGGCCACAGCTGCCACGCGCATGCCCCGGCCGAGGTGAGTTGCCCACGCTGTGCCAGCACACATACCTCGCTTATCAGTGAATTTGGTTCGACGGCCTGCAAAGCGCTTTATCGCTGCAACGACTGCCGTGAGCCTTTCGACTATTTCAAATGTATTTGAGGTTGCCATGACAACGTTTCATTCATTAACAGTGGCAAAAGTGGAACCCGAAACCCGCGACGCGGTGACCATCACTTTCGCGGTACCGCAGGCGTTGCAGGACGCCTATCGCTTTCGTCCCGGACAACACCTGACCCTGAAAGCGAAGCTGGGTGAGGATGAGCTGCGTCGCTGCTACTCCATCTGCCGCAGTACCGCGCCGGGTGAGATCAGCGTAGCGGTGAAAGCCATCGAGGGCGGACGTTTTTCCCGCTATGCCCGGGATGAGATCAAACAGGGCATGGCGCTGGAGGTCATGGTGCCGCAGGGCCAGTTTGGTTACCAGCCGCGCGCCGACCGGGAAGGGCACTATCTGGCCATTGCCGCGGGTTCAGGCATTACCCCAATGCTGGCCATCTTGTCCGCCACGCTCGCCACCGAGCCGAACAGTCATTTCACCCTGATCTACGGCAACCGCAGCAGCCAGAGCATGATGTTTCGCGAGGCGCTTGCCGATCTGAAAGACAAATACCCGCAGCGTCTGCAGCTGGTCGCCATCTTCAGCCAGGAGGTGCTCGACAGCGATCTGCTGCATGGACGTATCGACGGTGAGAAGCTGCAGGCGCTGGCGAAAACCCTGATCAACTTCCGCCAGTACGACGAAGCCTTTATTTGTGGCCCGTCCGCCATGATGGACGACGCGGAAGCGGCGCTGAAAGCGCTGGGGATGCCAGAGAAATCGATCCACCTTGAGCGTTTTAATACGCCAGGCTCGACCGTCAAACGCACGGTCAGCGTGCAGGCTGAAGGGCAGAAAGTCACCGTGCGTCAGGACGGTCGCGACCGGGAAATTACCCTCACGGCAAACGATGAAAGCATTCTTGATGCCGCCCTGCGTCAGGGCGCCGACCTGCCGTATGCCTGCAAGGGCGGCGTATGCGCGACCTGCAAATGCAAAGTGCTGCGTGGCAAAGTTGATATGGCGACGAACTACAGCCTTGAGCCGGACGAACTGGCGGCCGGGTATGTGCTGAGCTGTCAGTCGCTGCCGTTAACCGCTGACGTGATCGTCGATTTCGACTCCAGGGGGATGGCATGAGCGAACTGATGGTCACCCGTCATGGTCGTGTCCTGCTGCTGACGCTTAACCGTCCGGCGGCACGCAACGCGCTGAATAACGCCCTGTTAGAGCAGATTGCTGACGCGCTCGACGCCGCTGCGGCCGATCGCGATCTCTCCGTTTGCGTGATTTACGGCAACGCACGCTGCTTTGCTGCCGGCGCAGATCTCAACGAAATGGCGGAGAAAGACCTGCCTGCCACCCTGAACGATATCCGTCCCCAGCTGTGGGCCCGGATCAACGCCTTCAACAAACCCCTGATTGCCGCCGTCAACGGTTTCGCGCTGGGCGCGGGCTGCGAGCTTGCGCTGCTGTGCGACGTGGTGATTGCCGGGGATAACGCCCGTTTTGGTCTGCCGGAAATTACGCTCGGCATCATGCCCGGGGCGGGCGGTACGCAGCGCCTGATTCGTAGCGTGGGCAAATCGCTGGCCAGCAAAATGGTGCTGACCGGGGAGAGCATTACCGCGCAGCAGGCGCAGCGCGCCGGGCTGGTCAGCGATGTGTTCCCGGCTTCATTGACGCTGGAATATGCCCTGAAACAGGCGGCGCTGATGGCACGACACTCACCGCTGGCGCTCCAGGCGGCGAAGCAGGCGCTGCGCCAGTCTCAGGAGGTTTCCCTGCAGGCCGGACTGGTCCAGGAGCGACAGCTGTTTACGCTGCTTTCAGCGACCGAAGACCGGCGAGAAGGCATCGACGCATTCTTACAGAAACGTACCCCCGACTTTAAAGGACGCTAATCGTGGAATTTATTCTCAGTCATGTAGAACAAGGCGTGATGACCCTGACGCTGAACCGTCCGGAGCGTCTGAACAGCTTTAACGACGTGATGCATCAGCAACTCGCTGAGTGCCTGAAGCAGGCCGAGCGCGATGACACCATCCGCTGTCTGCTTATTACCGGGGCGGGGCGCGGCTTCTGCGCGGGTCAGGATCTTAATGACCGCAACGTCGACCCTAACGGTCCGGCGCCGGATCTGGGAATGTCCGTGGAGACGTTCTACAACCCGCTGGTTCGCCGTCTTGCGACGTTGCCGAAACCGGTGATTTGCGCGGTCAACGGCGTGGCCGCCGGGGCCGGGGCCACGCTGGCGCTGGGGTGTGACATGGTCATTGCCGCCCGTTCTGCCACCTTTGTGATGGCTTTCAGCAAGCTCGGATTAGTGCCGGACTGCGGGGGAACATGGTTCCTGCCGCGCGTCGCCGGGCGCGCCCGCGCAATGGGGCTGGCGTTGCTCGGAGACAAACTCAGCGCCGAACAGGCACACACCTGGGGGATGATCTGGCAGGTGGTGGATGACGAACACCTCTCCGCCACGGCCCAGCAGATGGCGCTGCACTTTGCTTCTCAGCCCACCTTTGGTCTGGGGCTGATTAAGCAGGCGATTAACGCGGCAGAGACCAACACCCTCGACGCCCAGCTTGACCTGGAGCGCGATTTTCAACGTCTGGCCGGTCGCAGCGACGACTACCGGGAAGGGGTCAGCGCCTTCCTTGCCAAACGCGCACCGACATTCACGGGGAAATAAGATGGCGATCACGGTTCGTACTGTCGCCGTCATTGGAAGCGGCACGATGGGTGCGGGAATTGCGGAAGTTGCGGCGAGTCATGGGCATCAGGTTCTGATGTATGACATTGCTTCGGACGCGATTTCACGCGCGATTGACGGGATCCGCCAGCGTCTCGCCTCCCGGGTGACTCGCGGAAAACTTTCCGCCGATGCTGGCAGCCAGATTCTTGCCAGGCTGCTGCCGGTAACGGATATCGAAGCGCTCGCCGCGGCAGATCTGGTGATTGAAGCCGCGTCTGAGCGTATCGACGTCAAAAAAGCGCTGTTTGCGCAACTGGCTCAGATTTGCCCGCCGCAGACCTTGCTGACCAGCAATACCTCCTCCATTTCTGTTACGGCGATTGCGGCGGATGTTCACCATCCGGAGCGCGTCGCGGGGCTGCATTTCTTTAATCCCGCACCGGTCATGAAGCTGGTCGAGGTGGTGAGCGGGCTGGCGACATCGCCCGAAGTGGCCGATGCGCTGTGCGAGCTGGCGCTGAACTGGGGGAAACAGCCCGTCCGCTGTCAGTCAACGCCAGGGTTCATCGTCAACCGCGTTGCGCGTCCGTTCTATTCTGAAGCCTGGCGCGCCCTGGAAGAGCAGGTCGCCGCGCCAGAAGTGATTGATGCCGCCCTGCGCGACGGCGGCGGTTTCCCGATGGGACCGCTGGAGCTGACCGACATGATTGGTCAGGACGTCAACTTTGCGGTGACCTGTTCCGTGTTCAATGCCTTCTGGCAGGAACGTCGTTTCCTGCCGTCGCTGGTGCAGCAGGAACTGGTGCTGGCGGGGCGGCTGGGCAAAAAAAGCGGGAAGGGCGTTTACGACTGGCACGGTGAGAAACCGTCTGTGCCGTGGCTTGACGCAGTAAACGACAGCTTTACCCCCATGCGCGTGCAGCGAAGAGGTGACGGTGTCACGGAAATAGATGAGCTCCTGTTGATTGAAACCCAGGGGGAGACCGCTCAGGCGCTGGCCCGGCGTTTTCACTGTCCGGTCGTGGTGATTGACCGCATCGAACGCGACGTGGCGGTGATCGCAACCGCATCGGATAACCCGCATACCGCCACGCAAAAAGCCATCTGGTACCTGCAGCAGCAGGGACACCGGGTACTGCGCATTGCCGATTACCCTGGCCTGCTGGTCTGGCGGACGGTGGCGATGATCGCCAACGAAGCGCTGGATGCGCTGCAAAAAGGGGTGGCCAGCGAGAAGGATATCGACACCGCCATGCGCCTTGGCGTGAATTACCCGAACGGGCCCATTGCCTGGGGGGAGCGTCTGGGCTGGCAACGGCTGTTAACGCTGCTGGAGAATTTGCAACGCCATTACGGCGAAGAACGCTATCGCCCTTGTTCACTGCTGCGCCAGCGTGCGCTTCTGGAGAGTAGCTATGAGTCATAACGCCTGGCATAACGCCCGCACCATGTATGAACAGGACGCCTGCGCCCAGGCGCTGGGGATCGACATCATCGACATGGACGATGGCTACGCGGTAGCAACGATGACCATCACCCCGCAGATGCTCAACGGCCACAAAACCTGCCACGGAGGACAGCTGTTTTCACTGGCCGATACCGCTTTTGCCTACGCCTGCAACAGCCAGGGGCTGGCGGCAGTGGCGTCAGGCTGTTCAATCGATTTTCTGCGCCCGGGGTTTGCCGGCGACACGCTGACCGCCACCGCGCGGGTTAAGCATCAGGGCAAACTGACCGGCGTGTATGACATTGAAATTCAGAACCAACAACAGAAAACCGTTGCCCTGTTTCGCGGAAAATCTCACCGCATCGGCGGCAGTGTGACAGGAGAAGCCTGATGCGTGACGCTTTTATTTGTGATGGCGTTCGAACCCCGGTGGGGCGCTATGGCGGGGCGCTGGCCAGCGTTCGCGCCGACGATCTCGGCGCGGTGCCGCTGCGTGCGCTGCTGGCCCGTTATCCGCAGCTCGACCTCGAGCGGATTGATGATGTGATCTTCGGCTGCGCCAACCAGGCGGGGGAAGATAACCGCAACGTGGCGCGTATGTCGCTGCTGCTGGCCGGACTGCCTCAGACGGTCTCCGGCACCACGCTGAACCGCCTGTGCGGTTCGGGTCTGGACGCGATTGGCTTTGCCGCGCGGGCAATCAGGGCGGGCGATGGCGACATGCTGCTTGCAGGCGGCGTCGAGTCAATGTCCCGGGCGCCGTTTGTAATGGGTAAAGCCACGGCGGCGTTCCAGCGTCAGGCGGAGATTTTCGACACCACCCTCGGCTGGCGATTTGTGAATCCGCTCATGCATCAGCAATTCGGAACTGACAGCATGCCGGAAACGGCAGAGAATGTAGCTGAATTGTTAAATATCAGCCGGACCGATCAGGATGCTTTCGCGCTGCGCAGCCAGCAGCGTACTGCTCAGGCGCAGCAGAACGGCATTCTGGCGCAGGAGATTGTGCCGGTGCAGGTGCCCGGCAAAAAAGGAACGGTTACGGAAGTTTCGGTAGATGAGCATCCCCGTGCTGATACCACGCTTGAACAACTTGCCGCGCTGAAAACACCGTTTCGCAAGAACGGTGTCGTGACGGCGGGTAACGCCTCCGGTGTAAACGATGGCGCTTCGGCGCTGATTATCGCCAGCGAGTCGATGGCGCACGCGCAAGGGCTTGTCCCGCGCACGCGGATCGTGGCGATGGCTACCGCTGGCGTGGAGCCACGTCTGATGGGCTTAGGACCGGTGCCAGCCACCCGCAAAGTGCTGGAACGTGCCGGGCTCAGCATCAACGATATGGACGTGATTGAGCTTAACGAAGCTTTCGCTTCTCAGGCGCTGGGCGTGTTACGTCAGCTGGGATTGCCGGATGACGCTGAACACGTCAACCCGAACGGAGGGGCCATTGCGTTGGGCCACCCGCTGGGCATGAGCGGTGCCAGACTGGCGCTGGCCGCGAGCAATGAATTGCATCGACGCAACGGGCGCTATGCGCTGTGTACGATGTGCATCGGTGTGGGTCAGGGCATTGCCATGATCCTTGAGCGTGTTTGAGCGAATAACAGTGTGAGTACCCTACAATGACAAATACAACAAAGCTTGATCCGATCGAAACGGCCTCCATTGACGAATTACAGGCGCTGCAAACCGAGCGTCTGAAATGGACGCTGCATCACGCCTATAACAACGTTCCGATGTACAAACGCAAGTTTGACGCCGCGGGCGTTCACCCTGACGATTTTAAAACGCTGGAAGACATCCGTAAGTTCCCGTGCACCACCAAGCAGGACCTGCGTGATAACTATCCGTTCGATACCTTTGCCGTACCGATGGAGCAGGTGGTGCGTATTCATGCCTCTTCCGGCACCACCGGAAAGCCGACCGTCGTCGGTTATACCCAACATGACATCGACAACTGGGCCAACCTGGTGGCCCGTTCTCTGCGCGCCGCGGGCGGCAGTGCGAAAGACAAAATTCATGTGGCCTATGGGTATGGCCTGTTTACCGGTGGGCTGGGCGCGCATTATGGCGCAGAGCGTTTAGGGGCGACCGTTATCCCGATGTCCGGCGGCCAGACGGAGAAACAGGCGCAACTGATCCGCGATTTCCAGCCGGACATGATCATGGTGACGCCATCCTACTGCCTCAATCTGATCGAAGAGCTGGAGCGCCAGATGGGAGGCGATGCCAGCGCCTGCTCCCTGCGTGTGGGGGTGTTTGGCGCAGAGCCGTGGACGCAGGCCATGCGCCGCGAAATCGAGAAACGTCTGGGGATCACCGCGCTGGATATCTATGGGCTTTCCGAGGTCATGGGGCCAGGCGTGGCGATGGAGTGTATCGAAACCGCCGACGGTCCGACCATCTGGGAAGATCATTTCTATCCGGAGATCGTTAACCCGAACGACGGCACGCCGCTTAATGATGGCGAGCAGGGCGAACTGCTGTTTACCACGCTGACCAAGGAGGCGCTGCCGGTGATCCGTTATCGCACCCGCGACCTGACGCGCCTGCTGCCCGGCACAGCCCGTACCATGCGTCGTATGGACAGGATCAGCGGTCGCAGTGACGATATGCTCATCATCCGCGGCGTCAACGTCTTCCCGTCCCAGCTGGAAGAGGAGATCGTGAAGTTCGAACACCTCTCCCCGCACTACCAGCTGGAGGTCAACCGCCGCGGTCATCTTGATTCACTTTCCGTGAAGGTGGAGCTCAAAGAGAGCAGTCTGACCCTGACCCACGAGCAGCGCTGCCAGGTGTGCCATCAGCTGCGCCATCGGATTAAATCGATGGTCGGGATCTCCACCGACGTGATGATTGTCAACTGCGGCAGTATCCCGCGCTCAGAGGGCAAAGCCTGTCGGGTGTTTGATTTGCGTAAAGTTGCGGCTAACGGTTGAGTTTCCCTCACCCCCTCAACCTAACCTTCTCCCCGGAGGGGAGAAGGGACGTTGTCGCCCTCTCCCTTTGGGAGAGGGCCGGGGTGAGGGGAATATGCTATGATTCATCCAGACCAAAAATAACAACAGAATGAATCACATGAATAAACTCGATGCCTTTATCCAGCACGCGGTTAGCTCGGTTCCCGTTAGCGGAACGTCGCTTATCTCCTCATTATACGGTGACGCGCTTTCACATCGCGGCGGCGAGATTTGGCTTGGCAGCCTCGCCGCCTTAATGGAAGGTATGGGATTTGGCGAGCGCTTTGTGCGCACTGCGCTGTTTCGTCTTAACAAAGAGGGCTGGCTGGATGTGTCGCGCATCGGACGACGCAGCTTTTACCGGCTGAGCGACAAAGGGCTGCGTTTGACCCGCCGCGCGGAGAGTAAAATCTACCGGTCTGAACTCCCGGCATGGGACGGCAAGTGGCTGTTGCTGCTCTCGGAAGGCCTCGATAAAACCACCCTTGCTGACGTCAAAAAGCAGCTGATCTGGCAGGGTTTTGGCACCCTGGCTCCCAGCCTGATGGCCTCCCCGTCGCAGCATCTGGCGGATGTGCAGTCGCTTTTACACGACGCAGGCGTGGCGGAAAACGTCATCTTCTTCGAGGCCCATTCGCCGCTGGCGCTGTCCCGCGCGGCGCTGCGTGCCCGGGTGGAGGAGTGCTGGCAGTTGACCGAACAGAACGCGATGTACGAGACGTTTATCCACTCGTTCCGTCCTCTTCTGCCGCTGCTGAAAGAGGCCGCGCCGGACGAATTAACGCCGGAACGCTGCTTCCAGATCCAGCTGTTGCTGATCCATTTTTACCGTCGCGTGGTGCTGAAAGACCCACTGTTGCCGGAGGAGTTATTGCCTGCACACTGGGCCGGACAAAGTGCGCGACAGCTGTGCATTAATATTTATCAGCGTGTGGCACCGGGGGCGCTGGCGTTTGTCAGCGAGAAAGGTGAAACCTCCGTCGGCGAACTGCCTGTGCCCGGCACGCTCTACTATCAACGCTTTGGTGGTCTTACTATCGTATAAGGAGTGGAGATGCCCGTTTATCAAATTGACGGTCTGACGCCGGTGGTGCCTGATGAGAGCTATGTTCACCCGACGGCGGTGCTCATCGGCGACGTGATCCTGGGCAAAGGCGTGTATGTTGGCCCGAATGCCAGCCTGCGCGGCGATTTTGGCCGGATTGTGGTGAAAGACGGCGCGAACATTCAGGATAACTGCGTCATGCACGGTTTCCCGGAGCAGGACACGGTGGTGGAAGAGGACGGCCATATCGGCCACAGCGCGATTCTGCACGGCTGTATTATCCGCCGTAACGCTCTGGTAGGGATGAACGCAGTGGTCATGGACGGCGCGGTGATTGGCGAAAACAGCATTGTCGGCGCGGCGGCCTTTGTGAAAGCGAAAGCCGAGATGCCCGCCAACCATTTGATCATTGGCAGTCCGGCAAAAGCGATACGTGTGCTGAGCGAGCAGGAAATTGCCTGGAAGAAGCAGGGCACGCGTGAGTATCAGGTGCTGGTGGATCGCTGCAAGCTGACCCTGCATCAGGTCGAACCCCTGCGCGAAGTGGAGCCCGGTCGAAAACGTCTGGAGTTTGACGAGGATCTGCGACCAAAATCGGCGTCATGAAGGGGCGCGCACCTGCGGAAGTAAAGCAGCACATCGAAAAAGGCCCCGTCAGGGGCCTGTGCATGTTTACGCTGGCCTGATGCGTTGCGCGAAATCAGAACCGGTATTGCAGACCGGCGGTAACGGTATAATTTTTGTTGGAAATGCCCGCCGCATCACCGCCAATTGACCCGGATTCGCCCGTGTTAGTATCAATAATCTGCGTGCCGCCTTTGCCCTCTTTGTAACGGCTATACGCGAACTCGGCAAAAACTTTGGCGTGTGGCGTGACGTAATATCCTGCATCCACTGACGCACCATAATAGCGAGAGTCTGAGGTTTTCTCGCGGAAGGTCAGGTCGCGCATATAGTGCTCGTCGTTATCATGAGCGCGCACCCAGTCACTGAATTTAAACAGGCCATTAAATTCGAAATTATTAATACGATACTGCCCCACAAGCCCAATATAAGGCATTGAGAAGCGCTGGCTATAACCAATGCCGCGTTCCCCCGCCGGGAAATTCCCCGTGTTGGTACCGTTATCATAATTATAAGAGCCACCGGTGGCCGTCCAGCTAAAACGGGTTTCCTGATAACCGGCAGTCACGCCCGCTTTATAGCTTTCGCCCTGCAATATCCAGCCTTTTACATTGAGATCGTATTCATTGGCATAATTGACGTTAGTTGCCGGATGCGTCGAATGATCTGTCCAGCTGGATTGTCTTTCGTTCATCCAGTCATAGTCATCCATATGACCCGAGCCGGATGCCAGTGAGGTCCAGCCGCGTGCGTTCAGGGTCAGGAAAGGGTACGCATCCCAGGAAATATCGCCTTTCAGGATGGCGACGTTTTTAATTTTCCAGTCCAGCTGGCTGATTTTTCTGCCTGTGACGTCGTCATACACCATTTCATGGGATTTCCCGCTGAGCATCCCGCCCGAGGCTGAAACGGTGACGCTGTCAGGTGAGAAATTCGGCGTAAATTGCGTTTCCCCTGCGTATACTGCGCCTGAAAAGGCGGCCATCATCGTCAGTAAAAGCGTATTTCTTGTCATTTTTATGTCCCTAATTAAAATTTAATAAATACCTTGCAATTAAATTTTAAAAGCCATGCAAATAACAATCAACTGCCAGTTTTAGTCATTATTCGCATTTGCGCTGTATATTCCTTTCACAAGAAACGTCCCTGAGCGAGTTAATATTGCCGTCCGGCCTCCGACAATTAGCGTGAATATCTTTAGCAGGATATTAATCAAAGTACGGTTTTAAAATGACTTCCGTCCAGTGCATAAAAGCTCTGACACGCTGCGATAAATTACGCCGATGGGCGACCACAAAAGCGGCATTAAGCGGTTCAGGAGGCAAATGGGGAAGCACTTCAACCAGCGCGCCGCGCTGGATATGGGGCGCCAGCGCGGAATACCCGCCCTGAATTAAGCCCAGACCCGCCAGCCCGGCTTCATGATAGGCCGGTACGCTGTTGACCCGCGCGGCGCCGGGTAACATGACGGACCGGTAGCCATCACCGTCCGGGTACTGCCAGCCATCAGGCCGGGCACCAAAATTTCGCATGTAATGCACCATTCGGTGTCCCTGACGAAGCAGGTCGTCGATCGTCTCGGGCACCCCGACGCGCTCCAGGTAGCGTGGGCTGGCGGCGTTAATCATCCGTAGCTGACCGAGCGGTCGGGCAATGAGGGTCTCATCAACAATGGGCCCAAAACGAATCACGCAGTCAAAGCCTTCCTGAACCAGATCGACTCGCCGGTCTGTGCTTGAAAGTTCTATTTCAAGTTCAGGATGCGCGTCCAGCAGTTGTGGCAGGGCGGGAATCACTACGCTTTGGGCCAACACTGCTGGCATATCGACGCGTAAACGTCCCCGCAGTGACATGCCGCCAGGCGCGAACATGGACTGCAGATCTTCAGCATCTGATAACAAATCCCGGGCGCGCGAATAAAAAGCCCGACCGTCTTCGGTCAGCTGTACCGCGCGGGTAGTCCGGTGCAACAGCGTCGTCCCGAGGTCATGCTCAAGCTCACGTACGACCGTTGAAACGCGGCCTTTCTTAATGCCCAGGCTCTCCGCCGCCTGAGTAAAGCTCTGCATTTCTGCGACGCGCGCAAAAATAGTCAGTGCATGCAGGTTTTTCATTGTTCACCTTCCGGGTAACAGTGCGTTATTTTTTGGGTGATTTATTCCCTTATTGATGACTAATAGAGTGTCTTCATACCGCGTAACGCTGTCAAACAGGTTGATGCGTTTTACACCACCGGCAACAGTCCTCAGGAAGGATAAAGAAGATGAATAAAGGTTATTTAATCGCCCACGTGACCGTCACAGATCCTGCTGCCTATGCAGAATATGCGAACGCTGCCGGGGAAGCGCTGCAGGGGTTCAACCCCCGGGTCATCGTCTGGTCAGGGGAATATGAAAATCTCGAAGGGGAGGCGCATGAACGCCATGTCGTTTTAGAGTTTGATTCGTATGCTGAGGCCAAACGTTTTTATAACAGTCCCGGGTACGTTGCCGCCAGAAAGCTGCGCGCGGGGGCGGCAACCGGGACATTTGTTGTGGTTGAAGGGGCTTAATCCTGCGCCAGCGGCAGGAAGGCGTCAGCAAATATGTCCGGCGCATACCCGGCTGAGGTAAAGAGATGATGACGTGATTCATCAATGGCCTCGCGAAGGCGGGTGATGTCTACCCCCAGCACGTTGCCGTCTTGCTTCACGATTCGTCCGGCAATCATGACGGTATGGATGTTGCTGCGCTCTGCCGCATGGACCACCGTGCCAAATGCATTGCCGGACGGATAGAGGTTGAGATCGCCGGCGTTAATAAGCACCAGGTCGGCCTGTTTACCCGGCGTCAGGCTGCCGATGCTCTCCTGTAACCCTGCACAGGCCGCACCATCGACGGTGGCTGCTTTCAGGAGCTGTTGGGTATGAAGCGTATTTACGGTGTGCGCTGAACCACAGCAGCGCTGCTGATGCATGCCCATGACGCGCTGGAGGTAAAAAGCCACGCGCATTTCCATAAACATGTCGCCGCTGTACGACGTTTCATTGTCAACGCTGAGGCCGGGGCTGATGCCGTGGCGCAGCGCGGACTGAAGGGCAAACATGCCGTCTTCAATCCCATAGTGCGCATCGGAGCGGGGGCAGACGTTCACGCGTACACCCGCGTCCCGCAGGATTTTCCATCCGTCGTCCGGCAGTGCGGTGCAGTGATTAAAAATATTGTCCGGTCCCAGAAGCCCCTGCTGATGCAGCGCCTCAAGCTGCGACGCCATTTCACCCCCAAAGAATTCGGTCACGATTGGCAACCCCAGCCTGCGGGCCTCCGGCCATCTCTCCGGCTCCAGCTGGGCCATGACCGCCAGCGAAACAAGACTTTCAGGGTTATTCTGGAAATACTTTTCTTGCAGGCGCTGCCAGTTACCGGGCCAGTGCGCGCGGTCCCATTCTCCGGACACCGGTGCACCGGAAGCGTGTACGGCGCGGATCCCTGCATCCAGCAGGGCCTCAACGGCCGCGTCCGAATGCGCAGCGGTGCGGCTGTTATGGGAATTATCAATCACCGTAGTGATACCGGCATCAATACACCCCAGGGCGGTGAGCAGGTTGCCGATATAAATATCGGCAGGGCGATAATACCTGGCGAATGAGAAGTGCGTGGCGTTGCAGTAATCTTCAAGCGTTTTGGCGTCGGGGTTAATGCGGCGCAGTTGTCCCTCCCAGGCATGGCGATGGGTATCCACCAGGCCCGGCATGGCAATCATATGTGTGGCATCTATTATGCGGGCGCCTTCTGCTGCCAGATTTTCACCAATGGCGACGATCTTTGCGCCTTCGATAAGGATATCGCCGCGCTCAAAATTACCCACCCTGTCATCCATGCTGAGCAGGGTTGCGCCCTTAATCAACGTGGCGGGTGGGGTTATGCTCTGATTGTTAATCATATTTCTCAGGTAATCGCTCATCTTCTTGTCCTTTGTCTCTTCATGGGTGAGAAATTACGCCACCCGATTACGGCGAAAAAGATGCTTAACGTGTTTTCATTATTCATAATCTACGAAGAATAATGTGAGCGACGGTCGGGGGAGAAAAGATGGATCGTATTCAGGCAATGCAGATCTTCATGCGGGTAGCGCAGGCCGGAAGCTTTGTCCGCGCAGCCGAAACGCTTTCTCTGCCTTCGTCAACGGTCACCAGCAGCATAAAAAATCTGGAGAATTACCTCCAGGTGCGCCTGCTTAACAGAACGACAAGGCGGGTGAGCCTCACCGCTGAAGGTGTGCAGTATCTGGCGCAATGCCAGGAAATACTGGCGCTAATCGATCATGCCGAAACGAGCCTGACGGCGTCAGTCCGGCGCCCGCAGGGACGCTTGCGGGTGGATATGCCGGGCGGGATCGCGGATTTCATCGTGATGCCTCACCTGAAAGATTTTTACCGGCTTTATCCGGATATCTACCTGATGTTGGGCGTCAACGATCGGCAGGTTGATCTGGTGCAGGAGGGGGTGGACTGTGTGATCCGAACGGGTGATCTGAATAGCTCGACTCTTGTTGCCCGTCCTCTGGGCCGGTTTCGCTGGGTGACCTGTGCCTCACCGGACTATCTCAGGAAGTTCGGTACCCCCCGCTCGCCAGACGACTTATCACAGCATCGGGCGATACACTATTTTTCCGATCAGACCCGACGGGCGGATGCGTTACGCTTTGTCCGCGGGACAGAGACCGTCTCCATCCCTGTCCGCGGCGAAGCGGCCGTAAATGCCACCGGGCTTTATATCAACATGTGCCTTGAAGGTTTCGGGCTGGCGCAGTTGGCTGAGAGCATTGTCTCAGCGCATCTGCGGGAGGGAAGGCTGGTTGAGGTTCTGGCTGACTGGCAACCGCCTTCGGTGCCCGTCACGTTGCTTTATCCCCATCAGCGTTTTCTCTCTCCCGCAGTGCGTGCCTTTGCAGACTGGATTGCCGGGCTTATCCCGGACGCCAGCCCGGCACCGTCAGGCGGCGGGCTTGATCCGAAACCAGATCGCATACATCGCTGGCAGGAAGACGAGGGTAATCATGGTTCCCCCTAGCGTTCCGCCAATCAGCGTGTAGGCCAGCGTTCCCCAGAACACGGAGTGCGTCAGGGGAATGAACGCCAGCACGGCGGCCATGGCCGTCAGTAAGACTGGCCTCGCGCGCTGTACGGTCGCCTCAACCACGGCGTGGAACGGATCGAGACCGTCCTTCTGGTTGTGATCGATTTGACCAATGAGAATCAGCGTGTTTCGCATCAGGATCCCCGAAAGCGCGATCAGGCCGACGAGGGCATTGATGCCAAACGGCTGATTGAAAAGCAACAGCGTAGGAACCACACCAATAAGCCCCAGCGGTGCGGTCAGGAATACCATGACCATGGCCGAGAGTGAACGCACCTGCAGAATGATTATCAGCAGCGTCAGGGCAATCATAATGGGGAACAGCGGGGCCATGGCCTGGGTGGCTTTGCCGGATTCCTCAATCGATCCCGCCATTTCGATGCGATAGCCAGGTGGAAGTGAATCAACAAGGGGTTGCAGCTGTTTCATGATGGCGGTTGACACATCCGGGGGCTGAAGGTTTTCGGCAATGTCTCCCCGCACGGTAATCGTGGGCGTACGATCGCGACGGCGCAACAGCGGATCTTCCATTCGGATCTCAATCTCCCCGATTTGTGACAGCGGAACGCGTTGCCCGGCGTTACCCACCAGGGTAAAGCCCTCTATCTTCGCCGGATCAAGGCGGATATCACCCGCGGCGCGGCCCGTAACCTGTACCGAGCGAATATCTTCCCGCACGGAGGTGATGGGAACGCCCGTCAGAAGGAACTGAAGCTGCTGGGCAACGGCGTTCGACGTTAAGCCGGTAGCCTGCAGGCGGTTCTGATCGAGGGTGAAATGCAGGGTCGGTACGCGTGAACCCCAGTCGGTATTGACGGTTCTCATCATCGGACTGGCCTGCAGCACACCTTTAACGTTCTCTGCAATGTCACGCAGTTTATTGACATCCGGTCCCATTACTCGCCAGGCGACCGGGAAGGGAGAATAAGGCCCGAATACCAGCTGCGTTACCCGCACGCGTGCCTCCGGAGCCAGCCCGCGGGCTACCGCTTCGCGAAGGCGGAACTTCAGCGCCTCGCGTGACTTCTCGCTGTCCGTCATGACGACAACCTTCGCGAAAGAGGGATCGGGCAACTCAGGGGCCATCGCCAGATAAAAACGCGGCGAACCCTGGCCAATGTAGGCGGTGACGATGCTGGCTTCAGGCTGTTTGCGCAGCCACGCTTCGATTTTCGCGGTGGCGGCGCTGGTTTGCTCAATCGATGTGCCATACGGCATCTGCACTTCCACCAGCACCTCGGGGCGGTCGGACGTCGGGAAAAACTGTTTTTTAACCAGTCCCATCCCCAGTACTGCGAGGGTGAAGATGGCCACGACGGACGCGGCGACGATCCATTTTCGGGCGATCACGCGGCTCAGGGTATGACGAAAACGGTTATAGCGCGGGGTGTCATAGATGGCGGCATGACCACCTTCGACTTTTGCGATGTCCGGCAGAATTTTGACGCCCAGATAAGGGGTGAACACCACCGCCACAAACCACGAAGCTATCAGGGCGAGGCCGACTACCCAGAACATATTGCTGGTGTACTCCCCGGCGGTTGACTGCGCAAAACCATTCGGCATAAACCCGATGGCTGTCACCAGGGTTCCGGCCAGCATTGGCGCGGCGGTATGGCTCCAGGCGTAGGCGGAGGCTTTGATTCTGTCGTAGCCTTCCTCCATTTTTACCACCATCATTTCGATGGCGATAATGGCATCATCAACCAGTAAGCCGAGGGCTAAAATAAGGGAGCCCAGGGTAACGCGGTCGAAGTTTATACCGGAGGCTTCCATCACGACAAAAACGACCGCCAGCGTCAGCGGCACTGCCGCCGCGACAACGATGCCCACGCGCCACCCCATACTGACAAAACACACCACCATCACCACCAGCAGGGCAACGAAGAACTTGATCATGAACTCATCGACCGACGAGCGGATATTCACCGACTGATCGGTGACTTTCGTTAAGGTCATCCCCAGAGGCATATTCGCATTGATGTTTGCCGTTTCAGCATCCAGCGCTTTACCCAGCGCCAGGCCGTTCCAGCCTTCACGCATGACAATACCGAGCAGCAGGGTGGGTTCTTGCTGGTTACGGATCTGCAGGGTCGGTGGATCTTCATACCCCCGTTCTACCGTTGCCACGTCGGACAGCCGGAGCGTTTTGCCCTGCGCGATCAGGGGCGTATCGCGGATCTTCTGCAATTTATCGAAAGCGCCGTCGAGGCGGATAAAGATTTGCGCCCCGCGCGTTTCAATCGAGCCCGCCGCGGTTAATGCGTTCTGGCTGTTGAGCGTGGTGAAAATATCCTGCGGCGAGAGTCCCAGTGTTGCCAGACGGTCATGCGAGAAGGAGATGTAAATCCGCTCGGCCTGTTCCCCGATGATGTTCACTTTCTTTACGCCCGGAACGTGCAAAAGCTGCTGGCGCAGGGCTTCGGCGTCACGCACTAACAGACGCTGTGGTTCGCCTTTCGCTTTCAGTGCAAAAAGGGCAAAGGTGACATCGGAAAACTCGTCATTGATCATCGGCCCCATGACGCCTGCCGGAAGGTTTTTGGTTTCATCCCCCAGTTTCTTTCGCGCCTGGTAAAATTCCTCCTGAACCTGAGAAGGCGGGGTTTTGTCCTGCAATGACAACGTGATAAACGCCATACCGGGGCGGGTATACGTTTCCGTGCGGTCATACCATTTGAGTTCCTGCAGACGTTTTTCCAGCGGCTCGGCGACCTGATCCTGGATTTCCTGCGCGGTTGCGCCGGGCCAGACGGTGATAACCGTCATTTGCTTAACCGTGAAGGGTGGATCTTCCGCGCGGCCAAGGCCAAAAAACGAGAAAATACCGGCAAGGGTAACCAGAATAATCAAGAACAGCGTGACCGAGCGCTCGCGTACCGCAAGCGCTGACAGGTTGAAACGACCTCCACTCATGGTGTCATCCCCGCCTGAGTGGCATCGCGCTGTTCCGCCAGCCGGACCGCTTCGCCTTCGTGCAGAAGATGGACGCCTAACGCAACAATCTTCTCTCCGGGCTGCACGCCGCCGGTCACTCTGGCGATATCATCCCCTACGCTAAGCACCCTGACAGGCTGCCAGACGACTTTTGTCGGCTGAGCGGAAATACGCCAGACGCCAGGCCCTTTCCCCGCATCGTAGAGAGACGCCAGGGGAACCTGCATCACGCGGCTGTCGCCTTTGCCGTGTTCGATGCTCAGCGTCACGGTCGCCCCCAGCGGCGCGTTCGCCAGCGCGCCATCCAGCACGTATCGGGCCTCAAAGGTACGGGTGGTCGCATCGGCTGAATCAGACAGCAGGCGCAGCTTCGCGCTAACGGGCTGCTTTTCGTTACCGTAGAGCGTTGCCAGGGCTGTACTTCCCACGGCAGGGCGCAGGGTTTCCGGCAACTGGACCAGCGCCTCGCGCTGCCCCGCGCGGGCCAGACGGATCACCGCCTGCCCGGCGCTGACCACCTGTCCAGGCTCGGCAAGCGTCTCCATCACCACGCCGTCTGAATCGGCAAGTAGCACGGCATAACCGGTGGCGTTTTGCGCCACGCCTGCCTGTGCCCGGGCAGCGCTGAGCTCCGCTCTGGCGCTGTCGGCTGCGGCTTTAATCTGGTCGTACTCCGACGCCGACACTGCACCGGATGCCACAAGGCCGCGATAACGCGCCTCATCGCTGGACGCTTTACGTGCGCGCGCCTGGGCAGCATCCACCGCGCGCTGCTGGGCCTGCGCCTGTAATTTCAGATCAACAGGATCCAGACGCATTAAAGGCTGGCCCTGCTTAACGGTCTGACCCGTATCGACAAGACGTTCGAGAATTTTGCCCTGCACCCTGAAGCCTAAATCACTTTGCGTTCTTGCCACCACCACGCCGGTAAAGGCGCGTGACGTCTCGTTCGCAGGGATCACGGACGCCGACCTGACAAGCGGTGGCTGCGTGCGCGGATCGTCACTGGCGTGGTTATCGCCGCATGCCACCAGGGCAATCGGCAGGAGGCATACGGCAAGGCGGGCTGAATGAAGCCTGAGCATGGGAACCCTTATTACATTAACAGGACGGTATCCGCATTCTCATTCGAGTGACCAATAAAGTCAATGGTCACTAATCAGGGGGCCAGGCTTCGCAAAATCAGAGAGGAGAGGACAACCGCCGCGGTCGGGGCGGCTTCAAGGTTGTACTGCAGCTGAACAGGGTTAATGAAAGGGCACATCACCATATAGATCGCCAGTGTAGCTTCGTCCAGAGGGGTTTTTCTCTCGAACTCACCGGCTTTTCTGCCCTCGACAACAATGCTCTCAATCAGCTTCAGCAGACGTTCGGAATACCTTTCGGTTGAAGGCCACTTGTCCCGCGCGGCAACGGCGGCAATGTCGTAGAGTTTACGCTCATGGAAAAACAGTTCACTTCCCGCCTCGGTGAGCGCCCTGAACAGACGACGCAGCTTTTCGCTTGCGGATGGCGCATCAGCGATGGCTGCATTGACCGCCGCCATGATCATATCAAGACGGTTCGCGCAGATGACCTCGCCGATTGCCTGCTTGGAATCAAAAAATTTATAGATATAGGCTTTTGAAAAACCGATGGCTTTGGCAAGTTCGGCGACGGTGGTTTTTTCATAGCCGTAATGGCCGAAGTGCTCATACGCCGCTTCGACGATTTGCTCTCGGACCGTGTGATCGAGTGGACCACGTGTGGATGGGGTGTTCATGTCTTTAGTCATTATTTCAGCTTAGCGTGACAGGCTCCGATTGACAACGTGTGACCATTTGGTAATTGGGTCACATGGTTGAGTGGGCAGATGGCACATGCACAGTCGTCTGTGGAACCCGAGGGATAATACTCGTTAGCCCTGAGCCGTTAAGACTGCATCATCAACCAGGTCGGCTAAGTGTATCACTGTTTTTCGCGGGATATTGTCAGTCTTTGCGAGAGGTTGCGCGCGTTTCAGTGCAATTGCGCGGCACTGAAACGTCACGCTTTGACCTGAACGGGATTATGCGTCTGAACGCGCACCCTGACCGGCGGGCTTAGGTCGTAATACTTTTTCAGCAATGATCGCCAGACGTCGGCGGGTGACAAACCGGTGTAACTGGCCCAGCAGCCAGTTACCGCAGCCGGGGATCAGCGTGTTGCGTTGCGTATCCACGGCCCGTAACGCCAGCGCGACCACGTTCTGCGCTGGCATTCTTTTGCCCACTGACGCTTCCTCGGCATTCACCACCTCAAAAAAGGCGGTATCCGTTGCGCCGGGGCAAAGCGCCAGCACGCGGATGCCGTGAGCGCGGTATTCTCCCCACAGCGCGTTCGAAAAGGAGAGTAAAAATGCCTTTGTTGCCCCATAAATTGCCATATACGGATCCGGTTGCATGGCAGCGGTTGAGGCCACGTTAATCATCACGCCTGAACCTTTACGCAGCATGGCGGGCAGGAGGGCGTGCGCGAGCGCCACGGGGGCAACGCAGTTGATGTTGATCTCTTTACGCTGGCGCTCCAGAGATAGCTTTTCAAATCGCCCGTAGGTGGCAAACCCCGCGCTATTAATCAAAATATCGGGATAAAGCCGTAACGCTTCCAGCCGTTCCACAATGTGGGTAATGGCCTCAGGCAGCGTTAAGTCCTGCACGATAACGGTGAGTGATACGCCGTGCGTTTTGTGTAGCTCAGCCGCAAGCGCCTGCAGCGTTGCCTCGGAGCGGGCAACCAGGATCAACCCCACGCCACGGGCCGCGAGCTGGCGGGCGAACTCCCGTCCGATGCCCGAGGATGCACCGGTAACCAGTGCTGTTTTTCCTGTATAATCAAAAGAATTCATAACATAAATCCCGTTTTCCCTGTCTGTGCGGCACAGGATAAACCGTGTACTCAGGTACACGGTCAAGCGTGATTTTTACAAAGTGAGAACGACGCGATGAGGATCGGCGAGCTGTGTGCCAGAACAGGGTTATCGAAAGAGACGGTGCGTTATTATGAAAGGGCGGGCTTGCTGGAAAAAATTCCGCAGCCAAACGGCAGTAATAACTACAAAGTCTACTCGGCTGTGGATTTACAACGGCTGAAGCTGATCGGGCATGCCAAAATGCTGGGGTTTACCCTGGCTGAAATCGCCGATGTTCTGGCGGTCTGGGTTGATGACCGCTTTACCGCGGAGGAAAAACAGGCCGCTTTGCGGCGCAAACTGGCGCAACTGGCGGAGAAAGAAGCGGCGCTGAATGAACTTCGGACCCGCTTGACCGATGCCCTTCATAAAGTTGGTCAGCCGTGTGTTGATGTATTTTAAACGGCTGACGCGGACCGTTTAACGCAACCGGCGGCTTCACGACGTCATCAGCTCACCGCCTTCAGTCTTTTTAAGCCAGTCGATAAAAAACTGGCTAAATGCGGTGACCTGAAGCGGCTGGAGTTTCCGTTGCGGGTAGACAAACTGTAGCCCGACATCTTTGCGATCAAACCGGCTAAAGCCGGTGAAGCTCCCGGCAAGCAACACTTTCAGCCTTCCTTTCTCGACATCGTCCTTCACGTCCCACCACGATTTGCCCACAATGCCAGCCCCGTCGAGGGCCCACTGACGAAGCAGCGCCCCGTCATCACAGACCATGGCAGGCTCTACGCGAACGACGCGCTCTTTCCCCTCAACCTCAAACCGCCATTCATTCATCACCACCCCTTGCGATTCCAGCGCCAGACAGCGGTGGTCCGTCAGCGCATCACAGGAGGCAGGGATACCCTGGTCGTTAAGATACGCTGCTGACGCGACCAGCACCCGGTGATTGGGACGGATATTTCTGACCACCAGGCTGCTGTCCGGCAGGTTGCCGAAGCGAATGCTCATATCCAGCCGGTTAGCGACCAGATCCTCTACGTGTTCTCTTAAGTAAATGAAAAATTTGATTTCCGGATGCAGGCGGGAAAATGCCATGACGGCGGGGCTGAGATACTGCCTGCCAAAGTCAGAGGGGGCGGAAAGACGAATGTTACCGCTGAGCACGCCCTCTTTTTGTGCCAGTAACGACTCGGCATGATGCATCTCTTCCAGCACGCGCAGTGCCGCATGGTAAAACTCTTCGCCCGCCCGGGTGAGGGAGATAGCCCGCGTGGAACGGTGAAACAGGCGCGTCTGGTAGCGTTCTTCAATCGCTTTGAGGCGGGCGGTCATGGTGGCCGGGGAAAGTGACAGGCGGCGGCCAGCGGCGGAAAGCCCGCCAGCCTCGGCGACTTCAACCAGCAGCGCCATATCTTCGAGTTTACCCATTATTCATATTTTCCGAAAAGTGCATCTGATTTTAGTGTAATTATCAAAATCAGATGCCGCCTGTAAAGTGATTTCATCGTAACCACAAGGGACGTCCAGATGAACCAGACCTCACTTTTTGAACGCTACAGGTTAGGGGATCTCAACCTGAAAAATCGCATCGTCATGGCACCAATGACCCGTGCCCGCGCTCTTCAGCCGGGAAATATTCCCTCGACGCTGATGGCTGAATATTACCGACAGCGGGCCAGCGCGGGCTTAATCATCACCGAAGCCACGCAGATTTCGCCTCAGGGCCAGGGCTATTCATGGACTCCGGGGATCCATACGCCAGAGCAGGTTGCGGGGTGGCAACTCACTACCGGCGCGGTCCATCAGGCGGGAGGGGTGATTTTTTCCCAGCTCTGGCACGTGGGGCGGATGTCTCATGCCCGTTTTCACGAAGACGGACTGCCCGTCGCGCCCTCCGCGCTGGCACCCGATGCGAAAGTATGGGTGGTGAATGAACATGGCGAAGGTCAAATGGTTGACTGCCCGACGCCACGCGTGCTGTCGCGAAAAGAGATCGCGCGCGTCGTCGAACAGTACCGACAGGCGGCGCTCAATGCCGTTCAGGCCGGATTTGATGGCGTGGAGGTGCACGGCGGAAACGGCTATCTGATTGATCAGTTCCTGAGATCCACGTCAAACATCCGCACGGATGAGTATGGCGGCAGTCTCGTGAACCGGATCCGCTTCGCGCAGGAAGTGCTCGATGCCATTGCGCAGGCCATAGGCGCTGAGCGCACCGGTATCCGGCTTTCGCCGTTTATTACACAGCGGGGAATGAACGATCCGCAGGTCATCGAAGCCATTCTCGCCCTCGCGGCCTGGTGCCAGCAACGAGGTATTGCGTTTATTCACCTGGCGGAAGCCGACTGGGATGATGCGCCACAGGTTCCGGAAAGTTTCCGCAAAAAACTGCGCGAAACATTCCGTGGCACCCTGATCGTGGCAGGAAATTATACTCCCGAAAAGGCGGAAAAAATCCTCGCAGCAGGGTATGCCGATTTGATTGCGTTTGGACGCCCGTTTATTGCCAATCCCGATTTACCACAGCGGCTGGCGCATCACTGGCCGCTGAATGACGTCAGCGATCCCGCCACGCTCTTTGGTGGTACAGCGGTGGGGTATACCGATTACCCCACTTACAACCTGTGTGAGGAAAAATGATGACCCGTAAGACGTTAATTATTGGCGGCGCGTCCGGTATTGGTTTTGCTGTAGCCCGTGCCCTGGCAGCACGCGGCGACGACATTATTCTCGCGGGACGCAATAAAGAGAAACTGAGCGCTGCCCGCGCGCGGCTCAGTCCATCTTCCGCCTCTGTTGAGACCCTCGTCCTCGATATTAGCAATGAAGCAGAGGTGATCGCGTTAAGCGAAACGCTGGGTCAGGTCGACAATATTATTGTCACGGCCGGCTCTCAGGCACCGGGAGGGGCGCTTTCCAGCCTCGACCCTGGCGCGGCGAAACTGGCTTTTGATACCAAATTTTGGGGCAGCATGCATGTCGCCAGGTATCTGAGCGGGAAAATTTCGCCCCGCGGTACGCTGACGCTGACCAGCGGGTTTGTTGCACGCCGCGTGGTAGCCGGTGCCATAGTCAAAACCACCATGAACGCCGCCATCGAGGCGGCAACAAAAGTGCTGGCAAAAGAACTTTCACCGCGTCGCGTAAACGTCATCAGCCCGGGTCTGACCGATACCGAAGCCCACGCCGGGATGGATGCGGCTGCGCGGGAAAAAATGCTGACTGTTGCAGCACAGACGTTGCCCGCTAAAGCGTGGGGACGAGCGGAAGACGTTGCTCAGGGCTATCTCTTTGCCATCGATAATGCCTTTGTTACGGGCTCGGTGATTGATATTGAGGGCGGGGCATTAATTAACTGACCCCGCGTTGATCCGAATTTATTCCGGCAGTGAACATGCTGGCGGAAAACTTAATCACAGGTTGTAAGCGTTTATGCAATATTCAACATATACACGTCCAGCTGTGCTGGCGTTAATTCTGGCTGGCGTATCCGGCGTGGCTTATTCGGCCCAGAGCGACCGGGTGAAACCGAATCTTCTTATCGTGGATAACACGCTGTCGCAAACGCAATTAACGGCGAGCGAACATGCGGCCGTTACGTATGCCACGTTCTGGGATACCGGCAAAGAGTCTCTGGCACGGGAAGCGCTGGCGGTTAATTTTGTGGATAAAACCCCACCGGAAGGCCGTAAACAGGGGCCAGAGGGCGCCATTATGGCCTCGAGGGCATTTCGCACCGCGGTGCCGGATTTACGCTGCGAGGTGGAACAAATGATCGTTACGGGTAATCGTGTCGTGTCCCATTTGCATTTCCACGGTCATTTCAGCGGGACATTTGGCAAAATAAAAGGGCAGGGGCAGAACGTGGATTTTATCGCGACGGATATCTATGAGATCGGCAACGGTAAAATAGTTTCCAACTGGCATATTGAAGATAACCTGACGCTGATGAAACAGTTGGGTGTGATTTAAATAATAGTCTGCCTCTTTTTCGTGGTGTAAAAGATAAGCCCGCCCGGGTAACCGAAAGGTTACCCGGAGCGTATAACCCCCCGTAATGGCGAAGCATGATCCTGACGAAACCTACAGCCCCAGGTCGCTCAGTGAAGGGTGGTCATCAGGACGTCTGCCCAGCGGCCAGTGAAACAGGCGCTCAGACGCTTTTATCGGCATATCGTTGATGCAGGCGAAGCGGCGCTTCATCAGACCATCCGGCTCGAATTCCCAGTTTTCATTACCGTAAGAGCGATACCAGTTGCCTGAATCATCATGCCATTCATAGGCATAGCGCACGGCGATACGGTTTTCCGTAAATGCCCACAGCTCTTTGATCAGACGATAATCCAGCTCTTTTTTCCATTTGCGCTCCAGGAATGCCTGCGCTTCCTGACGGTTAGTGGCAAACTCCGCGCGGTTTCGCCATTGGGTATCCAGCGAATAGGCAAGTGCGATTTTGGCCGGATCGCGACTGTTCCAGCCATCTTCTGCCAGTCTGACTTTTTCGATGGCACTTTCACGCGTAAAAGGCGGTAAAGGGGGGCGTGTGTTCATTTCGGCTACCTCTGGTTGGTATTAGGTAGACAGGTCTGTCTACTGGTGTTAATCTAAGCCTGAAAAATAACGCTGTCAACCTGTCAATTGAGGCCGTCGATCTGTGAACAGAGTCAACTTGAATAACGATAAAACAATCAGTGTGAGGGAAAAAATCTTGCTGACCGCGCACGATCTGTTTTATTCCAGCGGATTTAAAGCAACGGGCGTGGATACCATTATCAAGCAGGCTAAAGTCACGAAAGTGACGTTTTATCGCCATTTTCCGGGAAAAAGTTTACTGATTGTTGCCTATCTCCACTATCGACACGAAATATGGATTGACTGGTTTGAAAGCACGCTGCGTCGACATCTTGCTGCGGGCAAAACCCCGTCCAGTGCATTATCTGACACGCTGTATGAATGGTTTATTTCGGCGTTATTCCATGGGTGCGCCTTTATTAATGCCAGCGCAGAAGCAAAATCTGAAGAAAATGAAGGCGAAATAAAAGATATTTGCCGCAATCATAAAACCGAAACAAAGGCAAAAATAGCGTCCCTGACAGGCATAACCGATGAGAAAACCGTTAATGAAATCATGATGCTGATCGACGGCGCGATTATTCATGCGCAAATGGGGATCGCAGCGGATGAGGTCATAAGCTCATTGAAAAAGGGAGTAGAACGGCTGACAGAACACGCCGCCTGACCCGGGGCACGATCGGCCGTCGACGAAATACGCTTAGCATGGAAGGGCTGGCGCTGAGCCTGGCAGTGAATGCCAGGCTCCTGCCTTTAGTCATCATCTTCTGCCCGTTCCGCCAGCGCCAGCGAGCTGGCACTGGCCGGATCAAACAGGGAAATACTCTCAATCTGATTCAGCATGATCACCTTTCTGAAGTCCATCGCACTTCCGGGTTCTGAATCCAGAGTGATGTCGTGGCGGGCATACCATTTGCTGTAATTATTTTCGATGCAAATCCGCATTGTCTTCTCATCGCGATAGCCGCTTAGCATGGGGATCAGCACGATATTGGCGGTTTTTTCATACTCGAGCGTTGCGGTGTGGATCATGCCGACATAAATCCGTCTCGAACGCAGCGTCACCTGCGCCAGCTCCCCTTGCTCCATACACTGATACAGCAGTTGTTCGATACCGCTCGACTGCGCGAGACGTTTGTAGAGCTTCTTCCTGCCTTCTCCGTCCAGCCTGGCGCTGCCTGCCCAGTTAGAACGATAAAGACAAAACAGGATGGCGAAGGCCAGCATGACGACAACCGGTGCCTGAATACCTAAAAAGCTCCAGTTCATAAAATCTATTTGCCAGTCGGCATAGGTTTGCGCCGTGAAGTGGAAGGTGTTGTCGGCGGCAGAAAGTGCATAGAGCAACAGCCAGAGCAGCCCCGTGGCGATCACCCCTTGCAGAACGAAGATACAGCCATACAGGGCAACGAGAAAATAGACATCCCAGCCGAAAGATCGCTTGATTTTAAAACGGGTCGACAGGTCACGGCTGGTGTACCAGTACCCACAGACCATCAGCACCATAAAGATAGCCGTTCCCATATCAGGCCCTCTTCAGCGCGTTAACATGACGCAGGAAATCCTGTCGCACCTCGTTGCTCTTGTAGTTCACCGAGGCGTTCCCGTCCTGGTCGATGATGATGCGATCGCCATCCTCCACGGCTTCGATAATTTCCTGCTGGCTCATCACCTGGAGCAATGATTCTGGACTGGAGAAAAGTGACAGAAAGAAACGTTTCATCGCGGGGTTTCCTCATCCTTATGATTAAAAAGGATAAGTCTGGAAGAAGAAGGGGAAATTCGCCTTAAGGTAAAACTGAAAAGCAAAACGGCAAACAGGTGCGTCAGAAAATGTTCTGAAAAAAGCATCGGCAATACATGCGTAACTTTTTGAAAAATAATATAAATAAAAAATAGTTTTACACAAACTTGGACAAATAACGTTAATTGTGTAAGTTTTAATTATGCGATTACGCCACGTTGTTTACCGCCAGGATGTGACCCATGAGCACTTTGCCCTCTGTCGTGAGTCGGTTTGTTGAGTACTACACCGCACTGGATAGCCAGCCGCCCTCAGCGCTGGTCGGGCTTTATCATTCGGATGCCACGCTTATCGATCCGTTCGGCGAGCATGACGGGATTTTCGCGCTCCAGCGCTATTTCACCCATCTGCTGGCCAATGTTGAAAATTGCCGTTTTACCATTGATCCTCCGCTGTTTGGTGACCGCCGTTTCGTTGTCACGTGGATTATGCACTGGTCGCATCCGCGCATTGCCGGAGGCGAGCCGCTCGACCTGCCGGGATGTTCGGTGGTGGAGACCGAACATGGGTTGATTACTCGACAGCGTGACTATTACGACGCCGGAGAGATGATCTACGAACACCTTCCGCTCCTCGGTTGGGCAGTGCGCGGCGTGAAGCGGAGGGTGAACGCATGAGCACGGTTTTGATTACCGGAGCAAGTTCGGGCATCGGCGCCGGGCTGGCGAAATCCTTCGCTGCTGACGGCCACACGGTTATCGCCTGCGGGCGCGATCCGGCGCGTCTGGACGCCCTGCATCAGCACAGCCCCACTATCACGGTTCGCCTGTTCGATATGACAGACAGGGACGCCTGTCGCCAGGCGCTGACGGGCTGCTATGCCGACCTGGTTATTCTCTGCGCCGGTACCTGCGAATACCTTGAGCAGGGCGTGGTGGATGCCGCGCTGGTAGAGCGGGTGATGACCACCAATTTCCTCGGGCCGGTGAACTGTCTGGCCGCGTTACAGCCGCAGCTGGTTTCAGGCAACCGCGTGGTGCTGGTCAGCTCCATGGCGCACTGGCTGACGTTCCCGCGCGCAGAGGCTTACGGCGCGTCCAAAGCGGCGCTGAGCTGGTTTGCCGACAGTCTGCGGCTCGACTGGGAGCCGAAAGGGGTCGCCGTGACGGTGGTATTCCCGGGCTTCGTTGATACGCCGCTGACGCGAAAAAATGACTTTGCCATGCCGGGCAGGGTGAGCGTTGAGGAGGCCGTGCAGGCCATTCGGACCGGGCTGGCGAAAGGGAAAATGCAAATTGCGTTTCCGGTGGGGTTTGGCCTTATCTTGCGGTTGCTCTCAGGGCTTCCCGCGTTTCTTCAGCGCACACTGCTGCGCAGGATGGTGCGTTCATGAAGATTGCCATTATCGGCAGCGGCATCGCCGGGTTGACCTGTGCCTGGCGTCTTGCCGGTCATCATGAGGTGACGCTGTTCGAAGCGGGGGCCACTCCCGGCGGGCATACCGCGACGGTTGACGTGCCGACGCCCCAGGGCACTTTCGCCATCGATACCGGTTTTATCGTCTACAACGACCGTACCTACCCGCGATTTATGGGCCTGCTGAGCGAGCTGGGTATCAGTGGGCAAAAGACGCAGATGAGCTTTTCAGTGCATAACCCGCAAACCGGGCTGGAATACAACGGACACACCCTGACCTCGTTATTTGCTCAGCGTCGAAACCTGGTGAACCCATCGTTCTGGCGGCTGCTCGGAGAGATTGTCCGCTTTAATCGGCTGGCGAAACAGGCGCTGGGGAGCGAGCCAGACCCGCACGCGACGCTGCAGACGTTTCTGGACAGGCACCGTTTTACGCCGTTTTTCGCACGTCACTACATTCTGCCGATGGGGGCGGCCATCTGGTCATCGTCGTTGCAGGAGATGAAACGTTTTCCGTTGCCGCTCTTTTTGCGTTTCTTTGACAATCACGGCCTGCTGGATGTGACGCATCGTCCGCAGTGGTACGTCGTGCCCGGAGGTTCGCGGGAATACATCCGCGCCATGCTGGATAAACTCGGTGACCGCCTGACGCTGCACCTCAACGCCCCGGTGCAGCGGGTGATTCGTCAGCAGAATGGGGTAACGATCCAGCTCGACAACGCGAGCTACAGCGTTGATCAGGTGATTTTTGCCTGTCACTCCGGGCAGGCGCTGGCGATGCTTGACGCGCCGAGCGCGGCTGAGCAGGACGTGCTGGGCGATATCGGCTGGCAGCGTAATGAGGTGGTGCTTCACAGCGATCCGCGCTGGCTACCGGTACGTCAGCGTGCCTGGGCGAGCTGGAACTACCGTCTGAGCCAGCAGGATCAGGCCAGCGCCTGCGTCACCTACAACATGAATATTTTGCAGGGGTTGCCTGCGGGTAGCCCGTTGTTCTGCGTCACCCTTAATCCGGACATCCCCGTGGATGAACGCTTTGTTATGAAACGCTTTGTCTATGAACACCCGCTGTTTAACCCCAAAAGCTGGCGTGCACAGGCGCGTCGCGGTGAGATTAACGGCCACCAGCGTAGCTGGTTCTGCGGCGCTTACTGGTACAACGGCTTTCATGAAGATGGCGTGCGCAGTGCGCTGGACGTGGTGAATGCGATAGCCGCCGGGGAGGGGAACTGAAATGAACAGCTGCCTCTATCACGGTGTATTACGCCATCGTCGCTTCCGGCCGAAAGCGCACCAGTTCCGCTACAGCGTCTTTATGGCCTGGCTCGATCTTGATGAGCTGGAGACGTTGCCCGCGGTCGGGGTCCGTCGCAATCGCGTTGCCGCCGCTTCGTTCCATGATGCGGATTATCCGCTAGGCACGCCGCTTAAAGAGAACGTCCTCACCAGGCTTGAAAGCCTGATCGGAGAACGGCCGCAGGGGCGGGTTATGCTCCTGACGCAGCTGCGCTACTTCGGATTCCATTTTAATCCGGTCAACTTTTACTACTGCTATGACCGGGCGGAGACGCTGCGCTGGGTGCTGGCGGAAGTTCGCAATACCCCGTGGAATGAGCGTCATTACTACGCGGTGAATGGGCAGGATGCGCGTCCCACAGAAAAAGCGTTTCATGTTTCCCCTTTTAACCCGATGGACATGGTTTACCACTGGCGCTTTAACCCGCCTGACGACTCGTTGCATATGCACATTGAAAACCATCAGGAAGCGAAGGTGTTTGACGCCACGCTGGCGCTACGCCGGGAGCCGCTTACCCGGGCGGCACTGCGGTCGCTGCTGCTGCGCATTCCACTGATGACCCTCAAAACCGTTTTCGCTATTTACTGGCAGGCGCTGCGGCTGTGGCTCAAGCGCGTGCCGCTGTATAACCATCCCGTCAGCAGGAGTGAACGCTCATGACCGATCCCGTCTTTGCGCTTGAACCCGATATCCCGCGCAACGTCCGCATCGCGCGCTGGCTGCTGTTTCGTCTCTTAAGCGGTATCCGCGGCGGCTCGCTGACCCTGCGTGAGGGTGCGCAGACGTTCCATTTCGGCGAGACATCCGCTGCGCTGCATGCTGACGTTCAGATCCTGAGCCCGGGCGTGTACTGGCGTGTCTTAAGGGGGGGCAGCCTCGCCGCCGCTGAGGCCTGGATGGATGGCGAATGGGAAACCACACAGCTCACGCCATTGCTTGAGATCCTGGCGCTTAACGGGCAGGTGCTTGGCCGGCTGGAAAAGGGATTTCGTCTGTTCAGCAGGCCGCTTGAACGGCTTCGTCACTGGACGCGGCGAAACTCACGCGCCCAGGCCCGCGAAAATATTGCCGCGCATTACGATCTGGGCAACACCTTTTATGCCCATTTTCTGGATAACGAGTTGCTTTACTCCAGTGCGCTGTTCACCGCAGATGAGCAGGATCTCACGGCGGCTCAACAGGCCAAAATGGCTCGCCTGTGCGATCAGCTGGCGCTGAACGCCAATGATCACCTGCTGGAAATTGGCACCGGCTGGGGCGCGATGGCGGAATATGCCGCCCGTCATTATGGCTGTCGGGTGACCACCACGACGCTGTCGCAGGAGCAGTACCTCTGGGCGAAAGAACGGATTGTCCGCGCCGGGTTGCAGGATCGCGTTGAGGTACTGCTGTGCGATTACCGCGACCTCACCGGAGAGTACGACAAGCTGGTCTCGATAGAGATGATTGAGGCCGTGGGGCAGCGCTATCTGCCAACCTTCTTCCGCACCTGTCAGGCCAGGCTGCGACCGGGAGGTCGTATGGCAATACAGGCCATCACCATTCAGGACCAGCGCTATCGCGACTACAGCAAAAGCGTCGACTTTATCCAGCGCTACATTTTTCCCGGCGGTTTTTTACCAAGCATCACCGCCATGAATGAGCTTATGACGCGCCACACCGATTTCGTGATGCGCAATCTCTTTGATATGGGGCCCGACTATGCCCGCACGCTGGCTCTCTGGCGCCAGCGCTTCGTGCATGCATGGCAGGAGATTGAAAAGCTTGGGTTCGATGAGCGGTTTCGTCGGATGTGGCTGTACTACCTCGGCTACTGCGAAGCCGGGTTTAACGCCCGCACCATCAGCGTGGTGCAGCTGACCGCCGAGCGCGTATGAAACATTATTTGCTGGTCTTTCTGCTGGCTATCGCGTTCGATTTTTACTGGGCGCTGGTGGTGCTCTTTCGCGAGCAGGGCCTGATTATCTGGATCGTGCTGGCGGTTGTGGCCTGCCTGCTGTTGCCGTCCGCGTACCGACTTTACGCCATTGCGCTGGCCGCGGCAGGGAGCCTGCTGGATGCGCTCTGGGCGTTGACGGGCCTGATTGCGTTTACGGGTGAGTCACTGATGCCGCTGTGGATGGTGGCACTGTGGCTGATGTTCGCCACCGTCTGGACTCAGCTGACGCGCACAACAACATTACCCGGCTGGCTGCTGACCCTGCTGGCAACCGTGGGCGGGCCTGTCGCCTATCTGATTGGTGAACGGCTTGGCGCCATTACTTTTGTGGAGCCGACCTTTATTGTCATCAGCTGGATGGCACCGGGCTGGCTGGTATTGATGCTGTTTTTCCATCTGCTGGTGGGGAGACAAAAATGAGAGCTGTGGCACTGCTTCTCTTACTGATAATCCTGTCCCCCGTGGCTCAGGCTGCCGACTGGCTGACCTGGCGCAAGGTCGGTGACGCCACGCTGACCTGGGGGCCGTTCACCGTCTATACCTCACAGCTTCGCACGCCGGAGGGGCGTTACAGCGGGGAGAACGGGGATCGGGCGCTGATCATCACTTACGCGCGTGAAATCGACCGTGACGACCTGGTTGAGGCAACGCGCGATCAGTGGCAGGCGCAGGGGATCCTCGAGCAGGAGCCCCAAAGCGAAGCCTGGCTGCGTATGCTCCAGTCGCTCTGGCCCGATGTTGGGCCGGGCAGCCAGCTGGCGTTTGTGGTCACCGACAGGCAGGGGCAGTTCTGGTACCGTGCTTCGGCGGCGCAGAAAGACTTTATTCCACTGGGACCACGTCAGTCCGCCGCGTTCAGCACGCGCTTTCTGGCAATCTGGCTCAGTCCCCGCACGCAATATCCCGCGCTGCGTCAGCAGCTGACAGGAGGGCAACAATGAAACGTATTCTGGTCATCGCGCTGGCGGTAACGATGCTGCTGGCCGGCTGCAGTACAGAGGTGACGGAATACCGTCAGCAGCAGCCGAAGCTGGATATCTTCCACTATTTTCAGGGGAAAACCGAAGCGTGGGGCATGGTGCAGGATCGCAGCGGTAAACAGTTGCGCCGGTTTCACGTTGAGATTGCCGGGGACGTTATCGGCGATACGCTGACGCTCAATGAACATTTCGTCTATGACGACGGCGAAAAGCAGCAGCGGGTATGGCATATCCGACGGATGGGGGGCGATCGCTACGAAGGCACGGCAGGGGATATCGAAGGGGTGGCGACCGGGCAGGCGGCGGGAAACGCCTTCAACTGGCATTACAGCATGCAGGTGAAAGCCAATGGCAGCACCTGGCTGCTGCACTTTGACGACTGGATGTACCTGCAGGATGAAACCCATCTGTTCAATAAAACAGAGCTGAAGAAACTGGGCGTCACCGTCGCCACGGTGACGCTGTTCTTTACCCGCAAGGCGTGACGTTACTCGCTCCCGGGCGCCGGTTCGGCTGGGGTTTTGCTGCTGAGGTAGATGAAGATCAGCGCAATGGCCAGGCAGACGATGGCCCCGAGACGGCTCAGCGAAAACGGAATGACCGCGTTACCCAGCCAGCCAAAGCTGTCAATCAACATGCTCATGGTGAGCTGGCCGAAGATCACCGCGACCGTGGCAACGGCGGTACCGATACGTTGTACCGCCAGTACCATTATCACAATGTAGGGCACGCCGAACAGGGCACCGAGCAGCTGCCATTTGGGCACGTCCATCAGGGTAATGGCCTGTTTGGGTTCAAAGAAGAAGATCAGCAGGGCGGTGACCAGCGCACCAACGGAAAACGTCAGAAACGCGCTTTTAAAGACGCCCACGCTGCTTCCCAGCTGTCCGTTGATGGCGGCCTGGATGCTCAGCGTCGCGCCGCCACACACTGCCAACATAATCATAATTAGTGTCATTTTGTTACCCCTGTGCAACCAGAACCAGCGCGGCAATGATGAAAAGCAGCGCGATGATGCGTTTACCGTTAATCTTTCTGGGCGTGGTGCCCAGCAACCCATAGTGGTCAATGATAAGACTCTTAAAGACTTGACCTGCCAGAATGCCAATCATCGTCAGGGCAATGCCGATGGCTGGCGTGGCGAGGGTCAAAATGACGACGTAAACGGGCCCGAGTACGCCGCCGAGCAGTTGCCATGCGGGCTGTGCGAAAAACGACGGGCTGTTACGCGGGCTGAAAAACAGCATCAGCAGAAACGTCAGTGCGGCACCTGTACCGAAAATACTGAACGTGGCCCATAAATCGCCGACTTCCCCACCCAGTGGCCCCAGCAAGCCAGCCTCTACGGAGAGGCCCATGCCGCCGAGAATAACCAGTAAAATTAACAACCATTGCATATTCATTATCTCTACGTTCTGAAGGTGAAACAGACTAGCCCTGAACATCGATGAGAAAAATGCCATAATGCAGGAAACACCTTTGCAGGAAATGCACTAATGGTTGATGCCGGAAATATGAATATCCGCTCGCTGCGGGTTTTTATTGCGGTTTACGAAGCGCAAAACTTTTCTGTGGTCGCCCGGCGGGAGGGGATGTCTGCCTCGCAGGTTTCACGCGTTATCCATCAGCTTGAGGACGCGCTCGGCCAGCAGCTTTTCTATCGTAATACCCGGGCGGTGATCCCAACGGAAAGCGGCCACCTTTTTATCCGCTACGCCAGAGCGATGGTCGAAAGCCTGGAGGAGGCGCGTCGGGAGCTGGATGAGCGTTCGACGGAGCCTTCCGGCACGCTGCGCATTAATGGCCCGGTGTACTTTGGGCAGCGACACGTTGCCCCGGGTCTGCCTGCACTGGCGGCGCGGTATCCCCGGCTGAATATAGAGCTGACGCTGACCGATGACTTTATCGACCCGCACAAAGATGCCGCCGACGTTATCTTTCGCATCGGCATGCTGACGGATTCAACCTTTCACGCGCGGGTTTTTGGCCAGCAGCGTTACCATCTGGCCGCGTCGCCGGACTATTTGCGAAAACACGGTGTGCCAGACGGGACGGATGACCTCAGTCGCCACCGGTGCCTGGTCTACCGCGGGTCGTCAGGTCCCAATCGCTGGCTGGTGCGAGGTCAGGGGGAAGCCTGGGTGCATTACCCCGTGGTGCCGCTGATGACCTCCAATAATGCGGAGTCGCTGCTCATTGCCGCGCTGGGCGGGATGGGGATCGTGCTGTTTCCGGACTGGCTGATTGGCGACAGACTCCAGAAGGGGGAACTGGTCGCACTCCTCGCGGAACGGGAGTGCGCCATAAATACCGAGCCGCTGAACATTGCGGCGATCTATCCTCACGCCCGTCATCCGCCCCTGAACGTCAGGGCGGTGATTGATCATTACGTGGCGCTTTTCGGCACCCCGCCTTACTGGCAGACGTAGCGATTACGCGCCGAGTTCTTTACGGATAATGTCGGCGCCGGCGCTCAGGGCGTTGAGTTTTCCGTTGGCTACCTGACGTGAGAGCGGGGCCATCCCGCAGTTTGTTGATGGCCACAGCTTGTCGGCATCGACAAACTGCAGCGCTTTACGCAGCGTATCGGCCACTTCCTCTGGCGTCTCAATGGTATTGGTCGCCACGTCAATGGCACCCACCATCACCTTTTTGCCGCGGATCAGTTCCAGCAGGTCCATCGGTACGCGGGAGTTGTGGCACTCCAGAGAGATGATGTCGATATTGGACGTCTGCAGTTTAGGGAAGGCTTCTTCATACTGCCGCCATTCTGAACCGAGCGTTTTTTTCCAGTCGGTATTGGCTTTGATGCCATACCCGTAGCAGATATGGACCGCGGTCTGGCAGCGCAGACCTTCGATGGCGCGTTCCAGCGCGGCAATACCCCAGTCGTTCACCTCATCAAAAAACACGTTAAAGGCCGGTTCATCAAACTGGATGATATCAACGCCCGCCGCTTCTAACTCTCTCGCTTCCTGATTGAGAATTTTGGCAAATTCCCAGGCCAGCTTTTCGCGGCTTTTATAGTGAGCGTCATAGAGGGTGTCGATCATGGTCATCGGGCCGGGCAGAGCCCACTTGATCGGTTTATCCGTGAGCTGGCGTAAATACTTTGCATCATCAACGAACACCGGTTTTTGACGCGCGACGGCATCCACCACGGTCGGCACGCTCGCGTCATAGCGGTTACGAATTCGCACGGTCTGGCGGTTCTCAAAATCAACGCCGCTGAGATGTTCAATAAAGGTGGTGACGAAGTGCTGACGAGTCTGTTCGCCGTCGCTGACAATATCAATGCCCGCACGGATCTGCTCATCCAGAGATAAACGCAGCGCATCCTGTTTACCGGCAAGTAATTCCTGATCCTGCAATTTCCATGGCGACCAGAGCGTTTCGGGTTGCGCAAGCCAGGTTGGCTTAGGCAAACTGCCAGCCGTTGAAGTCGGGAGCAATGTTTTCATAGTAGAAGACCTTTATTATCGATTAATTAAAGCGTGTTGTGACCTGACCACTGCTCAAGAAGAGGTTTATAGGGCTTGATGAAATACGCTTCCGTAAATTTGCCCTGTTCAATTGCCAGCCGGCTGCGTTCTTCACGGTCATAAACAATTTTTGTTAATGAATGATCCTCATGATTCAGATCGGGCTGGTAGCATTCTCCGGCGGTCGAGTTCGCATTGTAAATTTCAGGGCGATAAATTTTCTGGAAAGTCTCCATGGTGCTGATGGTGCTAATCAACTCCAGGTTGGTGTAATCCCGTAATAAATCGCCGGTGAAATAAAACGCAAACGGCGCTGCGCTATTCTCAGGCATAAAGTAACGAACCTGCAGACCCATTTTCCCGAAGTACTGCTCGGTTAAGGATGTACCGTCCGGACGATACTCGATGCCCAGCACCGGGTGCTGGTTGCCTGTGCGGCGGTAGGTGTCTTTGCTGGAGACGCTCAGGCAGATCACCGGTGCCTTTTTGAAGTTCTCTCTGTATTCAGGTGAGTTAACGAAATGCCGGAAAATAGTGCCGTGCAGCTCACCAAAATTATCCGGGATCGCGAAGCGGGACTGATTTTTATTGTGCTCCGGCAGCAAGACGCTGAAATCATAATCGCGGACATAGGACGAGAAATTATTTCCAACGATACCGTCGATGCGCTCATGGGTCTTTTTATCAACGATCGTTGTCTGCAATATTTCGATAGCCGGGAAGGGCTTCTCAGCGCCGATATGCAAATCCACAGAAATAATGTCCAATTCGAGCGCATAGCGATCGGCTTTTGGGTTGTCCCAGCGCGCTAACGCGTTAAAACGGTTATTCATCATCACCAGCGTATTACGCAGGTTTTGCTGGCGTTTTTCGCCACGGGCCAGGTTGGCGAAGTTGGTGGTGGTACGCGTATTTTCTGAAGGGTTATAATTTTCATCAAAGCAACTACGCTTAAGGCTAAATGTAAAAGCATTACTCATCGTCGTTATACATCCTAAGTTCTTGTTGCTAAGAAGTTACCAATGCATAATTTATGCCTGAGCCCGTGACGGAGGGGAAGTGACTTAATTTCACTGCAACATGAGCTATCTTCATGAACAGCGCCTTTCCAGGTATAATCCCCAAAATTTCAACACGGTTTAGAAACGATCATGACAAAACTCACCCTACAAGAGCAGATGCTGAAAGCAGGCTTAGTCAGCAGCAAGAAGATGGCTAAAGTTCAGCGCACGGCCAAGAAATCGCGCGTTCAGGCCCGTGAAGCAAGGGAAGCAGTAGAAGAGAATAAAAAAGCGCAGCTCGAGCGTGACAAGCAGCTGAGCGAGCAACAGAAGCAAGCGACGCTGGCGAAAGAGTTTAAAGCGCAGGTCAAGCAGCTGATCGAAATGAACCGCATCACCGTGACCAGAGGCACCATCGCCTTTAACTTTACCGACGGCAATCTCATCAAAAAAATCGAGGTCGACAAGCAGACGCAGGCCCAGTTGATCAATGGCCGCCTGGCGATTGCGCGTCTGGTGATTAATGCCAATGGCGACTGCGACTATGCGATTATCCCGGCAGTGGTGGCCGATAAAATCGCCCAGCGCGATGCCGAGAGTATCGTGTTAAACAGCGCCCTGAGTCAGGAAGAGCAGGATGAAGACGATCCGTACGCAGATTTCAAAATTCCTGACGATTTGATGTGGTAAGCAGCGCTTAAAACGGTGCGGCGTGACGGGCGTTAATTGCCTCTGCGCTCACCGGATGCACAAAATCCAGCTCACTGGCGTGCAGCATCAGCCGCGGTATCGGTTCGGTGCCCGGCAGTGCAAGACCACCATACAGATCGCAGCCTAAAATAGGGTAGCCCAACTGCTGGCAGTGAATACGCAGCTGGTGGGTTCGCCCGGTCTCCGGGGTCAGTCTGACCCGCGTCAACGGCAGTTCCGCATCATAAAACCGGTCCACCACCTGATAGCGTGAGCGTGCGGGCTTGCCGGTAATCGCACAAATCGACATCAGCGGGAACAGCGCCGGATCTTTAGCAATCGGGGCATCAATCACTCCCTCGTCGTTTTCCACATGCCCGCAAAGCAGGGCACTGTATACCTTTCGCACGGCGCGCTGGCTGAACTGGTGACAGAGAGCGGCGTTAATCGCTTTATTGCGCGCAATCACCATCAGCCCGGATGTACCGAAATCCAGACGATGCACCAGCGTGCAGCCGGGAAACGTCTGTACCAGTCGATAATGCACGGAATCGCGGTTTTGCGGATTTTTGCCTGAAAGGCTGAGCAGACCGGAAGGCTTATTAATCAGGACCAGATGTTCGTCCTGCCAGAGGATCTCGATCTCGTCGTGACACGGTGGGGCAATAAAAGAATCTATAATCGCAGACATCAGACGGCCCGACAGAAGAGTGGGTGCGGATGATAGCGAATTTTTAGCGGTGGGGACAGAAAGAAACCCTCCCACCAGGCGGTGAGAGGGGGATGATTAAGCGGCTACGAGGCTGTCGATAGCGGCTTTCGCGTCGGTCTGCGCTTTGGTCGCAACTTCCGGGCCGTAGGCAATACCTTCAGCAAACACGAAATTCACGTCGGTAATACCGATGAAGCCCAGGAACAGAGTCAGGTACGGTGCAACCAGGTCAGTTGGGGTGTCTTTGTGAATACCGCCACGGCTGGTCAGTACAATCGCACGCTTACCTTTCACCAGACCTTCAGGACCGTTTTCAGTGTAACGGAAGGTTACGCCGGCACGGGCCACCAGGTCGAAGTAGTTCTTCAACTGAGTAGGGATGTTGAAGTTGTACATTGGCGCGTTGATCACGATAACGTCGTGCGCCTGCAGTTCAGCAATCAGTTCGTCAGAGAGGGCCAGGGCTTCCTGCTGACGTGGCGTCAGGGGAGCGTCGCTCGGACGCAGCGCGCCAACCAGTTCGCCATCCAGCACAGGAATCGGGTTTGCAGCCAGGTCACGCACGGTGATTTCATCAGCAGAATGCTGTTCACGCCACTGTTCAACGAAGTAGTCAGAGAGCTGACCAGACTGTGAGTACCCTGCCAGAATACTGGATTTCAATACTAATACTTTGCTCATGGGTGATTCCTGTTTTTGCATTTGATTGAAGGGGGTTGCCCCGTTGCTTGTTGACACTCTATTCACAATCCTGTCGCAGGGATAGCGCAATATATCGAAGTCTATGTTCGAATTTTTTGAATAAGGCACTCAAAGCGCCAATGTGATACTCTATAGCAATCATTAAAAAGAGATTTTACCCGGCAATGCACTGCCCGTTAACGCTATGACAGAACAACAAAAATTAACCTTCCCGATGCTCCTGCAACAGCTTGATTCACTGATGCTGCGTGATAAACAGCGGTTTGCCCGCCGTCTGCACGGGGTGAAGAAGGTTAAAAATCCTGATGCACAACAGGCCATTTATCAGGAGATGGCGAAAGAGATTGAACAGGCGGCAGGGAAAGTCGTGCTGCGCGAAGCCGCACGTCCGGAGATTACCTACCCGGAAAACCTGCCGGTCAGTCAGAAAAAACAGGACATTCTTGACGCCGTGCGCGACCACCAGGTGGTGATTGTTGCAGGGGAAACCGGTTCAGGGAAAACCACTCAGCTGCCGAAAATTTGTATGGAGCTGGGGCGTGGAGTGAAAGGGCTGATTGGTCACACCCAGCCGCGTCGTCTGGCGGCGCGTACCGTGGCGAACCGTATTGCCGAAGAGCTGCAAACGCAGCCCGGTGGCTGCATTGGGTATAAGGTGCGATTCAGCGACCACGTTAGCGATAACACCATGGTCAAACTGATGACTGACGGTATTCTGCTGGCGGAAATCCAGCAGGATCGTCTGCTGATGCAGTACGACACGATCATTATCGATGAAGCGCACGAACGCAGCCTGAATATCGACTTCCTGCTCGGGTATCTGAAAGAACTGTTACCGCGTCGCCCGGACCTGAAAATTATCATCACTTCCGCCACCATCGATCCGGAGCGTTTCTCAAAGCATTTCAACAATGCGCCGATTATCGAGGTCTCTGGCCGAACGTATCCGGTGGAGGTGCGCTATCGCCCGATAGTGGAAGACGCGGACGATACCGAGCGCGACCAGCTGCAGGCCATCTTTGATGCCGTCGACGAGCTGGGAAATGAAAGCGCGGGCGACATTCTGATTTTCCTGAGCGGCGAACGGGAAATTCGCGATACCGCTGACGCCCTCAGCAAGCGCGATCTTCGCCATACCGAAATTCTGCCGCTGTATGCGCGCCTGTCAAACAGCGAACAAAACCGCGTGTTTCAGCCGCACAGCGGACGTCGTATTGTGCTCGCCACCAACGTGGCGGAAACCTCGCTTACCGTGCCGGGCATCAAATATGTGATTGACCCGGGTACGGCGCGTATCAGCCGCTACAGCTACCGCACCAAAGTGCAGCGCCTGCCAATTGAGCCGGTTTCTCAGGCTTCCGCTAATCAGCGTAAAGGCCGCTGCGGCCGTGTGTCGGAAGGGATCTGTATTCGCCTCTATTCCGAGGACGATTTCCTGTCGCGACCGGAGTTTACCGACCCGGAAATTCTGCGCACCAACCTGGCGTCGGTCATCCTGCAGATGACTGCGCTAGGGCTTGGCGACATCGCCGCGTTCCCGTTTGTCGAAGCGCCGGACAAGCGCAATATTCAGGACGGCGTGCGCCTGTTGGAAGAGCTGGGTGCCATCACCACCGACGAGCAGGCTAGCGCCTACAAACTGACGCCGCTGGGCCGTCAGCTCAGCCAGCTGCCGGTTGACCCGCGGCTGGCGCGCATGGTGCTGGAAGCACAGAAACACGGCTGTGTGCGTGAAGCGATGATCATTACCTCCGCGCTCTCGATTCAGGATCCCCGCGAGCGTCCGATGGACAAGCAGCAGGCGTCTGATGAAAAACACCGTCGGTTCCACGATAAAGAGTCCGACTTCCTCGCCTTTGTGAACCTGTGGAACTACCTCGGCGAGCAGCAGAAAGCGCTGTCGTCGAACCAGTTCCGCCGCCAGTGCCGCGTCGATTTCCTCAATTATCTGCGCGTGCGCGAGTGGCAGGATATCTACACGCAGCTGCGTCAGGTGGTGAAAGAGCTGGGCATTCCGGTTAACAGTGAACCGGCGGAGTACCGCGAAATTCACATTGCGTTGCTGACCGGTCTGCTCTCCCATATCGGGATGAAGGATGCCGACAAGCAGGAGTATACCGGGGCGCGTAACGCCCGTTTCTCCATCTTCCCGGGGTCCGGTTTATTCAAGAAACCGCCTAAATGGACCATGGTGGCCGAACTGGTGGAAACCAGCCGCCTGTGGGGCCGCATTGCGGCGCGCATTGATCCTGAATGGGTTGAACCTGTTGCCCAGCACCTGCTGAAGCGCTCATACAGTGAACCGCACTGGGAGCGCGCGCAGGGCGCGGTGATGGCGACCGAAAAAGTGACCGTTTACGGTCTGCCGGTGGTTGGCGCGCGCAAGGTTAACTACAGCCAGATAGATCCCGCGTTGTGTCGCGAGTTGTTTATTCGTCACGCGCTGGTGGAGGGCGACTGGCAGACGCGTCATGCATTCTTCCGTGAAAACCTCAAACTGCGTGCCGAAGTGGAAGAGCTTGAGCATAAATCCCGTCGCCGCGACATTCTGGTCGACGACGAGGCGCTGTTTGAGTTTTACGACCAGCGTATCAGCCACGATGTGATTTCTGCCCGCCACTTCGACAGCTGGTGGAAGAAGGCCAGCAAAGAGACCCCGGACCTGCTCAACTTTGAAAAGAGCATGTTGATCAAAGAGGGAGCGGAGTCGGTCAGCAAACTCGATTACCCGAACTTCTGGCATCAGGGCTCTCTCAAGCTGCGCCTGACCTATCAGTTTGAGCCGGGCGCGGATGCGGATGGCGTCACCGTACACATTCCGCTGCCGCTGTTAAACCAGGTCGAAGAGAGCGGATTCGAGTGGCAAATTCCGGGGCTGCGTCGCGAGCTGGTGATTGCGCTGATCAAATCGCTGCCAAAACCGGTGCGTCGTAACTTTGTGCCTGCGCCAAACTATGCCGAAGCGTTTTTAGGCCGCGTAACGCCGCTGGAGTTGCCTCTGCTGGATTCGCTGGAGCGTGAGCTCAGGCGCATGACGGGCGTAACCGTCGACCGCGACGACTGGCATTGGGATCAGGTGCCCGATCACCTGAAAATCAGCTTCCGCGTGGTGGACGACAAAAACAAAAAGCTGCAGGAAGGCCGATCGCTGACCGAACTGAAAGAGGCGCTGAAAGGTAAAGTCCAGGAGACGCTTTCTGCGGTGGCTGATGACGGTATCGAGCAGAGCGGATTGCACATCTGGAGCTTTGGCGCGCTTCCGGAAAGCTATGAGCAAAAACGCGGCAACTACAGGGTGAAGGCCTGGCCTGCACTGGTGGATGAGCGTGACAGCGTGGCCATCAAACTCTTTGATAATCCACAGGAACAACAGCAGATGATGTGGCGTGGTCTGCGTCGTTTGCTGCTGCTTAATATTCCGTCACCGATTAAATATCTGCACGAGAAGTTACCGAACAAAGCCAAGCTTGGCCTCTACTTTAACCCGTACGGTAAAGTGCTGGATCTGATTGACGACTGCATCTCCTGTGGTGTGGACAAGCTTATCCACGAGGCGGGCGGTCCGGTCTGGTCAGAAGCGGAGTTTGCGGTACTGCATGAGAAAGTCAGGGCAGAACTGAACGACACCGTGGTCGACATTGCGAAACAGGTCGAGCAGATCCTCACCACCGTGTTCAATATCAACAAACGCCTGAAAGGGCGCGTGGATATGACCATGGCGCTGGGGCTGTCGGACGTGAAAGCGCAGATGGCCGGGTTAGTGTACCGTGGATTCGTTACCGGCAACGGCTTCAAACGCCTTGGCGATACGTTGCGTTATCTGCAGGCGATCGAAAAACGTCTGGAGAAAATGGCTATCGATCCGCATCGTGACCGCGCGCAGATGCTGAAAGTGGAAAGCGTGCAGAAGGCATGGCAGCAGTGGCTTAACAAATTGCCGCCAGCGCGCCGTGACGATGAAGACGTGCAGGCGATCCGCTGGATGATCGAAGAGCTGCGCGTCAGCTTCTTTGCCCAGCAGCTCGGTACGCCGTATCCCATTTCGGATAAGCGTATTTTGCAGGCAATGGAGCAGATTTCGGCGTAACGTCGGGTGTTCGCCCTCTCTCTGTGAGAGAGGGCATCTGCGTTTAGCGATTCACCACGGCCAGGGTAAAGCCATCCCATCCTTTACTGCCCACCGTTTGTAGCGCGGTCGCCGTCAGGCGCGGGTTATCCCCTATCATCTCAATAAATCGTCTGACGCCCTGTACGCGGGCATCGTCGCTTTGCGCGTTAATCACTTCGCCATCCCGGACCACATTATCCCCGACGATCAGCGTTCCCGGGCGTGAGTAGTACAGTGCCCACTCCAGATACCCCGGATTGTTTGGCTTATCGGCATCGATAAAGATCAGGTCGAACGGCGGAATATCACCGACGTGTTCAAGAGAGTGCAGCGCCGGGCCTTCAATGAGCTCAATCCGATCGCTGAGCCCCGCCAGCTGGATATTCTGCCGTGCAACGCGGGCATGGATGGGGTCCGCTTCGAGGGTGATCAACTTCCCGTCAGGTGGCAGCGCACGCGCCATCCAGATAGTGCTGTAGGCGCCCAGCGTGCCGATTTCAAGGATCCGCCGTGCCTGCGTCATGCGGACAAAAAGCGCCAGCAGCTGCCCCTGATTGGCCGCGACATCATGTTCGGGTAAACCGGCACGCTGGTTGTTTTCCAGCACCCGCTGGAGGATATCATCCTCGGGAATGAGTGAAGAGATCATGTAATTATCGACTGCAGACCACTGTTGTTGCATAGATTGACTCCTGAGTGGCAAACACCGGGTTGCGCTGCGATCCGGTTTTCGCCCTCTCCATGCCGGAGAGGGCTTGTGGGGTATCAGGTCACGCGTTGCTCCAGCCTCCGCCCAGTGCTCTGTACAAATCAACCTGCGCCAGCAGCAGGTTATTTTTGACCTGCACGACGCTGGTTTGTACCGAGAACAGCGTGCGCTGGGCATCCAGCACATCCAGGTACGACGAATAGCCGTTGCGATAGCGGTTTTGCGCTATGCGCAGCGTCTCTTGCGCCACATCTTGTTGGGCAAGCAGCTCCGTCAGTTGTTCCTGATAGCGCGTGATGGCATCAAGACTGTTATTGACCTCGGCAAAGGCGTTACGGACGGTTTTTTCATAACTGTAAAGCGCCTGGTTGCGCTGGGACTGCGAAATATCCACCTGTGCGTTCAGCGCCTGGCGGTTGAGCAGCGGAGCAAGAATGCTGCCGCCGACGCTCCAGAGCTGCAGCGGGTTGTCGAGTAAGCCGGAGAGCGTGCGATCCTGTATCGATCCGGTTGCGGTCAGGTTGATCGACGGCAGCAGGCTGGCGCGTGAGGCAGCCAGCGAGGCATCAGCCGCAACCAGTTGCTTTTCAGCCTGCACAATATCCGGACGGCGATTAAGCAGCGAGGAGGGCAGTTGCGAGGGCAATGTCAGGGGCGTCAGGGCCGCGAAGCTTTCACTGCGCGCGACCTCGCCCGGGTTGCTCCCCAGCAGCAGGCTCAGGGCGTTCTCCTGCTGTGCAATCTGATGCTGCAGTAGGGGAACCTGCGCCCGCGTGGAGCGCAGTTCGGAGTCGGACTGCATCAGCTCCAGGCGCGAACTGTAGCCCGTTTCAAACTGGCGTTTAGCGAGAGTGAATGCCTCTTCCCGGGACTTCAGCGTGGAGCGGGTGACGCGAAGCTGTTCATCGAGGGACAGCAGGGTGATATAGCCGGAGGCGACCGAGGATGCCACGGTAAGATCTGCTGCCGCCGCCGCGGCTTTCTGCGCGTCCAGCGAGGCTTCAGCCGCATTCGCGGTGCTGCGGTTTACGCCCCAGATATCGACATCATAGCTGGCGGTGAGGCTGCCTTTATACAGGCTGCTGTAGATCGGCAGACCGGTGGCCGCAGATTGTGTTCGCGCGCGGGTGCCCGTGACGCCAGCATCCAGCGACGGAAACAGGCTGCCGTCGGCCGCGTAGACCCGCGCCTGATACTCGTTAATCCGTTCGCGGGCAATCAGCACGTCGCTGTTGTTTTTAAGCGCCAGGTCCACATAACGGTTCAGATTATTGTCGTGGAAATTACGCCACCAGAGCTGTTCTGCTGGGCTTGCCGGGCCTGCTGTTGCTCGCCATTGCGTGGGGATGTGCAGCGACGGCTGCGCCGGTTTCACGTCGACCGACTGGCAACCGGCCAGCACGGTCATCATCATCAGAACGGCTATCGGGCGAAGGGTCATTGCTTCGCCTCTCGCGTATCAATGGTCACCTGCACCGACATGCCCGGACGCAGAAGCTGATAGGCTTCCTGGTCACCCAATACTTCAATTCGCACCGGAATACGCTGGGCAATTTTGACAAAGTTACCCGTGGCGTTATCCGGCGTGATGGCGCTGAACTCAACGCCGGTTGCCGGAGAGATACTCTCCACGCGGCCCTGATAGGCCTTATCATTTAACGCATCGACGGTGAATTTCACCGGCTGACCCACCCGAAGCTCCGCCAGCTGCGTCTCTTTAATATTGGCGATCACCCAGTGCTGAGGCGGCACGAGGGTGGTGAGGTGGGTTCCGGCGGTAACATAAGCTCCCAGACGAACGGCGATCTGACCAAGCTGGCCGTCGCGAGGCGCTACAATGCGCGTGTTTTGCAGGTCAATTTGCGCCAGCTCCAGCGCCGCTTTGGCGTTTTCCACATCCGCCTCCAGCGCGCCGCGATTGACGATCACCGTTTGCAGATCCTGGCGCGACATTTCCAGCGTGGCTTTCGCCTGATCAATGTCGGCGCTGCCCTGGGATGCGCTTGCCAGCGCGGCGTCGCGCTCACGGATAGACAGTGAACCATCCGCCGTCAGGTCCTTTACGCGTTTCAAATCCGCCTGGGATTTCAGACTCTGGGCGCGGGCATTTTTCAGAGCCGCTTCGTTTTTGGCGATCACCGCTTCGGCGCTTTTGCGCTGTTGCAGGTTGTTGTTCAGGGCGGCAATCTTCATCGCCAGCTGCGCTTCGGCCTGATGCACCCGCTGGCGGTAGATACGGTCATCAATCTGCAGCAGCAGCTCGCCCTTTTTGACCCGGTCGAAATCCTGCACCTTCACCTCAGTGATATAGCCGTTAACCTGCGGGCTGATAAAGGTCGTCTGTCCGCGCACGTAGGCATTATCAGTAAACTGCGAGTGGCGGGTGAACGGGGGTAGCTGCCAGGCGTAGAGGATCACCAGTACGCCGACAATACCGATTGCCGCCGCGGTGAAAACCGAAACGATACGGACATTTTTACGGGTGTTGGCCTGCTCTTTAGCGGCATCCTGCTGACTCATAACATCTCCAGAGAAATCATCTTCATATTCATTACTTGTTGCCTGTTGCCTTCTTCAGGGCCATACGGGCAGTCAGGCGCAGGCGCAGCAAGCGCCATAAAATCCAGACCAGGGTGGCGGCGGCAATGCTCGCCGTCAGTAAATAAGTATCGTTATAAGCCAGAATATTTGCCTCAAGCGTTGAAACCGTTTGCAGCTGGGTGATGGCCTGGGTGCCCAGCAGCGAGCTGTCGCCAATCAGGCTCCGGTACAGCCCGGTGTAAGCCTGAATACGGTCATTCACCAGCGGGTTCAGGGTTGTGAGCTGATCGGCCAGCATGCTGGAGTGGTATTTCTCGCGCCAGGTCTGGAAGGTCCCCAGGATGGCAGAGCCGAGCAGGCCGCCGAGGTTCTGGCTCATGCCAAACATCACCGAGAAGCTCACCAGGTTGCGCGGATCGGCGATTACCCCGCCAATGGCGGCCAGCATGGCGGGCGCGAGGAAGAAGGCGCTGCCGAAGCCCAGCAGGAACTGGCTGAGCATCAGCTGGTCCGGGCGGGTCAGGTTGTTCGACTGGCTGTCCAGCAGGGAGGCAACAATCATAAGCGCCAGCGAGGTAATGATCGGCCACGCCAGTTTTGTGGGCTTGATGGTCAAACAGCTGGTCACAATCCCGCAGACAATACCGGCAAAAATAGACCACGCCAGGTGGGTCATCTGCTCATTCTGCAAGCCGACATACTGCAGCCAGCCGATAACGCCGGTGTTTTGCTCCGCCAGCACGATGCGGATCAGCAGCATAATGAGCCCGAGACGCACGATGCTGCCGCTCGACAGCCAGCGGGTATTCAGCAACGGGTTAGAACGGTTATGTTCAAACACGATCGCAGACACGATTAATACCAGCGCTAATGCCAGCGACCAGCCGATCCACGGCGCTTCAAACCACCAGTAAAGACGGCCTAAGGAAAGTACCGCGCAGAGCAGCGCCATCCCCGGGGCCAGTAAAAAGAAGGTGATGAAGTCTTTTTTCTCGAAGACCTTGCGCCGGTCGCCAGGAGGCAATTTCAACGCTATCACGCAGGCCAATGAAATGAGCGCCAGCCCGAGCTCAAAGAAGTAAAGCCCGCGCCACTCGTCAAGCTGCAGCAGCTCGGTCGAAAAGAGGCGGGCGAGGGGGATGGCGAGCGATGACCCGGTAATCCCGATGGTCAGTGCCTTCAGACGGTGTTTCGCGGGCCAGGCCTGTATCTGGTAGTAAATACCGAGGGAGCTGAGCGCGGCGGCCACCATCCCGTGTGCGGCACGCACCATCAGCGCGGAGCTGAGATCGTTTACAAACAGGTGGAAAAAGGTGACCAGCACATACAGCACCAGAAAACCTTCCGTGAAGGCGCGCAAACCATACTGCTGGCGGAATTTCACCAGCAGCAGGTTGATGGAGATGTTGGTCATCACATACACCGCCGGGAGCCAGGCGATTTCTGTCGACCAGGCCCCGAAGGTTCCCTGCAGATTTTGCAGATTGGCGGTGACCACCGCATTACCCAGCGCCCCCGTCAGGCACACCAGCAGACCGACAACCCCGTAGGCAATCCGTTTTGGCGTGCTGTGTTCTGGCGTGGAGGGCGAACCCAACAGGGCGGGTTTCTCATGAGGCTGCCACTCGCGAGGAGCATAAGGGTCGCGTTCGGGCAGGCGCATAACGTCTTTTACCTTAGAAAAAATTGAATAATGAGTGGGCTAACGATTCTACGTTTGCCGCAAATGATAATTCAAGTGAATATGATTTTCGCAGGTTAATCAAATGTTGAAGAACAGGTTAAGGAAAAAGAGCGGCCCGGAAGGCCGTTGTTTTGTCGATCTGAAGTCGTTAATCTGAACCAGAGCAACTGAGGACATCACCATGGTTCAGACGCATTTTCCCCTTCTGCCGGAGTCAACCCTGGCGGCAATCAACACGGTCGGCCAGTGGCTGGCACAGGATGATTTGGGCGATACCCGCGACGTGGCGGCGGTTGACAGGGTTATTCTGGCCGGAAACGCGGTGATGCCGACCATCGACGCTGCCTGCCGTATTGCCGCTGAACACGACGTTCCGTTACTGATTAGCGGAGGGATTGGCCATTCGACCGCGTTTTTGTATGCGGCCATCGCTCAGCATCCGCGTTATCACACTGTCCCGGTAACGGGGCGAGCGGAAGCAAGCATTCTGGCCGATATTGCCCGCCAGTTCTGGCAGATCCCTGATGCGCACGTGTGGGTTGACGATCAATCAACCAACTGCGGAGAAAACGCGCGTTTTAGCTGGAACATGCTAAAACAGCATCATCAGACGTCCGGGCGCGTGCTGGTCGTGCAGGATCCGACCATGCAACGCCGCACGATGGCAACCTTTGCCCGCGTGTGCCGTGACGAGTCTGCTTCGCCGCAGTGGGTCAGCCACCCGGGCTATACACCGGTGCTGAAAAATGGCGAAAACGGGCTGGTGTTCAGCGGGGAGAGCGCTGGCCTCTGGCCGGTAGAGCGTTATCTCTCGCTCATTTTAGGCGAGCTTCCGCGACTCTGTGATGACATGAACGGCTATGGCCCGGCCGGGCGTGATTTTATTGCACACGTTGAATTCCCCGACGAGGTGACTGCAGCGTGGGCACGGTTAAAGCAGGATCCTGTGCTTACGGATGCCCTGAATCACCGGTCGCTTCTCTGAGCAGAGGCCGTTTGCGGTTTTCCCCTCTCCGCGGAGAGGGGACAGGCATTACAGCGAGGCGAATTTGTCCAGCGTGCGCACCAGCTGGGTGACGAAACCGTATTCGTTGTCATACCAGGCGACGGTTTTCACCAGTTGCAGATCGCCAGCCTCTGAAACTTCGGTCTGTGTGGCGTCAAAGACAGATCCAAAGTGGGAGCCGATCACATCAGACGAAACAATCTCTTCATCGGTATAACCAAAAGATTTATTCCCCTGCGTCGCTTTTTTCAGCGCGGCGTTGATCTCCTCAACGGTGACCTTTTTACCCAGAATCGAGACCAGCTCGGTCACTGAACCGGTTTTCACCGGTACGCGCTGGGCGTGGCCTTTCAGCTTGCCGCTGAGGGCCGGAATCACCAGACCGATGGCTTTGGCCGCCCCGGTGGTGTGCGGAATGATATTCTCCGCCGCGGCGCGTGAGGCGCGAAGATCTTTCCCGCGCGGGCCATCCACCAGCGCCTGCGTGCCGGTATAGGCGTGAATGGTTGTCATGGTGCCCACTTTTATTTCAAACGCATCGTGCAGGGCTTTTGCCAGTGGGGCGAGGCAGTTGGTGGTACAGGAAGCAACGGAAATAATCGTATCACTGGCGTCAATGGTATCGTCATTCACGTTATACACGATGGTTTTCATCTCACCGGCAGGGGCAGAGATCAGCACTTTTTTGGCACCGGCCTCAAGGTGTGCCTGTGATTTTTCTGCCGACGTGTAGAAGCCGGTGCATTCCACGACGATATCGACGCCCGCGGCTTTCCACGGGATATGTTTTGCCTCTTTTTCGGCGTATACGGCGATAGTTTTTCCGTCAACAATCAGGGCGTCTTCGGTGAAATCTACGCTCCACGGGAAGCCACCGTAGTTGGAATCATGCCTGAGCAGGTAGGCCAGCACTTTGGGAGAGGTGAGATCGTTGATGGCGACGACGGTGTTGCTGTCCTGGGTTTCAAGAAGGCGACGCAGGACAAGGCGTCCTATGCGTCCAAATCCGTTAATGCCAATTTTACTCATGGTGTACTCCTGTGAACGCGTCTTTGCGACAGTTTGAACTCATCCAGGCTTAGACCATCACGGACAGGGCGGCAATTGAAGAAGCTTCATGCGAGGGGAAGTATTTGAAAAACCATACAGAAAAATTAATGAATTTTTAAGGAAAGGGGATTATGTTGGCGCGATATCGGTTATTTATCAGGAAATCTCATGCGTACTAAATATACAAGCCTGCAAATTGCTATCCACTGGCTGGTGTTTTTGTTAATCATCGTCGCCTACTGCGCGATGGAGTTCAAAGGCTTCTTCCCACGCACCGCCCGGCCGGTAATCAACATGATCCACGTTTCGTGCGGCATCTCTGTGCTGGTGTTGATGGTGACGCGTTTAGTGGTTCGCCTTAAATTCCGCGCACCGCCGATTGAACCAAAGCCAAAACCGATGGTGACCGGGCTGTCCCATCTTGGTCATCTGGTGGTGTATCTGCTGTTCATCGCGTTGCCGCTGATTGGTATTGTCATGATGTATAACCGCGGTACTGACTGGTTAGCCTTTGGTCTGGTGATGCCGCACGCGGCAGAATCGAATTTTGATCTGGTCGACGTTCTGAAAGAGTGGCACGAGACGCTGGCCAACGTGGGGTACGTTGTGATTGGTCTGCACGCGATGGCGGCGCTGATGCATCACTATTTCTGGAAAGACAACACCCTCCTGCGCATGATGCCAAAAAAACGCCAGTAATCCATAACCGCGAGCCCTGCAGCAGTCTGCAGGGCTTTTTTTTGCGTTTTATTGCAGTTGAGCGCGCTCTTCCGGGGTTAACTCCAGCGCCTGAGTGGTGCCCGTCTCTGAGGATTTCACGGCCGCTTCCAGTACCGCCATCACCGCCAGCGCCTCGACCGGATGAACCGGATTGGTGATTTTTCCGAGTAGCGCATCACGCACGTTGATGTAGTACTGACGCTGATCGCCTTTCGGCGTGGTAACGGTCTGCGGCTCACCGTTTGCACCAAAGAACACCATGCTGTCACTGTCCTCGCCCCAGGCCTCACTGCCGGGGATCACGCCCGCCAGCAGCTGCGCTTCCTGTTGGTCGATTCGGGCTTTCACCACGCTGCCTTTATCGCCGTGAACGGTAAAACGTGCCGTTCCGCCAGCCACCAGCATGCTGCAGTGCAAAATCACTTTATGTTGCGGATAATCTAAGACCACGTGTGCCCAGTCGTTAATTTCCGCGCCGTCACGCAGCGTGGCGATATTGCCCTGTACCGACAGTGGCAGTCCAAAGAGCTGCAGCGTCTGGTCAATCAGGTGCGGCCCCAGATCAAACCACAGACCACTACCGGGCACGTTTTGCTCTCTCCAGCGCACGCGCACTTCCGGGCGGAAACGGTCAATGTGCGACTCAAGGTGTTTGACCTTGCCAAGGGTTCCTTGCTCAATAACCTGCTTAATGCCGAGGAAGTCGCTGTCCCAGCGGCGGTTATGGAAGACGGAGAGCAGCCGTTGCTTCTCTTGCGCCAGGGCAATCAGGTCGCGGGCTTCCTGCATGTCGAGCGTGAACGGTTTATCCACGACCACATGTTTGCCTGAATTCAGGGCAAGCGTTGCCAGCGGCGCGTGGGTGGCGTTAGGGGAGGCAATCACCACCAGATCGACATCGGGATGCTGAATTGCCTCTTCCGGGGTTGCCACCACCTGAACATCAGGAAGATCGCGTTTAACCTTCTCTTCATCACGAGACGAAACCACCGCCAGCTTAAGGCCGTCCACGGACTGGATCAGCGGGGCATGGAAGGTCTTGCCTACAAATCCATACCCGATCAGCGCAATGTTGATTGTCTTCTCTTTACTCATGACCTTCTCCACGTTATTTCGCGCAAACCGTAATGTGCATTGCGCCAGGGTCCCCAAGCTCAGGCCAGGGACGATCTAAAAAGAGGTGCTGGATGTTGGATAATCCGCTGACCAGATACGGTTCACAGCGGTTTAGTTTCAGATGGTCGGCGACAATCCAGCGCTCATGGCTGGCCGCGAGCATCGCCCGTTTGACCTCTGCATCGGCCTCTTTTCCGGCGCTCAGACCGAGTTCAGCATGGATAGCACAGGCCCCCAGAATGGCGATATCCGCGCGGTAGCGTGACAGCAGGGAGAGGGTGGCGCTGCCGGCAAACAATCGCTGCTTGTGATCCCATTTTCCGCCGAGCAGGATCAGTTCGATATCGTCACGGTCGCTGAAGTGCCACGCGATATCCAGCGAGGTGGTGATGATTGTCAGCGGTCCCTTCAGGAACGAGGCGACAGCCATTACCGTGCTCCCCGCATCCAGAAACAGCGTCGAACCTGGCGGAACAGCCTGCGCCACCTGTTTACCAAGACGTTGTTTGGTTTCGGGCAGCAGTGTATTGCGCCCCTGACGATTCATGGCCGACAGATTCAGGGCAATTGCCCCGCCGTGGTTCTTTTGCGCCAGCCCCTGTTTCTCGAGATCGGTCAGATCCCGGCGGATGGTGTCAGCTGAGACCTGCAGTTTGTCCGCCAGTTCCGTAATGCTGGCCTGCCCGTGCTCACTAATGATATCAAGCACATATTTTTGTCTGGCCGTTTTGTGCATGGGTGAATCCCGCAAAATGTCGCAATAAGTTGCATATTACAGCATTTTACCGCAGAGGGAAGGGTGTTAATCGCGAGTAAGTATCAATGTCCGGTATTGTTCACATTGGTTATTATTAAAGTGTTATTAATACGGTGTGAGTGATTCATTCCAAATGTTAACAGCAATGTTACTGTTGTGTTTTATTAAACACACTGGCGGATATAACCATTGTGATACCAATATACAACCATTAATGCTTTAATGAAATTAATAAATAGCAATAAATTCTGTGTATTTTTATATTAATAGATATTAATGTTGTATATGGCATTATGGTTACTTAAATTGACATTTCTTTGAAAATCTTTGTGTCTGACGCGTGCTGAAATTAACGCAAAAATGTGCATCCGGCGATTCTAAAATTTTACTTAAATAACAAAGACTTTATTTGTTTCATTTGAAAGCCCCTTTTTAAGGTTTTGTCCAGAAACCCCATCTTTTTTCTTATCTGTAACACCACATTAACATTGTGGGTGTAGTTGCCTATAGCGCATTTTGTTATGCTGCAAACCAGTTAAAGAAATAAGTAAATTCTTATTGTCATAAGAATATGGTCGGCTCTCATCTCCAATGGAAATGGGGTTGGGGAGCGTTTGTCCAATATTTATTCGGACCCGGGTAAGATATTTGTCGAATTATTTATACCCCTTTAGGGGTATATATTTAGGCGTCATTCAGAGTCAGGGAGATAAAAATGACTATCATGCGAAATAATATGTTGCTGAGATTTCCAGTCGCCCTGGCATTAATTTCGCTAGCCTTTAATACGGCCTCTGCGAATAGCCGCCAGGTGGGGATTGCTCCGATTGCCGCGACAACATTAAAAGAGAGTATTCTTTTTGCCATCGATCGCGATCCGTCGATTAGCCAGCAGGCCGCGCAACTGGGAATAGGTCAGGCACAAATAGATGAAGCACGCAGCGGCTGGATGCCACAAATATCGTTAAACGGTAGCACCGGCCATAGCCAGACCACCGATTCCAGCGGCTCGCTGCGCAATTCTGCGGCCTGGGGATTGAGTCTGACGCAGCTGGTATACGATTTTGGCAAGACCAACAACAGCATCGACCAGTCCACGGCGCAGCGCGATAGCTATCGTTACCAGTTGATGAGCACCTTGTCTGCGGTGGCGGAAAAAACGGCGCTCAGCTACGTAGAAGTTAAACGCTATTCCGACCTGTTACAGGCCGCCAAAGAGAACGTTCAGGCGCTCAAAAACGTTGAACAACTGGCCAAACTCCGCGCCGACGCAGGCGTCAGCTCAACCTCTGACGAGCTTCAGACGCGCACGCGCATTGCCGGTATGCAGGCCACGGTCGAGCAGTATAACGCGGCGTTAAACAGTGCCCGCGCACGGCTTGCGGTGTTGACTGGCATGGAGGCCGAGCGCTATTCACCTGTACCGGCGAAGCTTGCCGTTGAGCAAGATTCGCTTAATCGCATTGATTACTCGGCCATTCCCACGGTCATGGCCGCACAGAATATGGAGCGTTCAGCTCAGTATGGCGTGGCAACGGCAAAGTCTCAGCACTGGCCGACGTTAAGCCTGAAAGGAGGCCGCACCCGCTACGAGTCCGACAACCGTTCTTACTGGGATGACCAGATTCAGCTCAATATTGACGCACCGCTATACCAGGGGGGTGCCGTTTCAGCCCGCGTTCGCCAGGCCGAAGGGGCAAGGGCCATGGCATCGTCTCAGGTTGACCAGGCGCGGTTCGATGTCCTGCAAAAAGCCTCTGTTGCGCAGGCTGACTGGACCGGCGCGCAGGGGAGAATGCAGGCGGGGAAGCTGCAGCTGGAAAGCGCGTTACGCGCCCGGGATGTTTACAGAAATGAATATACCCTGAGCAAGCGGAGCATTAACGATTTGCTCAGCGTTGAACAGGATGTCTGGCAAGCCACCTCAGCCAAAATAATGGCTGAATATGATGGCTGGAGTTCGGCGATTAATTACGCATCTGCCGTTGATAATTTGATGCCGCTGATCGGCATAGAGAAAAACGCTGCCGCAAAATTACCTGATTTGAGTTAAAAAACACGCGTCTTTTTGTGCGAAATAAGTAAGAAAATAATGGGTGCTTTTTCCCAGGGATAGCTACATCCATTTGGTGGACATATCCACAGGAATCCGGACACCTGCAAGGAGAGGAAAATGAGTAACGTAAAAATTGTTGATGTCATCATTCGCAAAACGGCCGAGAAAACGAAATTAACCGGAGAGGGTAATTTGTCGGTTTCTATTTCTTCGCCGAGTGTGATTGAAATTCAGGGTTCTGCTCAGGATGTTGTGCGTTATGTTCGCCAGGGTAAAGACCTGCTTATTTATATGAAAGACGGCAGCGTTATTCGCTGCAATAACTATTTTGTTGAAGATCCACAGACCCATAATCAATCAGAACTGGTCTTCAACGATCAGCAGGAACTGACGCATATTTCTTTTGCCGATGCCGGGGAAGCGTCTGGCGTTGCTGTTACCGAGTTAACCGCGCAGGCTACGCCGGTTGCCAGCATTGAGCCTTTCCTTGAGCAGGGGAGCGTTCTCAATGACGCGCCATGGGGATGGATTGCAGGCGCTGCGTTGGGCGGCGGTGCCATTGGCGCACTGCTGGCGCACGGGGGTGACGGCGAAACCAAAACTAAAGTCATCGACAACACCAAAGATGTTGAAAGCGCGACGCCGACCTTTTTGCTGACGGACAACGCGGGTGATAAGCAGGGTGTGCTGAGTGGAAAAGCGATCACGGACGACAACACCCCAACCTTTAGCGGTACCGGGCAGCCGGGCGCGACCATTCAGGTTAAAGACAGCAGCGGAAGCACCATTGCCAGCACCATGGTCGGGAAAGAGGGTACCTGGACCGTAAAACTCCCGACTCAGGCTGACGGCGAACATACCTGGTCTGTCGTGCAAATCGACGGGAGCAAAACGACGCAGGCGGGCAGCATTACCGTCACAATTTCTACCGCTGACGCCAGCATCACGCTGGGGACAACGGCCGGTGACAACGTGATCAATGCCAGCGAACACTCCGCTGGCTTTACGCTGTCCGGCACCAGCAAAAATCTGGCGCAGGGAACCGGGCTTACCGTCACGCTGAACGGCAAAACCTACACGGCGGAAGTGGGGGCCGGCGGCGCATGGAGCGTGAACGTGCCTGCCGCGGATGCACAGGCGCTGGGTGACGGCACCTGGACGGTGAACGTCAGCGGTAAAGACGCCGCGGGCAATACCGTGAGCGGCAGCCAGACGATAGGTGTGGATACCAACGCGCCAGCGCTTTCTGTTGATACGATTGCGCAGGACAACATCATCAACGCGGCTGAGCACAACCAGGCGCTGATGCTCACCGTTAAAACCGATGCGGAAGCCGGCCAGATTGTGACGGTAACGCTCAACGGGAAAAATCATACCGCCACGGTGGGGAGCAACGGCACGTGGTCCGTTACGCTGCCCGCCAGCGAGGTGCAATCGCTGGCGAATGGCGACCATACGCTAACGGTGAACGTCAGCGATAAAGCGGGGAACGGATCTTCCACGACCGTCGATTTCACCGTGGATACCGCCGCCCCGGTCGTGACGATTAACACCGTTGCTGACGACAATATCCTCAATACCAGCGAGCAGGGCCAGGCGCAGATTATTTCCGGTACGGCGAGCGGCGCCGCAGCAGGGGATGTCGTGAGCGTAACCGTTGGCGGTCAGACCTTCACCGGTGTGGTGCAGGCGGACGGCAGCTGGAGCGTGGGGGTGCCTGCGTCCGTGGTGGGCTTGCTGGGAGAAGGCAACCACAACATTACGGTTTCCGTTACCGATGCCGCGGGCAATACCGGCAGCGCCACACACGGCATTACGCTGAGCGGTAACCCACCGGAATTTACCGTTCATGCCATCAGCCAGGATAACGTTCTCAATGCTCAGGAGGCTATGCAGCCGCTGAGCCTGACCGGCACCAGCACGCTGCCAGACGGCAGCGCCATCACCGTGACGCTGAACAACGTCAATTATCAAACCGTTGTCGAGAACGGGAGCTGGTCAGTTCAGGTACCGGTTTCCGACGTCCTGCAACTGGCGAACACGCTGTACACCGTCAGCGTCAGCGGTACCGACAGCGTGGGCAACAGCGGCTCAGCGGAGGCCACACTGCTGGTTGATACCGTGTTGCCACAGGTGGTCATCAATACCTTTGCCGGCGACAACCGGGTGAATAACGCCGAAGTGGCCGCCGATCAAACGATCAGCGGTCGTGTCACGGGTGCAGCGGCAGGGGATACGGTGTCTGTTTCCGTTGGCGGCAAGCATTACAGCGCCACCGTGGGTAGCGATCTGACCTGGAACCTCACTATCCCGTCTGCGGATCTCAGGGCATTCGGCGACGGCGACCTGACCATTACCGCGTCAGTCACCAACAGCCACGGCAATACGGGCAGCGGCGAGCGCGATATCAATATCAACGCGGCGCTGCCGGGTCTGCGCGTTAACACCCTTTCCGGTGATGACGTGATCAATGCCATTGAGCAGCATCAGGATCTTACCGTGACCGGCTCCAGCAGCCATCTGGCCGCAGGCACGCAGATCACCGTCACCATCAATAACGTCGACTATGTCACCGTGGTCAACGCCACCGGTGGCTGGCAGATTGGTGTTCCGGCGAGCGACCTCCAGTCCTGGACGCCGGGCCATATCGCAGTGCACGTCAGTGCAGAAGATGCGTGGGGCAATGCCGTTGCCGCTGAACATCCGATCGAACTCGACCTGAACGCCGTGGCGGTTACTGTTGATGTCATCTCCGGTGATGACCGACTGAACGCGGCGGAAAAAGGCAGCGATCTCACGCTCTCTGGCCAGACGCAGGGCGTGGAAGCCGGGCAGACTGTGGTGGTGAAATTCGCCGATCGGACCTATACCGCGCAGGTGCAGCAGGACGGCTCCTGGAGCCTGACCGTACCGGCCAGCGCCATGGAAACGTTGATTGACGGCCGCGCGCAGGTGAGCGTCAGCGTGACGAACGTTAACGGCAACAGCGCCGATGCGTCGCGCGTGGTGACGGTCGATACGCTGCCTCCGGACATCACGATCAATAATCTGACCGATGACAACATCATCAGTGCCGCCGAAGCGCAGCAGGATATCGTGTTAAGCGGTAGCAGCACGGCGGAAGCGGGCCAGACGGTCACCGTCGCGCTGAACGGTAAAACCTACCAGACCACTGTTCAACATGACGGTAGCTGGCAACTGACAGTACCTGCCGCGGACGTCGGCGCACTGGCCGATGGCACCGTCACGGTAACGGCAACCGTGAGCGATGTGGCAGGTAACAGCAGCAGCACGGATCGCGTCGGGCTGGTGGATGCCACCGTACCGCAGGTGACCATTAACGATTTTGTCACCGATACCAATACCATTAACCAGCTTGCCCATACCCAGGCGCAGGTTCTCAGCGGCTCCGTGACCGGAGCGGCAGCGGGTGATTGGGTCACGGTGACCATCAATAACGTGGATTACACCACCGTGGTGGATGCGGCGGGCAACTGGAGCCTCGGCCTGCCTGCGTCTGTGGTACAGGGCCTGGCGGACGGAACCTGGACGATTACGGTCTCTGTGACCGATCAATCTGGCAACACCGGCAGCAGCACCCTGGAGGTGGTGGTTAATACCGTGACGCCGGAGATAGATATTCACACTCTGGCGGCGGACGACGTGATTAACGCCACGGAAAAAGGCGAAAACCTGCTGCTTTCCGGGACCAGCAACCAGCCAGAAGGCACCCCGATCACCGTGGCCCTGAATGGCATTCACTACACCGCCATTACGGATGCCAGCGGTAACTGGCGTGTTACCGTACCGGCCTCCGCAGTAAGCGCGCTGGGCGAGGCGCACTACACGGTGACGGCGAGCGTCACGGACAGTGTGGGTAATAGCGCGTCGGCCACGCATGATGTGCTGGTAGACAGCTCGCTGCCGGTGGTCACGCTCAACACGCTGGCGGGCGATAACATCATCAACGCGGCGGAACTGGCGGCAGGCCAGACCCTGACGGGGAAAGTCGCCAACGCGGCGGCAGGCGACATTGTCACCCTTACCCTGGGCGGCCAGACGTATACCGTTGCGGTGCAGGACGATCTTACCTGGAGCCTGCCGTTAACCCAGAGCCAGTTAACCGCGCTCGGTAACGGTGAGTTGACGGTTACGGCCAGCGTGACGAATGCGCACGGAAACACCGGTTCTGCCGCGCTGGACTTCACCATCGACGCCCAGTTGCCTGGTCTGCGTATTGATACCGTGGCGGGCGACGATGTTATCAATATCATCGAGCACGGGCAGAATCTCATTGTTTCCGGTACCAGCACCGATCTGGCCGCGGGCAGCACCGTTACCGTGACCATTAACAACATAGAGTACGTCGCCACGGTCCTGGCCGATGGAACCTGGAAAGCGGCTGTGCCTGCGGCGGATGTCAGCCAGTGGCCGGACGGTCCTCTCAACATTACAGCCCGCGCACAGGATGCTTCCGCCAACCCGGTGAATATCGGGACCGTGGTGGATGTCGACCTCGCCCCGGTCGCGATAAGCGTTAACAGCGTGACCCCTGATAACGTGCTGAACGCGGCGGAGAAGGGACACGATCTGGCGCTCTCCGGCACCACGTCTGGGGTCGAAGCCGGTCAGACGGTGACGGTCACCTTTGGTGGCAAAAGCTACACCACCACCGTGGATGCGAATGGCAACTGGGCTTACACCGTTCCGGCTGCGGATGTAAGCGGCCTGAAAGAGGGCGATGCCCGCGTTCAGGTGAGCGTGAGCAACGTGAATGGCAACCCGGCGTCTTCGTCACACGAATTCAGCGTCGATACCACTGCGCCGGCGGTCACCATCGATACGGTCAGTCACGACAACATGCTCAATGCGGCAGAGGCGGCACAGGATCTCACCCTGAGCGGCACCTCGACTGCCGAAGCGGGGCAGACGGTCACGGTGACCTTTAATGGCAATCAATACACCGCACAGGTACAGGCTGACGGCAGCTGGACGCTTGACGTGCCGGCAGCCGATCTGGCCGGTATCACCGACGTCACTGCCGTCGTTACGGCGACCGTGTCGGATAAAGCCGGTAACCCGGCCAGCACGGATGCGTCTGTGCTGGTGGACACTACCGTGCCGCAGATTACCTTCAACACCGTTGCCGGTGATGACATTCTGAATATTGCTGAACACGGTCAGGCGCTGATCGTTTCTGGCACAGTCACCGGGGCACAGGCAGGCGACGTGATCACCGTGACGCTGAACGGTAAAAATTACAGCGCAATGCTGGACGCGTCCGGCAACTGGAGTATGGGTATTCCGGCGGCTGACGCGGGCGCGCTGGGCAATGGCGACCATACGATGTCTGCGACCCTCACCGACAAAGCGGGCAACAGCACCACGCAGACGCATGAGATTGCGGTTTCCCTGACCGCTCCGGTTATCGCTATCAATACCGTTGCGGGCGATGATGTGATCAATGCCATCGAGAAAGGCGAAGATCTGCAACTCTCCGGCACCAGCAACCAGCCGGACGGCACCACGATCGTCGTGACCCTGAATGGCATTAACTACACTGCCACGACTGACGCCAGCGGCAACTGGAGCGTGACGGTACCGGCAGCAAACGTCTCGGCGCTGGGCGAAGCGAACTACACGGTCACCGCGAGCGTGACCGATACAGCAGGCAACAGCGCGAGCACCAGCCATCAGGCACTTGTCGACAGTGCGCTACCGGTGGTGACCATTAACGCTGTCGCCATTGATGATGTCATCAATGCGGCGGAAGTGACTGCGGGACAGACCCTGAGCGGAAAAGTCAGCGGTGCCGCAAGTGGTGACACTGTCACGATTTCAATGGGGGGCAACACCTGGACCGCCACCGTTGAGGATGATCTGAGCTGGTCGGTCAATGTGCCGCCTGAAGTCTTAAAGGCCATTGGCAACGGCGATTTGACCGTGACGGCAAGCGTCACTAACGGTCACGGCAATACCGGCTCCGGCAGCCGCGACATCACCATTGATGCCAACCTGCCGGGTCTGCGGGTCGATACCGTGGCGGGCGACGATGTGATTAACAGCATCGAGCATGGTCAAAACCTGATTATTAGCGGCTCCAGTGATGGGCTGAAAACCGGCTCCGCGTTGACGGTGACCGTCAATGGTAAAACCTATGCCGCGACGGTTCTGGCCGACGGAACCTGGGCGGCAGCGATCCCGGCCGCCGACGTCAGCGCGCTGAACGCAGGCAAGGTGACGGTAACCGTTGAGGGTCAGAGCACCGCAGGAAACCCGGTGACGATCGCGCATGACGTCACGGTCGATCTGGCCGCGGTGGCGATCAGCGTCAACGCGATTGCCACCGACGACGTGATCAACGCGGCGGAAAAAGGCACAGACCTGGTCCTGTCGGGTACCACCACCCACGTCGAAGCCAACCAGACCGTGTATATCACCTTTGGCGGCAAGTCTTACACCGCGACCGTGGATGCCAGCGGTAACTGGACCGCTACCGTGCCTTCTGCTGATTTAGGCAGCCTGAAGGAGGGCGATGCCAGCGTGCAGGTGAGCGTCACCAACGTGAACGGCAACAGCGCGTCAGCGGGCCGTGAATACAGCGTGGATACGACCGCGCCGACGGTCATTATCGACATTGTCAGCGACAACAACATCATTAATGCGTCTGAAGCGCAGCAGGATTTGGTGGTTAACGGCATCACGAACGCGGAAGCGGGTCAGACCGTGACCGTTACGCTGAACGGCAAGGATTACACCACCACCGTGCAGGCGGATGGCAGCTGGAGCCTGAGCGTACCGTCAACCGACCTGAGCGGCATTATCGACGGAAACTACACCATCACCGCGGCGGTATCCGACAAAGCGGGTAACCCGGCCTCGGTGGATCGTGACGTGCTGGTGGATACCACGGTGCCACAGTTGACCATTCACACCGTTTCGGATGACGACGTCATCAACAGCGTTGAGCACGCGCAGGCGTTGATTGTCACCGGGTCTGTCACCGGCGCGGCAGCGGGTGATGTGGTCACCGTCACCATCAATAATAAATCTTACACCGCCACGCTGGATGCCGCGGGCAACTGGAGCGTGGGAGTGCCTGCGGTCGACGTCAATGCTCTGGCCGCCGGGGATCACACCATCACCGCGACCCTGACCGATAAAGCGGGTAACAGCAACAGTGCGACGCACGACGTGGCCGTCAACCTTACCGCTCCGGTGCTGACCATTGACACCGTTTCAGACGACGATGTCATCAATAGCACCGAGAAAACGCAGGATCTCACCCTCACCGGCACCGCGTCAGGTCTGGCGGCGGGCGCGATCGTCACCGTGATGCTGAACGGCAAAGCCTACAGCGCAACGGTGGATGATAACGGGCTGTGGACGGCTACCGTTCCGGCGGATCAGGTCGGCGCACTGGGTGAAGCGATCTACACCCTCACGGCGTCTGCAACCGATGCTGTTGGCAACAGTACCAGCGTGACTCACACCGTGAACGTGGAGTCTGTCCTGCCGGGTGTCACCATCAACACCGTGGCTGGCGACGATATTATCAATACCGCGGAGCTGGCGACCGGCCAGACTCTCAGCGGTAACGTGGTGAATGCCGAAGCGGGCAACACCGTCACCGTGACCCTCGGCGGTAACACCCTGACCGCAACGGTGCAGGATGACCTGACCTGGTCCGTCAACGTCCCGCAGTCCGTGTTAACCGCACTGGGTAACGGCGAACTGACCGTCACCGCCAGCGTGACTAACGGCGTGGGCAACAGCGGCACCGGCGAGCGCGATATCACCATTGACGCCAGCCTGCCGGGCCTGCGCGTGGATACCGTGGCGGGTGACGATGTGATCAACAGCATCGAGCATGGTCAGAACCTGATCGTGACCGGCACCAGCGAAGGACTGGCGGCAGGGACCGCTCTGTCCGTAACGGTAAATAATAAAACCTATCCGGCCTCCGTGCTGGCTGACGGCACCTGGAGTGCGGCTATTCCGGCGGCCGATGTTGGCGCGCTGGCGGCAGGCACGGTAGCGGTCACCGTTGAGGGGCAGAACAGCGCCGGTACGCCGGTGTCCATTACCCACAATGTGACGGTGGACCTTGCGGCGGTCGCCATCGGGATTGACGCCATTGCCACGGATGATGTGATTAACGCGGCTGAGAAGGGCGCGGACCTGGTGCTCTCTGGCACCACCTCCAACGTGGAGGAGAATCAGACCGTCAGCATCCTCTTCGGCGGTAAAACCTATACGGCGTCGGTGGATGCTGACGGCAAATGGACGGCGACGGTGCCGTCTGCCGACCTGGCCGGTCTGAAAGAGGGCGATGCCAGCGTGCAGGTGAGCGTCACCAACGTTAACGGCAACAGCGCGTCTGCGGGCCGCGAGTACAGCGTGGACACCACCGCGCCGTCCGTAACGATTAACACCCTGGCGGCTGACGACATCCTGAATGCGACCGAAGCGAAAGCTGACCTGACGGTGTCCGGTACCAGCACCGCCGAAGCGGGCCAGACGGTCACCGTGAGCCTGAACGGGAAGAACTACACCACTACCGTGGGCGCAGACGGCAACTGGACGCTGGACGTTCCGGCAGCCGACCTGGCGGCGCTTACGGACGGCAGCGTGACCGTGACGGCCGCCGTCAGTGACAAGGCGGGCAATCCGGCCTCGGTGGATCATAACCTGGCTGTCGACGTGACGGTGCCGGTCGTGACCATCAACACCGTGGCGGGCGACGACGTGATTAACGTGGCTGAGCATGCGCAGGCGCAGATCGTCAGCGGCTCCGCCACCGGCGCGGCGGCGGGCGATAAAGTCACCGTGACCGTTGGCAGCCAGACCTACACCACCGTGCTGGACGCCGCGGGTAACTGGAGCGTGGGCGTTCCGGCGAACGTGATTTCTGGCCTCAGCGACGGCACCGTGACGGTCAGCGTCAGCGTCACCGATGCCGCGGGCAATACCGGATCTGGCACCCATAACGTGACCGTCGATACCGGGCTGCCTTCCGTGGGCTTCGATACCCTGAGTGGCGACAACGTACTGAACGCGGTGGAGAAAGGTCAGGATCTGAGCGTCAGCGGTACCAGCGCCAACCTTGCGGAAGGTACCCTGGTCACCGTGACCCTGAACGGCAAACAGTACACCGCAACAACCGCGGCGGACGGCGGCTGGAGCCTGACGGTACCGGCAGCGGATCTGGCCGCGCTGGGTGAGGCGAACTACACCCTGAGCGCAACCGCGACGAACACCGTGGGGAACAGCGTCAGCAATACGGCGAACCTGCAGGTCGATACCGCGCTGCCGACCGTCACCATCAACACCGTGGCCGGTGACAACGTGATCAATGCGGCGGAAGTGGCTGCCGGTCAAACCCTGAGCGGTACCGTTGCCCACGCGGAAGCGGGCAATACCGTCACCGTTACGATGGGCGGTAACAGCTGGACGGCGACGGTGCAGGATGACCTGACCTGGTCCGTCAACGTGCCTTCAGAGGTGCTGACAGCGCTGGGTAACGGCGGACTAAGCGTGACGGCCACCGTCACCAACGGGCACGGCAATACCGGTTCCGGCGAACGCGATATCACCATTGACGCCAGCCTGCCGGGCCTGCGTGTCGATACCGTGGCAGGTGACGATGTGATTAACAGCATCGAGCATGGTCAGAACCTGATTGTCAGCGGCTCCAGCGATGGGCTGGCAGCGGGCACGGCACTGACCATCACCGTGAACGGCAAAACCTATGCGGCGTCCGTACTGGCGGACGGGACCTGGAACGCAGCCGTGCCGGCCGCAGACGTCAGCGCGTGGCCGGAAGGCACCGTGAAAATTATCGTTACCGGCGATAGCCCGACGGGCAACCCGATGACCATCAGCCACGACGTGACGGTGGATCTGGCGACCGTGGCGATCAGCATTAACGCCATCGCTACTGACGACGTGATTAACGCGGCTGAAAAAGGGACCGATCTGGTGCTGTCAGGTGCGACCACCAACGTGGAAGCCGGACAGACCGTCTCCCTCGCCATGGGCGGTAAAATCTATACCACCACTGTCGATGCCAGCGGTAACTGGACTTATACCGTACCGTCTGCCGACCTGACCGGTCTGAAAGAGGGCGATGCCAGCGTGCAGGTGAGCGTCACCAACGTCAACGGCAACAGCGCGTCTGCGGGCCGCGAGTACAGCGTGGACACCACCGCACCGTCCGTGACGATTAACACCCTGGCGGCTGACGACATCCTGAATGCGACCGAAGCGAAAGCTGACCTGACGGTGTCCGGTACCAGCACCGCTGAAGCGGGTCAGACGGTCACCGTAAGCCTGAACGGGAAGGACTACACCACCACCGTGGGGGCAGACGGCAACTGGACGCTGGACGTTCCGGCAGCCGACCTGGCGGCGCTTACGGACGGCAGCGTGACCGTGACGGCCGCCGTCAGTGACAAGGCGGGCAATCCGGCCTCGGTGGATCATAACCTGGCTGTCGACGTGACGGTGCCGGTCGTGACCATCAACACCGTGGCGGGCGACGACGTGATTAACGTGGCTGAGCATGCACAGGCGCAGATCGTCAGCGGCTCCGCCACCGGCGCGGCGGCGGGCGATAAAGTCACCGTGACCCTTGGCAGCCAGACCTACACCACCGTGCTGGACGCCGCGGGTAACTGGAGCGTGGGCGTTCCGGCGAACGTGATTTCTGGCCTCAGCGACGGCACCGTGACGGTCAGCGTCAGCGTCACCGATGCCGCGGGCAATACCGGATCCGGCACCCATAACGTGACCGTCGATACCGGGCTGCCTTCCGTGGGCTTCGATACCCTGAGTGGCGACAACGTACTGAACGCGGTGGAGAAAGGTCAGGATCTGAGCGTCAGCGGTACCAGCGCCAACCTTGCGGAAGGTACCCTGGTCACCGTGACCCTGAACGGCAAACAGTACGCCGCAACAACCGCGGCGGACGGCGGCTGGAGCCTGACGGTACCGGCAGCGGATCTGGCCGCGCTGGGTGAGGCGAACTACACCCTGAGCGCAACCGCGACGAATACCGTGGGTAACAGCGTCAGCAATACGGTGAACCTGCAGGTCGATACCGCGCTGCCGACCGTCACCATCAACACCGTGGCCGGTGACAACGTGATCAATGCAGCGGAAGTGGCGGCAGGCCAGACGATCGGCGGGAAAGTGGTGAACGCCGAAGCGGGTAACACCGTGACGGTCTCTGTCGGTGGCAATACCTACACCACAACGGTACAGAGCGATCTGAGCTGGTCGGTTGATGTCCCGCAGTCCGTGCTGACCGCGCTGGGTAATGGCGACCTGACCGTCACCGCAACGGTTACCAACGGACACGGCAATACCGGTTCCGGCGAGCGTGATATCTCCATCGATGCCAGCCTGCCGGGCCTGCGAGTCGATACCGTGGCAGGCGACGATGTGCTCAACAGCATTGAGCATGGTCAGAACCTGATTGTCAGCGGCTCCAGCGATGGGCTGGCAGCGGGGACCATGCTTACGGTAACGGTGAACGGCAAAACCTATGCGGCGTCCGTACTGGCTGACGGGACCTGGAACGCGGCTATTCCGGCGGCGGATGTAAGCGCGCTGCCGGCAGGAACGGTAACCGTTACCGTTGCAGGCCAAAGCACCACGGGCAATCCGGTGACCATCAGCCATGACGTCACTGTTGATCTGGCGACCGTCGCCATCAGCATTGATACCATTGCCGTTGACGATGTGATTAACGCGGCGGAGAAAGGGGCAGATCTCCTGCTTTCCGGCACCACCAGCAACGTGGAAGCCAACCAGACCGTCAGCATCACCTTTGGCGGCAAGCACTACACGGCCACCGTTGATGCCAGCGGTAACTGGACGGCGACGGTACCGTCTGCTGACCTGGTCGGTCTGAAAGACGGCGATGCCAGCGTACAGGTGAGCGTCACCAACGTGAACGGCAACAGCGCCTCAGCAGGGCGCGAATACAGCGTCGATGCGACCGCGCCTGGCGTGACGATTGATACGGTTGCCGGCGACAACGTGATCAACGCCAGCGAAGCGTCTGCAGGTGTGGCCATCACCGGCACCACCACGGCAGAAGCGGGTCAGACGGTCACCGTAACGCTCGGCAATAAGCAGTACACTGCGCAGGTTCAGGCAGGCGGCACGTGGAGTGTGAATGTGCCCGGGGCCGACCTGACTGCGATGGCCGACAACGGCTACACCGTACAGGTTAGCGTGAGCGATGCGGCCGGTAACCCAGGCAGTGCGGATAAAGCCATTACCCTTGACACCACGCCACCGGTTATCAGCTTTAACGCGGTCGCCGTTGATGATGTGATCAACAGCGTGGAGCATGCGCAGGCGCAGATCGTCAGCGGTAGTGCAACCGGTGCAAACGTCGGCGACAGGCTGGTGATTACCGTCGGGTCTCATCAGTACACGACAACCGTGGATGCGAGCGGCAACTGGAGTGTGGGCGTACCGGCCAGCGTCATTTCCTCGCTGGCTGACGGCACTGCGACCCTCAGCGCAACCATTACCGACAGTGCGGGCAACAGCAGCACGAAGACCCATGATGTGGTGGTCAACACGGCCTCGGTGGCGCTGACCGTGAATACCATTGCCGGCGACGACGTGATCAACGCGGCAGAAGCTGGCACCTCGCTGGTGATTAACGGCTCGAGCGCACAGTTTGCCAGCGGGACGCAGGTCACGGTAACCCTGAACGGTAAAAGCTACACCGCCACCATTCAGAGCGACGGCTCCTGGACGACTACCGTGCCGGCTGCTGATGTGGGCGCACTGACCGATGGCGGACATTATCCTGTCTCCGTTGCTGCCCAGGACAGCGCGGGCAACAGCGCGTCGGCAACGCACAGCATCAGCGTGGATACCACCGCGCCGGTGATCGGTGTGAATACGCTCTCTGGCGACGACGTGTTAAATGCAGCAGAAGCACAGCAGCCGCTGACTGTGCACGGTTCTACCAGCGCGGAAGCCGGGCAGACCGTTACCGTAACGCTGGGGGGTAAAACCTACAGCGCAACGGTGGCGAACGATGGTACGTGGACGCTGAATGTGCCGGCCGCCGACCTGGCGGCCCTGAATGAAGGGGCGCTGACGCTGACCGCTTCAGTCAACGATAAAGCGGGTAACAGCGGACAGACCACTCACACCCTGACGGTGGATACCGTGGCGCCAACCGTAACCATCGGCACTGTGGCGGATGACGATATTGTCAATAACGCTGAGCAGCTGGCAGGCCAGACCATCAGCGGCACCACCACGGCGGAACAGGGCCAGACGGTGACGGTTTCCTTCAACGATCACCGCTATCAGGCGACCGTGGGGGCGGACGGCTCGTGGTCGGTCTTTGTGCCGGGGCATGATTTCCTCGGCCTGAGCGACGGGAATTACACCCTAACGGCGACGGTGAACGATAAGGCCGGTAACCCGGGCAGCGCAACGCACGACGTGACGCTGAACGGTGATGTCCCGACCATAACTATCCACACCTTTGCGCAGGACGATATCGTCAGCGCCGCTGAACATGGTATCCCTCTGGTGGTCAGTGGTACCACCGACGCACCTGCGGGCCAGACGGTGACCATCACCCTGAACGGCAAAACCTACACCACAACCGTGCAGGCTGACGGTAGCTGGAACTACACCGTAGGCAGTGCAGACGTGACCGCGCTGGCAGACGGAGGATCGTATGTGATCCATGCCCAGGTGAGTAACACCATCGGTAACACTGCCAGCGACGATCACACCGTGACCGTGGATCTGACCGCGCCGTCAATGGGGATCAGTATCGACGCCCTGCAAAACGATACCGGGCTGAGCGCGAGTGATTTCATCACCAACGACAGCCAGATTATTGTTAACGGTTCATTGACCGCGCAGCTCGGCAATAACGAGAAAGCGCAGGTCAGCGTGGACGGCGGGGCGAGCTGGATTGACCTGGCCGTCACGGGCACCACCTGGCGCTACACCGATGGCCGCACCCTGACGGACGGTACGTATCAGTACCAGGTCCGCGTGATTGATAACGCGGGTAACGTAGGGGCAACGGACAGCCAGAACGTGGTGGTGGATCTCACCGCGCCTGCGGCGACGACCATTACGGTCGATTCCGTCAGTCAGGATACCGGTTTGTCTGGCAGCGACTTTATCACCAGCGATAACCAGATCAGCCTGAAAGGGACGCTCGGTGCGGCGCTGGGGAGTGGCGATCACGCGCAGATCAGCCTCGATGGCGGCGTAACCTGGACGGATGTCAGCGTCAGCGGACTGAGCTGGACCTGGGTTGATACCCGCACGCTGGCGGACGGCGATTATAACTATCAGCTTCGCGTGATTGACGATGCGGGCAATATCAGCGCCACCACCAGCCAGGTGGTCACCATTGATACCGTGGCACCCGATGCCAGTAAAACCATCGCCATTGACAGCATCAGCGATGACACTGGCCTGAGCAGCAGCGACTTTATCACCCATGATACCTCGCTGACGCTGCATGGCTCGCTCGGCGCGACGCTGGCTGACGGCGAATATGCGCAAATCAGCATCGACGGTGGCGTGACCTGGCAGAATGTGATTGTCACCGGCAACAGCTGGTACTACGTGGACGGCCGTACGTTGGGTAATGCCACTTATGACTATTATGTGCGCGTGGTGGATGCCGCAGGTAACGTGGGATCCAGTGCCCATCAGCAGGTGACTGTCGATACGGTCGCCCCGGATGCGGCGATTACGGTGACCGTGGATAACATCACCGTGGATACCGGCTTTGACAACAACGACTTCCTGACCAGTTCAACGTCATACACCCTGAACGGGACGCTGGGGGCGCAACCCGGTGCGGGTGAGTATGTTCAGGTCAGTATGGATGGCGGCACCACCTGGGTTAACGCGACGGTGAATGGCACACAGTGGAGCTATAACGACACGCGTACCCTGGCCGACGGTAGCTACAACTATCAGGTGCGGGTGGTCGATCTGGCCGGAAACGTCGGGGCTACCACGTCGCAGACGGTCACGGTTGATACCCATGCGCCTCAGTACGGCATCACCATTGACAGCATCAGTGAAGATACCGGGCAGTCCGGCACTGATTTCATCACCATGGACACTACGCTTACGCTCAACGGCTCGCTTGGCAGCGCGCTGGCCAATGATGAACGCGTGCAGATTAGCCTGGACGGCGGGAATACCTGGACAGATGCAACGGTAACCAACCAGCGCTGGAGCTACACCGATACCCGCGATCTGGCTGACGGTGATTACACCTATCAGGTGCGGATTATCGACCAGGCGGGCAACGTGGGCTCAACCTCATCGCAGGTGGTGACGGTGGATACCACGCCGCCAACCACCGTGGGAACCGTGGTGAGCTATACCGATGGCGAAGGTGAGCGTCTGGGCTCCTTTGGCAGCGCGATGGCGACGGATGACAGCTCGCCGCTGATCAACGGAACGCTGAACCGCGCGCCGGATGACGGTGAGATTGTGCAGCTTTATCGTGACGGGATCCTGCTGGGCCAGGTCACGATGAACGGTAGCGCAAGCTGGTCCTTCCAGGATAACGGCCTGAGCGATGGCAATCATACGTATATCCTGCGGGTAACCGATAAAGCCGGTAACTATACGGAATCGGACGGGTTTGTACTGAACGTCGATACCAGTATCCCGACCACCACGGCGGCAATTACCGCGCAGACAACATCGGATACCACGCCGATTGTCAGCGGAACGGTCTCCGCGGATCTGGTGAACGGCGAGTACCTGGTGGTGAATGTGAACGGTAAAACCTACACCTCGCAGACGGGCGGCGCGGTGGTGGTCGACCCGGATCACAACACCTGGTATCTGCAGATCCCGGACAGCGATGCACTGAGCGTTGCCAGCTATAACGTAACGGCACAGGTGAAGAGCAGCGCGGGTAACGGCAATACCACCGGGACGGCGAGCGGCAGCCTGGTGATTGATACCACCACGGTGAATACCAGTTGGGCCACCACGGCGGGTAACAGCGATAACTCGACCATGACCGTCGGCATGAACAGCAGCGGCCTGTGGAATATCATTGCTAACGGACAGTCCTATTCCAGCAGTGATGATTCTACCTACGCGGCGAACGCGCTGACCAATACGCGTGGCTACCCTGCCGTTAGCCAGACCGCTGCCGATTTTGACCGTAACGGCACGCAGGACATCTTTGCGACTGAAACCACCTACGGCGGGTCTACACAGGTGATGTGGACCTACGATGGCAGCACTTACAACGCCAGCCAACTGGGTATGGGAACCACTATCTGGTACGGCGGTGTCATTGCCTACGATAAAACCGGTGACGGGTATCTGGACCTTGCGTATGGCGATGCCGGTGCGGACTCCATTACCTACCTTATTAACAACAAGGGGGTACTCACGCCGGATGGGAGCTATGGCGGCGCCGGGTTCTGGGGACAATTTACCACCATGCGTGAAATCTCCGGCGTCGACCTGAATAACGACGGCACCGTGGATGTGGTTCAGCACACCAACCGCAGCGGCGCGTACTCGCTAACCGTGATTAACAACAACGGTAACGGGACGTTATCCCTCGGTCAGAACCTGACTAACGTGTTTGTGGCAAACGTGGCGAATACCACCACAGCGGCGTCGATGACGTGGGCGGATTTCAACGGCGATGGCTACATGGATCTGTACCTGGGCAGCAGCTACAACAACAACGGCGGGGTGATCTACTACAACGACGGTACCGGGAAACTCTCCACCACCAAGAGCGCGGTTGAGGCCTCTAACGCGTCAGCAGGGTATCTGTCGGTGGCGGTGGACTGGAACGCTGACGGCCAGATGGACGTCATCAAGCTCAGTACCTACAGCGGATCGCAGACCGCAACCCTGTTTACCAACAACGGTTATGGTTCAAGCTGGACATCAAGTCAGCTGGCTTCCGGACTGGCGAACGTCACCGGTGTGGCCGCCGTGGATTACAACTGGGACGGCGCGCAGGATCTGCTGGTGTCGCAGCAGAACGGCAAAGTGGTGCTGGTGCAAAACAGCAAAACCGTTGCCGACGGCACGGCGATGCATCTGCACATTGTCGACAGTGAGGGTATCAACGCCTACTACGGTAATACGGTCAATCTGTATAACGCGGCGGGCGTACTGGTGGCCTCGCAGATCATCAACGCCCAGTCCGGTATTGGTTCGAACGATACCTCTGCACTGGTGAGTTTCTACGGTCTGGATCCGAATGAAACTTACTCGGCCGAGATCCTGAAAATCACCAATGGCGTGTCGGATAACGTCACCTGGAGCGGTCTGGAAGCCGGCAACGGCAAAGAGGGCTACGTCCTCACTGCCGAAGCAGCAACCGGGGGGCACAGCGGGACGCTTACCGGTACCGGGTATAACGATACCTTTATCGCCGAGGACGGCACGTATACCTATAACGGTTCCGGCGGCTGGACGACCCACTCGGATCACGACACCTGGAGTAACACCGGGGGGATGGACGTGGTGGACTACCGCAATGCGACGTCCGGCGTGACCGTCGACCTGCGTCTTTCTACCGCGCAGGACACCGGGTTTGGTACCTCACGCCTGCTGAACATTGAGGGCATTAACGGCTCGGACTTTGACGATGTCATTACCGGCAACAGCGGCAACAACCAGTTCGAAGGCCGTGGCGGTAACGATACGTTCAATATTGGCAGCGGCGGTCACGATACGCTGCTCTACACGTTGATCAACGCCTCCAATGCCACAGGCGGTAACGGCAGTGATGTGGTGAACGGCTTTACGGTAGGCACCTGGGAAGGCACGGCGGATACGGACCGTATTGACCTGCGCGACCTGCTTTCAGGCAGCGGCTACACCGGTACGGGCTCAGCGAGCTATGTGAACGGGGTCGCCACGCTGGACGGCAGTGCGGGGAATATCACCGATTACATCCGCGTGGTGCAAAACGGCAGCAATACCGAAATCCAGGTTGACCTGGACGGTAGCGGCGGCCAGTTCTCACCCACAACGCTGGTCACGCTGAACGGCGTGCAGACCGATTTGGCTACGCTGCTGGCAAATCATCAACTGTTAATTGCGTAAAACTATGCCGCGAGGAGCGATCCTCGCGGCCTTTTGCGTGGCTACAACGAAGAGCGATAAAAGATTTCACAACATTATGAAGACACATCCACAGTACGAACCCTGGTTGCAGGGCATGCTCATCATCGCGAAGCACTATCGGCTGGACTTCTCGGCAGAGCATGTTCGGGTCACGATTAACCATGAAAGCCAGTCTCCACGCCAGCTGGTGCTGGAAGAGATGGCACGCCAGCTTGGGTTAGGGATGCGTATGGTGGCGGCCGACGCGGTCTCCCTCGACCCGTGGCGTTTACCTCTGCTTGCGGAATTTACCGGCGGGCAAATCGCGGTCATTAACCGCATGGACAGCGAGGGCAACGTGAGCCTGCAGTTCAGCGGTGACGGCGGCCTGGAGACGACGCTGACGCGTGATGCGCTGTGCTCACGGTTGACAGGACTGCTGGTGCTGCGCCCGCTCGAGTCCACGCCGGATGCCCGGGTGGATGATTACATCAAACCGTATGAGAAAAACTGGTTCTGGCAGCTGGCCCTGAAGGACTGGCGACGCTACAGCGATATTATGCTGGTGGCGCTGGTCGCTAACGTCCTGGCCCTTTCCGGCATGGTCTTTTCCATGCAGGTGTATGACAGGGTAGTGCCCTCGCAATCGGAAGCCACGCTGTGGGTACTGTTTGGCGGCGTGATGATCGCCATTGTTTTCGAATTCATCATGCGCATGCTGCGCGTGCACATTTCGGATGTGGTGGGTAAACGCGCCGACCTGCGTATTTCTGAACGCGTTTTTGCACACGCGCTGCGGATTAAAAACGGAGCCCGCTCTAAGTCAACCGGGTCGTTCATTGCCCAGATCCGCGAGCTGGAGTCGGTACGTGAACTGATCACGTCCACCACCATTGCGGCCATCTCCGATCTGCCATTCTTCCTGCTGTTTGTGTTCATTTTGTGGATGATTGGCGGACCGCTGGTACTGGTTGTCCTGCTTGCCGTGCCGCTGCTGCTTATCCCGGGCCTGCTGGTCCAGCGCCCGCTGGGCAAACTGTCCAGCGAAGGGATGCGCGAGTCTGCCATTCGTAACGCCACGCTGGTGGAAGCGGTTCAGGGCATTGAAGACATCAAGCTGATGCGCGCTGAACAGCGCTTCCAGAATCAGTGGAATAACACCAATGATGTTGCCGCTAACGTCGGCATGAAGCAGCGCTGGCTGACCGGACTGTTGCTGACCTGGACGCAGGAGGTGCAGTCGATTGTGTATGCCGTGGTGCTGCTGGTGGGGTGCTACCTGGTTATCAGCGGGGACATGACCACCGGTGCGCTGGTGGGGACCTCTATTCTCGCGTCGCGGACCATCGCGCCGCTGTCGCAAATTTCAGGCGTGCTCTCCCGCTGGCAGTCGGCGAAAGTGGCGCGTAAAGGACTCGACGATCTGATGCAGCGCCCGATTGACGATCCTCAGCAGGGCAAGAAGGTGCATAAAGCCCATCTGCGGGGGGATTATGCGCTGGAAGAGGTGGGGTTCTGGTACGACGATGAAGAAAAACTCACCGTTCTGAACATCAGCAAACTGCAGATTCGCGCCGGTGAGCGGGTGGCGGTGCTCGGACGCAATGGCTCCGGCAAAAGCACGCTGCTGCAGCTGCTGGCAGGGATGCAGGAGCCTCAGCAGGGCAGCATTCTGCTGGATAATATCGCGTTGAACCACCTGGACCCGGCTGACGTGCGCCGCGACATGCAGCTGCTGAGCCAGCAGGCGCGGCTGTTCTTTGGCTCCGTGCGGGACAACATTCTGATGGGCAACCCGCTGGCCACCGACGATGAGATCCATCAGGCGCTGGTGAACAGTGGTGCGCTGGAGTTTGTCCGCAAACAGAAAATGGGGCTCAACTACATTATCAACGAAGGCGGCGCGGGCCTGTCCGGCGGGCAGCGTCAGGCGTTATTACTGGCCCGTGCTCTGATCACCTCTCCGAACATTTTGTTGCTGGATGAACCTACCGCCTGGCTTGACGAGATGAGTGAGAAGCAGTTTATCCAGCACCTTAAACCGTGGTTGGGCAAGCGCCGGACGCTGGTGGTCGCGACCCATCGTCTGCCTATTCTGGAACTGGTTGACCGTATCATCGTGTTGGAAAACGGCAAGGTGATCATGGATGGCCCGCGCGACGCAATTCTTCGCCAGCACGGTATGGCGCCGCAAAAAGCCTCACAGCGTACCGTGACCATGAAACCGACACCAGTAGCAGAGGAGGGCGTAGCATGACTGATTTCTCTCGCGTCAACAGCCGCCTGAAGGAGCCACGCTTGCCGCGGTCAACCTGGGTCGCCTGGTCGCTGTTCGCCCTGCTGGCGGTATTTATCACCTGGGCAAGCCTGTTCAGCCTTGATGAGGTCACCACCGGTAGCGGCAAGGTGATCCCCTCTTCGCACGAGCAGGTGATCCAGTCCCTTGAGGGGGGCATTATTCACAGTTTGCTGGTGCGTGAAGGCGACATCGTTGAGCGTGGTCAGCAGCTGGCACAGCTTGACCGGACGAAAACCGAATCAAGCGTGCTGGAGAGTGAATCGCGCCTGAATGCCGCGCTGGCAACCGCCTCGCGTCTGAAGGCCGAAGTGAACGACACGGCACTGGCTTTTCCGGCAGAGCTGGATGATGACGTTGAACTGGTCAAACAGGAAACGGCGCTGTATCAGTCTCGTCGCGAAAGTCTTGAGAAAGGGCTGGCGGGTTTACGGCAGGGGGCCGAGCTGGTGCAGCGAGAGCTGTCGCTGACCCGTCCGCTGGTGACGCAGGGGGCAGCCAGTAAGGTGGAGGTGTTACGTCTTGAGCGTCAAAAAAATGAGCTTGAGAACAAAATCACCGAGATGAAAAACCAGTATTACGTTCGCGCCCGTGAAGAGCTGGCGAAAGCGAACGCGGAGATTGAAGCGCAACGTTCAGTGATGAAAGGGCGTGAAGATTCGTTGACCAGACTGACCTTCAATGCGCCGGTGCGCGGGATCGTTAAGGATATCGACGTGACAACCGTGGGAGGGGTGATTCCGCCAAACGGCAAGCTGATGAGCCTGGTTCCGCTTGATGACCAGATGGTGATTGAAGCGAAAATCTCGCCGCGCGATGTCGCCTTTATTCATCCGGGACAAAAAGCGCTGGTGAAAGTGACCGCCTATGACTACTCCATTTACGGTGGGCTGGAGGGCGAGGTGACCATGATTTCGCCGGATACGCTTCAGGATGAGGTGAAAAGGGATGTGTATTACTATCGGGTCTATATTCGCACTGACAGTAACCATCTGACCAATAAACAAGGCAAAGCCTTCCCGGTGTTTCCGGGGATGATTGCGACCGTTGATATTAAAACAGGCAGTAAAACGATTCTGGATTATCTGTTGAAACCGCTTAATAAGGCGAAAGAGGCACTGCGGGAACGGTAAGCAAAGGGCGTTCGGGAAACCGAACGCCAGAAACATTATACCGTCGACGTTACGTTAACAACGTGGCGTCGTTCTTTAGGAACGACGTTGATATAGTGAGTCACATAGGCGAAGTATAATCCAGCATAGTTTTCGACCAGTTCTATAAACGCCGGGTAAATCGACATCTGGCCATCACCCTGATCTTTAAGATAACCCGCCTCTTGCGCCGATTTAATAATACGGTTGACGTGGATCCGTGAAACAAAAAATTCTTTAGCCAGTAAGTTGGCTGAATAAGGTATTACTGCGCCATGTGCGGTTTTATTTTTTATGGCCTGCAGGTAAAGATATAACATTATCATCCGCCCTCCGTCTTTATCAATAAACAATCCCACTTCAGGCAAAACCTTTCTGAACGTTAATCCCCTGAAAAGGTATTCCGCTGCGCGACGGAAAAAGTTATTTCGCAGGATGTCGTTATCCAGCAGATTAACGTTGATATTAAACTTTGGGAAAAGAATACTTACCGGCAAAAATGCGCCGGACATGTAGCGTTTAAGTTCATTAAGTCCCTTTTCAGTCGGTGCGATTCTCGTTTTGCGTCTGTCTTCACTGCAGCGCCAGGTCTTGATGCGCCCGGTGGTTCTGAGCAAGGTGATGATCGCAATCACACTGTTGGGGCTGGCTATTTTATAACGGGAACATAATTCTTTAATTTCTGATACTGACTCAGCCTGATTTCCAAAGATAAAACAACACATGGAAAGAATAATGTTGAACCGTGATTCCTGAAGCATCGTTTTGTAGAACAAAGGTTGTTTTTTGTAGATGGCGTCATTAATGGTGTAGTGCTCTATTATTGCCTCACTGAATCGCGGATTGTTTTTAATGACATCCCTTCGATGTAGCAAGGCCCTGGATGAGATATGATTATCCATAGCGTTTGTCTCTTATATGAATGAGCCGATAGATGAAGTATCCAGTCTTCTTTCGGATTTTTCATTATACCTTGAGATTGACATATTTACCGTTATTATTTGATGCGAATTTTATATTTATACTGCATATGGATACAGGCGGTGATTAACACAAAGATGTTCTCGTTAGTCACGTTGATAACGGTTTCTTAACCTGATGGTGTACTGTAAAATTATTATCAACAACAGGGTTTTTTATATTTTGTTACATTCACAAATGGGATATGTGTTTTTGTGCCCAGGAGCAGGTTATGACCCAAAATATTTCTTTCAGAAATGCTGCTTTTTATGAGCAAAAATTTGTCATCTCAACCTGCCATTTCACATTTCAGGGGTACAGTCTGTTACTCAAACAGTACGGTATAGACGCTTCGCACGTTCGTTTTGAGGGGGATGAACCTTCCCGGCAGGATCTGGAAAATATCCTTAGCAGTCAAAACGCTCAAATCTCGGTGTTTCTCGGCAAAGGTGTGGTCTCTCTGCTGGAGAGCCTGAAGCGACTCGCTTGCGTGCTAAATAAACTTCCTGTTATTCGAAAGGTAACCCTGTACGGGGAAATGCCGGATGGCTGGCTGTATCGAACTCTGGGGAATCTTTTAAATAATACTTTCCAGCTTTCATTGATTCGTATAGCCAGCGTGTCTGATGTTATGACCTGTTTTCGTATGCATAATGACGTATTTAAGGATAACTCACGTTCATTGCGTGACCAATACTGGGGGGTGTCTTATCAGGAAAACGTAAAAGGTTTAACCGAAAGAGAGGTAAGTGTTTTATTAAATTTTTATCGCGGAATGTCAGTAAAAGAGCAGTGTGAAAAAATGGGGCTGTCTAATAAAACGGTTTATACCCATCGTAAGGAAGGGGTGAAAAAATTACACCAGATCCGACGCTGGCTGAAGGATCCGCATGCCTTAAGAATGGAAGGCAGCACGGAACGGTTAACGCAAAAAGAAAGTCTCTCTGCCAAAGAGACGGCGGTTTATAATGCATTGCTAAAAAGAGAGATATTCCCTGCGTATCAGATCATAACCGATCGTTATAAGAAAGGGGTGGGGTTTGAGATACTCATTCGCTGGAATAATAATGGTAGAATTATCAAACCAGTTAATTTTCTTACTGATATTTCAAGCCAGGAAATATGGCTAAAAATTACTGCGCTAGTGATTCATGCTGCGGTGTCGGGTATTAATAAATATAACGGTAAATATTATTTTTCCGTCAATATCCCCCCGCGACTTGCCTCGGGGAATGCACTTCCCGACATGGCCAAAAAGGCTGTGGCGATGCTGCTCAATCCGCAGTGGGCCGACAAACTGGTCTTTGAATTTGCCGAAGAGATTGATGTGACCAAAGATAGGACGATCCCAGAAACCATGCGGCGTTTACGCAATACCGGGTGCCGGCTGTTTCTCGATGATTGCTTTTCCAACCATCAAACCATGTTCCCGGTAAGGCAGGTGCATTTTGATGGATTAAAGCTTGACCGGGATATCGTCGAGCATTTTGTGGCGAATGACAACGATTATAATCTTATTAAAGCGATACAGATATACAGCGATATGACAGGCACGGATTGTATTGCTGAAGGGGTGGATAGCGAAGAGAAGTTTGAGAAGTTAGTTGCCCTTGGGGTTAAAAGTTTTCAGGGCTATTATCTGTCGCGGGCGGTGAAAGAAGACGAATTAGATCGCATGGTCAGATTGTTTAGCTAAAGCGCAAAAATAAAGCCCCGAAGGGCCTTTATTTATTTTCGACCCAGTAACAGGCCGAGAACAATACCTACCGCCCCCGCAGCAATTAAACCCGTCAGGGGATTGTTTCTCACCGCTTCAGTGACATCGGAAACGGCGTCGCTGGCCTGTGCGGCATATTTTTTGGCAGCACCTTTAACCTGATGCTTTGGGGAATCAACGAAATCGCCAAACTGCTGCTGGGCTGAGCCTGCCAGTTCATCGAGTTTATTTTTCGCTTTGTCTTCTGCAAACTGTGTATTTTTATCAGTATTGAAATCAGTCATTTTTGCCTCCTTGTGTTGATAGTATAAGGATAGCCTCTCTTTTGCGTTTTAAGGGAAGCAGGGCGGAATTTGGCACAAAATCCTCCTGTTTTCGGATATATCTCTATGCCACACACCCTTTATTTCTCATTCTCATCCTGACCGTAATACAGTTTTCCAATCCGGATAAGCGGGCGGCCCTGAGATTTGCGGTGCAGGTTACTGTCCCTGAGCGAATACACGCACCCGCAATATTCCTGCTGGTAAAACTGTTCTCGCTTGCTTATCTCAATCATGCGCGAGGAACCCCCCTGTTTGCGCCAGTTGTAGTCCCAGTAGACCATCCCCGGATAGCGCGCTGCCGCACGCTGGCCGCAGTCATTTATCTGCTGCATATTCTTCCAGCGGGAGATCCCTAATGAACTACTGATGACGCGAAAACCATTTTCTGCCGCATACAACGCCGTGCGTTCGAAACGCATATCGAAGCACATGGTGCAGCGGATGCCGCGCTCGGGTTCCCATTCCATGCCCTTAGCGCGTTCAAACCAGTTATCGGTGTCGTAATCGGCATCGACAAACGGCACGCCATGTTTTTCCGCAAAGCGAATATTCTCCTCCTTACGGATGAGGTATTCCTTTTGTGGATGAATATTGGGGTTATAGAAAAATATGGTGTAATCAATTCCCGAGGCCTGGATGGCTTCCATCACTTCTCCCGAGCAGGGTGCGCAGCAGGAGTGCAGCAGCAGTTTGTCGGCACCGTCTGGCAGGGTAAGTTGAGGGCGGATAAAGGGGGTTGTACTCATCGTATCAACTCTATGTGAATGAAATTTATTGAATTGTAGTCCTGTAATTGAAGAAAGTGAACGTTCAGGGCAAACCCCGGCGAACATAAACATACACGTTTCTTTTCTATGGCTCCGATCACGTCACCTCGTATTCCCCCGATCCTGCGACGACTCGCAGCAATCATGCATTGACCGAAGGAATAAATTCGACATAATTTATTTCTGTGGTGAATCCTCTCACAAGAGAGGGCGTTCCAGACTACTGCTGTCCGCAGGTATGCTCGCGTCTTTGCTTATCTGGGAAGAGTCACTGGAATGCACCCGACACCACGATTCTTTCTTTATTTTTTTATCCCATTGGAAGGGTATAGAGTGCACAAGTTTAATTCCTCTCTTCTTGCGATTTTTTTGCTGACAGGTTGTAGTTCCGATCTGGTTCTCAGCCCACCTCAAAAACCTGAATACAAGGCAATGCCAGAGATAACCCAGTCTGTGACACCATCCCAACAGCGTGCGATCATGGCTGGTGAGAGGCCTGATTGGTCAGAAAGGACGCCAGTCGGCACCATGAAACGATATTGATAAATACCTAACGACCAGGGCTGCCATTCGGTGGCCTTTTTTATTGTGATGAATGAGCGGGATGTGATGGCCGCAGCCAAAACGCAGAAGGCATGGTGAAAACGACCCTGCGCCTGGCGTTGATAATCACCAGACGTGTGGAATGCAACTGAATCAAGTTAATGTTCTATATGCTTATTTTATCAATGCACCAATTCCTGATAAGATTGTTCCTAATTTTTACTGATGGAATAGGGACATGAAAAAAATTGTTGGCGTGATATTACTTTCCTGCTTACTTGCCGGTTGCGATAAACCAAAAATTGACTCATCAACTGATGATGCAATGAAATCGTCTATAGCTAAAGTCAGAGAGTCACTTCCGGAGAATAAGCGGGAGGAGTTTGATAGCGCTCTGCAAGTTGTGGCATTCAGTAACATCAACATGGCTGATCTCATGCATGCTTCATCAGACAATGACAAAGAAGACCTCAGCAAAAAGATGCGCGAACCCCTGTCGGGAAAGACTGCTGAGGAAGTCATTTCTTATGCTCAGAAAGTAACAGCTGAGAGAGAGCTTAAGCAGAAAGAACAGGCAATTCAGGAAATTAAAACGCTAGAAAAGAAAAAAGCTGACTCAGATATGGCTAAAGAAGAGCTGAAGAAAATCCAGGTTTTATCAGCCAGATTTACCAGGGAGCCCGAGGCAGACGGTGAGCCACAACCCGTAATTAGACTGGTTGTAAAAAACAAGAGTGAAAACGTTATTTCCAGAGCCTACCTGCATGGAGTGATAGCAAGCAGCGGACACTCAGATCCCTGGTTGGAAAGTAAGTTCTTTTACGATATTCCTGACGGGCTTAAACCGAATGAAGAAGCTACATGGGCTCTGGCTCCGCCTAAAAATTCTGAATGGGGTCAACTTTATGCCCCAAGCGACGCTGTTTTCACTGTGACAGTCATGAGAGTAGACGGTACTGATAAGCGGGCGTTGTTTGATGCAACAATGTTTACAGAGGAAGACGGTAACAAGCTTGATGAACTGAAGAAAAAATACCCGTGATTTTTAGCTAAAAAAATGACCCGCTTAGGCGGGTTTTTTTACGTCCGGAGGAAACGTGGCGACAGATATATTAACCTGGTGAACCCAGATACGGGCAGAAAGGGAAGGGAAGGGAAGTTTAGCCACACGATTCGTTCTGCATCCTTTGGTCGTGGTTATGAGCAAATCGCAGGAGATGAACTAACCCTGAGCAGCAATTCTGGCTGATGACCCTCTCAGCTAACTACACGATAACCACGCCAAACCTAATGTTTACATAAAGCTGTTTTAAAAGATACAATACCCCCCTATAGTATCAGGAGGGCGTATGCCGCATTCACCCGCAGATAAAAAACGTATTCTGACGCGCGTCCGCCGCATTCGAGGGCAGGTTGATGCTCTTGAGCGTGCACTGGAATCGGGCGACCCCTGTCTGGCCATCCTGCAGCAAATTGCCGCCGTGCGCGGTGCTGCGAATGGGCTGATGGGCGAAATGGTTGAAATTCACCTCAAAGATGAGCTGGTGACCGGGGAGACAACGCCGGACCAGCGGGCCGTTCGCATGGCAGAAGTCGGCCATTTGCTGCGCTCTTATCTAAAATAAACCCACAGACCTCACAATAAGGGAAGAGACATTATGAAATCTCGCGCTGCTGTCGCATTTGGCCCCGGCCAGCCGCTCAAAATCGTTGAAATCGACGTGGCTCCGCCGAAGAAAGGCGAAGTCCTGATCAAAATTACCCATACCGGCGTGTGCCATACCGATGCGTTTACCCTTTCGGGTGACGATCCTGAAGGCGTGTTCCCGGCGGTACTCGGCCACGAAGGTGGCGGGATTGTGGTGGAAGTCGGCGAGGGTGTGACCAGCCTGAAACCGGGTGACCATGTGATCCCGCTGTACACGGCAGAATGTGGTGAGTGTAAGTTCTGTAAATCCGGCAAAACTAACCTCTGCCAGGCGGTTCGCGCTACTCAGGGTAAAGGTCTGATGCCAGACGGTACCACTCGCTTCTCCTATAACGGTGAACCGATCTATCACTACATGGGCACCAGTACCTTCAGCGAATACACCGTGTGTGCGGAAATTTCGCTGGCGAAAGTGAACCCACAGGCGCCGCTGGATAAAGTTTGCCTGCTGGGCTGCGGCGTGACCACCGGGATTGGCGCGGTGCATAACACCGCAAAAGTGAAAGAGGGCGACACCGTTGCGGTGTTCGGTCTGGGCGGTATCGGTCTGGCGGTTATCCAGGGGGCGGTGCAGGCGAAGGCGGGTCGTATTATCGCTGTCGATACTAACCCGGAGAAATTCACACTGGCAGGCGAAATGGGTGCCACTGATTTCGTGAACCCGAAAGACTACGAGAAGCCGGTTCAGGATGTGATCGTTGAGATGACCGATGGCGGCGTTGACTTCAGCTTCGAATGTATCGGTAACGTTAACGTGATGCGTTCCGCGCTTGAATGCTGCCACAAAGGCTGGGGTGAGAGCATCATCATTGGCGTTGCCGGTGCGGGCCAGGAGATCAAAACCCGTCCATTCCAGCTGGTGACCGGCCGTGTGTGGCGTGGTTCAGCGTTTGGCGGCGTGAAAGGGCGCACCCAGCTTCCGGGCATGGTGGAAGATGCAATGGTCGGGAAAATTCAGCTCGACCCGTTCATTACCCATCGCCTGCCGCTGGAGCAAATCAACGACGCGTTCGATTTGATGCACGAAGGTAAGTCCATCCGTACCGTGATTCACTTCGGCGACAAGTAACTCTTCTGCCAGCGGTTTTTTTTGCCGCTGGCGTTTCCTGCATAATCTTCTCTAAAGTGTGACCTGCCTTGCGCTTTTAGCCGTAAGCTAATCTCCAGCCGTGCCGATGACTATTTTACAGGCGTGTTTTTACGCATCTTACCTACAAGAGAGTCGACGGTCATGGACAACACAACAACGATGCAGGCGCAGCGCACGCTGAGCTTTTTGCATCATATCAGGCTGGTTCCGCTGTTTTCCTCCATTCTCGGTGGCATTATTTTGCTGTTCGCCTTGAGCTCAGGTCTGGCGGGCTATTTCCTGCTGCAGGCAGACGCCGATCAGCAGGATGTCACATCAGAAATTCAGGTGCGTATGGGGCTGTCGAACAGTTCTAACCATCTTCGCACCGCGCGTATCAATATGATCCACGCTGGCGCGGCCAGCCGTATCGCCGAGATGGATGCAATGAAGCAGAACATCAGCGAGGCGGAAAAACGTATTAAGCAGTCTCAGGATGGCTTTAATGCGTACATGAACCGCCCCGTTCGTACGGCGGAGGATGAAGCGCTGGATGCCGAACTGAAAACACGCTTTGACGCCTATATCGCGGGCCTTCAGCCGATGGTTAAATTTGCCAAAAACGGCATGTTTGAAGCGATCATTAACCATGAAAACGAATCCGCGCGCCCGCTGGATGACGCCTATAACGCCGTCCTGCTGAAGGCGATTAAGATCCGTACCGACCGGGCCAATGCCCTGACGGCGCAGGCGCACAGCCGCACGCAGCTGGGCCTGATGTTTATGGTCGGGGCGTTTGCCCTGGCGCTGGTGTTGACCGCGCTGACCTTTATCGTACTGCGCCGCACGGTCATCAATCCGCTTCAGCGTGCTGCTACGCGAATCGAGAACATTGCGAAAGGCGACCTGACGATGCCGGATGATGTCGCCGGGCGCAGCGAAATTGGCCGGCTGACGCGCGACCTGCAAACCATGCAGCACTCGCTGGAGACCACGGTTGGCACCGTACGCCAGGGGGCGGAAGAGATTTATCGCGGAACCAGTGAAATCTCGGCTGGCAACACCGATCTCTCATCCCGTACCGAACAGCAGGCGGCCGCCATTGAGCAGACTGCCGCAAGTATGGAACAGCTGACCGCGACGGTGAAACAGAATGCCGATAACGCGCACCATGCCAGCAAGCTGGCGGAAGATGCCTCCGGTAAAGCTAGTCGTGGCGGCCAGATGGTCTCCGGCGTGGTGAAAACGATGAGCAATATCTCCACCAGTTCGAAGAAGATCTCTGAGATTACTGCGGTGATTAACAGCATTGCGTTCCAGACCAATATCCTGGCGCTCAATGCGGCAGTAGAAGCAGCGCGTGCGGGTGAACAAGGACGCGGCTTTGCGGTGGTGGCGAGCGAAGTGCGTACCCTGGCGAGCCGAAGTGCAAATGCCGCGAAAGAGATTGAAAGCCTGATCAACGAGTCGGTTTCCCTGATCGATCAGGGTTCCGGTGAAGTGGTCGCCGCGGGCAACACCATGAACGACATCGTCGATGCGGTGAAACGCGTCACCGATATTATGCTGGAAATTGCCGCCGCCTCCGACGAACAGAGCCGCGGTATCGAGCAGGTCAGCCAGGCAATTTCGGAGATGGACAAAGTGACGCAGCAGAACGCCTCGCTGGTGGAAGAAGCCTCTGCGGCGGCGGCCTCCCTGGAAGAACAGGGCGCGCGTCTGACCGAGGCTGTCGGGGCATTTCGTCTGAGTGGCGCAAAGCCTGGCCGTACAGTCTCGTCTGCGCCAGCGGTGAAAAACGCACCTTTACGTCCTGCGCCTGCGGTGTCGGGTGATAACTGGGAAACGTTCTGAGTCGTCCGGGGTAAACGGGTGAAAAAAAGGGACCGTCAGGTCCCTTTTTTATTGCGTTACTGCTTATCCGGCAGCGCGTAGGCAATCACGTAATCACCGCGATCCGGCGACTGACGGGCACCCCCCGCGTTGATGATGATGTACTGTTTACCGGTTTTCGGTGAAACATAGGTCATCGGTCCGGACTGGCTACCGACCGGCAGACGGTCTTTCCAGATCTCTTTCCCGGTGGCGGTATCAAACGCGCGCAGGTAGAAATCCTGAGTGCCGGCAAAGAACAGCAAACCGGACTGGGTAGCGAGGGACGCGCCCAGGGTCGGCATACCGATTGGGATCGGCATATGCATGCGAATGCCAAGCGGGCCAGTATCTTCCACCGTACCAACCGGAACCTGCCACACCAGCTTGCCTGATTTCAGGTCAACGGCTGACATGGTGCCAAACGGTGGCTTCTGACACGGAATGCCCAACGGCGACAGGAAGCGTTCACGCATAGCCCCGAACGGTGTACCGTCCATAGGCACAATACCCATCTCAATGCCGCTGGCGTTTTTCGCCACGTTGGCACGCGGTACCATGTAGTTTGCCAGGCCCAGGCGCATATCGTTAACGAACATCAGGCTGTTGTTCGGGTCGATTGAGACGCTGCCCCAGTTCATCCCGCCAAGGGAGCCCGGGAACTGCAGGGAACGGTCGAGACCCGGTGGGGTGAAGACGCCCTGGTGACGCATCTCTTTAAACTGAATGCGGCACAGCAGCAGGTCGACTGGCGTCGCCCCCCACATATCCGATTCGGTCAGCGTCTGGTTGCCAATCATCGGCATGCCAACAGAGTACGGTTGGGTCGGGGAGTAACGCTCACCTTCAACGTTACCGGCCGGTACCGGGCGCTCTTCCACTTTCGCCACGGGCTTGCCGGTTTCGCGGTTGAGCATAAAGATCATGCCCTGCTTGCTGGTCTGCACCAGCACCGGCGTGGTGCCACCTTTACCGTCGGGTAAATCGTACAGCAGCGGCTGGGAAGGGAGATCAAAGTCCCACAGGTCGTGGTGGGTGGTCTGGAAATGCCAGCGCACCTGACCGGTGGCGGCGTCCACCGCCACGATGGAGGAGCTGTACTTGTCATCCAGCGCCGTACGCTCACCCGCCCAGAAATCTGGCGTGGCGTTGCCGGTTGGCAGATAGATCAGGTTCAGTTTTGCATCGTAAGACATGGCAGACCAGACGTTCGGCGTGCCGCGTGTATAGGTCTGTCCTTCCGGTGGGAGGCCGGTCAGTTGCGGATTACCCGGATCCCATGCCCATGCCAGCTTACCGGTATGAACGTCATACGCACGCACGACGCCCGGCGGTTCACCGGTGGAGAAGTTATCCGCGATACGACCGCCGACCACCACCACATTCCCCGCGACCAGCGGCGTGGAGGTCTGCTGATAGTAGCCCGGCTTGATTTCCCCCATCCCGATGCTCAGGTCAACGGTGCCACGATCGCCAAAGTCTTCACAGACCTTGCCGTTATCCGCATTGATGGCTATCAGTCGCGCATCTGTGGTCGGCAGGAACAGACGACGAGGGCATGCCGCAGGCTGTGCATCTGCCTGTGACGTTGTCACGCTGCTGTGGTCTTCAAAATAGCCCAGACCGCGGCAACGCTGCCAGTTCGGTGCCGAGGCTTTTGCGTCGTAACGCCATTTCTCTTTACCGGAGTCGACGTCCAGCGCCAGGACTTTACTGTACGGCGTACAGACATACAGAGTGTCGCCAATTTGCAATGGGGTGTTCTGATCTTCCGCACCGGAGCCGTTGCTCTGAGGAATATCCCCCGTGTGGGCAACCCAGGCCACCTTCAGATCGTTCACGTTTTGTTTGTTAATTTGATCGAGGGCGGCGAAGCGGTCACCGTGGGTGGTATTGCCCCAGTGCGCCCAGTTTTTCTGCTCCTGACCCGGTGCGACCGGTTTTACCGGTACCGGCTGATTCGCCGCCACCAGCGTTTGCGGCTTGAACATCCAGCCGAGGCTCACCAGCATCACGACCGCCAGAACGGCCGCAACGCCAAACGCCGGTGCTTTGTTCGGGGCGTTGTGGTTTGCGGCGCGCATAAACGGCCAGACGATGGCACAGAGGAAGGCCAGCACGGCAAACGTAAAGAGGCGCGAGAAGAGCGGCCAGAAATCCCATCCGGCATCGCTGACGGCCCAGAACAGCGAGGCGATAAACGCGATGCCATAGAGGACGATCCCGCTGGTGCGGTTGATGAAAATCAGGACGGCGGCAATCACCATCGCCACGCCCATGATCAGGAAGTACCCACTTCCGCCTACGGTAACAAGCTTTAAACCTAAGCCGCCAACAGCCAGACCGATGAGCGTCATCAGTCCGGCAAGGAGCCACTGCAGGATACGGGGTATCCCACGTGGCGCGCTGCCAAATGCCATTTCTGTCTCCTTTAAATCCCCCGCGTTGCGGAACGGTGCCGAATATGTACCAATTGGGTAATAATCGCGGAGGGGGATGAGGTTTTATACGGTTTATCCGCATCATTTGCGGTTGAATTCCTGTTTAACAAATAGCATGCGAACCATTTGGTGAATTCGTAGCTATGATAAAACTGTTAAATTGTTTTACGCAATTGTTAATGGATGATTTCGCATTTTTTGACCACAGAAACAAAAAACCCGTCGACAGGACGGGTTAGTGGTTGAGGTTGTAAAGGCGTCTCAGGCAGGCATGGATTTGCGGATGGCGCTGAGCAGCGTCTGCGCACCCGGGGAGAGCGGGGTATCCACGCGGGTTAATATACCGATAGGTTCGCCCGCACCTGGCGACGTCACCGGCAGTGCGGTAAGCGTGCCCTGGCGGAGATCATCTTTCACCGCGCCGGAGGGAACGAACCAGACGTAGTCATAATCCACCGTAAGCTGGCGCGAAAGCGAGGCCGACAGCGTTTCAATGCAACCTGAAGGCAGTGAGCAGCCCTGCATCTGCAGCAGTGTCTCGGCGTTCTGACGCGGAACGGTGCCTTTTGGGGATACTACCACCGGCCACTCCATCACGCGGCTTAACGTCACCGTATCCTGCAGCAGGGGGTGACCGGGACGCACGACCAGCTTCAGGGATTCCAGGAACAACAGCTCGTAGTTAAGCCCGCCCATAAGCTCGGGGTCGGACATGCGCCCGATGCCGAGATCCAGTTCGCCGGATTTTAGCCCGGCGAGCAGCATGGTGTTATTCATGGTGGCAACCTGAATAGTGGTATGCCGCTGATGTTTGTGGAACTGCCCAATGACCGGAGGCAGTATGCCGAGCGCCGCCGTTGGCAGGGCACCCACGCGCACAATCTCCGTGGCGTGCTCCTCTTTGCGGTTGAGCGACTGTCCGGCAGTATTCAGCGCATCGAGAACCTTGACGGCGTGCGTTAGGAATTGTTCACCCACGAGGGTGAGTTGTGCCCCCAGCCGACCGCGGTCGAAGAGACGAGTGCCGGTGAGTTGTTCCAGCTCGTTCAGCGTTTTGGAGAGCGCAGGCTGGCTTAGGTTGAGAGTTTCAGCCGCTCGCCCCAGCGTTCCCTGTTGAGCGACGGCCACAAATGTATGCAAATGGCGCAAGCGTATGCGCTGACTGAACAGACCATTTTTTTCCATAGGCGATGTTAAAAACAGAGCGATGCGGGTGACAAGCTAAGTTGTTTAATTTTGATAACTTGATAGCAAAATATTTTTAACATTTGATCTGTTTGAGTTACAACATGTTTTTTGGCAGGGGGGAGAGGAAGAACGTCCTTGTTCTTTTCGAGCACATTGAGAGCGTTACGTCAGTGTATAGCCGGGTTAAATCACGCCATCACCGCCATCAGAGCACCATACCTGACCGGAGGTAAATGAGCATTCATCCGAGGCCAGCGTGACATAGAGCGGTGCGATTTCAACAGGTTGACCCGGACGCCCCAGCGGGGTATCACCACCAAACTCTTTCACTTTTTCCATCGGCTGGCCGCCGCTGGATTGCAGCACCGTCCAGTAAGGACCCGGGGCAACCGCGTTGACGCGTATTCCTTTTGGACCAAGCTGTTTCGCTAAGGATTTGGTGAACACCGCCAGACAGGCTTTTGTCTGGGCATAATCCAGCAGCACAGGGCTGGGCTTAACCGCCTGGACCGAGGAAGTATTAATGATAGAGGCCGATGGTTTCAGATGGCGCAGCGCCGCTTTGGTTATCCAGAAAGGCGCATAGACATTGGTTTTGAAGGTCGCGTCAAAATCTTCCGTGGTGAGCTCTTCAAGGGATTCCCGGTATTGCTGACGACCAGCGTTATTCACCAGAATGTCCAGTCCCCCCAGTTTGGCCACCGCCTCTTCTACCAGCTTCTGGCAGAACGTCTCGTCACGGATGTCACCCGGCAGCGCGACGGCAATGCGTCCTTCCGCTTTGATAAGCTCAATGACGTCAACCGCGTCTTTCTCTTCTTCAGGCAGATAGTTGATTGCGACGTCAGCCCCTTCACGGGCGTAAGCGATCGCGACTGCGCGACCAATACCGGAGTCGCCTCCGGTGATCAATGCTTTCTTGCCGGCAAGGCGGCCATGCCCTTTATAGCTCGTTTCCCCGTGGTCGGGTACGGGTTGCATTTCTGATGCCAGTCCCGGCGGCGTTTGCGGTTGCTCCGGGAAAGGGGGTTGCGGGTAAGCGTTCTGACGTTGTGTAGTATCACTCATAGCTGACTCCTTAAGCCAAGGGGTGAGATTTGATGGATAGTTGCAGCGTTAACGCTTCGCTGAATTATTTCTGCAAATGATCGACGCGCACGACAGGCGGCGATGATTTCTTATCAAGCGATCCGTTGATACTGATCATCTGATCGGGTTTTACTGTTCTGCCGTCGAATACTGCCTGGGGAATAATAACGTCTATTTTTCCGGTTTTATCCTGGAATACAAACTTATCGCCGCTACCGTCAATAAGGTTCCCGCGTAATGAAATAGTCGCACCATCATGCATTTCTTTTGCATGATCGATGGTCATAATTCGTGCGTCATCGGTTCCACGATAACCGCTATCCAGTGCGTGCGGCGGTGGCGGTGCTTCACCTTTTTGTAACCCGCCGTTATTATCTGCCCATGCGGCCGGTACCAGAAATATCAAAAAAGCGGAAATAAGCGATAATTTCATCTGATATCCTTCATTTTGTGTGTCTTGACTTATTAAGTATTGTTGCTATTCCTTTATGTGGCAAATGTGATAAGTCTTAAAAACATTCGCTTTTGAAATCAAAAATATCGGTTAATCAGCGAAACGGTGATAGCCGCCATGAAGCGTCAAAGTGATAAGTTACCTGGGATAGATGAGAATTACCGATTGCTGATGTTTGAATATGGATTTCGTCAGGTGGGTTTTATTGTCCTGCTGGCCATTATCGTTGCGGCGATAGCGGGTTTCTTTTCAAGCGGAGTGGTGAGTGATACGCAAAGAACAAACTCGGCAAAGTCGCTGACCATCAACTACGAGCGCTTTGGCCGACGCCAGACGGAGTCGAAGATCCAACTTTCATTCCCGGTCAGAACAGAAGGGAAATACACCCTGAGTGTGACCAGCAAGAGCAACGATGTTTACGAGCCAGGAAGCGTTTGGCCGCAACCGGACAGCATGTTCAGTCGCGGGAATACGCTCTTTTTTGTTTATAACAACCTGAAAATGTCCGACAACTTCTCTGTCTTACTTTTCACGACCCCTGCACGCGCAGGTAAATGGGACAATGTCGTTCGCATAAACAACGAGCCGGAAATCCCTTTCTGGCAATTAATTTACCCGTAGGAGGCTGATATGGATATGGTCTTTCGTGCGCTGGCTATTTACCTGTTCCTCGTCGTGGTATTTAAAGTTGCCGGACGGCGCGCTTTGCTGCAGATGACCAGCTTTGATCTGATTCTCCTGTTAATTATCAGTGAGGCGACGCAACAGGCGCTGCTCGGGGAAGATTTTTCGGTCACCGGCGCAATGATTACCATTACCACGCTGGTGGTAGTGGATATTATCTTTGGGATAATGAAAAAATATTTCTCACCGGTAGAAAATATTCTTGATGGTACTCCGGTGATATTGGTTGAGAACGGCGTGCCGCTAGCAGATAAACTCAAAAAAGTCGACGTTTCCTGTGATGATATTCTGGTATCGGCACGCCAGAATAATGGTGTTACGCAGCTGAGTGAAATTAAATATGCCATTCTTGAGCGCAATGGACATATTTCAATCATTCCTTTTGAGAAGTAAGAGGCCACGAAATGAGCAACCTTCACCATGATAACAATTATACCGTCGCCGAACTGACCAAAAAAGTGGCGAGCAAATTGACAGACTTAGGGCTTCGCTTAACCACGGCAGAATCCTGCACCGGCGGAAAACTCTCCGTCGCCCTTTGTGCCGAAGAGAACACGGCCGAATTTTATGATGTCGGCCTGGTCGTGTTCAGTGACGGCGCAAAAGAGCGCATTCTGGGCGTGCGTCCTGAGACCCTTGAACGGTATACGGCCGTGAGTGAACAGACGGTAACCGAAATGGCCGCCCGGATCCTGGAGATTGCCCAGGCAGATGTCAGTATTGCCATCAGCGGTTATGCCGGGCCAGAAGGGGGCGACGATGGCACGGCGGCAGGGACCGTTTGCTTCGCCTGGAACCTTCGCGGACACACGGAAACCCGTACCGTCCTGTTTTCCGGCGACTGCCAGGATGTGGTTGAGAAGGCGGTGCAGTATTCATTGTCTGAATTAGTGACCAGATTATCCGGCTGGGATAACGAGTAAATTAACGCGGAGGTTCTATGGCTGTGATTGTCATTACCGGCGGTACGGCGGGTGTGGGAAAGGCAACGGCGCTGCACTTCGCAAAGGCAGGCTACGATGTGGGGATTATTGCCCGCGATGAGACAAGCCTGCACTCGACCCAGGAGGAGTTAACGCGTTTTGGCGTCAAAGCCTGTGCGGTACAGGCGGATGTCGCCGACAGCCAGGCGGTGGTGGACGCGGCAAACGAGATTGAATATCGTCTCGGCGCGATTGATGTGTGGGTTAACAATGCGATGGGTGCGGTGCTGGCACCGTTTCGTACCCTGACGCCGGATGAATTTCGCCGCGTCACTGACGTGACCTATCTTGGCTTCGTAAACGGAACCCGCGCCGCGCTGGAATTGATGGTGCCACGCGATCGCGGCGTGATTATTCAGGTCGGGTCCGCGCTGGCCTACCGCTCGATCCCGTTGCAATCGGCCTACTGCGGCGCCAAAGCGGCGATTCGGGGATTCACCGATGCGGTGCGCACGGAACTGATGCATGAGAACAGCCGGGTGCAGCTTTCAATGGTGCAGATGCCGGGGCTGAATACACCGCAGTTTGACTGGGCAAGAAACAAATTCGCCTGGTCTATGCGTCCGGTTCCGCCGGTGTTTGAGCCTGAAGTTGCCGCGAGCGCGATTTTTAAGGTCGCGCAAAAACCGGTGCGCGAACTGTGGGTGGGCAGCAGTACCATTCAGTCGATCGTCGGACAATTCCTCTTCCCGGGTTTCCTGGACCGGCTGATGGTGAAGAAGGCCTGGGAAGGTCAGATGACTGACGATCTGAATGACCGGGATCGGCAGGATTATCTCGACCAGCCGGTCAACGACCTGCACAAAATCCATGGGCGTTTTACCCCGGAAGCGAAAAACCGCGCCACGGCGATCACGTCAGGTGTGCCCGGGAAAGTCCTGTTAGGCTCCCTCGCGGTGGCGGGCGTTGTGCTGACGCGGCTGATGACCCGGCGTAAAAGGTAATCAGCGCAGCGCGCTACGGTTAGTCCAGAACCAGCGATAGCCGTAGCCGCTGAGGGTAAGCTGGACGGTTTTGCCACAGATCAGCGCGTCGTCATAGCGTTTATCCGCCAGGCAGGCGGTCCAGGTGGCGTGACGGATCCCGCGGGCGGTAAACTGGACCGGCTTGTCGCTAAAGTTAACGAAGGTCAGGATACTGCGCGCTTCGGCTTCGTAATAAATGCCCAGTACCGCGTCATCATCAATATTGATGAGACGAAACGGTGCGACAGCAATCTCCGGAAATTCAGAGCGCGTATTGGCCATGTCGATGATCCGGTGCAGCAGGGAATTGCGGTGCAGCAGGGAATCGGCCACGTTGATTTTCTGATAACGCCAGGGACCGCGATCGATGATCGGGGCGATAAACCGCTCAGGATCCGCTGCTGAAAAGCCACCGCCTTCTGACCCCGCCCACTGCATTGGCGTACGCACGGCATAGCGCTCTTCCAGCGTCAAATCATCACCCATGCCAATCTCATCGCCGTAGCGCATGACCGGCACGCCCGGGAGTGAGAAGAGCACCACGTGGCAGAACGCCAGCCGTTTTTGATCGCCCTTTAACATCGGTGCCAGACGGCGTCGTATCCCGCGCTGGTAGACGTTCATCTCTTCGTCAGGGGCGAAGGTGTCGACCACAATCTGTTTCTCTTTTTTACCGATCCCTTCCAGATCCAACTCATCGTGGTTGCGCAGCCAGTTGGCAAAGCAGCACGAGTCAGGCGGGACAATCATCTTCTTTATGGCATTGCGCAGCGGTCGGGCGCTTTTCCTGGCAAGGCTGACGTAGAAATACTTATTGAGCCAGAAATTCAGCACCAGATTCAGACGGTTATTTTCGCCGAAATAGTCTTTATACGCCTCCACGTCGACGTCCACCTCACCGAGCAGGATCGCTTCCGGATTACGTGCTTCAATAAGGCGGCGCATATGCTCCAGGATCCATAACCCCTTTTTCTCGTCACCGCCGCCTGCCTGCGCGGTCAGGTGCGTTGCGGCATCAAGGCGAAATCCCGACACCCCGAGCTTGAGCCAGAAGAGGATAATATTTTCGATCTCGTTGAGCAGCGCGGGGCAGGTCAGATTCAGGTCGGGCTCGTGGTGATAGAACATATGTCGGTAGTATTGCCCGGCCTCGTCATCCCATGTCCAGACGCTCTCTTCCACGCCGGGAAACATCGGGGAGGTATCGTCCTCGTTATTATCCGACCAGATGTAGTAGTCACGAAAAGGTGAAGTTGGGTTGCGGCGAGCCTGCTGAAACCACGGATGGGCGTCCGAGGTGTGCTGAATCAACAGCTCAATAATGACCTGCATACCCAGCTCCCGAGCCTGTTCAATAAAGGCGATAATGTCGGCCAGCTTTCCGAAGCGAGGATCAACCTGCAGATGGTCGCTGACGTCGTAGCCTTCATCCAGAAACGGGGTGAGGTAGAAAGGGGTGATCCAGATAACCGTCGCCCCCATGCGGCGAATGTAGCGCAATTTTGCGCCAATCCCGGCGATGTCCCCGCAGCCATCGCCGTTTAAATCATAAAAGAGTGCAGTATCAATCTGATAAATAATGGCTCGGGTATGCCAGTCTGCCATAGTTCACCTCAGTGATAACCTTCCGTGTCGGAAACTTTGCCCCGGAAAACGTAGTAGCTCCAGGCGGTGTACACCAGAATCACCGGAATAATCAGTAACGTTCCGACCAGCATAAATAGCTGGCTGGCCGGTGGTGCCGCAGCCTCCCACAGGGTAATGCGCGGCGGAATAATGTTAGGCCACAGGCTAATTCCCAGACCGCTAAATCCGAGGAAGATCAGCCCAAGGGTCAGCAGGAAGGGACGCGAGTGGCTGGCCGGGTTGCGCGTTAGTCGCCAGATCCACAGGCTAAACACGCCTACCAGCAGGGGAACCGGCAGGAACCAGATGAAGTTGGGGAAGGTAAACCAGCGGTCGGCAACGTACTGCCAGCCGAGCGGCGTCCAGATACTCACCACCGCGATCACCACCACCAGCGCCAGCAGCACGTGCCGGGTCAGCTCACGCATGCGGTTTTGCAACGCGCCTTCACTTTTCATGATAAGCCACGTAGTACCGAGCAGGGTGTAGGCCACTACCAGCCCGATGCCGCAGAAAAGATTGAAGGGCGTTAGCCAGTCAAGGGCGGAGCCGACAAAGCGCCGGCCCTCAACGTCAAAGCCGTTAATCACTGCTCCCACCACCACCCCCTGGCTGAAGGTGGCAAGCAAAGAGCCGCCGGCGAAGGCGTAGTCCCAGAATTTGCGGTGCGAAGGCGTTGCCTTAAAGCGGAACTCAAAGGCCACGCCGCGAAAGATAAGGCCAATTAACATGGCGGTAAGAGGGATGGTCAGCGCATCGATAATCACCGCATAGGCCAGCGGAAACGCGCCGAACAACCCCGCACCGCCGAGCACCAGCCAGGTCTCGTTGCCGTCCCACACCGGCGCTACGCTGTTGACCATTACGTCACGCTCTCTGGCATCGCCCACGAAGTTAAAAAGCAGCCCGATGCCCAAATCAAAGCCATCCATGATGATATACATCAGCGTGGCGAACACGATGATGGCAAACCAGATAACTGAGATATCGACGCCCATCAGTTTCTCTCCTGTTCCGGAACAGACTCAGCGGCAGACAGCGGACGGGCAGGGGTGCCCGAGGTATTTGACGTCAAGGTATCAACGGGCTGCGGACCTTTCTTGATAAGCCGAATCAGGTAGACGTAGCCCACGCCAAACACCGACGAATAGACCACAAAGAAGGCCAGCAGGCTAATGCTCATCTGCAGCGTGCTGTGCAGCGAGACCGCGTCGATCGTGCGCAGATAGCCATACACCACCCACGGCTGACGACCCACTTCGGTGGTGACCCAGCCGGCCAGCAGCGCTAGTAGGCCCGCCGGTCCCATGCACAGCGCGAACCAGTGGAAGGGCCGCGACTGGTAGAGTCGATGGCGATAGCGTAGCCAGACGCTGACCAGACCCAGCGTGATCATCAGCAGACCCATGCCGACCATAATGCGGAATGACCAGAAAACAATCGGTGAGTTCGGGCGATCTTCTTTCGGGAAATCTTTCAGGGCCGGGACCTGTTTATCCAGGCTGTGGGTCAGAATCAGACTGCCAAGGGCAGGAATTTCCAGCGCGTAGCGGGTGCGCTCCTGCTCCATATCCGGCAGGCCAAACAGCAGCAGCGGTGTCGCTTCGCCTGGCGGGTTCTCCCAGTGACCTTCGATGGCGGCAATTTTGGCCGGCTGGTGTTCGAGGGTATTCAGGCCATGCATATCACCGACGACGGCCTGAATGGGCGCGACCAGCAGGGCCATCCACATCGCCATGGAAAACATGGTGCGTATCGCGGGCGTGTCGTTGCCGCGCAGCAGATGCCATGCGCCCGACGCCCCCACAAACAGCGCGCTGCTCAGGAACGCGGCGATAGCCATGTGAATGAGACGGTAAGGGAAGGAGGGGTTAAAAATGATGGCCAGCCAGTCCTCTGGAATGACCTGACCGTTCTGAATACTGAACCCCTGGGGCGTGTGCATCCAGCTGTTGGAGGCGAGGATCCAGAAGGTGGACATCAGCGTACCCAGCGCGACCATACAGGTCGAGAAGAAGTGCAGGCCCGGGCCAACCTTGTTCCAGCCGAACAGCATCACGCCAAGAAAACCGGCTTCGAGGAAGAAGGCGGTTAAGACTTCATAGGTCAGGAGGGGGCCGGTGATACTGCCGGCAAACTGTGAGAATCCGCTCCAGTTAGTGCCGAACTGATAGGCCATGACCAGACCGGAAACGACCCCCATGCCGAAGTTAACGGCAAATATCTTTAGCCAGAAATGGTACAGCGAGCGCCACACCTCATTTTTGGTGCGAAGCCACATCCCTTCGAGCACCACCAGATAGCTGGCAAGACCGATGGTGATCGCCGGGAATAGAATATGAAACGAGACGGTAAAAGCGAACTGGATTCTGGCGAGGTGAAATGCGTCGAGCTCGAACATGGTCCGTACCTCTGGAACTGTTGCGCACGAGGATTGCCAGGCAGTCCTGGGCTGCCTGGCAAAATCGGTTACGGTTTTTTCTTCCCGGCACCCAGTTCGGCGCCGGTCAGCGGGTCGGAATGTGGATCGGACTTCGTGCGGGCCGACATCGCTTTGACCAGCGTGGCCTGTTCGGTCGTCAGCGTCACGCTTGCACTCCCGTCTCCGCCGTCAACGGCAGGTTGGGGGGATTCAACGTAGTCGAAATGTTTATCGCTGTTCCAGCTTCCGCGAACCTCTCCACCTTCAGACATATTGTAGTACTTGTTGGTGTATTCCTCGATTGGCGGCAGTTTTCCCGGAGGGAAATTATTACGAATGGACTGAAGCGCCTTCTCAAAGGAGAGCTGATGCGCTGCCTCACGCGTCATCAGAAACGCCAGCGCATCCTTCACGCCCGGATCGTCCGTGACGTTAATCAGCCGTTCATAGATGATCTTCGCTCGGGCCTCGGCAGCCACATTTGAGCGCAGATCGGCGGTCGGCTCGCCAATGGTGTCGACATAAGCCGCCGTCCACGGCACCCCGGCGGAGTTGGTCAACGGAGTACCGCCACCGTAAAGCAGGGAGGTGATATGGCTGTCGTTACCGTTTTCGGTCATGGACCGATACAGCTCGGCTTCATTTTCCACGCCCTCCGCCAGTGCGCCTTTAGCCCCTTTATTAAGCATACCCACCAGGGTACCGATAATTTCAAGGTGGCTTAACTCTTCGGTCGCGATATCCATCAGCATATCTTTACGACCCGGGTCGTCATCACTCAACCCCTGAGTAAAGTAACGGCAGGCGGCGGCCAGCTCGCCCTGAGGACCGCCGAATTGTTCCAGTAATAAATTGGCAAGGCCGGGATTCGGTTCGGCAACCCGAACCGTATATTGTAATTGTTTGACGTGTCGAAACATGTCTTCTCTCCTGAGGTTATTTTTTTGCTTCGACACCGGATGCGTCTGAACGCAGCAGGAACTGTTCGGTGGTCTGTGGAATGTGGCGAATCAGCCAGTCGGCCATCTCGCGCTCTTCCGCCAGGATACTTTCGATGGCGGGCACGGAAGCCATGTCGCCCGCTTTTTTGGCCGCGGCCAGCAGGGAGGTGTAGCAGGCTATTTCAAACTGTTCGAAAACATAGCCGCTGATAGACCCTTTGACGATCTCATCAGAGGGGAACATCCCGCCAATGGATTGTCCGAGCGCCGCCATTTTACTCATCGAATCTTTTAAAACCGAACGAGAAATATCATTACGGTCGAGGATCTCTTCCAGTAAGGTAATTTGTCGCTTTGTTTCACTAATATGCTGCTCAATTCTGGCGCGAACATCGGGATAATTATCGATACGGCTGGCCATGGATTCCAGCATAGATTCGGCTTGCTTTTCCATCGCATGGGCATCGCGTAGCCAGTCATGGTAGTGTTCTACGTGATTCATTATAATGTCCTCATTATGGTGTCGCTTATTTGGTCTCACTCTCAGCAGCCTGATCGGCACGCGCAGCACTGTAGCCAGATAAATGGCCGACAATATTGGCGTAGATACTGATGATAATGACCCATAGCACGCTGCTCTTCCACCATAAAACGGAAGGGATAGCGAGTATGAACCATATTATTGCTGCCGTTAAATGGCACCGTTTAATAGTCCTGGGACTGATGCTCATTTTATTTAACCTTTGCTATAACGTCATTTTTGCGCTTTTTGGTTAATATTGCCTACGGCCAGGTCGGTAAGTTTAAGATCGGTTTCTTTCTCTTCTTCCAGCGTTTCGGCCAGAAGTTTAACGGCTTTTTTATAGCCCAGTTGTTCTGCTAATGTGGCGAGGGTACCGTAACTGGCAATTTCGTAATGCTCCACTTTTTGTGCTGCGGCAATTAATGCGGCGTCACGCACCTCATTTTTATCGGTGCTCTCGATGACCTCATTGGCCTCTTCAATCAGGCCTTCCATTGCTACGCACTTCATACGTTTGAGCTTAAGGCCAGATTCTTGCTCGATAATCTGGTCGATACGCTCAATCTGTCCCTGCGTCTCTTCAAGGTGTGCACTAAAGGCTGCGCTCAGTTTTTCACTGGAGGCAGCACGAGCCAGTTTGCCGAGCGCGCGGGTCAGCTGCTTCTCAGCGCTGTAGGTATCGGACAGGAGGTGAATAAACACATCTTCGACACTTTTCATATTCATCATTACGCTCCGGTAAAATAAAGAAGGGGTACTGCGAGCCTGGAGGCCCGCAGCATGCTCTCTGTTTTAAATAAAAGAGATTTACATAAGATCAGGAGTTTTTACGGCCACCACCGTGGCTGTTTTCTCCTCCTTTCTTACCTGCTTCAGATGCGCGTTGCGGATCGTTTTTAAAATTACCGCCGCTGTGCTGGCCACCTTTACGTCCAGCTTCTGATGCTTTTTCACGGTCTTGTGCGAAATTACCGGAACCACCACGATGCTCTGCCATATTAAACCTCATATATTGGTTATGTCAGTTAAGATACGAAAATATTCCGTATCACTCGTCGTTCGAATAATAACTTTAGTCGGTGTTTCATATTCGTCAAATATGTTTTGTAAACCATCGCTTCGTTGCTGAGATATTTCTGATGGTTAACGCTTCGTTTAATATGAATATATCCTGGATGGCTTGCGGTTAACTGCCTGTCTTCATGGAGTTAATCCGCGAGCCGCAGGGGATAACTGTTTTTCTTGCATTGTTTATGCCTGAAACGCATGCGGCAGTCTAAAAATTACAGATTAATCTTAAGGAGAAATATTGAAAATCCGCTTGTTGCGTTAACGAAATAAGATATATGCCACTAATATTTGTTTTTAATGAGATATTACCTCTTAAGATAATGCTATTTATTACCTCTTAATGGTTAAGCGATGAGGTTATTAATAATACAGTTTGATCAGAAAACGCTTTATTTAGAGAAGGTGAATCTACATTTAGAGAAGGTGAATCTGCCAGGTCATATGGGTGTCAGGGCAGGCCAGCACACGCTTTAACCACTCCTGTCTTAAGATCACAAATCGGAAATTCTTCCCCCCAGAGGGAACGGGTTTCTCTACACTCCAGGTAATATTCACTGGAGGCATGACATCATGGCGAACACCATCACGGCTGATGATATTCGGGAACACTTTTCGCAGGCTATGTCGGCGATGTACCAGCAGGAAGTTCCGCAGTACGGCACCTTGCTCGACCTGGTTGCGGACGTAAACCTGGCGGTTCTGGAAAATAACCCACTATTACATGAACAACTGGCGAACGCGGATGAACTGGCGCGCCTGAATGTGGAGCGTCACGGGGCGATCCGCGTGGGTACCGCGCAAGAGCTTTCGACCTTGCGTCGTATGTTTGCCATTATGGGGATGTACCCGGTCAGCTATTATGACCTCTCTCAGGCGGGCGTGCCCGTCCACTCCACGGCGTTCCGCCCGGTCGATGATGCGGCGCTGTGCCGAAATCCGTTTCGTATCTTTACCTCGCTGCTGCGCCTCGAATTGATTGACAACGTCGTCCTGCGTGAGCGTGCCGCGGAGATCCTGTCTCACCGCAATATCTTTACCCCGCGTTGTCTGGAGCTTATCGCGCTGCATGAGGCAGAAGGGCACTTTACGGATGCCCAGGCGCAGGCGTTTGTGCAAGAGGCGTTAGAAACCTTCCGCTGGCATCGTCATGCGACGGTCGACCAGGAGACCTATCTGGCATTGCATAACGAGCACCGACTGATTGCGGATGTGGTCTGTTTCCCGGGTTGCCATATCAACCACCTCACGCCACGTACGCTGGATATTGACCGGGTGCAGGAGCTGATGCCGAAGTACGGGATTGAACCCAAAATTCTGATTGAAGGACCACCGCGCCGCGAGGTTCCCGTATTACTGCGCCAGACTAGCTTTAAAGCGCTGGAAGAGCCGGTGCTGTTTGCCGGGGAGCATACAGGAACGCATACCGCGCGCTTTGGCGAAATTGAACAGCGCGGCGTGGCGCTGACGCCAAAAGGTCGTGCGCTTTATGACAGCCTGCTTGCAGAGGCCGGTACCGGTAAAGACAACATGACGCACCAGCTCCATTTGCGCGAGATCTTCAGCGCCTTCCCGGACAGCGAATTGTTGATGCGCCGTCAGGAACTCGCCTATTTCCGCTATCGCCTGACGCCATCCGGGGAAGCGCATCGACATGCGTTTCGTCCGGGAGACGATCCACAGCCGTTAATTGAGCGCGGGTGGGTTGTCGCTCAGCCGATCACCTATGAAGATTTCCTCCCGGTCAGCGCCGCAGGGATTTTCCAGTCGAATCTGGGCAATGAAACCCAGGCGCGTAGCCACGGTAACGCCAGTCGCGACGCGTTCGAAGCGGCGCTGGGTTGCCCGGTGTACGATGAGTTCATGCTCTATCAGGAGGCTGAAATCCGCAGCAAACAGCGTTGCGGTTTGCTCTGAAATCGTTACTCTTCTGGGGTGTGATGGAAACAGAAGGTTGTTATGCAAAATCCCTCCGCCCCTGTGATTGAAACGCGCCAGGGCGCACTGTCTGGTTTAACGGATGAAAACGTACATCTCTGGTGTGGTATTCCCTATGCGGCGCCTCCCGTTGGCAACTGGCGCTGGCGTTCGCCACGGCCGCCTGAACGCTGGGAGGGGCTGCGTCTGGCCACCGCTTTTTCGCCCTCAAGCTGGCAGAACAGTGAGTATTGCCAGGCGTTAGGCGGTGGCGATCCCGGCCGGTTCTCAGAAGATTGTCTGTATCTTAACGTCTGGTCACCCGTCGAGCGGCCGGCGCCGCTTCCCGTCATGGTCTGGCTGCACGGCGGGGGGTTTACCATTGGCGCGGGTGGCCTGCCGCCCTATAACGGTAAGGCGCTGGCAACGCGCGGCGTGGTGGTTGTGACGATCAATTACCGTCTTGGTCACCTTGGCTTCTTTGCCCATCCCGCGCTGGAAGGAGAAGAAGACCGGGTGGTGCATAACTTTGCGCTGCTGGATCAGATTGCCGCCCTTGAATGGGTTCGGGAGAATATTGCCGCTTTCGGTGGCGATCCTGACAACGTCACCCTGTTTGGTGAATCCGCCGGCGCGCGCAGCGTGCTGTCGCTGCTGGCGTCTCCGCTGGCGAAGGGACTCTTCCACAAAGCGATTGTGCAAAGCGGATACACCCTGCCGGATACGCCGCGGGAACAGGCCCTGCAAAAAGGGGAAGCGCTGGCGGCGCATTTCGGCCTTGAGGAAGCGTCAGCAGATCAGTTACGTGCCATTCCCCCCGAAGCGTTCTGGCCGCTGGCCGCGCCGCTGAACATCGCCCCGGCACCCATCGTCGGAGACTGTGTTCTGCCGGAATCAATGCTCGATGTGTTCTTTGCCGCGCGTCAGCATCCTGTTCCGGTGATGATTGGGTCGAACAGTGACGAAGCCAGCGTGATGGCGGTATTTGGTATCGATCTCGCCGGTCAGATCCAGAAGCTTCGCCGTGAACGTCGTTTTGGACTGGGGCTGATCAAACTGCTCTATCCGGGTGTGAAAGGGGATGTGGAGCTTGGCAGGCAGGTGTGCCGGGATATGGCTTTTACCACCATGGGATATGTGGTGATGCAGGCCCAGCAGCGCGTGGGCGGCTTGTGCTGGCGTTACTGGTTCGACTATGTGGCGGAAGCAGAGCACGCAACCTATATCAACGGTGCCTGGCACGGTAATGAGGTGCCGTACGTGTTTGACACCCTTGGTGAGATTGAGCCTTCCTGCCACTACGTTAATGCGCGAGACCGGCAATTCGCAGCGCAGGTTGCAGATTATTGGGTGAGCTTTGCGCGTGACGCCGGTCACCGGGAAAGTCTTCCTGGCCCGACGCACTGGCCGGCCTGTCGAAAAGGAAGGGACGTGCTGCTACGTATCGGCGTGAATAAACATGCAGGTTTCAGGCTTGAAAACCGCTTTATGCGCGCGCGCATGAGCCTCTTTAAGCGCGTTATGAAACACCATGTGAGCCTCGACTGAGCAGGCATGCGCGAAACGCCGCCAGCCCATTTTCCTGGCCAGGCGATTCGCGCAGAACCAGTCTGTAGCTCGCACCCGTTTTAATGCTGCTCGCAAAAGGCCGCGCCAGCCTCCCGGCGCGGACGTCTTCTTCCACCAGTGTTTCGTCAGCAATGGCCACCCCCAGCCCCTGAATGGCGGCCGTGATGGCAAGGTCCATCGTGTCGAAGTGTTGATTTTTATGCATAACAACCCCTGGGCATTCCTGCTTCGCCAGCCACAATGACCAGTCTGTCTTATCCCGTGTCGGGTGAAGGAAGGTTAACGCACCCAGTTCGCAACCTGCTCGCAGGGGGCTCATTACCGGGGTTAACGCCTCTTCAAACAGCAGATCGCCCGCGCTCATATGGGTGCCAAATACAATGGCCGCGTCGTAAGATTCCGTTTTGAAATTGACGTTATGGTCGGTAGTGGTGGTCAATGCGATCTGCAGATCCGGCTGCTCGCGCTCCACCTCCAGCAGACGAGGCACCAGCCAGCGCATGGCGCAGGTGGGTGCTTTGAGTCGGATCACGGTTTGCTGGGTACGGGCCCGATCGGCCAGGGTCAGCAGCGTTTCAAAAGTGGATTGCAATTCCGGAAGCAGGGCGCTGCCCTGTGGGGAGAGGCGCAGGCCGCGCGCATGGCGCTCAAACAGCGGAAAGCCGAACCACGCTTCAAGGGTGGCGATTTTGCGACTTACGGCTCCCTGCGTCAGACAGAGCTCTGTTGCGGCATGGGTCAGATTCAGATGACGCGCGGTGACTAAAAAGGCGTCGATGGCATTAAGCGGGAGCGAACGGCGCGACATTAAACACCTCAGGTATGCGTTTTTCTCATGGCTATTATGACAACAATTCGATTGTCCCGACAACTGACTTGTTGTTTGAATAGTTATGCATTCATCATGAGAAAGGAAAGAGGATGACGTTACACACTCCGGTGCACACCCGTTCCAAATTACCCGATGTGGGGACCACGATTTTTACCGTTATCGGCCAGCTCTCCGCCCGGCATAACGCCATCAATCTTTCTCAGGGTGCACCCAATTTTTCCTGCGATCCCAAACTGGTCGCCGGGGTGACCCGGGCGATGGAGGCAGGGCACAACCAGTACGCGGCAATGACCGGCCTGCAGCCGCTTAAAGAGCGTATTGCGGATAAAATTGCCACCCTCTACGGCACGCACTATGACCCGGCCAGCGAAGTGCTGGTCACCGCCAGTGCCAGTGAAGGACTCTATTCGGCGATCAGCGGGCTGGTGCACCCGGGCGACGAAGTGATCTACTTTGAACCGTCGTTTGACAGTTACGCCCCGATTGTTCGCCTGCAGGGGGCCACGCCGGTTGCCATTAAACTGACGGTGCCGGATTTTGCCGTCAACTGGGATGAAGTCCGTGCGGCGATCACCCCGCGTACGCGCATGATTATCATCAATACCCCGCACAACCCGAGCGGGCAGGTCTTCTCAGCAGAGGACCTGCAGCAGCTGGTGGCGGTGACCCGCAATACCGATATCATTATTTTGTCTGACGAAGTGTACGAACACGTCGTCTTTGATGGTGAACCGCACCACGGTATGGCGACACATCCGCAGCTGGCGGAGCGTAGCGTCATTATCTCTTCCTTCGGAAAAACCTATCACGTGACCGGCTGGCGTGTGGGTTACTGTGTTGCTCCGGCGGTACTGATGGATGAGATTTGTAAAGTCCATCAATTTCTGATGTTTTCGGCCGATACGCCAATGCAGCATGCGTTTGCAGAACACATGATTGACCCGCAAACCTGGCTGTCGCTGGCGGCGTTTTATCAGCGCAAACGCGATCTGCTGCAAAGTTTGCTGGAGGCATCACCGTTCAGACTCTTGCCGAGCGCCGGTTCGTTTTTCCTGCTGGCCGACTACAGCCAGTTTAGCGATGAGCGCGACAGTGAACTGGTGAAACGGCTGATCGTTGAGTATGGAGTGGCCACCATTCCGCTGTCGGCGTTTTATGCGGATGGTACGGATAATAAATTGATTCGTCTCTCTTTTGCGAAAGATGAGGCGACGTTACGGGCAGGTGCCCAGGCCCTGTGTCGGGTTAAACCACGCTAAGGAGTTGGAGATGAAATTACGCGCGTTAGTTGTCGGCATGGGATTGCTGTGTACGTTTTCGTCATTCGCGGCCACCGAACTGCGGTACGGGCTGGAGGCAGAATATCCGCCGTTTGAAAGCCGAAATGCTGCTGGCGAACTGGAAGGGTTTGACGTTGAGCTGGGCAATGCCATCTGCAAAGCCGCAGCGCTGAAATGCACCTGGGTTGAAACCTCTTTTGATGCGTTAATACCGGGCCTGGTGGCGAAGAAATTTGATGCCATTAACTCGGCGATGAACATCACCGAACAGCGACGTAAAAGTATTGATTTTACCCAGCCGATTTACCGCATCCCATCGCAGCTCGTTGGCAAGGCCGGTACCGCGGTAGAGGCAACGCCCGCGGGGCTTAAGGGCAAAACCATCGGTGTCCTGCAGGGCTCTATTCAGGAAACCTACGCGAAAGAGCACTGGGAAAAGCAGGGTGTCACCGTGGTGTCTTATAAAGATCAGAATATGGCCTGGGGCGATCTGCTGAATGGCCGTATCGACGCCTCGCTGGTTATGTCCGCGGCCGGGCAGGCAGGTTTCCTCAGCAAGCCGCAGGGGAAAGGGTTTGGCTTTATCGGCAAACCGGTGTCGGACGACACTATCCTCGGCAGTGGGATCGGCTTTGGGTTGCGTAAAGGGGACGAGGCCACCAAAAAGCAACTTGATGCCGCAATTGATAAAGTGCGTGCCGATGGCACTATCGCTAAACTCGCTGATAAGTACTTCCCAGGTATCGATGTCAGCGTAAAATAACCGCCTCATTTGCCCCGACTGACGATGTCCAGCCGGGGCATTTTTATACACGTCTTTATACCTTTCTTTACACCTTTTTCGGGTCGTTCTGGTCGACAGAAAATATTTCGCACTTTGTACAGATAATCGCCGCCCAACAATTGGATTCTTAACCATTTTTGTTTAGGCTGTGCGTTCTTTCTTGCCGTCATTTCGCCGAGTGCGAAACACATTCACACGACCATAAGGACGTTTTTCCAGGCATGAATCGCAGACGTTTTCTAAAAGGCTCGCTGGCAATGGCAGCCCTGAGCGGCACAACTGGCCTTGCTTCCCTGTTTTCCAAAGCGGCTTACGCTGCTGACTCTGACATTGCTGACGGTCAGAGCCGTCGTTTTGACTTCTCCGTACTGCAATCCATGGCCCATGACCTGGCGAAAACCCCATGGGGCGGAGCACCGCGACCGTTACCGGACACGCTGGCGACCATGACGCCGCAGGCCTATAACGCCATCCGTTACGATGAAAAACAGTCACTGTGGAATAACATTGAAGGCCGTCAGCTGGATGTGCAGTTCTTCCATATGGGCATGGGTTTCCGTCGCCGCGTGCGCATGTTCTCGCTGGATCAGTCAACGTCACAGGCGCGCGAAATCCACTTCCGTCCTGAGCTGTTCAGCTACGGTGAAACCGGTGTTGATACGAAGCAGCTGGAAGGGCAAAGCGATCTTGGGTTTGCCGGTTTCCGCGCCTTCAAGGCACCGGAACTGGCGCGTCGCGATATCGTCTCATTCCTGGGGGCGAGCTATTTCCGTGCGGTTGATGATACCTATCAGTATGGTCTTTCCGCGCGGGGTCTGGCGGTGGATACCTTTACCGACACGCCGGAAGAGTTCCCTGACTTCACCGCGTTCTGGTTCGAAACCGTCAAACCGGGCGACACTACCTTCACCGTCTATACGCTGCTGGACAGCCCAAGCATCACCGGTGCGTATAAGTTCGTGATCCACTGCGAGAAGAGCCAGGTGATCATGGAGGTGGAAAACCATCTCTATGCGCGTAAAGACATTAAGCAGCTCGGCATTGCGCCGATGACCAGTATGTTCAGCTGCGGTACAAACGAACGCCGCATGTGCGATACCATCCACCCGCAAATTCATGACTCCGACCGTCTCGCCATGTGGCGCGGTAACGGGGAGTGGATTTGCCGTCCGCTGAACAACCCGCAGAAGCTGCAGTTCAATGCGTTTGTGGACAAAAACCCGAAAGGGTTCGGCTTGCTTCAGCTCGATCGCGATTTCTCGCATTATCAGGACGTCATGGGCTGGTATAACAAACGCCCAGGCCTCTGGGTGGAGCCGCGTAACGACTGGGGTAAAGGTGCGGTTGGCCTGATGGAGATCCCGACAACGGGTGAAACACTGGATAACGTGGTCTGCTTCTGGCAGCCAGAAAAACCGGTGAAAGCGGGCGATGAGCTGGACTTTAAATACCGTCTTTACTGGAGCGCCATGCCGCCGGTCCGTTCCCCACTGGCGAATGTCTTCGCGACCCGCACCGGTATGGGTGGGTTCCCGGAAGGCTGGGCGCCGGGCGAAAACTACCCGAAAGTGTGGGCCCGTCGCTTTGCTATCGACTTCGTCGGGGGCGATCTGAAGGCTGCCGCGCCAAAAGGCATTGAGCCGGTCATTACCCTCTCCAGCGGTGAAGCGAAGCAGGTTGAGATCCTCTACGTTGAGCCGTTTGACGGCTATCGCATTCTGTTCGACTGGTATCCTACCTCGGATTCGACCGAACCGGTGGACATGCGCCTGTTCCTGCGCTGTCAGGGGGATGCGATCAGTGAGACCTGGCTGTATCAGTATTTCCCGCCTGCGCCGGACAAACGAAACTACGTTGACGATCGCATCATGCGTTGACCATTTATTCCCTCTCCCCGGCGGGGAGAGGGTGACGGGAAGGGACCATGACCGCCACTGAATCTGAAATTATCCCGGTGACTGACTATCTCGAGCTTCGCGCCGTCGAAGAGCGCTATACTGCCGGTCTGCACAACACGGTCATCAGAAACAAAGCCTGGCTGCAAACCGCCTTTGACTGGGCGCAGCATGTGGGCACCGAAGATGACACCCGTCGTAATGTGCTGAGTAATCAGATGCTGCACCAGCGCCGCTACGCCAAAATGTTTCTGATTTTCAAGGATGAGGACCTGGTCGGCGTGCTGTCGTTTAATGCGATTGAACCCGCCAACAAAGCCGGATACATCGGTTACTGGCTGGACGAGGCGCATCAGGGACAGGGCATTCTGTCGCAGGCGCTGCAGGCGTTTATGCGCTATTACGTCGAGCGAGGCGAGATCCGCCGTTTTGTCATTAAGTGTCGGGTGGCGAATAAACCCAGCAACAACGTTGCCCTGCGCAACGGTTTTACGCTGGAGGGGTGCCTGCGGGAAGCAGAGTTCCTGAATGGCCGTTTTGACGATGTGAATATCTACGGCAAAATTTACCCGCTATAACGCCCCCAATAGAGGCGTACGGGTGATGCGCTGGTCGCCGTTAATCACCTTTTCGCCGCGCAGGTGGATGTTCTCACCGGCAAAAGCCTCAATCACCGCATCGTCGGTGATTTCAACCCGATGCTCAATAAGCACATCGCCGCTGATGCGCGCCCGTCCCTGGATCACGACCTTATCGTCAAGCAGGATAGGGCCGCCGCGCAGCCAGGCCTGACCGCCAATCAGGACGTGGTGTTTAATGACACAATTTCCTTCCACCACCGCGTTTTCAGCCACCTGAGAGCTGTAGCGGACGGTAGGGATGGCATCGTCGTCAAAACCGGCAATGACGCGGGCGTTACCGTACACTTTTGCGCAGTCACATACCCAGACGTTATTGAGATCGTTGCCTTCGAGGATGGCGCTGTCGAAAACTTCCGCCCGGTGTTCAACGAAGGCATAATTAACCATTGCCTCGCCGTAGATTTGCGCCTGATGCACAATGCGTGACTGGCTCACCGTCGCCTTGTCATAAATTTTCAGGATCTGCTCATGGTCCGGCGTAAGCCCTTTGGCAGCAATCACCACGCTGTTATGAAGCACCCGCGCCTCGCCGAAAATATGGCATTCGCCGCGTACGCAGGATTGCTGTATCGTGACGTTGTCACTTATGCGCGCACCGTGACTGACCTCTGCGCCGTCCAGCCAGCAGTTGTCGCCAATCTGCGCGTGATGACTGACGATGCAAGGCAGGGTAAGGCGCGCGTTGCCGGACACCGTCGCACCGGCAAAGACGACGCTGCTTTCATCGTAGATCCAGCAGTCGCCTTCGTGCGCGAGGGCGCTCTCATCTTCCACCCAGCCGCCTTTCGTGCCGCTCACGATGTCGTTAAAATTCGCCGTGGCAATAATCTGTCGTAACGACGTCGTGTGCGTTGTCTCGCCGTTTTTCCATTGCCAGAGGCGGGTGTCCTCGCTGAGCCTGTACTTTTTCATCATGGAGTCTCGGGTAAGCGTCTCCACTAAACGTAGCAAACTTTCGGCGTTTCGTAGTGCTGGCATCCGTCGCGGAAACCCCTTAAAATGGCATTTAAAATACATTTTAAAAATTCAAATTAATGAATAAAAATAACAACGCTCAACAAGTGCTTAACCTGCCCGCGGGTTACTTCGGTATGGTGCTTGGCATCATTGGGATGGGGTTCGCCTGGCGATACGCCAGCACGCTCTGGCACGTGACGCGCTGGCCTGGTGAGAGCCTGGTGGCCCTTGCGATTGTGATTTGGTTTTTGCTGACGGTGGCGTTTATCACCCGGGCGATCTGTTTCCCGCAAAGTGTGCTGGCCGAGATGCGCCACCCGGTGATGAGCAGTTTTGTCAGCCTTTTTCCCGCCACAACGATGCTGGTCGCCATCGGTTTTGTGCCCTGGCTGCGCCCGGTGTCACTGGTGTTATTTGGCGTCGGGGTGGTGATACAGCTGGCTTATGCTGCCTGGCAAAGCGCCGGATTATGGCGCGGTAACCATCCGCAAGAGGCCACCACGCCGGGGTTATACCTGCCCACGGTAGCAAACAACTTTATCAGCGCCATGGCGTGCGGCGCGCTGGGGTTTAACGATGCCGGGCTGGTGTTTCTCGGGGCGGGCGTTTTTTCCTGGCTCAGCCTTGAGCCGGTGATTTTGCAACGACTTCGTAGCGCCGGGGAGTTGCCTTCCGCGCTGCGAACCTCGCTGGGTATTCAGCTGGCTCCCGCGCTGGTGGCCTGCAGCGCCTGGTTTAGCGTCAATGGCGGTGAGGCGGATACATTCGCCAAAATGCTGTTCGGCTACGGCCTGTTGCAACTGCTGTTTATGTTACGGCTGATGCCATGGTATTTGTCCCAGCCGTTTAACGCCTCGTTCTGGAGCTTCTCGTTTGGCGTGTCGGCCCTGGCCACCACGGGGCTTCATCTTGGGCAGAGCAGTCCGTCGGGCTTTTTCCACGCCATTGCCATCCCACTGTTTATCTTTACCAATGTCATCATCGGGATGCTGCTGGTACGAACGTTTATCTTGCTGATACAGGGCAAACTTCTGGTGCGCACTGATAAAGCGCTGCTTATGCAATCTGAGGAAAAATAATGGCTGTTGATGAAAATTACTTCACAGAGAAATATGGCTTAACCCGTACGCACTCAGAAGTGCTGTACAGCGCGGGCATTGTGAAACCGGGTAAAACGCTGGATCTGGGCTGTGGTAACGGGCGTAACAGCCTCTATCTGGCAGCCAACGGTTACGACGTGACCGCGTGGGATAAAAATCCCCTGAGTATCGATAATATTGAGCGCATCAAAGCGGAAGAAGGCATCGTAAACCTGCAGACGGCAATCAAAGATCTGAACAACCTGAGCTTTGAGGGCGAATACGATTTTATTCTCTCTACCGTGGTGCTGATGTTCCTGGAAGCGAAAACCATTCCGGGCCTGATCGGCAATATGCAGCGCTGCACCAGACCCGGCGGTTATAACCTGATTGTTGCCGCGATGGACACGGCGGATTACCCGTGCACCGTCGGCTTCCCGTTTGCGTTCAAAAGCGGTGAACTGAGCAACTACTACGAGGGCTGGGCGTTGCTCAAGTACAACGAAGAGGTGGGCGAACTGCACCGCACAGACGAGAACGGTAACCGCATCAAACTGCGTTTTGCCACGCTGCTGGCGCGCAAGCCCGCTTAACGGGCGGCCAGCAGGCAGAGCTGCAGGGCCGTGTTGTATGAGGCCTCGAACGACGACAGCGGCAAAAACTCAAACTTTGAGTGGAAGTTATGCGCGCCGGTGAAGAAGTTTGGCGTGAGCAGGCCTTTTGCCGAGAGCGCTGCGCCGTCAGTACCGCCGCGCATTGGCGTCGGTTTGGGCGTGATCCCAAGGGATTCTATGGCCTCAAACATCAGGTCGATAGCGCGACGATCCTCACCAATCGCATTGCTGATATTGCTGTAGGTATCTTCAATGCGATACTCCACCTTTGCCGTAGGATGCTGTCCGGCAATCAACGCCGCGACATCGGCAATCTGCTGCTTGCGGGCGGCAAACTGTGCTTTATCGAAATCACGGATATTCGCTTTTAAGACGGCCTCGTTTTGCCCCGCCTGAATGCCGTTAAACCAGATATAGCCTTCACGCCCCTCGGTGCATTCCGGGGTTTGCTGGCGGTCAAAATGGCTGATGAAGTCTGTCGCCATCAGCAGTGGGTTAACCAGCACGCCTTTGGCGGACATGGGGTGAGCCGTTACGCCGGTAAAGCGAATTTCTGCCGCCGCGGCGTTGAAGTTCTCGTAAACAATCTCACCCAGCTCACAGCAGTCGATGGTCCAGGCAAAATCAACGTCAAAACGGTTTAGATCCAGCGCCTTCGCGCCACACAGGCCGATCTCCTCATCCGGCACAAACGCGACCACAATGTCGCCATGCTGGTGTTCTGGCGTCAGGTTTTCCAGCAGCGTCATGACCACGGTGACGGCGGCTTTATTATCTGCGCCTAATACGCTGGTCCCGTCGCTGAAAATAATCTCTTCACCCGGGTAAGCCAGAATTTCCGGATGCTCTTTTACGCGTAACCAGATTGATTTCTCTTTATTCAAACAGAGGTCTTCACCCGTAAATTTTAATATTTGTGGATGAATATCCGGTGATAAACCGACATCGACGGTATCAATATGGGTAATAAAACCGATGCGTGGCGCCCCGGCTACATTACCTTTTTTAACCGCAGTAACCGTCGCGTATTCATCAATCACAATGTCGTCTAAACCCAGCTGCGCCAGCTCCTGGGCCAGCTCACGCGCCATGTCGTGCTGGCCCGGCGTAGAGGGAAGGGTGTTCACTCTGGGATCGCTCTGGCTGGTGATGGCGAGATAGCGGAAGAAGCGGTGCGTTAATTGTCTGGAGAGTGCCGAGCCCATAGTGATTCCTTCTGTATTTATTTTTCAGGTGTTTGCTACATCACTTTAATGATATTTATGAAATGGCAAAAGAATTAATTAGCCGTCGAATTAAAAAGACAGGAATAAATGATGAAAAGCAAACTCACAATGTTAACGCTGGCACTTACTGCGCTCACGGTCAGTTCCACCGTCGCGGCAAAAACGCTGGTGTATTGCTCTGAAGGATCGCCGGAAAATTTTAATCCTCAGTTATACACGTCGGGAACCAGCGTGGATGCCAGTGCCGTGCCGGTCTATAACCGGCTGGTCGATTTCAGGGCGGGTACAACGGAACTGGTCCCGAGCCTCGCGGAACGCTGGGAGGTGAGCGAGGACGGCAAGGTTTATACCTTCCATCTACGTAAAGGGGTGAAATTCCAGAGTAATAAATCGTTCAGGCCGACGCGCGACTTTAACGCCGACGACGTGATTTTCTCGTTTATGCGCCAGAAGGATGTAAATCATCCCTATCACAACGTCTCTAACGGCAGCTATTCCAACTTCGAGAGCCTTGAGTTCGGTAGCCTGATCACGGCCATTGATAAAGTCGATGACCACACCGTACGCTTTACGCTCGCCCATCCGGAAGCGCCGTTTGTCGCCGATCTGGCGTGGTATTTCGCCTCGATCCTGTCGGCGGAGTATGCCGACGCGATGCTGAAAGCCGGCACGCCGGAAAAGGTGGATATGGACCCGATTGGCACCGGGCCGTTTAAGCTGGCGCAGTACCAGAAAGATTCGCGCATCCTGTTCACTGCGTTTCCGGAGTACTGGCAGGGCAAATCGAAGCTGGATCGGCTGGTGTTTAGCATCACGCCCGATGCCTCGGTGCGTTTTGCCAAAATCGAGAAGAACGAATGTCAGGTGATGCCGTTTCCAAACCCGGCGGACCTGCCGCGCATGAAGGCTAACAAAGACATTAATCTGATGAGTAAAGCCGGGCTGAATACCGGTTTTCTGGCCTTCAATACGCAAAAACCTCCGCTGGATAACGTGAAGGTTCGCCAGGCGCTGGCAATGGCCATCAATAAGCCGGCCATTATTGACGCGGTATTCCACGGCACCGGCACGGCGGCGAAAAACCTGCTGCCACCCGGCGTCTGGAGCGCCGACAGCGAACTGAAGGATTACGACTACGATCCGGAAAAAGCGAAAGCGTTGTTGAAGGAGGCTGGTTTTGCAAACGGCATCAGCATCGATTTATGGGCGATGCCGGTTCAGCGTCCCTACAATCCTAACGCAAAACGGATGGCGGAGATGATTCAGGCCGACTGGGCGAAGGTTGGCGTCCAGACCAAAATCGTCACCTATGAATGGGGTGAGTATCTTAAGCGGGTGAAGGGCGGTGAACACCAGGCCGCGCTGATGGGCTGGACGACCGCAACCGGCGACCCGGACAACTTCTTTGGTCCGTTATTTACCTGTACTTCGGCTAACGGTGGATCTAATTCCGCCAAATGGTGCTACAAACCATTTGATAAAATTATCGCTGAAGCGAAATCGATAACCGATCATGATAAACGCGTGGCGCTGTATAAAGAGGCCCAGCAGATGATGCATGACCAGATGCCGGCAGTAATGATTGCCCATTCGACGATTTTTGAACCGGTGCGCAAGGAAGTCACGGGCTATGAAATCGATCCGTTCGGCAAGCATTTGTTCTGGCAGGTTGATATTAATCAGTAGTTTTTCACTGCCCGGCGTTCAGTCGGGCAATCTTTTCGCAATTTGTGCTGCTTACATCATTTTTTGTCACAACAAACCCGCCAGACTTTTGCTATAACTTCAAATGCATACTTGCAGATAACATGGAATACCATCATGCGTACTCACACTTTTTTTAAAGTTGCAGTGCTTTCTGGTCTGTTGGCGTTAGCGGGTTGTTCGTCTAAAGTCGCCGCCCCCGAACAATATTCAGGCTTTTTAAAAGATTATTCTGGATTGCAGCAAACAACGTCCGCAACGGGTAAACCGACGCTGCGTTGGGTCGACCCGTCGTATAACGAGGCAAATTACGACAGTATTTTATGGACGCCAATCACCTATTATCCAGCGCCAAAACCAACGACCCAAATTGGTCAAAAAACGCTTGATGAACTTCTGGCTTATACCAACACCAAAATGAAAGCGGCAATCAGCCAGCGTAAACCTGTTGTTACGACGCCAGGTAAACACAGCCTGATCTTCCGCGGTGCGATTACCGGTGTGAGTTCACAGAAAGAAGGTCTGCAGTTCTATGAAGTAGTGCCCGTCGCGTTAGTGGTTGCAGGTACGCAGATGGCAACGGGGCACCGCACCATGGATACCCATCTCTTCTTCGAAGGTGAGCTGATTGATTCGGCGACGAATAAGCCGGTCATGAAGGTCGTGCGTAAAGGCGAAGGTAAAGAGCTGGCGAACGAAAACACGCCAATGGGCTTTGCAACGTTAAAACAGGTTGTGGATGACATGGCGACGGATGCCACCATGTTTGATGTTAAGAAAACCGCGAAATAATCAAAACGGCCTGCAGCAATGCAGGCCTTTTTTTATGCCATACGCAAACGTCTGAACCAGGTTTCCGGTTTCGTAAACATCACCATATTCCCGCCCAGAATCAGCAGTAATCCAATGATGCCGTTGAGATGCCACACGTAACCTTCATAGACCGTGGAGATGGACAGCGCCACCAGCGGGAAGAGCAGCGTACTGTATGCCGCTTTGCCCGGGCCAATGCGTCCCACCAGCGTGAAGTAGGCGCCAAAAGCGATGACCGAACCAAAAATGGCGAGATAAAGCAGCGCACCAATGTAACTCACCGTCCATTCGGGGATAAAACTGTCACCCCTGAACAGGGCAATGCAGCCCATAATGACCGTACCGTAAAACATCGCCCAGGCGTTGGTGGTCATGGTCTCCAGCCCTTTTCGCTGGTGGCGCATGCTGATCATATTGCCCAGCGAGAACCCGTAGGTCCCCAGTGCTGAAAGGCCAATCCCCGTCAGCAGTGAGGCACTCCAGCCACTCGCCAGCAGGTCGTCCCAGAAGAGGGTGATGATCCCGATAAGCCCCAGGGCCGCCGCCGTCCAGAAGCGTGCGGGTGGGCGCTGACCGAAGAAAATAAAGCTGTTGATGGCGTTATACAGTACGGCCATCGAGAAAATCACCGACTCCAGCCCGGTATTAATGTGCGCGGCGGCGGTATAAAAACACCAGAAGTTGAAGCAAAAAACGCAGCATCCTTGCAGCATGCAAAAGAGATGATCCCGCAAGGCCAGCTTACGAAGCCGGCGCAGGGCAATTAAGACGATCATTATCGTGGCGCAGGCCACGGCAAAACGCCAGAAAATTGACACCGGGGCTGCGACTGGCCCCTGTTGCAGGAAAATGGCAATCCAGGTTGTTCCCCATATCACCACCACCAGTCCATAGAGTAATGCGTTCATTGTTGCTCTCTTCTCACACAGCGAAAAGTGCAGTCTGGCGCGAGTGGCATGACATTGCTTTCACCGATTTGCGGTGGACTTGCATATTCTTGCGCTTTTTTGTGGCTGCAGATCTGGCATCGTGGCGCAACACTTCATAGACTGAGAGTCTGATTACTCACCCGTTAATAGCTATGTCTCGCGCTTACGATACCTTTGAAACGCTACGCCAGCAGAACGCCGTGCTGCGGGAAACCGTTGCGCTGAATTCCGGTATTCAACTGGCAGCCTGGTACAACAAGCACGACACGATAACCGTAAAAAGTAATCACCATACCCTCAGCCTGTACGTGGCGGACGGTTATGAGAGCTATCAAAAAACGCCGGGCGGCTGGAAAAACGGCGGCGGCCCGGACCGTTTCTGTCTGATGCCAAAAGAGAGTGAATCGACGTGGGATATTCGCGATGACCTGACGTTTGTCCATCTCTACTGCACCGATGAGCATCTGCGTGATGTCGGGGAAAAAATCTGGGACAAGCGCCCGCTGTCCCTGACGCTGGATGAAAAGATCTTCGGCAGCGACCCGAAAATTACCGCGCTTTACCGTCAGTTTTTGCTCGGCTGCGACTGGCAGCAAAAAGCTAACCAGCTCACCCTGAGTACCGCGTCTACGCTGTTGATGACCCACCTGTTACAGCATTACTCCAGCGTGCAGTGGAAGCTGCCGGTGGTGACCGGCGGGTTGTCACCGTTTGTGCTGCGTAACGTGCTGGCGTTTATCGAAGAGAACCTTTCCCAGCCGCTGACGCTGGCGGAACTGGCCGAACAGGCCGCGCTGAGCGAGTATCATTTCGCCAGAATGTTCCGTCAGTCCATTGGGCTGGCGCCACATCAGTACGTGATGCAGCGTCGGATGGAGAAAGCCAAAGCGCTGGTGCAGCACACAACCACACCGCTCACGGATATCGCTCTGGCCTGCGGGTTTAACTCTGCCAGCCATTTCAGTAACCGCTTTCGCAGCATGATGGGCATAACGCCCTCGCAGCTACGCGCGGCGAAGGTGTGAAAAGACCGTATAACATACGCCGCCCAGCACCAGCCCCCAGAACGCAGAGCCAATACCCAGGATCGTGACGCCGCTGGCGGTCATGAGAAAGGTGACAATTGCCGCGTCGCGCTCCGTTTCGTTGTTCAGTGCCTGATACAGGCTCCCGCTAATGGTGCCCAGCAGCGCCAGGCCGGCGAGCATCTGGATCCAGCTCAGGGGAAGGGAGGCCATCAGCCCGGAAATGGATCCGCCAAAAATGCCCGCCAGGAGATAAAACCCGCCTGCGGCCATGGCGGCAAGCCAGCGTTTGCTGGCATCCGGGTGCGCATCCGGGCTCTGGCAAATCGCAGCGGTGATCGCGGCGATACAGATGGAAAAGACGCCGAGCGGGGATAACACCAGGGCCAGCCCTCCGGTGACGATCATCAGCTGTGATACGGCCAGAGGATAGCCAGAAGCCTGCATCGTGGCGAAGCCCGGCGCATTCTGGGACGCCATGGTGACCAGGAAGAAGGGCACGCCAATGCTTATCAGACTGGTTAACGTAAAGGTCGGTGCGATAAACGTGGGCATCACCACGGAAAGGGTTAACTCTTTTGTGACAACGTCACCTCCCGCCCAGGCCACCATACTGCCCACCAGCAACGTGGCGACAATGGCGTAGCGAGGGGCCAGCGCTTTGGCGAACAGCCATGCCGCCAGCATGCTGCCGCACAGTAAAAAATGTCCCTCAAGATTGCTGAACGCCTGCAGTCCAAACCTGAGCAGCACCCCGGCGAGCATAGCAGCGGCAAGGGAATGCGGGATAAGCTTCATCAGGCGAGCAAACAACCCGGTTACGCCGCACAGCAGAATGAGCGCGTTGGCAAAGATGAAAATCCCGATGGTCTCGGCAAGCGTTACCCCATGCAGACTGGTGGCTAACAGCGCCGCGCCGGGGGTGGACCAGGCGGTAAGCACCGGGGCTTTATACCACCAGGAAAGCGCCAGCGTGCTGACCCCCATACCTATCCCCAGGGCCGTCATCCAGCCAGCGATCTGCTGCGCGTTTGCGCCTGCGGCAGCAGCGGCTTGCCAGATAATGGCGGCGGAACTGGCATATCCCACCAGAACGGCGACAAAACCGGCGAGAACGGCAGGAAAGAGTGAGGATGAAGGGCGCATAAAAACTCCGTTGTGCGTTATAACGTCCGCTTTAAGGTAACACTGTGCGTTATAGCGTACAAGTGGTATGATCGGTCGCTTCAGGAGGGAACATGGACATCACACAACATCTTGCTTACACACTGAAAACCGAGCGTCAGGCGCGTGGCTGGAGCCTCGCCAGACTGGCGGAAGAGACCGGCGTTTCAAAGGCCATGCTCGGGCAAATCGAGCGCAATGAATCCAGCCCGACGGTATCCACGTTGTGGAAAATCGCCACGGGGCTGAACATCCCTTTTTCTGCCTTCATCACGCCGGCAGCTGACAGGCAGGCGGTATTCGACCCGGAGCAGCAGGCGATGGTGGTGAAACCGTTATTCCCGTGGGATGAGACGCTAAAATTCGACCACTTTTCGATAACCCTCGCTGCCGGTGCCCTGAGCGAATCCACGCCCCACGAGGCTGGCGTGATTGAACACGTGGTGGTGATCAGCGGCGAACTGGAGATGAACATCGATGGCGAGTGGCAGACCATTACTGCCGATTCGGGGGTGCGTTTTGCCGGGGATAAACCGCACGCCTATCGCAACAGCAGCGACCGGCCGGTGCATTTTCACTCCCTGATCCATTATCCCCGCTGAAGCGACGCAAAACTGTTTCGCTGCCGCATACTTCTGACTACAATAGCCGCCATTTTGACCATAACGGATAACGACGAAGTATGCGCCTGCAATCCCATCATCTCGAACTTTTAAGCCCGGCCCGCGACGCCACCATCGCCCGTGAAGCGATCCTTCATGGTGCTGATGCCGTCTACATTGGTGGACCTGGCTTTGGTGCCCGCCATAACGCCAGCAACAGCCTGAGCGATATTGCTGAACTGGTGCCGTTCGCCCATCGCTTTGGGGCGAAAGTGTTCGTGACCCTGAACACCATTCTGCATGATGATGAGCTGGAGCCTGCGCAACGTTTAATTACCGATCTCTACCAGACCGGCGTCGATGCCCTGATTGTGCAGGATATGGGCGTGCTGGAGCTGGATATTCCCCCCATTGAACTGCATGCCAGTACCCAGTGCGATATCCGCACGGTAGAGAAGGCGAAGTTTCTTTCTGACGTGGGTTTTTCCCAGATCGTGCTGGCGCGTGAGCTGAACCTGAACCAGATCCGCGATATTCACCAGGCGACCGACGCAACCATTGAATTCTTTATCCACGGCGCGCTGTGCGTCGCCTATTCTGGTCAGTGCAATATTTCCCACGCCCAGACGGGGCGCAGCGCCAACCGCGGCGACTGCTCTCAGGCATGTCGTCTGCCGTATACCCTGAAAGACGATCAGGGCCGCGTTGTGGCGTTCGAAAAACACCTGCTCTCGATGAAAGATAACGATCAGACCGCCAACCTGGGTGCGCTGATTGACGCCGGCGTGCGCTCCTTCAAGATTGAAGGGCGTTATAAAGACATGAGCTACGTGAAGAACATCACCGCTCACTATCGTCAGATGCTGGATGCCATCATTGAAGATCGCGGTGACCTGGCGCGTGCGTCGGCCGGTCGTACCGAGCATTTCTTTATTCCGTCAACGGACAAAACTTTCCACCGCGGCAGCACTGACTACTTTGTGAATGCCCGTAAAGGGGATATCGGTGCGTTTGATTCACCGAAGTTTATCGGTTTACCGGTGGGTGAAGTGCTGAAAGTGGCAAAAGATCACCTCGACGTGGAAGTGACCGAGCCGCTGGCCAACGGCGATGGCCTGAACGTGATGATCAAGCGTGAAGTGGTGGGCTTCCGTGCGAATACGGTGGAAAAAACCGGTGAAAATCGCTATCGCGTATGGCCAAACGAGATGCCTGCGGATCTCTACAAAGCGCGCCCTAACGCGGCACTGAACCGTAACCTTGACCACAACTGGCAGCAGGCGCTGCTGAAAACCTCGAGCGAACGTCGTATCGCGGTGGACATTGAACTGGGCGGCTGGGAAGAGCAGCTGATCCTGACCATGACCTGTGAAGACGGTATCAGCGTGACGCATACGCTTGATGGTCTGTTCGAGGTGGCAAACAACGCGGAAAAAGCCCTTAATAACCTGAAGGATGGCGTGGCGAAGCTGGGGCAGACCCTTTACTACGCGCGTCATATCGACGTTAACCTGCCGGATGCCCTGTTTGTTCCGAACAGCCTGCTGAATCAGTTCCGCCGCGAGACGGCAGAAATGCTGGATGCCGCCCGCCTGGCTAACTATCCACGCGGCAGCCGCAAGGCCGAAACCGTTCCTGCGCCGGTTTACCCTGACACGCACTTGTCCTTCCTGGCGAACGTCTATAACCACAAAGCGCGTGAATTCTATCACCGTCACGGCGTACAGCTGATTGACGCAGCCTATGAAGCGCATGAAGAGAAGGGCGACGTGCCGGTGATGATCACCAAGCACTGTCTCCGCTTCGCCTTCAACCTCTGCCCGAAACAGGCGAAAGGGAATATTAAAAGCTGGAAGGCCACACCGATGCAGCTGGTGAATGGCGACGAAGTGCTGACCCTGAAATTTGACTGCCGTCCGTGCGAAATGCATGTGATTGGCAAGATGAAAAATCATATTTTCAAAATGCCGTCGCCGGGTAGCGTTGTGGCCTCCGTGAGCCCGGACGATTTAATGAAAACCCTGCCGAAGCGTAAGGGTAATTAATTACCGAAAGTGCGTGTCAGGTTTGCGCGATTTCTGCCACAGGTGGTGTTCGCGCAAACCTTCCGCTGACTCTTCTGCAACGCTGCGTAATTCATCGCTATCCGCTTCATGGCGGAGCTGATGTTCCACATTCTTTACCCACACATATTCATGGCCTTTATGTCCTGCCATCAGCTGACCTGAAAATAATCCACACACCAGCAATATCAGCGTTAACCCTTTTCTCATCATTATTTCACCGTTGAATGCCATCGCGGGACTATCATGCCAATAATTTCTTCGGGAAATTATTCAAAAATTCAAATTAGCGCAAAGAGAGTGTCAAATTCTGTGCGGCGACAGCCGTGATGAGACTTTTCCTAAAATTAGCATCAAGTTTGTTAACCGCCAATTCTGGTACGTAATTAGCCACTAGCTTTAAGGATAAATCCTATATAATGGTTAAACTCTGGCTAAGGAATGGGTCTTGTTAAATGAAAAAAATGATAGCGCTTGCGCTGCTGGTGGTTGCTGTTGGGGCGGGTGCAGGTATTTACTCTATTAGTAATGACGAACCAGAATATATTCAGTCCGCGAAAGCGCGTGTTGGGTCATATTTAACCAGCGATTACGGACGCGTGGCCTGTAATAGCACCAGAATTGATGACCAGCGCTGGCAATTAGGCTGCACCAATCAGGCAAGAGGTAAAACATTCGAGTTCGCGGTTTATCCGTCTGAAAAAGCACCGTATGGTGTGTCGCGTTCGTTTTATCTGGAAGCCATCAATGATGATGCAAAACAGAGCGCGGAGCAGGGTCTGATGCGTTATTTGCAAATCAACACCAAAGCGGGTTAATCAGGCTGTTTACCTTTCATTGAGACTATGGATGTTAGTTTGTAAGAGATCCGCTGCCCGGCCATGGAGTGTCGGGACGTAGAGACCAAAATACAAATCTATCCATGCAAGCATTTACCGCCATATTATGGCGGTTTTTTTTGTCTGCAATCGGGCCACTAGCGGGCAGGCCGCGAATAGTGTTTGCGATACTGGGCCGGTGAAAGGGCGAACTGCTGCCGAAAATGGTGACGCAGGGTCGATGCCTGACCGAATCCGGTCTGCTCCGCGATGCTGTCGATACTTAAGCGACTGCTTTCCAGATAATCTTTTGCCCTCAGCAGGCGCTCATTGAGCAGCCAGCGCGCGGGCGTGGTGCCGGTCGCATCCTGAAAGCGGCGCAGAAAGGTGCGTTGACTCATGCCAACCCGACGCGCCAGTGAATCAACGCTGTGCGATACGGCAAGATGGGTGTGCAGAAAATCAAACAGCTGACCGAGACGCTGACTTTCGCGCAGTTGCGCCACCGGGCGGCTTAGCTGCTGCGGCTGTGAGCCATCCCGGTGCGGGGGAATGACCAGACGACGCGCTACGGTGTTGGCGATTTCCATCCCATAATCCCGCCGGACCACGTGCAGGCATAAATCGATGCCTGCCGCGCTGCCCGCCGAGGTGAGAATGTCGCCGTCGTCCTGATAAAGTACATCTTCAACCACCTCGATGGCCGGGTAACGGGCCTTAAGCGCCTCAATATAGCGCCAGTGCGTTGTGGCTTTACGCCCATCCAGCAGCCCGGCAGCGGCAAGAACAAACACGCCGGAACAGATCGACAAAAGCTGGCATCCCCGCGCATTGGCCTTACGTAATGCCGCGCAGAGCGCGGGCGGAACCGGTGAATCCAGTCCTCGCCAGCCGGGCACAACGATCAGGTCGGCCGTCTCAAGAAGGGTTAAATCACCGTCGGTGATGAGGCGAATCCCCCCGGTCGCCCGAAGTTCACCGCTGTCTACGCCCGCCACGGCAAAACGATACCATTCGTCTCCCAGTTCCGGACGCGGCAGACCAAAGATTTCCACTGCCACGCCAAACTCAAAGGTACACAAACCGTCATACGCCAGCACAATGACCTGAGGGCGGGAAATCTGTCTTAAGTTTGTCATCTTTTTGCTGTTTTCTGGCATAAGCGAGCGCATTCACGGGCTGAATTTGTGGATAGAGTAGTGTTAACACAAACGCCAAAGATGAGGAAGGATCATGAGTTATGTTACTGAATTTCCGGCTGCTGAACCCCAGGAAGCCGTTACCCATTTTCTGCGCCGCCTGAGCGTCGAGACCGATTGCGCCGATGTGCATCATGCCATCACGAATCACGAACAGGATTTCGTCCTGGTGCACGTCGTCGGGAGCCCGCAGCAGTTCGCCCGCCGTCACGTTCCCGGTGCGCTACATATGCCGTGGCGTCAGATCACCGCCGAACGCATGGCCCAGTGGCCTGACGGCACGCTGTTTGTGGTCTATTGTGCCGGGCCTCACTGCAACGGTGCGGACAGAGCCGCGCTGAAGCTGGCGCGTCTGGGGCTGCCGGTGAAAATTATGCTCGGCGGGATCACCGGCTGGGAAGATGAAAAGTTTGAGTTTGCGAGCCAGGAATCGCTCTCCGCACTGTGAAGATGAATTTTTTTCAACACCCGTGAAATTTTCTCGTTTGCCGGCTGGCGGCAGGTATGACATCTTTTTTGGACATTTAGACATCCAGAAGTCTAAAGATTCAAATAATGAATTATCACTGCAGGCAATTATTGTCGGCAGATAAAGGAGATTTCCATGCAACGACACCATGCCCCATACCGCGCCGATGTAGTTGGCAGCTTTTTACGTCCGGATGCCATCAAACAGGCTCGCCTGAAATTCGCCAGCGGCGAAATTGATGCCGGGCAGCTTCGTGCGGTTGAGGATGAGGCGATCCGCCATGTTGTTGAGCAGCAGTGCGCCTGTGGCTTGCATGTGGTGACCGACGGTGAATTTCGTCGTGCCTGGTGGCACTTTGATTTCTTCGACGGTCTGCAGGGTGTTGAGCGTTACGATTCTCAGCAGGGTATTCAGTTCAACGGTGTACAGACCAAAGCCCACGGCGTGCGCGTGACCGGCAAGCTGGGCTTTGGCGATCACCCGATGCTGGAGGATTTCCGCTACCTGAAAAGCATTAGCGGCAATGCTCAGCCGAAGATGACCATTCCCAGCCCGAGCGTGCTGCATTTCCGCGGTGGGCGCAAAGACATTGATGCGACGGTCTACCCGGATCTGAAGGACTATTTTGACGATCTGGCGACCACCTGGCGGGACGCGATTCGGGCGTTTTACGACGCGGGCTGCCGTTATCTGCAGCTGGATGACACTGTCTGGGCCTATCTCTGTTCGGACGATCAACGTCGTCAGATCCGCGAGCGTGGTGACGATGCCGACGAGCTGGCGCGTATATATGCCCGCGTTCTGAATAAGGCACTGGAGGGCAAGCCGGACGATCTCACCATCGGGCTGCATGTCTGTCGCGGCAACTTCCGTTCAACCTGGATTTCCGAAGGGGGCTATGAGCCGGTGGCTGAAGTGCTGTTCGGGACGGTCAACGTGGATGCCTTTTTCCTTGAGTACGACAATGACCGGAGCGGTGATTTTGCACCACTGCGTTTTGTTCGCCCGGGCAAGCAGCAGGTGGTGCTCGGCCTTATTACCACCAAAAATGGCGAGCTGGAGAACCCGGAAGGGGTGAAGGCGCGTCTGGAAGAGGCGGCGAAATACGTGGCTAAAGAGCAGATTTGCCTGAGCCCGCAGTGCGGATTTGCCTCTACCGAAGAGGGCAACAGCCTGAGTGAAACCCAGCAGTGGGACAAAGTCCGCCTGGTGACGCAGATCGCCAGCGAAGTCTGGTAAATCTTCCGCCACAGCGCTGCATTATAAAAGTGCAGCGCTGTACCATTCTGAGTCGTTCTTTTTACATCCTTCGTTACCTCTCCTGTCATAGCGCTTTATCCATCCTGGCATCCTTTTTGCTCTCTCTAAGCTGACGTTTTTATTTTCTGCGTCCACGCCGTAACGGACGCCTTTGCACAGCTTTCTTTTTCAGGAGTGAAAATATGCACCGTCGTACCTTATTAAAAGCCTTCGCATTGTCCGCGTCTGTCGTAGCTATGGGGATGAGTTTTGGCGCTCAGGCGGCCGATACCATCAAGGTGGGGATCATGCATTCCCTTTCCGGCACGATGGCGATTTCCGAAACGCCGCTTAAAGATGTTGCGCTGATGACCATCGATGAGATCAACGCCAAAGGGGGTGTGCTGGGTAAGAAGCTGGAACCGGTAGTGGTTGACCCGGCCTCGAACTGGCCGCTGTTTGCCGAAAAAGCGCGCCAGCTGCTGAGCCAGGACAAAGTAGCGGTGGTGTTTGGTTGCTGGACGTCGGTGTCGCGTAAATCGGTGCTGCCGGTGTTTGAGGAGCTGAACGGACTGCTGTTTTACCCGGTGCAGTATGAAGGCGAAGAGATGTCACCTAACGTCTTCTATACCGGTGCCGCGCCAAACCAGCAGGCAATCCCGGCGGTGGAGTACCTGATGAGTGAAGACGGAGGCAGCGCGAAACGCTTCTTCCTGTTAGGCACCGATTACGTTTATCCCCGCACCACGAACAAAATCTTGCGTGCTTTCCTGCATTCGAAAGGGGTGGAAGACAAAGACATTGAAGAGGTATACACCCCGTTTGGTCACAGCGATTACCAGACAATCGTTTCCAGTATCAAAAAATTCTCTGCCGGAGGGAAAACCGCGGTGGTTTCCACCATCAACGGCGACTCCAACGTTCCGTTCTATAAAGAGCTGGCTAACCAGGGCCTGAAAGCTACCGATGTTCCGGTTGTGGCCTTCTCCGTGGGAGAAGAGGAGCTGCGCGGGATCGACACCAAACCGCTGGTGGGCAACCTGGCGGCGTGGAACTACTTTGAGTCCGTTGATAACCCGACCAACCAGGCGTTTGTGGCGGATTACAAAGCGTATGCCAGGGCACACAAATTGCCGAACGCCGACACCGTGGTCACCAACGACCCGATGGAAGCCACCTACGTCGGGATCCACATGTGGGCGCAGGCGGTTGAAAAAGCAGGTACCACCGACGTCGATAAAGTTCGGGCGGCAATGGCCGGTCAGTCCTTCAAGGCACCTTCAGGCTTTATGCTCACCATGGATGCCACCAACCACCATCTGCATAAGCCGGTCATGATTGGCGAAATTGAAGGTAACGGCCAGTTTAATGTGGTCTGGCAGACGGAACAGCCGGTGCGCGCCCAGCCGTGGAGTCCCTTCATTGCCGGTAATGACAAAAAGCCCGATCAGCCGATGAAAACCGCCAGCAACTAAGTTATCACCGCAGGGAGAAAAGTCATGAACGCCATACGCACGATCATCGCTATTGTGTGGCTTACCGGACTGCTGCCAGGGATGGTGCAGGCATCGGATGCCGACCAATTCGTGGCCGCCAGTCGCAGCCAGCAGGCAGAACTGTTGACGCAGTGGGCAACCGCGCCGGAGGCGGCACGGTTGCCGCTGCTCCAGGCGCTGCAGAGTGAAAGTCTCTACACCGACAGCCAGAAACATGCGTTTGCACAACGCCAGGGGGCAATGGTTCCCCTGGGTGAAACAAAAGCCGCAGCAGGCCAAACCAAAGCCGTGCGTCTGACCAACCGGCTGCGCAATCTGGTGGCGACGGCAATGGCAACCCATCAGCTTGTGAGTGACAGTGTCACGGAAAGGCGTGCGGCAGCCCGTCAACTCCAGCGGGATGCGCAGCCTGAAATGCTCGATTTCCTGCAAAAACGGGTGAGCAGCGAAACGGATGATGTGGCCCGTCAGTCGCTGAAGCTGGCGCTGGCGAACCTCCAGCTGGCAAGTCCGCAGGCTGCGGTACGCCTGAACGCTGTGGCGCTGTTAGGGCAATCAGACGATCCGGACGTTCAGTCCCGGCTGATGCCGTATACGCAGGCAGGATCGGAGCCGGATGCCGGCGTGCGTGCTGCCGCTGCCGAAAGTCTGAAACAGATTGAGCATCGCCTGATGTGGGGCGATCTGCTTGGTCAGGCGTTTATGGGGCTCTCGCTGGGGTCGGTACTGTTGCTCGCCGCGCTGGGGCTGGCAATTACCTACGGCCTGCTGGGGGTGATTAACATGGCTCACGGGGAGATGCTGATGCTGGGCGCGTACGCCACCTGGATGGTTCAGCAGGGGATGGCCGGGCTCGCCCCACAGTGGCTGGCGCTCTACCCGATCGTTGCGCTGCCGGTGGCGTTTATTGTGACCGCCAGCATCGGGATGGTGCTCGAGCGTACCGTTATTCGTCATTTGTATGGCCGACCGCTGGAAACGCTGCTGGCGACATGGGGTATCAGCCTGATGATTATTCAGCTGGTACGCATGACGTTTGGCGCCCAGAACCTGGAGGTGGCAAACCCGGCATGGCTGTCCGGTGGCGTGCAGGTGTATGCCAATCTGACGCTGCCATGGAACCGCATCGTGGTACTGGGTTTTGTGCTGTTGGTGCTGTTCTTCACGTGGCTCATTCTGAACAAAACCCGTCTTGGTCTGAACGTGCGCGCAGTGACGCAAAATCGCAGCATGGCGGCCTGCTGCGGGGTACCGACAGGTCGTGTCGATATGCTGGCCTTTGGGCTTGGCTCGGGGATTGCGGGTCTGGGGGGCGTGGCGTTATCTCAGTTAGGCAACGTTGGGCCAGAACTGGGCCAGGGTTATATCATCGACTCGTTCCTCGTGGTGGTGCTTGGCGGGGTGGGTCAACTGGCAGGTAGCGTGGCCGCGGCGTTTGGGCTGGGGATCTTTAATAAAATTCTCGAACCGCAAATGGGGGCAGTATTGGGCAAAATCCTGATCCTGGTGGCGATTATTCTGTTTATTCAGAAACGTCCGCAGGGGTTATTCGCACTGAAAGGGAGGGTTACTGACTGATGAGCCAGCCGCTTACCTTAACGCTGGCGCGCAAAGCGCCACGCACGACGCAGATAGCCGGTAGCCTGATCGTGGCCTGCCTGCTGATTTTACCGTTTTTCGCCTTACTGCCCGCGACGCATCCGCTGGCAATTTCGACCTGGATGCTCACGCTCACGGGTAAGATCCTCTGCTATGCCATTGTCGCCGTGGCGCTCGATCTGGTGTGGGGTTATGCCGGAATGCTCTCCCTGGGCCACGGTATCTTCTTCGCGCTGGGCGGCTATGCGATGGGCATGTACCTGATGCGCCAGGCAGCGGGTGACGGGCTGCCCGCGTTTATGTCGTTTCTCTCCTGGAGTGAACTGCCGTGGTTCTGGTGGGGGACGCAGCACTTTGTCTGGGCACTGGTATTAATTGTGATGGTGCCGGGGCTGCTGGCGCTGGTGTTTGGCTGGTTTGCCTTTCGCTCAAAAATCAAAGGGGTCTATTTTTCGATCATGACCCAGGCGCTGACGTACGCGGGGATGTTGCTGTTCTTTCGCAATGAAACCGGCTTTGGCGGGAATAACGGCTTTACCGGTTTTACCACGCTGCTCGGGTTTTCCGTTACCGCGACCACCACCCGTATCGCGCTGTTTCTGGCTACCGTGATGCTGTTGCTGATAGCGCTGGGCACAGGCTTCGCGCTGGCGAAAAGTAAGTTCGGTCGCATTCTGACCGCGGTGCGTGACGCCGAAAACCGCCTGACGTTTTGCGGGTACGATCCACGCGGTTTCAAGCTGCTGGTGTGGACACTTTCAGCCGTACTCTGCGGTCTGGCCGGTGCACTGTATGTGCCGCAGGTGGGCATTATCAACCCGGGTGAAATGTCGCCAACCAACTCAATTGAAGCGGCCATCTGGGTCGCGCTGGGGGGGCGCGGCACGCTGGTCGGCCCGGTGATAGGCGCGGCGCTGGTAAACGGTGCGAAGAGCGTCTTTACCGTCGCCCTGCCGGAATACTGGCAGCTGTTTCTGGGGCTGATTTTCATTGCCGTGACGCTGTTTTTACCGCGCGGTGTCTACGGTCTGTTTCGTAAGGGAGAACACTAATGCAGCCAGCCGAAGGATTATTTACCCGCCAGTTACCCGGGGATCGCTATCGCGACCAGACCGATCCGGTGCTGCAGCTTGAAGCCATCAACGTGAATTTCGATGGTTTTCAGGCGCTGACGGACCTCTCACTGAACATTGGCGTGGGTGAATTGCGCTGCGTGATTGGCCCCAACGGTGCGGGAAAAACGACATTAATGGACGTGATTACCGGCAAAACGCGGCCTAAAAGCGGCAGAGCGCTGTACGATCAGTCCATCGACCTGACGGCGCTTGAACCCGCCGAGATCGCCCGCCAGGGCATCGGACGTAAGTTCCAGAAGCCCACGGTCTTTGAAGCGCTCACGGTGTGGGAAAACCTTGAGATTGCGATGAAAACCGACAAATCCGTCTGGGCGAGCCTGCGGGCCAGACTCAACGGCGAGCAACGGGACCGTATTGACGAGATGCTGCTCTTGCTGCGGCTTGGCGGCGAGCGCAATCGCCGCGCCGGGCTGCTTTCGCACGGGCAAAAGCAGTTTCTGGAGATTGGCATGCTGCTGGTGCAGGACCCGCATCTGCTGTTGCTGGATGAACCGGCGGCCGGAATGACCGACGCGGAGACCGACTATACGGCTGAGCTGTTCAGAACCCTTGCGGGCAAACACTCCCTGATGGTGGTCGAGCACGATATGGGCTTTGTCGAAACCATTGCCGATCACGTGACGGTGCTGCACCAGGGACGCGTGCTGGCGGAGGGGTCACTTCGCCAGGTGCAGGCCAATGAGCAGGTCATAGAAGTCTATCTGGGACGCTAAGGAGCCATCATGTTACAGGTGAACGAACTGAATCAGTATTACGGCGGCAGTCATATTCTGCGCGGGGTCAGTTTTGAAGCGGCGACCGGTGAAGTGACCTGTCTGCTGGGGCGCAACGGGGTGGGGAAAACCACGCTGCTCAAGTGTCTGATGGGCCTGATCCCGGTAAAAACAGGAGACATTATCTGGCAGGGAAAAAAAATCACCCACAGCAAGCCGCACCAGCGCGTGCAGTCGGGTGTGGCCTATGTTCCGCAGGGGCGTGAGATTTTTCCACGCTTAACGGTCGAGGAGAATCTGTTGCTCGGGCTGTCACGCTTCCCCGCCCGCGACGCAAAGCGCGTCCCGGAGGATATCTGGCAGTTGTTCCCGGTGCTTAAAGAGATGAAGCATCGTCGTGGAGGCGATCTCTCCGGCGGTCAGCAGCAACAGCTGGCGATTGGTCGCGCCCTGGCGAGCCGGCCACAGCTGTTAATCCTCGATGAACCCACGGAAGGTATTCAGCCGTCGGTGATCAAAGAGATAGGCCTGGTGATCCGCAAGCTGGCGGACAGAGGGGATATGGCAATCCTGCTCGTAGAGCAGTTTTACGATTTCGCCGCTGAGCTTGCCGACAGCTATCTGCTGATGTCGCGCGGGACCATCATTCAGCGTGGACGGGGCGATACAATGGAACAAGAGGGCGTTCGCGGACTGGTTGCGATTTGAAATGTTATATTATAACATCCTCATTCTTATAAAACGGAGTGAGGAGTTTGTTTTGGCTGCACATATTGGCAAATTTGCAATGACTCTGGGGGCGCTGCTGGTAAGCGGTCAGCTGTTTGCCCATTCGCATGGTCATCAGATGACGGAAGCGGAACAGAAGGCGGCGAACGGCGTCTTTGAGGATAAAGACGTCAAAGACAGAAAGCTGTCTGACTGGGATGGGACATGGCAATCCGTCTATCCGTTTTTGCTCGATGGCGCGCTGGATCCGGTTTTTAAACAGAAAGCGCAGAAGGACAAAAAATCCTTCGACGAGGTTAAAGCCTACTATCGCACAGGGTATGCGACGGACGTTGAGGCTATCGGCATCGAAAACAACGTGATGGAATTCCACAAAGGTAAGGCGATCGGTCGCTGCCAGTATGATTACAGCGGCTATAAGATCCTGACTTATGCATCAGGTAAGAAAGGGGTTCGCTATCTGTTCGAGTGTAAAGATCCGGACAGCAAGGCGCCGAAGTTTGTCCAGTTCAGCGACCATACCATCGCCCCAAAAGCCTCTTCCCATTTCCATATCTTTATGGGCAACACCTCCCACGAGGCGCTGCTAAAAGAGATGGATAACTGGCCGACGTATTACCCGAACGAGATGTACAAACAGCAGGTGGTCGACGAGATGCTGCACCATTAATGGCCTGCCCGATGCCGGGTGGGCGTCATGCCGCCCGGCGTCGAGGACTTAAGCCACTTTCGGCATTTCGCACCACGACTTCACGCTCATTCCACGCAAAATCATCAGCCAGGCAATCACGATGGCAACCATCATGATCGCAAACAATGACCAGTGCGGCAGGTTGGTAAGGATAATACCGGTGATCATCGGGTTTGCCGCCGCCCCAAGCCAGCCCAGCGCCTGTGCAGAGAAATAACTCGCTTTCATACCCGGCGGGGCAATATTGTCGATCAGCATATATTCGCCCGGTGCATAGATAATCTCACCCAGCGTAAACACCGCTGCCGCAATGCCCCAGTAGACCAGGTTTTCCCCGGAGAGCATAAAACCGCCCAGACCCAGGACGAAGAAGAGTGTTCCCACCGTCATCAGCGGACGTATATTGGTGGCGGAGATCTTGCGACCGATAACGTATTGCAGGGTGACGACCACCGCAGCATTCACCGGCAGCACCACGGCGACCACGTTTTGCGCAAAGTTGCTGTCGGCATTCGCAGCCAGCACGTACTGCGAAATACAGCTGGCGAATGACCCGCCCACATACGACGCCAGCAGGCCGGAAAGGGTGTACCAGAAGAGGGCGCGGTCTTTAAGCAGTACTGACGGTTGCCACGGCATTTTCTCTTCGGTGGCATCGAGCGCAACGCTTTTTTGCACAAAGAAATGGATAAAACCGAGCGGCAGTGCGGCACAAAAAGCGGCCAGCCAGAACGGCAGCTGCAGGCTGTACATCACCAGTAAGGTGCCCACCGGCGGCCCGATCGTCCAGCCAATGTTCAGGAAGCTATAGTTTAGCGAGAAAACGCGCGCTTTTTGGCTCGAGGTCAGCACATCGGCAAACCAGGCCTTCAGCACCGTTGAAAATACCGAATAGGCGCAGTTAATCAGGGAAAAGAAGAGCACCACCAGCGTGACGTTATCCACCAGCGGGATAGCAACAAACCCGGCAATAAAGGCGACGATAGAAATCAGCATGTAGCGCTTTTTATCAAACTTATCGGCGAGGATGCCAAACCCCATACTGAATACCACACCGACGGTAAGCGCAATGGTCAGGGCATAACCAATATTCTCGACGCTCATATTAAATACACGCGTGAGATAGATGGTCATAAACGGCAGCGTTGCCCCACGACCAATGGTTAATAATAACGACGACGCCAGCAGCGCTGCGGTTGAGCGCCTGAGTGATGGTTTCATATTCCTGCCTGACAATTGCGTTTGTTTTTTTGAGCCGCAGAGATTCTGGCCGCGCTTGCTCGCCGCCATCCTGCAACGTGTATTATTTTAGGTATATATCAGGAGTATCACGACATAAGGGGCTTGTATAGCGCCTAATTTATCCGTAAGTGCTTCAGTTGACTGCCAGAAATAATGATCTTCTCGTGGCATGTTTTTTTCGTTACCTTGAAGTGTTTACAAAAATTTAATCATTCAGGGGCAGAGTATGACGCGAAAAGACGGGCTGCTGGCTTTGCTGGTGGTCATCGTATGGGGTCTGAATTTTGTGGTCATCAAGCTTGGGTTGCATAACATGCCCCCACTCATGCTGGCCGGTTTGCGTTTTCTGCTGGTGGCTTTCCCGGCGCTCTTCTTTGTCGCGCGCCCGAAAATTCCGTTCAGACTCTTACTGGGATACGGCCTGACCATCAGCTTTGGCCAGTTCGCGTTTCTGTTCTGCGCCATTAAGTTCGGGATGCCCGCCGGTCTGGCTTCTCTGGTGTTACAGGCTCAGGCGTTCTTTACCATCATTCTCGGGGCGTTTGTCTTTGGCGAGCGTCTGCAGGGTAAACAGCTGGCGGGGATCACCCTTGCGGTGTTCGGCGTGCTGGTGCTGATAGAAGCCAGCCTGAACGGGCAGCACGTGGCGTTACTGGGCTTTATGTTAACGCTGGCGGCAGGACTGAGCTGGGCCTGCGGGAATATCTTCAACAAGCTGATTATGCAGCATGAGGCGCGCCCGAAGGTGATGTCGCTGGTGGTCTGGAGCGCCTTGATCCCCATTGTTCCGTTTATGGTTGCGGCGCTCATTTTTGATGGGCCGGACGTGATGCTGAAAAGCCTGGTGGAAATCGATCTCACCACCATTTTATCGCTGATCTACCTGGCATTTGTGGCCACCATTATTGGTTACGGGATCTGGGGATCGCTGCTGGGTCGCTACGAAACCTGGCGCGTGGCGCCGTTATCCCTGCTGGTGCCGGTGGTAGGGTTGGCCAGCGCCGCGCTGTTGCTCGATGAAAAGCTGAGTGCGCTGCAGCTGCTGGGGGCCGTGCTGATCATGGCCGGGCTGTACATCAACGTGTTTGGTTTGCGAGTGCGTCGGGTAACGCGGGCAAGAGGATAGGCATAAAAAAAGCCCCGCATCCGCGGGGCAAAAACGAATCAGAAGCTGTGCTGATTATAATAAGGCACGCCTAACTCGTCGGATTTGTCACTACCAGCACCCATGTGGTTGAAGTCATAAGGTGACTGGTCATGTGCTGACGGCAAAATCATCGTGTCACGATTATTTTGCTGCGTTGCACGAGGGGTTTGCTCCGCGAAGGTCTGGCTGGAAAACAGCACCAGCAAGGCGAGGGCGGCGGAGGCTGTAACTTTCATGATTTCCTCGGTTACGTCTTTACAGGCGATGATTAACTACAATGTTTTAGTGGATACAGGTATCGGGATTCACCCGGCACGCTGGTAATACGGTATTTGTGAGGCGGCACGTCGAAGTAGTTCTTAAACGTACGCGTCAGGGTTTGCTGTGATTCAAAACCGTAACGTTCCGCCAGATAAAGGATCGGCTCATTGCTTTCTTTCAGCTTCTGGGCAATTTCCGTCAGTTTGCGGCTGCGAATATATTGACCTAATGAATGGCCGGTCTCTTTTTTGAACATCCGTTGCAGGTGCCATTTGGAGTAACCTGAACGCTCTGACACTTTTTCAAGGGAGAGCGGCGATTCCAGGTTATCTTCGATCCAGTCCAAAATGCTATGAATAGTAATAGCGTCAGTATTGCGTCTGGACATCGTCATACCTCTTTTTCTGTTTACGGCAGTATTTTCTTAAGCAAAAGCTCAAGCGTTGCCACTTCATCTGCCGTTAAGTTTTTTGTTAGTTCCTGATGCAGTGTTTGTCCTACTAGTTGATGACATTGCTCGCACATAGCCGCGCCATCGCTGGTGAGTTTCACCAGGACGCCGCGTTTGTCATTCGGGTTAGGGCTTCGTTCTATCCATCCTTTGCAAACGAGACGATCGAGCATGCGGGTTAGCGCACCCAGATCGACAGAGAGCACCTTTTTCAGCTCAACCGGCGTGATACACACTTCGCAGCGAATGGAGCACAGCACTTTGAACTGCGTGGCGGTGATATCCAGCGGTGACAGATAGTCATTGAGCAGGCGATCTTTTTTCTGGTTAACCATATGAATAAGACGACCCAGCGGAATAATGTCGTTAAAGAGATCACTGGTGCTTTTCACAATGGTTGCCCTGGCAAGTAGTTTAGTCACGGCAGATATTATTGCTCAGGCAAGTATAAGTCAACTGAATGGATCAGCGGATGCCACGAATTGCTAAAACGTTTCATGAACTTTTTTTGCATGCTTTCAATTCAAATAGATAACGAAGGGTTATCGTTAATGACCGTAAATAATCGTTACGTTGAGCGAATGGCTGAACGTCACACTTTCACCCTATAATTGCGGTGATAAACATGGATAAGGACAACGACGCACTATGTTGGATTTGATTAAAGCAATTGGTCTGGGGCTGGTGGTACTGCTGCCGTTGGCTAACCCGCTAACGACGGTTGCGCTCTTCCTGGGGCTGGCAGGGAACATGAACAGCGCCGAGCGTAACCATCAGTCGATGATGGCCTCGGTCTATGTGTTTGCCATCATGATGGTGGCTTACTACGCCGGACAGCTGGTGATGAACACCTTCGGAATCTCCATCCCGGGTCTGCGTATTGCTGGCGGACTGATTGTCGCCTTCATCGGGTTCCGTATGCTGTTCCCTGCGCAGAAAGCGCATGAGTCACCTGAGGCCAAAAGCAAATCCGAAGAGCTGGAAACCGAGCCCAGCGCGAATATTGCTTTTGTCCCGCTGGCGATGCCCAGTACGGCGGGGCCAGGAACGATTGCGATGATCATCAGCTCCGCGTCAACGGTGCGGGATGGCTCGACCTTTCCGGACTGGGTCATCACGGTTGCGCCCCCGCTGATTTTTGCACTGATTGGTATCATCGTATGGGCATCCTTGCGCAGTTCAGGCGCGATCATGCGCTGGGTCGGCAAGGGCGGCATTGAGGCGATTTCCCGCCTGATGGGCTTCTTACTGGTGTGTATGGGCGTGCAGTTTATTATCAACGGCGTGCTGGAGATTATTAAGACGTACCATTAATCACCCGCCCGGTAATGCAAAACGGCAACCTCGGTTGCCGTTTTACGTTGACTGCGGTCTACCCGTGATGGGCCTGTTCTTCCAGTGCGACCGGCCATTTACGGAAGATGAGCAGGGACCAGATGAGCGCCACCAGTGCCGGAATGGCACCCAGATAGCCAATCGCCGACATCGACACGTGAAGGCTAATCTGATTTCCCAGCAGCGCGCCCGCGCCAATACCGAGATTGAAAATCCCCGAGAACAGTGACATCGCCACATCCGTTGCGTCCGGGGCGAGGGCCAGCACCTTCACCTGCATACCCAGACCGATAATCATGATCGCCATTCCCCAGAACAGGCTCAGGACGGCCAGATGACCCTCGCTGCCCGCCGCTGGCATGAGTAACACCAGGCACGCCAGCAGTAAACCAATGGCGCTGCTGACCAGCGCCGACGCGTGCTGATTGCCGAGCTTACCAAACAGAATACTGCCAATAATGCCCGCGCCCCCCAGGATCAACAGCAGAACGGTGGCAAAGTTGGCGCTAAAGCCGGCCACGACCTGAACGAACGGCTCAATATAGCTGTAGGCGGTGTAATGCGCCGTGACCACAATGACCGTCAGCAGATAGATGCTCAGCAATGCCGGACGACGCATTAACAGCGGCAGGCTTTTCAGCGAGCCGGAGTGTTCGCTTGGCAGCTTCGGCAGCAGTTTAATCAGGCAGACCAGGGTGATCATTGCCCCCATGCCGATAGCGAAGAACGTGGTTCGCCAGCCAAAGTATTGCCCAACGATACGGCCAATCGGCAGGCCCAGGACCATAGCCAGTGCCGTGCCGGTGGCTATCAGGCTCAACGCCTGCGCGCGTTTACCCGCAGGTGCCAGGCGGATGGCCAGTGACGCGGTGATCGACCAGAATACGGCATGGGCAAAGGCGATACCGACGCGGCTGATGACCAGCACCGTAAAGTTCCACGCCAGAAACGACAGTACGTGGCTGACGATAAACAGGGCAAACAGGCCGATCAGCAACTTTCGCCGTTCCATCTGGCTGGTCAGCAGCATAAACGGCAGTGACATCAGTGCCACCACCCAGGCATAGATGGTCAACATAATGCCCACCTGCGCGGTTTCCATGTGGAAACTTTCAGCGATGTCAGACAACAGCCCAACCGGAACAAATTCTGTGGTATTAAAAATAAACGCGGCAATTGCCAGCGTGACCACGCGTAGCCACGCGACTCTGCGGGTAACTGTGTTCGTTGTCATAGCGATGTCGGAGATTCGTTGCTGAAAAGAAGAGGAGACGATCTTAAAACGTCAACCGGCGAAAACTCAACCATTATGTGATGCAGATCTCAAAATTCACCTGGTAAAAGCGGTAGCCGGGGGCATGGTTTTCATTGAATATAAAAGAACATCACAACAAAAACAGGCGGTAAGACAATGCAGGAGATTGATTTTTATCTGGTAGATGCGTTCAGCAATGCCTCTTTTGGTGGAAACCCGGCGGCCGTGTGCCCGTTAGACGCATGGTTGCCTGATGAGACACTGCTCAGAATGGCACAGCAGCATAATCAGTCGGAAACGGCGTTTTTCGTCTGCAGTAAAGCGGGAATTGAGTTACGCTGGTTTACCACCCTTACCGAAGTCAACCTTTGCGGACATGCCACACTGGCAGCCGCGTACGTCCTGTTTAATGAACTCAACTATCCTGACCCGCGTATCCACTTTGATACCGCCTCTGGCCAGCTGACGGTTAGCCGGGAAGGGGACTGGATGACGCTGGACTTCCCGGCATGCCCGACGCAGGAAGAGACGCCCCCGCCGGCGATGCTTGCGGCGCTGGGGATCGGCCATTACGTTGAAGCCCGTAAGGGGCGAGCCTGGGTGGTGGTTCTGGAAAACCGCCAGCAGGTTGAGGCGCTTGCGCCGAATATCTCGGCAATGACGCCTGGCGAACATAAGGTCAGCGTGACGGCGCGGGGAGAGGGGGATTATGATTTTGTGAGCCGCTTTTTCTCACCGGGAGTTGCCGTCTGGGAAGATCCGGTCACCGGATCCGCGCATACAATGCTTATTCCCTACTGGAGTGAAAAACTGGGTAAAACAGCGATGTTTGCCCGCCAGGTGTCGGCTCGTGGCGGTGATCTGCGCTGCGAACTGAAAGGTTCACGCGTGCTGATGAGCGGGCAGGCCTCGCTGTATCTGAAAGGCACCGTCTTTCTGCGCTAAATAACCATAACAAAAGAGGAAGAGACAATGCAGGAAATTGATTTCTATTTGGTCGATGCCTTCAGCGACAGGGCGTTTGGCGGCAACGCCGCGGCGGTTTGCCCCCTGGAAGAGTGGCTGCCGGACGAGACGCTGCTCAACATGGCGCAACAGCACAATCAGTCTGAAACGGCCTTTTTCGTACGCACTGACGGTGGATTCGAGCTGCGCTGGTTCACTACCCTTGACGAAATTAACCTGTGTGGACATGCCACACTGGCGGCATCGCATGTCATTTTCGAATACCTTGATTATCCACACACGGAAATCACCTTCACCACCCGTTTCGTCGGCGAGCTGACGGTAAAACGCAGCGGTGACTGGTTGACGCTCAACTTTCCGGCCTGGCCGACGGCGGTCGTCGATAATCCGCCAGCGCTGCTGTTGAGCGCGCTGGGCATTGAGCGGGCAAAAGAGGTGCGTGTCGGGCGCGACTACATGGTGGTGCTGGAGAACCAGCAGCAGGTAGAGGCCCTTACGCCGGATATCTCAGCAATGATTCCGCTGGATAAGATGGTCTGCGTCACGGCACCGGGCGATGAATATGACTTCGTCAGCCGCTTCTTCTGTCCGGGAGAAGGGGTGCCGGAAGATCCGGTCACGGGGTCCACTCACAGCATGTTGATTCCCTACTGGAGCGAAAAGCTGGGCAAAACCGTGCTGAACGCGCGCCAGGTCTCGCGACGGGGCGGGGATTTACGCTGTGAGCTGGCGGGGGACCGGGTGTTAATCGGCGGTCAGGCCACCCTGTATCTGAAAGGGCATATCTATTTACGCCAGGCGATGTAAGCCAGGAATGGGCCACCGTCATTTCATCATCGGGAATGACGGTGGCTTGCGTTAATCAAACGTTCGTTTTTCCCCCTGCCAGCCAGACGTAATCAGAAATTCACGCCACGTTAAGGTGGCAGGGTTTATGGTTCTGCTCCAGGTAAGATCCCGGTCTTTTCCGTAATAGCCGTAGTTCACGGCATATTCCGTCATGCCGGTAATTTCACTGACCAGTGCCGCGTTGTCTGCGAAATCGGGGAAGTGGTGAAGGAGTGCTTCTCGCGTGTAGGCTGAGCGATACCGGGCTTTTATGCCGGTGACCTCCGTGAAGGTTTCCACCATCTCACGCGGCGAAAGACACTCACCGACAACGGGTAACGTCATGCCGTTGTAGTGTTCAGGGTTATCGAACATCTCAAGCACCGCAGGGCCGGTCGCCGTGAGCGGGTCGACAAAGGGCGCCCGAACGTCTTCCGGGAGATAGAGGGGAAAGATCAGCTCGTCGCCTTCTTTACGCGGCGGATAATATTCGGCCAGATTGGTGTAAAAGAACGCCAGTTGAATAAACGACGCGCTGACGGGGAGTGTGCGGATGTACTCCTCAATTCGGCCCTTATCGCTGAAATGAGGAGCCCATAGAGTTCCGGCCGTTATTCTCTCGACGTTTTCCAGACTGCTGAAGACAAGGTGTTTTACGCCGGCGTTGACGGCGGCATCTGCAAGCCTGTAACCCAGCGCCGTTTCACCCGTTGGCATCTGCGTCGATACGGGGATGAAACCCGGTGTCATCAGAAACGCCCCGTCTGACTCGGCAAACGCCCCGATCAGATGCGCATCATTGCCCGTCTGAAGGGTGATTTGTCTCAGTTCAGCACCCCGTTCCGCCAGCTGTTTCGCCGCAGGAGAGTCCGTGTTTTGCGTTAAGGCGCGCACCCGATAGCGCCCACTTTGCAGCAGGGTTGTGGTTACACTACGTCCTTGTTTACTGGTGGCACCAAAAACTGTTATGAGTGGTTTTTTATCATACGACATTTCATTCTCGCTCTGTGTTGTTGCGGTACTGCATTATCGGAATGCGGGCGGCGAGCGTGAAATCGATTTATTTCTTACATGATATCCATCCTATGAATACCAAAAAGCCTGACGTAAACCTGCTGCTGACTCTGGAAGCGCTGGTCGCGGAGCAAAATGTCACCAGGGCCGCCAGCCGGCTTTGTCTTAGCCAGCCTGCCGTCAGCGCGCAGCTTAACCGGCTGAGGGGGATGTTTAACGATCCGTTATTGATCCCGGGGCGCAGGGGGATGACGCCAACCCCCAAAGCTCTTGAGCTGATGGCGACGCTTGGCGGGGCGCTGGCAAAAATACGGGATACGCTGCAATCACATGAGGACTTTGATCCGCTGCACGATTCGCTAACGGTCTCTCTGGCCTGTACTGATTACGTGCAGGCCGCGGTCATTATGCCGCTGATTGTGACCCTGCAAGAGATTGCCCCCGGCGTGCGTATTGCTGTCAGGAATTACGATCCGCATCAACTGGCCCATCAACTGAGCTCAGGCGATGTTGATGCTGCCATAGCCACGCCAGACCCTGCGCAGGCGCAGCTCAGAACGCAACATCTTTATGACGAATCGTACGTGCTTATCGGGCGCCCTCAGCATCCTGAACTGAACGACCAACTGACAATGGAAGCATTCGCAAAACTTGAGCATATTATCGTGTCCCCCTCGGGAGGCGGTTTTACCACGCCGATGGATGTCATGCTGGCGGAGTCAGGGTTGCAACGTAAGGTTGCGGTATCTGCGGCATCATTTCTGTTTGTTCCCGGCATGGTGCAGATGAGTCATCTGGTAGCACTTGTGCCCCGACGATTAATTATGGGAACCATTAACCTGCTCACCGTGGTGGAACTGCCCTGGCTGAAAGAGACGTTTGACGTCAGTCTTATCTGGCATGAACGCAGCCATAACCACGCCGGACATCGCTGGTTAAGGGATACCCTCGTCAGCCTGAACGGCAATGCTGATATAAGTTAACGGTATGAAGCACGTGTGCAGGGCTGCGCTATGTTGAAATAAAAACAACAAGGAGCCCGCCATGTATTCCATTACCGCTGAATCTGCACATCACCCTGATATTTTGCATCTGATTGCCGCGCTTGACCGCTATCAGAGCGAACTCTATCCCGCTGAAAGTAACCACCTGCTCGATCTGACCGAACTGCCGACAGCCTCGCTGATCCTGATGATTATTCGGGACCGGCAGCTTCATGCCGTCGGGTGTGGTGCCGTGGTGCTCAACGGCGACGGGACCGGTGAAATGAAACGGGTGTATATCGATCCGGCTCATCGCGGGCAACACCTCGGCGAGATGTTGCTGGCGGCGCTGGAAGATGAAGCCCTGAGCCGTCACTGCCACACGCTTCGCCTGGAGACGGGCATCCGGCAACATGCCGCCGTCCGTCTGTATGAGCAGTGCGGCTATGAGCAACGTCCGGCGTTTCCGCCGTATGTTGATGACCCGCTGAGCCTGTTTATGGAGAAGGCACTGGTGGTTGACGTTCGTTTAGCAGCGCTATAAAAGCCTCCAGCGGGCGGGTCATAGCCCCGCGGCGCCAGACCAGCCAGGTGGTAAGCCAGCGCCAGTTTTCTGCCAGCGGCCAGGCTTCTACCTGATGGTGGCCTGGCATACTTTCCAGCATCGAGCGAGGCATCAGCGCGATACCGGCGCCCGCGATGACGCAGGCGAGCATGCCGTGATAAGACTCCATCTCATGAATACGCCCGGGCGTGGCTCTGTCGGCGTGAAACCAGCTTTCCAGATGTCGGCGATACGAACAGTTTGCGCGAAAGGCGTAGACGTCACTGCCGCTTACCTGCGTGGCGCGTGCCACTTCTGCATGCCCGGCGGGCGTGACCAGCATCATCTCTTCCCGGTAAACCGGCATGCCTTCCAGTTCCGGATGCGAAAGGGGGCCGTCGACAAACGCGGCGCTTAAGGTTCCCTCCAGTACGCCGTCAATCATTGTGCCGGACGGTCCGGTAGAGAGGGCAAACTGGATACGTGGATAGCGCTGGTTAAACTGCGCCAGGCTTTCCGGAATACGCACGGCGGCGGTACTCTCCAGCGCACCAAGCGCAAATAATCCCTGCGGTTCATCACCGGCGACGACTATTCGTGCCTCATCGACCAGCGCCAGGATCTGCTTGCTGTAGCGCAGGAAGTTATGCCCGGCAGGGGATAAACGTAAACGCTGGTTCTCACGAATAAACAGCTCAACGCCAAGATCGGCCTCCAGCTGGCGGATGCGGGTGGTCAGGTTCGACGGAACGCGATGCACCTTTTGCGCTGCCTGGGTGATGCTGCCGGTGAGCGCCACGGCGTTAAACATTTCAAGCTGAGTTAAGTCCATGCCATTCTCGATTCGTGAACAAGGTGGTTAGTATTATTCATTTTTAAGAAATAGCAGAGTGCGCCACAATGAATCAACCGTTATTACGTGGAGACCATCATGACTTATTCATCTGCTACACATGCCCTCTCTGTTAACCCAGCCACCGGTGAGACGCTCGCGGCGTATCCGTGGGCGAGCACCGACGACGTTGAACGCGCAATTGCGCAGGCTGATGCCGGTTTTCGTCAGTGGAGACGCGTAAGCGTTTCCGACCGGGCGCAGAAGCTGCGCGATCTCGCCAGCGCGCTGCGCAACCGTGCAGAAGAGATGGCCCGAATGATCTCCCGTGAGATGGGCAAACCCATTTTGCAGGCGCGTGCTGAAGTGGCAAAATCCGCCAGCCTCTGCGACTGGTATGCGGAACACGGCCCGGCAATGCTGCAGCCTGAACCGACCCTGGTAGAAAACCAAAACGCGGTGATTGAATACCGGCCGCTGGGACCTGTTCTTGCCGTCATGCCGTGGAACTTCCCGCTCTGGCAGGTACTGCGTGGCGCGGTACCCATCCTGCTGGCCGGGAACAGCTATCTACTCAAGCATGCGCCAAACGTACTCGGCTCGGCTGACCTTATTGCGCAGGTATTTGCTGACGCCGGTTTTCCGCAGGGTGCCTTTGGCTGGGTGAATGCCACGAATGAGGGCGTGAGCCAGGCGATCAGCGACCGTCGTATTGCCGCCGTAACCGTAACCGGCAGCGTGCGCGCGGGGGCGGCGATTGGTGCGCAGGCGGGGGCAGCACTGAAGAAATGCGTCCTGGAACTGGGCGGTTCTGATCCGTTTATTGTGCTCAATGATGCTGATTTGGATCTGGCGGTGAAAGCAGCCGTGGCCGGTCGTTATCAGAATACCGGACAGGTTTGCGCCGCCGCTAAGCGCTTTATTGTGGAAGAGGGCATCGCTGATGCTTTCACCCAGCGTTTTGTCGAGGCGACGGCAGCCCTGAAGATGGGCGAGCCAGATCGCGAAGAAAACTTTATTGGCCCGATGGCGCGATTTGACCTGCGCGATGAACTGCATCAGCAGGTGCAGGCCACGCTGGCCGAAGGCGCCACGCTGCTGCTTGGCGGGGAGAAAGTCGCCGGTGAAGGTAACTACTATGCACCGACCGTGCTGGGGAATGTCACTGCCAGCATGACGGCATTTCGTCAGGAGCTGTTTGGTCCGGTTGCGGCGGTTAGCGTTGCGAAAGACGCGGAGCACGCGCTGCAGCTGGCTAACGACAGCGACTTTGGTCTGTCCGCAACCGTCTTTACCGCGAACGATACGCTGGCGGAGAAATTCTCTCGTGAGCTGGAGTGCGGTGGGGTGTTCATCAATGGTTTCAGCGCCAGCGATGCGCGCGTGGCCTTTGGCGGCGTGAAGAAGAGCGGTTTTGGTCGTGAGCTTTCCCACTTCGGTCTGCACGAGTTCTGTAACGTGCAGACGGTATGGAAGAACAGAGTCTAGTTCGCTCTCCGATAACGGCCTTCAGCACGAAGGCCGTTGTCATTTTCCTGCAATGGTTCTGTCATTTTCGTTTCGTAGACTCGCACGCGTCTAACGTCTTGTTACTGAAGAAAATTATGAACCTAACGCAAATTTTTCGCCGTATTGCGCAGCGCCTCATCCCTCGTCAGTTTGGCCTGCTGACCGGTATTTTCTGTATTATTGGTCTTTTCTCCGCACTGCAACTCTCCTCTTCATTTTTGCTCAATGCTTCCCTGAAAGACGCTCAGCGCAACGAGCAGCAAAATCTGCTGGCATACCAGCAACAGAGCAAACTGGATCTGGCCCGCGTGTCTCTGCTGGCAGCAAGCGATCTGCTTAACCGCTCCGGCGTCTGGTTTATGCAGGATAAAGAGACCGGCTCTGAAGGAAGCTGGCACAGCCTGATGGACGAAGCTCAGGCGTCGCTGACGGTTTCTCAGCAGGCCTGGAACGCCTGGCTGGCGCTCAATCCGCCAAAAGATGATGCCCTGATCGCCAGCTACCAGCTTTTCTACGGTGCCATCAAGGAGCAGGCGGAAGGGCTCATTAAGACCAGCACGATCGACGCCTTTTTTGCCGTACCTGCTCAGGCTTTTCAGACTGACTTCAACGAAAACTATGCCCGCTATCAGCAGGCCAGCGAGAAGCAGGCGATGCAGGGCCGCCAGAGTCTGATGGCGCAACTCTCTGGCCTGCAAACGCTCTTCCTGATTGCACCGGTTCTGCTACTTGCCATCGCCATTCTGGTGTGGTTCGGCATGTCCCGCTGGGTCATTACGCCGCTGCGTCGGTTGATTGCTCACATTAACCAGCTGGCGGCAGGAGACCTGGCCGGTACACCGCCTGGCGTACTGCGCTTTAACAAGGAGATCGGACAGTTAAGCGACAGTGTTTCCACCCTGCAGCACGGACTGCAGGAACTGGTGACCCAGGTCAGCAATGCCACCCACGCAATGGTTGAAAATATAGGCTCTCTGGCACAGGGCAGCCAGAAGCTGTATCTGCAGTCGGCTCGTCAGGCGAAAGAGCTTGAGGATGTGACGACACACATTGCGGCGCTGGAAAACCACGTGGAAGGGAATACAGGATATGCAAAACTCGCCAGCTCCAGGGCGGACGAGGCGCGCCAGGTAGCCGCGGGCGGCGATCGGATGATGACGACCGTCAATGCCTCCATGCAGGCGATCGTTGACCGATCGTCAGAGATGCGCGGGATCGTAGCGATGATCGACAGCGTGGCGTTTCAGACCAACATTCTGGCTCTGAATGCGGCCATCGAGGCCGCCCATGCGGGGAACCACGGGCGCGGGTTCGCCGTTGTCGCCCGGGAAGTGGGGCTGCTGGCCAGAAAGAGCAGCCACTCGACGCAGACTATTCAGGCGCTGATCAATCACTCTTTGCAGGGCATCGAAGACGGTTCCCGGGCCGTTAACCTGCTGGAAGATAATCTGCAGCAGGTGATCGGGCTGGTGGCTAATTTAAGCAGTCTGCTGAATGAGATCTCGGTAGCAACCCTGAGCCAGGGGGAGAGCATTCATCAAATGACGCGGCAGCTTCAGGCGCTGAATCAGGTTTCCCGTCAGACCGACATGCTGGTGTCTGACGCGTCGGATGCCTCTGAACGGCTGCATAAGCAATCCGATCTTTTATTGCAGGCGGTTTCGCGTTTTCGTCTTAGCGCCTGACGCAACATATAAGCCTCTGTTATACTCGCAGCCCGTTTTAGCCTGAGGGCAAGGAGCAAAGTGTGGCTGCGGTCATCCATAATGAGATGTTGGACGAGATTCTGTCGCAGGTTCGTCCGTTAATTGGAAAAGGGAAGGTTGCCGACTATATTCCGGCCCTTGCCTCGGTCAGCGGGAACAAGCTGGGTATTGCCATTTGTACGGTAGACGGGCAGCGTTACCAGGCCGGTGACGCCACCGAGCGTTTTTCAATTCAATCGATTTCAAAAGTACTCAGTCTGGTTGCGGCCATGCGCCAGTATGAGGAAGACGAAATCTGGCACCGCGTGGGGAAAGATCCGTCCGGGCAGCCTTTCAACTCACTGCTTCAGCTCGAAATTGAACAGGGTAAACCGCGTAACCCGTTTATCAATGCCGGTGCGCTGGTGGTTTGCGATATGCTGCAAAGCCGTCTTAGCGCCCCTCGCCAGCGCATGCTTGAAATTGTCCGCCAGCTCTCGGGCGTCGCCGATATTGCCTACAATGCGGTGGTGGCGCGCTCGGAGTTTGAACACTCCGCCCGTAACGCGGCTATCGCCTGGCTCATGAAATCGTTTGGTAACTTCCATAACGATGTCGCCACCGTGCTGCAAAACTATTTTCATTACTGCGCGCTGGAAATGAGCTGTGTTGAACTGGCACAGACATTCTTGTTCCTCGCCCATCAGGGGCATGCGCCGCACCTCGCGCAAGATGTTATCTCGCCCATGCAGGCGCGTCAGGTGAATGCCCTGATGGCGACCAGCGGGATGTATCAGAACGCCGGAGAGTTTGCCTGGCGCGTCGGTCTTCCGGCTAAATCGGGTGTCGGGGGCGGGGTGGTGGCAATCGTGCCTCACGAAATGGCGATTGCCGTCTGGAGCCCGGAGCTGGATGAAACGGGAAATTCACTTGCCGGTGTGGCAGTTCTGGAGAAACTGACCCAACGTCTGGGACGTTCCGTATACTGATGTCGACCCTGGATCCGCTTTTTGCCCGCCTGGCGCGATCGCCTTTTCGTTCGCGCTTTCGCCTGGGCACGAAGGAACGGCAGTACTGCTGGGACAAAGGTGCCGAAACCATTGACCAGCACGCCGCCGATTTTGTTGCCCGGCGTCTTGCACCGGCCCATCCCAACAATGACGGAAAACAGACGCCCATGCGCGGTCATCCGGTGTTTATCGCTCAGCATGCCACCGCCACCTGTTGTCGTGGCTGTCTGGCAAAGTGGCATAACATTCCGCAGGGTGTTCAGCTCAGCGCGCAGCAACAGCATTATATCGTCAGCGTGATCCACCACTGGCTGGTGCTGCAGATGAACGCCTAAATTTGACGAGTTATGATCCTGTTGTATTTGTGTTATAGATGCAGGTTAAGTTAGTTCAGATCCTGCTGACGATCGACATAATCGCCATAAGTTATTATACGGAATGATATTTAATGCGTTCTGCTCTCTCTGCCTTCAGGTTTTTTCAACCCGATACTCCGCTGCGTAATGCGTCGTGGATCTTTATTCTCACCACCTTATTCTATTTTGTGGGTGCTGAATTGCGTCTGGTTGAAGCGTTGTCGCTGTTCTGGCCACTGAATGGCGTTATGGCGGGAGTATTCGCCCGTTATGCTTATCTGAATCGTCTGCATAACTACGCGGTCGCGTATGTTGCCATGCTGATGTACGACGCGGTCACCACCAGCTGGGGAATGGCCTCGCTGGTGATTAACCTGTCGAATATGATTTTTATCGTCGTGGTCGCCATACTGGTTCTGCGTGATAAACGGCTGATGAAAACCCCCGATCCGCTTAATGCGCTGCGTCTGTTTAACTACTGCCTGATTGCTGCGCTGCTGTGTGCCTTGCTTGGCGCGGTGGGGTCGGTCGGTATCGACAGTCACACCTTCTGGCCGCTGTTTGCCGACTGGTTTAGCGAGCAGTTTTCAACGGGGGTGCTGATTGTGCCGTGTATGCTGACGATTAGCCTGCCCGTGCGTGATATTCAGTTACGTCTGGAGCAGCTGTTCCCGGTTATGGCGTTGATTGTCTCGGTGGTCGCATCGGTGGTGATTGGCGGCGCGGGGAGCCTCTGTTTCCCGCTGCCGGCGCTTATCTGGTGTGCGGTACGCTACCCGCTGCCCGTCACCTGTTTACTGACGTTTCTCACGGGCGCCGTTGAGATCATTCTGGTTGCCAACTCCATTATCAATATTGCCGTTGCGACACCGCTTTCGACCCCGATGATGTTCTCAGCCCGGCTGGGCATTGCCACTATGGCTATTTGTCCGGTGATGGTCTCCGTCAGCGTGGCGGCCATTAATTCACTGATTCGTCAGGTGTCACTGCGGGCAGATTATGATTTTCTGACGCATGTCTATTCCCGCTCCGGGCTTTATGAAGCGTTAAAGCAAGAAGAGGCGCACCGGCATTCGCGTTTTTTAACCGTCATGCTGCTGGATATCGATTACTTCAAAAGCATCAATGATAACTACGGTCACGAGTGCGGTGATCGCATACTGGCGGCCTTTGCCCGGCAGGTTCAGCAGGTTGTCGGTGAGGACGGTATGGTGGCGCGAATGGGCGGAGAAGAGTTCGCGGTGGTCGTGAACTCCGGGGATGCGCAGCACGGTTTTGAACTGGCTGAACGCATTCGAACCACCGTCGCACATCATCCGTTTACCTGGCGCCAGCAGACGCTGTATCTGACCGTCAGCATTGGCCTGGGCAGCGGTAAATCTGAATCATGGCAGTTGACGGAGGTCTTTAATAAGCTGATGGCTGAAGCGGACGATCATCTCTATCGCTCAAAGAAAGCGGGGCGAAATCGGACCAGCGCCCGGTTGTCGGATGAGCAGGTTACTGCAACCACCGGCAGCGAAACATCACTGCATTAGTCGTCATGAGCCAGTGACGTTAACAAATAGCGTCTGAACAGGATATTCGTACACTGACAATGTCTCTGTTTAAGCTACGCTTTTAGTAAAGCTTGCGTCAGGAGACGTTATGAAAACACCTGCAACCCCTGAAAATGAAACGGAACGTCTGAACTCGCTGCGCGAATCAGGCCTGCTTGAAATCGACAGTTCGCCGGCCTTTGACCGCCTGACGCGTCTGGCAAAACGCTTTTTCCAGGTGCCGCTGGCGATGGTCAATCTTATCGATGAGCATTCGCTGATCGTGAAGTCAGCGGATGGCCAGGCACCGGACTCTGTCCCGCGCAATATCTCATTTTGTGGCCATACGATCCTCAGCGAAGCGCCGCTGGTGGTGGGGGACATGCGTCAGGATGACCGCTTTGCCGATAATCCGCTGGTGGCCGGTGAGCCTGGCGTTCGTTTCTACGCTGGTTTCCCGCTGCGTCTGCGCGACGGCGCGAGCGTCGGATCGCTTTGCCTGATTGATTATTCTCCGCGCGAGTTTACGGCGGCCGATCTTGCCGTGCTGGGAGACCTGGGCGCGCTGGCAGAAGATGAATTTGCCGCCGTCAGTGCGGCGACTACCGATGAACTGACGGGCTTATTCAACCGTCGGGGCTTTAATCAGCTCGTTCGGTTTACCCTGTCCGTCGCCCGACGCCGTGCAGAGCCGTTAACCCTCGGCTGGCTGGATCTGGATCGCTTTAAGGAGATAAACGATCGCTACGGCCACGAGGAAGGCGATAAGGCGCTGAACGTGATGGCGCAACTGATGCGTTCCTCCTTCCGTGAGGCGGATCTGCTGGTTCGCTTTGGCGGGGATGAGTTTGCCGTGCTGTTCGCCGATACGGATGAGCAGGGGGCCTGGATTGCGATGCAGTATCTGGCCGAGCAGGTCGAAAATTATAATGCCCGCAAATTGCATCCGTGGTCGCTTCTGTTCTCGTGGGGCCTCAGTGAATTCGACCACAATGGTCATGACCTGCAACAGTGGCTAAAAGAGGCCGATGAAAAGATGTATGCCATGAAGCAGCAGCGCCATCGCGAAAGATGACATAACAAAAGCCTATGATCGATCCGTTTGCGTTAATAAGATGTTAATTGCACAGTGACGGTATTCAACGTAAGGAAAAACAATGAATACCTCACTGCACATCAAAAACCTCACCCGGGAAGAGATCCTCACCCACCTCGATGCGTTGTCCGCGATCCTCGAAAACTGCGTTAACGGCGGCGCATCCGTCAGTTTTATGTTGCCCTTTAGCCCGGAAAAAGCACGTGCTTTCTGGCGCGGTATTGCTGAGAGCGTGGGACGCAATGAACGTCTTGTGCTGGCCAGTATCGATCCGCAGGACGGTGTTATCGGCACGGTACAGTTGATCACCGATCAGCCGGAGAATCAGCCGCATCGCGCGGATGTGGCAAAACTGCTGGTCCATGAAAAAGCGCGCCGTAAAGGGGCGGCAATGGCCCTGATGGAAGAACTTGAAGTTCAGGCCAGAGCCAGAGGCATTTCGGTCCTGGTACTGGATACGTCGACTGGCAGCGGTGCCGAGACGTTCTACCAGCGTGCTGGCTGGCAAAAAGTGGGGGAGATCCCGCGCTATGCATTGATGCCGGACGGTGCGATGACCGCCACCTCCGTGTTCTATAAGTTCTTATAATTATTTTTCACAACTCCATCATGAATTGATCAAAACAGGGTTCCCGGTCGTAAAGTTTTGATAAGTTATCGTACCAATCTTATCAGGCTGTATGACTAATTATAAAAGGAACCCATTGTGAACACACTTAACCGTCATGATTTTCCCGGTCCACACTATCCGGAACGTATCATTCAGTTTGGTGAAGGCAATTTCCTGCGGGCGTTTATCGACTGGCAAATCGACCTGTTAAACGAACATACCGATCTCAACGCCGGTGTGGTGGTCGTTCGTCCCATTCAAAGTGATTTTCCGCCGTCGCTGAATACGCAGGATGGCCTGTATACCACGATCATTCGCGGCCTGAACGAGAAAGGCGACGCGGTGAGCGATGCACGTCTTATCCGTTCCGTTAACCGCGAAATCAACGTTTATTATGAATACGATGCGTTCCTCAGGCTGGCTCATAACCCGGAGATGCGCTTTGTGTTCTCGAATACCACGGAAGCGGGGATCGGTTATCACGCGGGCGACACCTTTGAAGATGCGCCTGCCGTCAGCTACCCGGCGAAGCTGACGCGATTGCTCTTCGAGCGTTTCAGTCATTTTAACGGAGCGCCAGACAAAGGCTGGGTCATCATTCCGTGTGAACTGATTGACTACAACGGGGATGCGCTGCGGGAACTGGTGCTGCGCTACGCGCAGGAGTGGGCGCTGCCGACGGCCTTTACTGAATGGTTGAACGATGCCAACTGCTTCTGCTCGACCCTGGTTGACCGCATTGTAACGGGTTACCCGCGTGACGAAGTGGCCGCCCTGCAGGCTGAACTGGGTTATCAGGATGGGTTCCTGGATACCGCCGAACACTTCTATCTGTTTGTGATTCAAGGCCCTGACGCCCTTGCCAGCGAATTGCGTCTTGATAAGTTCCCGCTCAACGTATTGATCGTGGATGACATCCGTCCCTACAAAGAGCGTAAAGTCGCCATTCTGAACGGTGCGCACACGGCGCTGGTACCGGTAGCCTTCCAGACCGGGCTGGACACGGTAGGCGAGGCGATGAACGATGCGGAAGTGTGCGCTTTTGTCGAAAAAGCTATCTATGAGGAAATTATTCCGGTACTGGATTTGCCGCGTGATGAGCTGGAATCGTTCGCCAGTGCGGTAACGGGTCGTTTCCGTAACCCTTACATCCGGCATCAGCTGCTGTCGATTGCCCTCAACGGGATGACCAAGTTCCGCACCCGCATTCTGCCGCAGCTGCTGGCAGGGCAGAAAGCAACCGGGTCATTGCCTGCGCGACTGACGTTTGCTTTAGCGGCACTGATTGCGTTTTATCGCGGGGAGCGTAACGGGGAAAGTTACCCGGTACAGGACGACGCGCACTGGCTGGCGCGTTTCCAGCAGCTGTGGACACAGCATCACGATCGCCAGATCACTACCCGCCAATTGGTAAAATCGGTACTGAGCGTGAGTGAACACTGGGAGCAAGATCTTACGCAGGTTAACGGCCTGGTCGAGCAGGTTACGCGGGATCTGGATGCTATTCTGCTTCAAGGAATGCGTGCGGCCGTTAAACCGCTCTGCTAACACCGTTGCCCGGCTTCGGCCGGGTTTTAATGGGGATCTCATTAGTTACAACATACTATTTACTCTGTTTTTAAAAAACACCTCTGGCACCGTGCGGTTTAGGCTAGCCAGGTCAGAAAATTCAATGTTTTATTAACATGCTTGCAACCGTGAGGGGGATCACGTTTAATAGCCACGCTCTTTTTCTTTCCTGAAACTCACTATGATTGTTCGTCCTAAACAGCACTGGTTACAACTCATCTTTGTCTGGCATGGCTCGGTACTGCCAAAAATTTATACCCGCTTGCTACTCAACTTTTTGCTTTCTATCGCCGTGATCCTGATGCTGCCGTGGTACACGTCCCTTGGCATCAAATTTACCGTTGCGCCATTTAGCATTCTCGGTGTGGCGATCGCTATCTTTCTCGGTTTCCGAAACAACGCCTGCTATTCCCGCTACGTTGAGGCGCGCCAGCTTTGGGGGCAACTGATGATAGCGGCACGCTCTCTGTTTCGCGAGGTAAAAAACACCCTGCCGGACGATAAACATCTCGGCGAGTTTGTTCGACTGCAGATTGCCTTTGCCAACTGTTTGCGCATGACCCTGCGCCGGGAAACGAACGCCGAACAACTTTCCCGTTATCTTCCGGAAGATGATTTACGCAAGGTGATGAACGCCAACTCGCCGGCGAACCGTATTTTACTGATCATGGGGGAGTGGCTTGCCGTCAGGCGCCGCAATGGCGAGCTCTCAGATATCCTGTTCCACAGTCTCAACAACCGGCTGAACGACATGTCCATCGTCCTGTCGGGTTGCGAGCGTATTTTGACGACACCCGTACCGTTTGCTTACACGCTGATCCTTCATCGTACGGTGTATCTGTTCTGCATCATGCTGCCGTTCGCGCTGGTCGTCGATCTGCACTACATGACACCTTTTGTGTCGGCGCTGATTTCTTACACCTTTATCTCGCTGGATACGCTGGCGGAAGAGCTGGAAGACCCGTTTGGTACCGAAGATAACGACCTGCCGCTGGACGCCATCTGCAACATGATGGAACGTGACCTGTTGCAGATGAACGATGAAGAAGAGATCCCCGAAAGACTGTTACCGGATAAATATTATCAACTGACCTGACGGGCATTCCATTCGTCACGGGTGATTTCCCACAGTTCGGAGTCCAGTATGCCGCTGACGTACGCTTTCTTTTCTGTCCTGATAAGCCGCATGCCGCTACTGTCTGAAATACGACGGGAGCGGCTGTTAGCAGCCGCTTTTGGCGCACGCAACACCGGCTTGTTCAGGGTGTTAAACCAATAATCCGTCGCCGCAATACTGGCCTCACGCATGTATCCCTTACCCTGAAACTCCGGCGCCAGCCAGAACCCACGGTTATTATCTTCAACATCGTACAGGCAGATAATCCCCATCAGCTCATCCGGCGCCTCGCGACGTCGAATACTCCAGAACCAGGCAATGCCTTTTTCCATATCCGGCAGCGCAACGTTATTAACATAATACTCCGCGCCGTTATCCGGGTAGGGCCAGGGCACTGAGGAGACCATATAGCGAACGATTTCCCAGCGTGGATAAAGCCGCTGTATCTGGACGGCATCTTCCGCGACCAGGGGAATGAGTAACAGGCGGTCTGTCGTTAGCGTCGGTATTGTCATCCGTGGTTCTCCCTGTTTAAGCGTTATGTTTTTGTTCACCTTCTGGTATTTTCATCTCTATCACATTCTTTTTCGGTGTGCTGGACTTCTTTACTACCAATAACTGCTTTTAAAAGGCTTTCGATTTGTAATATGAGGAATATATGGCTGTTACGGTAAGAGCTTTACGCGCAGAAGATTATTCCCAGTGGCGTCCGCTGTGGGACGGCTACACTCATTTTTATGACTGTGTCCTCGATGAGTCCGTGACAGCCGCGACATGGCAAAGGGCGCTCGACGAGCGATCATCGATGTTTTGCCGGGTTGCGGAAAGCGACGGCAACGTCATCGGCTTCGCCATGTGTATTTTGCACGAAGGAACCTGGTCGACAGCGCCCGTTTGTTATCTGGAAGACCTGTTTGTTGCTGCCAGCCAACGGGGAGCAGGGACCGGAAAAGCGCTCATTGACGCCCTGATGGACGAAGGCAAGCGCGAAGGGTGGTCGAAACTTTACTGGGTCACGCGGCAGAACAACCCGGCACGTAAACTCTACGACCAATATGGCGAAGCCGACGATTACGTTCGTTATCGCGTCTCGCTTTAAGACGCAATGACCTGTGTTTGTATCACATTGTATCAACGCCTCTGATACATACACAGGCTTGCAATAAAGGCCCATTCGCACATATCCGCTATACAAACCGATGTTGTTATATCCCCGTGAATCGTACTCAATCGGAGATAACAACATGTTCAGCAAACTCGCATACTCAACTCTGGCGTTAACCGTTTCTCTTGGTACCGTCATGTCCTGTCAGGCCGAAGCAACCGGTACTGATTTCGCGACGGCGTTTGATCATCCTCAGCAGATTAACGCCGGCGACCTTAACGTCGGTTATGTCGACATCGGCCCGAAAAATGGTCAACCGATCATTTTATTACACGGCTGGCCCTACGATATTCATAGTTATGCGCAAGTCGCTCCCGCGCTGGCTGCCAAAGGATATCGGGTGATTGTGCCTTCTCTGCGTGGCTACGGAACTACCCGTTTCCTCTCAGACAAAACGCCGCGTAACGGCCAGCCTTCGGCTATGGCGAAAGACGTTGTGAACCTGATGGATGCCCTGAACATCAAGCAGGCCGTTTTTGCAGGATACGACTGGGGTGCCCGTACGGCGGACATCGTCGCGGCGCTGTGGCCAGAACGCGTTAAATCGCTGGTCTCCGTCAGTGGATACCTGATCAGCAGCCAGCAGATTGGCAAACAACCCTTACCGCCGAAAGCAGAAGTTCAGTGGTGGTATCAGTTCTATTTCGCCACCGAACGTGGCGCTGAAGGCTACGCCAAAAACACCCATGACTTCGCCCGTTTGATCTGGTCACAGGCATCACCTGACTGGAAATTTAGCGATGCAACGTTTAACGCCAGTGCCAAATCCCTTGATAACCCGGACCATGTCGCGGTGACGCTCAGTAACTATCGCTGGCGTTTAGGGCTGGAAAAAGGGGAGCGCAAATACGACAGTTATGAGCAAAAACTGGCAACGCTTCCGAATATTACTGTCCCGACGATCACCATTGAAGGCGGAAACAACGGGGCGCCACATCCTGCTCCACAGGCCTACGCCGGGAAATTCACCGGTAAGTATGAACACCGTACCTTTGGCAAAACCGTAGGTCACAATCCTCCGCAGGAAGATCCGCAGGATTTCGTCAACGCAGTTGTGGACGCAGATAAACTCTGAAATGTGCTATTTTCAATACGTTACCCTTCAGTCTGGAGATTTCTGTGGAGCATATTGATCATATCCTTGTCGTCGATGACGACAGGGATATTCGTGAGCTGATTGTCGATTACCTCGTTAAGTCCGGATATCGCGCCTCTGGCGCGGCAAATGGCAAAGAGATGCGAGTTGTGCTTGATAAACAGCATATCGATCTTGTGGTGCTGGATGTCATGATGCCCGGCGATGACGGATTAACGCTGTGTCGTCAGCTCCGAAGCGGTAAACATAAAGACTTGCCCATTCTGATGCTCACGGCGCGTAACGAGGAAACAGACCGGATCCTGGGGCTGGAGATGGGGGCAGACGATTATGTCGTGAAGCCTTTTGTTGCACGCGAGTTACTCGCGCGGATCAAAGCCATTTTACGTCGTTTCCGCACAATGCCCCCCAATTTACAGGTGACGGAAGCCGGGCGACTGGTCACGTTCGGAGAATGGCAACTGGACACCGTGGCCCGTCATTTAATCGACAGTGAAGGGATGGTAGTGGCGCTCAGCGGAGCGGAATATCGTCTGCTGCGCGTGTTCCTCGATCACCCTCAGCGTGTCCTGACCCGGGATCAACTGCTAAATCTGACCCAGGGGCGCGATGCCGAGCTTTTTGAACGATCGATTGATCTGCTGGTGAGCCGGGTGCGTCAGCGTCTGAATGAAGACGCCCGCACGCCGGCCTATATCAAGACCGTGCGCAGTGAAGGTTATGTCTTTACAATGCCGGTGACCATAAAAGAGGCCAATGAATGACGCTTTGGCCACGCTCGTTGCTGTCCCGGCTGTTGGTCATCGTGCTGGCTGGACTCTTACTGGCCAATACCCTCAGCCTGACGCTGGTGATGGTTGAACGTATGCACAGCGCCCGCACCGTAATGCTGGGTAATCTGGAAAACGATGTAGCCACTAGCGTGGCCATTCTTGACCGGCTTCCCGCCCAGGAGCGGGCGGCCTGGCTGCCGCGGCTGGAGCGCGGTAACTATCGCTATATTCTTGGGCCTGGAGAACCGGGCGCACCGCCTGAGGATAAGCGTTCACGCGATGCCATTCGAACGCTAAAAGAGACCCTTACGGCTGACTACCCGCTCACGTTTACCGCCGTTCCCGGTCCCATTTCCCATATTCAGGCGCATCTCACCTTACGTGATGGGGCACCGTTGACCATCGATCTGACGCCACGCATGCCACCGGTCGCCAGCTGGTTACCTGTCGTGCTGGTATTGCAGCTGCTGCTGCTTGCGGCCTGTGCCTGGATCGCCGTGCGTCAGGTGATTCGGCCTTTTTCTCAGTTTACCCGTGCAGTTGACGCGCTGGACCCGGCGGCAAACACACCAATGACGGAGAAGGGGCCGGTAGAAGTGCAAAGAGCCGCGCATGCCTTTAACGCGATGCAGGCGCGCATTCAGTCCTATCTTCGCGAACGCGCGCAGATCCTGGCATCCATTTCTCACGACCTGCAGACGCCCATCACGCGCATGAAATTGCGCGTCGAGATGGCCGATCAACCCGAGTTACGCGACAAGTTATTGAACGACCTCGATAACATGACCCGTCTGGTGCGGGAGGGGATTGCCTATGCCCGGTCATCAGAATCTCTGGAAGAGACCTCGGTAAAGCTGGAGCTCAATGCCTGGGTAAACAGCATTGCCTGTGATTATCAGGACATTGGTAAAAACGTGCAGTTTCAGGCAAACGACGCCCGCCTGCCGATAGTGACTCGGCCGCAGGCGCTTCGCCGGGTGATGACCAACCTCCTGGATAACGCGCTTAAGTTTGGTGGCTATGCCGTTATTGAGATTGATGGTTCTTTTGCCGGACACATTGCTATCCATATTCTGGACGGCGGGCCGGGGATACCCGAGGCTGAACTCGACGCGGTATTACAGCCTTTTTATCGGGTAGAAACATCGCGTAACCGTGATACCGGCGGAACCGGCCTGGGGCTGGCGATTGCCGCGCAACTGACCGCGCAGCTTGACGGGAAACTGCGGCTGGCAAACCTTCCTGAAGGCGGGCTGAAGGTCACGGTAACGCTGCCGCGTCGCTGATTGTACGGTTTTGTATCCGGTTGCGTGACCGATACGAGAGCAGACAAATCGTCCCTTTTTGCACACATCCCAAACACATCCGTACGATGAAATACCCTCACTGCAGCGTCGCAGGCCATCTGTAATGTGAGGTTTTTATGTTTTTGATAATCGCGTTTCTGGGCGGGATGATAAGCCTGCTCAGTCCATGTACGCTCCCGGTGATACCTCTTCTGTTTGCCGGTTTTCAGGGGCAGCGAAGACATATCCTGGCTCTGCTGGCAGGGATGATCGTGATGTTTACCGTGGTGGCGATGGTTGTCACGGTTGCCATCGAATGGATCACGGATGCCACGATAATAGGGCGCTGGCTGGCACTCATTATTCTGGCTACAGCCGCGCTGGCCTTGATTTTCCCATCCTTCGCCCAGCGTATAGCCGGGCCTGCGGTCAGCGCGGGCAATATCCTCAATACCCGCAGCGGACAAACGCGCGGAATGTTTTCCGCTTTCCTGGCCGGATTTGCCGTCGGTCTGCTCTGGTCTCCCTGTGCCGGACCGATCCTTGGGGCTATTTTCAGTATCAATATTGCGGGTCATTCGGCCATCACCACCGGCGCGCTGCTGGCGGCGTATGGCAGCGGATGTGCGCTTATGCTGGGCCTGCTTATGGCCGGCGGTCGGAAACTGATGGCACCGCTGCGGGCCAAATCAGCGCTGATGGAAAGGTTGCGCAAGGGGGCGGGCGTGGTGATGTTAGCGGCTGTGGCGTTCAACGCCACGGGGATGAGCTCGGTGCTGAAAGGTGCAAATGGGGTGGCTGACCGTCTTGAAACGACGCTGTTGACCCTGGCGAAGCCCGCCACTGCGCCGGTAAAACTGCAGCCGGTCGTCATGACCGAACCCAGCAGTCAGTTGCCTTCGTTAAGTGGCGGAACCGGGTGGATTAATGGTGACCCTGTCACGTCTGAATCCTTACGGGGTAAAGTCGTCCTGATTGATTTCTGGACCTGGGACTGCATCAACTGCCAGCATACGCTCCCGCATGTCCGCGACTGGGCCACACGATATCAGTCCCAGGGTCTGGTGGTCATCGGCGTGCATACGCCTGAATATCCGTGGGAAAAACCGCTCTCGTCGGTGAAAAACGCGGTAAACAAATGGCAACTGCCGTATCGGGTCGTGACGGATAATAACTACCAGATCTGGAACGCCTTCGGTAACCAGTACTGGCCGGCACATTATTATTTCGATGCCAAAGGGCAGTTACGTTATACCTCTTTTGGTGAAGGTAACTATGAAGAACAGGAAAAAGTTATCCAGCAGCTGCTTAAAGAGGCCCGCTCATAACGTTGCTCAGGGCTGACGTTGAGCAATGATAAACAACCGTGGAAAAGCCAGCAGTATCTGCCCGTTTTCCTGGAGCGGATACTGCTCTTCCAGCATTTCATGGTAGCGCTTGAGAAAACGTTTCTGCTCGCTCTCATTAAGCTCCTGCAGCCACGGACGTAAACCGGTCGCGCTTACCCAGTCAATGATGGCCTGGTGAGAGCTCATTTTATGGAAATAGGTTGTCCGCCAGATATCCACATCACAACCGGCGTCTGTCAGAATGTCGTAATAGGCATGCACGCCGGGCAAGGCTTCACGACCCCGATCGGGATAGCCTTGTTCCCAGGCAACTTCACGCATCGCCACATGAGTGGACTCAAGCCAGTTGTCAGGCATCTGAATGGCCAGTACGCCATTTAACGTGAGCAGAGAGACCAGGTGCGGCAGGAGATCGTAGTGGTCGGGCACCCACTGCAACGAGGCATTGGCGTAAATCAGGCTCAGCGGCTGGCCGGGCTTAAACTGGCGGATATCGGCCTCAACAAAGTGGCAATCCGGTAAGGCGTTGCGGGCTTCGTCCAGCATCGCAGGTGAGTTATCGACCCCTGTGACGTGCGCTGAAGGCCAGCGATGTTTTAACAGCGCCGTACTGTTTCCAGGCCCGCAGCCCAGATCGACGATGGATGACACGTCATCCAGGGGAATTCTGGCGAGTAATTCAGCGGCGGGGCGCGTACGTTCGGCTCCGTATCGCAGGTACAGGGAAGGGTTCCAGTCGGCCATCTTTGCATCTCCGTTGTGCATGCTTCAGCAAGAATAGCACACGCAGACACCTGCACTGCGGCAGGTGTCTGTCCTGCGGCAATTACAGAATGCCTTTCAGGGCAACATGATAAAGCAGCATGATGGTTTTCCCGTCGACAATCCTGCCCGTTTCAATGCCGCGCAGTGCCTCTTCCAGCGTCATTTCCAGTACGTCAATATCCTCACCCTCCGCTTTGAGTCCACCGCCTTCACTGGTTCTGTCTTTCGGCTGGTATTCGGCGAGATAAAAATAGAGTTTTTCAGTGACGGAGCCCGGGCTCATGTAAGCTTCAAAAATTTTCTCAACGCGGGAAACGCTATAGCCGGTCTCTTCTTCCGCTTCTGCTTTAATCCGGCTTTCCGGATCCATGTTATCGAGCAAGCCCGCAGCAGCTTCAATAAGGTCATCTTCGTACCCGTTAATAAAGACAGGGAAACGGAACTGGCGGGTCAGGATCACCGTCTTTTTATCCCGGTTATAAAGCAGGATGGTGGCTCCGTTTCCCCGGTCGTAAACTTCGCGATTTTGCCGCTGCCATTCGCCATCGCGTCGCTGAAGATCAAAGGTATATTTTTTCAGAATGTACCAGTTATCAGACAGTGTTTCACTTTCTATGATGCGTACATCTGCACGTTTTGATTGCACGTTTGTTCCTCCTTACGTAGAGTAATTATCATAAACAGCATTGTCGTGCAGTTTCAAGATTAAACGTGCAATATCAGGAATTCCTTATGCTCACAACGCAGCGAAAACAATTGATCCTTGAAAAGCTCGAGGCTGAAGGTCAGGTCCAGTCGAAAGCGCTCAGCACGCTCTTCGCGGTGTCTGAAGACACCATTCGGCGCGATTTACGCGAGCTGGCGGCAGAAGGGCGTTTACAGCGTGTTCACGGCGGGGCGCTGCCGTCATCCTCGGCCATTGCCCCGTTTGCTGAGCGTAAATCGGTAAAGATGGATGCCAAGAAAAATGTCGCCCGTAAAGGTGCGCAGCTGATTTCTGACGGCCAGGTGGTGATCATTGACGGCGGCACGACCACGTCAGAGCTGATTACGTTTCTGCCTCCTGATTTGAAGATAACCGTGGTCACGCACAGCCCTGGCATTGCGCTGGGACTTGTCGAACATCCCTCCATTGAGGTTATCCTGATCGGTGGCCGTCTGTATAAACACTCTATTGTTGCGGTCGGCGCGGCTGCTATCGAAGGCATCGAAAAAATCCATGCGGACCTGTTCTTTATGGGAGTGACCGGCATCCATCCTGATGCGGGCCTGACGACCGGTGATTTTGAAGAGGCGAGTATCAAACGTGCATTTTCCGGCAGAGCCGCCGAAACGGTTGTGCTGGCTTCCCCCGAAAAAATCAATACCGCGTCATCTTTTGTGATTGGCGATCTGTCGCTGGTGAACACGATTGTCGTTGAAGACGATACCGATAGCGCCTGGATTAACGCGGTAAAAGAAAAGGGGGTTTCCGTGGTGATGACCTCTGAACCGGAAAAGGCATAACCCACGCGAAAAGCCTTTATGATCCGGCCTGTCGGTAAGCCGACAGGCTGGCAGGCAACATCAAACCTGAGGGATATCCTCAAGCGCAGTGTAAATCTTAAGCCCCAGCGTTTGCGCCACCTCAATGTCCATATCGGCCCCGTTGGACGCGCCGGCAATCCGGTAGATAGCATCACATTTCGCAATGAGTCGGTGCGCGACGGGATACAGCATTGCTTCACTGATTTCATCACCCATCGATTTCGAGCCAGCCGCTTTTGCCAACGGTAAGGCCAGCCATTCGCCAATAACCGGAACGTGGCCACGTTGATAGACGGCTAACGCCGCATTTTCAAGACGAGCAAGGTTTTCATCAATGCGCGCCTGCACGCCATCGGTGCCGCTACGATAGGGGCCGGCGATTAAAATCAACTGTTGTGTCATATCAACCTCAGTAAGTAAAAATGCATGAGTTTGCACGTTTGTGCGTCTTTTGTTTCTGGCTTCATATTAGTCGCCAATTTCGTGCAATTTCAAGCAATATTGTGCATTATGGTTTTTTTAAGACAGTTGCAGAAGAGTCGAGCTGGTCTATGCTCAAAAAGCAGAGATCAGCCATTCTCTGGGCGTATTGAAAAATAACAATAATCTTGCGTTTCAGGGGGTGGAAATGAAGAGGATCCTGCTCGTTACATTGTCATGCTTGCTCTCGGTAATCTCCTTTCTCAGCGTAGCCGCAGAGCCGCGCCAGGAGCCGACAGATCGGGAGCGCGCCAGAACGGTTTATATTTTCCATCAGCCGATAGTTATGCTGCAGGCAAAATTCGGTCTGACCACGCCTGAAGAGCGAGTTTTGCGCATTCGTAATACGCTGCGCAATTTCTCTCAACAGGATGTTCGGGAGCCCCTGAAAATTATTCCGGTTACCCGTTACAACCAACCGGGAAGACTGATTGTGATGAACGGCAAGCCGGTGATGTTACTGGCACAAGCCGATCTCGATGAGGGTGACGACCTGACGCTTGATGAAGCTGCTCAACGTGTGCTGACCCGAATGGAGGCACAACGTACGGCGCTTCGCGATCAATATGACGCCGGGTGGTTGGCATTATCGGCAGGCAAAACGGCCGCAGGGCTGCTGGCACTGTTTGTTTTCTGGTACGGTGCCTGGCGGTCATGGCGTGGAGTAAGGCGTTTTTATCGAGGCCGCATTCTTGAGAACCGCAGTATCATTCCACAACGCTGGCGCAGGTTTGTCGGCGCGATTGAGACTCGTTTGTATGCTTTGCTGATGATTATTCTGGGTATTCTCGGGCTTTATATCTGGCTAAGTTGGTCATTCAGTCTGTTTCCCTGGACGCGCGTTTGGGGGGCATCGCTGGGTGACTGGACCATGCGTGTTCTGCGGGATATCGCACTGTCCATTGTCTCGGCTATGCCGGGCATTTTGATCGTCCTGATTATTTTTCTTATCACAGCCTTCATTCTAAAACTCCTTAAAGTCTTGTTAAATCAGGTAGAAGCAGGGCGTTTACACCTTCCCGGGATCCATCCTGAAACCGTCGGCGCGACGCGGAAGTTAATTTCTGTAGTGGTGTGGTTATTTGCTCTGTCCGCGGCATACCCGTTTTTACCCGGGGCCAATTCACTGGCCTTTAAAGGTATCAGTGTATTCTTTGGGCTAATGTTGACCCTGGGATCTGCCGGGGTGATGAACCATGCCATGAGTGGCCTGGTACTGATTTACTCGCGAGCCTTGAGAAAAGGCGACATCATTCGGGTCGCGGATAACGAAGGGTTGGTCACAGAGATAGGTATGCTCGCGACGAAAATCATTACGCGGGAGAATTATGTTGTAACCGTACCGAATGCTGTCGTAGTTAGCGGCAAAATCACTAATCTCAGCGCGCAAAATCCAGATGGTGGCGCGAACCTGACGACAGGTGTCACTATCGGATACGACACGCCATGGCGGCAAGTTCATGCCATGCTGGAGATTGCTGCCAGACGGGCGAAATGTATCGATCAGTCACAACAGCCGCTGGTAAGACAATTGAGTTTGATGGACTGGTATATTGCTTATGAACTTCAGGTGAAGCTGCGTGCCGGGCAATCACTGGCGGAGGCCCGCAATGAACTGCACAGCAATATTCAGGATGTCTTTAACGAGTTTAATGTACAAATCATGTCGCCAAACTTTGTGATGCAACCAGAAGGCGCGGTCGTCGTGACGGAAGGTAACTGGTATGCAGCGCCGGCAGAGAAGCCAGAGAATAAACAGCGTGAGTGAAGATGGCTATGCAGGTTTGGAGGATTCGGAGCAGATAAGGTGCATTAGAGGCTATCAAACACCAGAACAAGGATGACCATAAAAAGCCAGATTCTGCCTTAATCTATGTTGGTGCGCATAATGTATATTATGTTAAATAGCCTGCGGTGATAAATAACTTCATATCTCTCCTGCGCTTTTGTCGTGACAGTTATCGAGCGTTAACACCGGGAAAGCATTCTAACCATCGTCATATCCATCAGGGGTTACAAAAATCCGGAGAAACTTCAATAGAACAATCAGATAAATACCTGACTTCAGCCTGTGTAGTTAGAAAAATGTCGTAGTGAGCACAGACGAAAGGTACTCAAAGTCGACAAAATGGGATTAGTTCATGAAGTAAGTTGGTTCATAAGGAAATCTATTCCTTAAAATTAATAATAAAAACAATATGTTAACCATTAATCCATCAATGAAGCCCCCATGTGCTCAACATAAGTTAAATTGATTATTATGATCCATTCCTGAGCAATGCTAATTACGCAATCCTACCCTTTTTTAATTCCAGGCCATTCTGGCTGACCACAGGATATTGGCTCAACGTTTTAACACTGCTATCATCGAAATCATAAATTAAGCGTTAAGCCTAGAGTATTCAAATGCTTAAAGAGCTATCCCGGCGTCTACAACACTGTAACGACATAGCGGTACGTATAAACAATGCCAACGATTCGCAACTGCAAGAACTGAAAACGCAGTTGGCCCAGCAGATGAGTAAGCCCGTGGGACTACATACTATGGGCATCCCTGCGGTAATCAGCACCCTCGGGGTGATTGTCAGTTTTGCTATTCCGCAGCTATGGTTGGGCTACGGCGTATTCGCCGCACTCAATCAGCCGGCAGAAAAGGTATTTGTGTGGGTAGTGTTGATTGCCCTTCTGTTCGCCGGCATCAACGGTTTGACGATGTTTATGATGGGTAAAGGCAGCATTCGCGCCGTGCGGGTACATCTTTCTCTGGCATTCATAAGCCTTCTGCTGACGGTCGTTTATCTGATTGCGGCGCTGAGCGGCACCATCTGGCCAGGCGTCAATTTAACAGCCGCACTGGTGAGTGTTGTCATGTTGCTGCTCAGCGGTTTCTGTATACGATCTCCTTCCTTCTATAAGATGCTGCTATTTACCCTTCATAACCGCGCCTGGCGCCAGCAAATCCGCCAGACACGCAATAACATGCAGCGTTAAACACATTCCCGCCACTACTGGCGGGACTTCGCCCTGTGCCTGCGCAACCTTATCGCTCGGTCGCGGAGATCAGAAAATCAATCAGGGTTTTCACCCTTTTCGTTTTCCCCGCGTTTTTCGGGTAATAGAGATACACTGGCGGATAGGTTTTCCAGAATCTCTCCATCACAGGTACAAATTGTTCCCGATCTGGCTGTAACCGCCAGATGGGTTCGAACAAGCGCCCAATTCCCAGTCCGTTACGAATTCCGTCTGCCATAACATCAATATCGTTGCTGATTAACTGTCCGGGCATCTCAACGGTTTGCTGTTCTCCGCGATCGTTCAGGATCAACGGAAGGATGCGGTTGTTAGTGATAAAACGGTAACCAATCAATCGGTGATGACTGAGATCTGCCGGCACCTCAGGCATACCCTGTTCAGCGAGATAGGCAGAGGATGCGTATAACCCTTCACGAAACGGTTTCATTAACGGCCGTGCTACCACCCCACCCTCCAGAATATCGCCAAAACGAATCCCCAGGTCAAAACGCTCCTCAATAATATTCACATTACAACACGCCCGTCCTCGAGGTGCTTGAAACGCTGCATGCCGCTGTTACTGCCGGCAAGGTGCGCGCTATAGGGATCTCAAACTGCTACGCCTGGCAGTTGGCTAAGGCGAACGCGCTTGCAGAACGCGAAGGACTGACGCCCTTTGTTTCCATGCAGAGTCACTACAACCTGATTATGCGTGAAGATGAACGTGAGCTCTTCGGTTTATGCGCTGAGGATGGGATTGCGTTGACGCCCTATAGCGCGCTGGCAAGCGGCCGCCTCTCCCGTAAAGAAGGCCACACGCGGCGAGCCGTCGAGGATGACTACGCCCGCGGGAAGTATGACCGTACGGCAGAACAAGATCGGATCATTATCGAACGCGTTGCCGAGCTTGCCGAACAGTATCAGGTATCCATGACGGAAATATCTCTCGCCTGGCTACTGACCAGGGTCACCTCACCTATTGTCGGTGCCACGCAAAAACGTCATGTCGAAGGTGCAGTAAACGCCGTGAGCCTACAGCTGAGTCCGGAGGCGATCCGCTATCTGGAAGAATGCTATCAGCCCCACTTTCTGACGGGGGTTATGGCGCAAAATACGCCGCATACCAAAGACGTTAAGCAGGTCTGGACGCGGTAGCCTGTCTCTGGTTTAGAAAAAGGATCATCATGAAAAAGAGTCTCATGTTTTTAACTTACCTGCTAATAAGCAGCCCTGCCTTTGCAGAAAGTCAGGGCACACAGGATACGCCCGTGATGAATATCGTTGAGATAAGCATCACGCCCGATCGGGGCAGGCATTTTGATGAGGTTGCCAGGCAAACAATCACCGCTTCGGTTGAACATGAGGCGGGCACGCTGGCGATGTACGCGCTGAAACGCAGTGACAAGGCGCGTCAGGCATATATGGTTGAGCTTTATGCAAGCGAGTTGGCCTACCGCAAACATCTGGATGCCGCTCCATACAAAGCGTTTGATGCTCAAGCTCCTGATATGATTGATCGGAAGCTGAAAATCACACTGGTGCCGCAATTTACAGGGGACAAACACATCATACCCGATGAGCGGACCATCAATAATCTGGTGGTAGTCGAGGTGAAGCCTGACTATCAGACCGAATTCAAAAACATTGTCCTTCCTGAAATGGCTCAGTCGCTCAACATAGAAAAAGGCGTGCTTGCCATGTATGCCGCGACAGACGTAGATGATCCCCACCGCTGGTATTTTTATGAGATTTACGCCAGTGAGGAAGATTATCAACTCCACAGACAGACGCCGCACTTTAGGGATTATCTAAAGCAAACGGCGCACATGAGTACCCGTAAAACGTCTATTCCTGTCAAACCACTATTTCTGCGTAATAAAGGCGGGATAACCGCAGAAATCGCCCCTGGCGGCTAAAGCGTAGAAAAATGGCGTTTACGCAGGCCAGGTGTGATACATTCCGGGCGCTCTAATGACCACCACACATGACAGGTATGCAGAACATAACTCAACAATTTCGCTGGCTTCTGCTTGTTATCCCGTCACTGAGCGGTTGTGGCACGCTCTCGCAAATGTCCTCCCCGGCAGGAACACAGGAACTCCTAACCCATAAATCGCTGGACGGCGACGTTGATAGCGTGGTGCGTCACTATATGGCGCAAAAATCCGTACCCGGGATGACGGTTGCGGTGATCCATAATTACGGTTCTCCGCAGTTTTACAGTTGGGGCGTAACCGATGCGGCCAATCGCTACCCGATCGGGTCCAATACCTTGTTTGCCCTCGGTTCGCTCAGCAAAGGGATTACGGCGGAAGTGGTGGCTTGTCTGGTGAACGAAGGAAGGCTGAGTTGGAACGATAACCTGGCGACATTGCTGCCACCGGGTACGCCCTTAAGCGCAGATGCACAAAAAATACGGCGATGTTTCTCTGCCTGTTGCTGGTGAATAACAGAAGACTGCCCATTGTTCACCGTTTCATGCACAACGGCGGCCTTCTCATGCTCATTCATCGCAGAGAAAGACTTTGCCGATTCGGGAGTATTACAGGGGCCAGCTTTGAGCATTTTCTTGTGCATCTCAGCCATGGTTTGATGCGCAGTTGCCTGAGCGTTATTAACCTGGTCGTGCATGTTGATCGTTTCTGCTGCCCAGCCAGATGAGGTGACAGCCATAATGGTGACAATGGATAACAGGATCTTTTTCATGGTCGAATCTCCTAAGTTTACATGCTCTGCAATATCGCTGAATGAAAAGTCAGAGATAAATGCATCGGCGTCTGAATTATCATTGATTATAAAAACCGACCTCTGTTTATCCCGTGACGGGCTGATGACATTTCTGTCACTGGGCCATACGGGGAATAACGCCCTGCCCCATACGCATAAAAAAGGACACTCCAGCGTGTCCTTTTAATATCGTCGCGCGTTTATTTATGTCTTCTCAGCCAGATTAATTTGTAGGCGGCCGGAATAATGAACAGGGATAACAGCGGAGCCGTAATCATTCCTCCAATCATCGGCGCGGCTATCCGGCTCATGACTTCTGAGCCCGCACCGGTTCCCCAGAGGATGGGCAACAGACCGGCAATGATAACCGCTACGGTCATTGCTTTCGGTCTCACGCGGAGTACCGCCCCCTGATAAAGGGCTTCATCGAGCCCTTCCGCGGTAAAGGTTTCCCGCTGGACAAGCGCCGGATGGGCTTCAATGGCATGACGCAAGTACATCAGCATCACCACGCCAAACTCTGCTGCCACCCCGGCCAGGGCAATAAAGCCGGTTCCGGTCGCCACGGACATATGGAAGCCCTGCCAGTACAGGAACCAAATTCCGCCGACCAGGGCGAATGGCAGACTCATCAGAATAAGCAGTGCCTCATCAACACGACGGAATGCCAGATATAACAAAATGAATATGATCATTACCGTCATCGGCACCATCAATTTCAGTTTTTTATTGGCGTGCTCCAGCAATTCAAACTGTCCGGAGAAAGAGACACTGGTGCCCGGTCTTAATTTTACGTGCTGGCTGATAGCGGTTTTAATGTCGTTTACAACCGACACCATATCCCTGCCACGGGCATCAATATAAATCCAGCTGGCAGGACGGGCATTTTCCGTTTTCAGCATGGTAGGTCCGGAAACGACACGAATATCAGCGACATCGCCCAGGGTAATTTGCTGTTTCATGGGCGTCAGAATGGGCATCTGTTTCAATGCCTGTGGGCTGTTTCGGTAATCCTGAGGGTAGCGGATATTGATCGGGTAACGGGCTACGCCCTCAACCGTCTCGCCGATTGTTGCGCCACCGATGGCTGATGAGACAAACAGCTGCACATCACCCACCGTCATTCCGTATCGGGATGCTTTCTCCCGGTTGATATCCACATCGATGTAGCGTCCGCCTTCCAGACGTTCTGCCAGTACTGAAACCACGCCCGGCACGGTTTTGGCCACCGCTTCGATACGTTGTGCCGTGGCATCAATATCAGACAAAACGGTGCCAGACACCTTGATACCGATTGGGCTTTTAATGCCGGTGGAGAGCATATCTATACGGTTACGGATCGGCGGTACCCAGAGGTTAGCCAGGCCGGGTAAACGCACGGTCTTATCCAGCTCATCAACGATCTTGTCAATCGTCATTCCTGGTCGCCACTGATCTTCAGGTTTGAGCTGAAGGGTGGTTTCGACCATTTCCAGTGGCGCGGAGTCGGTCGCCGTTTCGGCCTTACCGGTCTTACCAAATACGGACGCCACTTCAGGGACGGTTTTGATTAATTTGTCTGTCGTCTGCAAGAGCGCGGCAGCCTCTGCCGGCGATACGCCAGGTAACGTTGAAGGCATGTACAGCAGATCGCCCTCATTGATCTTTGGCAGAAATTCCCCCCCGACCTGACTCAGCGGCCATATGACCGTAAAAATAGTTAACGCCGCAATCAGCAAGGTCGTTTTCGGCCAGTGGAGCACGCGAAGCAATAACGGATGATAGGCATTAATCAGCAGTCGGTTCAGCGGGTTGCTGGTCTCCGCGGGGATTTTCCCTCTGATCCAGAACCCCATCAGTATAGGAATGACGATGATTGCCAGCGCGGCCGCGCCCGCCATGGCATACGTCTTCGTGAAGGCCAGCGGCCCAAACAGGCGCCCTTCCTGTCCCTCAAGCGTGAAAATGGGGATGAACGACAAGGTGATGATCAGCAGGCTGATAAACAGCGCCGGGCCCACTTCAACGGACGCATCGGTAATGACCTTCCAGCGGGTTGCGTTGTCTATCTGCTCCCCTGGGTGTTGATGATCCCACTCTTCCAGCCGTTTATGCGCATTTTCAATCATCACAATGGCGGCATCCACCATCGCCCCCACGGCAATGGCAATCCCGCCCAGAGACATAATATTGGCGTTTAGCCCCTGGAAATGCATGACGATAAAGGCAATGCACAGGCCAAGCGGCAGAGAAACGATCGCCACCAGCGCAGAGCGGATATGCCAGAGGAACAGCGCACAGACGATGGCCACCACGATAAACTCTTCAAGGAGTTTGTTACTCAGGTTATCAATGGCGCGGTCAATTAACTGGCTGCGATCGTAGGTGGTCACCACCTCGACACCCTCTGGCAGGCTGGCTTTCAGCGTCTCCAGTTTGTCTTTCACTGCGGTAATAACTTCACGTGCGTTTTTCCCCGAGCGGAGGATCACGACGCCGCCAGCAACTTCACCCTGGCCGTTAAGCTCTGCAATGCCGCGCCGCATTTCCGGGCCCGTTTGCACGCGGGCCACATCGCGCAGATAAACTGGCACGCCGTTCTCGCCCGTTTTCAGGACGATATTATTGAAATCATCAATGGACTGAAGGTAACCGCTGGCGCGGACCATGTACTCCGCTTCCGCCATTTCAATGGATGATCCCCCTGCTTCCTGGTTAGATGATTCGAGAGCCTGTTTAACGTCGGGCAGCGTGACACCGTACTGCGCCAGCTTCAACGGGTTAACCTGAATCTGATACTGCTTAACCACGCCGCCTACTGACGCAACCTCCGCGACGTTAGGGATGGTTTTCAGTTCGAATTTCAGGAACCAGTCCTGAAGGGAACGCAGTTCTGCAAGATCGTGTTTTCCACTGTGATCCACCAGGGCATATTCAAATATCCAGCCGACACCGGTGGCATCTGGTCCTATTTCTGAGCTTACACCGGCAGGCAATTTGCCCTGAACCTGGTTCAGGTATTCCAGAACGCGCGAGCGGGCCCAGTACAGGTCAGTACCGTCTTCAAAAATGACGTACACATAGGAGTCGCCAAACTGGGAAAAACCACGCACGGTCTTTGCGCCGGGTACCGACAGCATGGTTGTCGTGAGCGGATACGTGACCTGATTTTCAACAATCTGCGGAGCCTGACCGGGATAGCTGGTTTTAATGATCACCTGCACATCAGAGAGATCGGGCAATGCATCGACAGGGGTATTGATGATAGTCCATGTTCCCCAGACGCTGAGAAACAAAGCGCCCATCATCACCAGGAAACGGTTGGCGACGGAGCGCCGGATAATCCATTCAATCATTATCGTCTCCTTAATGGCCCGAATGCGCGTCGTCAGTTTTTTCAGGATGACGCATGCGCTCCAGCGCACCGCTAATATTGGCTTCGGAGTCAATCAGGAACAGACCGCTGACCACGACTGAATCGCCTTCGCTCAGTCCGCTGCCAATCGCGGACTGCTGCTGAGATTCATGCAGAACATGAATGTTTTTTGGCACAAAACGCCCTTCCGCATCGACCACAATCACCCGCTGTTCTTTGCCCGTATCAATCACGGCCTGGGATGGGATCAGCAGCATCTCCTGGCTCCTGGCGTTCAGTTTCAGGTAGGCGTTCATGCCGGGTTTCAGGCTTTCGTCTTTGTTGGAGACCTGCAGACGGACCTGCAGCGTGCGGGTAGTTTGATCCACGCTGGGGAGAATGTTCCATTTTTCAACGGCAAACGATTTATCCGGGTACGCGGGCACTGAAATTTCAAACTGCGAGCTGTCTTTGAGAAGATACGCAATGGATTCCGGCACGGCCGCACTGATCCAGACCGGATCCATCCCCTGAATCTGTGCCACCACGTTATCTTTGGTAATGTTCATGCCCGTGCGCAGGTTAAACGCCGTAATCACGCCATCTATGGGGGCCTTGATAGTAAAACGGGTCTGGATACTCCGGGTCGCACGCAGTCGTTGAACATCCTCTTCCGGCATGCCGGCAAGACGTAGTCGCTCCAGAACACCTTTTATCTGGGTAGGGGTTCCGCCGGTACCCGATAACAACAGGAACTCGCTTTGCGCTTCCACCCATTCCGGAATGGTGATATCGATAAGCGGCGTCCCTTTTTTGACATGATCGCCCACGGTCAGTGGGTACACTCTCTCGACGAAACCCTCAGAACGCGCCTGCACAATGACAAACTGATATTCGTTATAACTGACGTTGGCCGGTATGGTCTGGGCGTAATTCAGCGCTCCCCGCGTCACTTTCTGCGTTTTGAGTCCCAGGTTCTGAACCTGCGTCGGGTCAATACGAATACCCTCACTGCTTTTTTCGTCATTTTCATCGGCATATTTCGGCATCAGATCCATATCCATAAACGGAGACTTGCCGGGTTTATCAAACCGGGTATCCGGCTTCATCGGGTCATACCAGAAAAGTACCTTTCTCTCCGTCGTGGTCTGTTCTGTTTTTTCTGCGGAATGCACAGACTGCCAGGCGATAACTGAAATCAGCCCTCCTGCAATAAGGCTGCCGAGGGTGACGGCAGCAAATTTTATTCTTAAAGAGGCCATGCTTTTTCTCGCTATTTAATGCTCTTGAGTAAAGAGATATTGCCCTGCTGAACAAACGTAAAATTAACGTGGCTGCCGGCTTTTAAGGCGAGAATAGTTTCGTCTGCCTGGACAAAGGTGAAACGCATGGTCATGGCGGGCCAACCAATCGCTGGAATAGCATCGTGCGCGATAGTGATTTTTTTAGTGCTCAGATCAATCGCTTTCACCACGCCGGTTCCCGCGATGACCTGCTCTGGCGTGGCTTGTGCTGCTGTGCTCATCTCCCCGTGCTGATGTGTTTCAGCATGCAGGCCTGCAGAAAATATAACGGAGAGTGCGCCCAGTACGACCGTGTTAAATAAACTGTTCATTTTTTGATTTCCTGATGGAGTAATTAAAAGAAATTACTCAACCCAACCGCCACCCAGCGCGGTGAATAAGTTAATTTCATTCACCTGTCGGGAATAGATAAGGTCGAGAATGGTTTGTTGTGTTGCAAAAAGAGAACGTTCAGCATCGAGCACTTCAATGTAACTGACCGCGCCACTGGAATATAAACCTCTGGCCCGCTGCAGGGTGATGTGTAGCGAATCAAGATAACGCTGCTGGGCGTCGAGTTGCTGACTGATGCTGTCCCGCAATGCGAGCGCGTCGGCGACCTGTTTAAAAGCCGCCTGAATTTTTTGTTCGTAATTGACGATTGACTGCTGCTGGCGAATTTCAGCCAGTTTGAGGTTGGCTTTATTCCTTCCGGCATTAAAAACAGGAATGTCAATTTTCGGAATAAAATTCCACATCCCGCTTCCTGCGGTGAAGAGGCTGGATAATTCCGTACTGCTTGCTGAAAGCCCGCTGGTTAGCGTAATGGACGGGAAAAAGGCGGCACGCGCCGCGCCAATATTGGCATCAGCCGCTTTCAACTGATACTCCGCTTCCATAATGTCCGGGCGCTGAAGCAATATTTCTGACGGCAGACGAGGCGGCAGTTTGACGGGAGAAATCTCATCGACGCTGCCTCCTTTCTCTGCCGGCAGCGCGCGATAGGTTCCCAGAACCTGCTGCAGGGCATTATTGGCCTGAGCCAGCTCGCCTTCTCTTTTCGCTATTTCTGCACGGGTACTTTCAATCTGCCCCCGGGCCTGTTCAAGTGCCAGAACGTTGGTGCTGCCCGTTACCAGCTGTTGTTCAACAAAAGCCCAGGATTGTTGATAGTTTTTTAGCGTATCGCGGGCAATACGACGTTGTTTGTAGGCCAGCTGCTGGCTGAAATAGCTCTGCGACACGCTGGAGACGAGCAGGATATGCACGGCACGGCGGGCCTCCTCGCTGGCAAAATAGTTCTGTCTGTCAGCATCACTCATATTCCTGAGCTTGCCGAAGAAATCGAGTTCGTAACTGAGGTTCAACTCTGCGTCGTACTGCTGTGTGGTCGGCTTGTCCGTTTTCAGCCCACCGCTGTAGGTCACACCTGACGAGGCATTCACCTGCGGATACCGGTCGGCATCCGTCACGTTGAACTGCGCGCGCGCCTCTTCAACCTTGAGGGCGGCCATTTTTAAATCACGGTTGTTATTCAGGGCTTCGGCGATCAGTGCTGCGACCTGAGGATCGGTAAAAAAGCTACGCCATCCGCTGTCGTGATACCCCGCCACCACCGGCGTGAGGCTATTTCGGGATAACGAGAACTGCTGCGGAACCGGTGCTGGCGGACGCGCATATTCTGGTGCCAGCGAGACGCAGCCTGCCAGGAAAAATATTGTGCTAATGCTAAGTCGTTTTAATGTGCACATCACGCTTCTCGTCCAGGCAGACCTGGTAAATGTTTCAAATGAAGTCCAGAGTATTACCAGGGTTACTCTACAGCGTGCTTCCTGTTTGCCTGGTGACAGGATAATGACAATGTTGTCATTCTTAACGTAAGTCATTGATAACGGTTTGAGGCTCTCTAGAATGTCCAGAGCAGCCAGTCAGGGGAGTAAGATGAAAATACTGATCGTTGAAGACGAGATAAAAACCGGGGAGTACCTCAGCAAGGGGCTGACTGAGGCGGGGTTTGTGGTGGACCACGCTGACAATGGCCTGACCGGATATCATCTCGCCATGACCGCCGAGTATGACCTCCTGATTCTGGATATCATGCTTCCCGACGTGAACGGCTGGGATATCATCCGCATGTTACGTTCTGCCGGGAAGGGAATGCCGGTTCTGTTACTCTCAGCCCTTGGCACTATTGAACACCGGGTGAAGGGTCTTGAACTGGGCGCGGATGATTACCTGATCAAACCCTTTGCCTTTGCGGAGCTTCTCGCCCGCGTCAGGACGCTTCTGCGACGGGGCAATACTGTGATCACGGAAAGCCAGTTTCAGGTGGCTGATCTGATGATTGATCTCGTGTCCAGAAAGGTGAGCCGCGCGGGGAACCGCATCCTGCTGACCAGTAAAGAGTTCAGCCTGCTGGAGTTTTTTATGCGACACCAGGGGGAAGTGCTGCCCCGCTCTCTGATTGCATCCCAGGTCTGGGACATGAATTTTGACAGCGACACCAACGCGATTGATGTCGCCGTCAAACGGCTTCGCGCGAAAATAGACAATGATTTTGAGCCGAAGCTGATCCAGACGGTCCGCGGCGTGGGGTACATGCTGGAGGCACCGGATGCGCGTTAAATTACCCGGACGCCCTTTTTCACTAGCCCTGAGGCTGACGTTTTTTATCAGCCTCTCCACGATACTGGCATTTTTCGCCTTCACCTGGTTTATGCTGCACTCCGTTGAAAAGCATTTCGCCGAGCAGGATATCAACGATCTGCAGCAAATCAGTACCGCGATGCACCGTATCCTGCAGTCCCCGGCAGATCCGGACGAGAAGAAAATCAGTAAAATCAAAGAGTCAATTGCCAGCTATCGTAACGTTGCGGTTCTGCTTCTCGACGCGCGTGGGGAGGTGTTGTTCAGTACGGCGCAGGGGTCAGCGTTACGCCCTGCCGTGAACACGGCGGCGTTCAGCACGCACAGCCGGGCACGGGATGTGTTTCTCTGGACGGTGGATGACCCCACCCGGCAGCGTCATTCCGGCGCTGAGATGAAAAGTGACACGTACCGGATTATCGCCTCGTCAGGCACGGCAACGCTGCAGGGAAAAGCGCAGAATTACGTTATGCTGATCGGGCTTTCTATTAATTTCCATCTCCATTATCTCGATGCGCTGAAAAAGAACCTGATTGCGATTGCCGTGGTGATCAGCCTGCTGATTATTCTTATCATTCGAATCGCGGTCCGTCAGGGACACCTGCCGCTGCGTAACGTCAGCAATGCCATTAAAAATATCACCTCTGAAAATCTCGATGCGAGGCTGGAACCGTCGCGCGTTCCGGTTGAACTGGAGCAACTGGTGATTTCGTTCAACCATATGATTGAAAAGATTGAAGATGTGTTCACCCGCCAGGCGAATTTTTCTGCCGATATCGCCCACGAAATCAGAACCCCCATCACCAATCTGGTGACCCAGACTGAAATCGCACTCAGCCAGAACCGGACGCCGAAAGAGCTGGAAGATATCCTCTACTCCAGCCTTGAAGAGTATAACCGGATGACCCGGATGGTCAGCGATATGCTGTTCCTGGCGCAGGCGGATAATAATCAGCTGATCCCGGACAGGGTGATGTTTGATTTAAGCGCGGAGGTCGTTAAAGTCTTTGATTTCTTCGAGGCCTGGGCGGAAGAACGTCATATCACGCTGACGTTTCACGGGATGCCCTGCCTGATCGAAGGCGATCCGCAGATGTTCAGACGCGCAATCAACAACCTGTTATCCAATGCCCTGCGCTATACGCCGGAAGGCAAGACGGTGACCGTCTCAATCGACGAACGGGAAAACGATTTTGAGCTGATGATTGCCAACCCCGGGAAACCTGTCCCGCAAGAACATCTACCCAGGCTGTTTGACCGTTTTTACCGGGTGGATCCTTCAAGGCAGCGAAAAGGCGAAGGCAGCGGGATTGGTCTTGCCATTGTGAAGTCAATTGTCACCGCGCATCATGGCAAAGTCCGCGTCGAATCGGATGCTCAGTCGACGCGCTTTATCTTGTCCGTGCCTAAGCGGGTTACTCAGCACTGAGTGGTTGCTGCACAGCCCGACACACGTCCAGCACTTTCTCTCTCAGCCAGCGGTGCCCCGGATCCCTTTCCATTCGCGGGTGCCACATCTGCGAAACCGTTATGGTTCGGGTTTTAAACGGCAGTTCAAAGACATGCACACTCTGCGCCATCGGCTGGTTCAGCAGATACAATGCCGGAACCATGGCGATCAGATCGGACGCCAGCGCCACGGATAACGCCGTCGGGAAACCGGGCACGACGCTGGCAATTTTGCGCTTCATCCCCACTTCTGCCAGTGCATCGTCGACAAAGCCGTGTAGCGACCCGTCGGGCGCGGCAACCACGTGGCCCCAGGAAACATAATCGTGAAGGCTGACCGTGGGTTGTGCCGCCAGCGGATGTCCCTTACGCACCGCGGCAATGAACCGATCCTGAAATAATCGCTGCAGGCGTATTTCAGGTCCCATGTTGCTCTGCACGCCAATTTCCAGGTCAACCAGCCCTTCCCGCAGATAGCGTGACGTTTTCTCAGGCTTCGGCGAGAACCGAATACACACATCGGGCGCAGCTTCGGCCACGGCGGCAATCAGCAATGGGCCAAATGCAACCACAAAACCATCATTGGCTCTGATGGTAAACAGCCGCTCGAGGTTTTCCACCTTCAGCGTTTCAGTGGAGGGCTGCAGTACGGCTCTTGCCTCATACACGGCGCCTCGGGCTCGCTCCCGGGTGGCCTCGGCCCAGGGCGTCAGCACCATATTACGCCCTGCCCGCACCAGGATCGGGTCGCCGGTCACCTCTCGCAGCCGGCTCAGGGTACGGCTCATGGCTGACGTACTCAGGTTTAAACGCCGCGCAGCACCCGCCACGCTGGCTTCGGCCAGCAGGACGTCGAGGGCGACAAGCAAATTAAAATCCGGATCGGACATGATGCATCCTCAGATAGGGCGTTGTATGCAACTGAACAGTGCAACTGCTGCGTCTTCCGCCTTGTATATCCCATGATTATAGTTTCGTCATCAACATTCTTTCCGGAGTTACGACGATGACGCTATTTTCAAACCAGCCCGGCGACGAAGGATTGCCCGGCCATGAACGCGCCCGGGTGATGGCCGCGGTAATGACCACCACGCTGATGGGCGTTTTTGATGGCACCATGATCAACATCGCCTTGCCTTCGATGGCAAGCGCGATGCAGGTGCCCGCGAATGTGGCCGTCTGGTTCGCCAATGGGTATCTGTTGTCCGCGGCCATGACTCTGGCCATCTTCGCTGCCCTGGCGGCCCGGGTTGGCTACCGCCCGGTGTTTCTGACCGGACTTGCCGTCTTTACACTCACCTCGCTCGGCTGCGCGCTGGCCCGCACCCCGGACATGCTGATCGGGATGCGGATTTTGCAGGGGATTGGCGGGGCGGCCACACTGAGTATTGCCCCGGCGATACTGCGCGCCGTCTTCCCCGGTCGACTGCTTGGCCGCATTCTGGGACTGCACGCCCTGCTGATCGCCTCCAGCACGGCCATTGCACCCGTACTGGGCGGGACGATCCTGGACGTACTGCGCTGGCAGTGGTTATTCGCCATTAACCTTGTTCCCGGAACGATTGCCCTGCTGTTGGCCTGGAAGGCCTTACCACGACAACCGGCTTTAGATCCGTCTCCGTTCGATGCCCCGGGGGCATTGCTCTCCGCGGTCCTGTTGGGGGCGATGATCATGACGGCCAACAGTTTCCAGCGTGCTTCGCACCACATCAGCCACGAGGCCATCAGCTGGGCGCTGCTCGCCACGATTAGCGCCATCACCTTTGTCTGGCATATTCGCCGCGCCCGAAGCCCCATACTGCCTCCCGTTATTTTCCACAACGGACGCTTTACGCTCGCCGCGCTCACGTCGCTGGCCTCGTTTGTGAGCCAGGGCATCACCTTTATCGCCCTGCCGTTCCTGTTTCAGAGCGTATATGGCTACAGTCCGGTGGTCTCCGCGCTGCTGTTCACGCCCTGGCCGATAGGCATCGTACTGATTGCGCCGCATGCGGGCCGCTGGGCAGACACAATTTCAGCCCCGCTGATATCTACCCTTGGGCTTATCGTGTTTGTGGTGGGATTGATCCTGCTCGCGACACTGCCCGCCAGCCCTTCCGCTTGGAATATCTGCCTGCGAAGCCTGGTGTGCGGGATCGGTTTTGGTTGTTTCCAGAGTCCCAATAACCGGGAAATGCTCTCTAACGTGGTGCGGGAGTATGCCAGCTACGCATCCGGTGTACTGGCTATCGTGCGGACGTTTGGACAATGCCTGGGGGCTGCCGTGGTCGGCGTTCTGCTGGCCACAACGCCGAATCAGCCGGCTTTTGACGATCGGGCCGTTCATTATGCACTGTGGATTGCGGTCATTGCTTCGGCGGTTTCTGTCGTGTTTAGCGTGAGCCGGCTGCGCGCCACGCGTCAGGCTACGGCATAAACACGGAGCAGCGCACTACGCGCTGCACCTGTGATTTACTCCAGCGCCAGCAGCGCAAAACTCGCCAGCCAGTGTCCACCGCTGTAGTGGCTGCCCACCACATGCTCGACGCTTGCCGTCAGATGTCCGTTGACTGCCTCGCGCAGCGCCTGTTGTCCCGGATGGTTATCCGGCAACGCGCGGGCAATATGCTTCATGCACCAGGCGCGGCTGAGGTTTAACCCATCCAGATGGGCAATTTTCGGGTCGGTACGATCGCTCACTTCTGCCGGGTGCATCAGGGCCGAAACAGACCCCACATCAGGAAGAAAGGCGTCAAACCACGTCGGGAAATGCTCCGCCACCTTACTCATCAACAGCGCTTCCGTCAGCGCGCCGGAAATGTACTCATCACCACCCGGTTCATAGTGAGCCGGGTAATGCGTGTCAGCCAGATAAAAGCGCGTCGCCGCCGTCAGAATAGCCTGTTCAAGGGCGTTATCCTGCACTTCACGGGCGTAATCAATCCCCAGCGCCAGCGCAAAAGCGGAGTTGTAATGCGTACCGACACGGATCGGATAGGTGAGCTTGCAGAGGTAATCCACCAGCCTGTCGCGAATGTCCTGCGTTAACGGCTGCAGTGTCTGATACCAGCTGGCGGCCTGAGGTAACGCGGATTGCTTCAGCTCCTGTGCCAGCGCCAGAAGCCAGCCGTAGCCATAAGGGCGCTCGAACGAGGCGCGAAACGGTGCATTGAAATAGGCCAGCTCTTTCGCCACCTTCTCCTGCGTGATGTGTTCATCAAACAGGGCGACAATTTCATCCCGGCACGACAGTTCAGGGTAAAGCCGCACGCAGCGCAGCAGCAGCCAGTAGCCGTGCACCGCCGAGTGCCAGTCGAAGCAGCCATAAAAAATGGGGTGCAGTTCGCGGGGTGGCAGGACATCACCGTCATCATTAAGCAGGTGCATAATGTGGTTCGGATATTCCTGGCGTAAATAGGTCAAAGGCATGCGGGCAAACGCGTCGGCCTGGTGTTGCGTTAATTCCATATCAGCTCCTTAGATCGTTGCCGCGCTTAGCGAAAAACGAGGAAATACATTAAGAACACGTTGACCACCAGCAGGGTTAACGCCGTTGGGATCTGGATCTTGATCACCTGGTACTTATCTTTAAGCTCCAGCAGCGCGGCCGGAACGATATTAAAGTTGGCCGCCATCGGCGTCATCAGCGTGCCGCAATAGCCCGCGTACATGCCAATCGCCAGCAGCGGTGCCGGGTTACCATGGTGAACGTTAATCAGGAACGGCAAGGCGATACCGGCGCTGAGCACCGGGAATGCCGCGAAGGCGTTGCCCATGATCATGGTGAAAAGCGCCATGCCCACGCAGTAAATCACCACCAGCATGAACCGACTGTCGGGGTTCACAAACAGGCTAACGACCTTCTGGACTGACTCGCCGGTGTTCGCCACCACAAACACCCCACCCAGCATGGCCAGCATCTGTGGCAAAATCACCGCCCAGCCAATGGTGTCGACCAGGCGTCGGGACTGGCGAATAGCCTGCAAGGGCGTGCCTTTTGTCAGCCACCAGCCGGTCAGGATCGCCGCCACACAGGCGACGCACAGTGCCGCCAGCGTGAGCTGTTTCTGGTCAAGAAGGAATACGCCCCCTATCGACACCCCTTTCAGGAATAATGTCCCGATCACCGTAACCACCGGGATCATCAGCGCAGGCAGGAACAACCAGTTTTTCAGCCGCGTTGACCAGGCTTCGCGCTCGGCATCGGTAGCCATTTTATAATGCCCCTTCCCGACCAGACCAAAGCCCGCCAGCAGAGCAATCACAATGACGCAGCCGCCGATAATTCGATAAGCAAGGGATTTGCCCAGCTCCTGCACCATCAGGTCGCCAAACAGGAAGATCCCGCCGAACAGGAACCAGAATAGCGCGGTGGTAAAACGTTTAGGATTCGCGCGATCGCGCAGGGTCATCACGACCAGCAGCATCACGACAAAGCCGATCAGGTAATACACGCGGTTAATGGTGATCAGGGTCATCATGGCGCGATCTCCTGTGTACCCTGCTCAGCGCGCCAGGACATAACGTCACGACGGATGCTGGCATCCAGACGCAACAGGCGCGTCATATGAATAATCAATGCCGCGATGGCGGTCGGAATGGCCCACAGGCCGATATGCAACGGTTCAATGCCCTGTATCCCATTCTCTTTCAGGAAAGCGTCGATCAGCAGCACCGCGCCAAACGCGATAAAGATATCTTCGCCAAAGAAAACCGCGATGTTGTCGCACGCCGCGGCATGCGCTTTGATCTTGTCCCGGATATGTTGCGGCAGTTCGCCATACTCATTGAGCGCTGCGCCTTCGGCCATCGGTGCCAGCAGCGGACGAACGGTCTGAGCATGCCCACCCAGCGACATCAATCCCAGCGCGGCCGTCCCTTCACGCGCCACAAAATAGAGCATCAGAATACGTGCCGAGGTGGCGCTGGCAATCTTTGCCACCCACGCCTGCGCCCGCTCTTTCAACCCGTAATATTCCAGCAGGCCAATAACCGGCAGGATCAGAATAAAGGTCGCCAGGGAACGACTGTTGACGAACTTCTCGCCAAAGGTCTCCAGCAACATCCCAAAATCCATGCCAACCAGCAGTCCGGTAGCCAGCCCCGCCACCACAACCACCAGTAGCGGGTTGAAACGCAGAGCAAAACCAATAACCACCACCGGTATACCGATGAGCGGCAACAGTGTCGAACCGTCCATAAACGTTTACCCTATCCAAAGTGAGCGTTGCGCGCCGGCGGCTATTTTTTTAATACTTCGCATCATGGCGAAGCGGGATGCAGTGCGGCGCGCGATGTTGTGTTTTGCGTCAGGCTCCGCAGAACCTGCACTAAAAAGCTATATCTGAACCACAAAAACATGTAAACAATTTATCAATAAAATGTTCTTATTTTATCGATGAGTTTACATTTCCGGGCCAACGTCACCCCCCGTAAGGAACGTTATGACTGCAAAGAAGAGTGCTGGATCATCAAATCACGACGATATAACCGATGGCCGTATCGTGTCCTCTCGCCATCTGGTATCGGAACGTTGCGCGGAATTATCAGAGCTGGAGTACGCGTTGATCATGACCAGCAACGCGTTTAACAAATGGATGGTGCGCTGCATGACCGCAGCCGGTGAGCCAGATATGGGCGCTTTTGATGTCTCGCTTCTGCATCACGTGAACCACCGCGATCGCAAGAAAAAGCTGGCCGACATCTGTTTTGTCCTGAACGTGGAAGATACCCATGTGGTGACGTATGCACTGAAGAAGCTGGTCAAGGCGGGCTACGTGACGAGTGAAAAAGCCGGAAAAGAGCTCTATTTCTCAACGACGGAGGAAGGGAAAGCGCTATGCATGAAATACCGCGACGTGCGGGAAGCGTGTCTGATCAATATCCATGCGGAGAGCGGGATTTCCGGAGCGTCTATTGGTGACACCGCGCAGTTGCTCCGGACCATATCTTCCCTGTATGACACCGCCGCGCGGGCGGCGGCATCGCTGTAGTTAAGGGCGTCTGAAAAGCGAAATACTTCGTCCGGCCAGATTGTATTCCACGGCTTTGGTGATGACCGTCCCGGGGACAACGTCATCCGCCGTGGAGAGTTCCAGTACCCAGCCTCCTTCGCCAAACTGGGGGATCTGGAACGGCACGGTGCCTTCAAACGGGTTAAACAGCATCAGCACATCGTGCCAGAGGCCCGACTCCTGTCTGAGATCCGGTCTGCTGATGGATACGCCGAGGGTGGAACCTTCATCCCACTGCTCATCCTGCTGCGGGCCGCCGCCGGCGTTAAACCAGCGGATCTCAAGCCCGTCGCGCCAGCTTTCACGCCGCAGCAACGGCTGTTTCGCGCGAAGGGCAATCAGATGGCGGGTAAAGTCGCGCAGGGCGGTGTCGTTTTCCGATAACCCCTTCCAGTCGATCCAGGAGATCTCGCTGTCCTGGCAATACCCGTTATTGTTGCCCTTTTGCGTACGGCCAAACTCGTCCCCGGCCAGCAGCATTGGCGTGCCATGAGAGAACAACAGCGTGGTGAGGAAATTACGCTTCTGCCGCTCCCGGGTAGCGATAATATCCGGATTCTCTGTCGGCCCTTCCTCTCCGTAGTTATACGACCGGTTATCGTTATGCCCGTCGTTATTGTCTTCACCATTGTCGGCATTATGCTTTTCGTTGTAAGACACCAGGTCGTTCAACGTAAAGCCGTCGTGGGCGGTAATAAAGTTGATGCTGGCCCACGGACGGCGTCCGCGCAGATCGTACAAGTCACCGGAACCGAGCAGACGCGCGGCGAAGTCGTTAGACACGTTATCGCCCTTCCAGTACTCACGTACGGTATCGCGGTATTTGTCGTTCCACTCCCCCCAGCCTGGCGGGAAGCCGCCGACCTGATAACCGCCGGGGCCGATATCCCAGGGCTCACCAATCAGCTTCAGACGGGATAACACCGGATCCTGCGTGACGGCATCGAAAAAGCCACCGCGCGGATCAAAGCCTTCGGGCTCACGGCCCAGAATTGTCCCGAGGTCGAAACGGAAACCGTCAATATGCATCGATTCGGCCCAGTAGCGCAGTGAATCCATCACCATCTGCAGCACTCTCGGGTGGGAGGTATTCACCGTATTCCCCGTGCCGGTGTCGTTAATGTAATACCGGTGTTGATCGGGTAAGGTGCGGTAATAGCTGAAGTTATCGATGCCCTTAAACGACAGCGTTGGGCCGAGCTCATTGCCTTCTGCCGTGTGGTTATAGACAACATCGAGGATCACCTCGATGCCTGCGTCATGATAGGCGCGCACCATATCGCGAAAACCCTGGATCCCCGCCGGACCGTAATAGCGTGACGCCGGTGCAAAGAAGCCGAGCGTGTTGTAGCCCCAGAAGTTTTTCAGCCCCCTGTCGAGCAGGTGTTGATCGTCCGGGAACCAGTGAACCGGAAGCAGTTCAACCGAGGTGATGCCAAGGCTTTTGATGTAATCGACCGAGGCTTTGTGTCCCATCCCTTCAAACGTACCGCGCAGTTCAGGCGGAATCGCCGGGTTAAGCTGGGTAAAGCCCTTCACGTGGCTCTCATACACAACGGTATTCGGCCACGGAATGGTTGGCCGGTTATCATCCTGCCAGTCAAAAGCATTGGGGTCGATGACCTTGCATTTTGGCGTGAACGGCGCGCTGTCGCGGGTATCAAAACTGAGGTCGAGATCGTCATGACCCAGCTCATAGCCGAAATGGGCGTCGTTCCAGTCGATATCGCCCACCAGTTCACGGGCATACGGATCGATAAGCAGTTTATTGGGGTTGAAGCGATGCCCGTTTTCCGGGTCATACGGGCCGTAAACACGATAGCCGTACAGCGCGCCAGGCTTCAGATCCGGCACATAGCCGTGCCACACTTCATGGGTATATTCCGGCAGCTCCAGCCGGGCGATTTCGGTTTTTCCTGAAGGGTCAAACAGACAGAGCTCAACCCGCTCCGCATGTGCTGAAAACAGCGCAAAGTTGACCCCCTTCCCGTCATAATTTGCGCCTTGCTGCTGGCCATGACCGGCCCGAATTTCAAACGTATTATCCTTTGGCATTTTTTGTTCTCCACGATCATTCGCAGGTAAGCAGAACCATTAAGCATCCCGTTTCAGACGTTACATCCAGCGTCTCTTGCAGAACCCGGCTTTCACCGGTGAACAGATCCCGGTAGCGTTTTCCTGCCAGCGCATCGGGTATAGCAATAGTGGTATTGGCCCACAGTGCTTCATGGGTTGTCACGTCGAAGACCAGCCGCGGCACGGCAACAATCAGCGCCTCCTCGTCTTTCACGCGTGCATAAACAATCAGGTTCTCCGCCCGCTCGCCGCTCACCTTCAGCGGCAGCCAGTCACCGTAATGGAATAGCGCGGCATAATGCGGACGAAGCCGTAACAGCGTGGCGGTGACATATTGCTTAACGCTTCCGTCTCGCCAGCATTCCGGGCGGGCAAATACCCCGGCATCCGCCGTGCTGAGGTGGTGCACCAGCGCGGGGAAATCCGGTTCCCGTCGGTTATCCGGGTCGACAAGGCTAAAGTTAAGCGCTTCGCAGCCCTGATAGATGTCCGGTACCCCAGGTGCGGTGAGTTTGATCACCGTCTGGCTGAGGCTGTTCATCAGCCCGGCACGGATAAAGGGCTGCATCGCCTCACTGAAATCCTTCAGGAACAGCGTGTTGTCCGGTGAAAGCAGATGCCGGGCATAGCTCAACACCACGCTCTCATAGCTTTCGTTGCTGTCTATCCAGTCTGTGCGTTGTTTGGCTTCGCGTAGCGCTTTCTCCAGGAAGCCGAGGAAGCGCTCTTCGAGTGATTTCAGCCCGTCGACATCGTCAGGTGACAGCGTGGCGGGCCAGACGCCGGCCAGAGCCTGATAAATCATCCAGGTATCGGCAGCGTTCGGCGCGGTACCGTCGCTCAGAAAACGCACGTGGGTTTGATTCATCTGCCGCCAGCGGGCCAGATTTTCGCCCCATTGTTCCGGCGCTTCCGTCAGGGTATAGAGGCGTGCCCGGGCATCTTCACCGCGCTTCGTGTCATGGGTGGATGTCCCGAGTAAGGCGTCAGGCTGACGGGCAAGACGGATGCGCATTTCCTGATGAAAACGCGATAGCGAAAAGGCGCGCGGCGTCGGGTCTGCCCCCACTTCGTTAAGCGCCAGCTCCAGGTTATGGCGAAAGAACAGCGTATCTTCCACGGATTTCGCCATCAGTGGCCCGGTGAGCTGCTGGAAGCGGGTTCTGAAACGAGCCGCGTCGTCGTGGCAATTTTCAGGAAGATCGCCGGTGAGAATGCACACGATCAGGCTCAGGGCCGCTTCAGAGGTGTTAACGCTTGCGACAACGCGATTGAGCAGCGCCACGTCAGAGGCGGTTAATCCTTCACGGGTGCCGTAGGTCCGATACACCGGAAACGCGATCATCAGCTCGCGCAACGCATGGTGGATCTCGTCGGGTTGCAGTTCAACCGCATTGCGTCGGGCAAGATCGGTGGCGATAGTTAACAGGGTAGTGAATTCGCCCTCAAAATTGCGATCGGTCATCAGCCCTTTGGCATCCCGTAACGCTGCAAACCGATCAACGGTTTCCCCGAGCGTGTCGTCATGGATTTTCTCCAGGCGGTCAAGGCGGCTGTCGTCCACCAGAACTTCCGCCAGCGAGGCAATAAACTCGTACCCCGTGGTGCCGGAGACTGGCCATTCGACGGGCAGCTGTTCCCCTTTGGCGAGAATTTTTTCAACCGTGATGTAACAGGCCGGTCCGGTTGCCTGGCGCAGACGCTGCAGATAGCCCAGCGGATCGGCCAGACCGTCGATATGGTCAATTCGCAGACCGTCAACGACGCCAGAATGAACCAGTTCAAGGATCAATCGGTGTGTATCACTAAATACCGACGCGTCTTCAACCCGCACGCCCACCAGGCCGGTGATTTCGAAGAAACGCCGCCACGAGAGCTGTTTCGGGGCTTCACGCCAGGACATCAGCCTCCAGCTCTGGGCCTCGTGCAGCGCTGCAAGGCTTTTACCCTCCACAAAGGTCCCGGGGTTAAGAGGATAGGCGGTGTCGTAGTAGACCAGCGCGGCTTTGTCCGTGACAGGGTCACGTTTTAAAGTGATCGCACCCTTTTCAAGCTCCGCCTCAAAGGTGTCGCCCAGAAACGGCAGCGTAAGCGGCCGTGACCAGTCAATATCGAAATAGCGTGCGTAGCGGCTCTGTTTGCCGTGCTCAATCACGTCTCGCCACCAGTGATTCTCCAGCGAGGTCGACATGTGGTTAGGCACAATATCCAGTATCAAGCCCATTCCCGCCTGCCTGAGCGCGGCCGCCATACGGTCGAATCCTTCTCGTCCGCCAATGGCGGGGTCGATTTCATTCGGGTCGGTCACGTCATAGCCGTGCGTAGAGCCGGTTGTGGCGGTAAACACAGGTGAGGCGTAAAGATGGCTGATGCCGAGATCTTTCATATACGGCACCAGTTCCACGACACGGTCAAACGTCATGCCGTTACGGAACTGAATACGGTAGGTCGCGGAAGGGATCATAACGATGCTTCTCCATCAGCAAAGCGAACAATAATACTGTTCGGCGGTAACACCTCGTTCACCTCCGGCCAGCTAAAGAGCGTTTCTCCTGCCAGTGCAGGCACATCAACAGCCTTATTGCCGGTATTGAACGCCAGAGACAACGTTCCGGTCGGGAATCGCCAGCTCACTGCAATCATGCCGGGTGCCGTCCTGATGACCTTGCCCTCCACCGTGACGCCCTTTCGCAGTAACGGAACGATATGACGATGGCGCAACGTCAGTAGCGTTCGCGTGAAGCGCAGCCACGTTTTACCGTCATCGGTGGCGACCTTATTCCAGTCAATTTTGGAGCGAATAAAGGTCTTCACGTCATTCGGGTCGGGGACGGACGCATCGTGCCCGGCATGGCCGGTAAACTCTTTTGCGCGCCCTTCCCGCACGGCTTTGGCAAGCTCACCGTGAAAATCAGTAAAGAACAAAAACGGATTGGTTTCACCAAACTCTTCCCCCATAAACAGCAGCGGAATATGGGGCGAAAGCAGCAGTGCAGCAAGCAACACCCGTGTTTTATCGGCCCCCGCGAGGGCGATCAGTCTCTCTCCCTGAGCGCGGTTGCCGGTTTGATCGTGGTTTTGAATAAAATCGACAAAAAACTGTGGCGGCTGCGTGTGACATTCCACGCCGCGTGACTTGCCGGTCTGGAGAGAAACCTCGCCCTGATAGACAAAACCTTCTGTCAGCGCACGGGCGAGTTTTTTCTCCGGTTCAAAGGCAAAATCCTGGTAGTACGCATGCGTTTCGCCGGTGGCAAAGACATGCGCGGCATTGTGAAAGTCATCGTTCCACTCCGCGGTAAAAAGCGGGGTCGCACCGTGTGCGTCGCGCGGATGCAGGAAGATAACGTTACGGCTGTCTTCGGTGGTGAGATGGATCTGCCGCCCGGGGATAGCCTCGCGAATGCGTTCGGCAATCTCCTGCAGGATATGTTTATCCGATGCGTCTTCAATCTGGTCGATGGCATCAAACCGTAATCCATCAAGATGGTATTCCGTCAGCCAGAACAGCGGGGCTTCGGTAATGTATTGCCTGACTGGCTCAGTCTCGTAAGCAATCCCGTTGCCCCAGGGCGTCATCCGTTCCGCGTCGAAAAACGCGGGTGACAACACAGGCAGATAATTCCCTTCCGGACCGAAGTGGTTAAGCACAATATCCAGCACGACAGAAAGCCCAAGCCCATGCGCAGCATCGATAAAGGCGTGGAAGTCTTCTGGCGTGCCATAGGCAGAGTGCGGTGCATACAGCAATACCCCGTCATATCCCCAGCCGCGCGATCCGCCAAATTGTGAGACGGGCATGACTTCAATCTGGGTAATGCCAAGTTCAGCCAGGTAAGGCAGTTTTTCAATGGCGGCCCGGAAGGTGCCCTCCGGGGTAAAGGTGCCGATGTGCAGCTCGTAAATCACCGTGTCTTCCCACGGACGCCCTGCCCACTCCCGGTTGCCGGGCGGATACCGTCTGGCATCGATAACAACCGAGGGACCGTTAACATCCCCAGCCTGGGCGCGCGACGCCGGATCGGGTACGGCCATGCCGTCCTGCAAAACATACTGATATTCTGTGCCGTGCGTGACGCCGGGGACGTCAATCTGGAACCAGCCGCTGCCGACCGCCGTCATTGGCAAGTCGTTTTCTGCCAGACGTAGCGTAAGTTCTTTCTGTCCTTCTGCCCAGACGCGAAAACGTACAACGTCATTGGAAATAAACTCAGCACCCCAGTGTTTTTGAAATGTCCTGAATTCCATTCATTGTCCTCGAATGACCCACATTTACGCGGAATGAAGTACAAGCTTAGTTCAGGATCAAAAGAGTGTTACACCAGCGGTTTTAATGGCTTCATCTATTATTTATAAAAATATTCGCCACAAGGAATACCATGCAGATTCGAAAAGGATTAAATACCGACCTCGCACGTCTTGAATGCTGTGACTTTTCATTCACCGTCAGTCACGTTGCGCGGGAGCCTTTTATACATTGTGATTTGCATATCGACGCTGTCGCCGTGCCTTATCGTAAAACGTATGAGCTCGATATGCAGACCCTTGAAAATCATTGCGTTAATCCGGATGCCATATTTCTTGTGGCCGAAACAGATGAGGGAGAAATTGCCGGTTTTATCACCGCCTCAATGAGCTGGAATAAATTTATCGCCGTTGACTATATTGCCGTTGAACGCACGAAACGCAGAGCTGGCGCGGCGCAAAAATTGATGGCGGCCGCACACGTGTGGGCGCGAAGCGTCAACGCGGCTGGATTAAGGCTCGAAACCCAGAATGTGAATGTTTCTGCCTGCCTGTTCTACCGTCATTATGGCTTTACGTTAGGCGGATACGATCGTTTCCTCTACAACGCATTACCGGAAAAAGACGAAATCGCCCTGTTCTGGTATTACATGCTGATCTGACCCTGGCTCTAACGGATATTGGCGGACGAAAGCGATTAGTCTGAAAATTATCCACCCGGCGCGCAAGGGAATGTGCGTCAGAATATGACTCACCTGCCTCCCTTCATTTTTCTGTCACTTAATTTCAATACGCTTACATGATTTTGACAATGACGTTAAGGAAAGAAGAGTGAATTCAATGGCTAAGGCATTACTGCTGGCATTACCTGTTTTGAGCGCGACCGCCACGGCAGCCGACCACGAAATCTGTGAGCCGAAAGCGTATGAGATGGCGCTGCGCTATCAACAGAAATCGGCAGAAATCATGGCACTTCAGCTGCAGACCTACCGTTTCGCCACCGAGCGTTTTAACGAAAAAATAAAAGGGCTGTCTACGCCAGAGAACTATGCCGTTGTGATGGATCTTGATGAAACGGTGCTGGATAACACCCCGTTACTGGCGCGTGATGCCGAACAGTGCCACGACTATACGAAATGGGACACCTGGAGTGACTGGGAAAAGCAGGGAAAACCGGGATTAATTCCTGGCGCGAAGGCGTTTCTTGATCGCGTGAATCAAAGTAAGGTCCGTATTTATTATGTATCTGACCGCATGCAGGAAAACAAAGCAGATACGCTCAATACGTTAAAATCCCTTGGCTTACCGCAGGTTTCAGAAGATAGCGTTCTGCTCGATACGGTCAGTAAAGAAGCCCGCCGCCAGAGCATCCTGAAGAAACAGCAGATAATCATGCTCTTCGGTGACAGCCTGCCTGATTTCGCCGCGCAATTTAAAAACAAAAAGCCGAGCGAAGCGCAGCGTGAACTCGTTGAGGCCAGCGCCGATCGCTTTGGCAGTGACTGGATTGTATTGCCCAATGCCGCGTATGGCTCGTGGTCAAAAGCCACGCTTGAAGGCTGGAAAGCCCCGCTGAAGCAATAACGTCTGGCTTGCCGGGTGGCACATTGCTGCCACCCGACATTTGATCCGATCTATTCATCCCGTTTATAGGTCCTATCATTATCAGGCGGGTTCATATAATTTTACGGAGAAGTAAGATGAGCTCTTTCTGAAGGAGACCCTTATGCTGACCGTAAAAAAACTTGCCCTGACAACGCTGATTTCCAGTTCGTTATTGTTCTACCCTGCGCTTCAGGCTTCGGCAGAAACGCCCCAGCACGTGGTTAAACAGCCTGCCGGGGGGTACAGTGTGCAGGTTGGCGATATTATGGTGACCTCGTTTACCGACGGTACCGTGGCGCAAGACCTGCACAAATTACTTCGTCGGACGACCCCGCAGAAAACCGATGCGTTGCTCACACAAAATTTCCAGACCAACCCGGTAGAGGCGTCCATTAACGCTTTTCTGATTGCGCTACCCGGCCACAAGATTCTGGTGGATACCGGCTCAGGCCAGCTTTTTGGCCCCGGTAACGGCGGGCGACTGATTGAGAGTCTGGCAACGCAGGGGATCGCGCCGCAGGACATCACCGAGATTTTACTGACCCATGCACACTCCGACCATGCCGGAGGCCTGGTCAAAGATGGCAAGGCGGTGTTTACCAATGCGCGCGTTTTTGTCGGCAAACCTGACATCGACTTTTTCTTTAACAACGATAATCAGAAAAAAACCGGCTACGACCAGAACTACTTCGATGTCGCGCAGAAAACCTTAAAACCGTATCGTGATGCCGGCAAGGTGGTTCCTTTTTCCGGAACCTCGCAGCTTCTGCCCGGGATAACCGGCACGGTTCACCCGGGCCATACGCCTGGATCGGCCTTCTATACGCTGGAAAGTAAAGGCGAGAAAATCACCTTTGTCGGCGATATTATCCACGTCGCGGCGGTACAGTTCCCGCAGCCCGCCGTGACCATCGCCTACGACCAGGATCAGGACGGTGCGGCACGTGTCCGCCAGGATGCTTTTGCTGATTTTGTGAAAAACAGAGACCTTGTCGCAGCCCCCCACCTGCCGTTCCCGGGTATCGGTTACGTCACGAAAGGCGAGCACGGCGGTTACGCCTGGGTGCCCGTCACCTATACCAATCGTGACAGCCACAGCGCAAAGTAAAACGGATAACACGATGACGCCCGTTGCTGAGATGGATATCGACCTGATCCTGACGCTGGATGCATTGCTCCAGGATCAGAACATCACCCATGCGGCCGCGCGGCTCGGCATCAGCCAGCCCGCGATGTCCGCCCGTCTGGCGCGCCTGCGTTCGCTCTTTGGCGAACCGTTGTTTATCCCTTCCCCACATGGACGTGGGGTGTTGCCCACGCCCAGAGCGGAAGCGCTGCGGCCGCAGGTCATGACCGTATTGCGGGGCATTAACGCGATGTTTGCCCCCACCACCTTTGATGCGCAAACCAGCCAGCGGACATTTGTGATTGCCCTGCATGAAAATCCGGCCCTGATGCTGGGTGCCGAACTGCTTAATCAGTTCCGGGCCCATGCCCCGGGGATCCGCTTGCGGTTCGCGCTGCCAGAAATGGCAACCCTGCCGCAGCAGCTGGAAAAGGGTGATGTGGATGTCTATATCGGTGTGAGCACCGGCGCGCACGACGGCTGGGTCAGACGTAAACTTTTCGATGACCAGTTTGCAACAGCCCTGCGAAAAGGCCACCCCCGCGGTGTCGGGCCACTGGATCTGGAGCACTATTGCGCGCTCTCTCATCTGGTGGTCTCTTCAGAGGGTGACCCGTTTACCGGCTTTGTGGATCAAACCCTGGGCGGACTGGGGTATCAGCGCAACGTGGTGATGTCCACGCAGAGCTACGCCATGGCACCTCCGCTTGTCGCCAGCACGGACCTGCTCTGCACCTTACCGGAACGTATGCTGCAACGCTTTGCCTCGACGCTGGATATCTTTCCCCCGCCGCTGCCGCTGCAGCCGATTACCATCAGCATGTACTGGCACCCGAAAAACAGCCAGGATCCGGCAAGCCTCTGGCTGCGCGAGCAACTGCTGCTGGCCGCGGGACGTCAGATGTGATCGAGGGTGTGCAGAAATTTCTTTAACACCTCTGAGCGAATGATCCGGTGGCACACCAGCTTCAGCTCGCTTTCCCTGAGCCTGTCAATGATGTCGACGTACACGACATTCTCCACGCTGACTGCCCTGGCCGAGGCCGGCAATAGCGCCATGCCAAACCCCGCAGAGACCAGGCTGATGACAGTAGGTACGTCGGTGGCGTTTTGTACCACCTCAGGCTGGAAACCTGCGCCGTAACAAACGTCATAGAAGTACTGTTCGAGGCCCATTCCCTCCGGGTCGCGCAGGGAGATCCATTTTTCGTCTTTCACCGAGGCGAGCGTAAGCGCGGACGATTTCGCCAGAGGATGCTGTGAAGAGAGCGCCAGCACCGTTTTCTCGGACGTAAACGGGCGGCTTTGCAGGTCGTCAGGCAGAGACGGCAGCGGCGCCCGGATGATGGCCACATCCAGCTGGTTGCTTTGCACGGCGGTATAGAGCGTCTGCACATTCCCCGTCATTAGCGACATGGTGATGGCAGGCCACCGACTGTGCATCTGGCGCAGCGCGGCAGGCAGCCTGGTGTCAAACATGGCGCTCGATACGCACCCGAGATTCAACACCCCTTGCTCCCCCCTCGCCGTTTGCCTGGCGTCCAGTACCGCCTGTTCCGTCAGGGCGATCGCCAGCCTGGCTTTCTCCAGGAAAGCTTCACCGGCCGGCGTCAGGGTTAAACGGCGGTTCGCCCGGCTAAAGAGCGTAACGCCTAACCGTTCCTCTAACGTTTTAATCTGCTGACTCAGCGCGGGTTGTGCCATGTTCAGGCGCTCCGCAGCCCGGTGCATGTGAAGCTCTTCCGCAACGACAATGAAATTACGCATCTGACGAAATTGCATAACGCTTCCCCGGATTTTTTGATAATAAATTTCTTATCAAAATAGCAGTAATGATGCAATTGATGCTATGGGCTATTGCCATAAAAATGGAGGCATGCAAACACGGGAGGAATAAATGGAAAGCCCAGTCAACGATCTCAGAAGTGCCATCGCGTTACTGCAACGCCATGAAGGACAGTATATTGAAACGGATCATCCGGTCGATCCCAACGCGGAGCTGGCGGGTGTTTATCGACATATTGGTGCGGGCGGCACGGTGAAACGCCCTACCCGAACGGGCCCGGCCATGATGTTCAATAACGTTAAAGGCTATCCGGATTCGCGTATCCTGGTGGGCATGCACGCCAGCCGGGAAAGAGCGGCACTCCTTCTGGGATGTGAACCCTCGACGCTCGCGCAGCACGTCGGTCAGGCCGTGAAACACCCGATCGCGCCGGTTGTCGTTCCGGCATCGCAGGCCCCTTGCCAGGAGCAGGTATTCTACGCTGACGATCCTGATTTTGATCTGCGTAAACTGCTTCCGGCCCCGACCAACACGCCGATTGATGCTGGCCCGTTCTTCTGTCTGGGGCTGGTACTGGCAAGCGATCCGGAAGACAGTTCGCTGACTGACGTCACGATTCACCGTCTCTGCGTTCAGGAGCGCGATGAGCTTTCCATGTTCCTGGCTGCGGGGCGCCACATTGAGGTCTTTCGTAAAAAGGCTGAAGCAGCCGGAAAACCGCTGCCGGTGACGATCAACATGGGGCTCGACCCGGCGATTTATATCGGCGCGTGCTTTGAAGCGCCCACGACGCCGTTTGGTTATAACGAACTGGGCGTTGCCGGGGCGCTGCGTCAGAAACCGGTCGAACTGGTGCAGGGCGTGGCGGTAAAAGAGAAAGCGATCGCGCGGGCTGAAATCATTATCGAAGGCGAACTGCTGCCAGGCGTGCGCGTTAGAGAAGATCAGCACACCAACAGTGGCCATGCGATGCCGGAATTTCCGGGCTACTGCGGCGAGGCAAACCCTTCTTTGCCCGTCATCAAAGTGAAAGCCGTCACCCTGCGTCACCAGGCAATCCTGCAAACGCTGGTGGGGCCAGGTGAAGAGCACACCACGCTCGCAGGCCTGCCAACGGAGGCCAGCATCCGCAATGCCGTTGAAGAGGCCATTCCGGGCTTCCTGCAAAATGTCTATGCGCATACCGCGGGCGGCGGTAAGTTCCTCGGCATTCTGCAGGTGAAAAAACGCCAGCCATCCGATGAAGGACGTCAGGGACAGGCGGCGCTTATCGCACTCGCGACCTATTCCGAGCTGAAAAACATCATTCTTGTCGACGAAGACGTGGATATTTTCGACAGCGACGACATCCTGTGGGCGATGACTACCCGCATGCAGGGAGATGTCAGCATCACCACTATTCCGGGGATCCGCGGCCACCAGCTGGATCCGTCGCAGTCGCCGGATTACAGCACGTCGATTCGCGGAAATGGCATTTCCTGTAAGACCATCTTCGACTGCACGGTGCCATGGGCGCTGAAGGACCGCTTCGAACGCGCGCCGTTTATGGAGGTTGACCCACGTCCGTGGGCGCCAGATTTGTTTGACACAAAACACGACTAGCGCGTTCGCGATACAGAAGAGCGTATGGCTTTCGGGTCATACGCTCTTCTGTTTTTCATCGCAGGCAAAAAGGGAAATTGCCGCTTCCCCTGCTTTCTTGTACCCTTTCGTCGTTAACCCCAACCCCACAAGAACTGAGACATCCGGACGCTTATGACTGCACACCTTTCTAAAGACCCTTTACATGGCGTAACGCTGGAGATGCAGGTCAATGCCCTGGTTGCGCGATATGGCTGGAGTGAGTTGGGCGATCGAATCAAAATTAACTGTTTCAGAAAAGACCCAAGCGTTAAATCGAGCCTGAAATTTCTGCGCCGCACACCCTGGGCTCGCGCAGAAGTTGAAGCCCTGTATCTTGATTCCCTGAATGATGAGGGGATCGCAGAACCGGACGAACCCGCCTTTAACCCCTGGGCTAACAGTCGGATAACCAAGAGCTAAAACGCAAATGACGCGACATGTAAAACGGATTGGTGCGCTGACTGCCTGCGCACTTTTACTTGTTAGTTGCTCCTCAAAACCACCAAAATCACTGGTAACGCCTCTCCCGACCGCGAGCAAACCGACCCAGCAGGCTAACGAGCCGATGCGTGGGATCTGGCTGGCAACCGTCTCACGCCTGGACTGGCCCCCGGTGGCCTCAGTGAATGGTCGCGATGCGCAAGACCGTATCGCGATGCAAAAACAGGCCCTGACGAACAAGCTCGACAAGCTTAAGCACCTCGGTATTAATACCGTGTTTTTCCAGGTCAAACCGGACAGCACGGCGCTCTGGTCGTCTAAAATTCTGCCGTGGTCAGATATGCTCACCGGCAATATCGGCGAGTACCCGGGCTACGATCCGCTGCAGTTTATGCTCGATGAAGCGCACAAACGCGGCATGAAAGTCCATGCCTGGTTCAACCCTTACCGCGTTTCAACCAATACCAAACCGTCGACCATTGCCGCGCTGAACCGCACGTCGTCATTGCACCCTTCCAGCGTTTATGTCCAGCACCCGGAATGGATTCGTATTGCCGGCGATCGTTTTGTGCTCGACCCCGGCATTCCGCAAGTGCGTGACTGGATAACGCAGGTGGTCACCGAAGTGGTTGCGCACTATCCCATTGATGGCGTGCAGTTTGACGACTATTTCTATACCGAATCACCGGGATCCGCGCTCAATGACGCGCAGACTTTCAGACAATACGGTCAGGGCTTTGCCTCTAAAGCAGACTGGCGCCGCCACAATACGCAGCAGCTGATTGTGCAGGTTTCCCGGGCCATTAAGCAGACGAAGCCTGGCGTGGAGTTTGGTGTCAGCCCGGCTGGCGTATGGCGTAACCGCTCATTCGACCCGGCAGGCTCAGACACGCGCGGTGCCGCAGCCTACGATGAATCCTATGCCGACACGCGTCAGTGGGTGCAGCAGGGCCTGCTGGACTATATCGCGCCACAAATTTACTGGCCTTTCTCCCGGGATGCGGCGCGCTATGACGTGCTGACGAAATGGTGGGCAGAGGTGGTGAAACCGACGCATACCCGCCTGTATATCGGCATTGCGTTCTACAAGGTAGGCGAACCGTCGAAAAATGAACCGGACTGGACGGTTCAGGGCGGCGTGCCGGAGCTGAAAAAACAGCTCGATCTCAACGATTCACTGCCCAACGTGAATGGCACGATCCTGTTCCGCGAAGATTATCTTAACCAGCCGCAGACGCAGGAAGCCGTCAGCTACCTGCGCGGACGCTGGGGTAGCTGACCGGTCAACATCAGGCAGAAACACCCTGTTTCTGCCTGTTTTTTTTACTACGGCTTCGGCCCAAACATCGCCTCAAGCTGTTTCTCATCCGGCATGCCGACCACCTGTTGAAGCTCATTATCGGCATTCAGATAATAAATGGCGGGCGTAGCGTTCGCGCCCAGGTTGTCCATTAACGTCTGGTGTTTTTGCAGTATGTCGACGGTTTCACGGGATGCAGTGCCCTGCGGTTTTGGCAATTTTTTCCCGCCTGAAAGCTCGTAATCACGCCAGGCCGAAACGGGATCTTTCGCATTCAGGATAGCGGAGGCATTACGCCCACTGTTGGGGTTGAGAAACGCCACCAGCAGCGTATTAAGCTGCACCTTGCCCGCCTTCACCCAAGGCTGCGCCTCGGACCAGAATTGCTTACAGTACGGGCAGAACGGATCGGCAAAGACGAAGACTTTGCGCGGAGCGTTATCCGCCCCCTCTTTCAGGGGATGCGCCGCGTTCAGTTGCTTCCACATTTCGCGTCCCATCGGGGCGTAGATCTCTTTCTGGAAATAGCCTTCACTCAGGTTTTTTCCTTTTTCATCGTACAGATAGCCAGAAATTACGTGCTTGCCGTCAGGGGTTAAAAACAGCGTAACGCCCATATCCTGATACTGCCCCAGCCAGGCCGGCGCGCCCCCTGGTGCATCAATTTTCTTAATGATTTTGATATTCTGCTGCTCGCTGAAGAGCTTCACCACATCCGGTATCGCTTCAGCGGCCTGCGCCAGCCCTGACGTTGCCAGCACCGACAGTAACAGTAATTTTTTCATTTTCCGCTCCGGGATTATTGGGGGGCGAACCGCCCCCTTCACGTTAACGATTTTTCAGTGCGTCACTGACCATTTCATCGAACTGTTCAAAAGGAACCCAGCCCGGGAGTAACCCGTCGCCAATCAGCGTGGCCGGTGTTCCCTGGATACCCATCTTTTCGGCGATGATCAGGCTGCGTTTGATCGTCACCAGGCTCTCATCATCAGGCGTTGTGACGTTCACCCCGGCCCGTTTTTGCGCCTCCTGAATGCTGGCGTCATCGTGATATCCCTTTTTGGCCATCAGGGTATGGTTAAATTTCATAAATTGCTCAGGATGCGCGCGCCAGACGGTTAAGGCATCGCGTGCTGAGGTCAGTGAACTTTCCGACCGGAAAGGCAAAAACTTAAATACCACCGCCACATCCGGGTGTTTTTCGACGATCTTTTCCAGGTAAGGATCGAATTTCTTGCAGTACGGGCAGTTGTAATCCGTAAAGACCACCAGGGTGAGCTTCGGATCCTTAGCGCCAATGCGCGGCGAGTCCGGGTCGTTAAACAGAAAGTCATAAACCATCTTCTGTGCACGTTGCTCCTGTTCCGGCGTCATGGTCTGCGCCGCCATCACCTGCGCTGAGGTCAACAGTAGCAGAAGCGTAATAAGGATTCTTTTCATAATACATTTAGCCTTTAGCGTTGTTCAGGGTGGCAATAAGCGTGTCTTTATCCAGCAGCGGCGAAAGCATCTCCCCCTCAGGGAAGCCCGGGCCGTACACCTCATTAAACGGGATGGCGTAACGGTTTCGCTTTTCAAGGAATTCGGCGATAAACGCTGACGGCTTGCTCCAGTCGCCACGCAGCGCCACCACGTCCGGCTGGCTAAGCGCGGCAATAACGTCAGGCTGGTTCAACACCCGATGCTCATTTACCTTGCAGGTGACACACCAGTCCGCGGAGATATCCACGAAGACCCGTTTGCCCTGCGCAAGGGCACCCTGAATAGCGTCTTCACTTAGCGGTTGCCACGGGATTGCCTGAGCGACGCTTGCGGTGTTTGTTACAGGCGGTGAGGTAAGCAACCCGCGCAGCTGGTACCCGCCAAAGGCTGACAGCGCGATCACCACGCACCAGAACAACGGCGAGGTTTTCTGCCCGGTCATCGCAAGCAGTGCGATAGCGACGACGATAAGCACTAACATCACGCTCTGGCTCACCGCCTCACCCAGATGCGGGATAAGCAACGTCACCAGCCACAGGCTGGAAGCCAGCATCATCAGGCCAAGAATAATCTTCAGGCCGTTCATCCAGCGACCGGGTTTTGGCAGCAGCATGGCGGTTTTTGGAACCAGCGCAACGAACAACCAAGGCAAACTCATCCCCACGCCGAGCATCAGGAAGATAAGCCACAGGGAATGCAGCGGTGCGCCAAGGGCAAAGGCCACCGCCGTGCCGAGGAACGGCGCAGAACATGGTGTGGCCAGCAGCGTGGCAAACATCCCTTCGCAGAAACTGCCGGCAAGCCCCGTTCCCCCTGCCGTTGCCAGCCGTCCTGCGGCGGCAGAAGGCAGCAGCATCTCAAACGCCCCGAACAGATTGAGTGCAAAGAGGAAGGTCACCGCGACCATCAGGCCAATAAACCACGGATTCTGGAACTGAATACCCCAGCCCAGCGAGGCACCGGTCAGCTTAAGCGCGGTTACCATTGCGGCCAGCAGCATAAAGGAGACCAGGATCCCGGCACTGGTTGCCAGAAAACGGAGCCTGATCATCCGTCTGTCTGAGCCCGCATGGAGCACGCTGTTGAGCTTCATGCCCATCACCGGCAGCACGCAAGGCATCAGGTTCAGGATCAAGCCGCCCAGTAGCGCAAAGAGCACCATTTTGCCGGTTCCCTCAGACACGCCCGCCGCTGACGGTTCCGCGGGCGTTGCCCCGACGATCATCACGGTTTGCTGCGCTTTATCGCCATTGGTGAGCACAAACGACAGCGCTTTTCCCTGCAGTGAAGTGGGTTTATCTCCCCACTCATCGGTCACGGGCACCGTTACCCGAAGCTGGTTGCCGTCGGCTTTGAGGGTCGGTTCACCGGGAAGAATGTCGCCTTCCAGCGGGTCAAAATAGATCCCTGGCTTGTCCCATTGGCCTTGTGTGGTTCCCGTAATGATCAGCTTGTCGTCTGATAACCAGGCTGACAGGTCTGCGGACACGCCAGATGTCGCGGGAATGGCCTGCATCGCGCGTTCAAACGCGTGGCTGAATCCCTCATCCACCGGCTGGTTAAAATCAAGGTGCAGCTTATAGTCCGTCAGCAGACAGACATTACTGCACGTGGAAAGGGTAAGCGTCCCGTCGAGCGCATCCCCTGCCGCACCGTCGAGGGTGATGGGGATGATGACCTTATCGTGATAGCCCTGGGTAGTCATCCCGGAGATATCAAAGCGCGAAGGCACCGGCCAGTGCCAGTCATCCGTTACGCCAGCAGGCCAGGTGATTTTCGGGGCTACACCGCCCTCGCCGGGTGAACGCCAGTAGGTTTTCCAGCCTGGCTGCAGCTCAACGGTGAGCAGCGCGAGGATGCGGTTTTGCTCCCTTTCCGCCTGAACGCGGATCCGGGCATGATCGTTTTGCGGGGAAACCAGCCAGCCTGTATCCGCCGCATGGACAATGCCGATGCAGGACAGCCACAGGAAGACGAATCCCCTGAAGAGGTTAAACATGTTTTACTCCGTGAATAGTGAAAATTATCGTGTGGTGACGATGCTTTTCATTCACGGAAAACGCAGTTTTTGAGGTGTATTCGGGGAGGCGGTGCCTGAACGGGCTGTTCTCTCGGAATGCATGCCCGCCCTTGCGTAAGCAACTGAAGTAGCGCGAAGAAGATGATAATCGCCGGTAGCGCACCATCAAAGAACAGAGGCTGAGCACAAAGCAGCGAGTGCGCGCCTAACTGACACGGCGATGGCCCGGACGGCTCAGCGTCGCTGGTTTGAACCGGGGCATCAGCAATCAGGGTCGTTTGCGGATCCAGTCCCTGCAAAAAATGGTTGAGATAAACCGCACGCTGCACCAGGCAAATAGCCATCGCCAGACACGTGATTATCAAAAGGCATTTTCCCAGAAGCTGACGGTTGCGCATAACGTTCCAAATTTACCAGACGCCCCGATCATAAACGATAGTGATGAATCTACAAGTCCTGACAATGTAAGGTTTTGTCTGTCGGCATTAGTCACCGGTCAGCGCATCATAGACGTCCCGCAGTCGCGTGCGCAGGAAAAGCACCGCCTTGTGCTTACGCGATAACAGCGCCTGCTCGCTGGCCCCGGTTTCCTCTGCCAGCATTTTAATGCTGTAGCCCTGGAGCTCCGTTTTTTCAAAAACCTCGCGCTGAGGCGGCGGAAGTTCAGACAGCGCCTGGCCCAGTTCTTCCCACAGCAGCGTTTTGAGGTACTCCTCCTCCGGCGTATGCGGGACACCGAACAGGGTTTCCGCCAGTTCATCTTCGGGGAAGTCCTCATCATCCCCGGTAAAATATCCTGAAAGAGAGACCTCACGTTTTTTTCGCGCCCGGTCGGTCATCTCATTACGCGCCGCGCGAAACAGCCAGGCGGCGACGTTTTCGACCGGCTGCTCCACTTTCATCAGCTGATAGGTGACTTCCTGCAAAATATCGTCGGCATCATCGCGCACGGACGTTCGTCCGCGGATAAAGGCTTTCAGCCGGGCGCGGCAGGCATTAAGCGCCGACATCAGCAATGACTCTCCCGCCAGCCCGGTTTTCATCTCGCTCACTCTGCTTCCGGCGTTTTCGGCGCGCTGTCGTCGCGTTTATCTTCGCGATGACCGTGCCAGCCGCAGTGCCCGCGACCATGGCGACCAAAGCCTTCGCGACGCTGCTGAATAAACGCCTCACGCTGTTCGGGGGTCATGTTCATCCAGCGTTCGTGCATACGACGGTGCGCGCCGAACATTCCCGGACGGAAGCCCAGCCCACCGAACAGGATCCGGCTTAATACCAGAATCCCCAGCGCCTGCCAGAAACCGATGGCTTTCACGCCAAGAATGGCCGGGAGTAAGGCATTCCACAGGGTCATGACCACCAGTCCCAGTACAAGGACGATTACCGCGCCTATCACCAGCCCTTTACCCATACGGTGGCGGCCAAACCCGCGTCCGTGCCCTCTTCCGTGCATATCGAAATCTCTCATGGTGTTTACCTCATTTACAGTGATTGATTATGGCTTGTGATGAGGTAGACGGATGAAGCGGGGAAATATTGCTGGGGAGAATATAAAATTTTTTGTGCTTACGGATTTTAACGCATATCGCTCGCGACGGGTGGGCGCTATGCGTCGCCTCCCGGACATCATCTCATACGAAACATTCGTTTAACTAATTAGCCCCTCTAAGGTCTGCTGAATGCGCAGACGGTGGTCAGCTTGTTGGTGCATACCACCTCGGGTGTGCGGGTCGAGGCTTTCACCAGTGCCACCGACACGGTCGCCGTAATGGAATCTGACGCGGTGACGTCGGCGGTTTTGATGCCTGACACGGTGAGCGCGCCGTTTTCGGGTTCATACTCGATGACAGCGCCATCAGGAAAGCACACATGAAACGTATCGGGTGAGGACGAGGGTGCGGGATGGTCATCAGAGAAAATGCCCTGCAGCACAAAAGCGGTATCGAGTTCACCGCCGATGGCCAGCAATAACACCTGCTCACCTACCGAGGGAGCCCACCACATGCGGGAACGACCGGCGCGAGAGGTAAGCCAGTTTAGCCAGGTAGTTTCAATGCCGCCGGTCTGAACGCGACACAATCCCTCGTCGTGGTTGACGTCGGTCACGATGCCGGTGCGGATTAGGTTGCGGATCGTACGTGCGATTTCCTGCAGAGAATTTAGATTATTCATACGCAAAGGATGCCGCCGAGCAAGTCCAGCGGCAATGGAACGGTGTTTTGTGGGCGTTGTGACAACCGTCATCAATCCCGAGTATTGAATTGAATAGTTCTAAGAAAACTTGCAACACCTTTACTGTTTAGGGTTAAAATCAATCTTCACTATGAGATACACCAATCAATACCAATCAATTTTTGAAAGATTATTGGTAATTCTGACTGCTATTTGATTACATTGGATTATAAGTAATTCATATTGAGGGTTATCATGGAAATTAAGGATTTCGTAAGTCAATATAAAAACCACCCTGTCCTATTTATCGGCACTGGTTTTAGTCTCCGCTACCTAGAAAACTCTTATAGTTGGGATGATTTATTAATGAAGGCCGCGGTAGACTTAACTGGAAACCCCGAATTTTACTACGACCTGAAAGCTGACAGCCTAGAAGGTGATGAATATAGATATGACCTTTTAGCCACCAAGCTTGAGGATATTTTTAATCAAACACTGGCTTTAGATCGCAATGGTAAATTTGAAACCATTAATGATATTTTCTACGAAAACATGAAGCAGGGGAAAAAGCTCAGTCGATTTAAAATCTATCTAACATCAATATTAAAAGAGCTTAAAATCAAAGAACATATGAAAGAGGAAGTTAACGCCCTTATTAAAACAAGGAAAAACATTGGCTCCGTTATCACAACAAATTATGACCAACTTATTGAGAATATTTTCGACTTCATCCCTTTAATTGGCAATAACATATTATTAAGCAACCCTTATGGCTCAGTCTACAAAATTCATGGATGTGTTAGCGATCCGAACAATATAATCATCACCCTCGACGACTATAAAAATTTTGACAATAAATATGAGTTAATAAGAGCTCAATTACTTTCAATTTTCATACACAACCCAATAATATTCATTGGATATAGCATAAGTGACAAAAACATCAAATATCTTTTGCAAACTATTTTCTCTTATGTTGATCTAAATACCGTTCTTGCCAAACGCATAAAGGATAATTTTCTTTTGGTTGAGTATGAAGAAAATAATTTCTCCACGATAATATCCGAGCACGACATTAACATTGAAGGTTTATCTATTATTAGAATCAACAAAATAAAAACAGATAACTACAAAGCTGTGTATGAAGCAATATCAAATTTAGTTCTACCTGTATCTGCAATGGACATTAGAAAAGTACAAAAAGTTTGGAATACGATAAAAAGTGGTGGAGAGATAAAAGTAAAAATTACTGAAAACCTTGACGAGTTAAGAAACGAGGAAATGGTTATCGCTGTTGGCTCTGAAAGGACAGTCCAATATGTATATCAAACAAAATCTGAAATGCTTCAAAATTACTTCAAGATAGTAGAAGAAGCCAATTCTCAACTTATCTCCCTACTTAATAAGCAAACAATAGGTAACCACGAGCACTTCCCATTTTATGCATTTAGCTCTATTTGCCCTGAGTTAGAAAACATTCCAGCAGCCAAAGATAGACAACTAGATAAAATTGTCAGCCAGATTGAAAGATCTCGCGCTGTTTGCCGCTCTGACTTTAAGTCAATCGACGAAATCATAAGCCAAACACCCGCATGGAAAGTCGCAGGAACTATCACATGCTGTATTTTTGACAACAATATAGATATTGAACAACTAAAAAATTATTTACTAGCAAACTCACATAATGTTAACACTGGGTATCGTCAATTACTCTGCCTATACGACTTCCTTGCCAATTAATAAAATGCGTTTAAGGCTGTGAACAAGCCTTAAACGCATAATTACACTAATCATATATATCAGTGTTTTTTTCAATAACTTAATTGCAGAATCGAGCAAATGGTCATGGAAAGAAACCTTTTGCAAAAAGGCTAAGAATGAATCCGTTTCAAAACGATTAAATGCGCTATCAAGCCCATCAATTAATTCCGTTAATTGTTGTTGTGTTAATTGAGCTAGAAAAGCCCTAATTCTGATTTCAGGCACAGGTCTTTTCTCATGACAGGATCTACATAGCGCCCTAAATGCACTCAGCGGATATTCCCACGGTTCATAGCCTTCACGCATATTTGTATAATAGCAGTGGTGTGCTTCCAAAACGCTTTTCATACCGCAGTCTTGGCAATGTTCTTGAGCTCTGCGCTTCACTAGAGCTGACTTATTCTTCCATCGAATATCCTTTAACTTCTGAGTATAACTACCTGACAACCTCGAATAATCATAACCTTCCAAAGGATAAAACCCCAGACTCCAAGCATAGCCCATTTCATAATAAAAACCGAACGATTCAACCAGATCCTCAAACTCCTCGGTATCACATCCATAATTAAGCAGGTGATATAACCCGCTAGAATCAATAGTTAAAACTAATAGAGCATCGTCATGCATATCCTCTCCACGTAAAAGCCATTCCGCATGGGAGTAAAACGTTGCATCATGTAATAGACTATCTTTTATCGCCCATTCGGTTATTGCCTTCTTCATGCGTTCTAAATTAGCCAACATTAATTTACCCCCCTCCTGCGAACTTTAAAACGCCACACTGACTGAAACCAAGCAAAAAAGATGCTCACTAAAAATGTCAAAGCCACTATTTTTAATCACAACATAAAAATATATGCGCATTTAAAATGTAGTATCAAATCATTCCTTTTTGAATTATTTTTTCAATCCATAGAATGTGAGCGCCGCCGACCTGCTCGACGCGCACCGCGTGCCGTTCCAGCTCATGGGCGGCAAGCTCGAGAATATCGGCTCAATGGGTGATATTGAGAAGGTGGCGCGAGTGTTCGTGCGTAATGAACTGTCGCCGCTGCAGGAGCATTTTCAAAGAGATAAACAACTGTATTGACAGGACTCCGAGGCACGGCCATGCCGCTTTTTAAAGTCAAAGGCTCAACAACCAAAAACTGTGGAACAATGCGTCACTCGGCTACTCAGGTAATTTGTACCAGCTCGGAGTCCAAATGCTGGCCGTAAATGCCCCCACGCTTTCCCTCGTAGGAGTGCTTCCGCAGATTTCCATTTACGTCAGACATTAAAAAGGCTCCCTCAGGAGCCTCTCATTATCAATCAAGCCTGCACCGGCAAACTAAAGCTCGAAATACTCCTTGAGAGCTGCTGCGCCTGCTCTTCCAGGGAAGCGGCGGCTGCGGCGGACTGCTGAACCAGCGCGGCGTTCTGCTGGGTCACGCCATCCATCTCCGTCACCGCCTGTCCGACCTGGCTGATCCCACGGCTCTGCTCTTCAGAGGCCACGGAGATCTGCTCCATCAACGTATTCACTTTATTCACGGAGCTGATAATAGAATCAATGACCTCGCCTGAACGGTTCACCAGCTCCGCGCCGTTTTTGACGCTGGAAACCGACTGGGCAATCAGGCTTTCAATGTCTTTCGCGGCAACCGCGCTTTTCTGCGCAAGGGTGCGCACTTCACTGGCAACCACGGCGAAGCCGCGTCCTTGTGTGCCGGCGCGTGCTGCTTCAACCGCGGCGTTGAGCGCCAGAATATTGGTCTGGAAAGCAATGCTGTTGATGACGCTGGTGATGTCCTCGATGCGCTTAGAGTTCGCCGCTATGGTATTCATCGTTTCGATCACTTCGCGGGTCACGGCCTCACCGGTGTGCGCATTGTTCACCGCGTCCTGCACCAGTTTTCCTGCCTGGTGAACGTTATCGGTGTTATTCGCCACGGTCGCGCTCAGCTCTTCCATGCTGGCCGCCGTCTGGGTTAACGCGGAGGCTTGCTGCTCGGTGCGTGAAGCCAGATCGATATTCCCGGAAGCAATTTCCTGCGCGGCGTGGGTGACGGTATGGCTCGCGTCACGCACCTGAGCGATAGTCGACAGAAGCGCCTGGCGCATCTGCTCCATTGAGCCCATCAGGTGATCGATTTCATTGCCGGAGGTGCCTTTTACCGGCACTGGAATGTCCAGTTTACCGGCGGCAATCTGGCTGCAGTGCTCGCGTGCCAGGTTGACCGGCGCGAAAACAAAGCGCTTCATCAGCAGGCTGACGGCAACAATCACGATAACAAACAGGAAAGCAATCGCCGCAATGATCGCCAGACCGGAGATGAAATTACTGCTCGCATCCTCGTTCAGGGTTTTGGCATATTTCTGGTGAACGGCAAGGACCTGGTCGAGAACGATTTCATACTGACGGTCGAGGCGGGACACCTCCGGGATAAGCGCATTAAACTTCGCGACATCGTGCGCAGCAGCGGCGTCAATCAACGGTGCCAGCCCCTGGTTACGGTAGTTTTGCCAGGCATCCTGATACGCGCTCACCAGCGGCGCTTCATCCGACAGGCGCGGAGACGCCATAAACGCCGCAAAGGCGTGATCCGCTTTTGTGAGGGCCTCTTTAACTGCGGAAAGTTTCGCTGACTCATCAGCCGAGTTCCCCGCTTCCACCATCTTCACGTACTCCATCACCCTGACGCGCAAGGTACGGCTGTGGTTGATGGGGTCAATGATCGACAGCACAACCTGGATTTCTTTGTTCACATTATCCAGGGAATTATTACTTTTAATGATGAGGCCAACGCTGGTAATGGTGCTGACGACAAAGAAGAAAAGCAGAGCAAAAAGGACAATCAGGGATGATTTTTTTAACGACATGGACCGATACCTCAAGAATAAACATTCCCTATCGTTATCGGCCGATCCAAAACTTAAATTAATTAAAGTTATTAACGTTTCCCTTCAGCAGCCAGGGCTATGCTTTCGCTTTATAGCGCCGCAGCAGGGTGGCATCCAGTTTTCGCTGTAACGGTTGTGGCGTTTCGCCGTCGATCAGTTTGCCAATCAGATCAAAGCAGTGCCACGCCAGCTGGCGGTTATCCTGGCGAATGGTATCAACCGGAATGGTGAGCGAGTCGTAAAGGTAGTGATCGTCAAAGCTGGCTAACCGGATATCACTTTGCATCAGGTTATGCTGCCCCATATAGCGCAATACCCCTTCCAGCAGACCACAAGCGGCAGTGAACAAGGCTTTTGGCGGGCGTCCCAGGCGGGCGCACAGCTCGGCGAACATCTCGTAGCCGGAGCTCGGGTGATAGTTTCCGTGAATGATCCACTCCGGGCGCAGCGCCACATTGGCCTCTTGCAGCCCTTGCTTAAACCCTTCCAGACGATCGCGCGTCGGGGAAAGCCGCGGCTGCCCGCCAAGGAAGTAAATTTCATCAGGATGCTGGCGCGCAATGTCGGCCACCAGTTTCGCTGTCGGGGTAATGGAATCGGTGATCACCAGCGGCAATGTGCTGTCGTTCATATGGCGGTCAAAAAGGACGACCGGCAGCTGTTCGCTCAGCTTCTGGTAGTCGGCATCATTGAGCATACTGGAGGCCACAATCAGCCCGTCCACCTGACGCGCCACCATGTTATTAACCACCACCGTCTCCTGCCCCGGGTTTTCATCACTGCAGGAGATGAGCAGTTGAACGCCCGCCTCACGGCACAGCGTCTCCAGTTCGTGAGAAAACACCGCAAAGCCGTAGTTAGTGATCTCCGGCACCACCAGACCGATGGTGTGGCTACGGTTATCACGCAGCGAGCGCGCGTGAATGCTGGGCTGGTAGTGATGCTCTTTCGCAATCGCCAGCACGCGCTCACGCGTCTCTTCCGCCACGCGAAGCTCTTTGCTGCGCCCGTTCAGTACCAGGCTGGCGGTGGCTTTTGAAACCCCCGCCAGTTCCGCGATGTCTTTAATTGTGACGCGTTTTGTTTTTCTCACAACGACTTAGATCCGGCTGCCAAAACCCCTATTCTACCATGCAGCCGCGCAGCGACCAGTAGCGTAATGTGATGTCGGACCCACCTTCGAATCGCACCCGTGCCGGATGGTCAGGAAAATAGCGGCTGCTCATCACCCCTTCGCCATGATTGATGAAAATTTCAACGCTGGAGCTGTCACACAGAACGCGTAAATGATGAACGTCGCCCCGCCAGTAACGGGTCAATGTCTCCCCGGTTTTCAGGCTGGCGCGTTCCAGACGCAACCCGCTGTCCTCGACGATAAGGCGCAACGCACCGGCGAAATCCACGGTTACTGAAGATGAGGTGAGCTCGAACTCAAGGCGCGTCGCATCAAGAGCCGGGGCATCGCTGGCGTTACCCTGCCAGCGACATTCCTCTTCGCGCAGTGCGTGCAGTTCGCGCACCGGCGTCTGCCACAGTTTGCCGTCACGGAAGTGTAATTCTCGCGGACAGGTCATCTGATGTATCCACCCTTGCGCCCGTGTGGGCTGAAGCATCTCTTCTCCGTCCGGCACGCCCATCCAGCCGATCAGGATCCGCCGTCCGTCTTCCGCCACCGTGGTTTGGGGAGCGTAGAACTCGAAACCGGCGTCCAGCTCGTGCAACTCGCCATGTTCAAACGAAGCGCGGGTATGGTCGAACGCCCCGCTCATCCACGTGGCCGGATAAGTATTGAGATAGCGATGCGGTTCGCGCGCCAGCCCCTGCGGGCAGCAGATCAGTACGTGTGTCCCGTCGAGGGCAAACAGGTCCGGGCACTCCCACATGTATCCCGCCTCGGTCAGGCCGTTCACGCCATGACCGGCAATCTCTCCGCAAGACGCCCAGTGGTGCAAATCGGCAGATGTGAACAGCAGCACCTTGCCGCGTTTTTGCAGATCCTGCGACCCCAGTACCATGTACCACACCCCGTCGTGCTGCCACACTTTTGGGTCACGCACGTGGCCGGTGTAGCCTTCCGGCAGCGCAAGAACCGGACCGAGTTTTTTGAACGTACCGTCAGCCTGTTGCGTGGCAAGGCACTGCCAGGCGGTGCGGCTGCCATCATCAAATTTCACGTTGCCGGTATAACACAACGTCAGGACACCGTTGTTATCGACGGCGCTGCCGGAATAGCAGCCGTTGCGGTCATACTCCTCATCGGGCATCAGCGCCATCGGTTCATGCTGCCAGTGCACCAGGTCTGCGGAGCTCCAGTGTCCCCAGCACTTATAGCGATGGTCGCAATCCAGCGGATTCCACTGATAGAACAGGTGGTAACGCCCGGCAAACCAGATAAACCCGTTAGGATCGTTCATCAGCCCCGTCACCGGTGCCGGATGCCATTGCGGATAATGGCTGTCGGCGTACGCACGCGGCTGGCCTTTCATGACGGCCTGCAGGATTGCAGGCCAGCGGGAAGGTAACGTCATTATTCAGAATCCGTTTTATATTTCAGCAGCAGCGAGACGGTAAACGCCACGCCGAAGGCAATCACCATGCCGATAATATAGTTGAGCAGCGAACTTGCCTGCACGATCGCCATGCCCGGGATGGCAGTCAGCCCGACGGCGGTCATATAAACATGTACCGAGACCACCCACGCCCCGCCTGCCGCACCGCCAATCAGCGCGGCGATAAACGGTTTCACGAAACGCAGGTTGATACCAAATATTGCCGCTTCGGTAATACCCAGCATGGCCGAAAACGCGGACGGTAACGTAATGGCTTTAATTTTTGCGTCTTTGGTTTTAAACCAGACCGCCAGACAGGCTCCCCCCTGCGCCACGTTGGCCATCGCCCAGATAGGCAGCAGGAAGTTAACGCCAATCGACGGATTCCCCAGCAACCCGGCTTCAATGGCATGGAAACTGTGGTGAATACCGGTGATAACGATAACCGAGTAAAGCCCGCCAAATAACAGCCCGGCCAGCCAGCCCGCATGGGCGATCAGGGTGCTCAGAACAAAGGAGATGCCATCCCCTAACGCACGCCCGGCCGGGCCAATGATCAGCAAGGCAATAAAGCCGGAGAGAATAACGGTGAGGAACGGCGTCAGGATCAGATCTAACGCATCCGGAATAATACGGCGCAGGTTTTTCTCCACGATACTCATAAACCAGACGGCCAGCAGCACCGGGAACACCGTTCCCTGATAGCCAATCATGGCAATCTCAAGGCCGAAGAAGTTCATGGTGTGGAAGCCAGACGCCACGCCCCAGGCGTTTGTCAGCGCCGGGTGCGTCAGAATGCCGCCGAGGGTCGCCCCCAGATAAGGGTTACCGCCAAATTCACGCGCGGCCGTGAAGCCAATCAGGATCGGCAGAATGATAAATGCCGCTGAGCTGCACATATCCAGCATGATATAGAGCGCGTTATCGGCATTGACCCAGCCGTAGGTTTTGACCATCCCGAGCAGGCCCATCAGTAAACCGGAGGCCACAATCGCAGGAATGATCGGCACAAAGATGTTTGAGAGCAGTCGGGCAATGCGCTGGAACGGGTTCAGCTTGCGTGCCGCCATGTCGGCCGCTTCGGACTTGCTGGATTCGCTAATCCCTGCCGCCTGGATAAACGCGGCGTAGACCTTATTAACCACCCCCGTACCAAAAATCACCTGCATCTGCCCGGCGTTGCGAAAACAGCCTTTAACGCCATCAACCTTGCCGATGGCTTGTTGATCGGCAAGCGTGTCGTCGACCAGCACCAGTCGAAGACGCGTTGCGCAGTGCGCCGCACTGGCGATGTTCTCTTTGCCACCGAGCAGCGGAATGAGCGCGCGGGCGATATTATCAAAATCCATAGATACCTCTGCCTGACTGTATTTTTATGATGTGAGAAACGCTCCCGCACTGCGGGAGCGTAAAAGGTTAAAACCAGGTTTCCATCTGTACCCCAAAGTTCCATTCCCCGCCGGCGTTGAAACCGCTGCTGCCAAAGGCATCATCGCTGGCGTAATTATCCAGTTTGCTGCTCCAGTCCATCCAGGTGGCGAACAGACGCAACTCAGGACGGCTGAAGAAATCGCCGATCTTGCCCGCTTTTAACGTTGGGGCAAAGGTCAGCTTGTAGAAACTTCCGTTGACGGCGTTTCGGTCTTTATACCCTTCCGGATTTAAATCCATGTACTGATAGCTGCCCTCAAACGCCAGGGCGAAATTCTGCGTGACCTCTTTAATCAGGCGGGTATTGAGCGTGACCCACTCATAGCTGTCGCCTTTGACATAGCGGTCTTTACTGCTCTGGGCCAGAACGGCAGGCGCGATATGCCAGCCGCCACCTAGAGGCGTGACACCGTAACTTGCAAATCGCCAGGTATCGGCTTCAGAGAGCAATGCGCCATCGGAACCGATGCTCTTCACCTCTGCCCCCAGCCCGTGGCCGTACAGCAGCGCCGTTTTGGCTGAACCTTCACGCAGGCCGTAGAAACTTTCATTGTGCAATCCGACCAGGGCATGGACGCCATTGTTGGCGGCGTCGGTTTTTATCAGATCGCCATTGCTGTCTTTGCGGTCGTCGTTGTCTTTTGCCCGCAGGCCGCTCACCATCAGCTGGAACGGCCCGGCGAAGTGGTTCATGCTAAGGATGTAGTTTTGAACGTTATTGTCGATTTGCTCTTCGCTGCCGAAGTTACGCCCGTAAAGAGAGAAGTTGCTGCGCAGCGATTCATTCCATTTCACGTCATACACGCCACCACCGGTACCGGCCAGGAACACCACATCGGAGTCCAGCCAGTGAATATCAAAGTTATCGCGGTCGAAGCGTTTACCGGCCCAGAAGGTACTGCCCTTCAGCGCGCCGGTAAAATCAGGCAGATTGCCCAGTTCAGCAAACGCCTGACGAATATTGAGATCGCTGGTGTCAGCGGACCAGTCGTTATAGGTTTTCTGACCATCCGCCAGCATGGCCTTGAAGCGCGTGGTCGCCCCGTTATCCAGGGTCTGTTTGTGTTCCACATTCAGCTCAACGTAGGTATCGGCTTCATTCCCCAGACGCCCGACCGCGCCACCGGTTTCCCCGGCTGGCGTCAGATAAGGGCCGCTTTTACTGCTCGACGCCGCATCGTTCATCAGCAGGCCAGAACGGGCATAGCCATGAAACTCAAACCCACTGCTCTGATCGGCTTTCTTCTCCAGTGCGGCGGTACGCTGCGCCACTTGCTGGGTTGTTGTTTGCGCCTGCTGCTGGGCAGTCACCAACTGCTGCGTTTTTTGTTCTGCGTCGGTGGCGCGTTTCTCCGCAACCTGCGCGCGGGTTTCCGCAGCCTGAAGACGCTGCTCCAGAGCAGCAAGACGCGCTTCGATACTCGTCATATCCGTTTGGGCAAAAACAGAGGTACTCCCGGCCAGCATGCCTATCATCACGGCAAGTCTGCGTTTTTTATACATTTTGTCGCATCCCTAAAAGAAGTCATTGAAAGTGCTAAATTGCTAAACCGGTTTAGGTTGATGATACTAAACCTGCCAATTTTGGATCGGCAATCTTTTTTGCTAAACCGATTTAGTAAGTGTGATCGAGGCGACAATTCAGGCCGCCGACGGACGGCCCGTTGCGGGAGGAATTACAGTTGCGGGTGATAAGGCAGCGCGGTCATCGCCCCTTTAGCCGTGGTGGCTAACGCGCCGCAGCGCTGGGCTAATGCGATCACGCGTGGAAGATCGTGGCTGTCGATACTTCCAGCGAAAGCCAGTCCATAAAGCAGTCCCGCCACGAAGGCATCACCTGCGCCGGTGGTGTCCACGCATTCAACGGGGGTTGCCGGATAATGCTTCATCGTTCCGTCATGCCAGGCGATGACCCCATCTTTGCCCTGAGTGACCAGCACCAGCCGGGCCGGACAGCGGCGCATCAGCGCGGCCAGCCCTTCCGTGACCCCAAGGTCGGCGGTTAAAAAAGCCAGTTCTTCGACGGAGAGTTTGACGACGTCAGCGCATTGCAGCGCCTGTTCGAGGCAGCGGCGCAGGTCGTCCTCATCCGGCCAGAGATCCGGGCGAATATTGGGGTCGAAACTGACATAACCCCCCGCTTCCCTGACCGCGTTCATGGCCTGAAACGTTGCAGAACGGCTCGGTTCAGCGCTCAGGGCAATGGAACAAACATGCAGCCACTCTCCTGCGCTAAAGGGCGGCAGGTCGGCTGATGCCAGAAACAGATCGGCGCTCGGGCGAACCATAAAGGTGAAAGAGCGTTCGCCCTGTTCGTCCAGATCCACGACCACGGTTGACGTGCGGTGTGCCGGGTCGAGGCGCATCCACTTTACGTCAACCTGCTCGTCAGCCAGCGTTTTATGCATAAAGCGACCGAAAGGATCGTCGCCGACCCTGCCGATAAAGGCGCTTTTCCCGCCCAGACGGGCAATACCGACCGCCACGTTCGCCGGCGCGCCGCCGGGGCATTGCAGCAACCGGCCTTCTCCCTCCGGTAATAAATCCACTACCGCATCGCCAAGTACCCAGATTTTTTGCATGTGATCCTCTCAGCTAAACAATGTTAAACCGTTTTAGCTATTTAAGCACAGGCAGGACGAAGGGGAAATAATACGGAAGGAAAATTGGCTTAACGCACCAGGTGTGGCCAGCTAATATCACCTACGCCATTCAGCGCTGGACGGGCAAACAGAAAGCCCTGAAAACGTCGGATCCCGGCAGATTCAAGCCAGCACCACTCTTCCAGCTTCTCGATGCCTTCCGCCACCAGGGTGATTTCAAGGTCGGTGCAGCAGCTGACTATCGAGCGCACAATCGCCTGTTTTGGCCCACTGAGATGAATATTGCTGACAATTTCGCGGTCAATTTTAATTTTATCCGGCTGGAATCGGGTCAGCAATGAAAGCCCGGCGTAACCGGAACCGAAATCATCGATCGCCAGGCCAATACCTTCAGCACGCAGGTGTTTAATGGCGCTATTGAACTTATTGAACCCGGAAATCATCTCGTTTTCGGTCACTTCAATGACCACCTGCTCCGGCTGAAGCCCATGTTGTTTAATCTGTTCTACCAGAAACTCCACGGCGCCAGGCACTTTCACCAGCGACATCGGGAGAAGATTTACCGCGATTTTATGGCTCCCGATCCCCAGTTTGTCGGCCAGCGCAAAAGCCCAGGCCTTGGTCTGGAGATCGACTTCATAGATTTTGTCCTGATCGAGGCGGCTGAAAAAATGCTCCGGGCTTCCCCCGTCATTACCGCGGATAAGGGCTTCAAGCGAACTGATTTTCCCTTCCAGCGGTTCGACGATGGGCTGGAGGGCGAACTGGCAGGTTTGTTTGTCCAGCAGACCCAGACTCTCGCCAAACGGCGATTTCTCAGGCGAGAGCGTCCATTTCTCCGGGGCAAAACGCGCCCCCGACGGGGCCGGTCGTTTGCCGGTAATAAACGTCTGAATAAATTTGAACACCCGATCATCAGATGTCAGATAACTGTCCAGTTTGCTGTAGTGCAGTACCGACTGCAGAACGTCTTTCGGCGACTGGTTCTGCAGGTCAAACAGCAGCATACCGACATTCTCAAAACGTCTGCGGGGGCCGTAATCCCGCATAAGCTCAACCACGCCGCTATGCCGCTTATCCTCACGGATCTTCTGAAACAACCTAACCACACTCTCTTCCGAGCCTTCGAGGAGTTGCAGGACATCATCTCCTTTTGAAAGAAGAACGCCGGTAATATTCAACCCGGCATTGCGCGTCCTGGCCTGTTCAACCAGCGTCTGGAGTTCGGCGGATCGGCAGGATAAATTCAACTGGCTGCGGTAAATAAGAGTAGTCAGCACAAAAACGTGTTCCGATAAGAGGTATGCGTTGGACATTACTGTTTAACATACTTCATCTGCGCGACCTAACAGATTAACCCCTTGCGGGAGAGGCTACTTTTTCTCATCCCCGATGCGTCTGTCAATCCTCTCCTGCATGTAGGCATAAAACGGGTTCGACGTCACCCGCATTAACGCGTCTTTACCTACGCTCAGCACGGAGGTTTCCCCCCACAGCGCAATCGTGCCGAGGCTAATGCCATACCGGTTTTTCTCCGCAGGATGTCGGCCATAAAGATCGTCATCAGGCGGGAACGGCACGGCGACATGCGACAGTGAATAGACCTCCTGCGGCCAGGACATCGCCAGCGGTACCGCGGTCTCATCGGTGCCTCCCGCAGGGGTTATTTTCGCCACCGCGGCGAAACTGTCCGCGCTGGCATTGGTAATAATCGTGACACCGTAACGTCTTTTCGCCACAGGCAGTAACTCAGAGGTCGCCGCCCACGACGACGGTTTAAAGAGAGGACGGAAGCTGGCGGCCTGATTGATATCAAATACAACCAGCTCGCTGCCGTTCGCCGGAAGCAGGTCAAATAAGCCAGTGACCACGGCGCGGGTGCTGACCGTTGAATCCATCACCGACTGGAATGCGAGTACCGGTGGCAGCTGGTCCAGTCTGTGCTCCCGGGCATCCCGCCCCATTTGCTCCTGCAGGGCCTGGGTCAAGAGCCATGACTGGCGCGCCGCATTGACCGGGAAGGAATTGTATTTATACGGGTTATATTCCGGCGAGATGTTTAACCATGCCGCTTTGGCAAACGGCGGTAACATCGCCGGCAATCCGGCCAATCCTGCAAACCGGGCGAACGCCGTGACGCCAATCATTGGCGAGAGCAGAATGAGCTGTTGCGGTTTGCGAAGCGCAGGCGTGTCCAGCGCATCAAGGGCATATTTCATCGCCAGCGCCCCACCGTTGGAGTAACCCACCAGATGCAGGGGAACATTGTCTCCCGCCAGCCGCGTGGCTTCACGCACGGCAAGGCGCGTCGCTGCCAGCCACCTCTCCCAGTCAACGTCCGTCAGCGCGCCGGGCGCGGTGCCGTGTCCGGGCAGGCGTGGGACCACCGCCACAAAACCGTGCTGCTGATAATCACGGGCAAGATGCCGGACGCTGTAAGGCGAATCTGTTAGCCCGTGCAGCAACACCACCGCGCCGCGTGGCGTTCCGGCGGGCATCAGCACAAAGGAGCGGTTAGCATCGGGTGAAAATTTACCGGGCCAAACCAGGCTCTGACGGTAGTAGCGGTTTAACGGCGTGCGTTCCTCACCCTGGGTTTTGCGCGTTACCGCGTTATCCAGATCGGTGAAAATGGCGTTTTCCCGGGCGACATACTGGGCAAAATTCGCCTTATCGATCTCGCGTACGGACATCTCATCTGCCCGCCAGGTATGCCAGAGATGCAGTTCCGGCCCCTGCTGCGAGAGATAAACCCGAACCGCGAGCAGGACGATCAGTACCACTCCTGCGATCATCGCCATTTTCTTTGCGAGCGCCATCAGGCGCACGCTGATACGCCAGGGCAAGTTCGCCATGCCGGGATCCCTTTCATATTTACGTTGTCTCTATCTTATCAAAAATGTGAAGACGCTGACGTATTCACGAAATTCATACCTCCCCGCTCAGCCAGTGCACCAAAAGTGAACTACGCTGCACAAATGTTGATCATTGGTTAACTAAATATTGCATGAAGTTTGCAGCACAGCGGCGTCCCGTCGCGATGTGGACATGGCACGCGTCATGCATTGTTAATCAAATAACACAAACCTGACGACTGACAGCCTGTTAACAGCGAGGCGGTATGACGACGAAACCCGAGGTGTTGAGCCGTATTGAAGCCACTTTCAGCCAGCTGACTCCCAGCGAGAAGCGGGTGGCGAGCTGGTTGCTGGCGCATGCCGCACAGATCCCGTTTGAAACGGCTGAAAGCGTGGGTCTGGCGACCGGCACCAGCGGCATTACCGTGGGACGCTTTCTGCGAAAACTCGGCTACCGCAATCTGGAAGATGCCAAAAAGAGCCTGCGCGACCCGCATCAACCCTGGGGTATGAACGAGCGGCTGGACTCCTGGCAGCAGCAGTCCCCTCTGCCCAACCGCCTTCAGCACTCTCTGTCGCTGGAGGTGGATGCCATCACTCAGGTTTATCAGCTGGCGCACACCGACGCATTCCGCCAGGTGGTTCATCAGCTTGCCCACGCGGATGCGGTTTTTGTGCTGGGGATCCAGTCGACACGTGGGATAGCCAACGCCTTCTTCAGTCATCTTGAGTACCTTCGACCGCGCGTCAGCTACGCCGAAGGCGCGTCCGGCAGCTGGGTTGAATCCCTGAACTCCGGTTTCGCCCACCCCTACGTGGTGCTGACCGATACCCGCACCTATTCCACCATTGCGCGGCAGTACTGTCGGGTCGCGAGCGAAAAAGGTATTTCGCTGGCCCTGATCACCGATATCTGGTGCCCGTGGGCGCGGGATTACCCGCTTGATTTACTGCAGGTGAAAACCGAAACCGGCCATTTCTGGGATTCGCTGGCACCTGTGAGCTGTCTGTTCAACCTGCTGCTGTCAGGTGTCGTGGAAGCGCTGGGTGATGCCCTTCCACCGCGGCTGGCGGTAAACCGGCAATTACAACAAGAGTTTGGTCAATTCGAACGCTAAAGGAGCGGAGCTATGCCCCCAGAGAGTGAACTGATTGATGTGGCGAAGACCTTCCCTGCGCTGCATATCGATCTGAAATACGCCACAGCCGACAACATCACGGGTCGTCCGATTTATCAGGAGGCGCTGTGCCTGCTGCATACCGATGCGGCCACCGCGCTGGCGAAAGCCATCAGCATCGCCGCACTGGCCGGGCTGAAGCTGGTGGTCTACGACGCTTATCGCCCGCAGGAAGCGCAGGCTCAGTTGTGGGATGCCTGCCCGAACCCGGAATACGTGGTTGATGTGGCGATTGGTTCCAATCACAGCCGCGGGACGGCCATCGACGTTACGCTGATGGACGAACAGAATACCGTGCTGGATATGGGGGCCGGTTTTGACGAAATGCACGACCGCTCGCATGCCTGGCACCCGTCCGTGCCGCCGCACGCGCAGCGCAATCGCCTGCTGCTTAACGCCATCATGTCCGGTGGCGGCTTTGTGGGGATCAGCAGCGAATGGTGGCACTTCGAGCTGCCGAACGCGGCCAGCTATCCCCTGCTTGACGATCGTTTTGCCTGTTTCCCGTTGACGCACACCCCTCTTTAAAACTGGAGCACTGCCATGAAAACAACGCTTCTTACTAACCTGATCGCCGCCTCGCTGGCACTCAGCGCCCCGGTTGCGCTGGCTGCCGTCCCGAAAGATATGCTGGTGATCGGGAAAGCGGCCGACCCGCAAACGCTCGACCCGGCGGTGACCATTGATAACAACGACTGGACGGTGACCTACCCCGCCTATCAGCGTCTGGTGAAGTACAAGCCAGGCTCCACCGAGGTGGAGGGCGACCTGTCAACGGGCTGGAAGGCGTCAGCGGATCAGAAAGAGTGGACCTTTACCCTTACCGATAACGCGAAATTCGCCGATGGCACGCCGGTTACTGCCGAGGCGGTAAAACTCTCCTTTGAACGTCTGCTGAAGCTTAGCCAGGGGCCGTCTGAAGCGTTCCCGAAAGATCTCAAAATTGATGCGGTCGATCCGCACACGGTGAAATTCACCCTCAGCCAGCCGTTTGCCCCGTTCCTCTACACCCTGGCCAACGACGGTGCGTCGATCGTTAACCCGGCGGTGTTAAAGGCGAACGCTGCCGATGATGCACGCGGTTATTTAGCGCAAAACACCGCCGGGTCCGGGCCATTCATGCTGAAAAGCTGGCAGAAAGGTCAGCAGCTGGTGCTCGTTCCGAATCCACACTGGGCGGGTGAGAAGCCGCACTTCAAGCGCGTTTCGGTGAAAATTATTGGTGAAAGCGCTTCACGCCGTCTGCAGCTTTCCCGTGGCGATCTGGATATCGCCGATTCACTGCCCGTCGATCAGCTTTCAGCCCTTAAGCAAGAAGGCAAAGTGGCGGTGGCGGAATATCCGTCCCTGCGCGTGACCTATCTTTATCTGAATAACAGCAAAGCCCCGCTCAATCAGGTGGATTTACGTCGGGCCGTCTCCTGGGCAACGGATTATCAGGGGATGGTGAAAGGCATCCTGAGCGGCAATGGTAAACAGATGCGCGGCCCGATACCGGACGGCATGTGGGGGTTTGACGCCACGGCAATGCAGTACAGCTTTGACGAGGCCAAAGCCAAAGCCGCGCTGGAGAAAGTCAAAGACAAGCCGACAAGCCTGACATTCCTCTATTCAGACAACGACCCCAACTGGGAGCCGATCGCCCTGTCCACGCAGGCGAGCCTCGGCAAGATCGGCATCAACGTGAAGCTGGAAAAACTGGCTAACGCCACCATGCGCGATCGTGTCGGGAAAGGTGACTATGACATCGCCATTGGCAACTGGAGCCCGGACTTTGCCGACCCGTACATGTTCATGAACTACTGGTTTGAGTCGGACAAAAAAGGGTTGCCGGGTAACCGCTCGTTTTACGAGAACAAAGAGGTCGACGCCCTGCTGAAGGCGGCCCTGAAAACCACCGATCAGGCGGAGCGTACCCATGATTACCAGCAGGCGCAGAAGGTGGTGATCGACGAGGCGGCCTACGTGTATCTGTTCCAGAAGAACTACCAGCTGGCGATGAACAAAGAGGTGAAAGGCTTCACCTTTAATCCAATGCTGGAGCAGGTCTTTAACATTGCCACCATGAGTAAATAACGGTTCTCGCCGGGGGAAAGTGTATGACGTTCTGGAGCATTGTGCGCCAGCGCTGCTGGGGGTTAATCCTGGTGGTGGCCGGTGTCTGTATCATCACCTTTATTATTTCACACCTGATCCCCGGCGATCCGGCCCGCCTGCTGGCCGGAGACCGCGCCAGCGACGACATTGTGCAAGGCATCCGCCAGCAGCTGGGGCTGGATCAACCGCTGTATATCCAGTTTGGTCGCTATGTGGATGCCCTGGCCCATGGCGATTTAGGCACCTCTATCCGCACCGGACGTCCGGTCGCGGAAGATTTGAAAGCCTTTTTCCCGGCCACCCTGGAGCTGGCTTTTTGTTCCCTGCTGCTGGCGCTGGTTATCGGCGTGCCGCTGGGGATTTTATCGGCGGTCTACCGTGACCGCTGGCTGGATCATCTGGTGCGGTTAATGGCGATGACGGGCATTTCAACGCCCGCATTCTGGCTTGGGTTGGGGGTGATTGTCCTCTTCTACGGGCATCTGCAACTTCTGCCGGGCGGCGGAAGGCTTGACGACTGGCTCGATCCACCGACGCGCGTTACCGGCTTTTATCTCGTGGATGCGCTGCTGGAAGGCAACGGGGAGGTCTTTTTCAATGCCCTGCAGCATCTGATTTTACCTTCGATGACGCTGGCATTTGTTCATCTCGGCATTGTGGCGCGTCAGGTTCGCTCGGCCATGCTGGAGCAGCTCAGTGAAGATTACATACGAACCGCACGCGCCAGCGGATTGCCCGGCTGGTACATCGTGCTGCGCTATGCCCTGCCCAATGCGATGATCCCGTCGATTACCGTGCTTGGACTGGCACTGGGCGATCTGCTGTATGGCGCAGTCCTCACCGAAACCGTCTTTGCCTGGCCGGGAATGGGCGCCTGGGTCGTCACCTCTATTCAGGCACTCGATTTCCCTGCCGTCATGGGCTTCGCGGTAGTGGTCTCACTGGCCTATGTGCTGGTTAATCTGGTGGTCGATCTGCTCTATCTGTGGGTTGACCCGCGAATCGGGCGCGGAGGTGCCGAATGATGTTGACTCAGGAAACGCCCGTCCCGGTTAAAACAGCGAAAGCAGGCATCAACTGGGCAAAACTGTTCTGGATGCTGCGTAAAAGTCCCCTCACGCTGATTGGCGCCGCGATCATGATCCTGATGCTCCTGCTGATGGTGACATCACCGTGGATTGTGCCGCATGACCCCAATGCGCTGGATTTGACCGCGCGTCTGCAGGCTCCGTCTGCCGAACACTGGTTTGGCACCGATGAGGTTGGCCGCGATCTGTTCAGCCGGGTGCTCGCCGGCAGCCAGCAGTCGATCAGCGCGGGGCTGGCCGTCGTGGTGATTGCGGGTGGTATTGGCTCGCTGCTGGGCTGTTTGTCTGGCGTGCTGGGCGGGCGCGGCGACGCCATTATTATGCGCATTATGGACGTGATGCTCTCCATTCCCTCGCTGGTGCTGACCATGGCGCTGGCGGCGGCGCTGGGGCCGAGCCTGTTTAACGCAATGCTCGCCATCGCGATTGTACGTATTCCGTTTTACGTGCGTCTGGCTCGCGGGCAAACCCTTGTCGTGCGCCAGTTTACCTATGTTCAGGCGGCCCGCACCTTCGGCGCATCACGCTGGCATTTAATCAGCTGGCATATTCTGCGCAACGCCCTGCCGCCGCTGATTGTGCAGGCTTCGCTGGATATTGGCAGCGCCATTCTGATGGCCGCCACGCTGGGCTTTATCGGTCTGGGCGCACAGCAACCCACCGCCGAATGGGGCGCGATGGTTGCCGTAGGGCGCAACTATGTACTCGACCAGTGGTGGTATTGCGCTTTTCCTGGCGCGGCCATTTTGATTACCGCCGTGGGCTTTAATCTTTTTGGTGACGGCATCCGCGACCTGCTGGATCCGAAATCAGGAGGGAAACAGTCATGACCGACTCGGTTTTAACCATCGAGGATTTACATCTGAGTTTCCCGATATACTGCGGTGAGGTTCATGCGCTGAACCACGTCTCGCTGGAGATTAAACGGGGCGAAATTGTCGGCGTAGTGGGCGAGTCGGGGTCGGGGAAGTCGGTTACCGCCATGCTCGCTATGCGCCTGTTGCCGGAAGGCAGCTACCGAATTCATCACGGTCAGGTGACATTGCTGGGAGAAGATGTTCTGACCGCATCGGAAAAACAGCTTCGCCAGTGGCGCGGGGCAAAAGTGGCGATGATTTTTCAGGAGCCCATGACCGCCCTGAACCCAACGCGGCGGATTGGTAAGCAAATGGTGGAGGTGATCCGCCAGCATCAGCCGCTCGACTGTCGCGCGGCGCAGCAAAAAGCGATTGCCCTGCTGGAGGAGATGCAAATCCCGGACGCGAAAGCGGTGATGGCGCGTTATCCGTTTGAACTCTCCGGCGGCATGCGTCAGCGGGTGATGATCGCCCTTGCCTTCTCCTGCGAGCCTGAACTTATCATCGCCGACGAGCCGACCACGGCGCTGGATGTGACCGTGCAGCTGCAGGTACTGCGTCTGCTGAAGCACAAGGCGCGGGCCAGCGGAACCTCGGTGCTGTTTATCAGCCACGATATGGCCGTGGTTTCCCAGCTCTGTGATCGGATGTATGTGATGTACGCAGGAAGCGTAATTGAGAGCGGTGCCACGCAAACGCTGATCCACCATCCCGTTCATCCCTACTCCATCGGTCTGCTGCAATGTGCACCTGAAAATGGTGCGCCGCGCGAGTTGCTTCCGGCCATTCCCGGCACGGTGCCTAATCTCAGCCAGCTTCCACAAGGCTGCGCGTTCCGCGAGCGCTGCTTTGCCGCCGGGACGAAATGCGGTGAGGCACCGCGCTTGCTTCCCAATGGTGCAGAGGGCCAGATGGCTGCCTGCTGGTACCCGCAACGGGAGAAACACCATGTCTGACATTTTGCTTGAACTGGATAGCGTGCATGTCAACTTTCCCGCGCGCAAAAACTGGCTGGGCCGCGTCACGGAACAGGTGCATGCCCTCAATGGGCTGGACCTGCAGATCCGTCGCGGCGAAACGCTGGGCATTGTTGGGGAATCCGGCTGCGGGAAAAGCACGCTGGCACAGCTATTGATGGGCATGCTCAGGCCCAGCACCGGCGACTATCAGCGGACGCATCACGCGGGCGGCATGCAGATGGTTTTTCAGGACCCGCTCTCCTCCCTCGACCCGCGTCTGCCGGTGTGGCGCATCATCACCGAGCCGGTGTGGGTGCAAAAACGCAGCAGTGAACGCGAACGGCGCCAGCTGGCAGAGACGCTGGCGATACAGGTGGGTATTCGTGCGGAATACCTTGACCGGCTACCGCATGCCTTTTCGGGCGGGCAGCGCCAGCGTATTGCTATCGCCCGGGCGCTGTCGTCCAATCCAGACATCATCGTGCTCGACGAACCCACCAGCGCGCTGGATATTTCCGTGCAGGCGCAAATCCTCAACCTGCTGGTAAAACTGCAGCAGGAACGGAACCTCACCTATGTGTTGATCTCACATAACGTCTCGGTAGTCAGACACATGAGCGATCGTGTGGCGGTGATGTATCTGGGCCAGATCGTGGAGCTGGGAACCACCGATCAGGTGCTTGTCAGGCCGCGCCATCCCTACACCCGGCTGCTGCTTGATTCCGTTCCCAGAACCGGTGAACCGCTGGATGAAAACCTGGCGCTGCGTAAAACAGAGCTTCCTGGCAATCGTCACCTTCCCACCGGCTGTTATTTCCGGGACCGCTGTCCGCAGGCAGCGCAAGGATGCGAGCGCCCGCAGTCGCTACAGCCTTCAGTTGAGGGCTGTAGCGTGCGCTGCTGGCGCAATCTGAGCTAATAGCCACGCAGGGTGGCGCTGTTTCACGTTTAAATTTGCGCCATTCCACCGTCGACAAACAGTTCGGTGGCGTTGATAAAGCTTGCTGCATCTGAGGCCAGAAACGCCACCGCTTTCCCCACTTCCCCCGGCGCGCCTAAGCGTCCCAGCGGCACCTGGGCGGCCAGCGCGTCATACAGCCCCTGACGATGTTCTTCCGGCACTAGGTCACCCAGCCCCGGGGTTTTGATGGGGCCCGGGCTCACCACGTTGACGCGAATACCGCGCCCCTGCAAATCCAGCGCCCACGAACGGGCAAAGTTGCGCACGGCGGCTTTACTGGCGCTGTATACGCTAAAGTTTGCGGTTCCTTTAATGGACACCGTGGATCCGGTCAGAATGATCGACGATCCGGCAGATAACAGCGGTAACGCTTTTTGCACGGTGAACAGTACACCGCGAACGTTGGTTGCAAAGATGCGGTCAAACTGCTCTTCAGTGATAGCGCCTAACGGCAGCATGTCGCCACCACCCGCATTGGCGAACAGAATATCCAGACGCCCTTCGTCTTTTGCAATCTGTGCATAGACTTTATCGAGGTCGGAAAGTTGAGAGACGTCCGCACGGATGCCGACCGCCGCGGTGGCAATTTGTGCAACGGCAGCGTCCAGTTCCGCCTGACGACGTCCGGTGATATAAACCTTCGCGCCCTGGGCCGCCAGTTCCTGCGCGGTGGCGAGACCGATACCTGTGCTGCCGCCCGTAACCAGGGCAATTTTACCTGCGAGAGACGTATTCATACTATTCACCTTTAATCATGTTTTCAGGATGCCCGCAAAAACGGTTGAAGAGGTTTTCGCTTGCGTTGAATAAACTCTATCGGTTGCAGGATTAATGAAAAACGGGCAAAAATGAAAATCACTATTCACAGGTGGAAATAATCCGGAGTACGAATGGACCAGCTCATGGCAATGCGCGCATTTACGCGGGTGGTGGAAACCGGAAGTTTTACGCGTGCGGCTGATTCTCTGAATATGCCTATCGCCACCCTGAGCAAGCTGGTGAAATCGCTCGAAGCGCACCTGGAGATCCGGCTTTTACATCGCACGACACGACGGGTAGTCACCACACCGGAAGGTGCCGGGTACTATGAAAAAGCGCTCAGGGTGCTGATTGATATTGAAGATATTGATACGTCGTTTCGCGTTTCTCGCGCGACGCCGAAAGGCCATCTGCGCGTGGATGTGGGCGGTTCAACCGCGCGCGACGTGTTGATCCCCCTGCTCCCGGAATTTATGCAGCGTTATCCGGAAATACGCATCGATCTTGGCGTGGCCGACCGGCCCGTGGATTTGATCAGCGGTAACGTTGACTGCGTGATCCGCGGCGGCCCTCTGGACGACTCCTCCCTTATTGCCCGCCATCTGGGCGACGCTGAAATGGTCACCTGCGCGACGTCCGATTATTTAAAACATCATGGCGTACCGGCCTATCCGCGGGAGCTGTGCAATGGCCATAAGCTGATTAGCTACCTTTCTCCCGTCACCGGTCGGGCGTTCCCGTTTCGCTTCAGGGAAAAGGGGGAAAGGCTGGAGATAAGCGTTCCGCACTTCCTTGGGGTGAATGAAAGCAACGCTCATCTGGCGGCGGCGGTGGCAGGTTTAGGCATTATTCAGACGTTTCAGTATTCGGCAAACAGGCATTTACAGGCGGGGTCGTTAACTGAAATTCTTAGCGACTGGCGACCTGACGCTTATCCGTTTCATGTGGTTTATCCGCAGAACCGGCATCTGACACATCGACTGAGAGTGTTTATCGCCTGGCTGGCAGAGGTGTTTCCTGCCGCGCTGAAGGGATAGCCGGAGCAAAGTACGGATAAACTTTATAGTCCATGAAAATCCGGTGCTAATGCATTTATCTCTATCCTTTAATTCAGCGTTTTTTATTGACCTGGTGCGGATAATGGGTTGATATCTAACCAAAAATCAAACTTTAAGGATGACGTTATGGCTGTATTGCCACAAATGCCGAGTGGAGGCACAAGGTTAATTGATAGCAATATGCGTGAAGCTAGCACGCATGGCGCAGGGCGGAATATGGCGCTACCGCAAACCTATTACTGGTTCTATCAACAGGTCAAAAATCGTGGCCCGTGGGATTACAAACAGCAACGCCGTGACCTGGCTAATTTTGGTAATTTTAATTATGGGGCCACCGGGTTTGCAGCAGGGATATCAGAAGCAACCTTGTATATGGGCGCGGGTTTTGCACAAAGCCGGGCGGGAACTTCGAAGCCGCAATGGGGAACATGGTACGGTGAGTTACCTTATGGGGATGACCCTCATGACCAGTTTTGGATTAAACAGGGAATAGATTATGCCAAACAGCACGGTTATTAAGTGGCTGCACAGAGCGCTAACTGCCGCGCTGCTGGTTTTTGTAGGGTTTCAGTATTTTGCAAACCAGCCACCGGATGATGACCTTTACTCACAACAACAAATTACACCCGAGGTCTATTTGTACGTTACAAAGTACAAAGGCGGGGGTGCGACGGTTTCAGATGTTTATCGCTATTACCTGGACACAAAACTGCAGGATAATCTGTTGGAGCACCTGAAGAAACGCTCACCCTTTATGGTAGCTGACACTGGCGACGCCAAAATCTCTGGCTACGGCTCTCACGTCAATGTAAACCTCACCGGGCGTGTTTATTCGTTTACGAATTCAGATCTCTTTTACGCAGGTAATGTGGCCATCATGCCCATTATCAGCCTTAACGCAACCGGCACGCGTTAAGGTTCTTTTTGCTACCCAAAATACACCTATCCTCATGCGCACAGCTGCGCGCATGAGGGCTTTTAATGAGCTTTGGTTTAATTGAGCGTGTAATCCAGCGTGATTTCCACGTTCAACAGCTGGGAAACCGGGCAGCCGGCTTTCGCTTTTTGAATAACGCCATCGAACTGCTGAGGGTCAATGCCAGGGACAGTAACCTTGCTCTGCAGTGCGACCTTCGTAATGGCGAAACCGCCCTCTTTTTTATCCAGTGACACGTCGGCGGTGGTATCAATGGAATCGGCGGTGTAGCCTGCTTCACCCAGCATCAGCGACAGTGCCATCGAAAAACAGGCTGCGTGTGCGGCACCAATCAGTTCTTCCGGGTTGGTCCCTTTTTCGCCTTCAAAACGGGTGTTGAAGCCGTAAGGCTGTTGATTGAGAACGCCGCTCTCGGTAGAAACAGTTCCTTTTCCGCGTTTAATATCGCCAGACCAGTGTGCTGAACCGTGCTTATGAATTGTCATTCTTGCTCTCCTTTTGGCTTACAAAGGGTTAAGTATAGACCAGAGATCTGACGCGTCCTGGAACACAGAGTATTCTGGTTGGCACTGATGCGATACATCACTTCGAACCATCAAAAGGGAAAGGCCTATGATGCAAAACACCAGGATTGTCGTGGCGCTGGCCACGCTCGCCGTGACGCTACCCCTCTTTGCCAGCACGCCGGAGAATTTTATCTATACCAGCTCGGGCGACCTTGATGCCGCCGCCGCGCTTATCGCCCGTCGTGATATCGGTGGCGCGCAGATCGTTTATAACTGGCGTGCACTGGAGCCGGAGAAAAACAGATATGACTTCTCATCCATAGAGCGAGACCTGGCGCGCCTGAAGGTCAGCAATAAAAAGCTGTTTATTCAAATTCAGGATCGCTTCTTCGAAAAAGATGCCCGGTATGTCCCTGATTATCTGATGGCAGACACAAAGTACAGCGGTGGTATTTCTCCGCAGTTTGACAATCCTGGTGAAGGGAAACCAACAGGTTCAGGCTGGGTAGCCCGGCAGTGGGATCCTGCCGTGCGTGAACGGTATCAGGCCTTACTGGCAGCCCTGGCGAAGCGTTTTGATGGCCAGGTTTACGGTGTGAACTTACCGGAAACCGCGATTGACCTTGATGAGAAAAAGCCGCCGACAGGATTTTCGTGCGACAACTATTTTGCCGGAGAAATGGAAAACCTCGCCTTTGCGCGAAAGGTTTTCACGCAATCCCATGTCGTACAGTATGTGAACTTCTGGCCGTGTGAATGGAACAATGACCATAATTACATGGGGCGGCTGTTTGAATACGCCAGTGCCCATAATATCGGGCTTGGCGGACCGGATATTGTTCCCAACCGCAAGGCGCAAATGAAAAACGCCTATCCGTTCTTTAACCAGTATAAAAACAAACTGCCGCTGGTCGCCATGGCCGTTCAGGAGCCCACGCTCACCTACCGAAACCCGGCTACCGGCAAGCCCTTCACCAAAGATGAGTTTGTTCAGTTCGCAGAAGCGTATCTCGGCGCAGATATTATTTTCTGGAGCACGACGTCGCCCTGGCTGACGACGAAATAAGCCACAGGCTCACTGCGCGGGCATCAGTTCAGATGCCCTGCAATTTCATCAAGAAAGACGCGCAGGGCCGCAGGCTGATATTCCCGCGACTGATAAATCCCGTGAATGGCGAGCGGCTTAGGCACTAAGTCTGTGAGCACCGGGACCAGCAGCCCTTGCTCGAGCGCCCCTTGCGCTTCGTGCTCGGGCAGCATTGCAATACCGCAATGTTTAACCGCCGCGTCCATCAATAACGACGAGATGCTGGCGCTAAGATTGCCGCTCACCGCGACGCTCACGCTTTCGCCTTCCAGCGTCACAAAATGCCACGACTGACCCGCGAAGAAGCTGTAATGCAGGCAATTGTGCTGCGCCAAATCCTCAGGCGTCACGGGCGTGCCGTGCTGCGCAAGATAGTCCGGCGAGGCGCAAAGCACCGAACGGCACTCACCCAGCCTGCGGGCAATCATCCCCGGCTCCGGGTTATCGGTAATACGCACGGCTACGTCAATACGCTCGCCCACCAGACTCACGGGATGGTTATTCACATCCAGTTCAATTCTGAGCTGCGGATAACGCGCCAGCAGCCCGGGCAGTACCGGCGCAATCATGTGCATGGCGGTAAAGTGCGCGCAGGCTACCCGTAAGGTGCCGGAAGGTAAATCTTTCTCCGACTGGCCTTCAATCTCCTGCGACAGTTGCGAAAGGGTACGCGTTTTCTGCAGTACCTTTTCCCCTGCTGCGGTCAGCGTCAGCTTGCGCGTTGAGCGGTTCACCAGCCGGGTCCCCGCCCACTTCTCCATCTGCTCAAGATAACGGCTTACCATGGGCCGGGAAATGCCCAGCGCACGGGCTCCGGCACTCAAACTTCCCAGCTCGCAAATCCGGTTATAGACCTGTGCGGCAATAACGCGATCCATATAACGCTCCATTTGCTCGATTTATGAAACTAAGCATGTCTTGTTTCAGGAATTCTGGCAAATGTAGAGTTCGGTACAATAGGGTCTTTCCTGATAAAAAGAGACATGATGATGAAGCTCACTCGCCTTGCACTGCTATGCACCCTCTTCACGCCGGCGGTCTTCGCCGCACCGTTGACCATTGATACCTGGAACCCGCAGGAGAAAGGCATTTTTGCGGTCTCGTCGACGCTGGTGTCTGGCCCGAAAGAGGCCGTCCTGTTTGACGCGCAGTTCAGCGTGAAAGACGGTGAAGCACTGGTGGAGAAAATTCGCCGCAGCGGTAAAACCCTGAACAAGATTGTGATCACCTCCGGCGATCCTGACTTCTACTTTGGTCTGCAGCCGCTGGTTAAAGCATTCCCGAATGCGAAAGTCGTGGCGACTCAGCAGGTGGTTGACCATATCAAGGCCACCAAAGATGCCAAGCTGGCCTTCTGGGGCCCACAGATGAAAGACGGCGCGCCAACAACGCTGATCGTTCCCCAGGTGCTGACCTCCACCACGTTTATGGTTGATGGTGAGAAAATCGATATTGAACAGCCAGACAGCTACGCGGCCTATGTCTGGATCCCGTCAGCGAAGACGATTCTTGGCGGCACGGGCGTTTCATGGGGCATCCATCTGTGGACGGCCGATACCCAGACCCGGCCGCGTCGCCAGCAGTGGCAGGATACGCTGGAAAACATGGCGGCGCACAAACCTGAGCGCGTGATCCCGGGTCACTATCTGGGGACGCCACCGTCAGGTACCGGCGCTATCGATTTTACCCGTGAATATCTGCAGCGGTTCGAGCAGACGCTGGCTAATCACAAAGATTCTGCTGGCGTCATTAGCGCCATGAAAAAAGCGTATCCGGGCCTGGCCGAAGAGAGCTCGCTGGAATTAAGTGCGAAAGTGAATACCGGCGAAATGAAATGGTAAATTAATCTCTGCTCCTGCTATTTTCTCGGATAGCAGGAGCAGCATCAAAATATCCCCCCTCGTCCCCTGTTATTATTTCTCCATTTCTAAAAGTGTCTAAAAGCATGCACTTATGTCATTTTTATTTCTAAGATGAATCTTAGACACAGCAAGGAAAATATTTGCCATTCTGTTTGTGAATTACATTTTTTGCGAGCCGTACCATTACACAGACAACGACACGGAGGCAGCATGTTTACTTATTACCCGGCAAATACTGCAGCAGCACAACCTGAACTCGTTAACGCGATCGCACAGGGTCTTCACGCCGAACACGGTGCTGTGACTGAAGATGACATTTTGATGGAACTGACCAAATGGGTGGAATCCACAGACAATGACATCCTCAGTGACATCTACCAACAGACCATTAACTACGTGGTCAGTGGACAGAATGCCTCTTTGTAAAAACCTGCTAAGCTGGATCTGCAACCTAAGGGGTTACATTTCGTTTGCGTAAGCAAACTTGTCCTTAAAACTATCAACAGGATTGAGGAGTAAAGATGAAATCGAACCGTCAGGCACGCCATATTCTGGGACTGAACTACAAGCTTTCTAACCAACGTAAAGTGGTGATTGAGGGCGACAGTGAAACGCAAGTCACCCATGCCACCGGCAGAAAACGCCACGCTGGCAAGTAAGTTCCAGTAAGAGATCCTGAACACCATCGGCAAAACCGATGGTGTTTTTGTTTATGTGTTGCGGTAATTAACATTTAGCTCCTTTATAATACCGCCTGACCGCACCCCACCGCACAGGCCAGAAAGATGACAAACAGCAGTGTCAGGGACGGATCTTCAAAAAAAGAGTGAGTGACATGGACAACAAACTGAAAAAACATCGTTCCTTATATATCCCTTATGCCGGTCCGGTTTTACTGGAATTCCCCCTGCTCAACAAAGGCAGCGCCTTCAGCATGGAAGAGCGCAGCAGCTTCAACCTGCTTGGTCTGCTGCCCGAAGTGGTGGAAACCATTGAAGAACAGGCTGAACGTGCGTGGATCCAGTATCAGGGTTTCAAGACTGAAATCGACAAGCACATCTACCTGCGTAACATTCAGGACACCAATGAAACCCTCTTCTATCGCCTGGTTCAGAACCACCTCGAAGAGATGATGCCGGTGATCTACACCCCAACGGTGGGTGCGGCGTGTGAACGTTTCTCTGAGATCTACCGTCGCTCCCGCGGCGTATTCATCTCTTATCAGAACCGTCACAATATGGACGATATTCTGCAGAACGTGCCGAACCACAACATCAAGGTCATTGTTGTGACCGACGGGGAACGTATTCTCGGCCTCGGGGATCAGGGCATTGGCGGAATGGGGATCCCAATCGGTAAGCTCTCCCTGTACACCGCCTGTGGGGGTATCAGCCCGGCGTACACCCTGCCGGTAGTGCTGGATGTGGGTACCAACAACCAGCAGCTGCTCAACGATCCGCTGTACATGGGCTGGCGTCATCCGCGCATTACCGACGATGAGTATTATCAGTTTGTTGATGATTTTATCCAGGCCGTTAAGGCACGCTGGCCGAACGTGCTGCTGCAGTTTGAAGACTTTGCGCAGAAAAACGCCATGCCGCTGCTGAACCGCTACCGCGATGACATCTGTTCATTCAACGACGACATTCAGGGCACCGCCGCCGTGACCGTTGGGACGCTGATCGCCGCCAGCCGTGCGGCAGGCAGCCAGTTGAGCTACCAGAAAATCGTCTTCCTGGGCGCAGGCTCTGCGGGCTGCGGTATTGCCGAGCAGATTATTGCTCAGACGCAGCGCGAGGGCTTGAGTGAAGAACTGGCCCGTTCCCGCGTCTATATGGTTGACCGTTTCGGCCTGCTGACCGACGGTATGCCTAACCTCCTGCCGTTCCAGACCCGACTGGTTCAGAAACGCGAGAACCTGAAAAACTGGGATACCGACAACGAGGTGCTCTCCCTGCTGGACGTGGTGCGCAACGTGAAGCCGGACATTCTTATCGGCGTTTCCGGGCAAACCGGTCTCTTCACCGAAGAGATTATTCGCGAAATGCACAAACACTGTGAACGCCCTATCGTGATGCCGCTCTCTAACCCGACTTCCCGTGTAGAAGCAACGCCGCAGGACATCATCGCCTGGACCGAAGGTAACGCACTGGTGGCAACCGGCAGTCCGTTCGACCCGGTGGTGTGGAAGGATAAAACCTATCCGATCGCCCAGTGCAACAACTCCTACATCTTCCCGGGGATTGGTCTGGGGGTTATCGCGTCCGGTGCGTCACGCATTACCGACGAAATGCTGATGTCCGCCAGCGAAACCCTGGCGAAACACTCACCGCTGGTGAATAACGGTGAAGGCCTGGTGTTACCAGAGCTGAAAGACATTCATAAAGTGTCCCGTGCGATCGCTTTCGCAGTAGGAAAAATGGCACAGCAGCAAGGCGTGGCGGTGAAAACCTCCGCCGATGCGCTGCAGCAGGCCATTGACGACAACTTCTGGATGCCGGAATACCGCAGCTATCGCAGAACGTCTATCTAAAGAACAGGCCGGGTCAGGCAATCATGCCTCCCGGCCTGCCATTCTGCCCGCGCTTGCCGGGCCGTAAAATCCCCGCTACACTGCCTTCATCCATTAACCTACTGAATATATAAGGAGGCCTTTTATATTGTGCTTTTTTTGTTCGCTTTAAAATCAATCAGTTAAAGCTAAATCAATGAGTTACAAATTCCCCTCAGCAGACAATAGCGTAAAATAGCAGCAAAAGTGTTGCCCCAAATTCTGCCCCTTCCCGCTTTCTGCCCCCAAATTTGCCCCCAAAATGTACCCTCTATCCCTTCCCTTACATCATCGGATTATCGTCAAATTCCATCGTTCGCATGTCGTTTACAGCATGCATAATCACACCAAAAATCCCGTCGTTTTCATCAGCCCACTCAGGATCTATTTTCTCCCGTCGACCGTCGCCGGAAAGGTGCTCAAAATGCCGGTATGGGTGCGTCCTAAATCTGCGTATGTGAAACTCCCCTGACAGACGACAAACAACCACAGAGCCGTCGCATGGCGTCGCCGAACGGCCCACTATCAGCAGAGCTCCCTGCTGTATACCGGCCCGCCAGTAAGTATTTGCCGATCGCATGAAATACGTCGCGCTGGGGTGAGATATGAGGCGCTTGTCCAGTGATATACGTTCTTCAATGTAGTCTGTAGCCGGGCTCGGGAATCCCATGTCACAACCCTCCGTTCGGATTGAACAGTTGAAAAGTTCGCCCCTCTCCTTCCTGATCCGAGATATCCCTAAACGTCGTGATGTATGTTTCGATCCAGATGTTTGCCTGCCTCATAGACCAATGCCAGTTAACTGCTTTCAGATTCTCAACGAATGTCTGAGTTGTGACAGTTCGTCTTCCACTCGGCTCTATAATTATTGACTTGCGAAACGCGGCTTCAATTTCGTATGTGCGCGGCATAAAAATCCCCGTCAATTTATACTGTATGTATACACAGTATAAATTTGTAAAAAAGTCCGTCAATCCGTAATTATGCACTTTTTTATAACGGTATAAAAAATGGGAAAATTCAGTAGCACGTTGACATCAAAGAAAACCGTTTAGAAAATCGCCGTGTCTGGATTCCTGCCGGTTTACCAGACTGGCGGTGCTTTTGGTTTCTCCTCTCCCGAGCAGAAGGCAGTCCACAGAAGCACCGCCATTCCAATGGTGGCGTTTTCATGTCCATCCCCTGAGTTGCTGCAATCTGTCATGTTAACGCCACCGCCCATGATGGTGCTTTTCTTCAGTGACCCCCTTTGCACCGGCTCAACTGAAGATTAGCGCTGTCACCAGTTACTCAGGTTTTAGCGGCCAGTCCTCTCCGGGTTTTACCCTGCTCACCAACACACTGTATTTTTCCCATGCTTCAAGACTGACGGTTTCCTCTTCTGTCGCCATACCATGCTTAACGGCTCGTTCGAGATATCGAATGGTATCTTCAGCCTCTTTCAGCAAGCGGGACTGCGTATCTCTGGCAATGATTAATGGATCGAGAGAGTAGACACCATCAATGATTCTGGCGTTATAGCCATCGGTCAGTATTCCCTCTGGCGCTTCGTCTGCGGGTATTTCCCAGACAGTCATATCGACGGGGAACAGGGCGCTACCGTCATCTGTGACGCACACTATATTTCCCTCATCGTCTGTGCCGGCGTAGATATTCCCCGCGATACGCTCTTTGTCCCAGGCTATGGTGTACCAGTCAGTTCCGTCTTCATTTTTAACGTATATAGCCCCTGGAATCTCCGGTGGCTCGGGTTCGTATCGTTTGAACTTTCCTAAGTTTTTCATCCAGTTTTCCTTACGCAAAATTGACCCAGTTGCCGTTCAGGTTGTACTGCAGATAGGCGTACTGAACGCCATTGATACGATCATCACCATCGGTCATGTTGTTAATATTGACTGCCCCTTGTGGCACATGGCTGAAAAAGTCGCTGCCTTTATACGTTACCCTTGCACCTACGCGGAATTGGGCTGGATATTTAGCGTTATAGCGGGCGTCAAAGTCGGTGTAATCAGTAAGTGAAAGTCTGCTCATGACCGGGTAGCCCGTTGCCATGTCTACATAGAACGGACGCAGGGCATTGTAATTGCCGTGTTGGTCTCCGCTATTAGTCAACATCAGATACAGATGTCCACCGTCCTGTCGCCAGAATGCACCGTAGTCTCCGTATACAATGCGGTAGCTGTTTGCTGATGTACTGACTATTTCGTTGGGATTTGTCGGTCCATACAGCTCGTTCCAGTTTCCCCACGGGCCGTTTGTTCCATTCCATGCCCCGCTTAACCCGCGTAAAAATTTCCTCCCCGTGCCAAACGTGGTGTATTCCTGCTGGCAGCCGTAGGCACTGGGGAGTACCAGTAACGCTCCGGCCTCTGCAACCGGGTAGTGGTTTGCTGTCGTTGCACCTGCATTGGTCGGTTGATAGTGAACACCAGCTGCGCTGTAGGCTCCCAGCGTATTGAGGTCCACACTCAGCGCGGTACCGAAATACGGCATCGCGCCAATATCCTCAGCAGTCTGTTTGTACCCTGAGTTATAAGAACGATAAAGCGACCAGGTTCGGTTTCCGGCCGCTCCGGCACCATAAGCATTCCACACCTCAGAGGGAGTGTCATACTTCACCAGCTCGATGCACGGAGAGCCGTCACTGTCCCGCATTCCCTTCACGAAAATGTAGTAGTACGTCGCGGCGTTAAGCCCTGCCGGGATGTTTGTACAGGTATCCATTTTGACGAACAGATGTTCACCCTGGATAAATGCAAAACTTTTAAAATCGATACCCGTGGTGACAGTACCGATCGCACGGCCAATGCCATAATCGGCAGTCTTAAGGACACGATTAGGCGTTGTATCACGCGCTGAGGTTGTAACGTCTAAAAATGCCGCAGTGCCCAGCCCGGCATAGATGGCCCCTGGGTTCGACACGTTAAAGAACGTTTTGCTGATGTCCAGCAGACAAACCAGCGCCACGTCTTTGAGAATGTCGTTAGCAACCAGCTGCTTCTTGTCGCCTTTGTACAGCGGGAATGTCCCGAGCACCACACCGCCCATCGTCAACTGCAGCGTTGCGGCCCCTGTATTATTCTGTGTCGGGTAAACGATTACGGGCGTTCTCAACATCCAGTCAGTTGCACCATTCAGGAAGAATGATGACGGTAGGCTCAGCGTCAGCGCATTGGCAGAGCCACCGGCCACACCTGCGCAGTAAAACCCGCTCTGAAGGTGATCGACCTGCACAAACTGATTCTCCGAGCCGCGCGTCGCGAAGTTCGCCACGACATCGTTCAGCATCCAGCCTTTTGCTGCTGTCCCCTCCTGGCCGCGCAAAACAGACAGCACGTCACCGCTGACGGAGAGCAGATGACAGATTTCGAATTCTGTTTCACCTGAATCGGTCAGTGTTATTTTGGCGAACGCTTTGAGATCCGTTGAGCTGTTCGCATTGTCCTGCGTCAGCAGCGCCTCAAATTTAGCGCCAGTGCCTGGCATGACCGGAATGGTCTTTTGTGATGCCGTTATCTCGGATGCCAGCGCGGAGACAACGTTATTGCCAAATCCTAAAATCATTGTTCTTCCACCGAGGTTGAATAGTGATAAATAAACGGCAACTTCACCAGGCGCTGGTCTATTGCCGCTTTGAGAAAATTACCCACGCCGTTTCCGTACTCTGGAATGACGATGCTGAACGTGCCGTTATCAACGGTAATGCTCACGTCAAAAGTGTGCTGTACCGGCGGGTCAATTCCGGCGGCGCCATGAATGAACCGGGCCACCCTTCTCTTCAGCCACTCCAGCGAAAAATGAAACCCGTCGCCTTTGAAAAAATTCCAGGTCAGGATCCGTTTGAAATAATCGTCGGGGAGATATTCCGTAATGCCTGGTACATAGCGGCGCAGCCTCGCATAGGCCAGCGCGTTGTACTCAATCGAGTTATATGCACCCTTCGCCACAGCCTCTTTCGATATCATGACGACGGGCCGCTCCTCACCGTAAATCCCCTTTGCTATCCAGTCCAGCAGCTCCCCCGTAATCGAGGGCGATGTCCAGCAGGGAAGGTTCAGATTGTTGAGGGAGTCGAGGTACTGCTGCGCCAGTTCATTGAAGGCGTCGAAAAATGCCGCCACGTCTTCATCATCCCGGTACTGCACAAACGGGTAGGCAGGGAGAATTTTAAGGACCGGTGTCACCATGTTTTGTTACCTGAATGAGTGCGGGAGAGGTTGAGAAATATTTGTAGGTATCGCCATACACGAGATTCGTCCCGGTTTCCGGGGGAACAATGGTGCCGTTGATACCTATCTCAACGTCGATCATCGATATCAGCGACGGCGGCACCAGCGCGGATACTGAGCGCAGGAAAATATCCTGAATTTCAAAGATATTGATCGGCTGGCCAACGGCGATTGCATTGACGTAATCGACGATGTTCTGGCTGACGGCGTTTTTCACACCAGCAGGATCAACGTATGCCGTCGAGACTGTATTCCACTCAATAAACACCTGGGCATTCTGGGAAACCGGGTCAACATATGGCACATCGTAAACATCAGGCCAGACGGTGATTTGGATGGTACGTTTATCGACGGGATCACCAGATGGATTCACAACGTCGTTAGTGAGGCGTGAAATATCCGGGACCGATTTATAAATGGCGTACCCCACCTCGTAGGGATCACCGCCTCCGACGACAACCACCCATTTGTCGGTTTGCACCTGCCGGTAGCTGAGGAGGTTGTCCTGTGTTCCCCCAACCTGCTTCAGTGAAGCCACCACACAGTCAGGGGTACCCTGAACGGCGAACATGCCGGACTGCATCACCTGTGCACGATATGAAGCGATATCTTGTTTATCAGATCCCGGCAGGCCAGCTGTAGGGTTGGTACACGTGATCGGCTGGCTGGCCGGAACAGAGGTAACAATCTGGGTGACGGATCCTTCAGGTACCGCCCAGGTGCCCGGTGAAGCCGCCAGACAATACACAGGTGAAGTCTGACCACCAGCGGGAATAACCGTGTTCGTCTGCACGGTGTACTGAAAGTTACCGTCTGACACCACAAACCCTTTTGGGATAACGAATCCCGGTGGGCCACTAAATACTTCATAAACAGACGTGTTTGAGCCTGTGCCCTCTGTCACACCATAAATATTCCCCAGTTGAAGGAGTAATAACTCGTTTGCACCATAGGGAGAAACCGAGTTGATGAGATCAACTCTGGCCTGGTCTATTAATGCCAGCGCTCCCGTTGCTGTACTGGCGAGATCCGTTATCAGTCCAGCCGGGAGGTTAGCGGTATATCCAGGCACTTTCTGTGCGACGTTACTGATTAATGTTGCCAGCAGGGTTTTAGGTGGCGTGGGCTGTGCACCCGCCGAAGTCATAATTATGGGTAAATCAGACATAAATTCTCCATAAAAAAACCCGCCATTAGGCGGGCTATTTTACTGACTAAATTCAGGGTTTATTCTTCGCAGCTTCTTCTGCCATATCTTTTCGCATTTTTTCAAGCAATTGGTTTTGCTCCGCAGTAAGCCCATTGGCTTGTAATTCAAGTACCGGCTCTGGTGGTGCTGGTGCTATAGCTTGTTGCTGCCTCGCAGGTGTATTGCTCTGCTCTTTTATGACACACCCGGATAATAATGAGGCAAGAAAAAGGGCGACGATAAATTTCATGTTTTTTTTCCGTTAACTGACTCTGTTTTATACAGCAACTTGTTTGCAGTAGCTTACGCCGTTTAAGAAGACTACATCTATGCTATAAGTGGGATTTTTAGCACCACTAACTTTTGAAATAGAAAGTGATGCAAAATATCCCGAAAACTGCTGCTGCGTCATGTTGACGTAATAATCCGGGTGGATCTGCTGAACAATCGACTGCTGTCCGGGTATGCCGTATTGCGCGTAAAACGGTGACTCACCCAGGTTAAGCTTCAGCGTCTGAATCAGCGTCGTCAGCCAGCCATAGGAAAAATCGCCATTCGCATCTGACTCCACAGCCACCCACTGTTTTTTGCCGTTCGCGTCCGTGACGCGCCCCCATGTTCTCATGATTAGCCAGCTCCTGGCGTTGGTGGTTGGGATGGTATCGTGGCGCCTCCTGGCTGCACACCTTCGACATCGTGAGGGTGCCCCATGAGACTTACGCCACCCGCTACTACGTCGTTGGTTACATTAACCGGGCCTATCAACGTCGCTGTCGTGCTGCTCATCTGCTCAGGGTCCTGGACAATTGGACCATTAAGGTGAATGGTGCCCGTCAGATAGATATCCGGTGCAGTCAGATAAACAGCATTTGCCTTCTGGGTTATTTTACCAGGCTCTACCGTGATGCTACTGGCACCATCCGCTGTTTTTAAGATGGCGCCGTCAGGGCCATAGAGCACAATCTTGTTAGGGTCTTCTTTCGTCCACCCCGAGTTCGATAACGGCACAAAGAAAAGCGGCACCAGAGAAAACGTGAGCGCCCTGCTGGCGATCCCGGTACCGAGTCCGGATACGCCACGAAGCGAGACATCAGCGGCGACCGTCACACCTTTATCGCCTTTCTGTATCGGATAGCGCACGTATTCAAACGTCGCTATTGGGATCGTGACCTGAGGATATTGCGTGCCATCCGGCAGCATATCGAATTGCACAGTGACAATCTGCCCGTCTACCGCTACGACATGACAGGGCAAAGAGCGCCCTGAAATTTCCGCGCGGTCCTGCGCCCCCGTCTGAATGACATTATTAAACGCCTTAAGAAAGGGAAATTTTTGCGAATCGCTCATGGTATCTGTTTCGAAAGTGCGACAGCCTCAAAGGTGGTCACCCAGGCATTGCTGCTGTCGGGATTGAGATAATCACCCACATGCCGGACGGAAGTAATCAGGAAATTACCCGAGAAATTAACCTGATTCCGGTAGGCGGATAATGTCCGTTCATTGCTGACCGCCAGTAGTGTACCGGGGCCTGATGTGATATTTTCAGGCAACTGAACGATATCGCCGCAATGAAGTTCAGCCCGCATCGGGCATTTGAATGAAACATTGAATGGACCAATCCATGTCGGTTGCCCAATGAGTTCTTGCGGCAGGATCAGCACACCGCCGGATGACCCTATAGTGTTGTCGAAAACGCGGATTTTCTGCCCCTGAATCACCATCTGCACGCCTGTGTAATCATCCTGTTTCATTGTATAGAAGGAGTGACTGCGTACCGTTGTTGCCAGCTGACTGAGTCTCGTGTAGACAGCAGGAGCATTCTCAGTCCACACCAGCTTGTCGCTGATGGTGATGTCGATGGTAAAGCCAGGAAATGCTGTGCTTAGCCCACCGCGCAGAACATCACTGAGTTTATCTCCCGTTTTCCCATTCAGCGTGATGCTGGATGCTTGCCCACGGTCGTTGAGCAATGGGCTGGGGTTGACGATAAGATTCAGGGACTGATGGGTGCCCTGCCAGTTAGCATAGGGGTTATAAATATTCCCGCTAAGGATCAGCCCCTGCTGGTTTTGGTTCTCCAGCGGCAGCCCACCACTAAACCCGGCGGTCAGGTACACCATGCAACCGGCCAGCTGCGTGCTCTCCCTGAGCATGGTTATCGGGATACCATACAATGCCAGCGCCGTACCGCTGCTCACCACGTCATACCCGGTTATCAGCGCGTCGAACTGGAGCTGCAAACCTGCACCGGGTGTTTTGCTCGTATCAAATGGCCCGATGGGGTTGCCCGCACTATCCAGCGGCGTGTTACCTGTTTTATCGATAATTTCCAGTTTGTAGTAACGCATCAGGTCGCCTCGAACTGGTTGCTGCCGATCCGATAGATCAGCTTTCCGGGGGCAAACTGGAGCGCCAGATTGATATCGAAATTATCAGGTGAACCAATCAGGGGAACAAAAGCCACGACGTTCCCCTGCCCGTCGGCCAGCTTCAGATAATAACGGTTAGCGTAGAGGTTATAAGGGACGGTTCCGAAGACTCTGGCACCGCCGACCGTCGCCTGAAAGGTGAAAGGCGCTTTCCCGTCAGGTTTAAAAGGAATAAAAATAGTCATCCGGAAACCTAAAATTTGGGGAGCGCTGGAATTAAGTCACCATTACCAGTCCAGGTCCTCGTATCCGAAGGGAAGGAAGGTGGCATTCCAGACTCAAATTTGCTCATCATGTCGCCAAGGGCAGCGTCCAGTTGCGAAATCGTCAGCAGCGGTTGCTCAAAATCTAGCTGCCACAGGTCCTGCACCTGCTTATTTTGCTCAGAAAAACCCGACACATCAGTCATCGAGCGCATCAGACAGCCGGTGTAGATGAACGCAGGCGTCATTACCACATAACTCCCCCCACTCTGGTTGTGTTGGTCCAGCGCCATTTTTAACGCTGTAAAAGTCAGTCCCTTAGTTGCATACCCGCCATCCTTAGTGGAGGCTGGCCGAAGCATCTGCATTGTGACCCGGTTGGGTTTCCCTACCACAGCATTAGCTGCCGTCAGCATGTTGTAAAAATTCAGATTTCCTATTTCCTGCTGCACCAGTGTGGTTCCCGCCATCGGCGTAAAGTGTGCCGTTGGGCCGGTACCGATATCACCATGCAGTAAGCCGTCAGCAATACTGACACCTTCAGTCAGTACAGCGATCGGCATAATGCCGCCGGGAATACCGGAGGCGATGCCATCAACAAGCAGAATGGGGGAAATTTCGAAGGCCAGTTTGAATGCCTGGCCGAAGTAGTTAAGCGCCATAGATTACCTCGGCGTGTTATAGATACCCTTTACCTGTGGTGAGATTTCAGAGCCGGGGGTATGTTCGAACATCAATTTAATGGTCGCAGTCGATCCTGCTGGTGAGCGGTCCAGGTATTCATGTGCAGCTTTTAACTGATGCATGATATTAGGATTTTGCTTGTCGGCTTCTTTCGGCAAGAGCGCCTGCAGGTATTTGACTGTCTCCATCTTCAGGCTAAGCGTGCCGTCTTTACCAACATGCCCCCCGTTGTACGTCGTCAGAACCTCAGCCAGATTGCCCTTATAGCGCGTCATCAAATCATGCAAATACTTACCTGCGGCGGCTGTTTCCTTGTTCGGATCATAGCGATCGACGTCGCTTAATCCGTAGGTTTTTGCCGTCTCAGGCATAAACTGGAACAGTCCTGCTGCATACTCGCCTCTGCTGTTTGCTTTTCCTTTTGCCAGTGGGTTCCATGACGACTCGCGCTGCGCGATACCCGCCATCAAACCTTTCGGCAATCCGTAGGTATCATTGGTCTGATTGACGAAGTTCTGGATATTATCCTTAAGGACTCCAGGCATCCTGTAGTCTTCATAGACCTTATTGGCAGGAAAAATACTCGTGTACTGATTCGTTCCCGGATCGGAGTAAGGCAGATTTCCGTTGAGATATTTTTTCCCAAAATTGACCAGTGCAGGATCTGCCGTGTCTTTATCAGTCCCGGTTCCCACTCCGACTCCGGTACCGTTTAAATTTACTCCAGGTACGTTACCCGCAATCCACGTAATGACGTCTCCAATGGCAGCAGCGACATTCTTAACCGCTGTCGAAAACGTGTCTAAATCGTGCTGAAAATCATCGCTCCCCAGCCATTTACCGAGTTTTTCCAGGCCATTTGCCAGCGTATCAAACAGCGCCTTCCCGTTTCGTCCATTGAGGAATTTTTCAATATCGACCGTCAGTTCATCCGATATTCTCCTCATTGGACCATTGAGCTTCGCCAGCGCATTCAGGAAGGTATTGCCGATGCTGTCAGCGTTCGCCATAAACCTCGCAGACAAATCCTGCCAGTTCTGCTGCGTGCCGCTTCCCATATCTCTGTCGAGTCGCTGAGACTGGTCAGAGAACTGCTGGTTAAGCTGCGGCAGGCGATCACTGTTTGCCAGCACCTGGTTCGCGGTGGCAACATCAATCAGACCATCAAGGCCGTTCGCCTTCAGAGCGGTCTGAGACACCCCCGTCCCTTTGTATTGCTGAAGCAGCTGCGACACTCGAGACAGCAGCTGCGGCATATTAGCCGCCGCGCCCTCCTGCGGGTTAATCCCCATATTCACCAGACCAGCATAGTTTGCACTGGTCGGGTCATTCTGCGCTGCCGCCAGCGCCTGCATGATGTTGCCGGTACCCGATATGCGGGAGCCATAGACGTTATGTGCCGCCTGCATCTGGCCGGTGGTGATAGCCAGCCCCTGAGACGACTTGTACTGGTTGCTCACATGCTGGGCCATGAAACCGTAGCCAAACAGCCCACCGCCACCAATCGCGGCAATGCGCGCGCCCCATGACACCGTTTCGGTAAACAGCCCCTTTAAGGTCGATGTGGTCGCCCCGAGCGTTTTGTTGATCAGGGTGAAGGTCTTGAGCGTGCCCTGAGCATCCTTGTTCAGTGACTTCATGAATTTGTCAAAGGTACTCTGGACTTCTGGCTTTTTCCCGTCAGAGCCGGGATGGGGTTCCGGGTGCGCCGGCGGCAACGGCTGCGGGATTGGAAAACCGCCCGGCCCGACGGAAAACGCCGCTTTAAATTGCTCTGAAATATCCTGAAGGGCTTTGATTTTCTCGTCGTCAAAGTCGAGCGTCAGGACGGGTAACTGATCACCTGCCATCAGAAAGGCCCTCGTGGTGTTTTGAACTTCAGCAGCTCACGAAGCTGAGCTGCCGATTTCAGGTTTATTCCGGTATTAAGCCAGATTTCGCTAAATCCGGTGCCTGCGCTGTAGTCGAGGATGTCGCTGATAACGTGTTCACCGTCTCGCCAGAACTGTCGCCCGGCTTCGACGTCGGCAATGAACGCATCCAGTCCGTAAGACTCAAGGATGAAGTCTGACTGTTCCACATTCCACTGACCGCTTCCATCACTCCAGACGCCTGCGCGGGCTTGTTGATCGACGAGACGCATGTAAAAAAAACAAGCTCACCGATAACGTCGTCCAGATCCACAATCTCGCGCTCCAGCGCCACCTCCAGCGGCTTGGTGTCCCAGCCTTTATCTTTCAGCGGGTAGACCAGATTCGACAGACGAATAATCTCGTTAACCAGCGTATTCCTGACCCCGTTCTCACCATCCCAGATATTGGGATCACCGGATTTGGTTCCGAGGCAAATGCGCTCCAGCATCAGGTACGCCACACGCGGCCCGGCCACCACACCCAGCCCTTCCGAGAAAATGGCTGAGAACACTTTTCCGAGAATAAAAAAGTGCTCCCGGTACACTTCTTTCGAAATCGGTGAGGCGTGGATGTAAGCGCTGCCCATCTCGGTTTGTACCGGGAGCACAAGGTTCATGTTTCGTGCAATTTTCATCAGAGATCCCACATTTCAGAGTTCACGTAATAGGTCCCGGTGATGGTGAGGGCCACACCGGGCTCGCCGCCCGCAAACGTCATGTCCTGCACATTCGTGATAGCGGTATTGAAGACTTCAAAATCACCAAACACTGAACTGTCCGAGTAGAGCTTCGCGTCGCCGATGGCAGAGTTGGCTTCCCACTGCACTTTGTACTGTGCCGCCAGCGCCTGGCTGCGCAGCAGGTGCACTTTCGCCTGCATAATCAGGTACGGCTGCGGCGACTGGACCGCGCCTGTCATCGCGGGCAGGAAATCGGTGATATTGCCCTGAAACGAAAGTTCGACGCCCTGTTTGGAAAGATACGACGCAGAGACATTCAGCTCAGGATGGTCGGTAAACTTAACGCTGGCCCGGACGCGGTTAAGCGTACCAGGGCTAATCATTGGATTTGGCACGGTTGATTCCTTATGACGGCTGCATGGTCACGTTGATATTGAAGATGATGGACACAAAACCGCGCATCGGCGTGTAGGTGGCGGAAAACCCGGCATAACGGCCAATGCCGTAGTCGTTCGGGTTGTCCTTGACGTAGGTTTTGAACGGGATCGCATTCACAGGCGCGGGACCGTTGACCAGCCCGTAAGAAATGCCGGTATTGAACACGCCCTGCGCCACCATTTGCAGACGGTCAATGCCGTCCTGGTTGTAATACAGTGGGTTAATCGGGTTGTTGCTGCCGTTAATGACGGCATTCGCCAGCATCATATCGACGTTAATCTGCACCCAGTCCACCGAATACCAGTACGTCATGTCGTTGCCGTCGCTGGTGACCCCTTTCACCAGAATGGTGTTGGAAATCCCCCCTTCTGCGCCGGTATCAACATAGTTGACGTTCTGCTGCGTCATGACCCTGAGAATGCTGGCCTTCGCCTTGTTCGCGTTCACCGCCTGCAGGTAGCGGAACGCCATCGGTGGCACCTTGTTGATTTCTGACGGTGAGGCAGAAACCAGATTCCACATGGCAGCAGCAGCGGCGTTGGTGACAGGCCAGGTGTCATCCGCCGTGGGCACGATGGATTTAATGCCTGCATACGGAGACAGGTAGTTTGTGTCCGCCGCCGTTTCGGTCAGGGTGAAGAAATACTGCATCGCGGTATCGGCGGTATACAGCTTCGCCAGGTTGATAAAGGCCTGGTCTCCATCCCACGCCTCCGGTACCAGGTAGGCATAAAAGCGCTTCAGGGGGTCGTCCATGTATTCCTTGAGCGCTGCCGTCTGTGCTGCAATGTCTTCCTGCCACCCCAGCTCCAGCAGATACGTGCCCACTGAATTTCCCTGAGCGAAGAAGGCATCGACCGCAGTAACAAGGTCGCTGCCGTCATCGAGGGCAAACTTACCCAACGTTGCCGGCTGGCCGTCCAGCGTTGAACCGATAACAGTCCATGTCAGGGTACTGTCATCAACCAGCGTCGCCGTGTAGTCGCCGTTCCAGGCCGACGGGAAGCAACCCGAAATCGTCACAGCAACCTCGCTGCCCGTTTCGCGGTCAATGGTCACCCCAGCCGGTAACGTCATGGTGAAGTCAGAGCCAAAAGACTGCTCTTCGGCATTGAGTGAGCCGATGCTGTTGTGTACGAGGTCAGTGATATCCTCATCCTGAGTGAGAAGAACCGGCTTACCCGGCTCATGCAGGGTTCCGCCGAAGGACAAAATGGCGGACATTTGTTGCAGGTTCGACGGGATAGCGCCGATGGTCTGCGAGACGTTAACGGTGACAATACGGTAGGACATTATTTGACCTCGTAGTTGAAAATAACTTCTTTAATGAGCTGCTGAGATATCTCGCGCGTCGTGGTCTGGTAGTAATTGACGTCAAAATCGACGGTTTTCTTTTTCGCCAGCGCGTTGATTTCCACCTGGCTGGATTTGGCGTCACTCACGACCGGGATGTTGGTAATGCCGAAAACCTCATCTTCCAGCGCCGCGCTCACCACGTAATCGACGAAATCCAGCGCCCGCTGGTTGCTGAATCCGTAGAGGGTGATGCGTACAGTGTCCTGCGTGTGCTGGTAGCGCACGCCATTCACCACCAGCGGAGCCATCTGAAGTGGCGTAGTAGCGCGAACATCAGCCGCGATGTACGGCGGTTTAAGGTTGGAAGGAACGAGAAACGACGGGTAGACCGTCGCGAACTGCTTCAGCGACAACCAGATGGGTGTGCTGTTCGAAATAATTAGCTCGTCGCTGATGTCGTCCGGGCAGTCGATAATCTGCGACCGCATGGTGGGCAGGATTGCCATTCCCCGGTAGTGAAAAATGCCGGATTGTGTGTACCGGCTTTCCATACGCGAAAAGGCAAACTGCGTTCCCTCGTATTCCCCCAGATAAATAGCGTTTGGACTTTCGACGTTAAAATCGTCCGCTTTCTCCACTGGCGTGAAAATAATATTGTTGATATCTCGCGAATGGCTTTCGGACTGCTCAGTGACCACCTGACGGTGCAGGCTTCCCTTAATCGTCGTGGTTAGAGGGTTTGCGATCCCCATCCGCACCAGCTCATCAGGATTGATAATCTCAGCGTTTATCCAGTACACGAAACCGTCGAGCGGGAGCACCTGGCGCACATAGAGGCGAAAGGTGATCTCCTGCCCGGATGAGATTGTTTCGACTGCAGCCTGGAGAACGCTCGAGAGTTGGGTGCCGGTATTCTCGGCAATTTCATCAAGACTCGGCATCGTTACCTATCCATGCGACAAAGGAGGATTTGAAGAGGCCGCCATCGATGAACGATGGTCGACGTTCGCCGCGCTCAATTTTCAGACGAGAGTTTTTCCCCTCAAGCGCCGCCTGTGTCGGTACGCCATCAATGGACAGCCCCGCCATTTCCTCGCCCTCGAGGAAAACGTTGAACGCCTTCATGGTTTCACCCAGCAGCTCGCCGCCCGGCATCGGCGCACCGTACTGGATGTGGTTGACTATCGCCCAGGTCAGCGCCTCACCAACTTCAGGAATAATTTCCTTCTGGTGCAGTTCCCAGAAATGGGTGAAAAGCTTGTAGCGCTCCTGCAGGTCTTCAGCGACTTCGTATGTGGTTGCCGAACTGTCGCCGTAGTCGTAAGGAATATCGATGACGCCCAGGCAAACTTTCATGGCGTGTACCCCCACAGCGGCCCCATTTCCATGAGCACCGCGACGACGGCGCGACCATACGGATCCTGCATCAGCATCAGGTCTGCAAGAGACAGATTGCTGAGAGCATCGCTGATGACCATCGAACCAGAGGTGCCCTGATCTGCAGCAGAATTTACGAGGCCATAAACCGCAACGTTCAGGCCAAGGTTCTTCCGCAAATCAGCAAAATAAGTGCTGGGTGGCGTATCGATGGCATAGCGAAGCAGCAGAGAGCCGCCAGCGTTGTACACGGTGTTCGTGTAGATAATGGGCAAACACTCCAGCCCCAGCTGTTTCGGGATCAACTCAAGCGCAGACTGAAAACAACACTCCAGCGTCGGGTCATCGTCAGAAATAGCGGTATCAGGAACTCCCATTACGCCACGAACGAAACGGATGTATCCGTCGAGTGTCGGGCGTATGGTCATTATTTTTGCACCTTCACGGTTTTAGACAGTTTCGGTGGATTCTCTTGATCAGGGTTAACGGCCTCTCCAACGATCTCTACCTGAACCCCGTCATCCTTCGGCTTTTCGCCGTTCTGGATGACCACGTTATCAACTGTGTTATTCATCGAAACCGCGTTGGCTTCGAGAATTTGCTGTGACAAGTCATCAAGATTTTCCACTTTCTGTTCGTGGTTCTCTTCGATACGCCCCACCGTGACAGGTTTGTCGATGGAATAACAAATACCGGAAAAATTCTTATCCACTTTGTCGCAGCGCTGGAACCCATAGGGCTCATGTTGCCTGATGATATGGTTAATCACATCAGCGTTGTTTTCGATCATGTGCTGGGATCCGGCCCGAATTTTCACTCCAAAAGGCTGATGTTTTTCTGGCAGTTTGTAATTGAACATGTGTGGCTGGCTGGAGCAGTTGGCGATAAATAATTTCATGGATTTTCCTCAAAAAAACGGGGAGCCAAAGCTCCCCAAAAAGCACGAAGTAAAGCGAGGTTTAAGAATATTTCGCGGAAAGCAGCGTCACGCCTTCCGGGCGGAAGTTCCAGCCTGGCGTTGCACGTTCGGTGTACAGCGTGGTGATGCCGCCGTCCGGCATTGGCGATGGAATTTCTGTTGGCGCGGCAACATCGGTGAACATCACGTTCACGGCCTGTTGGTTTGGCATCAGAGTCGCGAAAATGTTGGTGTTGATGTCCTGGCGTGCTTCCGGCACGACAATTTCAGGGTTGGTGATAACGATCAAGTCGGTACTACCCGCGCCTTTGCCAATTAGCGTGTCATCCTGGCAGAACAGCACGTCGTCACCGCTGGCGTCTCCAGCAATCGTTTTAACCAAACCACCAACTGTCTGAGTACCACCGCCCGGGCGCTGGTAGCTGGTCAGCTCAACGATCCCCGTCCACTCCAGCGCCTTCATAAAGCGCTGAGGACAAAGTACGACGGTAGTAAGCGTCTGGCCCAGCAGCATCATGCTTGTCTTCTGATCCGCAATTGTGCTGAGGATGAATTTTGACATTTCACCAGCATCCCACGTTGTGTAGGAATCATTTCCCTGGCTGTCACTCCCAAGGTTCACCGTCACTGCATTCGGGGAGTTGGTGATCCCTTCGTTGTTGGATGCCTTCACGCCGTACAACAGCATGTTGCGAAGTGTCTGAGCATGACCCTGACGGTTTGCCAGCTGCAACCCGTTGTTTAACGTATACCCCCACGCGCTTGCTGACTCTGAATCGAAGTGGCTGTACTGAGAGCGGGTCGAAATACGATAGGTCATCATCTGATCGTAGGTAGGTAAGATGGTCGATGATGGCAGCTGGCCCGGCAGAGACTGCCCGACATGCGCCTGGGTGCGGGCACGCAGGAAGCGTTGGTAGACAACAAGATCGTTGGAGCCAATTTTAACGGCCGGTGCTCCGCCAGAAAGAATGTCGAATGCGCCTGAAGCCATGCTGTATTGCATGACAATTTCCGGCAGCATCATGGAAGGCGATACCGTGGTAATCGCTGGTGCGAATGCGCTCATTTATTACTCCTTAAATCAAGAACAGGCCGCACGGTTTGTCATCTTCCCAGACAACCGTACCATCGGTGTTTTTCTTCACTGTCAGGTTCCCCTGCTGGGAAACCATCAGTAGTTTGATATCCAGTTTCGGATTGCCAGACGTCGCACTGGAGTAAACGTCGATGACGTTGTTCGTCAGGTCCCAAACGAAGCCATCCGCGCCAACTGCGTCGTCGCCAGTCGCCAGCGCAGCCACTGCAGCGCTAACCGGAAGAGGAATTCGCGCTCCGGAGCCAACACGGAAGTAATGCACCGAGCCGTTACCTACATACAGGGGAACGTTATTCCCGGCGGTGATAATGCCGTGATACGCCTGGTTGGAAACGATGAACGCATTGCAGACCGTCGCAGTCGCAGGTTTCATGTTTGCCCCAGCAATATTGGCTGCATCAGTGGCGATGCACTCCATTGCACCGACACCAGCCCATACCGCGTCGGCCCCAGACCAGGTGCCAGAGGAAAGCTGAAGGCGAATTGCAGGATCATCCTGAGCATCGCCCTGCACGAGGCCACGCGACTCGACGTTGAACATGCCTGTCGGTGAACCTTGAGTTTTAAATGGGTTGAAAGTGATTTCAGACATTGTTCATGCTTCCTTGAGTATTGAATTTAGCGACACGGCGCGGCGGGGTTTTGAAGGCCGCCAGCCAGACATTTGGATCACCTGCAAATTCAGTAATGCGACGACCCGCTTCATCACTGCGAACACGTTTGTGTAATTGCCCCTGGGTGTTGTTCATCTCTTCAGTGATGGTTTTACGGGCTGCGCCGTAAATCGCATCCTCAAGCACGGACAACGTTGCAGAGTCAGCGATTGCCCGGATATTGACTTCCGCATGTTGAGGTGAATGTTTCTGCATTGCGATCAGAGCGCGTTTACGGAAATCCAGCGCTTTTTCACCAGAGAACGGCTCCGGTGCACGCTTGCCCAACGAGTTATATGCGGAGTCGGCTTTAGCCTGCGCTTCGCTCATCGCGGCGTCATTGCGCTCTTTTTCCTCAGCATCGGCTTTACGCTTCTCTTCTTCGGCAGCCTCGTCTGCTTTTGCCTTCTCTTCATCGGCTTTTTTCTGGGCTTCCGCCTCATCCGCCTTACGCTGCTCCTCTTCAGCGGCATCAGCCTTTTTCTGTTCTTCTTCGTCCGCTTTGGCCTTTTCATCAGCCTGGCGTTTCGCTTCAGCATCGGAGTCTGCCCGTGCTTTGTAACCCTGCTCCAGTGAATCCATGCGAGCGGTTAACTGCTGGATGCCCTGGTTAACCCCGCCCATTGCATCGCCTACCGCTTTTGCAAGCATCGTCTGAAACGCTTCGAGCTGTTTCTCGTCCATATCTATGTCACCTGTTTTGTTGGAAACCTCGACCCCTGTGGGGATCTTTTCTTTGTCCCACACTCCCAAAGAGCCGTGGTCCTCTGTTACCAGTGCGATGTGATCGAGCAAGAACGGCACGCCTTCGATTAAGAAGTTGGTGTCACCCTCCTGTACTTCCACATTGCCTGATGCGTTGTTGAATACGACTGAGGGGCTGGTAGAGACCTTGCCCGAGACAATCTGTTCAACGATGTCCCTGACGTAGATACGGCATACCGCCCAGACCTCATCCCCCCTGATGTAGGGCAGCATCACCGAGCCAACAGTGCGTTCGGTGAAGTCCTCTTCAGTGAGAACGGCGTCATCCGGGTGGTTAGCGATAACCAGAAGGCCATTACATCGCTGCAGGAAATAGTCGTTCAGGTAGTGCTTAGGATCCCTCCAGACGTGTTCCTTCAGCCCTGAACGGTACGCCAGCCCGGTGCCGGTGATGCGCAGGTTCACCAGCCACATATTTGAAAACTTCATCGGCGACGGTGCTGTGCCATCCCGTATTCGCTGCGCTAATTCAAGCTCTGTTAAATTCACGTTTTCCCTTCTCCGTTAAAAATTCGATGGGCAGTTTTTGAGGCGCATAAATCGGGAATACCTGGCAGCTGCAAAAAACCTCTTCGCCAGCCGCAGTGATTTCGTCGTAAAAACCGTGGACGGGTTTGATCAGCCCCTGCTCAATAGCCCAAGAACCACGAACCAGATACGTCAGGCTGTCCCTGTCTTTGTGGTCGACGCGGTAGTTGTAACCGGGCCGCCGCCAGTTCGAATGCCATACGAACGCTATCGCCCCGCTTTGCACGGAAAGCAGGTATTTCACGTTGCTGGCGAGTTTATGGCCCTGGTCGATAGCCACCCGGCGACTGATGAAGTCGAGATCCGAAACAGATTTACGCAGTGCCTGTTTCTGGGCGTTTTTGTCGATTTCGCTTACGCCGTCAGGCGGTATCGATGTCACCCATCCCTGAAAACGCTGAACCGTGCGCTCAATGGCCTGATCCCGGTTCAACTGGATAAGGTTGGCGCTGGAAAAAATCCTCTTATTGAGTTCTTCGCGGAACTGCGGTTTCAGCTTGTCGAGGGTGACTTTCGTGGGGCCATCAGGCGGCTGGTCTTTCAGTGCGCCACCATCGACAACGAGGCGGCTGTAAATGGCGGTGAGGTGCTTGCGGGCGACGTCCGGGCTGGGCGATTCTCTGGTGGCGGCAACGCGCAGCTTACGGGACCATTCGAGCAACGACTTTTCAGAATCCCAACCATTGTTGACGTAGTAGTTAACCGCGTCGGTAAGCACCTCATAGAGGCTTTTACTCCTCCTCTTTTTCCCCGCCAGGCTCGTTGATGCCATTCGGTTGCTCCTGAGGTGGTGGCGGCGGTACATAATTCGCCAGCGCTTCTGTATCGATGATGAGAGGGACGTCGCCGTAGGTCTGAGTGGCGTTAACAATGCTTGAGACCCACTCAGCGACAATTGCCCTATTCTCCGGGTCAATATTCGCGGTTAACGCCGTGTAAAGGTCTTTAGCCTGCTGGACTACCTTACTGTCGGCTTCGCGGCGTTTATCAGGTGACTCTTCGACAAGTTCCTGCCACTTCGCTGTAAACTCGCGACGCCACATGAAAAACGTTGTCTGGTAGTCCTCCGTGATGATGTCCGGGTAGTCGTTTTTGAGGGAGTTGTAAAAATCCTCGCTCCAGGCGATGTACTGAACCAGGCGCTCAAAATAATCCATCACTGGTTCGATAAGCTGGCGCACACCATCGATGTACTGGCTGATCGCCTTGGAATCTTCCGCCCCATCACTCCAGCCCTTTGAAAATGCCTCTTCTTTGATGAGAATTGCAGGGACGTCACTACCCGAAGCGATATCAGAAATGATGCTGTCACGGGAGGTGGTGAGCGCCTTATCGATATTCTGCAGGTTCAGTGATTCAATATCGTCGTTCTGCCCGATGCTGATCACACCTTTGTTACGGGCTTCTTTGACGAATTCGCGTTTCTTCCCGGTAGCTGCAGCCATGATTCCGTTCATCACAGAACCGTTCTGCTGAACCTTGGCGACCAGCACGCCTGCCTTCTGGCTAACGAGGTCATTGGCAACCATGGTTCCGATGTAGGATTTCATCGAATAGAGTACGCGCTGGAACACGCTACGCCCGGTGAATCCAAACGCTGAATTCTGGTACTCCAGATAGATTGGCGTACCGTTAAACACCTTCAGCGTGCGGGATGAGTGCCAGTTTTTTCCGCTGATTTTCAGAACGTCGTTGGCCTTCTGGAAATACCGGCTATTCGGATTCTGGTCGGTCACCATCGAGCCTGCCGCATTCAACGGATCCCAGACGTTCACGTACACCTCATCCTCGGTAAGTCCAAATGTCGGCAGCGGCTCCTTGCATGGTGTGGACGTCGTTCCCACGCCGATAGCAGCGGCTCCGTAACACCGGGAGATGAAGAAGAAATTTTTGATTTTCTCGTTCAACTCCATCCGCTCCCAGACAGTCTGGAAGCGGCGAACAACACGTTCATCCGGGTCCGTATCAACGCTGTATTGCCGGGGCTTACACATCGCCATTGAGATGGGTTTTTCAACGAGTTTTCCGCCGAGCGGATGGAACTGCCAGAGCAGCTTACAGACCTCATAGCTGACGTCGTTACCGGGCTGAATTTCTTCAGACTCAAGTATCTTCATCAGCATAGAGCCAAGAGCCGCGTCAATCTGAATCTCTGCCATGGGGCTTCCTGTCTATAGTGCTTCGTAGTTCCCGAACGCGATGATCAGGCCATACGTGTAGCAATCGAAAAGGTCGTCTGCGCGTTTGTGCGCTTTGGGATCGGCCAGGTGGAACCCGGCGACTTGTTTCATGAGGTGATTGGCGGTGGCCTGTTTGAAATTCACTGTTTTTTCGTGGGCTTCGCGGGTAATTTTGCACTTGCCCAGGTAGTGGTGACCGGATGCCAGCACGCCGCGCTCATCTTTCCCCTTGCCGGTCAGCGTCGATTTGATGGGCTGCATCTGCCACCCTTCCGTCTCCGCTTTCTGATTGAGGATTGCGCCCATAGCGGCGTCTTCCATGAACACGCCCTGGCTACCGAGGCGCGGGCGACATAACTTCGCCAGGCGCTCAAGGTTGTCGTAAACGCCGGGCATGTACTCCGGCAGCAGCGACGCCTTAACCTGGGTGATGTCATAGTCGATGATGGTCAACCGCGGCTCGGAGTAGGTTTGCTCATAGGCAAAGTAGACGATGCCCGTGCCATCGTTCTCGGTACCGCCTTTGAGGGCCGTATCCATCACTGCGAATATCATGTCGCAGGTAGTCGGCATCGCTACCGGCTTGCCATCCTCCAGCCACTTGTCGATATCCAGCAGCGCGTCTTTGGACCAGTCCACGAATTCCGCCAGAAACTCTTGCTGGAAAACGCGCGGGTCATTAGCCTGCCGCTCTTTCTCCAGCTCATCAGGCGGAACGTACGGGTTGCTCGATGTCGGCGCGTGGTGCTCGTGAAAGCCCAGTGATTTGTCGTTGCAGACCGCATAGAAGAAGTTCTTATCGTCGTTGCCGTTCGGCGTAGAGAAGACCCACGCGCGACCGCGACGGGTTAACAGGGTTGGTTTAATCGACTTCGGCCAGATTTCTTCCAGCATTTCCGGCGATTTGGTAAACGCCGCTTCGTCGATCAGCACCACGTCGTATTCACGACCACGCCCGGCCAGCGGGTTGTTGTTCGTCACCCAGAAGTCGATGCGGCCCTTGTTCTTCAGGATGATTCGACCGTCGCTGCGCGATTTGCTTTTGATCAGCGGCAGCAGGATTTCTTCCAGATAATCGAAAATTTCCTGCTGCTGGCGGTACTCAGCGGTGAAGATACCGACCCTGCCGCCTTGCAGCCGTTCGCCGCCCGTTTCCTTGAATGACGATGTAGCGTAGGAAATGGCGATGTTGCCCAGAATGGCGGTCTTACCCCAGCGGCGGCCGCATCGAACGACGTTGTACTGGTGCTGGCTGCCTTCGGTCCAGACACGCGACTGAGCGGTGTGAAGCTTTTTGCAGAATATCTCCGCCATTATTCATCGCCCTCGTCGATATCCTCCTGCGTGGGCTGAACCGCGCCGGGAACCTGCAACGCGTTGTGAACCACAATCAGGCTGCTCTCTTTATCCCCGGTGCGTATGCGTTCGATCTCGGCCTGAATCTTCTCGTTACGCAGCCGCTTCCATTCGCGGTCGTAATCGTCTTCATACTCACCGTCTGCAGCTCCTGCAGCTCCTGCAGCTCCTGCAGGCAACTTCCCTTTGGTGGCTTTTAGGTAGGCCAGCAGCTCTTTGCGGGCCGCCTCAGGGCTGGCGATCTTCATCTTCAGACCGTTCATGGTCTCTTCAACACCGAGATATCCCCAGCGAGCGGGACCGTCGAGCATCGTGGAGTCAGCAAAAAATTGCTGCCCTATCCCTTCGCCGAAACAGCGTGGGCAATCAGGGTTAGGGACAGCAGAACCAACAAAGCCAACTCCACCAAAAGAAGGCGGCGACTTCTCCTCTTTCATCGCCAGGTCACAGGCACGCTCGTACTCGTCCATGTCGTTCCACTGGTATTCGTGGTCTTCACCCCAGCAGTAGCGGCAGTTAACGCGGCGGTATTGAGTGAGTTCGTTCGGGTCCATCGAGGCGATAGAAGAGAGCTGGTGAATGAGTTCCGCCTCGGTGAGAGCGAGACGTTTTTGACGCTTATCGCGCAGCCAACGAATGGCACGAGAAACCTTAATATTTCTTAATAGCTGGCTCGCCCCGGCGCTGGCTGTATTCCCCTCTGATTTGTACCCGGCCAGGCGGTATGCATCGATGTGCTTTTTGCCCATCGCAACGTGTTGAGCGAAGACGCCCTGCTGTTCCGAGATACCGAATTCATCGGGGTCGAAGATTTCTTCCTGAATTTCAGGCTCAGTTATCGGAGCAATTTTTTCAGGATTTTTTTCAACGGATTTTTTTGCCCGTTTCTGCGCAGTTTGCGCAGCATCTTTTTGCGCAGTTTTTTGCGCAGAATTGCGCAGATTTTTTTGCGCGTTTTTGGGGGGCTTCTTGATGTATCGCCGGGCTGTGGCGTATTTCAGTCCGTTCTCTTCGCACCAGTCCGCCGGGGATATTCCGGTTCGGGAGTGCGCAGCGATGTACTGTTGCTGTAGTGACCCCCAATCCGGTTTACTCATCAGTTATTCCTGGTTCTTCTCCACCTTCAGCAGTTCGCGCAGCGCAAACGCGTCACCTTCCCGGGCGAGTTTGAAGAGCGCCGTTCTGAGTTCAGCTTCACCGCGTGCACGTCCCTTTCGGATGGCAACGTAAAACTCATCGAGCTGGTCCTTGTCCTGCTTCATCACGTCAAAGTCGATGTCCAGAACGTCGGCGATTTGCTGGGCTGTCATCCGGCAGGCCGCCAGCGCTTCAGCCTTCGCTTTGTCGTACTGGATCCGCTGGCTCATCAGGAATGTCCTCCAGCTTCTGAAGCGCGAGTTCCGCGATAGTCTTCAGGGCTTCGGCAGTGTTGATGATGTTCAGCTTGCTCTTTGCGTTAATGACGGCTTTGAAAACCAGGTCGAAATCGCTGGCGCGTCCGGCCACAATCAGGCGGTCTTTTGCCTTTTTCCCTACTTTTTCCAGCGCCTCGATAAACAGGGTTTTCTCTTCCGGGAGGAAGGCGATCACCAGGTCTTCATAAACGGGCTGAACGAATGAGAGTGTCTGCACCTCAACGTCGGTGATTTTGAAATCATCGTCGGTCAGGCCAGAGTAAAGCTTGAGGTCGAGGCTGTTGATCGAGTCGTACAGCTCCCGGAGGATATTGCTGTCATCCTTCCCTTTGATCGAGTTGTGGCTGAGCTGGATAGCCAGCTGCTCGTCGGCGGTCAGTTCGCTCACAATCTCGATAACGTCTGACTCCACCAGCCCGGCTTTAATGGCTGCCTGGGTGCGGTGGTTACCGGACAACACGGTACCGCGATACACGACAGGCAGGCTGGTCAGCACGCCGTCGGCTTTGATGTTCGCCACCAGCCGGGCGAATTCATCCGGGTCCATGTAATGAGCGTTCTTTTCCAGCAGCGTCAGTTCGGCCAGCGCGACGCGCCGGATAGCGGTTTCAATTGGCATATTTGCGGTACCACTCTTTGAAGATTTCCTGCGGCGACAGCTGACGAACTGCAGACGAATAATTCAGGAATCCTTCCCCGCGCTTCGCCAGTTTGTAGATCCCCCGATACTTCATCGATATTGGCTTGGTGGTGAACGCGGTGGTGTACACCTCCTGAATGTCGATGAGGTACTGTCGGTTTACGTGAGCAATGACGTCCCGGCTCGTTGCTAGCATGGGAATAAGCTTCGACAGCTTCCGGTGCCGCGACGTTGAGAAATCACTGAGCATGTAGATGTTGTGGATCTTGTCGCCGTACTGCGCCATCGAGAAAATGAATGCGCCCGCCAGCATGCCGTCCACCAGCACTGCGAAATTCATCATCCCCGCCTTGTGGTTGATGCCTTTTGCAAGGTAGATGTTCTTCAGGAAGTTCAGCTGCTGGGCATTGAGTAAGGCAATCTCCACCCTGCTGTTCTCGTTGATGGCGTCGACGTCCACCAGCCGGTACCGAAATGGCTGCGATTTCTTCTCTTCGCGGCGAAGTGATGACCGGGCATCATTGGCGTACATGTAAATCGGCTTATTGCTGCCGGCGAACATGATCCGAGGTTCGATGTTTTCCATGCGGCGATCAGAGACGATGGCAAAATTCTGCTTCTCATCCATGAGCCGTTGAATGAGCGCTTCGGTCCCTTCAGGATCCCACACCCCATATGCAGGCGCGGGCCAGGTGACGCTGGTATTCACGAATTTGTAGATATTCTCGTAACCACCTTTGTACGTAGGCGCGAACATGATCACGGTGCCGTCCTGTTCCCGTGCCGCGTCAATCTGGTGGTGGAAGTCTCCGGCGTGGAACCCGTCAATCGTGAACCCGTCGGTATAGCGCAACAGCTTCTCCCGCTCAATGCGGTGGTAGTCAGCCAGGTTACGCAGGATGTGCGCAAAGTGTGCCTGGCTGTATTGGTTGTTCCCCTTGAACCGGGCCAGGGTGATAGCCAGGCAAATAGCTGAGGTGTTTGCCACCGCATCGCCGCGCAGCTGGTTGAGAGGTTCTAGGCGGCCGGAAAACTCCACGTCGAGTTTCTGCCCGGTCAGCAGGTTGCCGACGGCGCAGGACAGCAGCGAAACGTCATTTCCATATACTGCCCGGTCGGGCATGAGGTTTTTAATGGCGTGCTCTGTACGGAACGACCCGGAGCAGCCTATAAAGATACGAGGTTTCAGCTGGATATTACCCAGGATCTGGGTGATCAATTTCTTCGGAATCGAGCCTATAAACATACATTTACCGTTATATATCAGCAACTTATGCTATAATTATTAACGTAAGTTATTGTTTTTCATAGGAAGGAGTAACGATGAAAACGTCCTGTTTTTCTCTCTACCGTGGCAATGGCCGAATCAGCATTGCCCGCTACGCGCCGCGCAATACCCCGGCGGGATATCACACGTTCAAGAAGCTGGCACCTGGGGAATGGTTTAACTCGGTTTCAGTTTCCCGCTATATCGAACTCTATGAGAACGAGATACTGGCGAAGCTGAATCCTGTGAAGACGTGGAACGAACTGCACCTGCTGGCAGGCTGTGAGCCCGTTCTACTGTGCTGGGAGCCGCCGGGAGAGTTTTGCCATCGGCAACTGGTTGCCCGTTGGTTCAGGAAAGAGTTGGGGATCGCTGTTGAAGAGTACAATCCCCACGCCTCGCCGCAGCTGGATATGTTCTAAAGGAGAGCCGGGGAAACCCGGCTTTTATTTGAAGACGAACTTTTCACCCATAATTATTGAGCAATTTTCATGTATACCGTTCGAATCGCATATTCCACTAACAAAGAATTTGTGATTATAACAAATATATTCCCACGCATCGGATACAGGCTTATTGCTATCCAACAGCCCTTCGGTTGCAAACCAAGCATGGGTAGCCTTAGCCAGCAAGTCTGTTAACTCATCACTCATATCTTCATTTGCGATTTTTACCGACTTTGGACTCAATTTACCCGGTAGAGATACGAGACAATAAGCATAAGCTGATACTGCCAATTTAAATTCGAGTTTAACTTTCAGTTCGTCCTGCTTACTCCATCGATTCATCGCCAGCAGCGCAACAACAAACGTCGCGACTGTAGCCAGTGCAGAAACAGCCGCCCAGATGTTTGCCCACATGAAAACCTCCTTGAGTTAAGGAGATTATTCTACCCTGGCAAATGCATAACTGCCGATACCCTCGCGCCCGAGCTGCGTCTCAACGGCGTTGTTTTCCATCAGCTCGAAGCCCTGCTCTGCGAACCAGGCTACCAGCCCGTCGTGGGTCCAGTACCAGATGTGTTCATCCCGGCGGAAGTGCCGTGACCGGATAACGTGCTCAGCACCGGAGAAGATCGGTACCGAAACAAATACCCATTTTTCCGCTCGAGCGACGGCGACGTCTGGGCGGTCGATATGCTCCAGGCTATCCCAGAACGATAGCGCGGTGTAACGATCCCGGTAGAGGTGCGCCCACATCCCCCGCTGTTTCAACCATTCCACACCTGCAGGGTTTACGTCGAATCCTTTGGTGTCTGGCCGGGCCGTGACAAATTGCCCTGCGCCAATCCCTACGTCGAGGACCGGGCCGGTATAGTGCCGGGCTACCAGCCTGATACGCGCAGCCGTCAGTTCACGTCCGAGGTCGGTGTCGGCCAGCTGCTGGTACCGTGAAAAGTAATCTGCATCGTAGGGCCGTGTCTTCGGTACCGGATAACGCCCCATACCCAGCTCCGGCAGCCAGACCAGGCCTTTATTAATTTCCTGTGAAAATCGCTTCATGCTGCATTCCGTCTTAGTACTGACTGATAAATCTGACCGATAAAGCCTTCAACCTTGCCGGGAAGATTTGAGATTTGTTTGTCGCAGTCGTGGTGCATTTGCTGACAGCGACAGTAGTTGTCCGGGTACACGAACATGGCGCGTGAGAGGTCCATACATCGAGGGTCAGTTACCTTCAGATGGTGATTACTCCCGCCGCATCCGCCCCCCAGACTGATCATGTGCTTCCGGTACGCCAGCGCGGCAAGCATCACCACGCATGGCCCGGTCAGAACGATGTCTGCCCGCTCCACCAGCGCCAGCATTTGCCAGATACTCAGTTGGCCGTGATGAAACTTCTGATGGGCGAAGGGCTCACCGTCGGGGATCCACTCCTGCCCCTCCTGCACATCCGCCACGCTGATGACGTGAAATCCGCATATGGCCAGGTGGCGGGATACATCGTCAATATGCTGGTTAAGCGGACCACGACTGGCGTTGTGCCACTCTGTTCGTTCTGTCGTTGGGCGGATCACTGCCACCGGCTTACCTGCCGGAATGCGGATATCTGCAGGCTTATAGCTGGGTAAATCCATACGCGCTGGCGCGGTACCGAACTGCTGTTCCATCGCGTCGAAGATGCTGCCCGACTGCAGGTGACCGTTCCCGTAAAAAATTCTGGTGCGCGGTATGCCCGGCGGTTCGCGTTCGAACATCGCGGTTGAAGACTGCTCGCTTTTCTTCTGGGTGCGCAGCGGAGAGTTTGCGTGAACGAAGTGGAGGTTAGAAATTCCGGAGTAAATTTCCGGCAATGGTGTTTTCAGCCAGATTTCGTGGTCTTTTTGCGCCAGGGCTTTGATGAAACAGCGCTGGTTAATATTGTCACCGATGCCGTGCATCCCGTCGAAGTACAGTTTTCCAGGCATAAAGTGCCGCCTCAAGTGGTAAACGTTTAAAGCAGGTCAGCGCGGTTTCGCGTGACGCGTTGATAATCTCCACGCCCGGCAACGCGCCAGCGAGAGAAGAAAAGTCGGTGTGCCAGCGCCCTGTTTCGCGCGGTACGGGATTGTGCAGGGTTGCGGGATGGCTGCCATGCCAGTGCGTTCCGTTCGCCAGTGTGCAGTCGTACCCCAGCAGGATCACACGTTCCGCACCCAGATGGGCGGCCAGCTGAATGGCACGCTGCCCGGAGTTGAATGACCCACTCTCCGATGGTCGGAACAGCTTCACACCGAACCGTGTGTTGGCCCGGCGGCTTTGCGTCCAGAGTTCGGCCGACGATCCCAGCGAATGGTGATAATGCTCCCACCAGGCAAAGTCGGCGGCGTAGATGTGCTGGCACTCAGGTACTGCCCTCCAGCTTGAGTTAACCGCGATAATCGGCAAACCGGAGGCAGATACCAGCGCACAGTCAGACGCCACCAGCGACGGGCCACTGGCGACACAAATAAATGTTTTTTTCATTGGTACCGGAACGTCAGGTAATGATGAGGACGCACTGAGGCGAGTTTTCGGACGCGCGCGCATAGACAGATTCAGTAACCCGAATGGGATCACCACCACGTAATGGATGGCCCCACGTCTGCGTTTCCGGTGGTGCAGCATCAGCTTCAACAGCCACGCCTGTTCCCGAGACGCACTCCACCAGCTTACTGGTTGAGTCAGCGCTAATTTGGGTCCATGTCTGGTTAAGCACAATTCTTTTAGACGGCATGTTTACCCCGTAATTCCGAGAAGTGTTTTCACCGCAGCGGCATCCTGACAGGCCAGCAGCTGAGCGCCGAAGGGCGTGATTGTGCTGATGTCTACCGAACTACCACCCATATAAACTTTGTAGTCAGGATGGAAAAGCACAGCCTTGCTGTTCCCGTCGACCGTTATCGCATTAATCAGGCTCCCCGTATCATCGCGGACGCTAATCGCGATCTGGCCGCGATTGTCGACAGTACCGGTGGCCTTGATAGCGACGTCAATCACACCGTCATCCTCGCCAAAATAGAACGCGATAACGTTGGCATCGGTCTGCTGCACGGACTTAAGCACCAGCTGGTGATTGAGCTGAAGTTTCCCGTCCAGTACCTGGTCGCCACTGGAGCCCAGTGCCGAAATCAGCGCAAGCAGTGTCGGAACATCGACTGTCAGCAGAATATCTTTGCCGAGGTCCGTTGCGTCGGTGATCCCGGCGACCGTCACAGTTCCCCCGCCGCCGGATTGTTCGCCCAGAGTACGGGCTGGTTTTTCTATGGACATGCAGTAGCCCCCTTTTAACATTATCGAGGCCACCTGACAGATGACCTCTGTAATGTTAAAAGGGGTGCTATTCCTTCGTTAACCATTCCTTACCTTCCAGTAGTGAAGCTCTGGAATCACTAACAACAACCATATGGTCGGGGGTACGATTTTCAGCAAGCCATCTCATTAAAGGGAAAACGATGTCTTCGAAGGCCGGAGGAACAAGAGGGCTGTCATGATCGACTTTTACATGCTCGTCATCGTCACAGCACTTTTCCCCAGACTCGAATATCGGCGTCAGGTGTATGTAATCGAACGAATGACGACGGAACAAACGTGATTCGAGAGCATCAGGGGCGGCGTAAAGCTCAATGTACTCGCCAGGCTGCACATCTGACTGCAGATTAAGGGCGGGTTTCTCGCGGGAATATCCTGTGAAGAATGGTGACGTGGGACTAATCATCCCAGTAATTCCCGACCGACGGTCGTTATCCCGAAATAACTCGACCTTCCAGTATTTGACTACTTTCATTCTTATCTCCTGAATCAATTTCATTTTCACTCTGTGACCTGGCACAACACCACCGCGTTGCCGTTCACCAGCACACGGGTAAAACTCATCTGGTCCGTTGAACTGATTTGCACGCCGAGGTATCGCTGTGACACGCAGCCGGTGAGCAAACACGACAACGCCAGACACAGCATCAGCGTTCGCATATCAGTTTCCTTTGCATACCTGGCTTTCGCCGGGATTGGTATCGATGCACGCTGATCCGTTCGGATACGTCACGACTACCGTATTGTTTGGCTGCACTTCTGCGTTAGTAACCCCTGGCCTTTCGAGCCATTTACGTGGGTGAACGACACGGCAGAACAGGCGGCCATTGATGCAATAGCCGCCACCAGCAGCCCGTTAATCAACAGGCGCCTGTTTTTCTTCTTCATGTGATCCCTTACCGGAAATAAAAAAAGGCCTCGCGGGTGCGCAGCCTGAGAATGGGTTGCCAGATTCTGTCTGGCGGCAGATTCCTTCAGTTGATATCGTGACGCTGCAAATGTAACCCTATCAACTGAGAGGTAATTTTATGGAAAATACAGAAATTGAAAGAACACTGGATCGAATACTAATCACTGCGCTTTTCGATTTTTTAGATGACGAAGCAAAGAAATCAGTTCTGGCTTCAGTTCACGAAATGATCGACCGTTCAACTTATGACGACAGGTCTACTTTGGACTACCCTGAACAAATCGAGCGTGTTGAACTCCTGCGCGAGCAATTGAATCAGCGGTTACCAGAAAGCCTTTGCTGGTCCCGCGAGGATCTACTTCAGAACTACTAGAAGGCCAAACCCAGCCGGGCGGACGAGTATCCGCCTGGCTATATGCCTGATAGAGCGCCCCTACGATTCCTGCCATTAACTTATGATTTGCCGGATCATTCCACCATTCGCCACTGAAATCGTTACGCTTCTGAGCATCGAATTCCCAGACTTTTGTGCCGTCGTTATTGATCACCTGAACTTTCATCACGGTCTCCAGAAACGAGAAAACCCGCCGAAGCGGGTTTGATTTGGGTACAACTTGTCGAGCTTGTGGAGAAGATTAGACCAATTTTATTCACAGCTCAACCAGCTAAATGTTTTTTAGCTGGTTTTTTTGAATATATTCCTGCAGAAGCCGTTCGAAGTATTTTTTTCGTTCCTCGGCCCGTTCAATAAACTCGTCAAGAAGAGTATCGGCATCTTCATTTGGCAAAACTTCGAGGCATTTCTGTAAGCGAAGGAGTTTCTCAGGAAGCGCTTTGTCGCTCTGAGTATGCTTCGGTTCTACAGGTTCCGAGCCCGACTCCTCAAAAGGGGTATCCAGAAAGAGGTCAGGTAATCCATGGTCTCTTTCAAGCCTGCGGGCAGCCTTCTCGCCGATAAATTTACCGCCAATGACTTGCGAGATAAAACTGGCATCTTTGGGAGGCAGTTTTTTATCTCCAAACCATTCTTTAAGGCGGGCACGTCTGATTTCAACTAGTTCCATAGGTCGATTTTAATTAGTAACAAATAAAGATGTAAACCGTTTACTTTTTCGCTGTAGCTAATTAAAATATTTACCTACAGATAAAGGAGATGTATATGAAACTAAAGCAGTACACCGATTCACTCAGTAGAGGTGATCTAAGCAAACTTGCCATTGATCTTGGCATCAGTGCGTCCTTTCTTTCTCAAATGGCGTCCGGAGCGGCCAAGGTACCTATATCACGCGCCTTGGCTATCGAAGAAGCAACCGATGGTCAGGTAACGCGAAAGGATCTGTTGCCCAACGATTGGCATAAGTATTGGCGACCGGAGGAGTTGGAGCATACAGCATCGACGCGGCGAGAGGTTGAACAATGAAAATCAACCTCCCTCTGTTATGTTCGGCTCTTCATGAGTGGTCACGTGGAATTACACAGTTTACGGCTACGCAGAGAATTACCAAGGCCTACTTTGAGCTTGGGTTATCAAACCCTTCCGAATTGCATCAAATCGAGTTCTTAGACGGCACTGTAGATCATGATGCCTGGCGCAATAACAACCAAAACATCTTCCATCGCTGGCGCAAATGCCAAACAGCAATTCAACGGGAGAAATTTGAAGCGCTTTCCCCCGCTATTCTCCATGCCATGGATCCAGAAATCCGCGCGATGGTTACCGCAGGTAACAGCATCGAGTTCCTGACCTCCCGGCTTCTTAAGGAGCATGCTGATGTCGTGAATGCGGCGCTACTGAACGCCTCGCTACCCGACTTCGAACGCGAGTGTGACGAACTAGATAAAGCCCTTACTGATATTCGCCTGGCCTATCGCGCCAAGCAGCAGAGACATGACCACTGACCACCGTTATTTGAGGTTTTACTATGGCCCGTATTCGAACGATTAAGCCTGAGTTCTGGCTCAACGAGGAGCTTTCGTTGATCACTGAATCGGCGTGCCTGCTGGCAATCGGGCTGATGAATTATTCAGATGATGAAGGCTTTTTTAACGCCAATCCACTACTCATCAAAGCGGCCGTTTTCCCGATACGTGAAACGTCCAGTAGCATTCCGGTACTACTACAGGAGTTGTCCAACTGTGGGTATGTGGAGCTGTTTACTGAACAAAATTCAGTCTCCAATGGAAAACTATTTGGAAGGATCAAGAACTTCACTAAACACCAAGTCGTGAACAAACCAAAGCCAAGTAAAATCAAAAGCTTAGACTTAGTACCGTACAAATACGGTACTCATACCGAATCGATACCACCTGGAAAGGAAAGGAAGGGAAAGGATCAGGGAAAGGAAGAGAGAGAGCATAACGCGCGTGATCAGCTTGTGGATAACTCGGATTCATCGAAGACCACGAGATTTAGGATGTTCGAGGGTTGGCAGCCTTCACCCGATCTTGCAGAGAGAGCACTTGAATGGGGAATAAATCTTCACATGACTAATCCATTCACCAGCGCTCAACTTTGCCAATTCTGCAGTTACTGGCTGCCTGAAGATGTCATGAAGTACCACCTGCAGTGGGAAATGACATTTGCAAAAAGCCTTGAACACCAGGCGATAAAAAAACTGAATGAGACATGACCAATGACGACCAATGAGATTTTTAATACTGGGGAGTTTTTCGCACCTGCCCCTAATGATCTGGTGGACAACCTGATGGGCAGGTATCACCTTGAACGTCAAAAAATAGAGTCCCTGGCAGCGATTCTGAGTGACAAAGACGCCCACGTAGCCGTAGACCATTTCCTGAATGGTAATCAGCGCGACGAGCGCTACAGAAGTTTACGAAACGTCAACGAGCTGTTCGCCAGAGACGGTGCGATCGCACACCTGAACGCGCACTACTGGCAACAGGCGCTCCTGCTCACCGATGTGCTGGATGTAATGCCCGCTGAGCGCCGTGAGGAGTGGAACGACAGCATTCGGCAGATGAACACCCCTGAATTCGAGGAAGAAAGCGTACGCGCGACTATTCTTGACATGCTGAATTCCCGCACGAAATTCTTTGGTGAGCGCGTTGATGGTATTTTTCGGGCTCTTTCAGGTGAACACATCACGAACCGGCCAGAAGGTTTCAGCAAGCGAATGATACTGTCAGGAGTTTATGATCCGTGGGGGATGACGAATTACCGCATGGTCAATTACGTGCAGGATCTTCGACAAGTAATTGCGAAATTTATGGGAAGGCCTGAACCCTCTTATGAGTTGACCAATAAAGCCCTGAAAGCTGCTCGCGATTATCCAGGTGAGTGGATGACTATTGACGGCGGGGAAATGCGCGTACGGGCATATCTCAAAGGTACAGCCCATTTTGAAATCCATCCAGATATGGCATGGCGGTTGAATTGCATCCTGGCAAGCCTCCACCCGACAGCGATCCCACCGGAATTCAGAGCCAAGCCGAAGAAGAGAATCAAAGATTTTGTCCTGATGGAGAACGTCTTGCCCGTCTCCGTTCTTCAGGATCTTTGCAGCCTGGAAATTGACGAATACCGTCCCATTCAACGTCACAAATGGGAGGAGCCAATTGAACCTAAAACTCGCAACCCGTTTAACCGAATATTTCGTGGCTATGGCTCTACTTCTGATCGCTTCGTTAGAAAGGAATCTGAGCGGGTCCTCGCGTCGATTGGTGGCGTTCGCTTCAGTTCAGGCAATTGGACATGGTGGGAATTTGAATACGATCCTACTCGCGTTTTGGCTGAAATTATTGCGTCAGGTTGTGTACCTGATGACAAAAGCCATCAGTTCTACCCTACCCCTCCCGAACTTGCGGAGCTATGCGTAAAACTGGCTTGCATCGAGCCAAACCATACATGTCTTGAACCAAGCGCCGGGCACGGCGGCATTGCTAAGTTTATGCCGGTAGATCAAACAATTTGCGTAGAAATTTCCCCCTTAAAATGTCAAGTTCTTGATAGTAAGGGCTTTCGTGTTTATGAGGCTGATTTTTTGAAATGGGCAGCAAATGGTGGATGTTTTGATCGGATTGTTATGAATCCACCATTTAGCGATGGTCGCGCCCTGCTCCATCTTCAGGCAGCTGCTGGTCTTACAAAAACGGGTTCAAAAATTGTTGCTGTTTTGCCCGCCAGCATGAAAGACAAAGACGTTTTATCTCAGGAATGGAACTGCACCTGGTCTGAGCCTCGTTCTGGAGAGTTTAATGGGACCAGCGTGTCGGTAGTTGTGCTAACTGCTGAACGCCAATGGAAGAAGTGAAATGAGACTGAAATACGCCATCACCATCGGTGATCCTAAGTCTGCACAGATTGTTGAACTGCAGGCCCGCTCTACAGGCAATAGTCATCTTACCCGCGATGACATTGTTGTTTCGCTTGGCTTAACACAATCCAGGTGTCGTGCGGGCCTGTCCCTGATTTACGCAAAATACACAAAAGATCGTCACGCCGCGCAAACCGCATTTTTAGCGCTTAGGCAATATGCATCCTCGATTGTTAAAAAATACATCCCCAAAGAAGGAGCGGCCGTCAATGATGCTGCCGTCTCGGTTCTGGCTATGCTTGCTTTGGAGGAATTTTGCCGTACAGCAGACACACCCGGTGCAATGTGTCGTTGCGGGGGCAAGGGAACAGTAAAAGATCTAAAAAAATCAAGGCAAAAGAACGCTCATATAGAGAAACCCTGTTCCCGGTGCAAGGGGACAGGATTGAAGCCAATGACACAAACACGATGTCACCATGCATTGCTGAAAGTCATGAGCATTTCTCAGCCTACATATTCCAGATACTGGTCCCCTCTTTATCGGGCCCTCCTGGATTGGTGTTATCAGCAGGAAGGCGATGCCGAGAGAACATACAACCTGATCACTAGTCTCAACCCAATGCATAGCGAAGCCGGTATTTGGCCGACTCATTTATGCGCTGAGTAGGAGCACTTTTACAAAGTGCGCTACTTAAATCAAATTGAGGTCACCGCTATGCTGAAGAGAACTATCAAAAAGCTGATTTCTCGTAAGTTTGCCCAACGTTTTCCGTCTAAAGACTTTGATAGTAGCCAGGAAGGATTCATCATCATCGCCTCGCCAGAGGATATCGTAGAGCTAATTGCTACCCCTGAGTTCATGTCTGAACCGCTTTTAAAAAGAATTATTTTCACTGCCGTCAAAGAGTTAGACAAAAAAAGCACCAGCCCAGCTAAAATCACAGATAAAAAACCTTAATTATTTTTAGCTAATTATTTACCTGCAGCTAAATATAAGTATAATAACCTCATAGACAACAACTCTATGAGGTTCACCAAATGAAAATCTTCATCCTGGACGCACAGTCCGAAGTGGTCGAAATCATCGACGAACCAGATCAGACTTCCACGATCAGGGCTGCCCAAGCGGCAATCATCGAAGCCGCTCTTCTCGGTAAAAAATTCACTGCAGTCAACGAAGACGGCGAAAGCGCCCTTCCCGCTGAGTTCGACGAAATCACTCCTGCAGGACCAGCAGCAACCCCTGATGTGAAATTTCTCGGTTATCAGACCGACATTCTCGGCGACAAGCTGCCTACCTTTTCCGGCGCTTTCTAACCAGAACCACCGACAGAGACATGACCAAATGACCAATTCAATGACCAAAATCGAAGCACTGAAAATTGCAATCAGCCGCACCAAACACGGCGTTACGCGTATCAATGACGTTGTGCGCGACGTTAACACGGTATGGGTGGAAGCTGGCGAACCGTACCCACTTCCGGTTGGCGAATACAAACGCCGCGCCTGGTTACTGGATGATCTGGAGCGCATGCTGGCGCAGCTGGTTGACGAAGCCCATGCTGAAGCCCTGGAAGAATACGATGCCCGTAACACCTTATACGTTTACGCACCTGGCGACGCTGCCCGTGAAGTATGGGACCAGATGACTCCAATTGAGCAGACTGTTTCTGTAGAACTGCGCCATACCGAAGCATTGGAAATGAATCGTCTTTTCAATATGCGTGCTGCAAGTGATGACCGTCCCCAGCGCCTGGCTAAAGAAACTGGTTTTCCGGTTCTAACATGTCTTAAAGAATTGATTGCCGAAGAAGGTGATTACTTCGCCGCCCTGGAAAGATTACAGCAGATCGTTTCTGACGCGCACGCCGAAGCAGTGGAGGAAGACCACCGTTTCAATTGGTTGAATAACCGCTGGAGCCTGTTCCATTCCAGTTCGCGGCAGCAGCAGGAGGAAATTATCGGTGTTGCCTGGGAACAGGCCCGCCAGACCATCGAAGCCGAAGAGGAATATAACTCTCAGAGGCAATGGAAGCTTGAAGCAATATGGAAACATATCCACCGAGATTATAAAGGTGAGAGTAACGGAGTTCGTTCTATTCTCGTCTGCCGTAACGGAACAATTTCGGTACCCCTGGAGGGTTTGACAGATAAAGAAATAGAACAACGCTCATCAATGTGGCAACGAAATAAATAAAGCGAATTTTATGGTGTGGTGAATGCGGCTCTGCGCACGCGACACAGTTAAAAATATATATCAGTCATTATGGTATGGATGGTTTGGGTCGGCGTTAATTGTTAACTGGTTAACGTCACCGGGAGGCACCCGGCACCACACCGACAAAATTCGTTTAATTAAACAGAGACATGACCATGGAAAAATTTAATACGGATAATGCGATAAGTGGAATGATTCACTTCGACGGTTGCAGAGTGCCCGTTGGCGTGCAGGCTGTTCGCCTCTCTCCCTTCTGGGCTGCGGTTCGCCGCCTGTGCTACCTACTGGCTCAGAAGGGAGACCCGACGTTATGAAGATTAAATGCGCGTATCACGGTTGTAAGAAAGAAGTAGAGAAAGAAAACACTGTGAAATCAGTGCTCATTTATCGAAATGGCCGTAATACAGCGAAAGAAGAACGTGAATATTGCAGTAGTCGTTGCGCCGAACATGACCAAATGGCGCACGAAGGATAATTAAAGGTTCCCGCAAGGGGCAATAATAACAGCGAGAAGAGACCGACACCCTCACGGTCGCGAGCTTTCGGAGACCTGTTATTCATTGCGATATCTGAAAGCATCAAATAATTGGTGTTTTCCGATGTTGCAAAAATGAATGCCAATAATGGCATGGAATTCTATTACCTAAAGCGAGGTTTATTATGCGTAGCATTTCCGTAGAACTGAAAACCATTAATACCATTTTCCCAACCGTAGCAGCGGTGACAATTGACAACGTACCTGCTGGTTATATTTGCGAAAACAAAGAAGCGAACCGCGAAAATAAACCGCAATCCATCGTACTGCTTAATGGTGAAACCCTGGGTGATTACTGCTGCATTGAGCACGCGGCTAAAGCGCTAGCCCGGCACCAATGTGGTGATGACGGAGTTTATGTCAGTTCCAAAGAGGCCGGCAGTCTGGGTCCATTGGGTGTTCTTCTGATGGCTGCCCTGATCGCCACACATGAAAAAAGCCCGCACTAAGGCGGGCTATTTCCCGGCTTTACATCCCGGCGATGCTGAGGTGGGCGACCAAACCCACCGACAGAGACATGACCACTAACCACCGTGAGGCGATCAATGGACGCCTCCATTCTACACGGAATGAGGAAAAAAGTAATGAGTGAAGCAAAACCGTATTTTATCCACCAGAAGGCAAAGAAGCAGAGCGGTGAGCCGCATGCTGTTTTCTGGGAAACTGCGAAATCAGAATCCCGCGCTCTGCGCGATGCAGAGAACGCGCTGGAGGATGCCGACAAAGACCCGGCCAACTATTTCAAAGCGGTCGTGACAAACTTCCCCGTCGTGAACGAGCTGCCGCCGGAAGGCGAGATCAGTTTTACCTTCTGTGACTTTTACCAGCTCGCCAGTGACGGTATGACATGGCAGCAAATCCCCGGCGTTACCCTGCCCGCTCACCCGGGTGAAAAGGTTGTGGATGGTACCGACACCACCATCGTTGACGGCGTGGATACCACCACTGGTGAGATCGTCGATGAGCAGGCTCTGAACGATGCTGGCTCAGCTCCATCAGCCAACACGGACCTGAAAATTGATGAAGGTGACGACGAAGACACGCGTTACCCGATCGTTCAAATGTCGTTCCGTAAGCAGCTGCTGTCCCAGCTTACGTCTGACGCGCACCGCTACCACCTCACGCAGGGTGAGTATCAGGAAATCGCCCGGCTGGAAATGGACACCGATAACGGATATGTCCAGAACCTGCTTCTGGCAGCCGCCAGCGTAGAAAAAATCCAGCAGTTGGACATACCGTATTTGTGGAAATACACCAAAGCGGTACGAGATGTTTTCGATATGGAAAAACGTCACGAACTTTCACTGGTACTGAAGTTCACGCAGGTATGGGCTGGCACATCACACCTTGATCGCGGCCTGTTGGTTAAAGAATGGGTGAAAGGAAATCGTGTGAGCGAAATCAACCGCACCCCTTCCGGCGCGAACGCTGGCGGTGGAATTGCGTCTGACCGACTCACCCCGCTGACAAAAACTGGCCGTGATTACGAAATCGCTCTGGGCCTGCTTGCTCGCGAATTTGAGTTCGATATTTATGCCCCGTCACTTGAAGTTGACGCGAAAGCAAACGCCATCATGAACCTCAACTGGTCTGGGGAAGGCGATGTTCTCGATGAGTACCTTGCCACCTGCAAAATGTTCGACGATATGCCTGGTGGTATGGACTATTCCCGCGCCTGCAATATTGCAACTGTCAAAACCACACCGAATGGACTCTGGAGAGATCACGCCAAACACCGCGAGCACCTCAACCGAGTCATGACGGAAACCGATCACGCCCACCCTGACGAACTGGTGGTTGATATCGCCTGTGGACGTTCTTCTTTGCCTATGCCCATGGCAGGTTCCAATGAAGAGCAACAGCCATCTACTGAAGAAGTTGATCGCCAGATTGCCGCCGGGCGCGGTGAATTTGTACCTGGCATCAGCGACCCTGATGATCCGAAGTGGGTAAAAACCGCCTCAAATGAAGGCGAAAAAACGGAAGTGGAGACCACCAGCAATGTGCAAGTACAAACGACTGACCGTGATGAAGAACAGGCTGGTGCTGCGCTGCCGCCAAGCGAAGGCGCTAACTGCGCTTGCCTGGAGACTGCCGTAACCAGCAACGCGGAAATTCTTGCTGCAGCTGCTCCGCATCTGGCGGACCAGAATCAGACCGATGTAAACCAGAATGCCGATTCTGTCAGCCAAAACAGCGAATCTGTTAACCAGATCGAGCCAGAAATGGCCGAAACCACACCAGAAGCGCCGCAGATCGAACCAGAACAGCAATGGCCTACCCATTTCGAACCGGGCCGCTATGAGAACGTGCCGAACGAGGTTTACCACTCAGCCAACGGCATCAGCAGCACCATGCTGAAAGACGTCTTGATCAGCCCGATGTATTACCATGGCCGCCACATTGCCGGCACGATCCCACGCGAGCAAAACGACGCGATGCTGCGCGGTACCATCATCCATAGCTACGTGCTCGAACCTGAAAAATTTGAAGATGAATTCGCGGTGCCTGCTGAGATGCCTGGACATGTGGTTTCCACCACCGCCGATCTGGTTGCCATCATCAAGGAGTACAACGCCAGCCTGCCTGCGTTGATGACACCTGACGAACTGAAGGCGTGGATCGAAGAGTACAACGCCACCCTTACCCCGCCACTCTCGGTATCTGCAGGTGCTGAGGAAACGGCAAGCCTCTACATGTCGCTTCCTGAAGAATTCCAGCGTATCCCTGCTGACGGTAAACAGACAGCTGCAGCGCAGAAAGCCTGCATTAAAGAGTACAACGCCAGCCTGCCGCCACTTTTAAAAGTAAGCGGTACCCGCGATCAGCTGCTTGAGCAAATTGCCACTGTTGATCCTGAATTCGCCGAATCAGAACGAGCCAAATTTATTCCGTACAACATCAGCGGAACGAAAGACCAGTTGACGGAAGTTGTGCGCATCATCCGCCCGGACGTTGTTACGGCGGAAGACTGGCACCAACAGCAGGAAGATGCCAGCCAGGGTAAGACGATGATCGCCCTCGACATGTACGAACAGGCCAAACGCATCAGCGCGGCGCTGCAGGCGCACCCGAGCGCCAGCCGTCTGCTGAATCACCCGGCACGCCAGTCCGAGGTGAGTTATTTCGGTTTCGACGAAGATACCGGCCTTGAAGTCCGTGTTCGCCCGGACCTGGAAATTCAGCTGCCGCACGCACGTATCGGCGGCGACCTGAAAACCACGAGCCTGGGTTATGTGAAAAAGGACGAGCTGAAAGCCCGGCTGCACCGGGAAATCACTAGCCGCGGCTACCACCTTAGCGCCGCTATGTACTGCGACACTGCCAACCTGGATCAATTTTTCTGGATTTTTGTTAACCGTGACGAGGGCTACCACTGGATCGCCATTGTTGAGGCGTCTCCTGACCTGCTTGATCTCGGGCGTAAAGAATACCGCCTTGCGCTACGCACCATAAACGAGTGCATGGAGACCAACACCTGGCCTGCCCCCATCGTCGAAGACTACACCGACGAGCTTAACGACTTTGACCTGCGCCGCCTCGAAGCGCTGGGCGCGATGTAAGGAGACCAATAATGACGAATATCATCGAAACTCAGGACCTGGCTCCGGCCACTATCTCCGCCAGCAGCGCAATTTTCAGCGCTCCGATGCTCAGCCAGTTAACCGCGTTCGCCAACCTGATGGCTGACTCCCGCGTCTCGGTACCGGATCACCTGGCCGGAAAACCAGCGGATTGCATGGCGATTGTTATGCAGGCAATGCAATGGGGAATGAACCCCTACGCAGTCGCCCAGAAAACGCATCTGGTGAGCGGAAAACTCGGTTATGAGGCACAACTCGTTAACGCTGTAATCTCCAGCTCCACCGCCATTTCAGGCCGATTTCACTATAAATACGGCGGCGATTGGTCGCGCTGCACAACGTCGCGGGAAGTGACTGTTAAAAAGCGCGGAAATAAAGGCGAGTACACCACCACCGAACGTATCCGTGCTTGGACCGATGCTGATGAGATGGGCCTGTTTGTTCAGGTCGGCGCAGTTATCCGCGGCGAGAAAGAAATTACCTGGGGCGAACCGCTTTATCTGTCCAGTGTTGTGATCCGCAATTCCCCTCTCTGGGTATCCAATCCGAAACAGCAGATCGCATACCTGGCACTGAAGTATTGGGCACGGCTGTACACGCCTGACGTAATCCTGGGTGTGTACACGAAAGAGGAACTGGAGGGTCATCTTGAAAAAGAGATCAATCCGATGCCTGCAGCCGGGCACGTTGAAATCAGCGAGATGAATGAAAGCCCGACCGTTATCGCTGCTGAAGACGTCCAAACCTATGACGGGATGGAGCAATGGGTTACCGATTTCCGCCAGCGCATTGAGGATGCCGAAACCACCGAAGTAACAACCGAGCTGCGCCAGGAAGTCGAGTCCCAAAAGAACGCCATCGGCATCGACCTATACACCGAGCTGAAAGGCAAGGTTGTGCAGCGTCACCATCGCCTTAATGCCGTGACGCGCATCGAGAAGATGATCAACGAACTGCCAAAACCGGACCAACCGGAAGCCGCAGATAAGTTTGTGGCGGTAGAGAACACCCTTAATGCAGTGAAAGTACACCTGGGTGATTTGTACGACGGTTACTGCACGACTTTGGCAGACATGAAACCGGAATACATCGGCGCATAACGGAGGCTGGCGGCTCCGGCCGCCGGAATATGACTATGAGCATGAAAAATAACACTCACCATAAAATTGCCAGCTACATCAGCGCGAACCCTGATTCATCAAACGCTGAAATCTGCGAGGCACTTTTCATGGATCCCAGCGGTGTTTATCCGCACTTAAATGCGCTGTTTAGCGCGGGAATTCTCACTCGCCGCCGTGACTGCAGGAAGTATCGCTACTCGGTCGTTCCGGGCATGTATATCGAATCCGATACCCCACGGATCCCCACGAAAAAACCAGTACAGCGTGCCGAAGAAATCGAGTCACTTGCGAACGAGTTGATCGAGCGCGGGCTACACCGCCGGGCCGCCACCGTCCTAACCGAAGCCATAGGGCTGGTGAAAACAGAACGCGAAGTTCAGCGGGTTTCACGTCTTCGCTCTCAATGCCTGATGACTGCCAAACGCCAGTACCAAGGAGTAGAAGCATGAAAAAAACAGTGAAAGTTTCCGAACTTACCGGGAGTGCTCTGGACTTTGCGGTTGACCGCGCTGTGAACGGTGCGAAGTACAGCGAGCAGCTGTCGGTCATCCGCACCTCTGGCGACGCCTTCCGTCCATCATCCAGCTGGCGTGTGTGCGGCCCGCTGATGGAAAAGTATCAGGTATTCATCGAACCACCTCACGACGTCCACAAGCTCAACTACCGCGAAGACGGCAAACCGAAGGGCTGCTGGGAAACCTTCGAATCCTGGCACGCGACCGTCAGCATGAGAGTAGCTGAGAAGCCGCCAGTGTTTGAAATTTTCTCGTCCGGCGGACCGTATCGCGGCGAGGGTGATACCCCGCAACTGGCAATCTGCCGCGCCATCGCCTCTATGGGCGGCGACGAGATCGACATTCCGTTTGAACTGCTTAAAAGCAAAGGAGATGCGAAGTGAATATTGAACAGGCAAAAAATGTTCTTCTGGAGGCTTTATCTGGCCCTGGGGGAAAAAATTGGGGTTACGGCCCTGCAGTTCAGACCGTGCTGAAAGCGCTGGATAATGCTGAGTCGACTCTTGAGCGAGAGCGGGAGAAATCCCGCCGCGCCCTGGTCCAAAATCACCGTTTTATTGTCGAGGGTATGGCTCAGCGTGAAGTGATCGAAGCCGTGCGGGCAGTCGCGGCTCAGACCGAAGGTATTGCTGGCTGGAACCAGAATGGTGCCATAGCCGGGTGGGATGAAATCCTGGCAGAGATTTTCGATTTCGACACTCCGAATATCGATGCAGCAATTTCAGATTTAAAAGCGCTTGGTGCTGAAGCTGTCGCCGATGAGTTGGAGAGTGCTGCGAAAAAAATTAATCGCAACACCCGTCAAAGAGAATTGGATGCTTTGGCTTACATCGGGAGTGCCACGGTCGCAAGAAGCGTTGCACAAGAATTACGTGAGGCAACCAAATGAAAGAACGCGGCATGATATTCAACGGCGCGATGGTCCGCGCCATCCTCGACGGCCGGAAGACACAGACGCGGCGGCCAGCTAATCCACAACCGGAATTAACTGCAGGTTCAGGTTTTTCATGGAAAGGTTGGGTTTATGGTTCAGGCTCGACAGACCGAGAGACAAACAAAAATTTTGCGCATGTTGCCTGCCCGCACGGTAAGCCCGGTGATCGCATATGGGTGCGAGAAACCTTCTCATGTATCGGGAATGAAGAGGGACATCCTGTGGATGCAGAAGGAAATCTTTGCAGCAGAGAGGACGCTCAGCGCATTTACCGGGCCAGCGCAATACAGAAACCGCGTAATTACGGGATTTGGACTTCTCCAGATGGCTTCGATTTCGAAGGTGCCTGGACACCATCAATCCATATGCCGCGCTGGGCGTCTCGCATCACATTGGAAATTACTAATGTCGGCGTTCAGCGTCTTCAGTCTATTAGCCAGAACGATGCATCCCGTGAGGGCTTGATAAGACTGCCTGCTACTGGCCGCTATTGCCTGAATCAAGGAGATCAATATTTCGGTGGCGCAAGCCATGACGCACGGGAAGTTTTCTCCTGGTTGTGGGAGTCCATCTACGGCAAAGAGAGTTGGCAGGCTAACCCATGGGTTTGGGTAATCGAATTTAAGCGTATTGAGGAAAAATCATGAAAAACAACGAATGGAAATCAGTAGCAGAACAGCCAGCAATCGAACGTGGTGAGCGTTTGGAATGCTGGGTTGCCGTCTCCTTTGAAGAACGCAACGGTGGTCGTAGTTGGGAAGAAAAATATAACTTCCCGCAGGAGACGGTCATCAAATTGTCATGGCTCAACGCAGAACTAACGGAGGCCGAACTTGAGGTGTTCGAAGAGGAAGGAGAACTGCCTGCAGAAGCGCCTAGCGCACTAGACTGGTGGACTAACGAAGACGGCGAACATGCCAACTTTACCGGATGGATCGATTACATCGGTGGAGATGAGGGCCTCTATCGTTATTGCATTCAAGAACAAGACGGCTATTTCCCTCGCGGCGATTTTGCTGGCCGTTTCAAAATTCTTGCGTGGCAGCCCGTCGTTACCCCTGATTTCCCTTCTGAATTTAGCCTGACCAAATAAGATGGAGACGCCCAGCCAGGGGCGTACAGAGACATGACCAAATACAAAATTACCGCCACCGTGATCAAACCTGGGAACTGTCCAACTAACTGGACTCGGTTTTCTGAGAAAAAAATGACAAAAGACGAGTGCGAAAAATTCCTCTCGGTCAGCAAAGAGGCCGGCGTCTCGCATGAAGCAAAAGTGACGCTGAAAAATTTCAAGTGCGTAAGGGCTGGTGCGTAATGGCTATCGTTTATATTGCGGGGCCTATGAGTGGCCTCCCATTTTTTAACCGCCCTGCCTTCAATCAGGCAGCTGCAGAACTGAGCAAAAAAGGATTTACAGCCCTTAATCCGGCAACTCTGCCAAATGGCCTAACCCAACCTCAATACATGGATATTTGCTGCGCCATGCTGCGTTGCGCCGACAAAATTTTCATGCTCAGTCATTGGGAGCGGTCTGACGGTGCTTCTGCTGAATACGCATTGGCTAAAAAGCTTGGTATTGAGGCCATTTTTCAGGGACGCCCTCTTCCCCCTATAGGAAAAAAGGAGTGCTTATACGGGGGGCACGCTTTTACCATCCCCGAAAATCCCGGGGATTTGCCCATTTGCGCTTACTGCGGCACATCGATGAAGTGGGGTAATTAGTGATGGAAGCAACCCTGCACTATGCCATTCATCGAATTGTCGAATTGGAAAACCTGCTGCTGCCGGACGTGCCAGAAACCGTATGGCCCGCCGAGGTAGAGGTTGTATTTTCCCAATGCGGCGACGTTGATCTGCTACCCGTGCACCACCAGCGCCGCCTTAAGCATCACATCAACCGCATGTGGCTGGACAAGGTTCCAGCCCCCTCTATCCTCACCGCCGCGCGTTCACTGCGCGAAGCCATGGAGAAATACGCGTGAACGAAATTATCGTTGATAACTTTGCCGGGGGTGGCGGTGCCAGCACCGGGATCGAAATGGCTATTGGCCGCAGCGTGGATATCGCCATCAATCACGATCTGAATGCCGTGGCAATGCATACGACCAACCACCCCAACACCCTTCACTATTGCGAATCGGTGTTTGACGTTAAGCCCAGAGTGGCAACCGCCGGGCGCAAAGTCGGCCTTGCCTGGTTCTCTCCCGATTGCCGCCATTTTTCCAAGGCAAAAGGAGCGAAGCCCGTCGAGAAAGAGATCCGCGGACTCGCCTGGATTGTTCTGCGCTGGGCGCTGGATGTCCGCCCGCGCGTTGGCATGCTGGAGAACGTTTCAGAATTCCAGACATGGGGCCCGCTGCTGGCAGCCGAGATGCGCCCTGATCCAGAACGAGTGGGCGAAACCTTCCAGGCGTTCGTCGGCATGCTGACAACTGGCATTGCGGCCGATCACCCTGCGCTGGCGGAGTGCTGTGAATTTCTGAAAATTTCCACGGATAGCGAGCAGGCGCGGCAGCTCGTCAACGGTCTGGGTTATGCCGTCGAGTTTCGAGAGCTGCGGGCCTGTGACTATGGCACTCCCACCATCCGTAAACGGTTCTTCATGGTCATGCGCTGCGACGGCCGCCCGATCACCTGGCCTGAGATAACTCACGGCGACCCGGCAACAGCCGCGGTCAAATCTGGCATTCTAAAACCGTGGCGCTCTGCAGCAGAGTGCATCGACTGGTCGATCCCCTGCCCGTCAATTTTTGGCAGAAAAAAACCGCTGGCGGTTAACACCATGCGGCGAATCGCCCGCGGCATCCAGCGCTACGTCAAAGGCACAAAAAAACCGTTCATCGTTAAATGCAACCACACGGGCGCAGGCTATGACGTGTTTCGCGGGCAGGATATTCAGGATCCACTGCAGACCATCACGAAAAAGCATGGCTACGCCGTCGTCGTCCCGCATCTGACAAAGTTCCGCACCGGAGCTACCGGGCAGCCCGTTACGGCACCAGCTCCAACCATCACGGCGGGAACATCCGTTCGGCCCGGCGGGAACGGACACGCGCTCGGCATTGCGACTGCAGTCATGACCCCGTTCATTGCCGGGAACGGTGGCAGCGAATATCAGGCGAAGCCGCGGCCAGTGACAAAGCCATCCCATACAGTCCTGAAGCAATCGCGGGCCTGCGTAGTAGCTCCAGTGATCACCCGACAATTCGGTAACAGCACCGGGCACCGCGCCGATTCTCCGATCGGCACAATCACTGCCGGAGGCGGTGGAAAAAGCCAGATCACCGCTGCAACGCTTATTCAGGTCGGTTATGGGGAGCGCCCCGGGCAGGCACCGCGCGTTCCGGGTCTAGGGAAACCTCTCGGTACCGTCGTGGCTGGCGGCGGAAAGCACGCCCTCGTCGCCGCGCATATGGTGAAACACTACGGCGGAAATTATTCAGGCCCCGGCGCCGCGCTGAACGAACCGGCTCACACGGTCACCGTGACGGACCACCACGCGCTTGTGACCTCTCATCTGGTCAAACTACGCGGCACCTGCCGCGACGGACAGCGCACCGATGTGCCTGCGCCAACAGTAACCGCTGGCGGTCTGCACCTGGGCAACGTCGAAACAATGCTGGCGACCGATGATATCGATTATCCGCATGCAGCTGCAGTTCGTGATTTCTTACGCGAACACCTGGGTGAAGAAGCAACTGAATTCGTTGATGTGGACGGTGTGATTTACCGGATCGTAGATATCGGCATGCGCATGCTGCAGCCACATGAGCTGTACCTGTGCCAGGGTTTCCCGAAATGGTACATCATCGATCGGGACTACCTCGGCAACCGCTACCCGAAAGACAAGCAGGTGGCCCGCTGCGGAAACGCGGTACCGCCTCAGTTCGCCGAAGCGCTTGTGCGCGCGAACCTGCCGGAGATGTGCGTTGAACTTCAGGACCAGGCGGCATGAAAAAAGACACCTGTATGTTTTGCGGCGAACCGGCCACCCTGCTTTGTGACGGTCTGATCGGCTGGGATGCTGATGAGGACGAAAACGGGATGATGCAAAAATGCAGGGGAATGTTCACCTGCGATGCACCAATGTGCCGCAGCTGCGCGACGTGGCATGGAAATCTGTTTTTTGAGGGTAAGGCGCGGGGAATGGACACAAAGGACCTGTGCCCTATCTGCCAGAAACTGCACGATATCAGGCAACCCATACGGGTCGCTGAGCACCGAAAGGACAGCGCCCTACCGGAACCCTGCCTGACAAAAGAGGAAGCTGCACGGATCCGCGCAGCTCATTGGGCGGGATTTTCAAACGAATACACGAAAAGTGTGAAAGTGATTGAGGGAGGTGGACAGCAAACCTTTGATTTCTGAGCTTGATTATTCTTGTTCAACCCCCGCCGCAGGTTTGCCGTTAAAGTTTGCGGCGGTTATGCAGAGACATGACCAAATGACCACGATTATTTTCAATGAAGAATGGGTAGTTGAGGCCAGGCTGACCGAGAAAACTGGCCTTACAGAAGGGCAAATAAAAAGTTATCGATTAAATCTTTGGGCCGAAGGTGTTCATTTCAAACGGCTCACAGCGAAAGGAGAAACCGATAACAGCAATGGTTTGCTTTGGTACAACTATCCTAAGATTAATGAACTTGTGAGGGATGCGTAATGGATTTTCCGACAGGAGTTGAATTGCATAATGGGAAAATCAGGATCTCCTTCACCTATCGCGGCATTCGCTGCCGCGAAGTTCTTAAGGGATGGTCCGTCACACCTGGCAACCTTCGCAAAGCAGGTAATCTTCGGGCGGTGATCGTCAGCGAAATTCACCTTGGACAGTTCGATTACGCTGCCAGATTTCCTGAATCCAAGGCGCTGGCTAAATTTTCAAGCACGAAACGCATCACCACTTTTAAAGAATTAGCTGACATTTTCAGAGAAACTAAAGCGCTCGATGTAGCAGCGTCCTCAATGAATTCAATTAATTCTTCCATCAACACGTTATTACGTGTTGTCGGGGAAAATACTTATATTACCGATATAAAGCATGTAGATATTCTGAACTATCGCAAAATATTACTTACTGGCGAAGTCATTAACCCAGGAAAGCCATATCTCAACAAAACCGGGCGAGCACCTTCGACGGTGAACCTTCTCATGAGTTTGCTCTCAGAAATGCTGAAGCTGGCAATGCGGAGCCAATTCATAACCCACGAGCCTTATAAAGGGATAGCGCACCTTAAAGTTTCCAGGAAGCGTCCTGATCCGCTGGGTGTTGATGAGTACCAGCAGCTCATATCTGCGATGCCGGAAAAGCACCGCCTAATATGGATAGTCGCCGTTCATACAGGGTTACGGCACGGCGAGCTGTGCGCCCTTTCCTGGGGTGATGTGGATCTGGTGAAGGGCGAAATCCATGTATCCAGAAACCTCACGGATAAAGGTCTCTTTGTTCCGCCTAAGACTGACGCTGGCATACGAACAGTGACACTGCTTCAGCCAGCTCTTGATGCTCTGAAAGAGCAATTTGCGGTAACAGGACATCTCGATAAAAGGGAGATCTGCTTCCATCACCGCGAGCACGGCATGACGGAACGCCAGGATCTCCGTTTCGTGTTTGTTCCGCAAAACGCGAGTGAAAAGGGACACTTTTCCAAGTCGGCCATTTCTTACGGCTGGCGCCGGGGTATGGAAAAATCCGGTATCCGCGAGCGGCATCCCTATCAGTCGCGACACACCTACGCGTGCTGGACGCTGGCGGCCGGCGCTAACCCTTCTTTCATCGCGAGTCAGATGGGGCACGAGAACGCCAAGATGGTTTACGAGGTTTATTCGAGATGGATCAGCGATAACGACAACGACCAGGTGAACATGCTGAATGAGAGAATGCCGACGACTTTGCCCCCAAATTGCCCCAAAGCTAGGTTTGTGCTGAAAAAAGTTGTATAGTGGTAGTCACTTACAAACTCATAACATATAAGGAGGCCAATTATGCTGTACTGTGAAATTTTCAATGTTTCACATACATTTGGTGATCGCACCAGCTCAAGCGTTATCGGTATCGTGCTGCGATAACTTCTGCTTGAGCGAAGACACCAACCCCTGAAATCCCTTCTCTCGGGCTTACTGAGTTATCGTCAGCGATGTTTGACGAGGCATAAACATGCCTGTAACTCTTGGGTAAGCAACAATGAGCACTTTACTCACTGCACAATCTCTACGTGTTGATACGGCGTTTGGTACGCTCTTCGACTCTCTCTCCTTTACACTGAAAAAAGGCGATCGCATCGGTCTGCTGGGCGACAACGGCTGCGGTAAAAGTACGCTGCTGAAGGTGCTGGACGGTACGGACACGCCTGCCGCCGGAACGGTCGCGCTGGCCGGGCACTGCATCATGGCGCGCGTAGAACAACATCTGCCGGACGGGATTTATCCCCTGAGCATGCTGGATGCCGTGTTGGCACAACTGCCTGCGGCTGAACGCGAGAGCCTGCGCTGGAAAGCGGAAACGCTGCTGGCGAGTATGGGCTTTACGCCGCAGGACTGGACATTAACCTCGGCAACGTTGAGCGGCGGGCAACATACGCGTCTGCTGCTGGCGCGGGCTTTGATTAATGCGCCGGACCTGCTGCTGCTGGATGAACCGAGTAACCACCTCGATTTACCTACCATGCTCTGGCTGGAGCAATTTTTACAGGCCTGGTCAGGCAGCTTTGTGCTGGTTTCACATGACAGGCAACTGCTGGATGCCGTGACCAACGGCAGCTGGATCCTGCGCGATAAGATGCTGCATTACTTTGCCCTTCCCTGCACCGCCGCACGCAAAGCGCTGGATGCGAAAGACGAAAGTGATGCGCAGCGCCACAAGGCAGAACAAAAGGAGATCGACCGCGTCGCGGCCAGCGCAAAAAGACTGGCGACCTGGGGCAAAGTCTACGACAACGAAGACCTGGCCCGCAAAGCGAAACAGATGGAAAAGCAGGTTGAACGGCTGAAAGAGAGCCAGACGGAGGTCACGGCGGGAAGTCAGTGGACATTAACCCTGCGCGGCGACGCGCTACGGGCCGATCGTCTGCTGGAACTGGAAAACCTCGCGGTGCCGCCGGCGCCCGGGCTGCCTGCGCTGTTTAGCATTGACATCGCGCGTCTCAAAAGCGGCGATCGCGTGGCCATCGTTGGACGTAACGGCTGCGGTAAATCATCCCTGATGAAGCTGATCTGGCGGCATTTTCGCGGCGAGCAGGCTGACGATGGGCTGAAACTCCATCCACGCGTATCGCCTGGCTATTATGACCAGACGCTGAACCAGCTCCCGGACGATGCATCGCTGTTTGACGCACTGGAGCCGTTTGCACCCGATCCGCAGAATCGCAAGATGGCCCTGATCGGTGCCGGCTTTGCGTGGCCACGTCACGGTCAGAAAGTCAGTACGCTCAGCGGTGGAGAACGCTCTCGCCTGCTGTTTGTTGGCCTGACGTTAGCGCGCTATAGCCTGCTGATGCTGGATGAACCGACCAACCATCTGGACATGGAAGGCAAAGAGGCGCTGACGGAAACCCTGCAGCAATTTGAAGGTGGCGTGCTGCTGGTCAGCCATGATCGCCAATTAATCAGCCAAAGCTGCAACCGTTTCTGGCTGATTGAGGACGGCAGGCTGAGTGAATGGCATGACGCCGAAGCGGTCTTTGAACGGCTGCGTGAAAGTGCAGGCCTGATAACATCGCCGTGTTCACCGAAACAACAGCACGATCGCCCTTCGCAGTTTGACGACCTGCTTGAACGGCTGATCGCGCTGGAGACATTGCTGGAGGAAGACCTGGCCCGCAAACCGAAGCACCAGAAGCCGCAGTTGCAGGCGCAATGGCGCCAGGAGATTGAGGCGATAGAAGCAAAACTGTAAGTCCGCGCCCGGCGAGTGTCTCGCCGGGCCGCTCTGCCCCTGAACGCCCCCCTGATTATTAGAGGATCGCTGTATTCTTAATCCGAAATCGAATCAAATGATGACATTATGTTGCTGCCACCTTGCATTAACGCGCCTAAGTATTAATCCTTAAGAAGTAGTACACCTGCTATGCAGAATCTCATCATGAACAAGGAGAAACATATGAAGGCTGCTGTTGTCACTCAGGATCATCAGGTCAATGTCACCGAAAAATCATTACGTCCGCTTAAGCATGGAGAAGCCCTGCTGAAGATGGAATGCTGCGGCGTATGTCATACCGATCTTCACGTGAAGAACGGTGATTTCGGCGATAAGACCGGGGTGATCCTGGGTCACGAAGGAATAGGGATCGTTAAAGAGATTGGCCCAGGCGTCAACTCGCTGAAAATTGGCGACCGTGCGAGCGTGGCATGGTTTTTTGAAGGCTGTGGACACTGCGAATACTGTAATACCGGCAACGAAACCCTGTGCCGCGATGTGAAAAACGCGGGTTATTCCGTTGACGGTGGGATGGCTGAAGAGTGCATCGTGACCGCCGATTATGCGGTAAAAGTGCCGGACGGTCTGGATTCCGCAGCGGCGAGCAGCATCACCTGCGCGGGGGTCACCACCTACAAAGCGGTAAAAGTGTCCCACATTAAGCCGGGCCAGTGGATTGCGATTTACGGTCTTGGTGGTCTGGGTAACCTTGCACTGCAGTACGCTAAAAACGTGTTCAACGCTAAGGTCATCGCCATTGATGTGAACGATGAACAGCTGAAACTGGCCGCCAGCATGGGGGCAGATTTAACCATTAACTCTCGCAGCGAAGATGCAGCGAAAATTGTTCAGGAGAAAACCGGAGGCGCACATGCTGCGGTGGTAACTGCCGTGGCAAAAGCAGCCTTCAACTCAGCGGTGGATGCCGTGCGTGCCGGTGGCCGCGTGGTCGCCGTGGGCCTGCCGCCGGAAGCGATGAGCCTGGATATTCCACGCCTGGTCCTGGACGGCATTCAGGTCGTCGGATCGCTGGTGGGAACCCGTCAGGACCTGATGGAGGCATTCCAGTTTGCAGCAGAGGGCAAAGTGGTGCCAAAAGTGACAATGCGTCCGCTGGAAGATATCAATGCCATCTTTAAAGAGATGGAGCAGGGTCAAATCCGCGGTCGTATGGTGATTGATTTACGCTCTTAATCGCCGGTTGCCGGGGGGCGGTTTTGCCTTACCCGGCATTTCACTACGACGATCGCCGGTCAGAAATCCACTTCTGAACCTCAATCTGAAAGGTATCCGGCGCTTTGCGGTACATCTTGCGCGCCAGATCGAGAATGGTATGTCGCGCTAACTCCTCTTCCATCCGTTGCTGTGCGCTGTCCATGACCGAACGTACGCCACACGGGCCATTGCACACCCAGGCAGGAGGCGTTTCATTAAACACCGCCAGCCGCTGACGCACCTCGCGACACTCAAACATGTTCTTCTCACCGTCAATGGCGTGCGCCACATCCAGTACGGTGATCAACTCCGCCGGGCGCGCCAGTTTAAACCCGCCGCCCTTACCTTCCGTGCTGCTCACCAGCCCGGCACGTGACAAACGGGTGAAGATTTTTCCCAGGTAATCATACGGCACACCCTGCAGGGCGGCCATTTCCCGGACGCTCATCTCACGCTCATTGCCTTTTGCATCCACCATGCACATCAGGCTGTGAATGCCGTATTCCACACCGGAACTGTAAAACGCCATGGTTAACTCCGAAGTTATTTATCTGGGTCATTATAACGGCGTTATTGCCCACAATCACAACTACCCTCCCCTTTTTCATTAACATGCTGATTTTATGCAGCATTAAAATTTAACTCAGAAAGAAGTTGTCGCAGTTAACTGCGACAAGTATAGTTGCAGTTATGTCAGGTATACAGCATGATGATCAAAAGGATCGAAGATGAAGAAGCAGATTTTAATTGTGGGCAGTGGTTTTTCCGGCATGTGGGCTGCAGTCAGTGCCGCACGTCTGAATGCGCTGGAGGGCAATAACAGCCTGAAGATCGCCGTGCTGGCACCCGCCCCCGAGTTGCGTGTTCGCCCGCGCTTCTATGAAGAGAACGTGACGTCGCTGGTCTCTCCGCTGACCGGACTGTTCGCTGAACTGGGTATTGATTTTATCGCCGGAAAAGCAGAATCCATTGATATAAAAGGGAAAAGTGTTTCCTATCGTGATACGAATGGCGTAACTGCCGCAGTGAGTTACGAGCGGTTAGTGCTGGCCACCGGCAGTCAGAGCAAGCGTCCACCGATTGCCGGGCTGGCTGAGTACGCCTTTGATATCGATCAGCTTGAATCCGCACAGACCTTTGAGCAGCATCTTGACTCCCTGGTCTCGCGCCCTTCCACCGCTGCGCGCAATACCGTGGTTGTCTGTGGCGGCGGTTTTACCGGCATTGAACTGGCAACCGAGCTTCCTGCCCGACTGCGCGCTCGCTTCGGTGATGATACGGCGACAAGAGTTATCGTAGTTGAAAGGGGTCATGTCATTGGCGGACGATACAGTGAAGCATTGCGTAACACCATTGAAGACGCGAGCCAGGAACTGGGGATTGAGTGGCGTCTGAACAGTGAAATTGAGGCCATCGATGCGAACGGCGTAACGCTGAAAAACGGCGAACGTATCCCCGCTGCAACCGTAGTCTGGACGGCAGGCGTTGAAGCAAACCCGCTTGGACAACAGATTAACGGCGAACGCGATAACCAGGGGCGTCTGAAAGTGACAGAAACGCTGCAGGTTCCGGCTCATCCGGACGTGTACGCGACGGGAGATATGGCCTACGCCAGAACGGACGAGATGGGGAACACGGCGCTAATGACCTGCCAGCACGCGATCCAGTTGGGTAAATTTGCCGGCCACAACGCGGCAGCCAGCCTGTTGAATCGCACGCCTTATCCTTACCGCCAGGTTAACTACGTGACCTGTCTGGACCTGGGTGCCTGGGGTGCCGTTTACACTGAAGGGTGGGACCAGGCCGTCAAATCGGTGCGTGATGACGCAAAGAAAATCAAAATCGCCATCACCAATGAACTTATCTACCCGCCAGCAGCGGACAAAGCCGTGGCGTTTGCCGCTGCCGATCCGTTGGCGAAATTTGTCTAGTGCCCTTCTACCGCGCCTTACCGGCGCGGTTCAACGTGCGGAAGCGAGCGAACCGGCGTCTGCCTTTCTGGCCCGAAGATGTGCGTAGATCAGCAGTGAACTCATGGCTGAGAATGAGAGCACAGCCGCTGGCAGCGTGACATAGCTCCAGCTAAAGCCAAGCGTGATCATCATCCCGCCAAAATACGCCCCTATCGCACTGCCGAGGTTAAATGCCATCTGCCCGCCTGCGGCACCCAGCATCTCACCGCCCTTCGCATTTTGCAGGAGAAGGATCTGCAGCGGCGCAGATAGTGCAAACAGCCCGGCACAGCAGATAAAGCCCATCACCAGCGACGCCGTTTTATGTTCCCCAAAGGCGAATAGCAACAGCAGTGACGCGACAATGACCATGTCGGTGGTGGCGGCAATACGCAGCGGACTGAAGCGGCCCGATAATTTCCCGCTCAGGAGATTACCTAACACCATACCCAGCCCCATCAGCATCATGATGACCGTCATGACGCCTTCGGAGAAGCCAGAGACGTTGACCATAAACGGTTTGACGAAGCTGAACCACGCAAACACGCCAGCATTGCCAAACATGGTGGCGGCAAAAATCAGCCACGGCTCCGGTTTTTTCAGAAAGGAAAATTGCGCGGTCAATTTGATTTCGGAGCGATCATGGATGTGCGGCACCCAGACCAGTACCGAGATGATCACCAGAGCATCAAACAGGGCAATCAGGAAAAAGGTATAGCGCCAGCTGAATTCATGACCCAGCCAGGTGCCAAGCGGTACGCCCACCAGATTGGCAACCGTCATGCCGGCTATCATGCCCGCCACGGCGACCGTCACCTTCCCCGGAGGCGCAATTCTCGAGAGAATAATCGCCCCGACGCCAAAAATGGCGCCGTGCGGAAAACCGGAAATCAGCCGCCCTATCGCCAGCCAGGCATACGACGTTGAAAAGGTAAAAATCGCATTTCCGACGGCACACAGCACCACCAGAAACAACAGCGTGGATTTTAACGAAAATTTGCCTGAGAACAGCGCCACAATCGGGGCACCAATCACCACACCAAAGGCGTAAAACGAAATCATATTCCCGGCGGCGGGAATTGAAATTCCGGTGTCATGGGCCAGCTCAGTTAATACGCCCATAATGCCAAATTCAGCCATTCCCAGGCCAAACGTGCCAAGTGCCAACGAAAAAATTGTCTTTTTCATACCACAACCACTGGTTAACAACGCGCGACGGGCATTATTGAACAATCTTGTATGGTGAGCCAGTTCAAATCAGCTGGCTGACACATTAATCCATTAATTCAGGTGCTTTATCCAACATTTTTTTAAACATCGTCTTTTCAGGGGTTTGCATTAAAATCAGTAACTTGAAAAAAGAATGTCTGGGTAATAGCGGCTATTTTTTCGCCCCAAAACACGCATCAAACACGCTTTTGCCCCAAATATGCCCCAAAACTCACGTTTTGCGTAGCTCCTTCCAGTTTCTCAACGACCCGCTTTACCGCCTCCCTGATTTACATCATCTCCCTGTTTCAAAATCATAAAGTTTCGGTGTGTACCTGTTTTTTATCCCTGCCCTATACTTTCAGTCTGACTGACTGGAGGTTCCTATGTGTGGACGTTTTGCACAAGCCCAAACCCGTGAAGAATATCTGCCTACCTGGCCGACGAAGGCGATCGCGACATCGCCTATGACCCTGAGCCGATTGGACGTTACAACGTTGCGCCTGGCACAAAAGTCCTGCTGCTAAGCGAACGCGACGAACAGCTGCACCTTGCTGGGGTTACGCGTCGGGGTGGTGGGATAAGACACCTCTGATAAACTCGCGCGTCGAGACGGCAGCCACCAGCAGAATGTTTAAACCTCTCTGGCAGCACGCCATTCGAACGCGGAGACGAAGCGGAAGGATTTTTGATTGTGACGTCTGCAACTGATAAAGCGCTGGTCGACATTCACGACCGCCGGCCGCTGGTCCTGTCGCCAGAAGCGGCCCGGGAATGGATGCGCCAGGACGTTGGCGGGAAAGAAGCTGAGGAAATAATTGCCGACGGCACAGTGGTCGCCGACTAGTTTATCTGGCACGCAGTGTCGCGTGCCGTTGGTAATCCAAAAATCAGTGTGCTGAATTTATTGATAATATTCAGTGATATCCTGACAGATATTACCAAAGTTTTACGCTTCCATCTGGCTGCTTACCACCCACTGGAGTCATGTCGTACACCTTGGTTACGCATTTTTGAATGCCGTCTTTAAGATGCTTTACCATTTTCTTATCTGAATTATTCTGCTCAAAATAATTCACAGTGGTAACATTATTTTTCCTGTAAATTTCAGCTTCGCCATATGGCCCGGCGGAATATGCAAGCTTATAACCCCAAAATTCTTCTTTATAGCCTGGTAAAATGTAAGGGTCGTAATCTGCAAATACATCAGCAATGCATAATGCAACGCTTTTTGTATCGCTCTTGGTTGTATATACAGCGTCAGGGGTACCATGTTTTGGCGGTTCCTGAATAATTGCACACCCAGACAAGGTAAGTACTGCTAATGCAAGAATAGGTTTTAACATGTCAATTCCATTTAAGTATTTATAAGCACTTGAATAAGATACTATATTTTGACAATAATGTCCTGGGTTTATTTAACAATTAATAAATCTTGGAAGCGGTCGTATACCGCGGAGAAAGCATTTTACGCTTCATCTGCCACTGCTGCTGAACGCCCTGCCCAGCAAAATGGAGTGTTCCTTTTCCATCTTTCGCATTCAGGTGATCGAGTATCTCCATCAACCTCTCGCTACCTGCCCGCGGCGCATTCTCGTCGAATAAATTGAGCTGCGCCACGCCCTGGCTGAAGAAATCGCCGAGCATAATGCCGGCTTTCTGGTATCGGTGCCCATCCTGCCAAATTTTGTCCAGGCACTTTACCGCGGCTTTGATAATGTCGCGGCTATCCTGCGTTGGTGTGAGCAACTTCATTGAGGCGCTATTGCCGTAATATGGCCCGTTAAGCGCAAAGGGAGAGGTCTTCACGAATGCTGAGATAAAGCGGCAATATTGGTACTCACTGCGGAGCTTTTCAGCGCCGCGGGCGGCATAGGAGCAAGTAGCCTGGCGCATCTGCTCATAGTCGGTAACGCGTTCGCCAAACGACCGGCTGCAGACGATTTTCTGGGTTGCAGGGCAAACTCTGTTCGCCACGCAACTCCCGGACTGTTCGCTCGAGGACCACGTTGAAGTGTTTGCGGATAATCCATGTGCTTTGCTCTGAGAGGTCCAGAGCCGTCTTGATTCCCATGGCATTGAGCTTCTTGCTAATACGCCTGCCGGCACCCCACACATCCTCTACAGGTACGATAGCCAACAATCGACGCTGACGGTCGATGTTAGACAAATCAACCACCCCACCAGTCTGGCGCGGCCATTTCTTGGCTGCGAGGTTAACCAGCTTAGCGAGAGTTTTAGTCTGCGCGATGCCAACCCCTACAGTCAGATGTGTACGCTTCAGAACTGTCGCGCGGATCTCTTTGCCGAACTCCGTCAGGTCCTGGCAATTCCTGACGCCTGTCAGGTCGCAAAAAGCTTCGTCAATGCTGTAAATTTCGACACGGGGGTTTATTTCCTCCAGTGTCGTCATTACCCGGTTCGACATATCCGCATAAAGCTCATAGTTGCTACTGAAGCAAACAACACCGGCACGGCGGAACAACTCCTTTTGCTTGAAGAACGGCTCCCCCATTGTAATTCCTGCGGCCTTGGCCTCGGTGCTACTTGCGATTACACAGCCATAGCTATTCGGGAGAACGACAACTGGGCACCCTCTCAGATCTGGCCTTAACACCGTCTCGCATGATGCGTAGAACGAATTCACATCACAGAGCGCAAACATGTTCAGCTCGCCGATTTGGCGATGAAAGTCACGACGCCGAACACATCGAGCGTGTCCTCGCTGCCGACAATTATCGCCGAGTAAGCGCTGTTCATCGGTATGAGCTGGAATGTCGGGCATAGCTGCAGGCGCTTCACTGTACCCCATCTACCGCGGCGATAACGATATCCCCATTCTCAGCAGTTCGCGAGCTATCCACCACCAGCAGATTGCCGACGCTGATCCCGGCCTCAATCATCGAGTCGCCGGCGGCTTTGACGAAATATGTTGAGCTGGAGTGGGAAACAAGTAACTCATTGAGATCAATGCGCTATTCGACGTAGGCTGCTACCGAGCCAGGAAAGCCACATTGCACTAAGTCGCTGAAAAGCGGGATTGCAATAATTTCGCGTAACTCTGCCGGTCTGTAGAATTCCATAATGCCTACCTCCAGAACTTTTTTTATACACAGTTGTTTTATCTGGGGTACTGATCAAGATGGGCATTCGTCTTTGGCTGGCTACTTCATAGCCGCTTCGTTTCTAAACCTGTAACGCTATTGGGATTTTGGTGCTTGTAAATTTCAGAAGGAAATTCGCTGATTGCTCATTTTGAATACTACATGAAGGGATTTTCGTCTGAGGAAACCGAATGGATGATGTGCGTAACAACACCAACAACACGAACGTCATCTAATGCATCACTTTCTATTGCCTGACCATCATCAGTAATGAGCGCGTCACCAGCCCAATAGGCGTGCTGCTGGCGGCCGCAAAACCAAATGAGCAGTGTGTCTCCGCGCTTAAACAGCGTCGAGTTATCAATTACATCATACCCTTCCGGCGTTTCAACGATGTTTGCAGAAGGAGGAATGAATGGCTTTATGACCGCTAAAAAGGCGGCGTGCATTTCTGCTGCGCGTAACATAGACACCTCACAAAAATAGCTGTGTTTATATACAGCATCGCTAAATGTGAGGGTCGATCTAGTTGATGTCAGGTGTTAAACTCTATGTACACGAAAACATTGAAATTTTACTTATTTGATGATGAGCGACTCAAAAAATGGATAAAAATAGTCCAAACATTAATTTACTAAAGATAGTTGCAAGCTTTATGGTGATGCTCATCCATGTATCCGCTGTTAACTTCCCAAAACTCGGTAAAGAAGAATGGGACGTTTCTAATTTTTATAATTCATTCTCACGTGTTTGCGTCCCAATCTTCTTCATGATCTCTGGTTATTTCCTTATCACAAGAGAGGAATCCGCTACAGCCTTCTACAAGAAGAGATTTACAAAAATAATCCCTCCTCTTGTTTTCTGGAGTGGTGTTTTCTATTTATATAATTATCTGTATGTAGGGATTCCGCTTTACAACGCAACAGAGTTATTTAACCGCCCAGCGTCTGCACATCTTTGGTTTCTATATGCCATGTTCGGGCTTTATTTATTCACTCCTTTCATATCAAAAATATATAACAATAGTAGCGCGAAAGAAAGGTTGATTTTTATTTGCATTTGGTTTGTGGCATCTTCTGTAATTCCTATAGTTAACTCAACCTTTGGAATGACTGTTAGTACAGGATTATTTCAGCTAACAACTATATATGGATATATAGGCTTCTTTTTCATTGGTGCGTGGATAAAAGATAATCAACCTGAAAGGGATAATTTCGCGGCTGTTGCAGCACTGTTTTTATACATACTATTAAGCTTGCTTACCATATACCTAACAAAACAATTTAGTTATAGCTCTGGCAAGCCTAACGGGACGTTCTATAGTTACCTATCACCTTTTGTAGTTATAGGTGCGATAGCATTATTTTATTTCTTTATTTCCATTGAATTGAATAATGCCATTATAGTTAAGATTGCCAATATGTTTTCTTCTTTTGCTTTAGGGGTTTACTGCATACACACCTTGTTCATATTGCCTTTAGCGAAAGAATTCCATATAGGTGGAGATGTTAACCCAACGGAATACTACATACTTATAACTACACTTATAGTGTTTTTCACATCCTGCATATTTTCTTACTTCGGTTCAAAAATTCCATTTGTGAAAAGAATGTTTTAATAGGCGCCCCAATGGGGCGCTTTCTTAATTAGAAATTTCGGGACACTTCTCGCCAAAGCCCCCTCAGACGTATAAGAAAACATCATCACGCTGCCAGCTGCTGGGGTTACGTTGGTTGAACCTTTCAAACGTATTTTTCTTAGCACCTTACTATAAGACCATCAAATGTGAAGGTGTAGTAATAGGTCGGGTTAACCACTGCTCCATCGCTTGTTTCCTGAAACTGTATCAGCCTGCTCGAAAGAGTTACGTCTTCAGTGACCTGCTCACCCCTGAAGCATGGCGGCGCGCGAGAAATGAGCCCATTTCCGTGAGATCAATGGCATCGCAGCGGCGTTTCAACCTGTGTAAAAAAATTACATCCAGTGGACTTCGCGTATCAGAATATCGCAGTTGTAAACTTGTTGTCGCCTCATGACCGTCTTCTGTTCCCTTGTATCAAGCCATCGGCACTCCCGTTAATTTTCATATACTGGCTAACCCGTATTGCTGGTTTTTCTACACAGACATGACAAAACCACGACAGAATTAGCAGTATCATCAGGAGGACAGAAGCGTAGGCGAAAAGTGTTGAATCTGACATTCCCCTATAAAAAATAAATTTTTGGAAATACGCAAAAGATACGCCATGCAGAAGATACAAGGGGTAGGACACATCGCCTAAAAACTTCAGCACAGCATGAACATATCTCACCGACAGCAGATCGCCGATCAAAAAAACAACGGCGCACAACAGTACCGTAAGTAAAACAAACACCAGCTTGTTAATACCCGTGACAATATTTATCTGGTTACCTGTTACAGGATAAAGCGTAAAGACAACTGCTAACCCCATAACTGCCAAAAACAACAGCCCTTTTCGTTTACCCACATAGGGGAGCAGGAGTTTAGCCAGTATCACTCCTGCGATAAAAAAGTAAATTTGGTTCAGCGGATTGATATAGTCTGCCCACTGTCTGGCGAGGGTTTGATGAGAATCCAGGAAAAAGAAGGCGCTATGGATGAGAGTTACTATTAATAGCCCCCCCATAAGTACAAGTGACGACACCCATTTTGTAGCAAGAATAAACACCGGAAACAGCAGGTAAAATACGACTTCGTTTCCTATAGACCATCCCCCCATGATTATGTATTCCGTTGGGTTCGTGATTCCAAAGATCAAAAGTACATTTTGTGCGTACTTCCAGACATCTATAAAGAAGCCGTTTACAAAGAGCACACCGAATGCGGTAGCGAAGATAAGCGCAACCCAATAGGTTGGGGCCAACCTAAAAAATCGTCTGACGAGAAACTTCAGATACTGACCAGCACACCATTTGTCGCGATGATGCGCGAGATAAAGAGCCATGCCGCTAATGATATAAAATGCAGACACGGCGTAAATTCCCAAGCGTCCCAACAGAGTGCCAGAATCTGTCACCCCCCAATCAGTGAACTGATAAAAAAAATGATAAAAAACAATACTAAGTGACATAGCGCCACGTAAGTAGTCTATTGATTGGATACGCATGTCTTCCCCTCAGGTTTTATGCGCGAAAAGTAGCAAATTACGGTGTGACAGTAAATTTTAAACTTGTGGTTTTTCAGGATAATTCACTCAGCAATTTCACGATCCAGCCCCTTACCGCTGGTTGCACCAGGCGACGATCTGACCCGGCGATGGCAGGGATGGTCGTTCCTGGCGGCAGGAAATGCGCATACCGGCATCGACCTGAGCCATTGAGTGGATCCCGTTCTCCTGAAACGTCAGCAGCAACTGACAGCGGAATTCGTTCAGAGAGGATGTATACCCAACCCTACATCCTGAAATGCCCTGGAATATCCATTGTCTTCAACACATCAGCTTGCTTAGCTAACCTTTCGAGATGCATACATACTCCTGCACAGAATCCAAACGATTTTCGTCTGAAAGTCGGTTCTGTTCGTGCAGGCCGGCTTTCGCTATTTCTGTAGTTCTCACATAAGCCCCTGCATCGACGTGACCATCGTTATCAACGGCCCTACCTGCTCCGGCATGAGGCAGAACAGCGACGCTATACCCTCGCTTACCTCTTTCAGCATCTGGTGCTCTGGAGCGTCCAGCAGCATTGCTTGGCCTGGGCACACTCTTTCATTGCTGAAGAGATCAGAGACACCGTGTCGTTCTTAGGCACCAGGCGCGTGCGATACTCCAGCGGTAGGACGGACATGATTGCCGGAGCCAGCTGGCGAATGTTGTTGGCGGCGTACTCGGTATCGCCATCAATCCAGCGAAACACTTTCTGCATCTGACGATGCGAGTCAGTCGGGATATCAAGCCCGGTACCACCGGTTGCTCGCCACTCTTAAACTATCTGCGCAGCGACAAACTCACGGCTGCGGCGAACAGCTGCGCGGATCCCATTGATGTTTAACGCCGTGGAATCAGGCTCCCAGCGATTCTGGCAAATCATCGCCGTTGGCGAAAATTTGTTACCTTGTTAATACGCAAGTAAATGCATTGCTTTCCCTTTCGTGGTTATCGCTGCCGTTAAGCTGCATGGTTGTCAGGATGTGGAAAGATGAATGGCAGATCCGGGCGAAATTCGTATGCCTGGATATCACCTCCTACTGCGTTTACCAGCTCTGAAATGTAGATCGGGGAGATGCGTTTCTTTCCGTTAAGCCAGTCGCAGATCGTGCACTGGGCTTTACCGCAACGTTTAGCCAGTTCTTTCTGGCTGCCAGCGATGGCAATCGCTTTCTCTACTGCGGAGTTTTTCTCTACTGTTGAGGCTCCATAATCACCTCAGCTATCAACTTAAAGCAATTACGATCATCACCTTAGCGAATTTAAATCGTATAGACGATTTTTTTTGCTAAATAATCGCTTGAGCGATAGAGTTAAAGGAGTTATTTACAGAGGTGAATATGGGATTCTCAGAGCGCCTGGCGCAGGCAATGAAACATGCCGGTTATACACAGGGCCGCTTAGCCAAAGATGTAGGCATGGCTCAATCCAGCGTTAAAGCGTTAATAAGCTACTTAATGACGCAAACGGTTCGCGTAAAACCGTTGAGATCGCCTCTGTTCTGGGTGTGCGTCCGGAGTGCTGTCTACTGGCCAAGGGGAAATGTCTTCCGATGGCGCAAGAGAAACGACAGCGCTATACCAGATTAAGCCGTGTTTGACTGGGGTTTACCGCGTGGATATACTCGACGTTATAGGTAGCGCTGGGCCAGGAAGCATTGTCACCAGTCATTTCATTGAAACTATCCGGGTTATTGAATACACAACTGAGCAGGCGCGCGCTTTGTTCGGAAACCGACCAGCTGCACACGTCAAAGTCATTACAGTTAATGGTGACAGTATGGGCGGAACCATTTCGCCTGGCGATCAAATCTTCGTTGATACCAGCGTAACTCATTTTGATGGTGATGGAGTGTATGTCTTTGTCTTCGGGAAAACACTGCAAGTGAAACGCCTGCAGATGCAACGCGACCGTCTGGCTGTAATATCAGATAACCCGATTTATGAAAAGTGGTACGTTGAACCTGAAGACGAAGATACGTTTTACGTAATGGCTAAAGTGCTGCTTAGACAGTCGGTCGACTATAAAAGATCTGCTTAAATATTATTACGGAAAGATTGATATTATGAAATGGTTGAAGTTTGCGCTTTTAAGCACAGCATTGATTTCTTCACAGGCAATGTCTGCCAGATGGGTGCTAACCTATGCAAAAGATGAGATGCGCGGTACAACAGAAAAGATAATACAGACTGAATCACAACGCCCTGTTGATTTAATGCCGCCATATCAAGGCGGATCATGGTTAGCTATGGTTTTGCGCTCTCCAAGAGTCGAACTTAAAGAGGGTGAAAACCCTGACAATATTGAGCTTGATAAAGCAATCCTGATTATAACTAAAGGTCAATTCAATTGCCCTCTAAGTGATGGCTGCCATATCACTGTAAAATTTGATAACGAGAAAATACAAAAGTACAAAACCCTTAAGCCAAATAATGGCAGTACCGATATTATTTACTTAGAAAAACCAAAAGAATTTCTTGATGACATAGCGAAACATAAAAAGCTTATTATCGAGGCAGATTTTTATCAATCGGGTGTTCGTCAGTTCACATTCGATTTGAATGGATACTCAAACCCGTTCATAAACCCGGAATCAGAATAACATCTACCCGCTTCGGCGGGTTTTTTATTGCCGCTACCCCGCCCCCTCTTTCCCACGTGTTTTAAAGCCAACATCTATCAAAAAAAAATCAAAGAAGCATATGAACTTGACCTTCTCCGCGAAATGTATAGGGGTGCTCAAGTACTTTTGCAAACAAATGATCGGGGATATGAATATCGATCAGGCGGATATGCTCAATTCCCGGATGCCGACTGCTATGCCCCCAGGATGCCCCAAAGCTAAGTATCTGCTTAAAAAAGTGTTGTGAAATTAATTACCTAAAAACATTACCAATAATATCAGGTGGATTACACTTCATAGTGCGGCCCCGCTTTTTCCCGCGCCGGACAACCTGAGGATGACAATCATGGGAAGCAAGAAGAAAACCAGTGTCGCAGTTGATGTCATAAAGCATGAGCCGTTAAAAACGAAAGAGTATGAAAAAGAGCTTCGTCGCCTCCACGTTGAACTGGTTAAGCTCCAGCAGTGGGTCGTCGCAAAGGGTTTAAAGGTCTGCATTGTCTTTGAAGGGCGCGACGGTGCCGGTAAAGGCGGAACCATTAAAGCCATCACTGAACGCGTTAGCCCACGCGTCTTCCGGGTTGTTGCGCTCCCCGCCCCGACGGAAAAAGAGAAGACCCAGCTCTATTTCCAGCGTTATGTCCCCCACCTGCCAGCCGCCGGCGAAATCGTCATTTTTGACCGCAGCTGGTACAACCGCGCGGGCGTTGAACGGGTGATGGGATTCTGCACACCGGAGCAGGTCGATAAGTTTCTTGATGGCACGCCGGTGATGGAAAAAGCAATGGTGGATGCCGGGATCATCCTGCTCAAATACTGGCTGGAGGTCACGCCGAAAGAACAGGAGCGTCGTCTGCGCGATCGTATTAACGACGGGCGAAAGACCTGGAAATTATCTCCAATGGACATTAAGTCTTTCAATTTGTGGGATGAATATACCGTGGCGCGAGATGCGATGTTTGCTGCCACCGACACCGCCTGGGCACCGTGGTTTGTCGCCCGTTCGGAAGATAAAAAACGCGTGCGCCTGAACATTATTTCGCACCTGCTGGCGCAAATCCCGTACAAAGCCATTCACATCGAAGCGGTGAGTTTGCCGAAGCGTAAGATTGGTAAAGTGAAGCCGACCCAATACCCGTTCCGGTATGTTGAAGAGCGTTTTTGACTGAAGCGTTCGCGGGTCATTCGCTGACCCGCGAACGCGGGACTTACTGCATCCCTTTCGTACTGTCCTGTTTCGCTTCCAGCCGCTCAACGTCACGGTACCAGCGCGGGTGGTGTTTCTGCGCCCAGCGGCGGCTCACCTTCCCTTCAATCATACCTTTAATCGACCCTTTGACCCAGAAGGCCATATACATGTGGATCAGGATGGCGTGGATCAGAATAATGGCTGACGTCGCGTGAATGAGCAGCGCGTAGCGAATCACCTGAATGGGGAAGTAGTGCGCAAAGTACGGCCGCCAGATAATGACGCCGGTGACCAGCAGAACAAAAATCATGCTCATGATGGTCCAGAACATCATCTTCTGCCCGGCGTTGTATTTCCCGACCTTCGCAACCTTATGCTCATTGCCCTTCAGAACCTCAATAATCCCCTTCAGCCATGGAATGTCATGCTTATCCGGAATATTGTGATGTACGAAGCGCGCAAACATAAACATCAGCACCACGAAAATCAGCACGCCGAAGAACGGATGCAAGATACGCCCCATCTGTGGCGTCCCGAAGGTTTCCGTCAGCCACTGCAGCGTCGGGAAGAAGAAGGAGATCCCCGAGACTGCCACCAGAAAGAAGCAGATCACTACCGTCCAGTGACAGGCGCGGTCGACAAACTTCGTGCGCACAATCCATGACTTACTCATGAGGTTCCTCCTCATCGTCATCCACCTCTTTGTTGGGTCCGATACCGATGTAGTGATAAATCAACCCGGCGAAAGTAGCGATAAAGCCCGCCGCAGAGAGCGGTTTGAGCGCCCCTTTCCACAGGTTGATCGAGGTATCGATCGCAGGATCTTTCGGCAGATTGTGGTACAACTCCGGCTGGTCGTTATGGTGCAGAACATACATCACGTGCGTTCCCCCCACCCCCTGCGGGTTATAAATGCCCGCACTGGCGTAACCGCGCGCTTTCAGTTTGTCCACGCGCTGCTGGGCTACCTCCAGCATCTCTCTTTTTGTCCCGAAGTGGATAGCCCCGGTCGGACAGGTTTTCACGCAGGCAGGCTCCTGCCCGACGCTCACGCGATCGACACACAGGGTGCATTTGTAGACCCGGTTATCCTCTTTACTGAGGCGCGGAATATTAAACGGACAGCCCGCAATGCAGTAGCCGCAACCGATGCAGTTATCCTGCTGGAAATCGACAATCCCGTTGGCGTACTGGACGATGGCCCCGGCTGACGGACAGGCCTTCAGGCATCCCGGATCTTCGCAGTGCATACAACCGTCTTTACGGATCAGCCACTCCAGCTTGCCGTTCTGATCGGTTTCGCTAAAACGCATCACCGTCCAGGATTTGGCACTCAGGTCCGCCGGATTATCGTAAACCCCGACGCAGTGTCCCACTTCATCGCGGATATCGTTCCACTCCGAGCAGGCCACCTGGCAGGCTTTACATCCCACGCAGGAAGTGACATCGATAAGCTTGGCGACTTCTGCCTTATCATCCCGCGCACGAGGCGCGGGGGTGATAGAGTTGGTCGCGGAGCGTTTAATAATGTCCTGTGTTTCCATTGCCATGTATTCGCTCCTTACGCTTTCTCGATGTTGACCAGAAACGCTTTGTACTCCGGCGTTTGCGAGTTGGAATCGCCGACGTTTGGCGTCAGGGTATTGGCGAGGTAGCCTTTTTGCGCCACCCCTTCAAAGCCCCAGTGCAGCGGAATACCGACGGTTTCCACCTGCTGACCATGCACGTTCAGCGCCTGCAGACGGCGCGTAACCACCGCAACCGCGCGAATAAAGCCGCGCTTGCTGCTCACCTTCACGCGGTCACCGTTGGCAATACCCTTCGCTTTCGCCAGCGTTTCGCTGATCTCCACAAACTGTTCTGGCTGGGCAATGGCGTTAAGCCGTGCATGCTTGGTCCAGGTATGGAAATGCTCGGTCAGGCGGTAGGTTGTCCCGACATACGGGAACCTGTCCTTCTTGCCTAAACGCAGGACGTCCTCTTCATAGATACGCACCACCGGACTGGATATGACGTTCGGGTGCAGCGGGTTGGTACCGAGCGGCGTTTCCATTGGCTCGTAGTGTTCCGGGAACGGACCCTCCGCCAGCTTATCGAGGGCAAACAGGCGTCCCAGCCCTTCCGGCTGCATGATAAACGGCCCGGTCTCAGTCCCCGGTGCGGCGGTGCTGAAGTCCGGAATATCGTTACCCGTCCATTTGCTGCCGTTCCATTCGATCAGCATCCGTTTCGGATCCCACGGTTTGCCGTTGATATCCGCAGAAGCACGGTTGTACAGCACGCGACGGTTCAGTGGCCATGCCCATGCCCAGCCCAGCGTATTGCCCAGCCCTGACGGGTCAGCGTTATCGCGGTTCGCCATCTGGTTACCCTGTTCCGTCCAGGAGCCGGTGTAGATCCAGCATGACGACGCGGTCGTGCCATCATCCCGCAGCAGCGCGAAGCTGTTGAGCAACTGGCCTTTCTTCGCCAGCAGCGTGCCGTTCGCGTCATACAGATCCGCCAGCGCAACGCCGTTATTCTCTTTGGCGACCTCTTCGGATTCAGGATGGTCCGGCTGTTTGTAATTCCAGCTCATCCTCAGCAGCGGTTCAGCGCCTTTCCCCCCTTCGGTGCGATACATTTCACGCAGACGATGGTAAATCCCGGCCAGGATTTCGCCGTCGTTACGCGCTTCACCCGGTGCATCCTGGCCTTTCCAGTGCCACTGCAGCCAGCGGCCGGAGTTGGCAATCGACCCGTCTTCTTCTGCAAAACAGGTGGACGGCAGGCGGAACACTTCGGTCTGAATCGATGCAGGATCGACGTCGTTCATCTCGCCGTGGTTCTGCCAGAAGTTGGAGGTCTCGGTCACCAGCGGATCGATAACCACCATGTATTTCAGTTTGCTCAGGCTGCGAACGACCTTGTTTTTGTCCGGGAAAGACGCCACCGGGTTAAAGCCCTGGCAGATGTAGCCCGTAACGTTGCCCTTATCCATCATGTTGAAATACTTAATGACGTCGTAGGCCTGGTCCCATTTCGGCAACCACTCGAAGCCCCAGTCGTTTTCCTTCTGCGCGGCATCGCCATAGAACGACTTCATCAGGCTGACGAAGAACTTCGGATAGTTACTCCAGTAGTTCACCTGATCGGCACGCGTCGCTTTTGGCGTGTTGGCCGCCAGATAGCTGTGCAAATCAGTCTGCTTTTCAGACGGCAACGTCAGATAGCCTGACAGGCTGGTCGACAGCAGGCCCAGATCGGTCAAGCCCTGAATGTTGGAGTGTCCGCGCAGGGCGTTCACGCCGCCGCCGGCCATCCCCATGTTTCCGAGCAACAGCTGAATCATTGCCATGGTGCGGATGTTTTGCGCACCGACGGTATGCTGCGTCCAGCCGAGCGCATACAGGAACGTCGTGGTTCTGTCGGCGGCGCTGGTAGAGGCCAGTACATCACACACCTTGAGGAAATCTGCTTTTGGCGTACCGCAGATATTCTCCACGACGTCCGGCGTATAGCGGGAAACATGCTGTTTCAGCAAATTCCATACGCAGCGCGGATGGCTCAGGGTCTCATCGCGTCTGGCGTAGCCGTTTTCATCGAACTGGTAGTTCCAGGACGATTTATCGTACTGCCGTTTTTCCGCGTCATAACCGCTGAATAAACCCTCTTCAAAGGCAAAATCATCCCGTACCAGGAGGCTGGCATTGGTGTAATGCTTAACGTATTCAGCGTTAATTTTGTTGTTTTCAATCAGGTACAGCAGAACGCCCGAGAGGAACGTAATGTCCGTACCGGAGCGAATAGGCGCATAGATATCCGCCACCGATGCCGTACGCGTAAAGCGCGGATCGACAACGATCAGCGTCGCATCGTTATTATTTTTCGCTTCCATCGCCCAGCGGAAACCCACCGGATGGGCTTCAGCGGCATTACCGCCCATCACCATCACGACGTTGGCGTTTTTAATATCAACCCAGTGGTTGGTCATCGCACCGCGACCAAATGTTGGAGCAAGACTTGCTACCGTTGGTCCGTGTCAGACGCGCGCCTGGTTATCTACCGCCAGCATGCCAAGGGAGCGCACAAATTTTTGCGTCAGCATGCCGGTTTCATTACTTGCCGCGGATGCGCACAGCATGCCGGTCGACAGCCAGCGGTTCACCGTAACGCCCTGCGCGTTCTTTTCGATAAAGTTGGCGTCGCGGTCAGCTTTCATCAGTTTTGCGATTCGGGAAAACGCCTCATCCCAGGAGATACGCTGCCATTTGTCAGATCCTGGCGCACGGTATTCCGGATAGCGCAGACGGTTTTCGCTGTGGACATAATCCAGCAGACCCGCCCCTTTCGGACAAAGTGCGCCACGGCTCACCGGATGATCCGGATCCCCTTCAATATGATAAATCGCTTCTTTGGCGTTCTTCGCGCCATCGCCCAGGCTATACATTAAAAGCCCACAACCTACGGAACAGTATGTGCAGGTGTTACGGATCTCTTTAGCGCGCAGCAGTTTATAGTTGCGTGCCTGAGCCAGCGCCATTTTGGGTGCAAATCCCAGCATTGCGGCTGTTGTTCCGGCCATACCGCCCGCGCAGATTTTAAAAAATTGTCTGCGGCTGACGTCCATTGTTGTCCTCGTTTTCATATAAGACTTCGCGCCGCAAACTAGCAGTAAAGCCCCTGATTTTTTTGCGTCAAATCAAGGTCACTTGTCTTCACCCCCTTAATAGTCACCCCCACGGAATTTAAATACCTCTTTTTGATTAAAGGCTTAAGAGAATAATTCGCGATGGCAGGAGGATTAATGCTATAAATTTTTCCTTTGATTTTTATAGCGATGGCAGGGTTATGGACAGAAAGAGAGCAACGCTCACGGGACTGGCGGCGATACTGTTGTGGAGCACCATGGTTGGCCTCATTCGTAGCGTCAGTGAGGGGCTGGGACCGGTGGGAGGCGCAGCTATGATATACACCCTCAGCGGATTACTGTGCCTGGTGACGGTAGGATTTCCTGATATCAGACGGTTTTCACCCCGGTATCTTGTTGCCGGCAGCGTGCTGTTTGTCAGCTATGAAATTTGCCTCGCCCTGTCATTAGGCTATGCCGCAACGCGCTCCCAGGCTATCGAAGTGGGAATGGTCAATTATCTCTGGCCAAGTCTGACGATTGTGTTTGCCATTTTATTTAACGGCCAACGGTCCACCCTGTGGGTGATCCCGGGCTTAGCCGTCTCATTGTTGGGCGTCTGTTGGGTATTAGGCGGAGAACAAGGGCTACATCTTGATGACATCATGCGTAATGTCATCTCAAGCCCGCTCAGCTACGCGCTGGCGTTCGCCGGGGCTTTTATCTGGGCGGCATACTGCACCGTCACCAGTAAGTTTGCCAACGGGCAAAACGGGATAACGCTTTTCGTGCTGCTCACCGCGCTCAGTCTGTGGGTGAAATATGCGTTCAGCGAACAGCCGCAAATGGTGTTTACTCTCCCGGTGGTCGTAAAGCTCATCATGTGCAGCGTCGCACTGGGGTTTGGCTATGCGGCATGGAATATCGGTATTCTTCATGGCAACGTCACGGTCCTCGCAGCGGTATCCTATTTCACGCCTGTACTCTCAGCAGCACTCGCTGCCGTATTGCTGAATTCCCCCCTCTCGTTTTCTTTCTGGCAAGGCGCATTAATGGTTTGTGCCGGGTCATTGTTGTGCTGGTACGCCACGCGAAAATAATATCGCTATCTTCTGCCGGGTCCATAATCGCCCGGCGGGAATTAACATAAATTTAATATGTGATCGCGCGTCAAAATAATGATCGGCGCGTTAGAAAAGCCGTTTAGATTCTGTTTATATTACCGCCCTTTCGTAAATCTCCGTCGTCTTTTATTGACATAACTTGACACCGTTACGTTATTAACCCCTTGCGAATATTAACAATGTATATAGCACAAAGTGCAATAGTGTGTTTCTGTGTGTTTCATGTCCAACAACGATTACCCCGCACAATGAAATAGTTAACCCACTGATTTTAAACAAATGAGATTTATATCAGACGCGTAAAAAGATCGAAAATACCGACAATTAACAAAAGAAACTAAAACGGCCGAAAACTATATTGCGGCCAATGGTTTTGTTGAATAATTCATCAAAAAATGCACAAATCCCCATCATCTCATTCGTTACAGCCGCAATTTATCCGATCCGGATCACACTAATTGAAATTATTGCTAATATTTTGAAACTTATTATTGAAACCCTACTACAAGATTCTTAAAAATAGCATGCCATTGATGATTAGCCTCGTTTAGAAATCGTTCAAAGTGGCTCAGGAAATACTGAAGAAAATTATAAGGAATATTTAAGATGAAACTTAAATTAGTTGCAGTGGCAGTGACTTCCATGTTGGCAGCAGGCGTTGTAAACGCGGCTGAAGTTTTTAACAAAGACGGTAACAAACTGGATCTGTACGGCAAAGTAACAGGTCTGCACTATTTCTCTGATGACGCTGGCAACGACGGCGACAAAACCTATGTTCGTCTGGGCTTCAAAGGTGAAACTCAGATCAACGACCAGATGACCGGTTACGGCCAGTGGGAATACGAGTTCAAAGGCAACCGCTCTGAATCTCAGGGTTCTGACGGCAACAAAACCCGTCTGGCATTCGCGGGCCTGAAATTCAACGAATTCGGTTCTTTCGACTACGGTCGTAACTACGGTGTTGCTTACGACATCGGCGCATGGACTGACGTTCTGCCAGAATTCGGTGGTGATACCTGGACTCAGACTGATGGCTTTATGACTGGCCGTACGACTGGCGTTGCAACTTACCGTAACACCGACTTCTTCGGTCTGGTTGACGGCCTGAACGTGGCTGCTCAGTACCAGGGTAAAAACGACCGTAACGACATCACCGAAGCGAACGGTGACGGCTGGGGTCTGTCTTCTACTTATGAATTCGAAGGCTTCGGTGTAGGTGCTACCTACGCGAAATCTGACCGTACTGACCGTCAGGTTGCTGCTGCAAGCAATCTGAATGCAGGCGGCGAAAACGCGGAAGTATGGGCTGCGGGTCTGAAGTACGATGCCAACAACATCTACCTGGCAACCACCTACTCTGAAACCCGTAACATGACCAACTTCGGTAGCGGTTTCATCGCTAACAAAGCGCAGAACTTCGAAGTGGTTGCTCAGTACCAGTTCGACTTCGGTCTGCGTCCATCCATTGCTTACCTGAAATCCAAAGGTAAAGACATTGGTACTTACGGCGACCAGGATCTGGTTGAATACGTTGACGTTGGCGCGAGCTACTACTTCAACAAAAACATGTCTACCTACGTTGATTACAAAATCAACCTGGTTGACGACAGCAGCTTCACTAAAGCAGCTGGTGTTTCTACCGACAACATCGTTGCTGTTGGTCTGACCTACCAGTTCTAAGATTTGTTAGTATAAAAAAGCCAGCCTTCGTGGCTGGCTTTTTTTATTCGGTTTGACTGGCGTAATAAAGGAGCACGCCATGCATATTTTCAAAGGACGCTGCCTGTGTGGGATGAGCCAATTCAGCGTTTCCCTCAACAATTTCGACGTCTATGCCTGCCACTGTACCCAGTGCCAGAAATGGTCGGGGGGAATGGCCATGTATCTGGAAGCGCAGGGGCAACCGCTTGTGGAAGAAGAGTCGATAGCCCCTTCTCATTTCACGTCATCTGCGCGCGGCGAACGCTGGTTTTGTCCCGGATGCGGTTGCCCGCTGTGGTTCACGCTGACCGCACGCTCAACGACGCGCTATTTCATTCCCTGGACACAGCTTGAGATGAGCGAAGACGAACGTCGCCGTCTGATACTTGCCGCTGAAATCTATACAGAAACGCAACCCGCATTCTTTGGCCTGACCGGGCAATACGCGCGCTTTAGCGGCACCGAAATTGAAGCACACGACAAGCGCTGCCTGCTGACTCCCCATGACGCACACTGAGGGTTGCCCGGTAAGCATTGCACCACCGGGCCTGATTTTACTGTTTCGGTACGTTTGCCAGGCTAAACCAAATCCCGACCGCCAGCACCAGTAACATTGCGCCAGCACTGCCTAACGCCACGCTGTGTGACGTGATAAAGGCCGTTTTTGCCGCCGCAATTAACGACTCCGCCAGCCCTGGAGTCAGGCTCTGTGCCACGTTTACCGCTTCGCCAATCGATGACGAGGCCTTATCGGCCAGCGTCGCGCTCAGTCCCTGCGGCAGGACAATTGACGCCGAGAAGCTGCGGGTTAACAGCAGACCAAAAATGGCAATGCCCAACCCTGCGCCCAGCTCATAGGACATGGTTTCAATCGCCCCTGCGGCAGCCGCTTTCTCTTTTGGCGCAGCCGCCATAATTGCCGAGGTTGAGGCCAGCAGCGCACTGGCGGCACTGAAGCCCAGCAGCACCATCAGACTCCATGCCTGCCAGTGCTGCGTGCTGAAGTCGAGCATCGACAGACCGATAAAGCTGACGGCACTCAACCCCATTCCGCCTGCTGCCACCAGGCGCAGCCCCAGACGACCGACCAGCACACCGGCAATCGGCCCGCTAAACCCGCTGGCGACCATCAGCGGCAGCATAAACATCCCCGCTTCAAACGGCGTAAAGCCATGCACAAACTGCAGCTCCTGGGCCATCAACAGCTCAAACCCCACGAGCGCGATCATGGCGGTCATCGCCATCACGACACCGCTTAAAATAATGCGATGACAGAACAGGCGCATGTCGATCATCGGCACGCGGGCGTGAAGCTGGATCCGCACAAAGATCATCAGCATCACCGCTCCGGTGAGCAGCGTCATTGCCACCAGCCACGGAGAAAGCACCCCTTTGAGCGCGGTTTTCGCGCTGTAGACCAGCAGCAATATCGCCACAATCAGCATGACTGCATGGGCAATATTCAGCGGCTGTTCCGGGCGTCCCTGTTGACGAGGCACCAGACGCGCGGCAAGGGAAACAACGATGACCACGATCGGCACGTTGATCAAAAAGACCGATCCCCAGTAAAAATGCTCCAGCAACATACCGCCAATCAACGGACCAAACGCCGCACCGCCTGAACCGACGGCGGCCCAAACCCCAAGCGCGATGTTGCGATCGCGCGCATTAACGAACAACGTGCGGATCCCCGCAAGCGTGGCCGGGATGATCATCGCCGCTCCAATCGCCAGCGAGGCGCGAGCAGCAATCAGCCATCCTGCTGAAGGCGCAAACGCGGCTGCCAGCGATGACAAGCCAAACAGCGTACTGCCAATTATCAACAACCGTTTAAAACCAATGCGGTCACCCAGCGCGCCCATCGGCAGCACCATCCCCGCCATCACCAGCGAGTATATATCGATGATCCACAATAATTCGTTACCGCTGGCACCCAGCGTCATACTCAACGTCGGCGCCGCTACGTGCAGTACCGTCGCGTCGATCGCCACCGGGATATACACCAGCACGATAATGACTAACGCTAACCACTGACGAAACATAAATTTCCTTTTCTTTTAAATCATGGACACATGTCCAGCTTGCGATCCTACGTAAAGTTGAACGAGTGTCCAGCTTTTTGTTACACTTGTTTCAGTCCCATTAAGAGTGAGTGAAAATGCGATATCTGAGCAAGGATGAAAGGCGGGAAGAGATTTTACAGGCCGCTATGCGCGTGGCGCTCTCTGACGGACTTTCCGCAATGACGGTACGGCGAATTGCCGCCGAAGCCGGCGTCGCCACCGGACAGGTCCACCACCATTTCACCTCTGGCGGGGAGCTAAAATCGCTGGCTTTTGTCCGGTTAATCCGTGAACTGCTGGATGCGGATGTGGTCGGCAAGCAGGCCAGCTGGCGACAGCAGCTGCATGCCATGCTCGGCAGCGATGATGGCCGGTTTGAGCCCTATATTCGCCTGTGGCGTGAGGCGCAGATCCTGGCAAGCCGGGATACGGACATCAGGGGCGCATATGTACTGACCATGGAGATGTGGCACCAGGAGACCGTCGCCCTTATCAAAGCAGGCACTGACGCGGGAGATTTTACCCCGGGCGATCGGCCAGAAAATATTGCCTGGCGTTTAATTGGTCTGGTGTGTGGCCTGGACGGCATTTATATATTAGATATCCCAGAGATGGACGACGCTGCCTTTAATAACCATCTTGATAAATTAATCTCTCTGGAATTGTGTTAATACTCACTTATGAGTATTAACAGCCCTCACTTACAATTCGTAACACATTAAGCGAACCCTTATTTCCCCTCCCGGCTCAGGGATTCGCTTTTTTATCTATCCTTTCAGATGTATCCCAAACCATCCAATAATTCCAGAAACACACTGTCAGACATCCACCTGTTTTTACTCCATTTTTCTTTTTATGGTTAAGCAAGAGGGCGACATGTCACAACAAAGTGAGAAGAATAATCCTTATCTGCTGAGCAACTGGAAACCCGAAAACGCGCAATTCTGGGAAAATAAAGGAAAACATATTGCCCGAAGAAATCTTTTAATTTCTGTGGCTTGCCTGTTATTAGCGTTTTGCGTATGGATGTTATTTAGTGCCATTGCGGTCAATCTGAATAAAGTTGGATTTAATTTTTCCACCGACCAGCTTTTTATGCTAACAGCCTTACCCTCCCTGTCCGGTGCGATATTGCGCGTCCCCTATTCGTTTATGGTTCCTCTCTTTGGTGGACGCTACTGGACGGTGTTAAGCACGGTGATCCTGATTGTTCCCTGCGTCTGGTTAGGGATCGCGATTCAGGACACTGCCACTCCCTACTGGATCTTTATCGTCATTGCGCTGCTGTGTGGTTTTGCCGGCGCTAACTTCGCCTCCAGCATGGGCAATATCAGCTTCTTCTTCCCGAAAACGAAACAGGGTAGCGCCCTGGGGATTAACGGCGGGCTGGGGAATCTGGGCGTGAGCGTAATGCAGCTGGTCGCGCCGCTGGTGATCTTCCTGCCCATGTTCACCTTTCTCGGCGTAAACGGCGTGCCGCAGGATGACGGCTCAACGATGTGGCTGGCCAATGCCGCGTGGATTTGGGCGCCCCTTCTCCTGCTGGCCACGATTGCGGCGTTTTTCGGCATGAATGACATCGCGAGCTCTAAGGCCACGATTGCCAGCCAGCTACCGGTGTTAAAACGTTTTCACCTGTGGCTCCTGAGCCTCCTCTACCTGGCAACCTTCGGTTCGTTTATCGGTTTTTCAGCAGGCTTCGCCATGCTGTCGAAAACCCAGTTTCCTGACGTCAATATCCTCCATCTGGCTTTCTTTGGCCCACTGATTGGCGCGCTGGCCCGTTCTGCGGGCGGGATGATCTCAGACAAACTTGGCGGCGTACGCGTCACCCTGATTAACTTCGTCTTTATGGCGCTTTTCAGCGCCCTGCTTTTCCTGACGCTTCCCGGTTCCGGGTCGGGCAGTTTTCTCGCCTTCTATCTGGTCTTTATGGGCCTGTTCCTCACCGCCGGACTGGGCAGCGGATCAACGTTTCAGATGATTGCCATCATTTTCCGCCAAATCACCCTCACCCGCGTGAAGCAACAAGGGGGAAGTGACGAGCAGGCGCAGCATGAAGCAGTGACCGAAACCGCGGCAGCGCTGGGCTTCATATCCGCCATCGGTGCCGTCGGCGGGTTCTTCATTCCGAAAGCCTTCGGCACGTCGCTGGCCATGACCGGCTCGCCTGTGGGTGCCATGAAAGTTTTTCTCGTGTTTTACATCGTCTGCGTCCTGGTGACCTGGCTGGTTTATGGCCGCAAATCTTCACAACAATAACAATTACACATTCGCCTGAGAGTGGGCAGCCCTCTCCGAAAAGGCTATCGAAGCAGGAGAAATGTCATGAGTAAACTGTTGGATCGCTTTCGCTATTTCAAACAAAAAGGCGACAGCTTCGCCAATGGACACGGGCAGGTGTACAACACCAACCGTGACTGGGAGGACAGCTACCGACAGCGATGGCAGTTCGACAAGATTGTGCGGTCCACCCATGGCGTGAACTGCACGGGCTCCTGTAGCTGGAAAATCTACGTCAAAAACGGCCTGGTTACCTGGGAAACCCAGCAGACCGACTACCCGCGTACCCGCCCCGACCTGCCTAACCACGAGCCGCGCGGCTGCCCGCGCGGTGCAAGTTATTCCTGGTACCTATACAGCGCCAACCGGCTGAAATACCCGCTGGTGCGCCGCACGCTGATCGAACTGTGGCGTGACGTGCTGGCGCAACACAGCGATCCGGTGCTGGCCTGGGATGCCATTCAGAACGATCCGCAAAAGAGCCGGAGCTACAAGCAGGCACGCGGACACGGCGGATTTATCCGCTCCAGTTGGAAAGAGCTGAACCAGCTGATTGCTGCCGCCAACGTCTGGACCATTAAACATTACGGCCCCGATCGCGTGGCCGGTTTTTCACCGATTCCGGCGATGTCGATGGTCTCGTATGCCGCCGGGACGCGTTATCTCTCTCTGCTGGGCGGCACCTGTCTCAGCTTTTATGACTGGTATTGTGATTTGCCGCCCGCCTCGCCCATGACGTGGGGCGAGCAGACCGACGTGCCGGAATCCGCAGACTGGTATAACTCCAGCTATATCATTGCCTGGGGGTCTAACGTTCCGCAGACGCGTACGCCAGATGCCCACTTCTTTACCGAGGTCCGCTACAAAGGCACCAAAACCGTGGCCATCACCCCGGACTTCTCCGAGGTCGCCAAACTGAGCGATCAGTGGCTGGCACCCAAGCAAGGCACCGACAGCGCGCTGGCGATGGCAATGGGCCATGTGATCCTCAAAGAGTTCCATCTCGACAACCCCAGCGAGTACTTCCTCAACTACTGTCGCCGCTACACCGACATGCCGATGCTGGTGCTGCTGGATGAACAGGCCGATGGCCGCGTGGTGCCGGGGCGGATGCTTCGGGCCTCTGATCTCACGGACGGGCTGGGAGAAGCCAATAATGCTGAGTGGAAAACCGTCGCCTTTGATATCGCCGGCGATCTGGTGGTGCCGAACGGGTCCATTGGTTTCCGCTGGGGCGAAAAAGGCAAATGGAACCTGGCGCCGCTGGCGGCAGATCATGAAACTGAGCTCACCCTCTCGCTGCTGATTACCCACGACAGCGTGGCAGAGGTGGCATTCCCCTATTTTGGCGGCAATGAAAATCCACACTTCCGTAGCGTCAAGCAGGAGCCGGTCCTGACGCGCCGTGTACCGAGTAAAACGCTGACGCTGGCCGATGGCAGCCAGAAACGGGTGGTCAGCGTCTACGATCTGATTCTCGCTAACTACGGCCTCGATCGTGGTCTGGAAGACAGCAACGCGGCGGGCAGCTATGACCAGATCAAAGCTTACACTCCCGCCTGGGGCGAACAGATCACCGGCGTCCCGGCTTACCTGATAGAGAAAATTGCCCGTGAGTTTGCCGACACGGCGCACAAAACGCACGGCCGGTCGATGATTATCCTCGGTGCCGGGGTGAACCACTGGTACCACATGGACATGAACTACCGTGGGATGATCAACATGCTGGTGTTCTGCGGCTGCGTGGGTCAAAGCGGCGGCGGCTGGTCACACTATGTGGGTCAGGAGAAGTTGCGTCCGCAAACCGGCTGGCTGCCGCTGGCGTTTGCGCTGGACTGGAACCGTCCCCCGCGCCAGATGAACAGTACGTCGTACTTCTACAACCACGCCTGTCAGTGGCGTTATGAAAAACTGACCGCGCAGGAGTTACTCTCTCCGCTGGCGGACGCGACAAAATTCACCGGTCACCTGATCGATTTTAACGTCCGGGCAGAGCGTATGGGCTGGCTGCCCTCGGCACCGCAGCTAAACCTCAATCCGTTGCACATTAAAGCCCGGGCCGACGCCGCCGGCATGACCCCGCAGGAGTACACCGTGCAGGCATTAAAATCGGGCGATATACGTTTCGCCTGCGAACAGCCTGACAACGGTAAAAACCACCCGCGCAATCTGTTTGTCTGGCGGTCTAACCTGCTCGGCTCTTCGGGGAAAGGTCACGAGTACATGCTCAAATACCTGCTCGGTACCGAAAGCGGCATCCAGGGCGAGGATTTAGGGTCGACGGATGACGTTAAGCCCGAAGAGGTCGAGTGGCAAACTCAGGCCATCGAGGGCAAGCTTGACCTGCTGGTGACGCTCGATTTCCGCATGTCCAGCACCTGCCTGTTCTCCGATATCGTGCTGCCCACCGCGACATGGTATGAAAAAGACGACATGAATACGTCGGATATGCATCCGTTTATTCATCCGCTTTCAGCTGCCGTCGACCCGGCCTGGGAATCCCGCAGCGACTGGGAGATTTACAAAGGTATTGCCAACGTTTTCTCAGAGGTGTGCGTCGGTCATCTTGGCACCGAAACGGATGTGGTACTGCAGCCGCTGCAGCACGACTCCCCGGGGGAACTGTCACAGCCGTTTGATATTCAGGACTGGCGCAAAGGCGAATGCGATCTCATTCCGGGTAAAACGGCGCCGACGATTGCGGTGGTCGAACGGCATTATCCGGAAACCTACGAGCGCTTTACATCACTCGGCCCGCTGATGGACAAACTCGGCAACGGCGGAAAAGGCATTTCATGGAATACCCAGAGCGAGGTCGATTTCCTTGGCAAGCTGAACTACGTCAAGCTCGATGGCCCGGCAAAAGGACGCCCGCGTATTGAAACGGCGATTGACGCCTCTGAAGTGATTCTCGCCCTCGCCCCTGAAACGAATGGCCAGGTGGCAGTGCGAGCCTGGCAAGCGCTGGGCGAACTGACCGGTCGCGATCACACCCATCTGGCGCTGAACAAAGAAGATGAGAAAATCCGCTTCCGCGATATTCAGGCCCAGCCGCGGAAAATTATCTCCAGCCCCACCTGGTCGGGCCTTGAGAGTGAGCATGTCTCCTATAACGCCGGTTATACCAACGTTCACGAGCTTATTCCCTGGCGCACCCTTTCCGGTCGTCAGCAGCTGTATCAGGACCATCCGTGGATGCGCGCGTTCGGGGAGAGTCTGGTGGCCTATCGCCCACCGATTGATACCCGAAGCGTTAGCCATATGCGCGAAATCCCGCCGAACGGCTTCCCGGAGAAGGCGCTGAACTTCCTGACGCCACACCAGAAATGGGGCATTCACTCGACCTACAGTGAAAACCTGCTGATGCAGACGCTGTCACGCGGGGGGCCTATCGTCTGGATCAGCGAAACCGATGCCAGAGAGTTAGGCATTGAAGACAACGACTGGATCGAAGCCTTCAACGCCAACGGGGCCCTGACCGCCCGGGCAGTGGTGAGCCAGCGCGTCCCGCCGGGCATGACCATGATGTACCACGCGCAGGAACGTATCCTGAATATTCCGGGTTCAGAAGTCACCGGTCGTCGCGGCGGGATCCATAACTCGGTGACGCGCGTCTGTCCCAAACCGACACACATGATTGGCGGCTACGCCCAGCTGGCGTACAGCTTCAACTATTACGGCACCGTCGGCTCTAACCGCGACGAGTTCATCATGATCCGCAAAATGAAAAACATTAACTGGCTGGATGGCGAAGGTCGGGATCAGGTACAGGAGGCGAAAAAATGAAAATACGCTCACAGGTTGGAATGGTGCTGAATCTCGACAAATGCATTGGCTGTCACACCTGTTCGGTCACCTGTAAAAACGTCTGGACCGGGCGTGAAGGTATGGAATATGCGTGGTTCAACAACGTCGAAACCAAACCGGGGATTGGCTACCCGAAAAACTGGGAAGATCAGGAGGAGTGGCAAGGCGGTTGGGTACGCGGGATCACCGGCAAGCTGACGCCGCGTCTCGGCGGGCGCGTGGGCGTGCTGTCGAAAATCTTTGCCAACCCGTCCCTGCCCGGCATTGATGATTACTACGAACCCTTCACGTTTGATTACCAGGATCTGCACCGTGCTCCACAAGGCGATCACCTCCCGACGGCCCGCCCGCGCTCGCTGATTAGCGGCAAACGGATGGACAAAATTGTTGGCGGCCCGAACTGGGAAGAACTGCTTGGCGGCGAGTTCGAAAAACGCGCCCGCGACCGCAACTTCGACAAGATCCAGAAGGAGATGTACGGCCAGTTTGAAAACACCTTCATGATGTACCTGCCGCGCCTGTGTGAACACTGCCTGAACCCGAGCTGCGTGGCCACCTGCCCGAGCGGTGCCATCTACAAGCGTGAAGAAGACGGCATTGTGCTGATTGACCAGGACAAATGCCGCGGCTGGCGCATGTGCATCAGCGGTTGCCCGTACAAGAAAATCTACTTCAACTGGAAAAGCGGAAAGTCGGAGAAATGCATCTTCTGCTACCCGCGCATTGAGTCCGGCCAGCCAACCGTCTGTTCTGAGACCTGCGTCGGGCGTATTCGCTATCTGGGCGTGCTGCTGTATGACGCGGATCGCATTGAAGAAGCGGCCAGCACCGAACATGAAACCGACCTCTATGAACGCCAGTGTGACGTGTTCCTTGATCCGCACGACCCGGCGGTCATTGAAGAAGCCTTCAAGCAAGGTATTCCGCAGAACGTGATTGACGCCGCCCAGCGTTCCCCGGTTTACAAAATGGCGATGGACTGGAAGCTGGCCCTGCCGCTGCATCCGGAATACCGCACCCTGCCGATGGTCTGGTACGTTCCGCCGCTGTCACCGATCCAGTCTTACGCAGACGCGGGCGGCCTGCCGCTCAACGACGGCGTGTTACCGGCGGTCGAAAGCCTGCGCATACCGGTGCAGTATCTGGCCAACATGCTCAGCGCGGGCGATCCTGCTCCGGTGCTGCGCGCCCTCAAACGCATGATGGCCATGCGTCATTACAAACGCTCTCAGACCGTTGAAGGCGTGACCGATACCCGCGCCATCGAAGAAGTGGGCCTTAGCGTCGAGCAGGTCGAAGAGATGTACCGCTATCTGGCGATTGCCAACTACGAAGATCGTTTCGTGATCCCCACCAGCCACCGCGAAATGGCGCGCGACGCCTTCCCGGAACGCAACGGCTGCGGCTTCTCCTTTGGCGACGGGTGCCACGGTTCCGACACCAAATTCAACCTCTTTAACAGCAGCCGCATTGATGCCATCAACATCACCGAAGTGCGCGACCACGGGGAGGGAGAGTGATGCAGATCCTCAAAATCATCGCCCTGCTGATTGAGTATCCCGATGAAACATTATGGGAAAATCGCGAGGAAGCACTTTCCCTGATAGAACAGGATCTCCCTGCGTTACTGCCCTTTGCCCGCCAGCATCTGGATGCCGCGCTGCTGGATAAGCAGGCCGAATGGTGCGAGGTGTTTGAGCGGGGTCGTGCGACCTCGCTGCTGCTGTTTGAGCACGTTCATGCTGAATCCCGCGATCGCGGCCAGGCGATGGTCGACCTGATGAGCCAGTACGAAAAAGCCGGCCTGCAGCTGGACTGTCGCGAGCTGCCGGACTATCTGCCGCTCTACCTGGAGTATCTCAGCCTCGTCACCGACGACGAGGCCCGCGAAGGGCTACACAACGTTGCGCCGATCCTGGCGCTGATTGGCGGTCGCCTGAAGCAGCGCGGCGTGGCGCATTATCAGCTGTTCGATGCGCTCCTGACGCTCGCAGGCACGCGTCTGACCAGCGACAGCGTGGCGAAACAGGTTTCCACCGAGAAACGGGATGATACCCGCCAGGCGCTGGACGCCGTCTGGGAAGAGGAACAGGTCAAGTTTATCGAGGACAACGCCACATCGTGTGATACCTCACCGATGCAGCAATATCAACGACGCTTTAGCCAGGACGTTGCCCCGCAGTATGTCGACGTCAGTGCGGGAGGCCCAAAATGATCCAGTTTCTGAACGTCTTTTTCTACGATATTTACCCCTACCTGTGCGGCACGGTTTTTCTGGTGGGAAGCTGGCTTCGTTATGACTACGGGCAGTATACCTGGCGCGCCTCCTCCAGCCAGATGCTGGATAAGCGCGGCATGGTGCTGTGGTCGAATCTGTTCCATATCGGGATCCTGGGGATCTTCTTCGGACATCTTTTCGGGATGCTGACGCCGCACTGGGTTTATTCGTGGTTTCTGCCGATGTCGCAGAAACAGCTGATGGCGATGATTCTGGGTGGCGTTTGCGGCGTGCTCACGCTGGTGGGCGGTGCGGGATTATTGATTCGCCGGCTGACGAACCCGCGTATCCGGGCGACCTCCTCCACGGCAGATATCCTGATCCTCTGCATTTTGCTGGTGCAGTGTATTCTTGGGCTCACCACCATTCCGTTCTCCGCGAAATATCCCGACGGCAGCGAGATGCTCAAGCTGGTGGACTGGGCGCAGTCGGTAGTGACCTTCCGCGGTGGCTCGTCCGAACATCTGGCGGGCGTGGCGTTTATCTACCGTGTCCATCTGGTGCTGGGCATGACCATTTTCCTGATCTTCCCCTTCACCCGACTGGTACACGTCTGGAGCGCGCCGGTGGAGTATTTAACACGCAGGTATCAGGTGGTGAGATCGCGCCGCTGAGTGTTACCGGGTGGCGCTACGCCTGAGCGCAGCGCCACCGTTCTATTTCCCGGCCTGAGGATGTGTATCAAACCCGGCCATCACCGCCGTCAGCGCGTCCAGCGAAAACCCGTGTTTGGGATCGTCAACGCCCAGTCCAAACCGTGACTGCATCACCTGATACAGCGCGTTCGCGTCGGGAAGATGGACCTGCTCTTCCGCATGCCCCTTCTGCCAGTGGGTAAAGTTAAAGTTGGTCAGGGTCAGCTTTCCGCCGTCAGGCAGATGGCGACACATCAACAGATGGTGGCGAAAATGGGATTGCGGCCAGTGCGCCGACCAGAAGTTGCCCATCACGTAATCGCTGAAATACTGTGTTGTCAGATCAAAATGGTACATCGACTGCCAGTGATCGTGGTGGCTGAACTGCAGGATCCAGTCGTTGCCCTCGCTCAGCAAACGGTACAGCCCGTGGGGTGTCTCCTGCTCCTCGTTGGCGAGCAAACGAATCGGCGCCGTCAGGGTCTGTCCGCCAAAACCGACGTCGGCAATCCAGCGCTCGCCGTTGAGTTCAACCAGCAGCAGACGATGCGTACGCGGCGGCATCTGTGGCGGACTGGCTAAGACCACGCGGCCCAGCACGCTGCGAACCGTAAAGCCCACTTCACGCAAAACGCGTTCGAACAGGCCGTTCTGCTCAAAGCAATAGCCTCCACGACGCGCCGTCACCAGTTTGTCGACCAGGCACTGATCTTCCAGATGGATTTCGCGCGGCATCACGACGTCAATATTCTCGAAAGGGATCGCGCAGTTGTGGTGTAGATGCAGCGCCCGCAGGGTGTCGATGTCAACCTGAACAGGCTGTTGCCAGCCCGTACGGGCAAAATAAGCACTCAGAAATGGGGACATGATTCGCTTCCATGATGTGATGTTCCCTGTTTATAAACTATTTTCCGGCCTCCATATGCGCAAAAGTGCTTTTTGCGGGTGCATCTTGATTTCGGCTACCCATCAGACGTTTAATGCCAGCATACCTGCTGAGAGGAATGTTCATGAGCGCGTTTCGTCCCGTTGAATTAAAGCATGCCAGCCGTCTGCTGAACCATGGCCCTACGGTACTGATTACCAGCCGCGATGAGTCTATCGACCGTCGTAACGTCATGGCTGCGGCCTGGTCGATGCCGGTAGAGTTTGAGCCACCGCGTATCGCAATTGTGGTGGACAAAAGCACCTGGTCGCGTGAACTGATTGAGCGCAGCGGGAAGTTCGGCATTGTCATCCCTGGCGTGGCAGCGGCTAACTGGGCTTATGCCGTCGGCAGCGTGAGCGGGCGCGACGAAGACAAGTTCAACTGCTACGGGATCCCGGTTGTGCAAGGTCCGGTACTCGGCCTGCCGGTGATTGAAGAGAAATGCCTGGCGTGGATGGAGTGTCGTTTACTCCCGGTTACCGCAGCCGCAGAAAAATACGATACGCTGTTTGGTGAGGTTGTTTCGGCAGCCGCAGATGAACGCGCGTTTGTCGCCGGACGCTGGCAGTTTGACGGCGATAAGCTGAACACCCTGCATCATCTGGGGGCCGGGACGTTTGTGACCAGTGGGAAAATGATAAAGGCGCTGGAAAAATAGCCTATAAAAAAAGCCCTCTCCGCGAGGGAAAGGGCTTTTAAATTACTTCGCGCGCCGTGCAATAATTTCATCCGCAACATTACGCGGTGCTTCCGCGAAATGATGGAATTCCATCGTGTAGGTCGCGCGGCCTTGCGACATCGAACGCAGCGTCGTGGCATAGCCAAACATCTCCGCCAGCGGCACATCCGCGCGAATAATCTGACTACCGTACTGCTCTTCCATTCCCTGCACCATGCCGCGGCGGGAAGAGAGATCGCCCATGATGTTGCCGGCGTACTCTTCCGGTGTTTCCACCTCGACATGCATGACCGGTTCAAGAATCACCGGGTCCGCTTTGCGAGCGCCCTCTTTAAAGCCGAGGATCGCCGCCATGCGGAACGCCATTTCCGAGGAGTCGACCTCGTGATAGGAGCCAAACGTCAGGGTCGCTTTCACATCGACAACCGGATACCCCGCCAGGACACCGCTGTTCATGGCTTCGCGCAGGCCTTTCTCCACAGACGGAATATACTCGCGCGGGACAACGCCGCCCTTGGTGGCATCTTCAAACACAAAACCACTGCCGGGCTCTAACGGCGCCAGACTGAGCACCACATGGCCGTACTGCCCTTTACCGCCGGACTGTCGGACAAATTTCCCTTCGATATCCTTCACCGCTTTACGCAGGGTTTCACGGTACGTGACCTGTGGGCGACCAATGTTCGCCTCAACGCCGAACTCACGCCGCATGCGGTCAACGATAATCTCAAGATGTAACTCACCCATCCCGGAGATAATTGTCTGGCCGGACTCTTCATCGGTGTGCAGACGAAACGAAGGGTCTTCCGCTGCCAGGCGCTGCAATGCAATGCCCATTTTCTCCTGATCGCCTTTGGTTTTCGGCTCGATCGCAAGCGAGATAACCGGGTCCGGAAACTCCATCCGTTCCAGCGTGATGACGGCATTCGGGTCGGTGAGCGTGTCACCGGTTGTCACATCTTTCAACCCAACGCAGGCCGCGATATCGCCCGCGCGCAGCTCATCCACTTCGTGGCGATCGTTAGCATGCATCAGCACGATGCGCCCAATTCGCTCTTTCTTCCCTTTCACCGGGTTGTACACCGCGTCGCCTTTGCGCAGCACGCCAGAGTAAACGCGGATAAAGGTCAGCTGTCCGACGTACGGGTCGCTCATCAGTTTAAAGGCCAGCGCGGAGAACGGCTCGTTGTCGTCTGGATGACGCTCGGCATGCTGCCCATTCTCATCCACACCATCAATGGCGGGCACGTCCAGAGGCGACGGCATCAGTTCAATGACCGCATCGAGCATGCGTTGCACGCCTTTATTTTTAAACGCGCTGCCGCACAGCATCGGCTGGATTTCACCGGAGATGGTCCGCATACGCAGCCCCCTGATGATTTCCGCTTCCTCTAAATCACCCGTTTCCAGGTATTTATCCATCAGCTCATCGCTGGCTTCCGCCGCCGCAGAGACCATTTTTTCCCGCCATTCCTGCGCTGTACTCACTACGTCATCCGGCACAGGAGCATAGGTAAACACCATGCCCTGGGTGGCATCGTCCCACAAAATGGTACGCATTTTGATGAGATCCACCACGCCGGTGAAGTGTTCTTCTGCCCCCACCGGAATAACAATCGGGACCGGATTCGCTTTCAGACGCTCCTGCATCATTCGCACGACGCGGAAGAAGTCCGCACCCGGGCGGTCCATTTTATTGACGAAGGCCAGCCGCGGGACATGATATTTGTTCGCCTGACGCCAGACGGTTTCCGACTGCGGCTGCACGCCACCGACGGAGTCATACACCATGACAGCGCCGTCGAGTACACGCATGGAACGTTCCACCTCAATGGTGAAATCCACGTGGCCCGGGGTGTCGATAATGTTGATCCGGTGCGGTTCAAAGCCCCGGTCCATACCTGGCCAGAAACAGCTGACTGCCGCAGAGGTAATGGTTATCCCGCGCTCTTGCTCCTGTGCCATCCAGTCGGTAGTTGCCGCGCCATCGTGTACTTCACCCAGTTTGTGGCTCATACCGGTATAAAACAGGATGCGCTCGGTGGTGGTCGTTTTACCGGCATCGATATGCGCGGAGATACCGATGTTGCGATAACGTTCGAGAGGGATGGGTCGGGGCATAATATTTCCTTAGTCATTAAGACTGCGTTGTGACGACCGGGATGGTCGCGTGTTCGTTCGTTTGCTATAATAGTCCTATTGTACGAGTATTATCGAACTATTTTTTTACGGTTGACCTATTGTTGATATAGCTCAATCTGACACCAGACGCAGGAAAACGATGATCCCGAACCACCCTGAAACTGAACAAATACTGCTGGAAAATGTGCTTTTTGCCCTCGGTAACCCGCTACGGCTGTCGATTATCCGCAGGCTGGCCGATGGCAGCGAACTGAGCTGTAACGCGCTGCGCCCGGACGAGGTGGTGAAATCGACGATGACCCATCACTGGCGCGTGCTGCGCGACAGCGGCGTGATTTGGCAGCGCCCGCAGGGACGAGAAAATATGATTTCACTGCGCAGGGACGATCTTGATGCCCGCTTTCCGGGGCTGATGGCAATATTGCTGCAGACGACGTAACGCGTGTGTCGTGTCGGGCGACTCCGCGCCGCCCGACCCTCTCTCACATTGAATAGCCGGGTTTCTTAATTAAGTGATCCAGGTTGGGTTCAATTTCGGTATCCCAGACCTGCGCTTTCCAGTCGGCTTCCTGCACTTCATTCAGGGCGACCGAAATAGAGCGATCTTTACTGTTCAGATGACGGGTAATCACCTCGGCAATATCCGCCGCCAGCGCGGTTTTTTGGTCGTCGTTCAAATCACGGGGAAAACATTTGATATCTACGTGTGGCATATGCAGGCTTCCAGTTATGAATGTGAGTTCCACGTTATCAGATTATCTCGTTTGCCTTTAACACCTTGTGCAGTTCCGGCAGCTGGCACACGGTATCCGCAATCGCCGTTATCTTCGGCGTATTCGCCGCAAACCATGCATGGCGAGGCCCCCAGGTGCGTGCAACCGTGATGTAGACGTCAAGCAGCGTCAGCCGTTCCCCGAGCGCAAAAGGGGTGGCACTGAGCTGGCTGTCAAACCACAGATAGAGTGATTTTCGGTACTCAATACAGCTGTTTTTCAACTGCTCCGGCGCATCCGGCACCCAGCGTTCGGGGTAGTCAGCGTAGGTAAAGGTGGGATAAACGTTCGCAACAAACCAGATGAGCAACCGCTGAAACTGCTGCCGCTCAGCCTGGCCGACGGCAGGCGCAAGATCGGAACATCTGTCCAGCACCATCAGCGCAATCGCCGCCGTTTCGGTCATGATCGCCCCGTTTTCCAGTTCCAGCGTGGGTACCTGACACAGCGGATTGCGTGCTTTCAGCAACTCACGTTGCGGGCCGGGCTGGTCGAACCCGTCCACGTTGATAAATTGATAAGGGATGTCTGCCAGAGTCAGCATCACTTCACTGATTGCCGATCCCCAGCCGGGTACGCCATAGAGTTTCATCATGTTGCCCCCTCCGGGATGAAAACCCTAAGTGTAGACATGACTAATAGGTTATCCCAGGCGGGTTCACGTCGGATTGCGTCACCGCTTCGCCCTCTTCTCCCCAGCGTGCCAGCACCCGCTGGTACTCTCCACGCGTAATAGCGCCCTCCAGCGCAGCCTGCAAAGCATAAACCAGCCCATTGCCTTTTTTGGTCGTCGTGGCGACATAGGCTCTCTTCGGCCCGAGCCCCACTACGCGCGTTTTGCCGGTCAACGCCGCTTTATAGGCGGATACGGATTGAGGCCCGAAGAACACATCCGCCCTGCCGGACTGAATATAAAGGTTGCCGGAAGCATCATCGGTCAGATAGACCGGCAGCGCAGGCGCACGACCGGCTTTTTTGTTCTCTTCATTCCAGCCCAGCAGAATGCGCTCCTGATTGGTCCCGGAACCGACAATCACCTTTTTGCCTGCCAGATCTTTTGCGCTGTTAATCGCCTGGACCGCGCTGGTGGATTTCACGGAAAACGCCAGCGAGTCGACGCGATAGGTCGCAAAATCAAATTTCTCTTTTCGCTGTTCGGTCACCGCAATATTCACCAGCGCCACGTCATAGCGTCCGGAGCTGATCCCCAGCGGCCAGTCTTCCCAGGCCGTGGGAACCAGCTTCAGCTTTAACCCCAGACTGCCCGCCAGCAAGCGGGCAATATCCGGATCGCTGCCAATCCGCGTCCGGTTATCGCTGGCAAGCAGCGCCAGCGGTGGAGAGTTGAGCGCTGAGATCGCTACCGTGAGCGTGCCCGGCTCAACAAATTTATAGTTCGCGGGGATCTTCGCGACGGCCTGCCGATCTACCGTCACCGGCAGCGGCTGCTCGTTGGCGTGTAAATCGATACCCGCATGGCTCGCGGTCGTAAAAGCCAGACCGGCCAGAAAAGCATATTTCATCTGCGCTCCTTACAGCACTTTTGACAGGAACTGGCGCGTTCGCGGGTGCGACGGACGGGTTAATACGTCGTCACTGCTACCCTGCTCCACAATTTTGCCGTCGACCATAAAGACCACCTGATCCGCCACTTCCCGGGCAAAGCCGATCTCGTGGGTGACCACCACCAGCGTGGTACCCGAGCGGGCGAGCTTTTTAATCACATCCAGCACTTCGCCAACCAGTTCCGGGTCGAGCGCTGAAGTGGGCTCATCAAACAGCATTACCCGGGGACGTAACGCCAGCGCGCGGGCAATGGCAATACGCTGCTGTTGGCCACCGGAGAGATGGCGCGACCAGGCGTCGGCTTTATCGCGCAGCCCGACCACATCCAGCAGGCTGTATGCCCTTTCAATGGCTTCTTTCTTACTCAGTTTTTTATGGGCGATGGGCGCTTCAATCAGGTTTTCCAGCACCGTGAGATGCGGAAAGAGATTAAAGTTCTGGAAGACATAGCCCACATTGACGCGCTGTTTGAGGATCTCTTTCTCTTTCAGCTCGTAGAGTTTGTCACCCTGACGGCGGTAACCGATGTAATCACCGTCAATCTGGATAAACCCTTCGTCGACGCGTTCCAGATGGTTAATGGTGCGCAGAAGCGTCGATTTACCCGATCCGGAAGGCCCGAGGATCACCGTTACCGATCCGGGCGGGATCTCCAGCGAGACGTTATCAAGCGCTTTATGGCGGCCAAAAAACTTACTGACGCCGGTAATCGAAATATGCCCTTCAGGAGAGGTTTGCATGGACGGGCTCCTGTACTGATGCGGTGGATACGGAACGGACGCGACTGGCTACCCGGTTTTGATTAACGGCTGAACGGCGTTCGCTGCGGGCAAGCCCGCGCTCCACAACATGCTGAATGGCAGACAACACGGTGGTAATCACCAGATACCAGACCGCACCGACCATCAGCAGCGGGATCACCTCCTGCGTGCGGTTATAGATCATCTGAATGGTATAGAAGAGTTCCGGCATCGCCAGGACATACACCATCGCCGTGCCTTTCGCGAGACTGATAATTTCATTAAATCCGGACGGCAGAATCGTGCGCAGCGCCTGCGGCAAAATGATACGCACCGTGCGACGCCAGGCTGGCAGACCGAGTGCCGCCGCCGCTTCATACTGACCATGATCCACCCCCAGAAAACCGCCGCGAATGATCTCGGCGGTATACGCGCTCTGAACCAGCGTCAGCCCCACCACGGCGGTGGAAAACTGTCCCAGCACGTTGATGGTTTCAAAGCGACCCCAGGTAATGGCGGTGAAGGGTACGCCGAGCGAGAGCGTGTCGTAGAGATAGGAAAAGTTATAGAGAATGATCAGAACCACAATCAGCGGCAACGAACGAAACAGCCAGATATACCCCCAGGCCAGGCTGCTCAGCAGCCAGGATGAAGAGAGCCTCGCCAGCGCCAGCAGGCCGCCGATGACCACGCTCAGCGCAGTGCCGATCAGGGTCAACAGCAATGTCTGTCCTACGCCTTCAAGGATAACCGGATCAAAGAACCAGCGGGCAAAGACAGACCACTCCCAGCGCGGGTTAAAGGCCACGGACTGAATGACCACCGCAAGCACAAACAGCGCCACCACGGCACCGACAGTCCGCAGCGGATAACGCGCCGGGACAACCTTAATGGTTTCAACGTTGCTCATCGTCATTCCTCATGCTGTTTTACTGAACGCTTCACTGATCAGCGTTTTGGTGAAACGCAGCCGGCCATCAAACGGCGGCTGGCTGTACTCTTCCGGATCGCGGTTCAGATCGAACTGCGGCTGATAGCCCTGGCTGATATAGAGCCTGACCGCTTCCGGCTGACGAAAACCGGTGGTGAGGTAGATCTGGCTGTAACCGGCCTGTACCGCCCGACGCTCCAGCTCCTGGACGACGCGGGCCGCCAGCCCCTGTTGACGCAGCGCCTTGTGCGTCCAGATTCGTTTGATTTCAGCGGTGCGTTCATCAAACGGTTTATACGCGCCGGTGGCGATGATGTCGCCGTCACGCTCAAGGACAATAAACAGCCCCTGCGGGGCCAGGTACCACTCCGTGAGCTCCACTTCCGCGTCTTTAGAGAAGTAATCGCCATAGCGGGCGGCATATTCACCGAATAATCCGTCGATAATGGGCTGAAGATCGGCGTCTTCCGGTGACACGTCCCGAAATTGCTCGCGCATAGCGCCTCCTTAGTCACCCAGTCCTGCCGGGTTCACTTCTGATTGAGGGATGCGTTCTACCCCTTCCCCCCAGCGGTTCAGCACTTTGTCGTAATCGCCGTTTTTGATGACCCCGTTAAGTGCGGTCTGTACCGGCTCGACCAGGCCGCTGCCTTTTTTCAGCGTCACCGCAATGTGCGCCGCCTTCGGCCAGCCGCCGTCGACAATCCCAACCCGTTTCGTTTTCCCGGTCAGCGCCGCTTTCCATGCGCCAGTCACGTTCGGGCCAAAGAACGCATCTGCGCGGCCTGACTGGAGAGACAGGGTTTGTGATGCATCGTCTTTGGTGTAGATCGGGGTAAACGGCTTCAGGCCTTTCTTCACGTTCTGCGCATTCCACGCCAGCAGGATAGCCTCCTGGTTGGTCCCGGAACCTACGATGATGCGCAGCCCGGCGATGTCCTCCGCCTTCTGCAGCGAGGTAATCGGGCTGGTCGATTTCACATAGAAGCCGAGGGAATCTTTACGGTAAGTGGCAAAATCAAACTTCTCTTTGCGCTCTCTGGTCACGGTGATGTTGCTGATCGCCGCATCGTATTTCCCGGAGGCGACGCCGAGAGGCCAGTCCTCCCAGGAGGTTGGCACCACGTTCAGCTCCAGCCCAAGGCTGTCTGCCACCAGACGGGCAACGTCCACCTCGCTTCCGAGCAGCGTTTTATTGTCGTCGGAAAAAACGGTCAGCGGCGGTGAGTTAAGCGCGGCAACCGCCACGGTGAATTTGCCCGGCACGGCGAAGCGATAATCTTTCGGCAGTTGCGCGATGGCGTCGCTGTTTTTGGCGGTGTTGACGGGCGTTTTGTTGGCTTCCAGGCTCACGCCAGTGCCATTAATGTTCACATTCTCTGCCCAGACGGCAGGGGAAAAGGCCAGCGCAAGCGCCAGAATAAGCGATGATTTCTGCATAGCGAGGTTCTCTATTATTGTTGTGTGAACTGGTTTTGCGGTTCGTCTAAACCCAGACTGTCGCGCAGCGTAGTGCCGGGATAGTCGGTGCGGAATAACCCGCGGGCCTGTAACACCGGGACAACCTGGTCAACAAAACGCGGGAACGTGTCCGGCGTTCCACCCTGAATAATGAAGCCGTCCGCGGCGAATGCCTCAAACCAGCCCTGCAGACCGTCTGCCACCTCCTCCGGCGTACCGGAAAAGCGCGGGCGCGGGGATGCCGCTTCGAGTGCAACCTGACGCAGGGTTAAGTTGCGTTCGCGAGCATTACGCTTAATTTCATCGGTCGTGCTGCGAAAACTGTTTTTACCCAGTTCACCGATGTCCGGGAACGGCTCGTCGAGCGGGTACTGGCTGAAATCGTGATGTTCGAAATAACGGCCGAGGTAATTCAGGGCATCGTTAATCGACACCAGAGCCGCGGTTGTCTGATACTGGTTCTCCACGTCCTCCGCATCCTTGCCAACAATCACGCTGACGCCCTGAAAAATATGTAAGTCCGATGCCCTGCGGCCATTCGATTCAAGCTGGTGTTTCACGTCGCGATAAAACGCTTTGGCTTCCTCTAACGTTTCATGATGGGTAAAAATGGCGTCAGCATGTTTCGCGGCCAGTTTTTTTCCGTCATCCGATGCACCTGCCTGAAAAACAATCGGGCGTCCCTGCGGCGTGCGGCCAATATTGAGCGGACCGGCCACCTGGAAGAAATCGCCGTGGTGATCAAGCGTATGCAGTTTTGCCGGGTCAAAGAACTGCCCGCTCTCTTTGTCGCGCACAAAGGCATCTCCCTCCCAGGAATCCCAGAGTCCTTTCACCACGTCGAGGTATTCATCCGCTATCCGGTAGCGCAGCGCATGTTCAGGGTGTTTCTCGCGCGAGAAGTTTTTCGCCGACCCCTCCAGCGGTGAGGTCACCACGTTCCAGCCTGCGCGTCCGTTGCTCAAATGATCCAGGCTGGCAAACTGGCGCGCCACGGTAAACGGTTCGCTGTAGGAGGTCGATAAGGTACCGACCAGACCGAGGCGCGAGGTCAGACTTGCCAGTGCGGACAAGACCGTTAACGGCTCAAACCGGTTTAAGAAATGCGGAATGGATTTCTCGTTAATATAGAGGCCGTCGGCGACGAATAAAAAATCAAGCTTCCCCTCTTCGGCTTTTAACGCCGTGGCTTTTACAAAATCAAAATTAATGCTGGCATCGGCGACCGCCGCCGGATGGCGCCAGGCAGACATATTTCCGGAAGCACCATGCAAAATGGTTCCCAGCCGCAATTGTCGGGTTGCAGACATATTCACCTCTTCAGAATTAAACGTGTTGCAGGGCTTTTTCCGCAAGCTGTGCAAAATAGCGGGCAGCGGGCTCAATTAATGCTTCATCCGGGTTGAAGGCCGGGTGATGTAAACCGAACGGACTGGCGCTGCCAATGCTGACAAACGCCCCGGGGATCTGCTGCAGATACACCGCGAAATCTTCCCCGCCCATATGCAGCTCGGCGTGCTGCGTTTCATACCCAGATTCTCTGGCGACGGCGGTGGCAAATTCGGCCCAGTGCGCGTCATTGACCAGCGCGGTAGGCCCGGCGTACCAGGTGATGTCGATCTGCGCGCTAAACGCGCTGGCAAACCCGGCGGCAATTTCGCCGACGCGTGCTTTCACATTCTGCTGCACTTCCACGCGGTGGGTACGAAGCGTGCCTTCCATCTCAACGCTTTCCGGCAGGACGTTCCAGGTATTGCCCCCGGTAATGCGCGTGACGCTCAGCACCACGGAATCAAGCGTGTTGACGTTGCGGCTGGCAACGCTCTGCAACGCCGTTACCAGCTGGCTCGCCAGCACGATGGCGTCGTTACCTTCATGCGGACGTGCAGCATGCGCGCCTTTACCGGTAATTCGGATAACAAACCGGTCGACGTTGGCGTAGAACGGTCCACCGCGGGTGGCAAATTCCCCGACCGGCAGCCCCGGCTCGTTATGCATCCCGAAGATGACACTGACATCTCGTAAGGCACCGGCCCGCACCATACTTTTCGCGCCGCCAAAGTTCTCTTCAGCCGGCTGAAAAAGGATCCGCACGCGCCCGTTTAAAGACGCTTCACGCTCTTTAAGTTTTAACGCCGCCCCGAGGATCACACTGGTATGAATATCGTGTCCGCAGGCATGCATCACCCCCGCACGCTGTGAGCTAAACGGCACGCCGCTGCGCTCTTCAATGGGCAAGGCGTCAATATCGGCCCGCAGCGCGATCAGCTTTTTCCCGGTGCCAATTTCGGCCACCACGCCGGTCTGAAGCGCATAAGGCAGCGGCGTAATGCCAGCCTTCGTCAGCCACTGACGCAGGCGAGCGGTCGTTTCGACCTCCTGGCCGGACAGCTCCGGGTTCTGGTGCAGTTCCCGGCGCCAGGCAATCAGTTGTTCGTCAAAACGCATACGGCGACCTCCTTGTTAAGCTTCGCCTGCGCCAGCAGACGCAGGGACTGTAGTCGCGTTACGCCATCCGCAACGGGCGTATCAATAATGAATTCATCAATGCCCCATTTTTCGTGCAGGGCGTTCAACTGTTCCAGCACCGATTCGGCTGTTCCCGCCAGCAGCGACTGTGCCCGACGGGCAATGCGCACCGGCTCGCTGCCCGCCTGTCGGGCAAAGGCATAGGCCTGCTCTTCGCTGGCCACGGTGACGCGCTGCCCATTTGCCAGTTCGACGCCCCAGACTTCAACCTGTTGTGCCAGTGCCTCCGCCTCAGCCTGCGACTGAGCGACGATGACCTGCACCGCCACAATCGCATCCCGGGCGCTGTGGTTACGCCAGGTGGTGATGACTTCACGCAGCAGCGCCGGATCCCCGTTCAGGTGAGCAGCAAAGACAAAATGCCAGTCAAGTTTCGCGGCCAGCAGCGCGCTTTCGGTACTGGCCCCCAGCAGGAACCCCTGTGCCGGAACCGGCGGCAGCGGCGTCGCGCGAACGGCCTCGTCCACCGACTGATTTTCCGGCTGGATCCAGTGATGAAGCTGTGTCAGCTGTTCGGCAAAACTGCCTTTTTGCTGTTGATCAAGGCCCTGTTGCAGCGCCCGGGTGGAGAGCGGCAGGCCGCCTGGGGCTTTCCCGACGCCCAGATCCACGCGTCCGGGAGCAAGCGCGGCCAGGAGGTTGAAATTTTCTGCGACTTTGTAAGGGCTGTAGTGCTGGAGCATGACGCCACCAGAGCCCACGCGGATACGCCGGGTTTGCCCGAGGATCCAGGCGATTAACAGTTCGGGTGAAGGGCTGGCCAGCTGGGGCGTGTTGTGGTGTTCGGCAATCCAGAAACGGTGATAGCCCAGATTTTCTGCCTGCTGTGCCAGCGCCAGGGTTCGCGCCAGTGCATCGGCAGCCGTTTCGTTTTCAGCGATGGGGCTTTTATCCAGAATACTGATTCGCCAGGACATGTTGCGTTCTCGTTTGACTTAACATGTCGTCATTATTAAAGGCGTATTTCACCTCTGAGAAACAATTAATTTACATTTGGTTTGCCGGAAATCAGATATATAAATCCATGCTACGCGTGTGACTTAAGCGATGAAATGAGGTTTTCCACCTCACTGCGGCGGGTAATGCGGACAAAATGAATATGGGCGTATTGCGGGTCTACCATATCGCGTGCATAACGTGCGCGGTTGCTGCGCCAGGTTTTGATTGTCCAGATAATAATGGACTCACGGCTCAAGAATGAGCGACGAAAACTCTCACAGTTTCCCGTACCGGGCCACAGTTCCTGTTTGTGCCAGGCGCGCGTGAACGCTCGGGTGACAGCCTGATACAGGGTTCGGGCGAACCCATAATCCACCCACACCACCCGATCCACGTCTCGCCATTTCACAGGACGCGTACGGTTATAGTTGCCATCAAGCACCCACTCCGCTGACGCCTTTAGCGTCGTCTCCAGTTTTTCCAGCAAGATAGCGTCCGGTGTGCCCTGCCAGTCCGGACACCAGTAAAGTCGGTCCATTTCAATGTAAGGAATATCCAGTTCTGCGGCGATACGCTTCGCCAGAGTGCTTTTTCCACTCCCGCTGGTGCCAATTACATTTACTTTCACCCTGCTGCCCCCTGTTGAAGAAAAACCCTTAAAGCATAGCGTTTTCATCTTGTTAACGAAACGCTATTTCGGCGGGTCAGTTTACGTCGAAGAGTGATCTCCCGCTTTTAATTTGCCTTATGGCGTTTATTTGCAGGGTGCTACAAAAACGCACCGATAAATATTTTCATTTTTATTACATCGAACGCAATTTAAAAATAAAAAATACTAAACACAGGGTATTCCGGAACGCATAACTTTCGTAGAGAATATGCCGACAGTAAAAATAAAAACAAACCTTTCAATCTTGCCTGAATGTTTAACGGGCTCTTTTTTATTGATATATGACCATGGGGTTACTGATGCGGAATAACACTCCCGTTACACAAAACGAGTATTTACTTAACGAAGGTTCGACGCTCATGTCGACCACCAATACGCACAGCCATATTACCTATGCGAACTCTGCCTTTATTGACGCCAGCGGCTATAAAGAAGAGAGTCTTCTCGGTGAGCCGCATAATCTTATTCGCCATCCCGACATGCCTGCCGAGGCGTTTGGCGACATGTGGTTTACCCTGCAACAGGGTGAGACCTGGACGGGGCTAGTCAAGAACCGCCGCCAGAACGGCGATCACTACTGGGTGCGCGCAAACGTCACCCCGGTTTATCAGAATGAAACGTTAACCGGCTATATTTCTGTGCGGAATATTCCTTCGCGTGAAGAGATTGCTGTCAGTGAAAAACGGTATGAGAAAGTGCGCAATAATGAATTAAAACATCACCGCTTTTATAAAGGCCTGTTTGTTCGCCACGGTCTGTTCTCTTTTACGTCGCTGTTTAAACGCCTCAGCACCAGTAAAAGGATCCATCTTGGTATTGCGATAACCGCCCTGCTCGCCTGTCTGCAGCTGTTTATATTTGCCGATCGTATTGTTGAGACTGTAGGTCTGGCTCTGCTATTTATTGCCCTGGCCGTTTATCTTCATGCGCAAATTGCAAAGCCGGTTAAATCCATTGTCCAGCAAATGCAGCGGGTGGTTTCAGGACGTAAAGCGGACTATTACCATTTTGACCGCGTCGATGAAATCGGCCTGATGATGCGCATGGTGAATCAGTCGGGTCTGAACCTCCATTCGCTGGTGGACGATGTCGGTGCGCAAATCAGCGGTATAAGTACAATCAGCCAGCAGGTGGCGAAAGAAGGTATGGCGTTACAGACACGTACCGAAGAAACCGCAGACTTTCTGCAGCAAACGGCCTCAGCCGTGGAAGAAATTGCCAGCGCGGTTCAGCAGACGGCTGAAACGGCGAAAGACGCGATCCTGATGGCAGATCGCACCCGCACCAGCGCTCACCGCGGTGAAGCAATGATGAAAGAGACTATCGGCATGATGCAGTCCGTGTCGCAGGATAACAGCCAGATCGTCGACATCATCAGCGTCATCGATCGTATCGCCTTCCAGACCAATATTCTGGCGCTGAACGCGGCCGTTGAAGCGGCGCGTGCGGGTGATGCCGGCCGCGGTTTTGCGGTCGTGGCGGCCGAAGTCCGCAACCTTGCCCAGCACTCTGCCATCGCGGCCAAAGAGATCAAAACGCTTATAGAGAAAAACGTTTCCAGCGTGAACGCCGGCGCGGAGAAGGTCGAGCAAACTGAATCGCAGCTCACGGTGATGATTGGCAATGTCATGGAGATGTCTTCTCTGATTAAGGAGATAGGCCACGCCACGCAGGAGCAAACGCAGGCGCTGACCCTGATTAACGCGTCCATCTCCCGCATCGGTACAATGACCCAAAATAATACCGGTATGGTGGATAACGTGACGGACGCCGCACACCATCTGACGCAGCGCACGACCCGTCTGCAACAGGCGATTGCCGTTTTTGGCGGTTGAGCAAAGGCGCCGTTATGCGCTGGTTGCTTTGCGCAATCATTAAGCGAAACTGATGATTAAAGCACCACTTCATTAATGGATTTGTCTAAAAACTCACCGCTATTCAGCGTGTTGTGATCCCCGTCTGCTCTGACCACACGATTTCCTTCGACGTGCATCACTTTCGGCACGGTTATATTTTGCGTCGCTTATGAATTGCAGGTAGGATGCCTCGCCATGTTTCGCCTTATCCATACGCAGAATGACTGGGAAGGCAACATGTGTTTGCGCAGAAGCAATCGTTTGTATTGCACTCTGCCAGGCAGGACTATCACGATAATGGTTCAGACAGGCAAACAGGTAACTCAATGAAAACAAGCAATAAAAGCGCAGCCGATCATCACGCTGCTAAACGTCGCTGGTTAAACTCCCATGAAGAGGGCTACCACAAAGCGATGGGCAACCGTCAGGTTCAAATGATCGCCATCGGCGGCGCTATCGGAACGGGTCTGTTTTTAGGTGCTGGCGCTCGTCTGCAGATGGCTGGCCCGGCTCTCGCCCTGGTCTATCTGGTGTGCGGGATCTTCTCTTTCTTCATTCTTCGTGCATTGGGCGAACTGGTACTGCATCGCCCTTCCAGCGGCAGTTTTGTCTCTTACGCCCGTGAATTCCTCGGTGAAAAAGCGGCCTACGTTGCTGGATGGATGTACTTCGTCAACTGGGCAATGACCGGTATTGTCGATATCACCGCCGTCGCGCTTTACATGCACTACTGGGGCGCGTTTGGTGATGTGCCACAATGGGTGTTTGCGCTGGGCGCACTGGCCATTGTCGGCACCATGAACATGATCGGCGTGAAGTGGTTCGCGGAGATGGAGTTCTGGTTCGCACTGGTAAAGGTGCTGGCCATCGTGGTGTTCCTGGTCGTGGGTACAGTGTTCCTCGGTAGCGGTAAACCGCTCGATGGCAATGCCACCGGTTTCCACCTGATCACCGATAACGGCGGTTTCTTCCCGCATGGCCTGCTGCCTGCGCTGGTGCTGGTTCAGGGTGTGGTGTTCGCGTTCGCGTCCATTGAGCTGGTCGGCACCGCGGCGGGTGAATGTAAAGACCCACAGACCATGGTACCTAAAGCCATTAACAGCGTTATCTGGCGTATCGGTCTCTTTTATGTTGGTTCCGTGGTGCTGCTGGTTCTGCTGCTGCCGTGGAACGCCTATCAGGCGGGTCAAAGCCCGTTTGTGACCTTCTTCTCTAAACTGGGCGTGCCTTATGTTGGCAGCATCATGAATATCGTGGTGCTGACGGCTGCGCTCTCCAGTCTGAACTCGGGTCTTTACTCCACCGGTCGTATCCTGCGCTCCATGTCGATGGGCGGCTCGGCGCCGAAATTCATGTCGAAGATGAGCCGTCAGCATGTGCCTTACGCGGGCATCCTGGCGACGCTGGTGGTGTATGTCTTCGGCGTGTTCCTGAACTACCTGGTACCGTCTCAGGTATTCGAAATCGTGCTGAACGTTGCCGCGCTCGGCATCATCGCCTCCTGGGCCTTTATCGTGGTCTGCCAGATGCGTCTGCGCAAAGCGATCAAAGAAGGCAAAGCCGCTGAAGTCAGCTTTAAGCTGCCGGGCGCACCGGTGACCTCCTGGCTCACTTTGCTTTTCCTGTTCAGCGTGCTGGTGCTGATGGCGTTTGATTACCCTAACGGTACCTACACGATCGCCACCATTCCTCTGCTGGCCGTATTGCTGATTGCCGGCTGGTTTGGCGTGCGTAAACGCGTACAAGAAATTCACAGCACGGCGCCGGTTCATCCTGATGATGCCAAACACGACGCCCCGCTGGTTGAAGAGACGTCGCGTTAATATCGACCTGCTGGTTAATACAAAGGGAAGGCATTGCGCCTTCCCTTTTTCTTTGTGTTGAGGAGCGAAACTTAGAGCGTGATACGAATCACGTCATCAGGCTGGGTGGCTTCCTGCTGACGGGTCGATTTTTGTTTTACCGTCACATACAGGGTTTTGCCATCCGCAGAGAGCGCCAGACTGTTCGGGTAGACCGGGGTGTCGAAGGTTTTGGTAACGTTGTAGGTTTTCGCGTCGATTACGCTCACCTTACCCGCTTCACGGTGCGTCACATACGCTTCGTTGCGTGCCGGGTTAAACAGAACGGCCAGCGATTCAGGCACGGCAATTTTCTTGATGACGCTGCCGTCCTTCAGATTCACCACCAGCACTTCCGGCTGCTTTGAGTCGGTTAAGAACGCACGCTGTCCGGCGGTATCCAGGCTCAGATTCAGGTAGAAATGCTCCTTACCGTCGTCCTGCACTTTTTTACGGCTGAGGATTTTGTGGGTTGCCGTATCAATCGTCACCAGTTCGCCATCAGCATTGGTGGTGTAAAGACGTTTTGCCTTCGCATCCAGCGCCAGGCCGGTACTGAATTTACCGGTGCTGCCGATGGTCTCTTTCAGCTTCAGCGTTGCACCATCCACCACCCAAATCGCGCTCTCCTGGCCTACGCCGGTGATGTAAACCGTGTTTGTGCTGTCATCGGCCACCAGTTGGCGCGGCTGCAGCGGTTTGACGGTTTCACTGCGCTGACGGTTATCCAGCACCAGTCGCCCTTTCACCTCACCCGTTTTGGCATCAATCGCGGTTACCGCGCCGTTGATGGTGTTACCAAACCACAGCGTCTGGGTGGCATTATCAAGGGTGGCACCGAATGGTTTGAGATCGTTATGAATGACCTGCGTCACGTCCAGCGTGACCGGGTCAAGGCGATAGACAATCCCGCCTTTGTCCGTTTTGCGGCTCTGCGATGTCGCGACCCACAGCGCATTCTCCTGCTGGCTCACGGCCATTTCATATGCGCCTTTCCCGACCGCTTTGCGCAACATCTCTTCGGCAGCATGAACCTGGAAGGTTCCGGCAAACAGTAACGCCCCTGACAGCAGAGACATACTCAGGCGCGGCGAGCACAGATGACGTAAAGACATAACAATTCCTTTTTTGAACACAGGGTTTACTGCTGACATCACTTCCGGCAGGCAACGTCATGGCATTGCCGTTCTGATAATGAGAATAGTAATCATTTATGAGTTAAATGTGGAGTTTTTCTTTCCTTCCCGGCCTTTCATTAACGCAATGTGCGGTTATAGTTTTCAAAAGATTTACAAAAGATTTAACATATATGGACATGTTCCATTTGGTACGTTTTTTCCATAACCGGTCTATTTCATGAAAATCATTTCTGCCCGTAAGGCAACGCTTCCACTGCTGCTGGTTCCTGTTATCTCTGCGCCTCTCACTGCGATGAGTGCCGATGAACAGACCATGATCGTCAGCGCCACACCGCAAACCGTCTCGGAGCTCGATACCCCGGCGGCGGTCAGCGTCGTGAATGGCGATGATATGCGTCATGCTGCGCCACGCATTAACCTGTCTGAATCTCTTGGCAGCGTGCCGGGGCTGCAGATCCAGAACCGCCAGAATTACGCTCAGGATCTCCAGCTTTCGATGCGTGGGTTTGGTGCCCGCTCAACCTTCGGCGTGCGCGGTATCCGTATGTATGTCGACGGTATTCCGGCAACCATGCCGGATGGACAGGGACAAACCTCCAATATCGATCTCTCCAGCGTGGACAGCGTAGAAGTGCTGCGCGGACCCTTCTCTGCCCTTTATGGCAACGCCTCCGGCGGTGTGATTAACATGACGACCCAGACCGGGCAGCAGCCGCCGACCATCGAAGCCAGCAGCTATTACGGCAGTTACGGTACCTGGCGCTATGGAATGAAAGCCACCGGCGCGATGGGTGACGGGACGCATGCCGGGGATGTGGACTACACCGTGTCCACTACCCGTTTCACGACCAAAGGTTATCGCGACCACAGCGGCGCGCGGAAGAATCTCGCCAACGCTAAACTGGGTGTTCGTATTGATGACGTGAGTAAGCTGACGCTGATTTTCAACAGCGTGGACATGAAAGCTAACGATCCGGGTGGACTGAGTGCCCAGGAGTGGCATGACAACCCTCGCCAGTCTCCGCGTGGCGATCAATACAATACGCGCAAGACCATCAAGCAGACCCAGGCTGGCCTGCGCTACGATCGTCAGCTCAGCACCCAGGACGATCTCAGCGTCATGATGTACGCCGGCGAACGTGAAATGACGCAGTACCAGTCAATTCCTTATCAGCCTCAGCTGAGACCTTCCCACTCCGGCGGCGTGATTGATATGCAGCGCCATTACCAGGGGATTGATACCCGCTGGACGCACCGTGGCGAACTGCTGGTTCCGGTCACCTTTACCACCGGTCTGAACTACGAAAACATGAGCGAAGATCGTCGCGGATACGAGAACTTCGTGATGAACAACGGCGTGCCGGAGTACGGCGTCAAGGGCGACAAACGTCGTAACGAACGTAACCTGATGTGGAACGTCGACCCGTACCTGCAAACCAGCTGGCAGTTAACGCAGAAACTCTCCGTGGATGCCGGCGTCCGTTACAGCTCGGTCTGGTTTGACTCCAACGACCATTACGTGACCCCGGGTAACGGAGACGACAGCGGTGACGCAAGCTATCACAAGTGGCTCCCGGCCGGATCGGTGAAATATGCCGTGACCGATGCGTGGAATCTCTATGCTGCGGCAGGTCGCGGGTTTGAAACGCCAACCATCAATGAGCTCTCTTATCGTGCGGATAACCAGGGCGGCCTCAACATTGGCCTGAAACCTTCCACCAACAATACCTATGAAGTGGGCAGCAAAACCCGTATCGGTAATGGTCTGCTGACGGCAGCGCTGTTCCGCACCGATACGGATGACGAGATTGTCGTCGATGCCAGCGCTGGCGGTCGTACCAGCTATAAAAACGCCGGTAAAACCCGTCGTCAGGGGGTTGAAGTTTCCCTGGATCAGCAGTTTGCTGAGAACTGGAAGCTGAAAATGGCGTGGACCTATCTGGACGCCACCTATCGTACCAACGTGTGCAGCACCGGCGACTGTAACGGCAACCGTATGCCAGGCATTGCCCGCAACATGGGTTATGCCTCGTTTGGCTGGCAGCCGGAAGAAGGCTGGTATGCGGGATCGGATGTGCGCTACATGAGCGATATCATGGCGGATGACGAGAACACGGCGAAAGCCCCGTCCTACACGGTGGTTGGGCTGAATACCGGGTATAAATTCAACTACGGTAACTGGGGAATGGACGTCTTTGGTCGCGTCGATAACCTGTTCGATAAAGAGTATGTCGGATCGGTTATCGTGAATGAATCCAACGGGCGTTATTACGAACCTGCACCGGGCCGTAACTACGGCATAGGTCTGTCGGTCTCTTATCGCTTCGAGTAAGCAAAAAGCATTCTTTTTTGCTGAATATTATTTTTATAAATGGAATAACGCTCCTGATGGCAATAAGCCATCAGGAGTATTTAACCAGGAATATAATTCGCGGCAGGATATAGTCGCTCTGCTAAATAATCTCTCAGTTAAAATATTGTCGCTGTAAAAGCGTGTTCGCTTCATCAATCAACGTCTCTATCGCCTTCTGACTGCCATCAACATCTCTTCGCTCAAGCGCGGACAGGAGCTCGGCGTAGTGATAAGTCGACACCTTGATGTCGTTAAGCTCCTGATGCAGATAGTTCATGCAAGGTCCAATACGCACCCATAGCTGCTCAATTAAGGCGCTGAGTGTCGGCATTTCCGCGTACTGATAAAGCGTAAACCGAAAGATGCGGTTAGCATGCAGCGCCTGCTGAACGTGCCCGTTGCGCATGGCTTCATGGAATGTCTCTGATAGCTTGCGCAACACCTCCAGCTTATTTTCCGTCATATGCTGACAGGCGGCAGCTACCGCCATAGGCTCAAGCTGTTTTCTGATGGCGTTAATCTCGTTATAACGCTCAAGCGTGACCTCAGGAACCAGGAACGCCTGCGCCGGTGTGGCGTGTAATGCCCCAGACGACACCAGACGCAAAAGCGCCTCGCGAACCGGGGTAATACTGGTTCCTAATTTATCAGCAATTTCTTTGGTAATCAGTCGAGCGCCAGGTTTCAGTGAACCTGTAATTAACGCGCCTTTCAAACTGAGTTCGACTTGCATGGTAAGACTGATCCTTTGCGCTTTTTCTAAATGGTCCAAATCAAGCATGTTCAATTCCTGTAGCTAATACTTAATGCTATTTTTAAACGCCGTTTTTTATAAACGACGCTGTTCCGATATATCCTGTATCGTCATGCCTGGTGATGGGAAGTCTGTAAAAATGTCAAGAAATGCAAAATTTATTTTTTTTCGTTTTCGTGCTCATCTGAACGGAAGGCGCGAAAAGCCATGTCCAGTTAATTAAAGACAATATATCGTATCTTCACAAATAAATATGGCGGGAAACCCCGCCATATTTTAGATTATTTATTGTCACCCGCGACGCGAATCACGACTTTGCCGAAGTTTTTTCCTTCAAGAAGGCCAATCAGCGCCTCAGGCGCATTCTCCAGGCCGTCTGTGACCTGCTCACGGTAGTGAATTTTGCCTTCCTGCACCCAGCGCCCCATCTCATCCTGGAACTCCTTGATGCGATGGCCGTAATCCTGAGCGATGATAAACCCCTGCATACGAATCCGTTTCTTCAGAATCGTCGCCATCAATAACGGCAAACGATCAGGCCCTTCCGGCAGACCCGTCGCATTGTAACCGCTCACCAGACCACATACCGGTACGCGCGCCGAGGTGTTCAGTAAGGGCAACACGGCGTCAAAGACTTTCCCGCCGACGTTTTCATAATAGACATCAATCCCTTTCGGGCAGGCCTTTTCCAGCTGGGCCGCGAAGTCATCGGCATGGTGATCCAGGCACTGGTCAAACCCGAGCACCTCGACGGCATGGCGGCATTTTTCTGCGCCACCGGCAACGCCGATCACCCGGCAACCTTTGATTTTACCGATCTGCCCGACCGTCGCACCAACCGGCCCCGTCGCCGCCGCAACCACCAGCGTTTCACCGGCTTTAGGCTGGCCGATGTCCAGTAGCCCCATATAGGCGGTAAACCCTGGCATACCCAGAATGCCCAGCGCCCACGAGGGGTGAGAAATATTTTCGCCCAGTTTCACCAGGCCGCTGCCGTCTGAAATTTCATACTCCTGCCAGCCGCTGTAGCCCAGCACCCACTCACCCGGCGTATAGTCCGGATGATTTGACTGCTCCACGCGGCTGACCGTTCCCCCCACCATGACCGCCCCAATTTCCACTGGCGGTGAATAGGAAGGTGCATCACTCATGCGGCCACGCATGTAAGGATCAAGCGACAGCCAGACCGTGCGCAGCAAAAGCTGTCCTGCCTGAGGTTCAGGAACAGGCTGCTCTTCCAGACGAAAATTCTCCGCGACCGGCGCACCGTGCGGACGAGAAGCCAGAACCCAGCGGCGATTTTGCGAAACAGATTGATTCATCAGGAACTCCTTCTGGTACAAATGTCATTAGAGCCTGGCTCATGATCGGCGTAAACGCTTTAACTTTACGAGCCAGACTGGTTAAGCCGCACAACCAGATAGATACAGGTTTCATTCGTCTCATTAATGAACCGGCAGTCGTTGGGCGGCCCCAGCTCCAGGCAATCACCGGCGTGCATTTCATGACGGGTATCGCCCTCCTGGAAAACCAGTTCGCCAGACTGCAGCCAGATAAGCTGGCGCGCCAGCGCATACGACGAGGCGGGCATAGGGACATCGCTTCCCGCCGGCAACTCAACCTGAACAAGATCGATGGGCAGATCGGTGCGGGGTGAAACGTGGCGGCGGAGGTAGTGTGTCTGAGGGTCACGCCAGACGGGCTGGTTTTCCAGACGCAGCAGCTTTCCTTCCTGCATTTCGGCCCTGGCGATCAGCGTTGACATGCTGATGCCAAACGCGCCGGATAACCGCGCGAGCAAGGTCGCCGTCGGGCTGCTGTCCCCGCGCTCTATCTTGTGGATCATGGCGCGCGAGACGCCGGCCCGGTCAGCAAGCTCGCTTAATGACCATCCTCGCGACTCGCGTTCAAGGCGAATTCGCGCGCTAATCCTTTGATTCATTGTGTCTGCCATAGTATTCATGACGTCATACTATAGTGTATGAACGGCATTTCAACGCGGTTTTGATAACAAAAAAATCTGGCTTATGTCATAGCCATCCGTCTGTACAGTTGTGTAATATCGTACTCATAACGTAATACTATAGTGAACAACACACTCAGAGGTTCAAACATGATCGTTCGTCATGCCTGCAAAGAAGACTGCGCCGCTATTGGGGAGATTTACAACCACGCGGTGCTGCATACTGCCGCGATCTGGAATGATAAAACCGTCGATACGGATAACCGCATTGCCTGGTTTGAGGCGCGTGCCCTCGCAGGCTACCCGGTGTTGGTGAGTGAAGAGAATGGCGTTATCACAGGCTACGCCTCGTTTGGCGACTGGCGCGCCTTTGACGGTTTCCGGCATACGGTAGAGCATTCTGTCTACGTTCATCCGGATCATCAGGGCAAAGGTATTGGCCGCACGCTGATGAACGCGCTGATTATTGAAGCGCGGACCCTCGGCAAACACGTCATGGTGGCGGGCATTGAGGCGCAAAACCAGGCCTCTATTCATCTTCATGAGACGCTCGGTTTTGTGACCACCGGCCAGATGCCGCAGGTGGGCACCAAGTTTGGCCGCTGGCTGGATCTGACCTTTATGCAGTTGCAGCTTGATGAGCGCAGCGATCCGGACGCTATCTCATGAATCAGTCTCTGACGCTGGCTTTTCTGGTGGCGGCGGGAATTGGCCTGGTGGTGCAAAACACCTTAATGGTGCGCATCTCTCAGTCCTCCTCGACCATTCTTATCGCGATGCTGCTGAATTCGCTGGTTGGCATTGTGCTGTTTGTCAGCATTCTGCTGCTAAAACAGGGCTTCGCCGGATTTAGCGAGCTGGCCTCAACGATCCGCTGGTGGACGTTGATCCCGGGGCTGTTAGGGTCGTTTTTTGTTTTTGCCAGTATCAGCGGCTATCAAAATGTTGGCGCAGCGACAACCATCGCCGTGCTGGTGGCAAGCCAGTTGATTGGCGGGCTGGTAATGGATGTACTCAGAAGCAATGGCATCCCCTTGCGCGCGCTGATTGGCCCGGTGTGCGGTGCCGTAATGCTGGTGGTCGGGGCGTGGCTGGTCGCGAGACGCCAGTTCTGACCCCCGGCTCACCGCTACAGTATCGTACCGCCTTTGGTCAGCAATTCCTGACGGGCGTCCATCTCTTCTTTATGTTGCTTTCCGTGATGTGCAATCGCGGTGCGCAGACGCTGCTGCTGACTGTAGCGATCTTCACGGCTTAACGCTGCGTCGTCGCTCAGTTCGATCAGCAGCTCATTCATTCGGCTAATCACTCCCGCTTCGATGGCGGTATCGACACGGGCGATAACTTCATTTAAATGTGACATTGTCACTCCTTGCCAGATGCCCGGCAGGCGCGGTGCCTGCCGGGAAAAATGTCAGTTCAGTTTCGCTTTGGAGAAATCGCTGCCCATCAGGCTCACGCTGTACCCCGTTACGTTGCTACGGGTGGCGTAGAACGTTTTGCCGTTCGCCAGCGCAATCCACGGTGCCTGAGCATAGAAGATCTCCTGCGCCTGGCTGTAGAGTTTCGCACGCTCACCAGGGTTGCTGGTCAGTTTGGCTTTCTTGACCAGATCATCATACCCCTTATCGCACCAGCGCGCGGCGTTCGATCCAGTTTTGATGCTGTCGCATCCCAGCAGTACATCAGCAAAGTTATCCGGGTCGCCGTTATCGGACATCCAGCCAAACAGCGCGGAATCATGCTCCCCTTTACGCATACCGGAGAGATACTCGCCCCACTCGTAAGAGACAATTTTGGCCTTCACGCCGACTTTTGCCCAGTCGCTCTGGATCATCTCCGCAATACGCTTCGAGTTAGGGTTATACGGACGCTGCACAGGCATTGACCACAGCGTCACGTCCGCGCCCTTCTCCAGACCGGCCTGTTTCAACAAAGCTTTCGCTTTTTCAGGATCGTAGCTGTAGTCCTTCAGATCGTTATTAAAGCCCAGCATATTCGGCGGAATGGGTGATTTCGCCACCGTACCGGAACCCATAAAGACCGCATTCACGATGGCTTTTTTGTCCGTCGCATAGTTCAGGGCCTGACGCACCAGCACGTTATCAAACGGTTTTTTCTCGGTATTGAACGCCAGATACCCCACGTTCAACGCCTCCACGGCGTGCAGCTTCAGGTCTTTATTTTTGTTAATAACATCAAACTGAACCGGTGACGGCGCAGGAATAATCTGGCATTCGTTGGTCTGCAGCTTCGCCAGACGCGTTTCTACGTTTGGCGTGATGGAGAAAATAAGATGTTTCGTCGGAACCGCACCTTCCCAGTAGTTCGGGTTAGCGACGTAGCGGATCAGCGAATCCACTTTGTACTGCTGCAGAACGTACGGCCCGGTACCAATCGGCCAGGTATCGACATTCTCAGGCGTCCCTTTTTTCAGCATCGCGTCAGCGTATTCAGCGGAAAGAATAGAGGCGAAATCCATCCCCCAGTCAGCAAGGAATGCGGCGTTTGGTTCGCTCAGTGTAAACTGCACGTGATAATCATCAACCTTTTTGACGTCCTGAATCAGCTTGTCCAGGCCTACGTCATTAAAGTATTCGTAATTACCTTGCGAGACATTGTGATAAGGATGCTTAGGGTCTTTCTGACGCATGACGGAAAAAATAACGTCATCCGCATTAAAATCACGGGTCGGCTTGAAATATTTATTGCTGTTGAACTTGACCCCTTTACGCAGCGTAAAGGTATAAGTCTTACCGTCCGGGGAAATTGTCCAGGACTCTGCCAGCGACGGTACCGGGGTGTTTTTCACCGGGTCGAAATTGATCAGGCGGTTATACAGGACCTGAGAGCTGGCCACGAATGACGGGCCCGAGCTGGCGATCTGCGGGTTGAAAGACTCCGGTGATGCTTCAGAGCAATAAATGATGGTGTCATTATTCGCCGCCCATGCGGCACCTGCTGGTAAGAGAGTGCTCAGCGCGAGGGCGAGCAGCGTTTTCCCTGTAGACATGGTTATAACCCTGGCAGTTTTATTATATTGGACTGTAATAACAGCACAGCCGCTATAACCTGGCAAATAACGAATCACTATCAGGTTATTCTAAAGCAACGTTTTCCGCTGGTTTTACAGCCAGTGCGCCAGAGGTTGATTTGCCTTAAGTGCTATTATTCGTCAAGCACAACCGCACCTTTCTATGCCACAAGAAATCGTCCCTTTTGGCGTCTCTTCCTCCGTTTGGTTGCTTCCCGATTTCGTTAAAGTAACGGTGTGAAGAAGTATATGGGATCAAATCGTGGCAAAAACTCTTTTACGCAGCGGTAATCTGGATGACTTTCAGGCCGTTGGCGGCGGCGGACAAGCCGTTTTTGAATCAGCGTTACAAATCCGGGAAGCGCTCCGGTTACGCAAACAACAGGCGATTGTCGACTGTCTGGCTATTCCGCAGGTCAATGATGGTGGCGACCGTGTCGACTGGTATTCGCCGGTCGACGGTTGTGTAACCAGCTGGAAAGCGGCGAACGAAGACGATCGTTATCGCGCCCTGCGCTATCTGGAAAATACGCTGGCCAGCGTTGAATCGCTGAGTAAGAAGTGCCTGCAGTCGCCAAAAACAGCGCAACAGCTTTTCGGCTCCCTGCTGTCGAAAGCATTTCAGTTTCCCGGCGAAAATTTCCTTTTCCTGGTTGATGGAAAGCCGGTCATAAGCTTCTGGGGGTTTGTAAATCTCAATGAGAATGCGCGTGACGACGTACTCGACTGTTTACGCGAATCGCTGATCCCTGAGCCAGCCCCGATTGTCATTGAAGACCCTGAACCCGAGCCGGAACCGACCCCAGTCCTGACCTTTGAACAGGCCGATGAGCCGCTGATTGCCCCGGCCACGGTGGTACGCATCACGCCGGACGAACTGTATACGCCTGAACCTGCACCGGTCACTTTGCCACCTGTGGAAGAACCCGAGCCAGAGCCTGCGATCGTAGCCAAAAAACGCCGCGTTCCCCTGTGGACGCTTCCGGTTGCCGCCGTGATCGTTGCCGCGATTGCCACCCCGTTGCTGTGGCCAAAACAGGCCCCTTCTGCCGAGCCAGTGGCTGTCGTTGCCCCTGAACCTGTCGCCATTGCGCCAAAGCCGATTAAAGCCGTTGAGCCACTGCCGATGAAATTACCGCTGCATCAGGCAGAGGTGGTCGCGAGCAAAGAAAAAGAGCCGGCTCCCGTTGCCGCCCCAGCGCCTGCGCCGGTTGTGATTGCGGCGATCCCGAAAGACGCCATGGTCATGGAAGCAAACCAGGTGAAAGCGGGGTCGACGCGTTTTCTGAACGGAACATGGCGTGCGATCCTCGACGTGAAAGATCCGATTACCGGCAAACCACCGTCGCTGCGCTATCAGATCCAGAACAATAAAGGCTTCGCTCGTGTTGTTCACGGTGACAATGTTGTCTGCCGCGTGGAGGTTTTCTCCGGGCTGCACAGCAATGGCGAACTGATGATCAAGAGTCGCGGTAATGCCCGCTGCACAGACGGTTCACGCTACCCGATGCCGGAAGTTGCCTGTAAAGCAGGTACCAGCGATGTCGCTGAATGTAATGCCCGTTATGATGCCAAAACCGTCGTTCCACTGACGTTCAAGAAAGCAGGTGCCTGACCCTATGCTGGTAAATCTTTGCGACTATAAACAGAGCGTCACGCTTATTGCCAACAGCGGCGTGCAATTCCTCGATTTTGGCCTGACTCCGCAGGACACCGCCAGCAACGGGCGCTTCGTACGTAAAACCGCCAACGGTCCGCTTCTGCGTCTCGATTTCGATCTCGTCAACGGGCGTTACACGCTGCCGGGATTGAACGGCGGACAGCCTGAAGTGGTGAAACCGGAAACCACGATCCCACTGCATCAGTCCCTGACGGTGCTGGATGGCGTCTGGCTCCCCATTCCCTTCCTGCGCTTCAATCCGCCACGTACCTTTGTTGACGGGCCGGATAACTGGGCGCGTGTCCAGGTGCGTAAACTTGAAACGCCTGATGCAGCAGGCAATACGCACCGCGTCACGCTCGCTCTCGACAGCCAGATTGCAGAGCATGCTACTGCCGCGCTGTCCCCGGTTGAAAATGACATTCTCAACGGCACCCGTTTCGGACTGGCATGGCGTGACGATGAGGTGGAAAGCTTCCTCGACCAGACCTGGATTGACGGCTGGCTGCGCGAGGCGTTTACCCACTATGCGACCGACGTTGAAAACCGCGCGGAACGCGACCTGCAGCAGGCAATGCGCAGCTTTGAGTACCAGGCACACTGGCTCAACCTGCTGTCCATGCTTGGGGAGCAGCTTACCGTGCCGGAAGTGAAATTTGTCACCCATACCCTCAGTACGCCGGCTATTCCGGTCGACCTGATCCTCGACGTCGGAAATACCCATACCTGCGGCGTTATTATTGAAGATCACGGTGATGCGAACGACGGTCTGCGCCAGACGGCCGAACTGCAGGTGCGCTCGTTAAGCGAACCACAGTTCCTCAATGAGCCGCTGTTTACCAGTCGTCTGGAGTTTTCAGAAGCGCGTTTTGGCAAGCAGCACTTCTCGGTGGAAAGTGGGCGTGAAGATGCCTTTGTCTGGCCGTCTATTGTCCGCGTGGGCGATGAAGCCCGCAAACTGGCTACGCGCCGTCTGGGCACGGAAGGTAACAGCGGCATCTCCAGCCCACGTCGCTACCTGTGGGATGAAACCCCGGTGGTCCAGGACTGGCGCTTTAGCCAGATGAACAGCAAAACCCAGCGCGAACCGCTGGCGACCGCGTTCCCGCTGATGAACCTGATGAACGATGACGGTGAGCCGCTCTTTACGCTGCCGCAGGACGAGCGACTGCCGGTCTTCTCTCCGCAGTACAGCCGCAGCACGCTGATGACGCATATGCTGTGCGAACTGCTGGCACAGGCGCTGGGGCAGATCAACAGCGTTGCCACGCGCCTGCGTCTGGGCTTTCCGGCCTCGCCACGCCAGCTGCGTACGCTGATCCTGACCCTGCCCTCGGCGATGCCGAAGCAGGAACGCGAGATCTTCCGTCGCCGCATGTTCGAAGCGATCGCTATCGTCTGGAAAGCGATGGGCTGGCACCCGCAGGACGACGATTTTGCCACCCGTAAGCACCAGGAAAAAAGCGTGGTGCCGGTACCTGCAATCCAGATGGAGTGGGACGAGGCCAGCTGTGGTCAACTGGTGTGGCTGTATAACGAAGCAATCTCACATTTTGGTGGTCAGACGGAAGCGTTCTTCGCCTCCCTCGCCCGCCCGGATCGTGAACCTGAACCAGGCGTTCAGCCGGGGCGCTCGCTGCGTGTCGCCTCTATCGACATTGGCGGTGGCACAACCGACATGGCGATCACCCATTATCAGCTGGATGACGGCTCCGGTAACAACGTCAAAATCACGCCGCAGCTGCTGTTCCGTGAAGGGTTTAAAGTGGCCGGTGACGACACCCTGCTGGACGTCATCCAGCGCTATGTGTTACCCGCCCTGCAAACCCAGCTGCAGAAGTCCGGTATCGCCGATGCCTCTCTGCTGATGGCCTCGCTGTTTGGTGACTCAGGACGTATCGATACTCAGGCGGTATTGCGCCAGCAAACGGCGCTTCAGCTCTTTATGCCGATTGGTCACGCCATCCTTGCCGCGTGGGAATCCAGCGACATCGACGATCCGATGGCAGGCTTGCATGCCACCTTTGGCGATTTGCTGTCGCAGAAACCGACCCGCAACGTGATGAATTATCTGCAACAGGCCGTCGATCATGCCTTGCCGGCAGGTTCAGAGGCCTTCGATCTGTTTGCCGTTCCGCTGCACGTGAATTTCCGTGAAATGCAGGATGCGATGCTGGCAGGCCAGTTCACGCTGGCGTCACCCCTGCATGCGGTGTGCGAGGCCATTTCACATTACAGCTGCGATATTCTGCTGATCACGGGGCGTCCGGGCTGCCTGCCTGGCGTTCAGGCGCTTATTCGCCACCTGCAGCCGGTGCCGGTTAATCGCATCGTCTGGCTGGATAAATACCAGGTTCATGAATGGTACCCGTTCAGCCAGCAAGGACGCATTGGTAATCCAAAATCGACTGCCGCCGTCGGCGCGATGCTTTGCAGTCTGGCGCTTGACCTGCGACTGCCGCGCTTTAACTTTAAAGCCGCGGATATCGGTGCATATTCGACTGTTCGCTATCTGGGTGTCCTGGATAACACCGTAAACACCCTGCGTGAAGAAAACGTCTGGTATCAGGATATCGACCTGGATAAACCGGGTGCGAAACTCGACGCTCGTCTGCACTTCCCGCTGCGCGGAAATGTGACGCTCGGTTTCCGCCAGCTGGCGAACGCGCGCTGGCCGGCAACGCCGCTCTATACGCTTAGCATCAACTCGGCCGAACTGGCCAAAGCGATTGCGGGTGACGGCGTGCTGAACGTGCGGCTCAAACTTTGCGGCGGCAATAAGCATGAAGGGCCTGAATCCTTCGCGCTGAGCGATGCCTGGTTGCAGGACGGGACGCCGGTTCCGCCTGATGCTTTAACCTTCAAACTGAATACTCTGGCCGATCGCCGTCATAGCGGCAGCCACTACTGGATCGACAGCGGGAGCGTATACCTGAAATGACTGCGACGATGACCACCACTCAGGCCTTAATCGGGTGGATAAATGAGACGCGCCTGAACGCCCCTGTGCTGGATAACGAGGCCGATGCCCTTCTTGCGCGCATCAACGCGACGCAGGCACGGGAGCAGGCCATTGACCGCGCCCTGTCACGCCCGGGCAGTATTGGACTTTACGGTCATTCTCAGAGTGCTAAAGCGCATCTGCTTTTATCGCTGTGCGGCAGCGGTAATGGCCGCCTGAACGTTACGCCAGGCCAGCGTACATTTGACTATTTTTCGCACATTAATCCGGGACATGCCCTGACCAACATGGCCGTGCGGTTCACCCGCGGAAATACAGAGGTGATGGATGAGGCGTTCCCGCTGCGCCTGAGCCTGGTGACAGAGGCAGAGCTGGTTCAGCTGTTTATCGCCCGCACCACGCTGCAGCCGGACATCCGCGCCGTGGATAAAGCGGTCATTGAGACGCGCCTGGAGAAGTGGCGTGGCCTGCGCCAGCCGCAGGGCGTTCCTGGTATTACGGCTCAGGACGTGGGTGCCATCGCCCGCTTCTGGCAAAGCTCAGTACCTGCCGCGAAACAACAAATTGATGATGCCCTGTGGCATCAGTTTGCACAGCTGGTCCCTTCGCTCGATCTCAGCACGCGTGCCAGCGTCTGGTCGCTGCTGTGGGGTGAGCAACAGGAGTTGACCCAGCAGTGGTTAAAGCTCGCTCATGTCCTGCATCAGACCAGCCATGCCGGAGCACTCGCCGCCCCGCTCAGCCTGCTGGTCGATAACTTCGGGCTGCCGGGCGAAGGGTTCCTGACTCACGGCACCTTTTCCCTTCCGGAGGCCCAGGAGACGCTGCTTCATCCGCTGAACAACGGCGAGATGCTTAACGCCATCAGTATCCCTGTCGATACGCTCGCCTTCCTGACGCGTGAGCTGGTCTTGCCGGTCGAAAGCAGCGCCCTGGATAATGTCGATATTATTGATATTCCGGTCTTTTCAGATAACAGCGCCGATACACTGAATCAGGCTAAATGCCAGTGGTTGCTAGAGCATTATCGCCAGCAGCTGCAACCGGACGTGCTTGTTATCTGCAATGCGACAGCCCAGCACGAGCAAACGGCTAAAAAAGCCCGGGTGCTGATGAACTGGGTCAAAGAGACTCAGCCGGTTGAAGAATCCGCCCTGCCGGGGCTGGTGTGGGCGATTACGCCTCACGACGCACGTTTTACCACCCGTCAGAACCTTGATGAAACGGTACAGCACCTGTTGGGCAAACCGGGTGTGCGCTGGGGGACACTGCAGGCGCTGGACAGCCACAGCATGCAGCGCGTGATCGAGTGGTTGTCTCAGGCCACGTTATCCGCTCAGCGACAGAAGCGTCTTAGCACGCTGAAAGCAATGCTGCGCCAGGAACTCTCGGCCCTGATGAAGGGGTATCTGGCACCGCTGGTTGAGGAACCCGGCGCCAGGCGAACTCAGGCCGAAAACATGGTGCGCGTTCTGCAAAGCTCCGCTGCCCGCCACGGTGAACTGCTTGAAGGTCTTCTGCCGCCGCTTAAAGCCTTTGAAACCCTGCTGGCCGTTCAGCAGCCCCGCGAGGAGCAGGTGAACGGACTGTTTACGGATACCATTGACCTGTTTGCCGAGCATGCCCAGGAGAACGCCAGTCCATTCCAGACCAAAGACAAAGCTCGCCTGGCACATAAAGTCTGGATAAACCATCTGCGCCAGTGGAGCCGCAACGATGCCACTGCCGCGCGCCTTGGGCTGGAACCCGCTGTTTTGCAGCAAATTGCTGACGTTCTGGTGGTGGCCAGCTACCGACTGAACCTGCCGCAGCAGTTGCAGAACATCGTTGAAACCGACAAGAGCAGTGCAGCCCAACTGCATGCCGTGATGGGCAACTTCATTGGCTGGCTGGGCTACGATCGGACACCCGCAGAGGCACGCCCGGCGAGCCGCATCCGTAAAGGCCAGGCAATCTTTGTTACGCCGGTGGTCAACAGTACCGCGCCGCGCCTGACGCGTCTGGGAGAACAACCCGTACATGCGGCAACGGTGTATGTCTATGACTGGCTGGTCGCCCTCTATAGCCGGGCAATAGAGAACATCGATTTCCGCCACCCGCACGATGTACAGCCTGCCGCACGCCAGGCCTTACAAGCCCTGTTACGTTAGCGTTCCTGGCCCGCAGAGATGCGGGCTATCCTTTCAGGTCGTGGTCATACACTCTGCTAACGTCTGCGCCAGTGCCGACGGATTTTCCCAGGACATGGAGTGTCCGGCCGCTGGGATGATTTTCACTTCAACGCCCCGCTTTTGCAGAGAGTCCACATCATCATCAGGCAGGGACCACTCGCCGAAAATCAACGTCACCGGGCAGCGCAGAGACAAAAACTGAACCTCCCATTCCGGCTCTACCCCTTCCACCAGGCTGGACGCGCCACGCCACACGGCATACGGCGCATTGCTTTGCAGACTGCCCGCCCAGGGTGAGGTTTCTGCACTGAGCAGCGCATCATACCCCTGCGCCAGGAACTGTTGTTCCGTCTGTGCTGCAATAGAGCGGCTGAACATGCCACCCCCGGCGTGAAAATTGGGTTCCGACACCATCAACCCTTTTACACGTGGCGCCATCAGTCCTGCTACCTCGATAGCAATGCTGCCACCCATACTATGACCATATAGCCAGAAGCTATTGAGTTTGAGATGGTCCAACAGTTCAGCCACCACTCGCGCCTGCTCGCTGGTGCGATAACGATACTGCACGGGTTTGTCGCTGTAACCGCTGCCCGGGAGATCGATAAGAATGGCTCTGCGCGCACCAAACCGGGCGTCAGAGACGATACGAGGATATTCATAAGAAGAGGCGCAGCCTAACCCGTGAATAAACACCACAGGATCGCCAGAGCCGGGAAGATCGTGCCAGCGCACAACGCAGCCGGCCTGCTGCGAGTAAAAACTGTTCATAAGCACTCCTTTAACGATTCACTGTGTATTTATACAGTCTTCGTGTCTGGAATGCTATGTTCATCTTTTAAAACGGGAAGCGTGCTTCAGAAAAGCGAGATCAACAGCGCAACGGGAAAGCTCATTGGCCAGGTTGACCCCACCAGAAAAGCACTGAGCAGTCGGATACGTTTGCGGTCTTTAGAGAGGAACCAGGTAATTAATGCACAGACAGAAGCCATGATTGCGTAAAAAACCAACATCTTTTGATACAACGTCATTCTGTTTACCAGAGCCGAAAAAATAACCGCACGCAATATGCGTCATATGTTGATACAGATCAAGTTTTTTCGTTACAGAATAACCATCTGAATAATATGGGATATGTACTGCAGGCAGAGAATGCCCGGCGCTGAATGCGACCGGGCATGGGGGCTTAGAGCTTTATCATCACGTGGCGAACAACGGTATAATCTTCAAGGCCGTACACCGACATATCTTTGCCGTAGCCGGATAACTTCATCCCGCCGTGCGGCATTTCGCTCACCAGCATAAAATGGGTATTAACCCAGGTGCAGCCGTACTGCAGACGCGCGCTCATCCGGTGGGCACGCCCTACATCGCGGGTCCAGACCGATGACGCCAGGCCGTACTGCGAATCGTTCGCCCATGCCAGCACCTGCGCTTCGTCATCAAACTCGGTGACACTTACAACCGGGCCAAACACTTCACGCTGAACGATAGCATCGTCCTGTTTTGCCCCTGCCAGAAGGGTTGGCTGGAAATAGTAGCCTGCCCCCTCTTTTTTGCTGCCGCCGGTCACCACGCGAATATGGCTCAGGGCTTTAGCCTCATCAACCGCCTTACAGACGCGTGAAAGATGGGCTTCGGAACTGAGCGGGCCCAGCTCGGTGGTTTCCTCCTCCGGCGCGCCCATCTTCAGGCTCGCCACCGCGGCACCCAGTTTTTCCACCAGCGCGGCATAAACGCCTTTCTGCGCATAAATACGGCAGGCTGCCGTACAATCCTGCCCGGCATTGTAGAAACCGAAAGTACGTACCCCTTCAACAACCGCATCAAGATCGGCATCGTCGAAAACGATAACCGGGGCTTTGCCGCCCAGCTCCATATGGGTGCGTTTAATCGAGGACGCCGTGTGTCCAATAATATGTTCGCCGGTGGCAATAGAACCGGTGAGCGACACCATACGCACCTTTTCGTGGCCGGTCAGCGGATCGCCGACCGTTTTTCCGCGGCCAAACAGAACGTTCAGAACGCCTGCCGGGAAGATGTCTTTCGCCAGTTCCGCCAGCTTGAGGGCCGTCAGTGGGGTAATCTCCGAAGGTTTGATCACCACACAGTTACCCGCGGCCAGCGCGGGTGCCAGCTTCCATGCCGCCATCATCAGCGGATAGTTCCATGGCGCAATGGAGGCGACCACGCCCACCGGATCGCGGCGTATCATCGATGTGTGACCGTCAAGATATTCGCCGGCGGCCAGCCCGTTCAGGCAGCGGGCGGCGCCGGCAAAGAAGCGGAAAACGTCGACCACAGCCGGAATTTCATCTCCCAACGCACAGTGCAGTGGCTTACCGCAATTGAGCGATTCGAGACGGGCAAACTCTTCGCCGTGGGCTTCAATCACGTCAGCCAGCTTCAGCAGACACTCGGCACGCGTTTTAGGCGTGGTTTGTCCCCATTCAATGAATGCGCGATCGGCGGCCTGGACCGCCGCGTCGACCTGCGCTGCTGACGCTTCAGCAATCTCCAGAAGTACCTCTCCGGTGGCAGGGTTATAGACCGGCTGTTTTTCCCCGTCTCCGGCGACCAGTTCACCATTTATCAGCAGTTGTGTTTGCATAGCATTGTCCTGTTGAAATCAATGTTATTTCCCGCTTCCGGCACTGTTTTCGCCGTCGCGGGTGAGCCACCAGGCTCCCAGAATGGGTAGGGTTGTGACCAGCATCACCAGCAGTGCAACGACGTTGGTGACCGGCACGTCGCGCGGACGCCCGAGCTGATTAAGCAACCACAGCGGTAACGTGCGCTCGTGTCCCGCGGTAAATGTTGTGACGATGATTTCGTCAAACGAGAGTGCAAACGCCAGCATCCCCCCGGCCAGCAACGCCGAACCGAGATTCGGCAGGACCACGTAACGGAAGGTTTGCCAGCCGTCGGCCCCCAGATCCATTGACGCCTCGACCAGACTCCAGGAGGTGCGTCTGAAACGGGCAATCACGTTGTTAAACACCACCACCACGCAGAACGTGGCGTGACCAACCACGATGGTGAAAAAACCCGGCTCAAGGTCAATGGTTTTAAATGCCGTCAACAGCGCCAGACCGGTGATAATCCCCGGTAACGCAATCGGCAACAGCAGCAACAGCGAGATCGCATTTTTGCCAAAAAACGCGCTTCGCCACAGCGCCGCTGCAGCAAGCGTGCCAAGCACCAGCGCGATAGCCGTCGACAGCGCAGCGATTTGAAGTGACAACGTCACTGATTCAATGATGTCGCCACGCCCCGCTGCCACGGTGAACCACTTCAAGGTCAACCCCTCCGGCGGAAAACTGAACGCGGCGTCTTCGGTGTTGAAGGCGTAGGTCGCAATAATCAGCAGCGGGAAATGAAGGAAGATAACGCCTCCCCAGGCTGCCACTTTCAGGAACAACGGTGCGCGTTCAGAGTGCATCGAATGCTCCCAGACGTTTCACGAACGCCAGATAAAGAGAGATGAGGACAATTGGCACCAGGGTGAAGGCCGCGGCCATGGGCATATTGCCGATAGCACCCTGCTGGGAATAGACCATATTGCCAATAAAGTACCCCGGCGGCCCCACCAGCTGTGGAACAATGAAATCGCCCAGCGTCAGGGAAAAAGTGAAGATTGACCCTGCCGCAATGCCCGGGATTGCCAGCGGCAAAACGACGTAACGAAAAGTCTGGCGTGGTCGCGCGCCGAGATCGGCTGAAGCCTGCAGCAACGACGCGGGCAGCCGCTCCAGCGCCGCCTGTACCGGCAGGATCATAAACGGCAGCCAGATATAGACGAACACCAGAAAACGCCCCAGCCCGGAGGTGGAAAGCGTGTTTCCGCCAATGGCCGGTAGCGTAAGGATTGCGGTCAGGATCGGCTCGAGCCCCAGGTGGCTCAGAAACCACTGCGCCACCCCGTCTTTCGCCAGCAACAGCGTCCAGGCATAGGCTTTAACAATATAGCTGGCCCACATTGGCAGCATCACGGCGATATAGAAGAACGCCTTCCACTTGCCGCGGGTGTAACGTGCCATGTACCAGGCCATCGGAAACGCGAGGATAGCGCTGGCGATGGTCACCGCAATGGCCATCATCAGCGTACGCAGAATGATGTCATAGTTTGCCGGATTAAAAAGCGCCATGATATTGGCAAACGTCAGTTCCGGCGTGACCGCCATGGTGAAATCGTCAAAGGTATAAAACCCTTGCCATAAAAGCGTGAGAAGCGATCCCAGATAAACGATGCCAAACCACATTAGCGGCGCGAGCAGCAGCAGGAACAGCCCAAGCGATGGCTTACGCCAGAACAGTGCGGTAAGACGGCTCATGCGGCTACGGTGGGCGGGAGGCGCCGCGAGATGCGTGTTCATGTCACCTCTCCTCTTGCAGGCGAACCATGGCATCCCGTGACCACGACGCCATCACCGCCTGTCCCGGCGTCACACCGCTCAGCGTTGCGGCATCGCTAAAATTGGCCTGGCTGACCAGCAGTTTTGCACCGTCAGCGAGTTTTAGTTCAAGTCGCGTTGCTGCCCCCTGATACTGTACTGCCTGCACCACGCCCTCAACCTGAACCTCACCGCTCTCATTGAGGCGAATATGTTCCGGTCGTAAAGAATAGATGCCTTCCATCCCGCACACGTTGTGTGCCATACCGGCGTCAAACACGTTTGAGGTCCCGACAAAGCTCGCCACGAAGGGCGTTCCTGGACGCATATAGAGATCGCGCGGGGTGTCGACTTGCTCAATGCGGCCATTATTGAAAACCGCGACCCGGTCAGACATCGACAGGGCTTCCCCCTGATCGTGAGTGACGAAAATAAAGGTAATGCCGAGCTTCTGCTGCAGCTTTTTCAGCTCGAACTGCATCTGTTCACGCAGTTTAAGATCGAGCGCGCCGAGCGGTTCATCCAGCAGTAATACCCGGGGTTCATTGACCAGCGCCCGCGCGATGGCGACACGTTGACGTTGCCCGCCGGAAAGCTGCGAAGGCTTACGCGTGACAGCAAAGCTTAGCCCCACTTTTTCCAGCGCTTGACGCGCCTGCGCATGGCGCGTTTTCTTGTCGATACCTTTGACCATGAGCCCGTACGCGACGTTGTCGAGGATCGACATATGCGGGAACAACGCATAATCCTGGAACACGGTATTCACATCGCGTTCCCAGGGGGGAAGTGCGCTCGCCTCTTTACCGAAGATTTTGATTGCGCCGCCTGACAGCTGCTCAAAACCGGCGATCAGACGCAGGCAGGTAGTTTTGCCGGAGCCCGAAGGCCCCAGCATGGAGAAAAACTCTCCGTCATGAATAGCAATGGTGACCCCATCCACCGCCCGCACGTCACCGTACAGACGGGAAACGTCATTAAACTCTACTGCGTACGTCATGTTCTGCTCCTGCGATTAACGGCCGCCCATGATGGCGATGTAATCCTGTGTCCAGCGGCTGTAAGGAACGAATTTGCCGCCTTCTGCAATCGGGGTTTTCCAGAACATGATTTTGTCGAAATAGTTGTAGCCGTTCGTTTCGCAGCCTTTATCGCCGAGCAATGTGCTGGCTTTACACCCTTCCGGCACCACGGGCAGCGAGCCAAACCAGGCCGCCAGATCGCCCTGCACCTTAGGCGTCAGCGACCAGTTCATCCATTTGTAGGCGCACATCGGGTGCTTGGCCTGCGCGTGCAGCATGGTGGTGTCCGCCCAGCCGGTTACCCCTTCTTTCGGGAAAACAGTGGCGACAGGCTGGTTCTCCGCTTTCAGGGCATTGGCCTGATAGGGCCAGGCGCTGGAGGCCACTACGCCTTCATTTTTAAAGTCGCTCATCTGAACGGTGGTGTCATGCCAGTAGCGGTGGATCAGCGCATGCTGGTCACGCAACACCTTCAGTACGGCGGCATACTGTTTTTCTGTTAGCTGGTACGGGTCGGTGATACCCAGCTGCGGCTGCGTGGCTTTGACAAACAGCGCCGCATCGGCGATGTAAATCGGGCCATCATAGGCCTGCACGCGGCCCTGATTGGTTTTACCGTCAGGTAAATCCTGTTTCGTAAAGACGACGCTCCAGCTGTCCGGCGGCGTCGGGAACGTTTTGCTGTTGTACATCAGCAGGTTTGGCCCCCACTGATACGGCGTGCCGTAGACGTTGCCGCCGACGTTAAACCATTCACCTTTGACGATCCGCGGGTCGAGGGTTTTCCAGTTTGGGATAAGGTCGGGGTTAATCGGCTGAACGCGTTTCCCCATGATCAGGCGCAGTGAGGCATCGCCCGAGGCAGTGACCAGATCGTATCCTCCTTTCGCCATCAGGCTAACCATTTCATCCGAGGTGGCCGCGGTTTTAACGTTCACCGCGCAGCCGGTCTCTTTTTCGAACTGCGTGACCCAGTCATAATTTTTATCGGTTTGTCCCCGTTCGATGTACCCGGGCCAGGCAATAATATCCAGTCGTCCTTCCCCGTCGCCGATAGCCTTCGGTGGCTCTGCGGCGTGCGCTGTCATGAGGGTCATGCCGAGCGCGCACAGGCTGCTGCGGGCAAATTTTTTGCTCATAAGAATTACTCCTGTCGCAATGAAATTTAGCGGCAGCCGTGCCGTAAAAATATCTCCCTTATTAAACGTAGACCGCGCAAATGCGCCGTACCGTGCGGCTTAAAGAAATTTCATCAAGGTGTGACCGAGGGCGCATTCCCCGTTAACTGGATTATAGACAAGGAGTTAGCGTTGAGAGGCGGTATGCAGATTTCCTATGATGCGGTACTGCGGAATATTCGCCGTGCCGCCATCAGGATAAGGAATGATTATTTTAGAAAGGTGCGGAGATTATTATTCGAGCATGCTGCTAATTAATTTCCCTAACTGAATCACAGCCTGTTCTTCCCGCTCCCCCCACGCCCAGGAGGTATTAAACCGGAAGAACGGTGTCCAGGCGTCAGAGGTCGAAAACATCTTACCGGGGGCAATACTGATGTGGTGCATTAGCGCTTTCTCACTCAGCAGCCCGGCATCCAGCTGCGCCGGGAGTTCCAGCCATAAAAAATAGCCGCTGTCGTTGTGATGAATTTTGACGCCTGCCGGCATATGGCGTAAAAGCGACTGCCACGCCTGCTGTTTGCGTTCGGCCAGCGTGCGTCGCAGGCGGCGAAGATGGGCGTCATAGCGTTTTGTCGCCAGGTAATCCACCAGCGCCAGCTGCATGGGTGAACTGGTCGATAAGGTGCTCATCAGCTGTAGCTGCTGAATGCGTCGCGCATGTTTACCTGCCGCCACCCAGCCGATGCGAAACCCCGCCACCAGACATTTCGAGAAGGACGAGCAGTGCAGCGTCATATCGTCACGATCCCAGGCTTTCGCTGGCAGAGGTTTCTCCCGGCCAAAATAGAGTTCGCTGTAGACATCATCTTCGATCAGGGTGACGTTGTGCCTGGCGAGAAGCGCGACCAGGTGCGCTTTTTTCTCTGCGCTGAGCGTGAAGCCGAGGGGATTTTGACTGTTGGTCATGAGCCAGCAGGCTTTGACCGGATACTCATTGAGCGCCTGCTCAAGCGCATTCAGATCGATCCCTTCGCGGACGTCCGTCGCCACCGACAGCGCTTTGAGTTTCAGGCGTTCCAGCGCCTGTAGCGCACCGTAGAAACAGGGGTTTTCGACAATCACCCAGTCACCAGGCTCGGTAACGGCCTGCAGGCTAAGATTCAGGGCTTCGAGTGCGCCTGCGGTAATGACAATCTCATCCGGCGAGATATTCATTCCCTGCTGCGCATAGCGGCGGGCAATGGCGTGGCGAAGGTCAACGTTACCCGGAGGCAGGTTCTCAATTACGCTCATTGCTGTGGCGGTTTTACTGACATTGGCCAGCGAACGGTTAAGTTGCTGCAGCGGGAAAAGCCGGGGGTCGGGGAAAGCAGAAGCGAAAGGAACCACCGACGGGTCGCGGCTGGCCTGTAATACGTCTAAGATATAGGTGTTGATATCCACCACTTCGTCCCGCATCACCTGGGCAGGCGGCGCAGGTTGTTGGGCGGTCGGGCGCGAGGCAACGTAATAGCCCGACTGCGGCCTGGCGACGATACGCCCCTGGCTTTCCAGCATCTGATACGCGTGGCCAACGGTCATAAAACTCATGCCGCTGCTCGCGACCTGCTCTCGCAGAGAAGGCAGCTTATCGCCCGGCAACCATACGCCAAGCTCGATCTGCGAGATAATTTGTTGCGCCAGACGCTGGTATTTTTTCATCAGATTCTCCTTATGACCGACAGTGTATATCAGCAGGAGAAAAAGAGAAGATTTTGCTAACTGTTATAGTTAGCCAGATGCATCACTTACGCAGTTCGGTGACGTTACGCTGAGCGTGGCGGGCAGCGGCCAGATGATCGAGGGTAATCATCGACGATTTGCAAAAAATGCATTTTGCACCGAACGGGTTTTTCTCAGACACATCAAAAGCTGAGGTACGGTACTGCGAACCATGGCAGCATGGGCAGCGGAAATGGATATAAGAAGTCATAGGATTCTCCTGTAAACGTAAAAACGTTAATTGCTTAATGGGCCCTTCAGGCGATAGTGGTTTGAAACAAAAACTAATCGGAGTGTAGAAAAAGACCCAAGAGAGGCTGCGGAGAGGCACAACGTGATGAGAACTGCTTTATAAAACTACGTCAGATGTTTATTTGGACTCAAACCCAGAGGGCCATTAACGCATGTTGTTGATAACAAGGCAAGCTGTTTAATGCATAAAATTCATAAAAATAATTTTTTTATTCTCTCACGCAAGCTATATCAGATGTGCAAAGCGTGATATTTTCATGAACTGTTATAGGTAAATTTCGCTTTTCTGCGTCTGATACTGGTTATTTCGCCCCTATACCATAACAGCACACCGTTTGACATTGAGGTTGTGCATGTTTGGTTTAGATGCTTTTCATCTTGCACGGATACAGTTTGCCTTTACCGTATCCTTCCACATTATTTTCCCGGCAATCACCATCGGTCTGGCGAGTTATCTCGCTGTGCTAGAAGGCCTGTGGCTGAAAACCAAAAACCCGGTCTGGCGTTCGCTGTACCATTTCTGGTCGAAGATTTTTGCCGTTAACTTCGGTATGGGCGTGGTCTCCGGGCTGGTCATGGCCTACCAGTTTGGGACCAACTGGAGTGGGTTTTCACAATTTGCCGGCAGTATTACCGGCCCGCTCCTGACCTACGAAGTGCTTACTGCCTTCTTCCTCGAGGCAGGATTCCTCGGCGTTATGCTGTTCGGCTGGAATAAAGTCGGGCCGGGTCTGCATTTCTTTGCAACCTGCATGGTGGCGCTGGGGACCGTTATCTCAACCTTCTGGATCCTCTCATCAAACAGCTGGATGCAGACACCACAGGGCTTTGAAATCGTCAACGGACAGGTGGTGCCGGTAGACTGGTTTGCCGTGGTGTTTAACCCCTCCTTCCCGTATCGCCTGCTGCATATGTCGATAGCGGCCTTCCTGAGTAGCGCCCTGTTTGTCGGCGCATCCGCAGCCTGGCATTTGCTGCGCGGAAACAACACCCCCGCCATCCGCGCGATGTTTTCCATGGCGCTGTGGATGACCCTGATTGTGGCTCCCCTTCAGGCGATGGTGGGTGATATGCACGGGTTGAACACCCTGAAGCATCAGCCCGCTAAAATAGCAGCCATTGAAGGCCACTGGGAGAACCCACCGGGTGAACCCACCCCGTTGCTGCTGTTTGGCTGGCCGGATATGGAACAGGAGCGCACCCGCTTTGGGCTGGAGATCCCGACGCTTGGCAGCCTTATTCTGACGCACAGCCTCGACAAACAGGTTCCGGCACTGAAAGAATTTCCAAAGGAAGACCGGCCAAATTCCACCATCGTCTTCTGGTCATTCCGCATTATGGCGGGCTTAGGCATGCTGATGCTGTTGCTTGGGGTAACGGCGCTCTGGTTACGTTATAAAAAGCGCGTGTACGCTTCGCGTCCCTTCCTGTGGTTTGCCCTCCTGATGGGACCCACCGGGCTGATTGCCATCCTGGCCGGATGGGTCACTACCGAAGTGGGCCGCCAGCCGTGGGTCGTCTACGGGCTTCAGCGAACAAAGGATGCGGTTTCTGCGCATGGTGACTTGCATATGAGCGTGAGTCTGCTGGCCTTCTTCGTCGTCTACACCTCCGTATTTGGCGTGGGTTACAGCTATATGGTCCGCCTGATTAAAAAAGGACCTCAGCCTCATGAATCGTTTGCCAACGAGTCCGATGGACGTCCCGCACGCCCGCTTTCTGCCGTTACTACTGAACATAAGGAGCAACCATAATGGGTATCGATCTTTCCATTATCTGGTTTGTTATCATCGTCTTTGCCACGCTGATGTATATCGTGATGGATGGTTTTGACCTGGGGATAGGTATCCTGTTCCCGGCTACGCCTGATGCCGACGATCGCGATGTGATGGTGAACAGCGTTGCGCCGGTCTGGGACGGCAATGAAACCTGGCTGGTGCTCGGCGGTGCAGCGCTGTTTGGCGCATTTCCGCTGGCCTATGCGGTCATTATTGATGCCCTCACTATTCCGCTGACGTTAATGCTGATCGGACTTATTTTCCGGGGCGTGGCATTTGAGTTTCGTTTTAAAGCCACGCCGGCACACCGCCCTTTCTGGGATAAAGCGTTTATTGGCGGCTCGATCCTGGCGACCTTTACCCAGGGCATGACGGTGGGCGCGGTGATTAACGGCTTTAGCGTCACCGGGCGTGCCTACAGTGGCGGACCGTTCGACTGGCTGACCGTTTTTAACCTGTTCTGCGGCGCAGGTCTGGTGGTGGCCTACGCGCTGTTAGGCTCGACATGGCTGGTGATGAAAAGCGAAAACGCGCTGCAACAGCGAATGCGACGGGTATCCAGAACGCTCCTGACCCTGTTTCTGGTATTCATTGCAGTAATCAGCCTCTGGACGCCACTGGCGCAGCCGGCCATCGCCGCGCGCTGGTTTACCCTGCCGAATCTCTTCTTCCTGCTGCCCGTGCCGGCGCTGGTGGTGATCCTGAGCCTGTGTCAGTGGCGTTGCCTGAAGAACCCAGAGAGCCATCATCTGCCGTTTATCCTGACGTTAGGGCTGATTTTTCTCGGCTTTAGCGGACTTGGGATCAGCATCTGGCCGCACATTATTCCCCCGTCAATCACGCTCTGGCAGGCGGCGGCTCCGACACAAAGTCAGGGCTTTATGCTGGTGGGCGCGTTGTTGATCATTCCCGTGATTCTGGTCTACACCTTCTGGAGTTACTACGTGTTTCGCGGAAAAGTACAGCATGGAGAGGGTTATCACTGATGCAACAACCTTTCTGGAAAAGAGTCATGTGGCTGGCCATTATCTGGGGCGGCAGCGTACTGGCACTGGCGGCGGTCAGTATGCTCTTTCGCATGTTAATGACGGCCGCAGGGTTTAAATCGCACTGATCGTATTGCGGGCAACGACAACGTTGCCCGGTACCCGCCCGCACTTTCAGATAAACCCCATTAACGCACGGCAGAGTATCGTTACACTGAAAAAAGATTCACAGTATCTATCGTCTGAGAAGAAAAATGAAAAAGCTCATTGCGTTAAGTGTTATCAGTCTTGTCCTCACCGGGTGCGTTAATCCTGGTAAAGCCTCCGTTCAGCCGGACCAACTTAAGAGCCACCGTTTTGTGCTGGAGAATGTGGACGGGAAAGCCGTTAAGGCCACGACAACGCAACCAGAGATCAGCTTCAAAGCCCTGTCTGATATCAGTCTGGTTAATAACATTAGCGTTTCCGGCGTGATGTGTAACACGTTTAACGGACAGGGGAAATTGTCCGAAGGTGAGCTCAAGGTCAAAACGCTCGCCATGACGCGCAAGCTCTGTACCGAACCACAGTTAAACGAACTGGATCAGGCCATTGGCGACATGCTGCGCAAAGGGGCGCAGGTCGACCTGACTGAAGACCAGTTAACGCTGGCGACAGCCGATAAAACGCTAATGTTTAAGCGTGCGGAGTAATCAGTAGTTTCCGCAGGATCCTACGGCAAGCGACTGTTCACTGCAGCGTTTGCCGTTTGGCAATGCGCACATCCCGATAGCTGAGCCGTCAAGCTGGCGGGCAACAGACAGCGAGCCGCCAATCATCGCGCAGTTGGCTTGTCCGGAGCTGGACATCGCCGCTTTCATTCCCGGCGTTACGTGTGCCGCCGTTGCCTGCTGAACAGGTTCACTGCTGCATGCCGATAATAATAACGCGGCACACCCGACCCAAAATGCTGAACGCATGCTCTCTCTCCCCCATTAATAATGCGAAACCTATGCATAATAGGCATCACATGCCGTGTCGTCGAGAGCGAAAGTGCGTATTTATGCGCTCCTGAAACAATTTCTCGCAATTTTTTCGCCAAAAGATTGATCTACTCATTGATGGCGAGAATACCGAGGACACAAAAGCGAAAATCGTAAAATCCGACCTTTGCTAAACTAAGGGAATAATATTCAAAGCCCGTTGTGTTTTTTTCGGGCTCCTTTTTTTGCGCAATGTAAGGGTGTTGTCCTATGCAAACTATTGACGGTAATGGTGCAGTCGCGTCCGTCGCGTTTCGCACCAGTGAAGTTATCGCCATCTACCCAATTACGCCAAGTTCTACGATGGCCGAACAGGCCGATGCCTGGGCGGGCAACGGACTGAAAAACGTCTGGGGCGACGTCCCAAGAGTCGTGGAAATGCAGTCTGAGGCTGGCGCTATCGCGACCGTCCACGGGGCGCTGCAGACCGGTGCTTTGTCGACGTCATTCACGTCGTCGCAGGGATTATTGTTGATGATCCCGACGCTCTATAAACTGGCAGGACAACTTACCCCGTTTGTGCTTCACGTTGCCGCACGAACCGTTGCAACACACGCCCTCTCCATCTTTGGCGATCACTCAGACGTGATGGCCGTCCGCCAGACCGGTTGCGCCATGCTGTGCGCCAGCAGCGTTCAGGAAGCACAGGACTTCGCGTTAATTTCGCACATGGCGACGCTGAAGAGTCACGTGCCCTTTATTCATTTCTTTGATGGTTTTCGTACCTCTCACGAAATCAATAAAATCGTTCCGCTGGCTGACGACACCCTCCTCAATCTTCTGCCGCAGGCGGAAATCGACGCGCATCGCGCCCGTGCGCTGAACCCGGAACACCCGGTGATCCGCGGGACATCGGCCAACCCGGATACCTATTTCCAGTCCCGGGAAGCAACAAACCCGTGGTACAACGCCGTTTATGCTCACGTTGAGCAGGCGATGGATGATTTTGCCGCGGCCACCGGACGTCAATACAAACCGTTTGAATACTACGGTCATCCGCAGGCGGAACGGGTCATTGTGCTCATGGGGTCAGCCATTGGCACCTGTGAAGAGGTGGTGGATGAACTGCTGACCCGTGGTGAAAAAATCGGCGTGCTCAAAGTGCGGCTCTACCGGCCGTTTTCCGCGCGACATTTGCTCTCCGCCCTGCCGGAAAGCGCGCGCACCGTGGCGGTGCTCGATCGCACTAAAGAGCCTGGCGCCCACGCAGAACCTCTGTATCTGGACGTCATGTCCGCGCTGGCCGAAGCGTTTAATTGCGGTGAGCGCGAAACACTGCCCCGCGTGATCGGGGGTCGCTATGGGTTGTCCTCCAAAGAATTTGGCCCGGACTGTGTGCTGGCGGTGTTTAATGAGCTGAGCGAGGCTAAACCAAAACCGCGCTTTACCGTCGGTATTTATGATGACGTGACCAACCTCTCTCTGCCCCTGCCGGAAAACACACTGCCTTCCACCGCAAAACTCGAGGCGCTGTTTTATGGACTGGGCAGCGACGGTAGCGTCTCCGCGACCAAGAACAACATTAAGATTATCGGGAACTCCACGTCGTGGTATGCCCAGGGGTATTTTGTCTACGACTCCAAAAAAGCAGGCGGGCTGACCGTTTCCCACCTGCGTGTCAGCGAGCACCCTATCCGCTCGGCGTACCTTATCTCGCAGGCTGATTTTGTGGGCTGTCACCAGCTGCAGTTCATCGATAAGTACCAGATGGCAGAGCGCCTGAAACCGGGCGGTATTTTCCTGCTCAATACGCCGTACAGCGTGGATGAAGTCTGGTCGCGGCTACCGCAGGAAGTGCAGGCGGTGCTGAACCAGAAAAAAGCCCGCTTCTACGTCATTAACGCTGCAAAAATTGCCCGCGAGTGTGGTCTTGCCGCGCGAATTAACACCGTGATGCAAATGGCCTTCTTCCACCTGACGCAGATCCTGCCGGGAGACAGCGCGCTAATGGAACTGCAGGGGGCGATTGCCAAAAGCTACAGCAGTAAAGGTCAGGAGCTGGTCGAGCGTAACTGGCAGGCGCTGGCGCTGGCGCGCGAGTCTTTATTTGAAGTACCGCTGCAAGCGGTTGATGCGTCCAGCCCGAACCGTCCACCGGTGGTTTCTGACGCGGCACCGGATTTCGTGAAAACCGTGACGGCAGCCATGCTGGCCGGGCTGGGTGATGCCCTTCCCGTCTCCGCACTGCCACCCGATGGCACCTGGCCGATGGGCACCACGCGCTGGGAAAAACGCAACATCGCCGAAGAAATCCCCATCTGGAAAGAGGAGCTGTGTACCCAGTGCAACCACTGCGTGGCAGCCTGCCCGCACTCGGCCATTCGTGCCAAAGTGGTCTCCCCGGAAGCGATGGAAGACGCCCCGACCAGCCTGCATTCACTTGATGTGAAATCCCGTGATATGCGCGGACAGAAGTATGTTCTGCAGGTCGCTCCGGAAGATTGTACCGGATGTAATCTGTGCGTTGAGGTCTGTCCGGCGAAAGATCGTCAGGATCCGGACATCAAAGCCATCAATATGATGTCGCGCCTCGAGCATGTCGAAGAAGAGAAGGTAAATTATGACTTCTTCCTGAACCTGCCGGAGATCGACCGCAGCACGCTGGAGCGTATTGATATTCGTACCTCGCAGCTCATTACTCCGCTGTTCGAGTATTCAGGCGCCTGCTCCGGCTGCGGTGAAACGCCGTATATCAAGCTGCTCACGCAACTGTACGGCGACAGAATGTTGATCGCTAACGCCACGGGCTGTTCATCAATCTATGGCGGTAATCTGCCTTCCACGCCGTACACCACCGACGCCCATGGCCGCGGTCCGGCATGGGCGAACTCGTTGTTTGAGGATAACGCCGAGTTTGGTCTGGGCTTCCGTCTGACCGTTGACCAGCACCGCGCACGCGTGATGCGGTTACTGGAACAGTTTGCTGGCCACATCCCGGCGGAGCTGAATGACGCATTGCACGCCGATGCAACGCCAGAACGTCGTCGTGAGCAGGTTGCGGAACTGCGCAACGCTCTGCAGGACGTGGAAGGTGCCGGGCAGCTGTTGACCGACGCTGACGCGCTGGTGGAAAAATCAATCTGGCTGATTGGCGGTGACGGCTGGGCGTATGACATCGGCTTTGGCGGGCTGGATCACGTGTTAAGCCTCACCGAAAACGTCAACATTCTGGTTCTGGATACGCAGTGCTATTCCAACACCGGTGGCCAGGCGTCAAAAGCTACCCCGCTTGGCGCAGTAACTAAGTTTGGTGAACACGGCAAGCGCAAGGCGCGTAAAGATCTCGGCGTCAGCATGATGATGTACGGCCATGTGTATGTCGCGCAAATCTCGCTGGGCGCGCAGCTGAACCAGACGGTGAAAGCCATTCAGGAAGCGGAAGCCTACCCGGGTCCGTCGCTGATCATTGCCTACAGCCCGTGTGAAGAGCATGGCTACGACCTGGCACTCAGCCACGATCAGATGCGCCAGCTGACCGCAACCGGCTTCTGGCCGCTCTACCGGTTCGACCCGCGCCGCGCCGATGAAGGTAAATTGCCTCTGGCGCTGGATTCACGCCCGCCTTCCGATGCGCTGGCCGAAACGTTAATGCAGGAACAGCGCTTCCGTCGCCTCAACGCGCAACAACCAGAGGTGGCCGAGCAGTTGTGGAAAGATGCCGCCGCCGATCTGCAAAAACGGTATGATTTCCTGGCGCAAATGGCCGGAAAAGCGGAAAAACCCACCCGCGACTGACGCTCCTGCTGCCCGGCTTGTCCGGGCATTTTTTTGCCATAAAAAAAGCCCGATGTATTCACACCGGGCGAGTCCAGATAATTAATGAATATGACGTTAATTCACTAAATGACATTCACATAAATTATGGATGAAAAATCTTAAAGGCATATAACGCCGCTGAGATTACCCGATTTAATGGGCAATTAATAATTTTTATTTAATATGATTAGCTTTAAATCATTCATAAAACCAATGACTATTTCCGTCGCATAATCCGGTTAAGAATTAACTTAACTCGTAACAATTATATTTTATTATTCTTGGTCAGGAGTGATTTAGCATGAGACAGCTTTCTCGTGCGGAAAGTTCAATACGTAATTAAATAAAAACAACTGCAAAGGAATTCCAAAATGCAAAGAAAAGTACTGGCCCTGATGATTCCAGCGCTGTTAATGGCTGGCGCTGCGCATGCTGCAGAAATTTATAATAAAGATGGCAACAAATTAGATCTGTACGGAAAAGTAGATGGTCTGCATTACTTCTCCGACGATGCCTCTAAAGATGGCGATCAAACTTACATGCGTCTGGGCTTCAAGGGTGAAACCCAGATCAACAACATGATGACCGGTTACGCTCAGTGGGAATACAACATCCAGGCCAATAACACTGAAGGGTCTGATAACCAGTCATGGACGCGTCTGGCCTTCGCCGGTATTAAAGTCGGTGACTATGGCTCCTTCGATTACGGTCGTAACTACGGCGTTCTGTACGACGTGGAAGGCTGGACCGATATGTTGCCTGAATTCGGTGGTGACTCTTACACCAATGCAGACAACTTTATGACTGGCCGTGCCAACGGGGTCGCAACCTACCGTAACACTGACTTCTATGGTCTGGTACAGGGTCTGAATTTTGCCCTGCAGTATCAGGGTAAGAACGAAGATGCCAGCAACAACCAGGAAGGCACCAACAATGGTCGCGACACGCGCCATGAGAACGGTGACGGCTTCGGTATCTCCACCACCTATGACTTTGGCATGGGTATCAGCGCGGGTGCTGCCTATACCTCTTCTGACCGTACCAACGAACAGGTGATGAATACCACTGCCGGTGGCGATAAAGCGGATGCCTGGACTGCAGGCCTGAAATATGACGCCAACAATATTTATCTGGCGGCAATGTATTCTGAAACCCGCAATATGACCCCTTATGGCGATAATACGGATGCCGTGGCCAATAAAACGCAAAACGTGGAAGTGACCGCGCAATATCAGTTCGACTTCGGCCTGCGCCCGGCAATTTCTTATCTGCAGTCTAAAGGTAAAGACCTGGCCAACGGTCAGGGCGATCAGGATCTGGTTAAATATGCTGACGTAGGCGCAACCTACTACTTTAACAAAAACATGTCCACCTACGTTGATTATAAAATCAACCTGTTGGATGAAGATGACAGTTTCTACAAAAATAACGGCATTAGCACGGATGATGTCGTTGCATTAGGTCTGGTTTACCAGTTCTGATCCCAAGAGCCCGCATCGTGATGCGGGCTCGTTATTTTCGTTGCGACGCCTGAAGCCAGCCCTCCTCTTCTCTCCCATCGTATTTCCCTCTCTTCGCGCCTGTCGGCTCAGTGAATGTGTGAATCATCTCAAAAGGAAAATTTATGACGGTGTCGTTAAGGGTAAGTTTAAAGAAACCCGTGTACACTCACCTTATAGACTTTGCTTCATTAAGGATAACTGCATTGTTTGGTCGTGTATCAGTTGCCGTACTTACCCTTCTGGCGATTATATGGATGGCGTTAATTTTTGATTTTGGTGGTGTCGTTGGGCATCTCGGCGCGCTGTTGAACCATCTGGATGGCAATTAAGGTTTTCCCCAAACAATACGCCACCAGCAGGGCCGGTGGCGGGAAACGTATAAACGGACTATTTTTTGACCGGCTGAGGCTTTTTATCACCTGACTCAGGCGCCTCACGCGGATCGTCTTTCTCAACATACAGCATATTTCTCTCCTGTTTCGGATACCCACTCCCCACTATAGGCCGCATTGTTAAAATCTGGCCAGGCGGCAGTTATGCTTCTTTTTGACGAAAAGAGAGGTAGCCGAAAACCCCGCTGTCGCCATCCGCGGGATGATTAACGCCGTCCATCACCGCCACTTCGGCAAAATCAAAGGGGGTCACATTTTCAAAACAGGCCACATTCACGCCGTATTCGTTGGGATTTGAACGCCGCTGATGGAAGGTATAAATCCCGCAGACCGAGCAGAAGAAATGGCGGGCTGTTCCTGTGTTAAAACGATATTCCGTGAGCTTATCCGCCCCTTTCGTTACGGTAAGGCCCGACAGCGGTGCCGAGACCACCACGGCGCCCCGCATCCGGCAAGAAGAGCAGCTGCAGCGCCGGGCGGTATTTAATCCGTCTGAAAGTTCAACGGTAAACGCCACCGCGCCACAATGGCACTGTGCATGACGAATATCAGCCATCGGTTACACCCCCTTTCTCACGAGCTCGGCAGCCTTAACGAAAACCTCATCTTCAACGCCATCGCCTTTCTATCTGCCGAGTCTGACCAGTTCACTCACAATACTGTCGCGATGGATGGGTTGCTGTGCTGAAACAAGACCGATAACGGCGGCACCAATTGCCAGTCCCACTAATCCCGTTTGTTCATCTTTGTTCTTCATGTTTGTGCTCCCTTGTACAACACAAAAAGCGTAGCAGGATTGTGGTAAAACGTGGCGTTGTCACGGATGCTATTTATTCTGTGATACAGGGCGTAACCCCTCCGCTAACAGGCGATGAGGTCGAGGTGTACGTGTCAGAATCGCGGCGCGAGGCCGTATTTGGGCGCATTAATGTTCGCGGCCCAGACCTTGATGTCGTTTTGAAGAAGTAAGGTAAAATCCGATTTCAGATGGTTAACCATGCCGTTAACGCTCTGCGCATCTTTCACCGAAAAATGCTCTATCCGGTTCTGCCCGACCTGAACACAATAATACGTGGCCGGAAGCACTTTGCCATTCACGCTAAGTTCTTGGCGGGTCCCGTCACAGCGCCCTTCGGTGATATAGGAGACCAGCAAATTTGCTGATTTCCGCTCAGGCTGAGAGATGCTCAACATGACCGGGAAACCGTCTGAAGTCTGGGTCATATCGTAAAGAACAGCATTTTTTATATACCAGGTATTATATTCCCGTTCCTGAAAAGCTGACCTCGAAGGCGCAGAAACGACCACCAGCATTGCCAGTGTAATAGTTTGAATTTTCATGAGATGTTGTCATCCGTGTCGTTGCACACATTATTCAGATCGTGCAAAAAACAGCAACACCTTAAGAATATTCCTACTACTATTGGCAGTCGTTTTTAGTTATCTACCGTGGTCAGCGCGTTATTGCATTCCGTTTGTATACGCTCAGTACGTTAAAACAGGAAAGAGTTGGTACACCGCCACCATCGCTGAAATACTGACGATGACACTGACAATGAAGTAGGTTTTGAAGGGCTGCTTTTGCGTTTTATGGCGAAACAGTTGCTGACCTATAATCGCCCCGGGCCATCCGCCGATAAGGCCAAATACCAGCAGTGTGGCTTCCGGCACTCTGCGCATGGCCCTTCGCGCCGCCATTTTGTCGGCGCCATACATCGCTAACGTCAGTACGTTGATAAGCAGGAGCCACAGGATAAACGGATGCGAGGTGAATAGACTTCCGATTGCGGCGATCAACAGAAGCAAATAACAAAAGCGATTGAGGGTCATAGCACAAGCCACTGGAATGTTCAGAGTATGTCGAAGCCGCATTATACGCGATATCACAAAGCAAGGTTGCTGCCGTCCACAATTCAAAATCCTGTAAAACGTGCTGGCATTCGGCGCAACAATCCGTACCATACACGGCACACTTTCGCATGCTGGTGGTTAACCGCAGGCGCTGACCCGTCTTTTATTGCCAGTCAGATGGGGCACTAAAATGCGCAGAGGGTGTTTGGAATCTAAGCTTCATAGAGTGAAGAGATGAACAGCAAAGAGAGGGCAATGCTGACAGAAGCTGCCCCTCTAAACCGTTTGCCCCACTGGTGCCCCATTTGAAATTTGAGTACAGATTAAATGCAACAAAATCAAGATATTAATAAGAAAGAGCAATACAACCTGAATAAGCTACGCTGATTTTGCCAACTTATTGATATCATTTATTTTATCAATTTATTCAAGTGGTTATAGCATAATAACTTCCCCCTGAAGCTACCCAGAACTACATTTTTCGTGCCCTTTTTTTGCCCCTTTTCAGCATTTCTGCCCCCAAATTTGCCCCCAAACACCCTTCTTTTGCGTAGCTCCTTCCAGTTTCGCGACGTGCCACTTTAAGCTACATGTTCCCCAGCATAATCCCCACCGATCTGATTGGATCGGTTTGTTTGTAGAACTGGTTTGTGACAACCGAAACGTTGAGGGTTTGGCGGGTGCCTGAGAGATTATCCTGGCCGAATTGACGAAGCGAGTGCATCAGATTTTCCCTGATGCCGAGGTGAGAGTAAAGCCGATGCAGGCTAACGCGTTAAATAGCGACGCCAGTATAAAGTGTTCAGGAAAAACTGAACCGCATGCTGGAGGAAATGTTTGAAGACGCAAATATGTGGCTGGTGAATGATTAGCAAAACCCGTGTTCGCCTCGTGCATACCTTCAACTACGCAGACATGCACCACTACCCATCGTACTTTCCCGATATTGAACGGCACATCATCTTAGTGGCGTTAAATAATAAGCACTTTTACTACTCACTGTTTTTGCGGTCACTCCAATAGATGCCCTTTTCAGTGCCGCATTAAATGCAACTAACGTTACCGGGCTTGGAGTTGTCTTGGTACGATGTGAATGGCTCTGAAACAAAAACACATCTTCAGGATACTTCTCCCTGCGGGAGTGGAAAATTCTTTTCACTCCTGGCTTAAGAGCAATGCATCTTTCCCTCAGTCCTTTTGTGGCTGAAAGAACAATAATATCATGGCTCATATCATCGAACTTTGCCCCAAGAAGCTGTCCGGGCTTAGCCTGACTCAGATACAACATTGCCCAGAGATCTGACCATGTATCAGAAATATTCTCAAGATTCCGCTTGATAGCAATAAATTCAACTACGGTAAGCCCCCACACATCTCTCATCATTCCTTTCAGTAGATCCTCTTGTTACATGAATCTTATGTACAAACAGAATCTTCATGGTTGTAACATTCAATATTCGAATTACCGAACAGTGCCCAGCAATCGTAGCTCATTTTTACATATGGCTGTCCGAAACATCAAACATCCTGCTCTCATACTAAGATTTTTTTGTTCTGAACGTTTGCAGTTCCGTATTGTCTAAATAAAAAGTTCTTAAAAAATGTTCAACATGGCAACGTTTATAATCGCAAGTACCGTAGTTGTGGCTCTTGGCTTGATAGTATTGAGCCTGATCAAAATTGGCATAAGCACATCGAATAACCCGGATGAATTTTAATGTGTTGAAGTTCGTGTAACGTCTTTATTTACTGGGAATTTTTTATATAGAGTACAAACGGCCACATCGTAAATGATCGCCACCTGCTTCCGATCCACTCCGTTTGCGATTAACCTGCCAGCCTGAGCCCATTGCTCAGGTGTCAATTTTGGCCGCCTCCCACCGATTCGCCCTTTCTCACGGGCTGCGGCCAACCCAGCCCGGGTGCGCTCCACTATCAACTCCCTCTCCATTTCAGCCAGAGCTGACATGATATGAAAGATGAAGCGGCCCATCGGGCTTGATGTATCAATGCTGTCCGTGAGGCTCTTGAAGTGAATGCCACGCTGACGGAGTTCATCCACCAGCAGCACCAAATTACGCATGCTACGACCAAGACGATCCAGCTTCCAGACCACAAGCGTATCGCCCTCGTTCAGGGTTCTCAGAAGCTTTTTAAGCGCTGGTCGGTTTGCCACAGTACCGCTCATTTTTTCTTCGAAAATCTGTTCACATCCTGCGCGTTCGAGTGCTTGCCGCTGAAGATCCGTATTTTGGTCATTTGTTGACACCCTTACATAGCCAATTTGCATATTTTCCACCCAGTTATTTCTAAAAAAAATCAGGTGAAGTTATCGGCCAGGCCACCAGAGGGCAATCTATAAAACGTCGGTTTGGGAGACAGCACCACAGCCAACTTCGGAAGCCTCGAGATCGGAGCCAAAAAACCCTCTTCTGCAAGCTTTGTGGATTTCCACTTTCTGGGTACTAACGACTATGACGCGCGCATTTTGTGTGGAGGCAATTCAAGCGGCTCTAATGGTAAAGGGGACTTCACATTTTACGGCGGGAGATACGTATTTATCGGGGATAGTTTTGAATTTCGTAACCCCATCTACTGTCAAAATAGCATCAGTGCCGAGGGCACGGTCAAAGCCGTAACAACGGCTAACATATGGGCTCCCAACGATGCGAGTAACGTCCATGTGTGGTTTTACGGTACCGGTGGGAATGCATCACGCGGGGTAATCTATGCTGGCAAGGATGGCTATATCCGACTCAGGCCCGATAACAACGATAATGGTGGCGCGAATGGCTACAGCTTCATTTTTGGAGCTGATGGTAAGTTTACCTGCGTCACGATGAACCAGACTTCTGATGAGCGAGTGAAATTCGATAAAGAGCCCGTCAGTAAAGCACTTGAGAAGATTTGTTCCCTGACGGGTTATACATTCGGCATTCAGCTCACAGAATCAGAGTCGGTACGTAGCGCAGGCATCATCGCCCAGGAACTGGAGCAGGTTCTGCCGGTTGCTGTGAGTTCTGACGGCACCGGCACAACTCCAGAAGGAAAAGAGATTAATGACCTCAAAACCGTAGACTACAGCGCAATGAGCGCCCTCTACGTTGAGGCAATCAAGGAATTAACCAACCGGCTGAAAGGTGTTGAGAGCGAACTTGCTGCGCTACAGGACCGCCAAAACGTTTAATTTTCTGTCTTATCTTCTAAAGCCCTGACGCGGATTGCCAGGGCTTTTATCGCGGCCAGCGCATCGAGCAACAGGGGCGTCTGGTCAAGGTGTAATATGCCGCCAATTTCTTTGACATATTCTGGATCGATTGTCTCAATTTGCTGTGATATCACTCCGCGACGTGGGGTTTGCGTTTCATCATCTTTGAAGGTGAAGTGTTTGAACTCCATCCGTGAAATGTTGCCCAGTGCCTCTTCTGGATCGAGGTCCTCACCAATATTTTTCATAAGTCTGTCAGAAACTGCAGATGTCATTATCTCCTTCCATGGGCTCCATGTATCAGTGTTGTAACCCCTGAAAAAAAACCTTCCCGCATCAGTTTTGTTGGCATACGGCAAGCAGAACTGCGTAAAGGCTGCATCAGGAATACGAACATAATTTTGAACATACCCATACCAGGTGGTGATAGGCCCTGAAGTTGATTTCGCCATATCTAACAACAAACGATAAGTACCGGGCTCAGTTAAGCTATTGAAGTTTGTCCCGTCAGGAGCAACTGCCATATCTGTTTTAAAGGCCCTGGCATCACCAGTTGGCAACCCGAATGCGCCCACCTGCATGACGTTCCCGGCAGCCGTTCCGACGTCCTTTGTCGCGCTACTTCCCAAACCGAGGTTTGTGCGAGCGTCTTCTGCCTTCGTTGCACCGGTACCGCCGTCAGCAACAGCCAGCGCACCGTTACTCCCTTTCTGCGCCAGTTTACCAATGCCAGGAATGGTTACTGGCGAGCCGTTGATGGTTACGGTGATGCTCTGATTGGCTGAGGTTGTGGCGAACGTCTCCCATGCACCGATATTCTCGTCATATTCTTTGATGAGCTGTGACATCGCCTGTGCCAGGCCATCGATCGAAATATTGTCAGATACCAGAATGCCGTACTTCTGGCCGCTCAGCGCCGGGGAAGCAGCAGGCGTAACCTTCATTGACGTGGCGCTGTTCACGGATGATATCTGGAACATCTGGACCGGGTTAGACATGACGATAATCGTCTGGCCAGCGCGAACCTGGCTGGCCGGTGCCGTCCAGTTTGTGCCAGTGCCGGTTGCGGTATTTCCGTTAATAGCGATAGTGCCAGTGTTATAAAGCATAGGTACCTCTTAATTAATTGATCGCTATAAACGATCAATAACTAAATATTGATTCACACAAACGATCTGAATAATTAATGTTTATTTGTGAATATGGGCATTCCACTAATTAATGGAATGCAAAAATGAAAAAGAACTATTTATCGATGCTTATTGGCGTGACGTTATTGTCAATGTCATCACTGTCTGTAGCTTCTGAAGCGGGACACACATCCAATCCTGGATATGGTGATGGTGGAACAGCACAGAAACGCCAGGTTGACGCCTGTGTTAACGCGAATACGTCCACTGTCACGTCTTACGATAATGTCTCACACGTTAAGCCATGTACTGGTGGCGTCTCTTACAAAGACAGAGAACTCCCGACCCAAAAAATTAAAGCACCATTCAAGTGAAATAAATAAAGCCCCATCAGGGGCTTTATTTTTACGACGCGGAAAATGAACCTGAACCACGCGCTATCTGCAGAACCGGTGAAAGAATCTCTTTCTTCGATGCGTTAGTTCCTCCCGACATATCATTTACGCTTATTGATGCAGTCACTACCTGTTTCGTAATTCCGCTTTTCGCAAAAATCACCGGGACCGCTACAGCGTTGGTTGTATTTCGGGTTGAACAGGTTACCCACTGATAATCCTTTGTGGTTCCGTCGATGGTCACTGATATCCGCGCAGTGGCATCGTCGCCAGATACGCCATATATCAACACAACCGCTGATACAATTACTGTCTTGGGCTTGCTGGTTCCGGTTGTATCCGTATAAGTCAGATTGGTCGTTACACCTCCTGAGCCGGATTTGGATTTATCCAGACCGACACCTGCGTTAACCACATCACCGACAAAATTCTCAGCCTCCACTGTCCCCCTGAATGAGCCACTGGTTGCCGTCACTTTCCCGGTAAACTCCCCGTTCGTGGCGTAAACCGTTCCACGCACGGTAACATTATTGAACACGGCATAACCGGATTTGTTGATGTGCCAGCCAACGTTTCCGGTTCCATCCCAGGTTGTCGACTGGATGTAGTTGCCGAGTTTAAGGTTGCCGATTGTCCCGTCACCAATGAGCGTTTCCCGGATGATGGTTTGCCCGTTCTGAATAACGAACAGAAGCGTAGCCGAGTAGCAGCCGGGAGTTTGCGTGTGTCTGGGAAGTAAGGCTGACCAATACCATCGCCATTGCAACGTGGGCATTCAGGGTGAGGCTCTCTGTTGTGGTCGTAACCGTAACCACCGGAATCTTCAGGTTCACGTCTGTCACGCTCAACAGCCTCGAGTCTTTTCTCTTCAAACTCGACAGCATCACGCCACTGGTAGTGATGCCCGAAGCCCCAGCAGTAACGACACGCGCCGCGACGATACTGTGAAAGCTGGTTTGCATCGAAAGTGGCGAGCTGCCACATCTGCGCGAGGACTTCATCGGCACTGCCAAGCGTGCGCGCAATAGATGCCTTCTGCTGCTGCGCAATGGCTTGCGCAACTGAAGTTTTCTGAAGGAGTTGATAGCCGATTTGTTCAGCTGATTTTTTGCTGTAGCCAGCCCGGATAGCTGCCTGTGTGGCATTGCCATCCTTCAGGTATTCTGCGACAAAGCGTCTTTGCTGTGTCGTTAACCCATCATCATCCACCAGCTCATCGGCGCTTTTATCCTTCTGCGCAGCACGCAATTTTTGCTGCGCAGATTTTTGCGCAATTTGCGCAAAGGGTTTCTTGATGTATCGGCGGGCAGTAGCGTAATTCAGTCCCTGCGCTTTACACCATTCCTTTGGTGATACGCCGGTTGCGGCATGGTCGGACAGGAACCGTTGCTGAAGCTCGCCCCAGTCCGGTTTTGCCATTGTTTACTCCAATAAAAAAGCCACCAGCCAATGCCAGTGACTTAGGATTGTTGTGGTGCCGAGTACTTACTGCAAACCTTAAATAAGCTTGATTTTGATACTATAACCCTGGAGGCCAGACATAGTTTCTATAGGAATAAACTCAACATCAGAGACTTCCTTCCCTGTTTTTTTTCTCAACTCAACCATTTTTTTTGAGATGAAAGACGAAATCTCTTTTTCGATTTCATTCTTGATGTTATCAGAATTCATTTTACCTCCTATAAATAACTCATTAACACTCAATCAAACACAAATCGTTAATGAGCGAATCAGATACTTATGTATAGATGATTCATGACATTATGGCAAATATGCACCACTCCCCTATATGTATATACCCACTAAAATATCATATAACAAAAGGAACTAAAAAACACTATTTAAGACATGGTAAAGTCTATAAAGGTGTTACTTGCACACCTTTACAGTAAAATATTTATTTTCTGCTATGATTAATACACCACACAATCCCAGGAGTATATATGTTCACTAAATCCGCAGATAAAAACCAAGAGAAACTTGGTGATATGGAAGGCAGTTTTGGGGGAGCAATTAATCCATCAGAACATCCTGTAATAGAAACCGCAAAAAAATACGCAGCACAAACCAACGATGCCATACGCGGCCACTCTGACGATATAAAATCAAAAATAAAATCAAACCCTCGAACATGCATTGCCATATTAACCAGTGTAGCTTTTGCATTAGGTTTTTTATTGGGGCGTAGATAATAATAAGCATTCAGCCCAAACGTCAAAACCCTTCTTAAATACGTATTTATTCATTCATTCAACTAGGCGCTGAGATGACCAATAAATAATCATCATATTAAACCGCCCTTAGGCGGTTTAATTATTGTATGCTAATTCTGTAAATCTCTTTTATCATCGGGTTCAAGTGGACTTGATGGTTGTCCCTCTCCAGGAAGGTCAAGCGGTTCCTCTTGAGGGGAAGGTTCTAAATCAGGGGCAGGATCATCAAAATCAGGACGTCCGGACATATATACTCCTTAATAATTCATGTACTTTTTATTTCTGATCTCTTTTGGCCGATTTTTTATCCTGTTCATCATTGTTTCGATCTTTCCCTTTTTCTTTCCCATTATTCCTGTCCTGGGACCGCTCATTAGAGATGTTCATATGTTTAGCTTTCATGGGTAACTCCAGTGATAATGACAGCAAATTGCTGTATGTTTATTATAGTAGCAATATAGAAAATAAATCACACATTTGATGTTACTAAAAATATCCCGACCCCATGTCATTAAATACCGGGCATATTAAATGATATACTTACAAATAAATTACAAATAGAGCATCCACTCAGGGAGGAAAAATATTGGCCGCACCCTAAAATTTTGCATCTCCTAAACTAAACAGCATTCAATTGGTCCTAAGAAAGAACCACCATAGTTATGTTTTTTCTTAAGACTTCATATGCCGAGCTTTACCACCAGAAAGTGGAACAGTTTCCTCATTTTCTTCATCATTCTTATAAACTTCTATGAATTCATCAGCATGACCAGGAGCGCCTCCTTCATCTTCCCATTCATTTAACGAGTGTAGCCATTCCTCCTGAGTCATGACTTTACCTGCTTTGGTACTACGTAGATGAATATTCATAACACGCTCCCATTCTTTTACCCAACCAAGAGTATAGCTCAACGCAGTAAATCATCAGTTCGAAAACTCAATTAACCGCGTCAAATATTTGGTTATTTTTTATGGGGATATACCAATAGTCATCTACTATTCGAGAAAATAATTTTCACCAACAGCCTGAGGCTATTCCTATTACAACCGCTTGCGCTTGTTGGTCTCTTGGTTGCGGCCAGGCTATTCATGAGTCTGATGAGGAGAATGCCAACTCCAGGGAAACATCCATAAGAAGAGCATGTGAAACTGAGACTCCCCTAGCCCTCCTTGTGGGGGCTTTTTTTTGGGATTGATGCGGTTCGCTTGTTAAATATTGAGTCTTTTCTAGAATTTAAAGGTGCTTTGCTATGTCAGGTAAAGCCGTCGTTCAGAAATACCCGTGTGCTCAAGGACGAGCCATCCCTAGTTTTTCCTTTCCAGCTCTATCTGTCTTATACCAGCCAGATTATTGTTCCCCTTCTCAATCACGGCCAGCAGAGGCTTAATCCAGAGCACTGCCTGGCAGTATGTTATTAAGCTGGAGGCAGCGGTACCATCATCGGCTGCGTCAGATCCGTGGGTATCGGCGTGCATTGCGCTGGAACGTAAACGGTACGCGTATTCGAGCAGCCCACCAGCAATGTCAGCAGGAACAGGAAGATCACAGGTTTTTTCACGGCGGAGAATCTCCCGGTATTCGATTACGGTTTCTTCGGTTCTGGTGTCGATAAGGGAGTTAAGCCTATTGGCATGCTCCGAAACCTGATTGAATCGATTGAAGTTGAAGGCTTGGGTAGCGATCACCTGCCCCTGCAAAGAGTTGTCACTCCGCAGAACGTCGTTATCGCTCTGAAGGCTACTGGTGTCTGAGCAGCTCTTAACGAGAGCGACTGACAGACCAGCAATAACCACAACCGCGATTGGTAAAAGATTAAATTTCACTGGTCTATCCCCCAGCACGCCAGCGCGCTTTCCTGGTCTCGCCGTTCTACCTGACCGTAGCAGCCGTTCTTCTGGCCTTTAGTCAGGCGGCAGTCGCGGCCACCGTCTCTAATCCACCAGCGAATTGCCTCGCATGCCCCATGGCGGTCACCGGCATTGATGCGCTTATAGAACGTGGACGGGAAGCACTTACCCGGCCCGATGTTGTACGGACAGAAAGATGCGATCCCAGCTTTCTGCGGTTCGGTAAGCGGTACCGAAATATTGCGGTCAACCCATGCCAAAGCCTTATTGCGTTCGATAGCATTCACCTGATTGCATTTGGCCTGTGTCAATTTCATGCCCTGCACAACCGGTTTACCATCAACCATCGTTGCGCCGCGGCAAATAGTCCAGATACCACCGCCATCTTTGTAGGCCGTGAGACTGTTACCCTCTTTCTCATTCAGAAACTGATCGAGAATTACGGATGCAGGGGCACCAGCCAGTACCAGCCCCAGAACCGCTGCACTCAGTTTTGCTCTGGATCCCATCACTCACCTTCCTTTTGTAATGCCTCAACGACCACGCTTGCAGCAGCAGGACGCTCGTGAAGGGGTTTATCACCAACGCCTTTCAGGTAGTCATTGACCATTTTTGTTCGCTTCTCATCCTCTCTACGCCTGCGGTTTGCATCTACCCGCCCGTTAATGTACGAGGCTAGCGAGATAAGCAGACCAGCAGCGCCAAAGAACATGAACACCAGATCCTGAGTGGTAAATCCAATGGCTGACGCCAGAGCTGCTACCCACGCAAAGAACTGCGTGAAGATGTTCCCTGAATCATTCATTTTCATGGTCTCTCACCTCGCTAAGTGCGGGTGCTGTTACTAGAAATAAAAAAGGCTGCCAAACGGCAGCCTGATGATGATTAATACTCTCCGGCGCTTCTTTCTCCTTAGGAAGGCATTAGATTAAACAATCCTTAAGAAGAGTCATTTACACAAAAAAATAATTAACTATTCACATAGTTTGAAAGTGTTATTATTTGCAAAAAGTCATGACGTTAGCTTTTGTGGATAAAAGAAAGACAAGCGGGCAGGAGAGGGATTTATTATTGCGGAGAGGAGTGATGTCGTTCTCCGCATTTTTTTAGACTCGAAGCGATTTGGTCGCAAAGAAATAAAAAGCCCCACGGGGTTAACCGCAGGGTTTTAAACGAATGCAATAACCCATCGTTAGAGCAAAATTACCACAGATTCGGGAAAAGTAAATAGCTCACGATAAATTCATGCCCTATTTTGTTATCTTCTTCAGCTGCGCATCAGCCCATGTCTCTTCGATGTCAAACTTAGTAATTAACTGATCGTAGAATGGCTTAACAGACTTCTTCCAGGTATCGAGGCTGATTGCATCCGTTATCTGACACACCGCGGCGTAAGCCTCAGTTGATGGAATTCGCTCATATCCGCGCCCCCTGCAGCGCTTACAATCGGCCAGAACCGGAACGCCCTGCCGTTCTGTAAGAGCCTGATTAACGGCTTTCCCGCGTCCATGGCAATCTTTACAGGCGCAACTTACAACCTTCTTACCCTTACACTGAGGGCATAGAACGCGCGCTACCTCCATGACCTGCCTACGCACCTCATACTCAGAAGGTCGAATATTCTCGACACCCACGTGCAAAGACATCTTCACGAACTTCTTCTCTTTTGTCGGCGTGTGAGACTTCATGCTGAAAACCTCAGCGTCAATAAACCCTGCCCCTTTGCAGCCATCGCATTGCTTCACGCTGGCGGCGCTACGGGAATAGTCCTCGAACGCGAAGCTGGCCAACTGATGCATTACCAGTGGTTTAATCTCTGCATCGAGCTTCCGTAATGCCGCAACCCGATCGCACCTGGTCAGCGCGTACTGAGCCAGCAGTTCGATCGCCCTCTCCCGGTCATTGTTGCTGATGCCCATCTTCCCGAGAAAGGCGCTATAACCCAAGGCTGCCCGTTCCTGGGTCATGCCCATAGCGGCCATGATATCCGTCCCGGTTAATGAGTCTGATGCAGTAGCTCGAGGAGAGTCGCTAATCATTGTCGATTTAGCAAAGTGATATTTGAGTGTATTTTCTAGATTCATGCGGTCTCCAGCTCGGTAATAGTGAGTTCCAATTTTCCGCCCTTAACGACAGGCATTTTCACAACGCGATAATCCACAACCTGGCAGTCATCCAGCCAGAATCCTGCCTTGGTTAAAGCATCGAATGCAGCCTTCTGCAGGTTATCCAGATCGCGGCGCCGGCGGTCGGGCATGTGACATTCAATTCGGATTTTGAGTAGTGCAGCCGTTCGGATATTCAGCCGGGCGCATCGAATGACACTTGCGACCGCATAACGGTACGCGACGCCATCAGCGCTAATGTGAGTTCGCCCGCGGTTGTGCCGGTAATACCGGTTGTTACTCGGCGGCCAGGGTAAAGTGATTTGATATGTCTTCACGTTCACCCCCACATCCGGTTTCGCCAGCGGCTATCCGGGCGCGCTGGCGTATTTGAGGTCGGAAGGAATGCACTCACAGTCCAGGTCACGTAATCCGGGTTAAGGCTACGCTCGACTCGCACGCTGCGCGCTTTGTAACGCTTAACCAGTTCGTCGGCCTGTTCGGTACTGCAATCGGTGTGATGGAACCAGGTAAATTTCATTCCCTCACCCCACAAAGCCAAGAAGCTGAGCTGCGACGTTTTCGGCCTCGTCGCGACTGCGGAATGAACGGGACAGGACCCAGCGCCAGAGGACATCGAGCGCTGCTTTATAAAGCTGCTGAAACTCGAGTTCGCCCATGTTGGCAAACGAGATGCTGCGAGGATGCTTTTTGAGTGTGCCGTCAGGTAGTTGAATGGCATCAAAGTGCCCTGCCTCAACGATCACCCATGAGCGGTAAGCATCGAAAGATTTGCACAGGCTAATGCCATTCGTGACGCGGCGGTATGCGACTTGCTCCAGATACTGCTCAGCAGCATCCATCAGCGCCCCCTCATTCCCACCATAAGTAGCGAGGAACTTGGCGTAGCCGGTGATCAGCTTCCGCTCGTTGCTAGAGATAGCCCCGCCGGTTGGTTCCCAGTATTCAAAACCAAGATTAAGAAGCGCGAAAAAGCGTCGATGGAATGCCGGGTTACGCACCCGCCTGAAATCGGCAACAAGAACATCGCCGAGCCTGGTTTTGGAATGCAAGATATTGCTGGTCTCGGGCGTAGCCGGGATCAGTATTCCTGAATGGTGTTTGATAAGTTGTAATTCTAGCGCCATGGTTCTCTCCGTGGCGCATCAGGTATAGGGTGTTCAGGCCTATGAAAGAATAATATCAGACGGTGGTGTAACTCGGTACCCCAGCCGTTTTGCAAATTGCATAAACCCGTTGAGAGTGAAGATTTCTTCCTCTTCGAGTAACGGTCGTAATGAAACTATTCCATTTACTCGATAAACCAAATATCTCCCTTCCGCCGGGAAGCTATAGATAACTGCTTTATCGGCCCTTCTGACCACGTCGTACCAATGATCATCTGCATTAAAAGCATCTGCACTACACACTATTTCCCCCAGAGCGACTTATTGACGCAGTAAACAGTAATCGGGAACAGCCAGGGGAACGCAAACAGCGATACTCTTCAAAACTGCTCCAGTGAAATTCACGCGATTAAAAACCACTCGTCCGCGCTTTCCCAGGTCTCCTGCACGATATGCTCAACCTCTTTCTTGTCGCCTCCGAAAACAGTCAAACCATCATTACTGGCGCGCTTGATCGTTAGCTGACAATTATCGAACTGTTTGCTGAGTCTTTTGAGCAGTTCTGATTCAAGCGCAGGTATAGCTCCATCAGGAAGTTTCTTCATGCGATCAATGGTTAACTCGATTTTCATTTTTCCCTCCGCAATGAGTAACTGTATAGATATACAGTACATTTATAAACTTATGTTACGGATTTTGCAACGCTCTCAGAACATCGAATGTGAATCAACTGATTTTTCATGTAGAAAAAAATCAAGTGTTCAATCCAGGCGGCTACCTAGATAAAAATCATCTTGCGTTGCAAAATAACAAAAGGATTTTAAAAGGTTGGAATTCATTCGCTTCTAAAGCGGACATGAAAGCGATGTGTTAGAAAAGAAAAAACATCACTTATGTTAAAAATTGGGTGACTTTTAAATTGGTTTAATTTTAGCCAAATGTGATAGAGTGAAATACATTCATTGAGAGGCTAATAATCATGTCCGTTATCGATTACGCAATGAAACTTTTTGGAAGCGTATTCACCACCACTGTCACCTGCCCTATTTGCGGCTTAAAATCCGCTCAGCCTTCCTCTAAACTGCGTCTAAAAAGCCCCATGCTTTGTCCGGGGTGTAAAGCACTTTTTATCTCTCCGCGCTAGCTTCACAGCCGATGTTCTACACTTAATATAATATCAGCAGTTGTCAAATCCCCGATGCCTTACGCCCATCCTGAGAGAACGTTTCTGAACTGATTTCGCATCTGCTCCTACGCGTTAACGTAGCATAAGAGCAACCCTATGAAAATGAAACCTATTGCGTGGTTTAAGCGATCTCGTTTTCTGCCCGAAGGCAGCGCACACATATCAGCCCCAGTCAACGATTCGGGAGGAGAAAACTATTTACGTTCGGAACTGTTTTCTACCCCTCAGTTGGAACGCTTTGGAAAAAAACTGGCTCGTACGCACAAATTGTCTCCGGAAATACTACCGTACTACCTTCTTAAACGACTAACTGACAATGAAACGATAATTACGCGATGTTGCTATCTACTCAATGCAGGAAAAAAAACAAGTATCATGCCCGCAGGTGAGTGGCTGCTGGACAACTATTACCTGATTGAAGAGCAGATTCGCATGGTACGCCAACACTTACCGAAAAGTTTTGGTAAGGGTCTTCCGGTACTAGCTTACCCACATAGTTGTCCCAGAATTTATGACTTAGCCTCAGAGGCCATAGCGCATGGCGACGGACGCTGGGACACCAGCAGTCTTACCAGTTATATTTCCGCCTATCAAGAGGTGACACCTCTGACATTGGGGGAGATATGGGCTTTGCCAGGAATGCTGCGTCTAGCGCTGATTGAAAACCTGCGTCGTGTGAGCAACGAAGTGACCCAGGCCCAGCAGGAACGAAATCTTGCAGATATGTGGATAACGCGGATTTTTGATTGTGCAGAGAATGCTCCCGCCGACCTAATTATGATTGTTGCCGATATGGCGCGTACTCACCCTCCGCTGAGCAGTGCCTTTGTCGCTGAAATGGTTCGACGTCTGCAGGGACATGGCAATGCTCTTGTACTCCCTCTGAATTGGATTGAACAACGTCTTGCAGAGCAGGGGGTTACAACTGAGGTTCTGATTCATCGCTTCAACCAGCAGCTTGCCGCCAGCCAGCTCTCCGTCAGTAACAGTATCTCGAGTTTACGTCTGCTGAGTGAAACGAACTGGTCTGATTTTGCAGAGAACATCAGCGTAGTCGAGCAAACGCTACGCCTTGACCCAACTGGTATATATCCTCACATGCACTTCGACACCAGAGATCATTATCGCCATGTGATTGAAACACTTGCCAGAGATGCGAAATTGAGTGAACCGGAAGTTGCAAACCGCGTGATGGCAATGTCTTGCGAACCGAGTCTAGATCCTGAGCACCGACATATCGGTTATTTTCTGCTTGGAGGTGGAAGGCCACAACTCGAAAAACTGTTGTCAGTTGAAAGGTCTCTATTGAAACGGCTGCGGCAGAGTATGAACAAATCGCCCCTTCTGTCATGGCTTGGTAGCCTGAGTCTTTTGACCACGGCCGCTACGGCTACCATATTGTATGAAACTGCAGTACAGGGTATATTCTGGCTACTCATCCCCCTAGCCCTCCCCCTTATTGTTGCCATTAGTCAACTCGCCAGCGATATGCTTAGCGAAGCAACGACACGCTTCCGTACTCCCAGGCCTTTGCCACGGATGGACTTTTCAAGTGGGATACCAGTTGAATATGCCACAATGGTTGCAATCCCTTGCATGCTGACAAGCTATGAAAACCTCAGCAAACTTCTCTCTCGCCTCGAAGTCTGCAGCCTTGGCAATCAGGATGAAAATCTCTGCTTTGCACTTCTTACCGATTTTGCGGATTCATCAACTGAGGATACCGAGGAAAACACTGTCCTTTTAAGACAAGCGATTGCTGAGACGCAGAGACTTAATCGGCGAAACCCTGGCGGCCGAACTCGATTTTATCTACTGCACCGCCAGCCGGAGTGGAACGATTCGCAGAGAGTCTGGATGGGATATGAACGCAAGCGGGGCAAACTAGCTCTTCTTAACAGCTGGTTACGCCAACCGGGAACTCAGTTTTCGAGCGTTGCAGACCTTTCCTCGCAAGCTTTGCCCGGAAGGATTAATTACGTCATCACTCTTGACAGTGATACGCTCCTGCCTCGCGATACCGCTCATAAACTGGTGGCCACCATGGCGCATCCGTTAAACAAACCAGAATATGATCCAACGTTCCAACGAGTCGTTAAAGGGTATGGAATTTTACAGCCAGGCTTGGCAGAGGAAATGCCTCTTTACGGTCAGGGGCGCTACGCCGCCATGCGCAGCAGCGTCCCGGGTAATAATCCCTATTCGATGATGTCTTCGGATATATATCAGGATCTTTTCGGCGAGGGATCGTTCGTAGGCAAAGGTATCTATGATGTAGATATTTTTGTCCAGTCCACTGCCAACGTCTGTCCGGAAAATCTCGTACTCAGTCACGACCTGCTGGAAGGATGTTACGCCCGCTCTGGACTGCTGAGCGACGTTTTACTTTACGAACAATATCCAACTAATTATCTCTCAGACGTCGCACGTCGTACGCGCTGGATCCGCGGAGATTGGCAACTTCTCAATTGGTTAAGGGTTCGGGTCAGAAAAGCTGACGGAAGCAGAGAAAAAAATCCATTGTCCATTCTTTCTCGCTGGAAATTATTGGATAATCTCCGACGCAGCCTGGTAGCGCCGTCGATCATGCTGCTTGTATTTAGCGCGCTGCTCTGGCTCCCCAACCCTTTATACTGGGTTAGCGTGCTTACGCTAATATGGTTTCTTCCTGCAGCGCTTAGCATAGCATGGGATCTCGTTCATAAACCGCACCGCCGTCCCCTTAAACAACATCTGCAACTGGTCTCAGCTGGAGCCTTGAAGCGCATTTTACGTATCGGTCTCACGATTATGATACTACCCCACGAGGCCGGTTACTCATTATACGCTATTGGAGTTACGCTTTGGCGACTTGGTGTAAGCCAGCGTAACCTCAACCAATGGGTAAGCTATATCCCAGATAACTACCATTCCAGTATCTCTGTTTTAGGTTTTTATCGGGCAATGTGGCTGAATGTTGCCTGCGGTCTGAGTCTCACATCACTAGAATTGGTGTTTGATCCGCTGATGATGTTCATCGCATTGCCCATTAGCGTCGGGTGGTGCATAGCTCCCATTATTATGGCTTGGCTGAGCCGCCAACCCGCGCGTAAGCCCTTTCTGCCAGATCAGAAACAGAAACTTCTGTTGAGACAGACAAGCCGAGAAATATGGTCTTTTTTTGAGACCTTCGCCACAGCGAAAGAAAATTGGCTCCCCCCTGATAATTATCAGGAAATACCGCAACCGACGATCGCGCACCGTACATCCCCAACCAACATTGGATTATCACTACTGGCTAACCTTACTGCTTGGGATTTTGGCTATTTGCCGGGCGGTAGCGTCTTACAGCGTATAACGCTCACGCTCGACTCTCTTGATAATATGGAACATTTTCGTGGTCATTTATATAACTGGTATGACACTCGAACGCTTGCACCGCTCAGTCCACGTTACGTATCAAGCGTGGATAGCGGTAATATGGCCGGACATTTATTGACTCTGCGAGAAGGGTTATTAGCCATGCAAAACCAGCCCATTTTGAATGGCGAAAGAATATTTGCAGGGTTAAACGATACATTATTACTTCTTGAAAAACACTGGGGGCCAGGGGCACCGGATACGCTTAAAGAGCTTCAAAAGCAGTGTTTCAGCTCAGCGGAACTTCCTCTGGGAGCTATTTACAGCGAACTTAAAAAGATGCGTACTCAGTGCAAACATCTCACCGCTGCAAGTCAGCATGAAGGCGATATTGTGGTGCGCTGGGCCGAGCATCTGGAGCATCAGTTGATTGAAATATGCCACGAATGGTCATATCTGCTCGCGTGGTTACCTCCTACATACAAAAGCGAGACACTGCCAACACTAAGCTGGTTGGCGCAGAGTACCGACACCGGGGAAGGAACTCCTCCTGCATCAGTTATCATTCACGCCCGTTTGCGGCTGGATATTATCAGCGAACTTGAAAAGAGGTTAAATGACCATGCGCGAATGGATTTTGCCTTTCTCTACAGCGAAGCTACCAACCTACTCAGCGTCGGATATAACTGCGACACAAATACCGCCGATAAAAGCCACTATGACCTTCTGCCCTCTGAAATTAGGCTGACAAGTTTTCTCGCTATCGCGACAAATCAGCTTCCGATGAAAAGCTGGTATGCGTTGGGAAGGTTGTTCACCAATATCGACAATGAAACCGCGTTGATGTCATGGAGCGGTTCGATGTTTGAATACCTGATGCCGAATCTTGTGATGCCAAACTGGCGCGGCAGTTTGCTTGATGAAATGGGTAAATCAGCGGTGACGCGCCAGATTAACTGGGGCAAGGAACGTGGCGTACCATGGGGCGTTTCTGAGTCCGGCTATCATGCATTTGATGTCCAGCGTAATTATCAGTATCAGGCATTTGGTGTACCTGGACTCGGTCTTCGCCGAGGACTTGCGGACGATGTGGTTGTCGCGCCTTATGCAACACTACTGGCTCTGCTCGTTTCCCCCCAGAAGGCCTGCGAAAACTTGCTTAGACTGGAGCAGAGCGGTGCACATGGCGAATACGGATTTTATGAAGCGCTGGACTATACGCCATCACGGCTTGCTACCGGGCAACTGTACGCGGTTGTACAGTCCTGGATGGCGCACCATCAAGGGATGGGATTCCAGGCGCTAGCGCATATCCTGCTTGATGCCCCCATGATCGAGCGATTTATGGCAAGCCCCACTTTTATGTCGGCGAATCTTCTTTTGCAGGAACGCGTCCCGGATGAAGTCGATCTTTACAGCCCTCGCCGTCATTTTGAATCCCATGAAGGAAGGGTTAAACCGGTACGATATGAACCGAGAGTTTTTAGTCATGTAGACAGCCCTACTCCGGAAATACAGTTGCTCTCAAATGGGCATTACCACTTGATGTTGACACCAGGTGGTGGAGGATACAGCCGCTGGAATTCGATTTCAGTAACACGCTGGCGCTGCGATACAACCCGTGATAACTGGGGATCGTTCTGTTATATCCGTGATCCGCATACGAATGAGGTATGGAGCAATACTTGGCAGCCCATGGGCGGAAATGCGAACAGCACCGATGAGATAATCTTCACCGACGCAGGCGCAGAATTCAGGCGTACCCTAGGAAACCTCAGCGTCAGGACACAGGTTGTGGTTTCCCCGGAGGATGATATAGAGCTGCGCCGTGTCACCCTAGTACACCATGGCCGTCTACCGCGATCGCTTGAACTAACAACGTATGCGGAAGTGGTGATTGCTTCAGAAACCAGTGATCTAGCGCATCCAGCATTCAGTAATTTGTTCATCGAAACTGAGATTGATCCCAGCCGGGACGCTATTCTTTGCCATCGACGACCGCGTTCTCCAGATGAACCGAGCCCATTTCTGTTTCACATGATGGTGGTACATAGCAATGATTATAATGAAGCCTCGTTTGAAACAGACCGAGCTAAGTTTATTGGAAGGGGCAGAAGTCCGGCTGATGCCGCAGCTATCTATGCTAACGGGCCGCTCAGTAATACTTCTGGTGCCGTGCTGGATCCTGTCTTGGCGATACGACAAGTTGTGAGACTCATGCCTGGTATTCCGATAACGATTGATATCGTTTATGGCATCAGTGAGAGCCGTCAACAAAGCCAGGCATTACTGGAAAAATACCGTGATTACCCAATCGCGGAGCGTGTTTTTGAGCTTGCCTGGTCGCACAGTCTAGTAGTGCTAAGGCAGATAAATGCCAGCGAAGATGACGCAACGCTGTTTAACCGACTCGCTAGCGCTGTGCTCTATCCCTGTCACGAACTACGCGCCGACGTTCAGGTCATAAGCCGTAACCGCCGCGGTCAGTCCGGACTGTGGGGCTGGGGAATTTCAGGTGATCTACCGATTGTACTGCATAGCGTGACCAGCGATGAGAGTATGACCTCTATCACCACACTGATTCAGGCTCATCGTTACTGGCGGTTAAAAGGGCTTGAAGTGGATCTTGTTATCCTCAATAACAGCGCCGGTGGCTATCAGCAGGCCCTACAAACGCTGATTATGGATTTAATCTATGCCGGTTCAGAAGCCAGCCTGCTGGATAAACCTGGCGGCATTTTTGTCCGTAACGGAGAGCATTTGTCTTCCGAAGATAAACAACTATTGATGAGCGTTGCATGTATGTATCTTGACGATCGCGCGGGCGGACTAAACGAGCAGCTCAATCAGCGGCTCCACTCGTCAATTAAAACGCACAGGCCATTTGTACCTTTTGTCACTGTGGGAAGCAATCGACACGAAGACTGGACGCCGCAGACAGAACATCTGTTCAACTTCAACGGGTATGGAGGGTTTTCTGAGGATGGACGGGAGTATCAGATTATCCTGAAGGAAAATGTTCCAACGCCAGCCCCTTGGTCAAATGTGCTCGCTAACTCCTGTTTTGGTAGCGTCATTTCAGAAGCCGGACAGGCTTACAGTTGGTACGAGAACGCTCATGAATATCGTTTAACCCCATGGGAAAACGATCCTGTAAGCGACCGTAGCGGTGAGGCTTTCTATATACGTGATGAAGAGAACGGAACGGTATGGTCACCCACGACATTACCAGTGCGTGGCCGCGGGGATTACTTAACCCGACATGGTTTTGGCTACAGCGTCTTCGCGCATCGCGATAGTGGTATAGATAGCGAGTTGACAATAATGGTTGCCGAACACGATCCTGTTAAGTTGGCAATCTTGACACTTAGTAACAATTCGGGCCGCACGCGCAATTTATCGGTCACAGGATACGTAGAGTGGACACTTGGGGAATCACGCTCGCGTTCTGCTCCACATATCTTTACTCATACGGTGGTCGTGCCGAGTGGAAGTGGAGTTACAGCAAATAATTTTTACGGAGCTAACGGCGAAGGACGCATTGCATTTTTCGCTGTCAACGATCCTCATTGTTCGTTGACAGGTGATCGCCGAGAGTTTATTGGCCGCAATGGCTCTTTGCAAAAACCGGCTGCAATGAAGCTACGCAGTTTGTCGGGAAATACCGGCGCTGGTTTGGATCCATGCGGTGCAGTTCAGTCTGTTACCACCTTAATTGACGGTGATCAGAAGACCTTCATTTTTGTACTTGGCAGCGAGGAAAACTCCGCCCGGGTTCAGACAATACTCGATCATTATTTTGATGAAAATATCGTTCGACAGGAGTTGAACAATGTACATCGTCACTGGCACCGCATGCTGGATAAGATAGTGGTCAATACACCAGACCATACAGTTGATAAGTTAGTTAACGGTTGGCTGCTATATCAGACAATGGCCTGTCGCCTCATGGCGCGCAGCGGTTATTATCAATCGGGTGGCGCATTTGGTTTTCGCGATCAACTCCAGGATACATTGGCACTGACCCACGCTGCACCGGAACGCCTGCGCGAACAAATACTACTGTGCGCGTCAAGGCAGTTTTTTGAAGGCGATGTGCAGCACTGGTGGCATCCACCTCACGGTAACGGCGTACGCACGCGATGTTCAGATGATTTTCTCTGGCTCCCGCTCGCCGTCTGTCACTACGTCGACGCTTCTGGGGATATCGGGATACTAGAGCAGATGATTCCTTATCTAGAAGGACGTCAGCTTCAGCCTGGAGAAGAATCCGTTTACGATACGCCGCTAATCAGCCACACCGAAGAGACGCTTTGGTCACACTGCGTTAAAGCCATTAAACATGGGCTACGATTTGGACAGCATGGTCTGCCGCTAATGGGCGCTGGCGACTGGAACGATGGGATGAACCGGGTCGGCATCGAAGGAAAAGGTGAGAGCGTCTGGCTCGGGTTCTTCATGTTCGACATTTTACAGCGTTTTGCGACGCTCGCTGATCGGCGACAAGATGAGCATATAGCGTCACTATGCCGCACTGAGGCGGTGCGCTTGCAAAAAAATCTGCACGCTGCAGCTTGGGACGGCGAATGGTTCCGGCGAGGTTATTTTGATGATGGAACACCTTTGGGATCCACAGGTTCTCAGGAATGTCGAATTGATGCTATAGCTCAAAGCTGGTCCGTTTTATCCGGCGCGACTGACGATGAACGCGCCGGCAAAGCTATGCATGCTCTGGACAAGCACCTGGTAGATGCCGAAGCCAGGCTGATAAAGCTACTTTCGCCTCCATTCGATGGTCATGGACCAAATCCCGGCTACATACAGGGTTATGTGCCAGGTGTACGTGAAAATGGCGGACAATATACTCATGGTGCTATCTGGGCCGTAATGGCATTTGCCCGCATGGGGAATGCAGATCGTGCGTGGTATCTCTGGTCATTAATCAACCCAATAAACCACTCGTCAACTGACCAAGAAGTAGGGATTTACAAAGCAGAACCTTATGTCATGAGTGCAGATGTCTACAGTGTCGCGCCACATACTGGACGTGCAGGTTGGAGTTGGTATACCGGATCCGCGGGTTGGGCCTACCGTCTTATTACAGAAGAATTAATGGGTATAAAACGCTCCGGTAATGTCTTGACAGTCCATCCCCTGTTGCCAGCAGAGTGGGAGTCTTTTTCTCTGACATATCAACATGACGAAAGTCATTACGAGATTAATATTACACGTGGCGATGGGGAGTATCAGGTTACACTTGACGGTATCGTACTACTAGATGACAGAATATTTTTAAAAAATGACGGGCAAAGACATAAGGTTGAGATCCTTCAAAACTGACAATCTCTAAAAAACGCATTAACGCCTGCCGTTAATGCGTTGATTGTCCCTAAGAACTTCAATCGCGGTCTGCATGGCAACTTTATCATCCCGTTTTTTTTGCTTAACCTGGATAACTTGAAGATACTCAAGTAAGGTTCGAGTGTTGATTGGCCTTCCCTGTTTGCCAACTGCGAGCACAGCTTCACCTAGGATAATTTTTACAAGAGGTAGCTGCGCAGGGTACCAGTCAAGTGTGTCTTCTGATTTCATTACAAATATCTCCTGGAAGGGCATTTTATCATAAATCCAACACTCATATTAATTCTCTTAAGCATACGTTGTGTAATAATTACACATAACTTAGCCAAAACATAATTGCATTAAGGGGTATAATGAATATTACACTTTTGAGGGTATTATTTATGTCTTATACAACAGGACTCAGACATTTCAAAGAAAGGCCTGTACTTGTCGCTTGCCCGCTATGTGACCACAGGGCTGCTCAGAAAGCGGGTAAATTGCGCAAGGATTCAGTCCTAGAATGTCCTGCATGTAAATTGTTGTTTCGCCCGTCTGAGTGTTGGTGCATTGGCGGATAATCATCTTAAAAGCTAAGCCGAGCGGAGAAGGAGAAGTCAATACGTTTAGTTATACAATCAAATGAAGGTCTAGATTATGAAAATTAAAAAAGATGTTGTTATTGAAGGCGATATAATAGCTAGCCGTCTAGCTGGTCAGAAAAATCAGTTTTTCTGTATCCATTTGATTCATTTCAAAAATGGGAAGTATGCTATCATTCGGGCAGCGTCCGGGGCCTGTTTTGATGTTGGCCATACTGTTCGACGTACCGCAAGCCAATGGTTTTACAATCATCATGAAATTCGCCTTTTATCTTTTGAATATCTGGAGGAGCAAGAATCCAGAAGACAATTTCTCGAATGTGATTAGTTTCCATTGATCTTATTGAAAATTACGTTTAACTATTTTTTAATCATGAAACTTGCGAATAAATATTACTAGAATAGTCTCCTCGTTCATAGCTATCTGAATCCGTTGACATTGACGACTTAGTTATTATATCAGTAAAATATTACTACATATTATTAGGATAAATATATTCTTTTCTATCTAATGGAAGAGTTACTTCTAGTGGCTTAGTACCAGGATACAAGAGGTGACCCGCTACGACGAGTATCCTCTTTTATGTAAGTTATTTTGCTACCAACACCATTAGTTTGTCTTTGCGGTCTAAACCATCTTCATTATTCCCCCAGCTGCCTTAATTCGTTCGTACTTTGCTTTTAACAGTTCTGCCGGAGTAGGGCCTTTCGAATCTACTGGTGCGGCCAGCGCTCTGCGAACAGGCGGAATCGGCTTCCCAGCTAGCACCCGCTTTTCCCACATACCCAGAATCTCGCCAGCCTCACGCTCGAGCTCTTTATGGCTCAACTGCCCATCAGTTCCCCGGCGCCGCAGTTCGAGGCATATATGGTAATAAACTGGCTTCGGCCACGGATACTGCTCACTGCTCGGGTACCGGAACACCAGCTTGCGCCACTTCCAGTATTCAGCCATCACGTCAGCGGTAGTGATCCCCAGCACGCTGCGCCCTTCCCTGCACCACTTGATGAACTGACCTGGCGAAGGCAGGAATGGGCGCTCCTGGCGACGCACTATTCGCATACCCGCTTCAACCTGTTCCAGGGTAGTGATCCCGTTTTCTTTGAAGGCCAGCACCCACTGACGGCGGATCTCGTTCACGTCTTCCTGGCTGCGATTAACCAGGCTTGCCGGGAACGCGGCCGCCAGCTGTACGAACAGCCCGTTGATAATCTGCGCCACCTGCTGCGTTTGTTCGCGCTCGGTGTACTGCTCAGGCAAGTTTTGCGCCACTCGGCGGGCCTGTTCCCGGTCAAAATCGAGAATACTCTCGGCAAGATTTTTCATTCCAGCACCCCGTCAATCCAGTCGGTGTTATGCAGGTCGATGCCGCCCCGGTATGCCGTTCCGGCTGCACGCAGCCGCTTGGTAGTCAGCTGATCCCACTGTTTGCGTAGACTCGAGGGGCTCAGGATGTTGTCTTTCCAGAACTCATCCCGGTTGGCCCACTGGAAGAGGTCACAGATTTCGTAGTGAGTACGCTTGTCCTGGACACGCATCAGCCTGATGGTGTTTGCCCATTCAGCCCAGTTGGGTTCGGATAGCGATGCGTTGACGGTGAGAAGCCTGTCGTAAATCCAGCGTGCGGCCTTGAGGTCGTCAGCGGATCCCCATGATTTACCTGCAGGGGTGTATATCCCGGCGGCTGCTTCTGGATGGCGTGAGAGAAACTTTTGAGTTTTCTGGTTTCGGGATTCGTCAGAATTCCGAGACGAGGATATTTTAATATTGTTCTTGTTATAGTCTTGGGTGTCTACCGTTTCCGGGAAGGTTTTTCCCGTTTTCAGTAACACTTTTCCCGATTTCGGGAAGACTTTTCCCGTTTTCGGTTTGTCTAAAATCCAGGCGGAAAGGTCAGTATTTATACCGACCGTTTTCATCACGCCCTGCTTCTGACTGAAGATAATTTTGCGTTCTGCGAGCGATTTGAGCGCATCCGAAACGTGGGAATCACTTAGCCCTGTAAGCTCAGCGATCACCGTGTTCGTAACGCGGTCTTGTTTCTTGTTCCAGCCGTAGGTAAGCCAGATCACCGCCTCAAAACACTGCCACTCCCGGCCTGACATTCTCAGACGAGGCTTGAGCTGTTGGATCTCGTTAGCGACCTTGGTATACCCGTTCGACAGGTCGGCCATACGACCTCCCAGTTGTTCGGTTCTGTGGGGGAAATTGATAATTTCAGCTGTGTTTGACATACTTAGCTCCGCAATCACACTCCGTTTTTGCACCTGAAAGTCGGTTCTGTTCGCGCAGACCGGCTTTCGCCTTTTCTGAAGTCTTCACATTGCCCCCAGCATGGTTGTGACCATCGCCAACAGCGGCGCCGTAAGGTCCGGATCGACACGGAACATCTCAAAGATCCCCTCGCCTAACTCCTTCAGCTTTTCCTTCTTCGGTGCATCGAGCATCAGAGCTTGCTTCGCCTCACTGACTTCTTTTTCCAACCTGGCCATTCGATAAGCAAACGAGTCATTCTTTACGACACGGTCGCGGTACCGAATCGGTAATACAGACATGATCGCGGGCACCAGCTGTTCGACGTTCTTTCGGTACGATGCGGAGTCTTCTTTGTTATCCAGCCAGCGGAACAGCTTTACGTTCCACACATCGGCCTGGCCTGAGAAATCAACGCTATCAAGCTGAAGTTCTTCTGCCGCTTCTTGGATCTGAAGAGCGACAGCTATGCGCCCTTCTGCCGCTGCCCAGGCTCGGACCGCTGAGCAGATATCACGATGATCTATATCCTGCGTTGCAGGTTCGCTTTGATGACACTGGAATATCAGTGGATTAGAGGAAGCTCTGCTACTCTGTTGAAATGAAACAGTCTGCATAGTTAAGGCTCCTGTTTAGGTAAACCGTCAGTGGGATTTGGATAGAGATCAGGGCGTAGTTCGTGTGGGGTTATGCCTGTCATTTTAAAAATGGGAAAGATGTAGTTTGGGGGGACGATCCCGCGATCACGATTCCTCCAATGACTTACGGACATACTTGTCACGCCCAGCACGGTGCTGAGCTTTCTGGCTGAGCCAGCGGCTTTAATTGCTTTATCTAGTGGGGACATATATTTCTCCTGCTTAATGACAGCGGAAGTAAACCATAGATTTACATATCACGCAAACCTTGAGTTTATTGCGTGTATAAACCAAATATTTAGAATGATTCTATGAGAAAAGAAGAACCTAACTTAGTTCTGGTAGAGCGCCTGACTGAGATCGCTGCACGCGGCGTTACCAAAGCAGACATGGCTCGTATAGCTGGAGTCACCCCTCAGGCCGTAAACGGTTGGTTCAAAAAAGGGGTTATAAGTAAAAAATCAGCCCTAGCCATCGCTGATGCAGTTGGCATTTCTGTCGCCTGGCTTCTTGGTGAGGACGTGGGTGAGAAAGATGGTCTTAAGCCGGACGAGCAGCGTCTTTTGGAGCTTTATCGTCAACTACCTCAGGATGAACAGCAAAACATGCTTCGGGTCTTTGCGCTGCGTTTAAAAGAGTTGGATACTCTTTATGACAAATACATAAAGGGCCGGATTAAAAATTAGGTGTTTGCGCTTTTATGTGATTCTTACACATAACCTTTTTTAACTTCCTTGTTATAAATTGAGCGTGTTGGAATTTAGTTTGTTTTTCACAACCATTAGGTAAACCTACTTATTAACTTGAATTTTCAATGACTTACCATGATTTTTTTTGCTTTTGCTGGCATAACATCTAAAATTTAAGACTAATTTTTGTCAACGCTCATAACGCATTGAAATAAAACTAATTGATTAATCACACAGTAAATAGGGATGATTCAAACGCATGAAAATTGTAAATGAAGATTTAAAGTCATTAGAAATTCCAACGTTTGCAACTACTGCTGCGGCCGCTAGCTATAAAGTAGGTACTGAAGGATATGTTGATCTGATGTTCATGAGATCTCATTTTATCATAGATAATCAGGATGATTCGTCACCTGTTGCTGGTAAGCAAGATCTACATGAACAAAGGGCGAGCCTGGTTTTTTCCAGAGTAGCAGCCGTAACCATGACTGCTGAGCAAGCAAAAGCATTAATTGCTAACATAGAGTTGCAACTTAACAATCTCGAAAAGGTCTAAAATAGTGATGGAACTTGACTTGATTTCCCCTGTCAAACCATCTAATAAATTGTTTGTTGCATCGTCCTCGCCCACTGTCGCAATACAAGTTGATATTCCATCAGAAATCGATGCTGGTAAGTACATAACTTATCTAATGTCACGAATAGCTAGTGACTTTGAGATAATTAACACTAGTATTAAAGCAGTGGGACAAGCTACAATTTCATCGAAGCATGAGGATGCAACCTCATTTGGAGTGGAAATGAGCGAAAGAATTGCCAAACTTGAGACAAGCATAGAGCATCTCTCGGCAACTATGAAAGCAATGGATGCTAAGCTTGATAAGTTGATCGCTGTAGCAGGCGATGAAAAAAAAGTTAATGCTGTCATGTTGGATAAATTCTCTGAATATGACAAAAAGCTAGATAAGAAACCCAGCAAAGATGAAGTCGGCAAACTGATTGCTGAAGCAACCAACAAGCAAATTGTTTGGACTATCGCGACCTTCATTGCGGTTGCGCTCACCGTTTACAAGCTGTTAACTTAGCTATAACAGTAGATTAAATTTTAGCGAAATGACCCGGCCACAGTGCCGGGTTTTTTATATCCAACTTCTGCCAACTCCATCCCCACTCCCCATCCTCTCACTCTCCTAATGAGAATCTAAAACGAACCTGTTCTTATGTTTCGTCTGTTAACTCACAAAAACCAACGATATAAACCTCTCCTTCACAATCATAACAAATCATAGATTGACACTAATATAAACCAGTGATTTAATTCATTCCATCATGACGCACTACGAACCACCAAGGCAGGACGCCCACGAAGTAGGCGCCGACGGCATACGAAAAGTCGGATGAGGTGGAGAGATTAACGCGCATCAGGTGTAAACGTTCCGCTGGCCGGCGATAAGGCAACCAAGAGGAGAGGTTAGGTGAGCGATAAAGAGTCAAACGCGATTAAGGTCAAACCGATTCTGACAAGTAACAACCTGGTATTGAAGGCTGCTGATGCTGCACTGAACGCAGTGCAAGACACTATGGGTAGTCTTCGCGAAGACGATCATTACCTATATATGAAAATGGCCAGAGCCGCCCTCGATTCTGCACGGGCAGCTCTTGGTAATGATTAATACGTAGTGCCGATATCAATCCCGTGTGCGTATTTAGGTTTTCTGAGACTCACTATAGCCACGCATTCTGGCAATAGAGATTCGACTTTTTCCAGTAAAGCATCCGGTGTGTTGATTGACGGGTCCTTTGAGGCGAGAGCTAGCGCGAGATCGTATGCGACGGAATCAACCGTTCGCCCTGAATTAAATAGGTTACCTGACATAATGATTACCCTTACTGGTTGTGTGAGAACTCCAGTATACCACCGAGCCTGAAGTGGTAAAAAGACAGGCATAACAAGGAGATCAATATGATTGATTACGCACGCAAACCAGGACGGCAGCAGGCCGTAAAACTGAATTTCTTCGAAGTGATTCTTCGTCGGCTCTGTTACCTGCTGGCGCAAAAGGGGAATCCAGATGTGTAACTCAACGAAATGCGGTTACTGCGACAAGCCGGTTAAACCGGAGGAAGTAGTCAAAAGTACCCTTCTCTATCGCAACGGCGCACAGCTGGCGCGCAAAGAAAAAGAATACTGCTCTGAACGTTGTGCTTCGTACGACCAGATGGCCCACGAAAGCTAACGTAAAAGCCGCGCAAGGCGGCCCGTACGTCCGGTGCTCCCGACCAAAGTTACACCGAAAAACTACTTAAAAAACCAAAGTTCACCCAATGGGCGCTATCTCTGGCCCGGGGATCTTACATCCAAAAAAGAGGATCTCACATGGAATTTTTCTATGTAGTTAAGGCTACGCAGAAATCTGGTAAAGAAGACGCAGTGATTTGGTTCACTGCGAAATCAGAAGCCCGTGCAAACCTCCAGCTCGATGTTGAGCTGGAAGATGCTGGTATTGAAACCGGACGCGGTAAGGATTACACCAAACCGGTTCGCACCGATTTCCCTGTTTACAACGATCTGCCTGAAGAAAGCACTGTGGATTACACCTGGTGCAAACGCTACGAACTGCAGGACGATGGACGCACCTGGTTGCCAAAGGCTGGTGCTGAGTCTACTGGAGCAATGGACGACACCGCCGCACCGGAAAAGACCGTAAAAGTCGAAACTACCGTCGAGAGTGTCCCGCTTGAAAACCGCACACCAGCGGTACGTTTTGCGGTCCATCTGACCAGCGACAAATACCAGTCACATATCACTAAAGAGCAGCAGCTGGCTGCCAGCGAAATGTCACTGGATGAAGGCAATACCTATTTCCAGAACCTGCTGCTGGCGAAGAACGACATCCCTGAAGTTGCCGAACTCAGCCTGAACGCTGAGTGGAAACTGGTCCAGGCGATTAAGCAAGTCTTCCCGCCAGATGAAGCGCACGAAGCTGAAGTAATTGCTGCATTCATGGCCGACTGGACTAAAGCAGATGCTGCCGACCGCAATCAGTTAGTTGAAGAGTGGAGAAGCGGAAAGCTTACTCTTCTCAAATCAGAAAGCACCAGCAACACCGGCGTTACAACCGGTCAGGATGTAGAACCTGATAACGGTATCCAGATTGACGAGAATGATGACGAAACCACACGTTATCCAGTCGTTCGTATGCCCTTCCGCAAGCAGCTACTCGCCCAGTTCACCGCCGACGAACTGCGCCACCACCTAACCCGCGAAGAATACGAAGCTATCAGCGTGCTGGAGATGGACACTGACAACAGCTATGTCCAGAACCTGTTGCTGGCGGCAGAAAACTGCGAAGAGGTTAAGGGTTACGACACCAAAGACCTGTGGCGCTATACCGACGCCATTCGCAAGGTGTTCAGCCAGGATAAGCGTCACGAACTCGCTTTGGTTCTCCGATTCACCAGAATCTGGGCTTCGACTGATTACATTGACCGCGGCACCCTGGTGCGCGAATGGGCTGAGGGTAATCGCATTTCTGAAGTAGGTTCTCCTGCACCTTTAGAACCAGCAAAGCCAGAAACTACAGAATCCTATAAACGCGCTGTTGCCCAGAACATGGCGAACTTGAGCATTGAGATCGCGATTGCTCAGCTGTACCCAGATGCAGTACCGGGACAAATCAACCGTACGCAACTCCTGGCCGCCAAAGAACTCGCTGACAAAAAAGATGAGTGGCACGCCAAGGCGCTCAAGGTTCTTGGTAAAACCACCGATATCCTCGACTACGACGCCAACAGTATTTTTGGAGTTACCCGCGCTATTTCATGGTCTGGAGAAGAAAGTACAACCGAACTGCGTAGCCAGGTGCGTGAGTGGTTCACGGCGAACGGCATCTATGAAAGCGGTGAGCGCTCTAAAGGCTATCCAGAATGGAACGAAGACTCCCGCGCGGTTCGTCATTCCACAGTGGAAGAACCAAGTACTCCAAGCCAGCCAAAGGTCGCAAGCCTTGGAAGCGGCGTGTTCTCCATCGATGGCCTGATGGATGGAAATACCGAATCGGTCATCAATACCAACTCAAATGAAGTCGAAAAAACGGAAAACACAGCGGAGACCACCAGCGATGTGCAGATGGAAACGGCTAAGCCAGAGAAAGACGAAGATGTTGATTCGGTACCACCGGGCAAAAACACTGATGCAGCTAATTCGCAGACAGATTCCGTAGCGCCGGAAGAGCAACGGTCAGAGCCAGTAATCGAATACCCGGCCTACTTCGAGCCTGGCCGCTATGAAGGTCTGCCGAACGAGGTTTACCACGCCGCCAACGGCATCAGCTCCACCCAGGTGAAAGATGCCCGCGTCAGCCTGATGTACTTCAATGCACGCCATGTGGCTAAAACCATCCCGCGCACAGCATCCAAAGTGCTGGATATGGGAAATCTGGTGCACGCCCTTGCACTGCAGCCGGAAAACCTCGAAGAAGAGTTCAGCGTAGAACCTGAGATCCCAGAGGGTGCTTTCACCACCACCGCAACTCTGCGCGAGTTCATCGACGCGTACAACGCCAGCCTGCCGACGCTGCTAAGCGCTGACGAGATTAAAGCGTTGCTTGAACAACATAACGAATCCCTTCCCGCTCCAGTGCCGCTTGGCGCGAGCCTGGAAGAAACGGGTCAAAGCTATATGGCTCTCCCTGTTGCGTACCAGCGTATTGAAGAAGGACAGAAGCAGACAGCAACGGCAATGAAGGCATGCATAAAAGAGTACAACGCCACCCTGCCCGTGCCGGTTAAAACAAGCGGCAGCCGTGATGCGCTACTCGAGCAACTAGCGATCATCAATCCTGATTTGGTTGCGCAGGAAGCGCAGAAACCGACGCCGCTGAAAGTGTCCGGCAGCAAAGCAGACATCATCCAGGCAGTTAAGTCGGTTAAGCCCGATGCCATATTCGCCGACGAATTGCTGGATGCCTGGCGCGACAATCCTGGCGAAAAGATTCTGGTTACCCGCCAGCAGCTGGCCACAGCGCGGGCAATTCAGTCCGCACTACTGGCGCACCCGACCGCGGGCATGCTGCTGACACATCCAAGCCGCGCCGTAGAAGTGAGCTACTTCGGTTTCGACGACGAAACCGGATTAGAAGTGCGTGTACGTCCAGATCTAGAAATTGAGTTGGATGGCGTGCGCATCGGTGCTGACCTGAAAACCATCAGCATGTGGAATGTGAAGCAAGAAAGCCTTCGCGCCAGGCTGCACCGGGAAATCATTGACCGCGAATACCACCTCAGCGCGGCTATGTATTGCGAGACCGCAGCGCTGGACCAGTTCTTCTGGATTTTCGTCAACAAAGACGAGAACTACCACTGGATCGCCATCATTGAGGCATCCACCGAACTGCTGGAACTGGGCATGTTGGAGTACCGCAAAACGATGCGCGCCATCGCCACGGGTTTCGACACAGGCGAATGGCCAGCGCCGATCACTTCCGATTACACCGATGAGCTGAACGACTTCGACCTGCGCCGCCTCGAAGCGCTGCGCGCTCAGGCTTAAGGGGGATTTATGCATAACACTAACGTTACCGTTGCTGACCAGAACACCGTTATTAACTCCAACGTGGCTTTGTTCGATTCCCAGTATCTGAACGCCATCAGCACGTTCGCGCAGATCATGGCGCAGGGAACTGCCACCGTTCCTAAACACTTGCAGGGCAATCAGGCCGACTGCATGGCTGTAGCGATGCAAGCGGCACAGTGGCAGATGAATCCCTTTGCCGTGGCGCAGAAAACGCACCTGATTAACGGTGTGCTCGGGTATGAAGCGCAACTGGTTAATGCCGTAATTTCACGCAGCGGCGTGCTGGCCAGCCGCTTTGAATATGAATGGTACGGGCCATGGGAAAAGGTCGTTGGAAAATTCCACATCCGTAAAGGCGACAAAGGCGAGTACCGCGTCCCGGGCTGGACCCTGGCTGACGAAGCCGGGATCGGCATCATTATCCGCGCAACGCTTAAAGGTGAAGATCAGCCGAGAGAACTCGATTTGCTGCTGGCTCAGGCCCGAACCCGAAACTCTACCCTTTGGGCTGATGACCCTCGCCAGCAGCTGGCGTACCTGGCCGTCAAACGCTGGGCGAGACTGTTCTGCCCGGATGTGATTCTGGGTGTTTACACCCCGGATGAGCTCGATGATCGCCGTGAAGAACGAGAGGTAAACCCCGCACCGGCACAGCACGTGAGCCTTGCAGACATTTCAGGTGACAACGTCACTACCACTCAAACGGCTCAGGAATCAGCTCAAAACATCGATGCACTTGCTGATGATTTTCGTGACCGCATCGAGGCGGCTCAGGATGTGGATAGCGCAAAAGCTCTGCGCGCAGATATTGAAACCGTGAAAGCAACCCTGGGTTCTGCCCTGTTCACTGAACTGAAGAACAAAGCTGTGAAGCGTTATTACCTGGTTGATGCTCGTAACAAGGTGGAAGCGGCAATCAACTCCCTACCATCTCCAGATGAACCCGGTGCGGCAGAACGCTTTGGCGAAGCTGAACGCGTGTTGGCATCTGTGAAACGCCATTTAGGAGAGGAACTACACCATCAGTTCAGCATCACCCTGGCGGATATGAAACCGGAATACGTGGACTAACGAGATCGGGAGGGGAAACTCTCCCTCAAGGAGAAGAAATGCGACTGATTAATCGAGGCAGTAAGCAATCCCCTTTGGCTCGCCAGGCATGTGAAATCGCACTCGCCGCCCACCAGCAAAGATATGGTGACTATGGGCGCAGCAAGATGAAAGAGACCTACACGGTGAGAGTGGAAGGCGTGAAGGTCTGGGTTGAAGTGGTCAACTGCAAGGCAAGCTACGTGGCCACAGCAATGACCGGCATGCGCCGACTGCGTTCCCTGCCCGGCCAGGCAAACTGAAACTGAAATATCAACGACTAAATACCGGCATATCTATACTCATGCCGGTTACCTGAGGTGAACCATGTCGCAGGTAATTTTTAACGAAGAATGGGTTGTTGGCGCAAGGCTCACAGAAAAAACAGGCCTGACCCAACGACAGATTGAGAAGTATCGCCAGGGCTGCTGGGTGGAAGGTGTCCATTTTAAACGGATATCGCCTTCTGGAGAAAAAACCTTGCGTGGCACAACCTGGTATAACTATCCGAGAATTAATCAGTTAATAAGGGATGCGTAAGATGGCAGCTTTGCCTACGGGTGTCGAAATCAGAAACAATAAGGTTTGTATCTGGTTTATGTACCGGGGAAAGCGTTGCCGCGAAATTCTAAAAGGTTGGATTAACACCCCGGCGAACATCAAAAAAGCCGGTAATCTTCGGGCTCTGATCGTTAGCGAGATCAACCTTGGAGAGTTTGATTACAATCAGCGCTTTCCTTCATCATCCAGAGCAAAAAAAACCGTAACTACTGTTTCAGTTCAAACCTTTTCAGAGCTGTGTGAACTGTGGACAAGCATTAAAGAAACCGAAATTAGCGCGAACACGATGCGTAAGACGCGCTCACAACTCGGTACGTTAATGCACATCATCAACGGAGATACGCCTGTTTCAGCTATACGCCACAGCGACATTCTGAAATACAGGAAGGAGCTGTTGAACGGTGAGACACTTTACCTGGCAAATCCCAGAAGCAACAAACAGGGACGCACTGTGCGTACCGTGAACAACTATATATCGCTACTGTGCTCCCTGCTTCGGTTTGCACACAAATCAGGCTTTATAAGTGGCAAGCCCTTTGAGGGGATCAAGAAACTACACAAAGGGAAAGTAAAACCGGATCCTTTAACGAAGCAGGAGTTTAGTTTGCTTGCGGAGTCCGAGCGTGGCCAAGGCCTCAATATGTGGACGTTCGCAGTTTATACCGGTGTCCGTCATGGAGAGCTCGCAGCTCTTGCCTGGGAAGATATCGACTGGGAAAAAGGTACGGCTCATATACAGCGCAATCTTAATGCCTTGGGCATGTTCGGCCCACCAAAAACCGAAGCAGGAAACCGGGTTATTACCCTTTTAGAGCCGGCACTTGAAGCCTTGAAAGCACAACTCAAGCTGACGGCGCTGCAGCCAAAAACCGAAATTGTCTTTAATCATCGCGAGTATGGCGCAGTGGAACATCAAAGTCTGCGATTCGTTTTCATACCCAGGATGCGCAAGGGAGAACAGAAAGCCTACTACTCTTTATCGAGCATAGGTGCGAGATTCAACGCAGCTGTAAAACGTGCTGGTATTCGCCGCCGGAATCCGTACCATACGCGGCATACTTTTGCCTGCTGGCTGTTATCTGCCGGCGCTAACCCGTCTTTCATAGCCAGCCAGATGGGGCATGAAAACGCGCAAATGGTCTATGAAGTCTACGGTGCGTGGATTGAAGAAATGAATGGCGAACAGGTGTTGATGCTTAACGATAAGCTGGCACGCTGAAAAATTTTTGCCCCTATTATGCCCCTATTGGCTCCGAAGGTAGTAATAAATGCAAGAAAATCAATCAAATACAAAGAAAGAGCAATACAACCTGAACAAACTGCAAAAGCGTCTGCGCCGTAACGTTGGTGAAGCCATTGCAGACTTCAATATGATTGAAGAAGGCGACCGCATTATGGTCTGCCTGTCAGGTGGTAAAGACAGTTACACCATGCTGGAGATCCTGCGTAATCTTCAGCAAAGCGCGCCGGTGAAGTTTTCCCTGGTGGCGGTTAACCTCGATCAAAAGCAGCCTGGTTTCCCGGAGCACATTCTGCCGGAATACCTGGAAAAACTGGGCGTTGAGTACAAAATCGTAGAAGAAAATACCTACGGGATTGTGAAAGAGAAGATCCCGGAAGGCAAAACCACCTGCTCACTCTGCTCTCGTCTTCGCCGCGGCATCCTTTACCGTACCGCGACAGAACTGGGTGCAACCAAAATCGCACTCGGCCATCACCGCGACGATATCTTGCAGACGCTGTTCCTGAATATGTTCTACGGCGGCAAGATGAAAGGCATGCCGCCAAAACTGATGAGCGATGACGGCAAACACATTGTGATCCGCCCGCTTGCCTACTGCCGCGAGAAAGATATCGAGCGGTTCTCTCAGGCCAAAGGGTTCCCGATCATTCCATGTAACCTGTGCGGCTCTCAGCCGAACCTGCAGCGTCAGGTGATTGGTGACATGCTGCGTGACTGGGATAAACGCTATCCGGGTCGTATCGAAACCATGTTCAGCGCGATGCAGAACGTAGTGCCTTCTCACCTCGCGGACGTTGAGCTTTTCGATTTCAAAGGTATCAACCATGAGTCGGAAGTGGTGAATGGCGGCGATCTGGCGTTTGACCGGGAAGAGATCCCCGTGAAACCTGCTGGCTGGCAGCCAGAAGAAGATGACAATCAGTTTGAAGAACTGCGCCTGAATGTCGTGGAAGTAAAATAGTGAAATAGTGAAATAACGCAAACGCGTCTCAGACCACCGTCTGAGACGCGTTTAAACTTTATTTCAGCAGACGAACGCGACAGGTTTTACCCTTGATTTTCCCGTTCTGCAGCTGTTTCCAGGCCTTATGGGCAACCGACTCGCGAACAGCAACATAAACATGTGCAGGATGTACCGCAATCTTGCCGATATCCGCCCCATCCAGCCCCACGTCTCCGGTCAGCGCACCGAGCACATCACCCGGACGCATCTTGGCTTTTTTACCGCCATCAATACACAGCGTTGCCATTTCTGCCTCCAGCGGAACGAGACTGACGTTGCCCGGTGCATTCACCCAGTTAAGCTTAATCTGCAGCATTTCAGACAGAATATTGGCGCGCTGCGCCTCTTCCGGTGCGCAGAAGCTGATGGCCAGACCGCTGTTTCCGGCACGCGCAGTACGGCCGATACGGTGAACGTGTACTTCAGGATCCCATGCAAGCTCGTAGTTCACGACCAGCTCAAGCGATTTAATATCCAGACCGCGCGCCGCCACATCGGTGGCAACCAGCACGCGGGCGCTGCCGTTGGCGAAACGGACCAGCGTCTGATCGCGATCGCGCTGTTCCAGATCGCCATGCAACGATAACGCGCTCTGCCCTGCGGCGTTCAGGGCGTCACAGACCGCCTGACAATCTTTTTTGGTGTTACAGAACACCACGCAGGAAGCGGGCTGATGCTGACTGAGCACCTTCTGCAGGAGCGCGATTTTTCCATGCTGGGACGTTTCATAAAACTGCTGCTCGATAGCAGGCAGCGCATCAACACTGTCAATTTCGATGGTGAGCGGATTTTTCTGCACGCGGCCACTGATTGCGGCGATCGCTTCAGGCCAGGTCGCCGAAAATAACAGCGTCTGACGGTCTGCAGGCGCGAAACGGATCACTTCATCGATAGCATCGCTGAAGCCCATATCCAGCATCCGGTCTGCCTCATCCATGACCAGCGTGTGTAATGCATCCAGCGAGACCGTACCTTTTTGCAGGTGATCGAGCAGTCGGCCAGGCGTCGCCACAATGATGTGTGGTGGATGCTGAAGCGAATCACGCTGTGCGCCAAACGGTTGTCCGCCACAGAGGGTTAAAATCTTGGTATTAGGCAGGAATCGCGCCAGACGACGCAGCTCGCCCGCGACCTGGTCCGCCAGTTCGCGGGTTGGGCACAGCACCAGAGACTGCGTCTGAAACAGCGCAGCATCAATATGCTGTAGCAGACCCAGACCGAAAGCCGCCGTTTTTCCGCTCCCTGTTTTAGCCTGAACGCGTACATCACGCCCCTCAAGAATGGCGGGCAATGCGGCCGCCTGAACAGGCGTCATGGTGAGGTATCCCAACTCGTTGAGGTTATCGAGTTGGGCGGCGGGCAGTACATTCAGGGTTGAAAAAGCGGTCACAATAGTCTCTCGTGGTCATCTTTGCGGTCAGATGGCGCGTATCCTCGCAGATCTCGGGGTTCGATGCGACAATTTAATCGGTTCTTCATCGGGCGGCGGGTCAGGCATGGGTTGTGGACGCGGAACAGGATCGGGCATCGGTGTCGGATCGGTGGGGATCGGATCGGACTGACGTGAATACTGCAGTTGCAGAGCGAGTAAGATGCTCATCATTCCCTCCAGGTTTTACTGACGTCCCTTTTAGGGTAGACGCTGGGGAACAGGAGGCAAAAAAAAGCCGACTAGTTAAGTCGGCGTCGTACGAATCAATTGTGCTATGCAGTAATTCAAAAAAGGAAGTAAGACAATATGGAGCGCAACGCCCATCGCTTGACGTTGCATTCACCTGCGGGAGTAATATTGCACCTTACGGGGTCATTGTTTATTGACTTCGCTCAATTAAAAGAGCGTTTTGATCTCCGTAAAAGCTGAAAAAAGCGTAAATTTACAGCCATTTACTACGATGCAACCACCATGCAACACCACCGATCAAAACAACTAACATGACGCAAAATGCGGTAAAGCCATAATGGGCCGCGCCGCCGGGAATTCCGCCCAGGTTCACGCCAAACAATCCCGTCAGGAATGTGCTCGGCAGAAAGACCATTGCCATCAGCGACATCGTATAGGTTCTTCTTGCCAGCGACTCCTGCATCACCTGCGCGATTTCATCCGCCATGACGCCCGTGCGGGCAATACAGGAATCGATTTCATCAAGTCCTCGGCCCAGCCTGTCGGCAATATCCTGCATTCGGCGTCGCTGATCGTCATTCATCCAGTTGAGCCTTTCGCTGGACAGACGCGCGTATACGTCCCGCTGTGGCGTCATATAACGGCGCATGACAATTAACTGCTTACGCAGGAGCGCCAGAAAACCGCGCGGCGGGATCTGCTGATCGAGCAGGTTATCTTCGAGGTCGATGATTTTATCGTGCAGCTCTTCGATAAACTCACTCGCATGGTCAGTCAGCGCGTCGCAGACGTCCACCAGCCAGCTTCCGCAATCGGTCGGCCCGGTGCCCTCTTTTAGATCGTTCACAATGTCATCCAGCGCCAGAACTTTACGCTGACGGGTGGAGACAATCAGACCATCGTCCATATAAACACGCATCGCGACCAGCTGGTCAGGACGTTCATCGGTGCTGCCGTTAATGCAACGCAAAGTGATGAGCGTGCCGTCCCCCATTCTGCTCACGCGTGGCCGCAGGCTTTCACCCGCCAGCGCATCACGCACGTTGTTCGGCAGGAGTGGCGTCGAGGCCAGCCAGTCGGCACTGTCCGGATGGGTATAGTTAAGGTGTAGCCAGCAGGGATGCTCATTATCAATGACATCGTTGTCTTCCAGCGGTCGGGCACCGCCACGACCATCCAGCACCCAGGCAAAAACTGCATCAGGAACGTTTAGTTCTGATCCTTTTATACTCTCCACCGTGCCTCCCCCTTTTCAGCTCTTTCGTTGTCAGTCTAGCTTTCATCAGGGGTTAAGCAACAACTATGTTTCGCATCGCGCTGAATTCGCTCAGGAAATAACCGTATTCCGCCAGAAGGCTTTTCAGACCACACGGGAGGGTAATTCAGCGGCGAGAAGTCGGGATAAAAGAGCCCGGTTGACCAGGCTCTTTTCGTGCATCAGAGGGAGTGATCGGGACGCGAGTGGAATGACAGCGGCCCAGCATGAGAAGGCGTGGATTCAGCCTGATACCCCTTTTCGAGCCGGAAGTTACGCGTCCGCGCCTGCAGTTCACTTACCTGATTGCGCAGTACATCAGAGGATCCGTTGAGTTCTTCTGCCATCGTAACGTTACTTTGCGTGACCCGTTCCAGCTCAGATAAGGCCAGCGTAATCTGGGAAATGCCTTTCTCCTGCTCTGACGTCGAGGTGAAAATGTCATCCATCAACTGGCTGACATTGCCGGAGCCGGTCACAATTTCTTGCATATTCTTTTCAGCTTCGGACACAACGGTCACGCCCTGAGTAACGTTATTGCTGGTCACTTCAATCAGCGTTTTGATGTTTTTGGCGGCATCCGCGCTGCGGTGGGCCAGGTTTCGCACCTCTTCTGCCACCACCGAAAACCCTTTGCCGTGGTCACCGGCTCTGGCCGCCTCAACGGCCGCGTTTAGCGCCAGGATATTCGTCTGGAAAGCAATGCCGTCGATCATCGAGATAATCTCCGTCATTTGCTGTGCACATTCGGTAATGGATTGCATATTGGTGGCCACCTGCCCCATCAACTCGCCACCTTTGCGCGCCTGCAGTGTCGCCCTGTTTGCCTGCTCGCTGGCCAGTCGGGTGTTATCGGCATTATTTCGGGTACTTGCTGCCATCTGCTCCATGCTGGCAGCCGTTTGCACCAGCGATGCAGACTGCTGCTCTGTTTTCACCGAAAGCTGCGCGCTACGCGCGGAGAGTTGATCGGACAAGGTCATGGCGGTTTGCGACGAGGCCCTGATCTCGCGTACCAGGGTCGCGATGTTGCTGGAGAGGCTGTTAATCCCGGGGATTAAACGCCCTGCACAGTTATTGCCAAATTCAGGGATAGTCACGCCAAGATTGCCTGCAGTCACTTCTTCAATACTTTTTTTCACCGTATTGATCGGCGTCACAAGATACTTTGTCATGTAGCCCCAGAGCAAAAATAGCGCAACGAAATTAATGATATTGAGTGAAATAAAGAGAGAGGATTTGCTGGAAAATAGAACAACGACACCTGCATCAACCAGGAAAAGACATAAAAGGAACCCGGCAATGAAGGTTCTGACACTAATATTTCTTAGCATGATTATATCCACGATTTTATATTTAGGTCGGCATTAAGATTTATAGCATTCGTGTTGTTGTTTGTCCTGATGAACAACGCTGGTTTCACCTTTCGCCGTTAGCCACCTGATATTTAACTTAAGTCAGATAAAAACAGGGTATTAGTGAAAATGTTATATGCAGCATCCTGTGATACTGGTTTCCTGCCACTTTAAGCGATACCATCGCCTGCGATGAGACAATATGGCCGCGCTCATATTTAAGGAGCTTTGCTGCAATTATTCGCCTTTGTTTAGCAATGCTTAATAGGTGCCGGAAAGAATATATTTTATATTCACCGCCAGCCTTAACGTTTTAATATGACCGGTCGTTTTGCACGATACATAACTCATATTATTTCAATGCGCATGTACGTTGCCAGTTAAAGACGTGCCCGGCAGGCGAAATCGGTAACCCTCTTTGGCGTGGGATTGCATAATGCTCAATATATCGTGGGACCCTGTGTTAATAGCCCTCTCGTATCTGGTGGCCTTTATCGCCTCATTTGTGGCCCTGGACAGCGCCGGAAAAATCCCGCTTTCCAGCCGTAAAACGGCGATGTTCTGGCGTATCGCCGGAGGCGTCACGCTTGGGATCGGGATCTGGTCAATGCACTTCATCGGCATGCTGTCGATGCAAATGCCGATGATAATGAGCTATAACCTCTGGTTAACCCTCGCCTCACTGGGCGTGGCGGTGGTTGCATCCACGGTCGCCATCAATATTGCTGTAACGGGTAAAACCCTTTCCCCTTTTCGATTGATCGTTGCCACGGTGCTCCTGAGCGCTGGCGTGGTCTGTATGCACTTTATCGGTATGGCCGCACTGATGCTGGACAGCCATATTCTCTGGGATCGACGCATTGTTGCCGTGTCCGTGTTGATTGCCGTTATGGCCTCCGGCGCGGCGCTGTGGCTGGCATTTCGCCTGCGGGATATGCGCAAAGGGGTGTTTATCAATCGTATTCTCGCGGCCTGCGTGCTGGGTGTCGCCATCTGCGCGATGCACTACACCGGCATGCGTGCCGCCCATTTTCAGGAAATGACGCATACCCTGCCCGGCGGTATCAGCGAGTTGGGGTTATCGGTCTGGGTTTCTGTCACCACACTGTGCCTGCTCGGCGGTATGTTAATGATTTCGCTCATCGACTCGCACCGGCGGACGAACCGACTGACCGACAACCTACGCCAGCTTAATCGTCAGCTTGAACTGCAGGCGCGGTTTGATGCGCTTACCGGTCTCGCTAATCGCCACCAGATGGACATTCGGATGCAGGATTGCCTGCGCAGCGCATTGCTCAGCAAGAAGCCATTCGCCGTGATTTTCCTCAACGTCGATCATTTCAAACGCATCAACGATACCTGGGGCCACAACACCGGGGATGAGTTGTTAATCTCTCTCGCGCAGCGCATTACCGCCCGCCTTACCCGCGAGATGACCCTCGCCAGGCTTGGCGGCGACGCCTTTATCCTGCTGGTTCCCGAGTGTGACGACGATAAACTCAACGCGCTGCTCACGACATTGCTGGAGGATATGCGCCGCCCGTTTTCACTTTGTGGGCACACGCTGAGCACAACAATCAGCGCGGGGGTCAGCCTCTACCCGCAGGATGGCGAGACGCTGCATGAGCTGAAGCTGAAAGCCGATGCGGCCCTGAATCGCGTCAAAGAGGATGGACGAAACGGCTGGGCCGTCTACCGGAACGAGATGTCTACGGCTATTCCGGCTAACCCCGGCTTCCTGCAGGAGTTAACTCAGGCGCTGGAACGCGATCAGTTTGAACTGTGGTATCAGCCGACCTGGCATGCAAAAGACTCCACTATTCACGGTTTTGAAGCCCTTCTGCGCTGGCGGCACCCTGAGCAAGGGGTGTTGCTGCCTAATCTGTTTTTACCGTCGCTGGAACAAACGGGGCTGATCATCCCGGTGGGGAACTGGGCGATTGAAGCGGCATGCCGTCAGCTTCATTTCTGGACAGAACAAGGTTTCAGCCAGTGGACATTGTCCTTTAACCTCTCCCCCGTCCAGTTCGAACAGCCGGATATCTTCCACATCATTTCGTCGATGTTGCATAAATATAATCTGTCGCCCTCCCGGCTTATCCTTGAGGTGACAGAAAGTACCGCACTGAAAAATCTCGACCGCAGTATTGAATTACTCAATGCGTTCAATCAAGCCGGGATTACCGTCTCGATTGATGATTTTGGCACCGGCTATTCCAACCTGTTGATGTTGAGCGTTCTGCCCGCTAAAGAGCTAAAAATCGACAAGAGCTTTGTGCACTCGATGCTGGTAAATGAAAAAAGCCGCAAGCTGGTGGAAACCATTATTAATATCGCCAGGACCATGGAAATGAATGTGGTTGCGGAAGGGATCGAGACGGAAGAACAACAGGTGGTGCTGACGGACCTCGGCTGTGATTACCTGCAGGGGTTCCTTTTCTCCCGTCCTTTACCTGCCGAACAGGTTCCCTGGCTGCTGCTGCAAAAAAACTCAGACAAACAAATTATACCCATTGGTAAAATTCACGCGGAACCCGCATATATTTCACAAAAAAATCATGCCTGACCGGGTTAAGTAGAGTATGTTTCAAAGGAGTCCACTCCCGTTAATTCTGTCATGATCCTCAGGCACATGGTGCCGATGTACAGGAATACGCTATGTCGCAAAATTGTTTTGATGCGCTGAATTTAATTAAAACCCCCGTGTGGCTCATTTCACCTGCTTCAGAACAGATCATTTTTGCAAATGTGGCCGCCGCTCAGATCATGGGCGATAAAACCCTGGATGACCTACGCAAAGGTACCTATTCCGCCAATGCGCATCACGTGCTGTCGATGTATGTGCCTGAACTGAAGAGTGAGCAGGAGGTCGTCGAAATCTGGACCATCTCCCGCGATGGACATGAAACCGCGCTGAGCTGCCGTCTCTCGCTTGCCCATTTCGTGCCCCAGGGGAATGTTATTGTTTTTGAAGGGCTGACGCAGCAGGTTCTCTCCGGGCTTAAGGCCAGCCGCTCCGCGACCTACCAGCGCAAAAAACAGGGATTTTACGCGCGCTTTTTCCTGACCAACAGCGCGCCAATGCTGCTTATCGATCCGTCCCGGGATGGCCAGATTGTGGATGCCAATCTGGCGGCGCTGACTTTTTACGGTTATGCGCATGATGAAATGTGCAGAAAACATACCTGGGAAATCAATACGCTGGGGCGGGATGTGATCCCCGTGATGACGGAGATTGCCGCGTTGCCGGGCGGCCATAAGCCCCTCAACTTTATCCACCGTCTGGCCGATGGCTCCACCCGCCATGTTCAGACCTATGCCGGGCCGATTGAAATTTACGGTGACAAATTGATGTTGTGCATTATCCACGATATCACCGAGCAAAAAAGGCTGGAGCAGGAGCTGGAACACGCGGCACTGCGTGATTCCATGACGGGCCTGCTCAACCGGCGTCAGTTCTATATCATCACCGACCAGGCCAATACCCATCATCTTCCCGCGCAGCAGCAATTTAGCCTGCTGCTGGTGGATACCGATCACTTCAAAAATATCAACGACCTCTTCGGCCACCTGAAAGGTGATGAGGTACTGATCTCGCTCTCGCGCACGCTGGAAGCCTGTAGCCGCAAAGAGGACCTGGTCTTCCGCTGGGGCGGTGAGGAGTTCGTCATCCTGCTGCCGCGCACCCCGCTCGACACCGCCCTGCAAATCGCCGAAACTGTGCGCGATGCGGTCGCCCGCATCACGATCCCGGGTTTACCTCGCTTCACCGTCAGCATTGGCGTGGCGCGACATAATCCGGGCGAGAGTATGGATGAGCTGTTTAAACGTGTGGACGATGCGCTTTATCGCGCCAAAAGTGATGGGCGCAATAAAGTCCTGGCGGCATGAAACTGGTGTATCTCCGTAAGCCCCGTTACAATGCCCCTCTCGAATAAATGGACCACAGGTGGGTAGATGTGCAATGGGAAAAACAGAAATAATACTCACCATAATTATTTTATTCGTTATTATATTCGGCTTCTGGTTTATTTTCAGCGGTGAGATCTGGTTTCTGGTGGAATACCTTGAGAACAGTATCTACCCCACCTTCGATGCGCTATGACGCATGTTTAATTCCTTGTTTCACCTACCGAATTTGTCAGGTATCAGCACCGGTAAGAGGTGCGTAAAATACGCAACGTTATCCTCCAACAAGTTGATAACGAATCATTAAATCATTTGCTTATTTCGCCCGTTCTCTGACGGGCTTTTTTTATTTCCGGCAATTCAGCTGTGCCAGGCTATATCTTAAACATCGTTAAACCTAAAGGTGAGAAATGATGAGCAAGAAAATCCTGATGTTGGTCGGCGATTACGCCGAAGATTATGAAACAATGGTGCCCTTTCAGGCTTTACAGATGATTGGCCATCAGGTGGACGCCGTCTGCCCGGACAAATCCCGTGGCGACTACATCATGACGGCGATCCATGATTTCGACGGTGCCCAGACCTACAGTGAAAAGCCGGGCCACCGTTTTATCCTCAATGCCGATTTTTCCGCCGTAAAAGAGCAGGATTATGACGCGCTGCTAATCCCGGGTGGACGAGCCCCTGAATATCTCCGGCTAAATGATGACGTACTGAAACTGGTGCAGGCCTTCGACGCCGCGCGCAAACCGATTGCTGCGGTTTGCCACGGACCGCAACTGCTCGCTGCTGCCGGCATATTAAAAGGACGAACCTGTAGCGCCTATCCCGCCTGTGCGCCTGAAGTCCGCCTCGGCGGCGGGCACTATGCCAATATTGGTATCGATCAGGCGCACGTAGACGGTAATCTGGTCACTGCCCCCGCCTGGCCTGCGCATCCGCAATGGCTGGCGAAATTCAGTGCACTGCTAGAATAACGTTGCCCTGCTCCCGCCAGCAACGCCTGGCGGGAGCAATCCGCTGGGAATAATGTGTCCCCCGGCGATTTAGCGATCCTGCCGCTCCCACTGCGCTTCCCGCTCACGCGCTTTTCTGCGGGCTTCCTCTTTTTCACGATACAGTGGCGGATAGTAGATGTTCCCCCAGTCCCATTTACCGAACCAGAGACTCATCAGCGTACTAAAGATGAGTATAAGTACGGTATAAAACAGAACGGTTCCGCTTTCACCGCCGTGGCTGAACAGATCGATGACCAGCGAATGCTGCGCGTCGCTAAACCACTGCGGATGGTCATCAAGCATCATGAAAAACAGGATCCCAAAGAGTAAATCCCCGACTTTAAATCGTTCATGAAATTTCGTGCGCCAGTTTGCATTATGTTTTTCATAATAATTCAGCAGGAACTGGTTGTTTTCCTTCAACGCTAAATCAAGTACTTCGCCTGAAGGAACTTCACCCGACCTCTTCTGATAATCACTCTGCGCGCGCAAGAAATCCGGGAAGATACTGCTGTAGATGAGCTCATTGAGTAATAGCCTGACGATATTGGCTATAAAAGGCATCAGGGTAGTGGCAATCAAACCTAAGGCGGCGAGCGCCACGCAGAAAAAACCCAGATGTTCGGTCCAGTTAAGTGTCTGAACAGGCCAGGCCAATATTCCTTGCCCGCTGTATACCAGCAGCGCCAGATCGGCGAAAAGGACAATATAGATGAAGCGGATAATCCATTGCCATTCCCAGATTTTATCCATAATCCCTAACCCTGCCGGGAAAGACGCTTTCTCTTTCTTTTCATCCGTCATCATTTACCTCCCCTTTGACTCACGGAACAAACATCCCTCGTTCAATAAAGAAAAACTGGCGCAAATGCGCCAGCTCTTAATTTAACGTTCACAACGAAGACCGGCGGTTCCCGGCTTGTCAGTGTTTCTCAATATACATCGTCCGGCTATAAGCCACGTCTTCCGGGTTATTAATGGGGTAACCTTTCACCCATGGTTTGATCAGGCGGCCGTTGGTGTACTGGTAAATAGGTGCGATTGGCGCTTTTTCCGTGAGGATTTTCTCCGCCATGTTGTAGTCTGCGTTACGGGCTTTCGCCGTGTTTTCGAGCGTCGCCTGATGGATAATTTTATCGTACGCCGGATCGTTGAAACGCGAGATATTGCCGCTGTGGGTTGAGGTCAATAACGACAGGAAGGTCGATGGCTCATTGTAATCCCCGACCCATGACGCGCGGATCACATCGAAATTACCGGTATTACGGCTGTCGATGTAGGTTTTCCACTCCTGGTTCTGCAGTTTGACGTCAACGCCGAGGTTTTTCTTCCACATCGAGGCCACCGCAATCGCGATTTTCTGATGGTTTTCTGACGTGTTGTACAACAGGTTCAGCTTCAGCGGGCGCTGAGGGCCATAGCCCGCGGCCTGAAGCAGCGTTTTCGCCTGGGCATTAAGTTCCTGCTGTGACATTTGCTCAAACGGCGAGGTTTCTGGCGTAAACCCTGCCGTCACGTCTGGCGTGAAATGCCAGGCGGGCTTCTCACCGGTTCCTAACACTTTGTCCGCCATAATGCGGCGATCGATGGTCATGCTCAGGGCGAGACGTACACGGGCATCGGCCGTGGGTCCTTTTTGCGTATTAAACGCATAGTAATAGGTGCCCAACTGAGGCGGTGTATACACCTGTCCCGGAATGTCCTTGAGCAGCTTCTGATACATGTTTTTCGGGAACGATTCGGTGATATCAATATCATCCGCCAGATAGCGTTTAGTGGCCGAGGATTCCTGGTTAATCGGTACGAACGTCACTTTTTGCAGGACGGTTTTGGCGTTATCCCAGTAGTGTGTATTTGGCACCACAACCAGTTTTTCATTCACCACGCGATCTTTCAGAACGTAGGCGCCATTTCCGACCAGAGCCCCCGGACGCGTCCACTCTTTGCCGCTCTCCACATTGGCCTTTTGCACCGGATAGAAGGCAAAGTTTGCCGTCAGATTGCTAAACCACGGCAGCGGTTTATCCAGCTGCACACGTAAGGTTTTTGCATCTACGGCCGTCACGCCCAGCGTATCTGGCGCGGCTTTACCATCAATTATCGCCTGTGCGTTATGGATACCCGCCAGCGCAGCAAACCAGGCAAACGGAGACGTGGTTTTCGGATCAACCAGACGCTGCCAGCTGTAGACAAAATCCTGAGCGGTAACTGGAGAACCGTCAGACCATTTCGCGTTATCACGTAAGGAGAAGGTCCAGATACGGTTATCATTACTCTGCCAGCGCGTCGCCACGCCCGGGGTCAGTTCACCTTTCTCATTCTGATTAACCAGTCCTTCAAAAAGGTCGCGAATGACCTGTATCTCGGGTAATCCCACGGCTTTTGCCGGATCAAGGGAAGCCGGCTCATCTTTAATGTGTCTGGCCAGCTCCTGTTTTTGCGCCAGTACCGTGCCCTGTGGCACATCAGCGGCGTACGAGAGTGAAGAGAGTCCGCACAGCAACAGTGCAGTACAGAGACGCGAAACAGGATGCTTCATAAGATCCCCTTTTATGAATTCAGGTAATAAGCAGATGCGTAATTATTTGTTTCGACAATGAGAATTGCAAATACCTTCCTCCGGAAAGTTGATATCCGGCAATTTTCCCGCCATACGGAAACTATTTGATTAACCGCGAGTTTTGCACAACACTGCCAGTAGAGACTTCTTTATCAGGATTTCCTATGGCAATCACCCGACCCAGAGCGGAACGCGGCGCCTTCCCGCCAGGTGCAGAGCAGTATGGCCGTTCATTTTTAGGCGCATCGCTGATTTGGTTTCCGGCCCCCGATGCCGATCGCAACAGCGGCTTAATCATTGCCGGCACGCACGGCGACGAGAACTCTTCTGTCGTCACGCTCTCGTGCGCGCTGCGCACGTTGACGCCCAGCTTACGACGTCATCACGTGATTCTGGCCGTCAACCCGGATGGGTGTCAGCTTGGGTTACGCGCCAATGCGCGGGGCATCGATTTAAACCGTAATTTCCCTGCAGCAAACTGGCGCGCCGGTGAAACGGTTTATCGCTGGAACAGCTCCGCCGAAGAGCGTGACGTTGTCTTGCTGACCGGCGACACGCCGGGCTCGGAGCCGGAAACACAGGCGCTGTGCCAGTTAATCCATAAGATCCACCCGGCCTGGGTTGTCACCTTTCACGATCCGCTGGCCTGCATCGAAGATCCGCGGCACACCGAGCTGGGCGAATGGCTGGCGAATGCTTTCGCCCTGCCGCTTGTCTCCAGCGTGGGCTATGAAACCCCTGGCTCATTCGGCAGCTGGTGTGCCGACCTGGGATTACCTTGCATCACCGCGGAATTCCCGCCGATATCGTCAGACGAAGCCAGCGAAAAATATTTAAAGGCCATGGTGGAGCTTCTGCGCTGGCAGCCTCAAAAATGAAGGACGCCGCTGGTAAACGTGAGTGCCGGTGAAACGTCAACCGCCAGCCATGTCGGGCCATCAAGATCGGCAAAACTGACATGATTTACCAGCGGCAGCGCCGCGTTGATCGCCCGGGATGTACACAGCATACATCCCAGCATGATTGAAAACCCCTGAGCTTGCGCCTGTTCTGCCAGCGCCAGCGCCTCTGTCAGCCCACCGGTCTTGTCGAGTTTGATATTGACCATCTCGTAACGGCCCTGCAGTTCAACCAGGCTATCGCGCGTATGGCAGCTTTCATCCGCGCAGATGGGCAGCGGGTGGATAAAATTCTTCAGCGCCGCATCATCCTGTGCCGGCAGAGGCTGTTCCAGCATGGCTACGCCCAGGTCGGCCAGCAGCTGACATCGTGCGGCAAGGCCTTCGGGATGCCATGACTCATTCGCATCCACAATTAACGTGGCTGTCGGGACTGCCGAGCGGATAGCGACCATACGCTCGCTGATCAGACGATCGTCAAGCTTCACCTTTAACAGCGTCGCCCCCGCATCAAAGAGTGCTTTTGCGCTGGCGGCCATGTGTTCAGGCTCGCCAATCACCACCGTTTGCGCCGTGACAACCGATGTCGGCAACGTGACGCCTAGCAGCGTCGTCAGCGAAGTTTGCTGTTTGGCAGCCTCCAGGCTCCAGAGTGCGCAGTCAATCGCATTACGTGCCGCGCCGGCGGGTATACGCTGCTGTAACGCCTCGCGGGTGAGCCCTTTTTCCAGATCGGGAACGAGTGTCATGATAAGTGTCATTACCGACGCCAGACTTTCGCCATAGCGCGGGTACGGCGTGCATTCGCCGACGCCCTTAATGCCGTCCTCTTCTATCTCCACCACGACCACACTGGCTTCGCTTCGACTGCCGCGGGAGATCACAAACGGGGTATGCAATGGCCAGGCTTCTTCATAGACCTTAACGCTTCTCATCACTGACTCCTTGCGGCCCGGAAAGGCGAAAAAATTGGTTTGCCGTGTTATCCGCTGATGGCATACACTAGCCCCGACGTTAACTATATGTAAACAGGAAGATATCTATGTCACAACTCGTTCATTTCCAGGGCAACCCGGTTGCTGTTGCAGGTTCCATTCCACAGGCTGGCAGCAAAGCACAGGCTTTTACTCTGGTGGCTAAAGATCTGTCTGACGTCACACTGTCTCAGTTTGCTGGCAAACGCAAAGTCCTGAACATTTTCCCAAGCATCGACACCGGCGTCTGTGCTGCATCCGTGCGCAAATTTAACCAGCTGGCGACGGACATGGACAACACCGTTGTGCTGTGTATTTCTGCCGACCTGCCGTTCGCCCAGTCCCGTTTCTGCGGTGCTGAAGGTCTGAGCAACGTCATTACCCTCTCCACCCTGCGCAGCCCGGATTTCCTGGAAAACTACGGCGTGAGCATCGCGGAAGGCCCACTGAAAGGCCTGGCAGCGCGCGCTGTACTGGTTATCGATGAAAATGACAACGTCGTCTTCAGCGAACTGGTTAACGAAATCACCACCGAGCCGGATTACACTGCCGCGCTGGACGTGTTGAAAGCATAATGAATGCTTAGCATTCTATATAGCTTAGCAATCTAATGAAATAACAGGGTTTATTTCTCTTTGCAGGCTCTGGAAGACGACACATGACAAACCTCGCACTGGCGGGGTTTTTTATTCCCTTTAAGCTGAATCGTTAAAGCTAAACCCTTCACCGTTCACATTTACTGTGCAATTAATTGTATTGAAGTTAACTTAATTGCGATCTTATTCTCATATTAGACCTTAAATATTCATATTTTCTTCCCCAGTGAAGCACATCACATTTCCCTTCAGGTCAAAACATTAGATTTGCTGACGAAAGCAAATAATCGTTTCAGCAAAAAGGGAAGGATATGAAAATTAAACTGGCTATTACGCTCCTTGCGGCTTTGATTTCGGGTCATGCTGCGGCGAAAACCTGGGTGCTGACAAGCGCTGAAAGCGGCGTGGAGAAAGGAAACTGGAAAATAACGAGCGATGAGCTGAAGGTAAAAGATCAGGCGTTCAGCATTGAACAAAAAGTGTTGCACGGTGGCAAACAGGAAGGCAGCAAAATCCTTGTTATCAGCAGTAAAAGTGGCCTGACCATTACCTTAAGCCCCTCTCGCGGCATGAACCTGCTCCATGTGGAAGGCTTCGGCACCAGAATGGGCTGGGATTCCCCGGTAAAAGAGGTCGTGAACCCGGCATATATTAATCTGGAAAGTCGCAACGGGCTTGGCTGGCTGGAAGGTTTCAACGAGATGATGGTGCGCTGTGGCTATGAGTGGACGGGCCACCCGGTCACGGCTGACGGCCAAATCTACACGCTTCACGGCAAGGCGGGCAATACGCCTGCCTCGCAGGTTGAAGTGGAGGTGGCTGACGCCGCCCCCCATGAAATTCGAATTCGCGGTTTGATCAAAGAGAGCACGTTCAAAAAAGCAGATTTGCAGACCATGACCGAACTGCGTTACGTCCCAGGAACCAACCAGTTCAGTTTGCATGATGTTCTGACAAACCATGCCGATTACCCGCATGATTATCAAATCATCTACCACAGCAACTTTGGTACCCCGATCCTCGAAGAAGGTGCACGCTTCCTTGCCCCGGTCGCGAGCGTCAGTCCATTCAATGACTACGCGAAAGCCGGTGTCAACGACTGGCAGACCTATGCTGGGCCAACGAAAGGCTTTGATGAGATGGTGTTTAACCTCAAACCGCTTGCGGATAACAACCACGAAACCCTCGCGGCCGTGGTGAATAAAGCCGGTGATAAAGGGGCGTCCATTCAGTTTGATACCCGCCAGTTGCCGGTGCTGACCTTATGGAAAAATACCGACACCCTGAAGCAAGGTTATGTCACCGGTATTGAGCCGGGTACCAGCTACGCCTACCCGGTCACCATTGAGCGCGAACAAAAACGCGTTAAGCAATTGCAACCGGGAGCCAGCACACAGTTTGATCTGACCTATACCCTGCTCCATAACCCGCAACAGGTGAAAGACGTGGAGAACCGAATTGCATCGATTCAGGGAGAGACAAAGGTCGACATTAATAGCACCCCTATCGCAAAAGAATGAGTAAAAAAAAGCCTCTTTACAGAGGCTTTTACCGTTATTCGTCACCCTTCTTCTGATTCAAACCATACTCTCGCAACTTATTGGCAATCGCCGTGTGTGAAACGCCAAGGCGTTTTGCCAGCTTACGGGTGCTTGGATAGCTACGGTATAGTTGCGTCAGCACAGAGCGCTCAAAACGGCTGGTAATGTCATCCAGCGAACCTTCCATCGCCTCTTCACCTACTGACACCGTCCCGGCATCGTAATCCGGTAACAGAATATCCTGCGGACGCAGTTCATAACCTTCCAGCTGCGTCAGTGCGCGGTAAACGGCGTTCTTGAGCTGGCGAATGTTGCCCGGCCAGCCGTAGCGCATGAGCACCGTGCCGAGATCGGCTGAAAGCTTCGGACGCGGTACCCCCTGCTCGTCGGCAAAGCGCGCCACAAAGAGTTCGGTCAGCGGCATGATATCCTGCGGGCAATCGCGCAGCGGTGGGATATTCAGGGTCAGGACATTCAGGCGGTAGTAGAGATCCTCGCGGAATACCCCTTTTTGCACCAGTTCGACCAAGTTTTTCTGCGTCGCACAAATCACACGCACATCCACATGAACTTCGTGATCCTCGCCTACGCGGCGGAACGTGCCATCATTGAGGAAGCGCAGCAGCTTGGCCTGCATGCGTGGCGACATTTCACCAATCTCGTCCAGCAGCACGGAACCGCCGTTAGCCTGCTCGAAGAACCCTTTTTTACCTTCCGGCGCGTGACCAAATAATTCGCTTTCGACGGCATCTTCCGGAATCGAGGCGCAGTTCAGGGCCAGATACGGTTTTGCCGCTCGCGGGCTGGCCAGATGCACAGCATGCGCCAGCAGGTCCTTCCCGGTACCGGTATCGCCGGTAATCAGCAGTGGCGCGGTCAGACTCGCGAGTTTGCGCGCCTGGTCCACCACATGCCGCATTTTCGGGCTGACGGCAATAATCTGGCTGAATGCCCCCACATCCTGGCTGGAGATATTTTGCAGCTGACGGCCCATGCGCACGGTGGAACGCAGCATGATCACGGCACCGGTCAGAACGCGCGTGTCGGCCTCGCCTTTCAGATAGACCGGCGTTATCTCCATTAAGAAATTCTGTCCGTGGATAACCACATGCTCGCTGTGGGTGTTCTGCGGGTTGCTGTCCAGCCAGCGCTGGAAGTTAAAGCCGGGAATCAACTGTGCTGCGTTGTGGTTGCTGAGTTTTTCCTGACTCTGCGCGAACAGCTGGCAGCTGGCATGGTTAACACGCTCAACCTTACTTTTTAAATCCAGGGAGAGGAAAGGCTCTGGCATGGCTTCAAGCAATGCGCTCAATGCCAGATGCTCACGCTCCGACGGCATCCAGGGGATGGTGCGTACATCCGTAACGCCAGCGATACGGCGTATTTCTGCCATCAGGCTACTGAACGTATTAAATTCAATTTCGGCAAAATTGAGGTAAATTCGCCCGACAGGATCGATCTCAATGCCACGTAAATCAATGCTACGTAAAACAAGAAGATCGAGTAATTCGCGGGTCAGACCGAGACGGTCTTCACAAAAGACTTCAAGACGCATGGGAAATTCACCGTTTTAAGCCAATGACATTAAAATGATATGTCAGAACACGGTGATCGGGAAGATGGCTGTCAACAAATATTGACAGCCAGCACGATTAATGACCAAACCGGCTACTGAACCGGTTTTTTATTGAGCGTCTCTTTGAGCTGACCGATTAACTCACGTCGGAAATCCCCCAATCGCGGCTTATCGCCATCAATCCATGGCAGTGGACGGCACACTTCCATCGCTTTGATGCCCAGACGGGCGGTCAACAAACCGGCACCAATACCCTGCGCGGCACGGGCAGAGAGACGCGCCGCCAGATCCTGCGACATCCAGTCCATCCCCACTTCCCGCACCAGCTCGCTTGCTCCGGCAAAGGCGATGTTGAGCAATACCAGACGGAACAAGCGAAGGCGGCTGTAGTACCCCAGCTCAATACCGTATAAAGCAGCAATCCGGTTAATCAGACGCAGGTTACGCCAGGCGATAAACGCCATATCCACCAGCGCCAGCGGGCTGACGGCAATCATCAGGGTTGATTCCGCAGCAGAGCGGCTGATTTCGCGCCGCGCCTGGGCATCCAGCACCGGCTGCACCATGTGGGAATACAGCGTCACCACTTCACGATCGTTCTGGGTTTCATGGATAGCGGCATACCAGCGCTGAAGCGCCGGGTGTGACTGGTCAATACCCGCCTGACTGGCCAGCTTTTCACAAAACGCGCGGCCTTTGCCGGTTCCGTGACTGTGGAGAAGATCCCGCGCTTCATCACGCTCATGGGCGCGCTGTCGCAGGCGCCACAGGCGACGCCACTCGGTCGCAACAGATCCGACACCCGCCCCCACAATCAGAGCACCGGCAGCGCAGCCGCCCAACGCGACCCAGTCCTGGGTTTGCCAGGCGTTGACCGCCCACTGGACGCCTTGCCCAACCACGCTGACGCCAAACAATGCCAGCCCGGCAGTCACCATCTTTCGCCACAGGCTGCGTTTTGGGCGTAGCGCGGCTTCCACGACCGCTTCAGCCGGCCCCTCTTCAACAAGCAGCTCTTCGGTCAGCGCCGGGGCAAAATTATCTGCCTGCGGGCCATTAAACGTCTGCGCAGTTTTAAACGCCTCCGGGTGCTCTTGCTCAAGCGTTCCGGTAAAATCAATGCGCGGTTTTAACGGTTCCGTCATCGCAATTTATCTCCAATCAAAAACTCCAGCGCCGCATCCAGACGGATATGCGGTAACGGCTGATCGACCGTCATGGCCTGCGGGCGGAAGGCTTCAAACTGGAAGCCCTGGTTCTGCCAGAAGGCCGGCCCCGGCAGGCGTGCGGGCACTTCGCCCGGATAGACAGTAAGCGGTTCGCCGTCGCTGAGACGATTCCCGCGCAATGCCGGTATTTTCTCGCCATTAAGGTCAATCAACCCACTCTGTGTCGCCTGTACGGAAGCCAGTCCGAGGCAATCCATGCTGATCCCTTCGAACGCGGCATTCTGCCAGGCGTCCTGCACCAGTTGCTGCAGCAGCGACACCATATTGGCATGCTGATCGACCGTCACGTGATCGGCTTTTGTGGCCGCAAACAGCAGCTTGTCGATAACGGGTGAGAAGAGACGGCGAAACAGCGTGCGCTGCCCGTAGTGAAAACTTTGCATTAACTGTGTCAGCGCCAGGCGCATATCGTTGAAGGCCTGCGGCCCGCTATTCAGCGGTTGCAGGCAATCCACCAGCACAATCTGGCGATCAAAACGTAAAAAGTGGTTTTTATAAAAACCTTTCACCACTTTTTCACAGTAGTAATTGTAACGCTCGCGCAGCATTCCGGCGTTAGTGTGTTTGTCCGCCTGGGCCAGTTTTGACTCCCCGATGCCATCCACGTCCGGCCACGGGAAAAACTGCAGCGCAGGTGCGCCCGCCAAATCTCCCGGCAGAACAAAACGGCCCGGCTGGATGAAATGCAGCCCTTCCTGCTTACACTGATGCAGATACTCCGTCCAGGCCTCGGCAATCGCCGCCAGCCGGTTTTCATCGGCAGGCGCCAGCGGATCCAGGCCTTCGCACAGTTTTCGCCATTTCGTCGACCACTCGGCGCGGTTGCCCTGCAACAGCCCCGTCATCTGCCGTGACCAGCTGAGATAGTCTTGTGCCAGCATAGGTAAATCGAGCAACCACTCACCGGGGTAATCCACAATTTCCAGATACAGGGTGGAGGTATCCTTGAAGTGGCGCATCAGGGATTCATTAGAGCGAAAACGCAGCGCGAGGCGAATTTCACTCACCCCGCGCGTCGGCGTCGGCCAGGCGGGCGGTTCACCATAAAGCTGAGCCAGCCCTTCATCATAGGTAAAGCGGGGAATGCCAAAATCGCGCTGAGGCACACGTTTAACCCCCAGCAGGCGCTCTTCCCGCACGGCGCTCAGCAGCGGCAGCCGCGCCCCACTGTGCAGGTTAAGCAGCTGGTTCACCATCGCGGTGATAAACGCCGTCTTGCCGCTGCGGCTCAGCCCCGTCACCGCCAGACGCAGATGACGGTCAACGCCACGGTTCACCAGTGAATTGAGTTCGTTCTTAAGTCGCTTCATCGCCGTCCTTCATTGCCCGGAAGCCTCAAATACATTGCTTCAGAATACAATAAATGGGGGCAGATCGTTGATTATCAATTCTTATTTATTGCTATTGCCGTTTTCTCTCCAGTAAGATGAACGACATTGCTGTTAGTCAGGAGTGAGTAAGGTGTATGTCACCCACCATCTATGATATCGCACGGGTTGCCGGCGTTTCGAAATCAACCGTCTCCCGCGTTCTGAATAAACAAACGAATATTTCTCCTGAAGCGCGTGAAAAAGTGTTGAAGGCGATTGACGAATTAAATTATCAACCCAATAAACTCGCCCGCGCCCTGACCTCTTCTGGCTTCGACGCCATTATGGTTATTTCGACACGCTCGACGAAAACCACCGCCGGCAACCCTTTTTTCTCTGATGTTCTGCATGCCATTACAGCCAAAGCTGAAGAGGAAGGTTTTGACGTTATTTTGCAAACCTCGAAAAGCAGTGAAGACGATCTGTTGAAATGCGAAAGTAAAATAAAACAAAAAATGATTAAAGGGATCATCATGCTGAGCTCACCGGCAAATGAATCCTTTTTCACAACGCTGGATGCTTATGGCGTACCGGTGGTCGTCATCGGGAAAGTCGAAGGTGATTTTCAGAATATTTACTCGGTCGACACGGATAATTTTCACGACAGCGCCACGCTAACAGAAACCTTTATTAAAAATGGCCGACGTAACATTGCCTGTCTGCATGCGCCGCTCAATTATCATGTTTCGATTGATCGTCTTGCCGGTTATAAATCTAGCCTGGAAAAGCACGGCATCGCCATTAACCCGGCGTGGATCATCGACGGCGGATATACCCATGAAAGCGCGCTTGCCGCGGCCACAGAATTGCTTTCCTCGGCCACGCCACCTGATGCGGTATTTGCCACCGACAGCATGAAGTTACTCAGCCTTTATCGCGCGGCGGATACTCTGGATCTGAGGATCCCCGAGCAGGTGGTGATTGCAGGATACAGTGACCCGATGCTCTCCCTCATTTTAACGCCAGCACCCGGGGGTTTTGATATCCCAACCCGCAAGCTGGGTGAAGAGAGCTGCAATCTTCTTTTCAGGCGTATCGCCGGTCAGCCTGCGCCACAAAAAGTGCTTGTCGATACCCATTTTACGTTAGCGCCCTCTCTTCGTTAAAACCAGGGGCTGAAAGCCCCTGGCATCCGGTCTGTCAGAACGCGTAATTAACGCCAACACCCGCGTAGTGGAAACGGTCGCTGTCGCCTTCGTCATGGTTTTCCCATTCGTAGGCGTATTCCAGCGTCATGGATAATCCATTGTTGAAGTCATACGCGTACAGTAAACCCAGTCGGTTGAAATCGTGTCCTTCACGATCGGGATCGTCCTGCCAGTCCCAGTTCGACCAGCGATCCAGCCCCAGACGGGTATATGGCGTGAGCGTCGTCTGGCCTAATGAAACAGGCAGATACGCACGAATTTCCTGCGTTGAAAATTCGCCGTTATTACGTGAACTGTCCATATTGAAACCGCGCTCAAGATAATAGTTCACTTTTGCAGAGAAGGTTTCATTAATGGTCCAGGTAAAACCCGTTTCCGTTTCTACACGGCTGTCGGCATAACCGGTTTTTTCCAGGTTATTTGCAAACTGATACATGGCAAACCAGCCACCAAAACGCCAGTCGTCGGACAATTTAATATCCCAGTCGGGCTGAATTTTGTAGCGCTGCATATTTGCGCTACCGTCTTTGGCACCGTGTTCATCTTTAAAGTGATAACCGTAATTACGGAAACCGCCGGTCAACCCGAGTGTAAAATCATCGGTGCCAATAAAGCGATAGCGTAATTCAAATTCCGGACGGTCAAAATAGGTCCCACGGGTCATGCTGCTGTAATCAACCGGTCCTTCCTGATACATTGCCAGCGAAAGGGTCCAGGCATCCCATGTGGCATTAAACCACACAGAGGGTTCATATAATCCATCTTTATCGTCGCCCTGACCTTCGACGTTTTCAATTTCATACATGGCACCGATATTAAATTCCCAGTGTTTTGCTGATTCCGTTGCGTGCGCGCAGCTAACCCCTGCGCACAGAACGAGCGCAGCACTTCTTAGTAGAGTACTCATTTAAATGTTCCCTTTATAATTAACTCAAAAAAAACCGGAAATTTGCATTTCCGGCGAACGCCTTTCTTATCTAATAGCCACTTCAGTATCAGCGTCGAAGAAATGACATTTATTCATATCGAACTGGATGCCGATATTATCCCCCGCCGCATAATCATTTACCGCTCCTGCACGAACGACCAGCTCATGCCCGCCCACGGTGGCATAGAGCATGAACTCAGCCCCGGTCAGTTCGGCCACGCTGACTTTTGCCGCAATATCATCCCCACGGTTTTGCAGCGTCAGAATATCTTCCGGCCGGATCCCAAAGACCACGGCTTTACGCTGATATCCGGCGGCATTCACCGCCGCCAGCGTGTCTTCAGGTATCTCCAGACGCAGCGTTTCCGTCACGAAATAGCGATCGTCTATCGCGCCCCGAATAAAATTCATTGCCGGTGATCCGATGAAGCCCGCCACAAACATATTCGCCGGTTCGTTGTAGACCTGCTTAGGTGCCCCCACCTGCTGAATAACGCCATCCTTGAGGATCACAATGCGGGTCGCCATCGTCATCGCTTCCGTCTGATCGTGGGTCACGTAAATCATTGTGGTGTTGAGCTTCTGGTGCAGCTTGCTGATTTCAGCGCGCATTTGCACACGCAGCTTGGCGTCCAGGTTAGAAAGCGGTTCATCCATCAGAAAGACGCCGGCTTCGCGCACAATCGCCCGTCCTAACGCCACGCGCTGACGTTGCCCACCCGATAATGCGCCAGGTTTACGCGTGAGGTAATCACGCAACCCCAGGATTTGTGCCGCCCAGTTCACACGCTCTTCAATGACCGCGGGGGGAATTTTCTGCATCTTCAGGCCAAACGCCATGTTGTCGTAAACCGTCATATGCGGATAAAGCGCATAGTTCTGGAAAACCATCGCAATGTCGCGGGACTTGGCGGGCACATCGTTCATGCAGACACCGTCAATTACCAGTTCACCGGCAGAGATCTCCTCCAGCCCGGCAATCATGCGAAGCGTTGTCGATTTACCGCACCCCGAGGGACCCACAAAGACGATAAACTCCTTGTCCTCAATTTCGAGGTTAAAATCCTTAACCACATGGACCTGGTTATCGTAGATTTTCTGAATATGTTTCAGAGACAGTTGAGCCATTTTTAATTCCTTATCATTACCGTTCGGGATGCCCAGAAATCTGTCAGGCATTTCCAGGTCAGTTCCTGCGTTGAATGAAGTTGTAAGCCCGCATGGTTCAGGCCAGGTCCAATCCCGACCGAGAGCATTCCCGCCGCGTTGATTGCCTCAACGCCGGCTGCAGCATCTTCGATTCCGATAGCCTGCTCGGGGCGCACATTCAGCCCGGTGCAGGCCGCAAGAAAGATCTCCGGGTCCGGTTTTGAGCGGGCAATGCGCGAGGCATCGGCGCAGAAATCAAAAGCCCTCTCAATGCCCAGCGCCTGCAAAATACCGGGGGCGTTAAGGGACACTGAGGCCAGCCCGATTTTGACGTTCGCCGCACGAATTTCCGCCAGCACCTCGCGGATGCCCGGAAGCAGAGAATCCTGCGTCAACGACGCCAGAGACCCGACGTAGCGCGCGTTCTTTTTATCCGCGAGCGCCTGCCGCTGCTGGTCGTTAAACTCCTCCTCTTTTCCGCCATGGCGCAGAATCCGCTGCAGCGATTCCATACGGCTTATCCCTTTCAGCTCGTCGTTGAACGCCACGTCGAACGAGATGCCAATTTCCTGCGCCACGGCACGCCAGGCCAGAAAATGCAGATGCGCGGTATCGGTGATCACACCATCAAGATCAAAGACAACGGCCTCAGGCATCATGATTTGCTCCCGTGGTAGCGGTCCCATAAGTAGATGTAAAAAAATCCCTGAAAGAACAGACCTGCCGATCCGTTATGCACAGGGTTTTACCCCACAGCGTTAAGGTCACCGGTGCAGTGGTTTCAATCGTTAAAACATCATTTTCAAACGTGAAGTGCATGCGCGCGTTTCTCCATCGCAGCGGGAAAGCCAGTTTTCGCCAGTGGGCAGGCAGCTTCGGGGCAAGATGCAATTCCCCCTGGACGATCTGCATGCCGGCAAATCCCTGAATAACGCCGGACCAGATAGCCCCGGTGGCGGCAGCATGAATCCCGTCATCGCAGCTGTGCGGATCGTCGCCCAGATCGATGGCGACACCCTCGCGCCAGAAGGCGTAGGCCCTTTCCGTATCGCCACACCGGGCAGCAACAATTCCATGAATCGCTTTGCTCAGCGAAGAGTCGTGTATGGTACGCGGCTCGTAGTACGCCAGGTTGGCAGCACACTGCTGTGGGGTAAACCGTTCCGGCAGCAGGTAGTTGAGCATCACCACGTCGGCCTGTTTAAGGATCTGCATCTCGTTCACTTCCGCGCGGGAGTAATCGAGCAGAATGGTCTGTTTACCCGCTTTCGCCTTATAGCGGCTCAGATCGATAGCCGGTTTCGCCATGAAGGTATCATCCTGAGGAAGGACCCCTTCTGCGTTGGCTTGCGGTAACCACAAACGGGACATAAACCGGCTGGCATTCTCCATGAAGCCATCATCTTCACGATTGAACATCGCCATAAACTGGCGCGCACAGGCGACATTGTGCCAGGCCAGATAGTTGGTGTAGGCATTGTTATTGACGTGCTCCGTGTACTCATCCGGCCCGATCACATCGTGGATTTCCAGGCGATCATTGACTTCCGTCGCCCGCCCCATCCAGAACGTTGCCGTCTCTATCAGTAGCGTCAGCCCTTCGTTACGCATAAAAGCGTCATCATGTGTCGCCTGCCAGTAGGCCACGACAGCCCAGGCAATGTCCGCCACAATGTGATGTTCTGCCAGCGCAGAGGCCACTTTCTGGCGCGTGCCCGTGCGGATGTTGATTGCCGCATATTCCGGCGTTTCCTCCTGACCGCTCGCGGCACTCTCCCAGGGGAAAAGTGCGCCAGGCCAGCCGTTGCGACGCGCTTTTTCACGAGCCCCAGCCAGGTTGAGCCAGCGATAACGCAGCAGACTGCGGGCGACCTGCGGACGCGTAAAGAGATGGAAAGGCAGCAGGAAAATTTCGGTATCCCAGAAGACGTGGCCTTTATACCCTTCGCCGGTCAATCCTTTCGCGGCGATACTGCAGCGCTCATTGTCGGCAGGCGTCATGGCGGTCAAATGCCAGACGGTATAATCCAGCGCGAGCTGATCCTGCGATTCCGCAGACATTACCGCCACCCGCGCATCTCGCCAGACGTCTTCCCAGGCGCAGGCAGAGCTCTCCAGCAACGATGCGTAGCCTCGCGCTGCGCACACCTTGAGCTCGGCCAGTGCGTTACGCGCAAACGACGACTGCGAAAGGGCTTTGTCACTGCGGTGGGCGACCCAGACGATCTTTTCAAGCGTGACAGTGTCACCCTGCGAAACGTTCAGGTCGTAATGCGCACTGATGCGACGATTTTTAGCGGTAAAGCAGCTTTCGCTACCCGCTGAAAGCCGGCAGAACGCGGATATAACGACGTCAGAGACCCGGTCCTGCGTTTCATACACGCCCTGCATACAGTTCTGGTCGAATACCCGGACTGAAATCTCATCCAGATGCTGCCTGCCGCTGTTGGTTTGCGTCGCATCAATTCCGGTTTTCAACACCACCTGCGAGGGCCCATCAAGGGGAGTGATTGCGAGTTGCATTGCCACTAACGGCAGCTGAGCGAGAGAAACGAAACGACGGCTCTCCAGGCGATAGCGTTTCCCGTCGGGCGAGCGCCAGAGCACGCTGCGACGCAGTTCACCATTGGCAAACGCCAGCTCGCGCTGCCACTCAAGAAGCGCCCCGGAAAGCAGGGTAAAATTCACACCATCCAGTTCAACCTCAATACCGGTAATATCCGGCAGGTTGATTAACTCCGTGGTCTCATTGCGACCTGCGCGATGATAAAGCCCGGCGAGATACATGCCCCTGGTTTGCTGGGTGTAATCCTCTTCGTGTGCCGCGCGAATGCCCATGTAGCCATTGCCGCAAGCCATGATGGAGGCGTATTTATTCAGACTGTGGGGAGAGAAGCCCGGTTCGGTTAAAACAGACACATTCAGCATAACGTCACGCTTTCCCCTGTATCCGCCGATTCATAAAGCGCGGCAACAAGTTGCTGGATAACCAGCCCCTGTTCCGCATCTGCGATCATAACCGGCTCTCCCAGCACATGGCGTACAAACGCCTCCATGCTGCGCAGGTGACGCTGGTCGTCTGCCTCATCACGCTGCATGAGGGTCTGTAAAACGCCCGCCTCATCCTGGTAAATGTGAGCCGGGAAGAGCGTGGCCCCCGCCTTTTCGCCACAGAATGAAACATTCATGATCGACTGCTCACGGATATTCAGCGCAAACGACGTATCCAGGCGCAGAACGCCGCCATTGCAGAATTCAATTGTGCCAAACAGAGCATCTTCAACGGTAAACCGGGCGGGATCCCACTCGCCAAACTGTCCACTGTTTTTACGGTTCCCCAGCTTCTGGAAGCTGTGGGCGGTCACCCTTTTTACCGCCGGAAAACCCAGCACATACATCGCGGCATCCAGCATATGAATACCGATATCGATCAGCGGTCCGCCACCCTGTAGCGATTTGTTCGTAAAGACGCCCCAGCCCGGCACGCCGCAACGACGCAGCGCCTGCGCCGACGTAAAGTAGATCTCACCTAACGCCCCATTTGTGACAGCGTCACGAAGCAGCTGCGTGTCGAGCGCAAACCGATGGTGAAAATCATACGCCAGTACTTTTCCCGCTTTACGGGCCGCCATGCGCATCTGGTCAGCCTGTTGCGGCGTCATGGCAGGCGGTTTTTCGCACATCACATGACATCCGGCCTCCAGTGCCGCCATGACATGTTCAAAATGGAACCGGTTTGGGGAGCAGACGCTGACCACATCAGGTTTTACCGCCTGCAGCATTTCAGATGCATTCTGCCAGACCGAAGGAATTGCATGACGTTCCGCAAACGCCTGTGCCTGTTCAAGGCCGCTGTCCATGACAGCGACCATTTGAACATCACTGCGTGTGGCGTAATACGAGGCATGCACTTTGTCCGCGACTTGCCCGGCGCCAATAATGGCGACGCGCAGAAGCGAAGGTGTTGAAGCACTCATCACGCTCGTCATCCTTAGCATTCACGCAGATACGTGAGTGAATCCTGGTAAGCCTGGGCCGGATCGTCGGCGCGGACACGGCACTCATACACCACGTAGCCCTGATAGTTGTCCGCACGAAGCTGCCCGAACAACGTGGCAAAATCCAGCGTCCCGCTGCCAGGCTGATAGCGATGGTTATCGGCGATATGCACATGACCCAGCAGATCCCGGTTGCGATGCAGCGCCTCTGTTAGCGAATCTTCTTCGATATTCATGTGGTAAAAGTCGCCGATGATCTGCACATGCCTGAGCGCGTTCTCTTCGATATAGCGACGCGCATCCGCGAGCGTGTTGATCATGTGATCCTGGTAGCGGTTGAGCGGCTCAAGGTAAACGGTGGTCCCGGTACGCGCCGCCACCTCATCCAGATAACGCAGCGAAGCACTCACCGCTTCGCGGTCACCCGCCAGGCTGCGTGGAGAGGTCATCGGCGGCAAACGGAAGGTAAACATTCCCCAGGCGGCAGGCACAATAATTCCCTTTCCACCCACTTCAGCCAGCGCTTCCAGGATGCGTTCGATCTGTTTTAATCCGTTCAGACGACGTTCTTCAATGAAGTCACCAATCCAGCCGTCATATCCCCCGCAGGCGGTGGTCACCGGCAGGCCCGTGGCGGTGATTGCGGCTTTCACTTCATCGAGATTGTCCACCAGCAGTTTGCCGTCAATTTCAAAGCCATCAAAACCCATCGCTTTGATGTACTGGAATTTCTCCAGAATAGAAGTCGGGAAAAAGGCCTGGTTTTGCGTTGCGATTTTCATTGATGCTCTCCTTAGCTTAAAAAGTGACGCCCATCTTGATGCTCAGTTCCGGATGCTGATCGACATACTTCATGTAGCTCTCAGCGCTGGTGGTAAAGGTGACAACCGGGTCAATCAGATCTTCGCAGTTCAGATAACCGTTCATCAGCAGTTCCCAGCAGGTCTCTTCAATACGCTTGCGGCTCCAGCGCGGGTAATCCGGGTTGGGTTCGCTGCAGGCGCGCGAGAAAACGATTTTCGCGTTATTGAAGTGGGCTTCACGCCCCAGATTGAACCCTTCTGCGAACGGTTTCGCGAAAGCCACGTAGGCGATCGTTCCACCGTAGGCGAGCCCGCGCAGCGCAGACTGCAATGCATCGGCAAAACCGCTGGTTTCGATAATCACGTCAGCGCCCTGCTTTCCGGTCAGTTTTTTAATCTCCAGACCGACATCGGTGCCAAACGGATTGAGGCAGTAATCAGCCCCGTGACGGCGGGCAATTTCGCAGCGATGCGCGATAGGATCGACACCGATGACGATGGATGCACCGGCTTTTTTCGCCAGCTGAATCGCAATCTGCCCAATGGCACCCAGTCCGACTACAACGACAAAATCCCCTACCCGCACGTTAGCATCACGCACGCCGCTCATGGCGAACTGCGCAGGGTCGTAACAGACGGCATTTTTCCAGGAAGACCCTTGCGGCATTTTGCGCAGCTTGTAGTAATTAACGGCATTCACGATGACCGTCTCCTGCAGCGGCCCATAGCAGCAGACACGGTCGCCCGTCTGGTACTCCGTCACGTCATCGCCGCATTCGATAATGTCGCCAACGATCATGTTGCCCAGCTGGAACTTACCAAACTCAATGCCCCGCGCCGCGCCCTCTTCACGCGGGGTAAACATCTGCCACTCCGCGTTAAACTCCTCATCAATGAAGGGACTTGCCGCACGGAAATCTACCACTTCGGTGCCGTGTTTTGGCGCGCCGAAGCGCGCACGAATTTTCACTTCATGGACGGCAACAGGACGATCTTCATATTCCACCAGCGCCGCTACACGAGGCGCTGTCGCAACTAACTTTTTCATGACTGACTCCTAGTTAAAACTGGCCGCCTCAGCCCTTAACGCCACCGGCGGTCAAACCACTTTTGATAAAACGTTCAGACAGTGCGTACATGATGACCACCGGAAGCGCTGTCACCAGCGATGCCGCCATCATCCGACCCCAGATATAATCTGGCGTGCTAAAGAGCGTGTTCAGCCCAACCGGCAAGGTGAAATTGCTGGCGCTGGACAGGAAAATGGATGCAAACAGGTAGTCGTTCCATGCCACCATGAAGCAGTAGACGAACACCGACACGAGGCCGGAAATCGCCAGCGGAACGGTAATGAGGAAGATAATTTGCAGGCGGTTAAGCCCGTCCATCATCGCGGCTTCTTCTATTTCATCCGGAATGGTGTCGAAATAGCTGCGCAGCATAAAGACGGCTGTCGGCAGCGTCTGGGTCACCATGGTGATAATCAGCGCCAGCTCCGTGTCATAGATCCCCAGCGCGGTGATGATTTTGAACAGCGGCACCACCAGCAAAATCCCCGAGAACATATAGACGGTGTAAAAACTCGCATTGATTGTCGTGCGTCCTTTAAAACGCAGTTTGGATAACGCGTAAGCCCCCAGCGTGCCGAGAAAAACGGCAATCACCGACGAGGTCAGCGAGACCACCATGCTGTTTCTGAAGTAGTCCACAAACGGGAAGATCAGCGGATTAAAGATGTCGATGTAATGCTGCAGCGTCCACGCCTGCGGCAGGATGGTCGGATGGAGCGATATCGCCTCTTTCGCGCTCTTAAGCGAGGTCATTAACATCACAAAGAACGGGAACAGCGTGATGATCAGAAACACCGCCAGCCCCAGATAAAAACCGAGACGACCCAGTACGCGTTTATTTGTTGCCATTGAGGTTTACCCTTTTTCTGGTCAGCAGAATGACGGCGAAGATGATCACGAACAGCACCACGGAGATGGCAGCGGCTTTCCCGAGGTCATTGAAGGCAAATGCGGTCTTGTAGAGATAGACGCCTAAAATATCGACCTTGGTGGTCAGGAGATAAACATCAGCGAACATATAGAACATCCAGATGGTTCGCAGTGTAATCACCGTGGCCAGCACCGGCATAATGGCGGGCAGCGTGACGATACGAAAACGCTGCCAGGCATTTGCCCCATCCATTTCCGCGGCTTCGTACAGCGATTTATCAATGGTCTGCAATATCGCGAGGAACGAGATAAACGCGTAGGGGAAGTAACGCCAGATGGCGAACAGCACCACCAGCACAAAACTGCTGCCCGGGTTGTCGAACCACAGCGGCGCCTGGTCATACAGGTGCAACAGATCGACACCCAGATAGTTCACAATGCCGTAGCCGTTGTTGAACATGTATTTCCATGCAAACACCAGCGAGATGGATGGTGTGACGTAGGACAAAATCACCAGTGAACGCGCCGTTTTCCGCAGGCGAAATTCCCGGTTAAAAAAGACGGCAACGGCCAGCCCCAGCGCCGTGCTGCCCATCACCACCAGGGCGGTGTACCAGAACGTCATCCACAGGGAGTGCCAGAATGCGCCATCGCTGAGGATACGAACATAGTTATCCAGCCCGACAAACACGGCGCTAATGCGCGGGTTAAGCGGCAAACGTAAAAAGCTGATTTCAATATTGGAAATCATCGGCCAGGCCACCAGGCCCCCCAGCAAAATCAGGCTGGGGGCCAACAGCAGCATGGCGAAAGGCATATCTGAACGACCAGAAAACAACGTCTTCATAATTTCCTTCCGCAGAGCGCTCCTATCGTTGTGAAATCAGGTCAGTCAGTCGCTTTTGGCTGTTGCTTAACGTTGCAGTGAGATCCTGTTGACCTACTGTGACGTTATGCACCATGGAACTGATGATGCCGGACCCCGTTACATCACCCATGCGGGTAAAGTTTTTGTCGCCCACGGCGCCAAATACCTGCACATTCGGGAACTGGGCGATAAGCTCATAGGGAAGTTGACCAAACGCTTTAATGACCTCGTTGTCTTTCCAGGAGTCCGTGCCGACGACCAGTTTGTTCACCGGCAGCGCGGCACCCGGGGACATCATCACCCAGTCAGACGCGTTCTGTGCCTGCTCCATCCAGGTGACAAACTTCTGTGCAGCCTGGGTTTCATCTTCTGTTTGACCGGAGGTGATCGTCAGCGATGTGACCATGCCGTAGACCGCTGAAGACGTTTCAGTCGGAACGACAAAGCCCAGGTTGGCTGGGTTGCCGTCTTTATAGACCGCCGGCAGGATATAGGTGGAATACACCGCCATCGGCGCCGAACCATTCATAAAGGCATCTTTAATCTCCATGACATCGTTCGAGCCCGGCATGGTGGTCGCGGCCAGTGCTTTATAGAACGCCAGCGCGTTCACCATTTCCGGGGTATCGATGTTGATTTTCCCGTTGGCGTCAAAAACGTTCGCGCCACCGGAAAGCGCAAACTGAGAAAACGCCTGCTCGGTCATCACGCTTTCTGCCGTGGGTAGCGCAATGCCATAGCGTTTTTTAGCCGGATCGCTGAGGCGTTGGCTGGCTTTCAGCAGCTGTTCCCAGTTATGCGGCTCCTCAATACCCGCCGCAGCAAGCACATCTTTGTGATACCAGACGCCAGACAGCCAGGCGCTGATTGGCACCCCCGTCCAGGCTGAGCCGTCTTCCGTGCGAACGACACGTAAAATTCCGTCATAAAAGGTGTTTTCGCCCACCGCTTTGATGGCGGCGTTGATCGCATCCCGGTCCAGCAGCTGCTCTTTATCCATGACTTTTGCGTAGTCATGGCTGACCTCAATGACCTCAGGCAGCGCACCGGTGCGGGCCAACGTAATCACTTTGGTGTTGTAGGCATCCTCTTCTACCGGTACCTGTTTCACCGTAATCGTCGGGTTCTCTTTCTCGAATTTTTCAATCAGTTTTGTAATTACCGCCTGACGCTCCTGTTCAACTGAGGAGTGCATAAACTCAATGGTGACAGCAGAGGGTTTGTCATCCTTACAGCCTGACAACAAGGCGCACGAAACCAGTGCTGATATCAGCACAATTTTGGGCATATTCATGTTTAAGGTCCTTTTTTAGTTTTCTTTAATCCACAACACCTGCCATGGATTAAGGGTCAGAGTCGTACCAGTAATATCTTTCCCGGCGATCAATTCGCTGCCGGATGGAATATTCGACTCAAGCGTTTGAACGCGATCGCTAAAATTAAATAACGCGGTAACTTTTTCGCCACTTTGCGCAATACGCATTATTTTTAATACATGCTCGCCTGCCGTACTAAAACAAGCCTGACTGTCAGGGTGGAATGCTTTTTCTGCACGCCTCAGGGCGATTAATTCACGCAATCTATAATAGACTTTCTGCCGCAGGCTATTTTCGTTCTCAAGTTCACTGTCGATTGCACCGGCGAGGTATTTTTTGCGGTTAATCGCACGGTTATATCCCAGGCGCTCCACGCCCTCATAATCATTACGCGAGCCAAGAATACTTTGGATATAGACGGCAGGCACACCGGGGAAACTCAGGAGTACAGCATGAGCCAGAATAAACCGGGCAATACGGTGATTGTCATCGCAGTCCCTTGTGCTTAACGCATCAAGATAAGTGACATTGATTTCATACGGGCTTCGCGTTCCATCCGGATTGTTTTTCCAGTTGACCAACGCCCCCTCGGCCTGAAGTTTCTCTACCAGCGAGAGGATCTCAGACTCGGGTAAAATTCCGCGTAACGGATTGAGGCCAATCCCGTCATGCGAGGCCAAAAAGTTAAACCAGGTGGTTTTCGTGGAAGGAAGCGTCAACGAAGACGCCCACTGACACAGCGCCCGGACATCCTGACGGTGTACCGCATGCAGCACAAGCGGCGGCAAGGAGAACTGATACACCATCTGCGCTTCATTGTTGCCGTCACCAAAGTAGGCAACGTTGTCTTTATGCGGGACATTGGTCTCTGTGATAATCACCGTCCCCGGCGCGACAGCCTCGGTAATGGCACGGAAAAGCTGGATAAGCTGGTGGGTTTGTTCCAGATGGATACAGCTCGTTCCGGGTATCTTCCACATAAACCCAACAGCATCCAGACGAATGTAGCGCGCCCCTTCAGTCAGGTAGTGCAGCAGCACGTCTACCATCGCAATCAGAACCTGAGGAGAGGCAAAATTGAGATCGACCTGGTCGCTGCTGAAGGTGGTCCACAGGTGGCGTACGCTGCCATCGTGAAGCGTAAACGGCGTGAGGAGGGGCAAAGCACGCGGTCGCGTGACGGCCGACAGATCCGTTTCAGGGTCAACAGAAATGAAGAAATCGTTATACCCCGGCATTTGCTTAAGGTAATTCGCGAACCATTGACTTTGCGCCGACATGTGATTGCAGACGAAATCAAACATCAAACTGGCTGATTGTTTTAATTCGGCGATGTCCTGCCACGTTCCTGTTTCTGGTGCAACTTCGTGGTAATCAATAACAGAAAAACCGTCGTCAGAAGACCACGGGTAAAAAGGTAAAAGATGAACATGTGAAAAGGAGTGAGAGAGCCACTTATTATAAAACCGTGTGAAAACCGGCAGGGCTTTCTCCCCTTCTGCCGAAAACTGATCGGCATACGTAATCAGGACAACATCTTTTTCATCCCACCCCACCTTACGCTTATCTGTAATAACAGAAATCGCGTTATCAATCTTTTCCAGCAACACCGAAAAATGGGTATCGGAAAATGATTCCCCGTAAACAAGATTAATGATTTCTTTAATTTTAGCCTGCATTTTATTTTCCATGGTAGCGGTCCCACGGAACGCAATCTACTCCCATGAAAAATATCTGTCAACGGACCGGGACGCAGAAAAACGCAATTGCAAAGCAGCTCAACGCAGTATTGTGAGCTGCCGCAAAGAAAGAAAGGGAAAGCGAAGAAGTATCGCTAGCCTGCCCCGAAAACGAGAAAGGCTAACGTACGCAGGAATTATTGGGGAAAGTAGCGGCGTGAAAGCCGTTTTGCCACTTTTTGCAGCAGAGGTTCGAGCGCCACAGCCAGCAACATTCTTACCGGCTTGCGGGCAACAGATTTTATCGCCCAACCCGCCACACCTGCCGGGCCGAAACGTAATGCCGTCAGCAGGACCAGTTTACCTGCGATTTTCAGGCCGGGTTTTACCTTCTGACCGGCCTGTTGCCAGTTTTGCTTCATGTATATTCTCTCTTAAAGCTGACGAAAACGGCTTCTCAGCGTGAAGGTGTCAGACGTGACATAGCGCTCCATCTCACGTAACCGCTTCTCCCCAGCGGCGAGTTGATCGTCAACCGCGTTGAGAAGATCGTTGCTGGTCGGTGCGCCTTCTGCGGCCAGTTCACCTTCCGGCATCGGGTCGAGTACAAACGACAGCACGATGTACGCCACCAGGGTGATAAACGCCAGACCGAAGAAGATCGACAGCACCGTTACCACGCGAACCAGTTTGACCGGGACATCAAGATAATGGGCCAGTCCCGCACAGACGCCGCGTACCATTCCCTGCTGCGGAATGCGCCACAATTTTTTGTTCAGATTCAGTCCGGCCATTAACGGTCCCTCCAGTTTGGATGTTCTGCATCGAGGATATCTTCCAGCGCCTGAATGCGTTCGCGCATTTTATTCGCCTGTTCGGTCAGCTGTACGAGACGCTGTTGTTCACTCTGGGAAAGTTCACCACGTGAAGAACGGTTGCTGTAGTGCAGCCATAACCAAATCGGCAGAACAAACAGCACGAAAATGGTCAGGGGAATAGCCAGAAAAAGCGCGCTCATGTGTACTCCTTGTCTTACGATGCGTGGCGGCACACTCAGGTGCCGCACAAATTATTATTGGTTGTCTTGCTTCATTTTGGCTTTCAGCGCAGCAAGTTGCTCGCTGATTTCATCGTCCGCTTTCAGGTCAGCGAACTGCTGATCCAGTGACTTCTGTTTACCAATGCTGTGACTTTCCGCTTCCGCTTCCATATGGTCGATACGGCGTTCAAACGACTCAAAACGTGCCATTGCTTCATCCAGCTTACCGCTATCCAGCTGGCGACGTACATCGCGGGATGAGCTTGCCGCCTGGTGGCGCAATGCCAGCGCCTGCTGACGCGCACGCGTTTCGTTCAGTTTATTCTCAAGCTCACCAATCTCTTTCTTCATACGCGAAAGCGTATCATCGACCAGTGTGACTTCATGCTCGAGCGTCGCGACCATGTCTGCCAGCTTCTGTTTTTCAATCAGCGCGGCACGGGCCAGGTCTTCTTTATCTTTACGCAGCGCAAGTTCTGCTTTTTCCTGCCATTCGTTAAGCTGAGCGGTCGCCTGCTCAATGCGGCGCGTTAACTGTTTTTTCTCAGCCAGCGCACGGGCGGAGGTAGAACGCACTTCAACCAGCGTATCTTCCATTTCCTGAATCATCAGGCGCACCAGCTTCTGCGGATCTTCCGCTTTCTCAAGCAGTGAGTTGATATTGGCGTTCACGATGTCGGCGAAACGAGAAAAAATACCCATAATGTGATCCTCATAGTTCTGTTATCGGGCGATGCCCTGCTACATAACTAATACAAATACCGTGCCAAGTTTTTATCTTGTTGATTTTACTTGATGTGGTTGATTTCCAAGCATCGGCACACTATGCTCACCTGGTGAATATCACTAAGGAGTGGTTAATTTCATCATGGCTGGATACAAAGACAATTTACTCGGCGAAGCCAACAGTTTTCTGGAAGTCCTCGAACAGGTCTCCCGTCTCGCGCCGCTCAACAAGCCGGTGCTTATTATCGGTGAGCGCGGCACGGGTAAGGAACTGATTGCTAACCGTCTACATTATTTATCCGGACGCTGGGATGGCCCCTTCATTTCTCTTAACTGCGCGGCGTTGAATGAAAATCTGCTCGACACGGAGCTTTTCGGTCATGAAGCCGGTGCTTTTACCGGTGCCCAAAAACGCCATCCGGGTCGTTTTGAACGCGCCGACGGCGGCACGCTGTTTCTTGATGAACTGGCCACCGCGCCCATGCTGGTACAGGAAAAGCTGCTGCGCGTGATTGAATATGGCGAGCTGGAGCGTGTCGGCGGTAGCCAGCCGTTGCAGGTCAACGTGCGTCTGGTGTGCGCGACCAATGCCAACCTCCCGCAAATGGTGGCAGAGGATAAATTCCGTGCCGACCTGCTCGACCGGCTGGCCTTTGACGTCGTTCAGCTCCCGCCGCTGCGCGAGCGAAGAAGCGACATCATGCTGCTGGCAGAGCAGTTTGCGATTCAGATGTGTCGCGAGCTCGGCCTGCCGCTTTTTCCGGGGTTCAGCGAGTATGCAAAGGAGACACTCCTCGCTTACCACTGGCCGGGAAATATCCGTGAGTTAAAAAACGTCGTGGAGCGTTCTGTCTATCGCCACGGCAGCAGTGAGACCGAGCTGGATAACATTATTCTTGATCCTTTTCAGCGTAGCCCGCAGCCAGCTTCCGCCCCGCCCGTGTCCGGGGCTTCCCCTGCACTTCCCCTGGATTTGCGGCAGTTCCAGCATGAACAGGAACAACAGCTGCTTGAGCAGAGCCTGAAGGTGGCGAAATATAACCAGAAACGGGCGGCTGAACTCCTGGGTCTGACCTACCATCAATTAAGGGCATTGCTCAAAAAGCATCAAATGCGCTGACAATATCAGCACTTACCCGCAGACATTTTTACGAAGCAGGCGTAAGTGCGATACACTTTGCAGATCGAACCTAAAAACCTTAAAAATTATGCGTCTGGTTTTATCGTCCTTCTTTGCACTTGGTCTGTTCAGCAGCCTGGCGTTTGCTGCGCCCGACCCCGCTACGCAACCTGATATTCGCGACAGCGGCTTCGTCTATTGCGTAAGCGGTCAGGTTGATACATTTAACCCGCAAAAAGCGGGCAGCGGCCTGATTGTGGATACCCTTGCCGCGCAACTCTATGACCGTCTGCTTGATGTGGATCCCTACACCTACCGTCTGGTGCCAGAGCTTGCTGAAAGCTGGGAAGTCCTGGATAACGGTGCGACCTACCGTTTCCACCTGCGCGATGATGTCGCATTTCAGCACACGCCTTGGTTTACCCCAACGCGCAAACTGAACGCGGATGACGTGGTCTTTACGTTCCAGCGTATCTTTAACCGTAATCACCCGTGGCATAACGTTAACGGCAGTAACTTCCCCTACTTCGACAGCCTGCAGTTTGCCGATACCGTTAAAAGCGTTCGCAAGCTGGATAACCGCACGGTGGAGTTTTCGCTGAAGCGCCCGGATGCCTCTTTCCTCTGGCACCTGGCCACCCACTATGCGTCCGTTATGTCTGCTGAATATGCCGCGAACCTGAGCAAAATCGATCGTCAGGAGTTAATCGATCGTCAGCCAGTCGGTACCGGTCCGTTCCAGCTGGCCGAATATCGCTCCGGACAATATATCCGCCTGCAGCGCCATGCGCATTTCTGGCGCGGCACGCCGCTGATGCCACAGGTAGTGGTCGATCTTGGCTCTGGCGGGACGGGGCGTTTATCAAAACTGCTGACCGGGGAGTGCGACGTGCTGGCGTGGCCTGCTGCCAGCCAGCTCACCATTTTGCGCGACGATCCGCGTTTGCGCCTGACGTTACGCCCCGGCATGAACATCGCCTATCTGGCGTTTAATACCGATAAGCCGCCACTGAACAACCCTGCCGTACGCCACGCGCTGGCGCTGGCCATTAACAACCAGCGTCTGATGCAGTCGATCTATTACGGTACGGCAGAAACCGCCGCCTCTATTTTGCCGCGAGCCTCGTGGGCCTATGACAGTGAAGCTAAAATTACGGAATACAACCCGGCAAAAGCGCGTGAACAGCTGAAAACGCTGGGGGCAGAAAACCTGACGCTGCAACTCTGGGTACCGACCAGTTCTCAGGCCTGGAACCCAAGCCCGCTGAAGACCGCCGAGCTGTTGCAGGCAGATATGGCGCAGGTGGGGGTGAAAGTGATCATCGTGCCGGTTGAGGGTCGTTTCCAGGAGGCGCGCCTGATGGACATGAACCATGATTTAACCCTGACAGGCTGGGCGACCGACAGTAATGACCCGGACAGCTTCTTCCGTCCGTTGCTGAGCTGTGCGGCGATTAACTCCCAGACCAACTACGCCCACTGGTGCAACCGGGAATTTGACGGCGTGCTGCAAAAAGCGCTGGCGTCCCAACAGCTGGCGTCACGCATAGACGCCTATGATGAAGCGCAGAAGATCCTTGCCGAAGAGCTGCCCGTGCTGCCGCTGGCCTCGTCCCTGCGCCTGCAGGCCTATCGCTATGATATTAAAGGCCTGGTGTTGAGTCCGTTCGGCAACGCCTCCTTCGCCGGCGTGTCTCGCGAAAAAGAACAAGAGGTGAAAAAACCATGATCATTTTTACCTTGCGCCGCCTTCTGCTGCTGTTGGTGACGCTCTTTTTCCTGACCTTTGTTGGTTTCAGTCTGAGCTATTTCACCCCGCACGCCCCGCTTCAGGGGTCGTCGCTGTGGGATGCGTGGCTCTTCTGGTTTAACGGTCTGCTGCACTGGGATTTCGGTGTTTCAAGCATCAACGGGCAGCTCATCTCTGAGCAGCTGAAAGAGGTTTTCCCGGCGACAATGGAGCTGTGCATTCTGGCGTTCGGTTTTGCCTTAATGGTTGGTATTCCGGTAGGGATGCTGGCAGGGATTTATCGCAACAAATGGCAGGATAAATTTATCAGCGCCCTCGCCCTGCTCGGCTTCTCGATCCCGATCTTCTGGCTGGCGCTGCTGCTGACGCTTTTCTTCTCCCTCAACCTGGGCTGGCTGCCGGTTTCTGGCCGTTTTGACCTGTTGTATACGGTAAAAACGGTGACCGGGTTTGCTATCGTTGACGCCTGGCTGTCTGATTCAGCCTGGCGACATGAGATGATCGTCAGCGCCGTACGCCATATGGTCTTGCCGGTACTGACGCTGGCGGTGGCACCGACAACCGAAGTGATCCGCCTGATGCGCCTGAGTACCATCGAGGTGTTCGATCAGAACTATGTCAAAGCGGCCGCCACGCGCGGCTTATCGCGCCTGACTATCTTGCGCCGTAATGTGCTGCATAATGCCCTGCCGCCTGTGATCCCGCGACTGGGGCTCCAGTTTTCCACCATGCTCACCCTGGCGATGATTACCGAAATGGTCTTCAGCTGGCCGGGGCTGGGACGATGGTTGATCAATGCTATCCGCCAGCAGGACTACGCCGCCATTTCGGCGGGCGTCATGGTGATTGGCTCTCTGGTGATTATTGTTAACGTGATTTCCGATATTTTGGGTGCTATGGCCAACCCGTTGAAGCATAAGGAATGGTATGCCCTACGATAACGTATACAGTGAAAAGCGCACGCCCGGTGCGCTGCGTACCGTGTGGCGTAAATTCTATGGTGACACCACGGCAATGATTGGCCTTTATGGCTTCGCCGGGCTGGTGTTGCTCTGCGTTTTTGGCTCCTGGTTTGCGCCCTATGGTATTGATCAGCAGTTCCTTGGCTATCAGTTGCTGCCCCCATCCTGGTCGCGCTACGGTGAGGTCTCTTTCTTCCTCGGTACGGACGACCTCGGGCGTGACGTATTGAGCCGCCTGTTGAGCGGCGCGGCGCCGACGGTCGGCGGTGCATTTGTGGTGACGTTTGCTGCCACCATCTGCGGTCTGGCGCTCGGCATCTTTGCCGGGTCGACGCATGGCCTGCGCTCGGCGGCACTGAACCACATTCTCGACACCCTGCTCTCTATTCCGTCCCTGCTGCTGGCCATCATTGTGGTGGCGTTTGTCGGGCCACACCTGTCGCATGCCATGTTCGCGGTCTGGCTGGCGATCCTGCCCCGCATCGTGCGTTCGGTATACAGCATGGTGCATGACGAGCTGGAAAAAGAGTATGTCGTCGCTGCTCGCCTGGACGGTGCGACAACCTTAAATATCCTCTGGTTTGCCGTACTGCCGAACATCGCTGCCGGGCTGGTCACGGAGATCACCCGCGCCCTGTCGATGGCGATTCTGGACATCGCGGCGCTTGGCTTTCTCGATCTCGGTGCGCAGCTGCCGTCGCCTGAATGGGGCGCGATGCTCGGTGACGCGCTTGAGCTTATCTACGTTGCGCCGTGGACGGTCATGTTACCGGGCGCAGCCATTATGGTGAGTGTGCTGCTTGTTAACCTGCTGGGCGATGGTATACGCCGTGCAATTAATGCGGGGGTGCAATAATGCCGCTTCTTGATATTCGCAACCTGACCATCGAGTTCAAAACCGGTGAAGGCTGGGTGAAAGCCGTCGATCGCATCAGTATCACCCTTGCTGAGGGTGAAATTCGCGGGCTGGTGGGTGAATCCGGTTCAGGGAAAAGCCTGATCGCCAAAGCCATCTGTGGCGTGGCGAAGGATAACTGGCGCGTCACCGCTGACCGTATGCGTTTTGATGATATCGACCTGCAACGCCTTTCTCCTCGCGAGCGTCGCAAGCTGGTCGGCCATAACGTATCAATGATTTTCCAGGAGCCGCAATCCTGTCTTGACCCGTCCGAGCGCGTGGGCAAACAGCTGATGCAGAACATTCCCGGGTGGACCTATAAAGGCCGCTGGTGGCAACGGTTTGGCTGGCGTAAGCGTCGTGCTATTGAGCTGTTGCACCGCGTCGGGATCAAAGATCATAAAGATGCCATGCGCAGTTTTCCGTACGAACTGACCGACGGTGAGTGTCAGAAAGTGATGATTGCCATCGCGCTGGCCAATCAGCCGCGTCTGCTGATTGCGGATGAACCGACCAACGCGATGGAACCGACCACGCAGGCGCAGATTTTCCGCCTGCTGACGCGTCTGAACCAGAACAACAACACCACCATTTTGTTGATCAGTCACGACCTGCAAATGCTCAGCAAATGGGCTGATAAGATTGATGTGATGTACTGCGGGCAGACGGTCGAAACCGCCCCGAGTGAAGACCTCATCACCGCGCCGCATCATCCGTATACGCAGGCGCTGATCCGCGCCATTCCAGATTTTGGCAGCGCCATGCCGCACAAGAGTCGCCTGAACACCCTGCCCGGGGCTATCCCGCTGCTGGAGTCCTTGCCGATTGGCTGTCGTCTGGGGCCGCGGTGCCCGTATGCGCAGCGTAAATGTATTGAGACGCCACGTCTGACAGGGGCTAAAAATCATCTATATGCCTGTCATTTCCCGCTGAACATGGAGAGAGAGTGAAATGGTCGAAACCTTACTGGAAGTCCGTAACCTGAGTAAGACCTTTCGCTACCGTACCGGACTGTTCCATCGTCAGACCGTTGAAGCCGTGAAGCCGCTCAGCTTTACCCTGCGCGAAAAACAGACGCTGGCAATCATCGGTGAGAACGGTTCCGGTAAATCCACGCTGGCGAAGATGCTGGCAGGCATGGTTGAACCTTCCGGCGGCGAAGTGCTGATAGATGACCATCCGCTGGAATTCGGCGATTACTCTTTCCGCAGCCAGCGTATCCGTATGATCTTCCAGGATCCGTCGACATCGCTCAACCCGCGTCAGCGTATTTCGCAAATCCTCGATTTTCCGCTGCGTCTGAATACCGATCTCGAGCCAGAAGCGCGACGCAAACGCGTTTTTGAAACCCTGCGGATGGTTGGGCTGCTGCCCGATCACGAGAGCTATTACCCGCACATGCTCGCCCCCGGCCAGAAACAGCGTCTTGGGCTCGCGCGTGCGCTGATATTGCGCCCGAAAGTGATCATCGCCGACGAAGCGCTCGCCTCGCTGGATATGTCGATGCGATCGCAGTTAATTAACCTGATGCTCGAATTACAGGAAAAACAGGGTATCTCGTATATCTACGTGACCCAACATCTGGGGATGATGAAACATATCAGCGACCAGGTGATGGTCATGCATCAGGGTGAGGTTGTTGAACGTGGCAGTACCGCAGATGTTATGGCCTCTCCGCTTCATGAACTGACTAAGCGATTGATTGCCGGCCATTTCGGTGAAGCATTAACCGCGGATGCGTGGAGAAAAGATCGCTAGCGCGTTGGTGCAAGGGGCAGATTAACAACGCTCACCACGCGCGAAATCCTCGCGGCGTTCTAGCGCCCCTTATCCGACAAAAAATACCCCCGGCACACCCGTTCCTTTAAGGGTTAAATAGCAGCTCGCGCGCGTTAACCCTTTCCTTTCACTGATGGCGTAACCCGCTGGCAAGCAGGACAAACACCTCAATCGCATGTGGCAACGTCTTCTGTGGATCGTCACTGGCGGCTATCAACAGTGCAGCATTGAGCGCAGCGCCATTTAACAGCTGTGCAGCGACGTTTGCATCCATGTCTTTCAGGACCTTGCGTTCAATCATTTTTTCTATGGTCTGACGGGTAGATTCCAGGCAGCTATTCTGGCTGGGCCAGTGGGCCGGGTCACCCAGAACAGCCGGACCATCACGCAGTACAATACGCTGCACTTCCGGATCGAGCGCCATTTTGATGTAAGCGACGCCTTCGGCCAGTAGTCGCTCCCAGTCATTCTCGGCGCTGGCGGCAATTTCCTTCGCCTTTCGTGCCATTTCGCTGTCTATCTGGGCGACCACCGCAGCCAGCAAGCCTTTCTTGTCAGTGAAATTATGGTATAGCGCTCCACGTGTTAACCCCACGCTTGCGGTCAGTTCATCCATGGAGGCTGCGGCATAGCCTTTCTCGGCAAAAGCTTTGCGCCCTGCCTGTATCATTTTTTCGCGATTTTCCTGGGCCGTTTCGGCACGGCTTTTTGCAGCCATAAGACGTCCTTGGTTACGTTGTGTTTTTCCGTTTGACATACGTGGCGTATGTGGTTTAGATTTTGACATACGCCGCGTATGTTAATACGACCGCGTGATCTCAACAATACCCCCAATCGAAAAGGAAATGCCATGCACCCACGTGAACCTGTATTTCCCGCTAATCGTCATGCCCTCTATGAAGAACATGGCTATTCTGCTGCCATTCGCTCTGGCGATCTGTTATTTGTCTCAGGCCAGGTTGGAAGCCGCAGCGACGGCACACCTGAAACGGATTTCGGCGCTCAGGTACAACTGGCTTTTGATAATCTCCAGGCTACGCTTTCTGCCGCGGGATGTACGTTTGATGATGTGATCGACGTGACGACGTTTCATACCGATCCAGAAAATCAGTTTTCAACCATCATGGAAGCCAAAAAATTAGCGTTCCCCCGCCCCCCTTATCCGAACTGGACGGCCGTGGGGGTAAACTGGCTTGCGGGCTTTGATTTTGAAATTAAGGTCATTGCCAGAATCCCACCGCAATAAAGCAAGTATTTGGCATAAGCCCCACCGGCAATTTATTAATTACGTCATGACGCCACACGCTGTAGATATCGAATGAAAGAAAGTATTAGTAAATATATTCTCACCTGGGTAGAGGAAAATAATTTTTCTATTTTACATATTGATCAATTGGTTAAAGATACCGGGTATAGCAGAAGAACCATGGAAACATGGTTTAAAGAGAAATATCACCTCTCTTTAGGTGAGTACATCCTAAGGAGAAGGCTGAGCCTTGCAGCCATCATGCTCAGAATGACGTCGCTTCCCGTTACGGACATTGCTTATTTATTTCACTACCAAAGCAGCCAGGGGTTTTCAAGAGCCTTTAAAAAGATGTCGGGACTCACCCCTTCTGAATACAGAAATGCAAAAGAGTGGGATTTTGATATCCTTCAGCCCTCATTTTTATTAGACGATCTTAAAACACCCAAAATAACACTCTGTGAGCTCAATGAGATTTTTCCGTATACCCATGAGATTATAGAGCACGATCATCTTTTTGATACTGCGGTGTACGATGTCACTAAAAAAATCAAAAAACTCCTGCTAGAGAATCGCGATCGGATCCAACAGCTTGCCATAGTGCCGCGCCGACCAGAACGTCTGGGTAAAAGCCGTTCCTATCTGGTAGAAGTCTTAATTTCATATTGTTTAGACAGCACTAAAACAACAAAGAAAGACACACTTTTACTTACCGGAAAATATGCAAAAATGTCCTTTGAAGGCAGCTGGGAATGTTATAGCGCCTATAACAAAATTGCGTTTGTTAAGGCAATGGTGACGAACCGCCTGACGTTGCGCGATGGCATTCATTTAATGCGTTTTAACGCCTGCAGCGATGAGCGCGTTAACTTTGATATTTACATCCCTGTGTTATAACCCCGTTTTTTCTTGCGCGTAAATCACACCGCGGAGGCGCGCAACGCCGGATCAGACCGACCCTGCGGCCTGTCTGCACACGGTTCTGTTTTTACCACCGTGCTTGGCCTCATACAGTGCTTCATCCACATCACGAATGATATCGCTACTGTTGACGTTTTCATGAATGGCTGAGCACACGCCAATACTTAACGTTACCGTCAGGGGCACCGCGTACAGATTACCCTGCCCGGTGCGTTGCTCAACATTCTTGCGAATACGTTCTGCGGCGGCTACGGCCATACTCCTGTCCGTGTCGGGCAACAGCAGGCCAAACTCTTCACCTCCCAGTCTGGCAAAGACGTCGTTATCACGAATACTGTCTTTAATAATATCCACGACCGCCAGAATGACGCGGTCCCCCACAGGATGTCCCCAGGTGTCATTAATGGTCTTAAAGTTATCGATATCAAGCATCATAATGCTGGTGCCCTTTTCTGTTCTGAGCATGCAGAGCCGCTGAAGTGCCTCAAAAAAATACTTGCGGTTGAAGATCTGCGTAAGGGGATCGCGGTTAACCCGATCGCCAAAAAATCTCAGCAAGCTGAAGACATGTAACAGTAAGGTACAGATAACAAATAGTTTACTGAACACTTCTACCGCCCGGCTGATATACCAGAGCGACAGGTTATACGTATCGAGTAAGAGCAGGAAAAAGTTATAGGTGATCGCAGAAAGGCACACCACTATGATGCTGTTCCAGACGCCAGATGAAAAGCGTGTCACGTAAGTCATGTAGCAGGCTAAGGCCGACCAGAGCACTATCAGAGCGTTAACGTAGCGAACATCCCAGACAGGATGATACTGATCGGGGCGATACGCGGCTATCGTTAATGTCCAGGTTGGATTGTAGCTGCTCAAAGCATGGGCCAGCACCGGGAACATAACCAGTGGGATTAACGATATTAGCGCCAGCCAGACCTTATTCCGTAATGTGAATCGTCGCCGTGCCGTGAGTTTCTCCACCCATACAGCAAGCCCCAGCAAAAAAATAAAACTTAACTGGCGGAAAAAATAAAATACCGCCGTATCGTTAGTTTTTAGCGTATGGGTTAACCCGGCGTCTTCAGGAAGCTGAATGACGATAATGGTTTCTATGAAATAGATGAGACCGCTCAGGAACGCCATGCTCAGGATTAACAGGGATAAATGAGATCGGTCAGACGCATACTGCATCTGGATAAAAATAAAGATAATGGTATCCAGAAAAAACAGCGCAATCATGACGATCAAATAGGTTGTCATGGGTACCCTGAAACCTGGATTATCATTAACAAAAAAGGAGTTCACCGCGATCATCAGTGCAAACAGCAGTGCACCGGACAGCACGATCATTTTCTCAGCCAACGTAATGTTATTCATGTTCATTAATACCGCATAAATAAAAGACGTGAAACGGCAGAGCGATTTACACCATTCTCTGCTTAACATCGAGGGGCAAACCGGTCAGGCTTGCCACCCTCTTTTCAGATGCTTCAGTTAACCGACCTCAGTCTGTTGAAGTGGATTATCCCGGTCGATGTCGTACCGAACCGGGATATTCCCTACTGCGCTTTACTCACCAGTGAGATCACTCTTACCTGCTTGTTGCGATAGGCTATCGCCAGCGCTGAATAGGCCCTCGCCGGTAACGTATGATGTTTGTATTGTGAATAGACGTTGATAACCTCATTATCTTTACCGGCCCACAGGGCGATTTGCATCCAGTCGGCGACCTGAGACTCATCAAGCCGATGGTGGCCTGAAAACCAGGACAAGGCTGGTTCCGTATTGCCTTTTCTCGCCTCGATAATCAGAGCGTCATACTGACTATGTTCCGCTGGTGTCATGGCCGACACCGTCGCGTAAGGAAAAGAAACCGTTCCGACAATTAACGTCTTAACTAATAACTGTGCAATCCTCATGCATGCATTCCATATATCCGTATATGTTAAACTTAGTGATGCGTTTTATTCTGTAAAAGAAAATGTGAAAAATACTCCTCCCCTGAAGCATATTGAAAGAAATGGCGAAACTCCTCTAACTTTCGCTCATATTCCCCCTGTCCTCCTCCGAAATTCTTGTCAGGGCACAATCCTGCAGATTATCGATACCGAGCCATTCGCTAAATGCGACGGAATAGGCAATTGAGTCGATATCATCATCGAATCGATACAATTCTTCTTTCATCGTTCACAACTCCATTTGTAAAACATCTGTTTTGCGAGGAATATATAGCGTCAGGGCTCACAGACGAGAGCCCGTACTGACTGATTCGTTTTAATTACGAGACGGTGCCAGACTCAGACTATGGGTATATAAATATCAAATACGACCTTATCTTCGGAGCAGGAATGGAACGTCATTAAATGGGTTTCATTACGCAGCCTGAATTGATGATATGACATTACCCACAAATAGTTCTTTTTGCTGAGCTTACCGTAGGCGCTCCAGCTACCGTCATACCGCATAACGGCATATTTACCGGAAAAATGATATTCCTGTTTTTGGTGCGACGTATTATCCGGTGACAGATAATCAATTATGACTTCAGCCATGTTTTCCCGGCTTTTATCCAGGCCTTCTGGACGCCGTCCCCTGATGGCGATTTCTTTTACCTCCCCACGATGATCAAGCAAAAGTTTTCTCAGTCTTTTGGTCACATCCTGTATCGCAGGATTAAAAATATGATCATATTCCGTCAGGGTATCGTTATAGGAAAACGTCCGCGCCAGCCGACAAATCTTCACGTCACGTTTACGGAGCCCTTCTAATAACAGTGAAGGATGGTAACGCTGGAAGTCCCATATTTCATCGCTTCGATATTGAGACGGTGTTTTCCCGGTCAATTTCTTAAACGCGCGGGCAAAACCCTGTCCACTATGATACTGAAAAATGTGAGCGATTTCGGTGACCGGCAGAGACGTCATCCTTAATAAAGACGCGGCATAGCTCATTCGTCTCCTGAGCATATACTCACCCAGCGACTGGTGGTATTGGTGTTTAAACCAGATTTCGAGCGTCCTTCTGCTGTAACCCGTTTTTACGACCAGCCGATCGATATGCTCCAGAGATAAAATATTATCTTCAACCCAGTCTATAACGTGTTTGTTAATGATTTCTTTCATGTTTTGACTCTAACTGGATTGTAATACGTAAAATCCACTGAACGGATCATTTTGCGCAAAAACGCCCGCCTCTGGTTGGATGAGGCGAACCGGTCGCGCAGTGATATAATGGACGGATGCCTGTGAAACAGCGTGATAACGCGTTCGCTCACCCCCTTCCATGACATACGTCACGGGCTTTGAGCGAGAAATAGCGTGACACAAGGGGCACTGAGTGGGATATAATTTCGAGCTAATTTCGAATGACTTTGAAATGTTGCCTGTAATGCTATGATTTACAAGGCAAAAAATAAGCAATGAATATAAGGATTAAATCTATGGGTTTTCTTTCCGGTAAGCGCATTCTGGTAACTGGCGTTGCCAGCAAACTGTCCATCGCATACGGCATCGCACAGGCTATGCATCGCGAAGGCGCTGAGCTGGCGTTCACCTACCAGAACGACAAGCTGAAAGGCCGTGTAGAAGAGTTTGCCGCGCAGCTGGGTTCCAGCCTTGTTCTGGAATGCGACGTTGCACAAGACGAAAGCATCGATGGCATGTTTGCTGAACTGGCAAAAGCATGGCCGAAATTCGACGGTTTCGTTCACTCCATCGGCTTCGCTCCTGGCGATCAGCTGGACGGCGACTACGTGAACGCGGTAACCCGTGATGGCTTCAAAATCGCTCACGACATCAGCTCCTACAGCTTCGTGGCAATGGCTAAATCTTGCCGTGCGATGCTGAACCCCGGCGCAGCTCTGCTGACCCTGTCCTATCTGGGCGCAGAACGTGCTATCCCTAACTACAACGTTATGGGTCTGGCTAAAGCGTCTCTGGAAGCAAACGTCCGCTACATGGCGAACGCGATGGGTCCAGAAGGTGTGCGTGTGAACGCTATCTCTGCGGGTCCAATCCGTACCCTGGCAGCTTCCGGTATCAAAGATTTCCGTAAAATGCTGGCGCACTGCGAAGCGGTTACTCCGATTCGTCGTACCGTTACCATTGAAGATGTGGGTAACTCTGCAGCGTTCCTGTGCTCTGACCTTTCCGCGGGTATCTCCGGCGAAGTGGTTCACGTTGACGGCGGCTTCAACATCGCTGCAATGAACGAGCTGGAAATTAAATAAGCTGTGACTCTCTTCCCTCACGGGAAGAGAGTTTTCCTTCCTCCGCCCGACCCCTTCGTTATTCCGTTCAGCTATTTGTTATCACCTAACAATATTTTTCCCCACATCTGCCTTACGCCAGGATATTGATCGCCATTTTGAGATCAAGGAACGCCCATGGAACAACGCCGTTTTTCCGGCAAAGGCCACTGGTACCACGAAACCCAGTCAAACCACGCGCAGACGGATGTTCTGCCTCTGGTGCCCGAAGCCGCTAACGTCGACGATCGTTTTTTGCTCGATTTAGCCCTGCCTGACGAGATTGTCGCCGCCTGTACTGGCTGGCTCACCCCTGCCAGAACCTTATGCCACCTGTTGTTTCCGCTCTCAATCTCCGTTAACCGGCTGCATACGCTCAGCGCCTACGACAGATTGAGTACTGCATTAACGGTCGCGCAGGCCTGTGGCGTCCAACGGTTGTGTAACCACTATGCCGCCCTCCTCGCCCCGCTTCCCGGCCCTGACTCCTCACGCGAAAGTAACCGCCGCCTGGCACAAATCACCCAGTACGCCCGTCAGCTCGCCAGCTCACCTGATGTCATCGATGATAAAGCACAGCAGCAGCTTGATGAGGTGGGCCTGACAACCTACGACATGGTGCTTATTAATCAGATTATCGGCTTTATCGGTTTTCAGGCACGCGTGGTGGCCGTCTTTCAGGCCCTGCTGGGGCATCCTGTACGCTGGCTGCCCGGCCATCATATTCAGCCGCACACGCTGCCAGCTGCTCCTGAGTCCTGGGTGGCGCTTTTACCTGTCGTTGAACTGCGTTATGCCAGCGCGCATCAGCTTGAATCGCTTTCCCGCTGGCAGGCCGAACCCGCCCTTGAAGCGCTGACGCCGGTACTCAGCCATGAGCCCATCCTGCTCGACCTGACGGGTGAGATCCTGGTAAACAGCCATGATGATATTTCTCTTGATTCGCCGGCGCTTTCGGCGGCAATCGACTTGTTGACGCGTTCTCCGGACCGCTTCAGTGCCGCACAGTTCACCCCGCTCACTGAACAAGGACTGCCTGCGGTACGGGCGATAAAACTGCTCACCCGGAGCGCGATGGATGGCTGGCTTGAACGCCTGAAAGTCGCGTTTGGCAAAGGGGAATAACCATACTAATTACCCAAAGACCGCTTGCTGTGACAGTGAGAATCGCGTAAAACTGTCAGCCGCTCAATGGCTACGAAAATAGAACATTATGTTTCAGGACAACCCGCTGCTAGCGCAGCTTAAACAGCAACTGCATTCCCAGACGCCGCGTGCAGAAGGGGTCGTAAAAGCCACGGAAAAGGGCTTTGGCTTCCTTGAAGTTGATGCGCAGAAAAGCTACTTCATTCCGCCACCGCAGATGAAGAAAGTGATGCATGGCGACCGCATTACGGCCGTCATTCATACCGAAAAGGAACGTGAGTCCGCCGAGCCGGAAGAACTGATCGAACCGTTCCTGACCCGCTTCGTGGGCAAGGTCCAGCGAAAAGACGATCGTCTTTCTATCGTGCCGGATCATCCCCTGCTGAAAGATGCCATTCCTTGCCGCGCCGCCCGTGGTGTTGAGCATGATTTCAAAGAAGGTGACTGGGCCGTAGCAGAAATGCGCCGTCATCCTCTGAAAGGCGATCGTGGCTTTTATGCTGAACTGACCCAGTTCATCACCTTTGGCGACGACCATTTCGTGCCATGGTGGGTGACGCTTGCACGCCATAATCTTGAGAAAGAAGCGCCAGACGGCGTAGCGACTGAAATGCAGGACGAAGGCCTGACGCGTCGCGACCTCACTGCCCTGGAGTTTGTCACTATCGACAGCGCCAGCACAGAAGATATGGATGATGCGCTGTATGCGGAAGAGAGCGCTGATGGCAAATTGCATTTGACCGTCGCCATTGCCGATCCCACCGCCTGGATCGTTGAAGGCAGCAAGCTGGACGATATGGCAAAAGTCCGATCGTTCACTAACTACCTGCCGGGCTTCAACATCCCCATGTTGCCGCGCGAACTGTCAGATGACCTCTGCTCACTGCGTCCAAATGAAGTGCGTCCGGTCCTTGCCTGCCGCATGACCATCGCCGCCGATGGCGCGATCGAAGACGATATTGAATTTTTTGCCGCAACCATCGAATCGAAAGCCAAGCTGGCCTACGACAATGTTTCCGACTGGCTTGAGAATACCGGCACCTGGAAACCGGAATCAGACGCGATTGCCGCACAGATCCGCCTGCTGCACCGCATTTGTCTGAACCGCGGCGAGTGGCGTAAAACCCATGCGCTGGTCTTTAAAGATCGTCCGGACTATCGCTTTGTGCTGGGTGAGAAAGGCGAAGTGCTGAATATCGTGGCTGAACCGCGTCGCATTGCGAACCGCATTGTTGAAGAAGCGATGATTTCTGCCAACATTTGTGCCGCTCGCGTCCTGCGTGACAAGCTGGGCTTTGGTATTTACAACGTCCACACTGGTTTTGATCCGGCCAATACCGAAGCGCTGGCGGCCCTGCTGAAGAACCACGATGTGCACGTTGACCCTGAAGAAGTGCTGACGCTACAGGGCTTCTGTAAGCTGCGCCGCGAGCTGGATGCACAGCCATCCGGTTTCCTCGACAGCCGTATCCGTCGTTTCCAGTCCTTTGCTGAAATCAGCACCGAGCCGGGTCCACACTTTGGCCTCGGCCTGGAAGCCTACGCGACCTGGACGTCACCTATTCGTAAGTATGGCGACATGGTCAACCACCGTCTGCTGAAGGCGATCATTAAGGGTGAGTCCATTGCGCGTCCGCAAAATGACACCACCCTGCAGATGGCCGAACGACGTCGCCTGAACCGTATGGCGGAACGTGACGTGGGAGACTGGCTGTACGCACGCTACCTGCAGGATAAAGCGGGTACAGATACTCGCTTCGCCGCAGAAATCATTGATATCAGCCGGGGCGGTATGCGCGTTCGCCTGGTGGATAACGGTGCCGTCGCCTTTATCCCTGCCCCGTTCCTGCATGCCGTCCGTGACGAACTGGTCTGCAGCCAGGAGAATGGTACCGTGCAAATCAAAGGTGAAACAGTTTACAAAGTCACAGACGTGATTGACGTAAACATCGCTGAAGTTCGCATGGAAACCCGCAGCGTTATCGCGCGACCGGTCGCCTGATAACCGCTTAAATTGTCGGCCGTTTCCCTTCGGGAAGCGCCGACAATTTTTCTTTTGAACCCCCGCCGCAAAATCATTATTTTTTCGTACTATTTTCAGCGCCTTCCCGCCCAAAATTGCCATAATTATCTACAGTAAAAGAGTGCCGTTATATTCGGTTACGTGAATTTTTATACAATAAATATCCTTTTTCGCCAGACGCGTTTTTTATAAGAAAACCGGGAAAAAACACGACGTTCATTTTGGGGTTGCCGCTGTTTCACAACGGAAAAGTCGACGGCAAATGAATGATTTGTGCGCTAATGAGCAGCTGCGGGAGAAAACATGATGGGCGATCTGGAGCAGAATTTGCTGTTTCGTTACATGGGTACGCATAGCCCCTGGTGGCGAATGACAGCTGACAGCAATGCTCTGCACCTTGCCGCCAGCGAAAATGCCGATGTGACTGAGGTGGTGGCGCTGGATGATGAACAAGCCGAACTTATCCGCCAGTTAACCGTCATTACCTCCAGCATCTCCATGACGCTCTCGTTGTACGGCGAAGATGTCCCGGTTCATCTTGTGGGGCGCAAAATAACCCGTAATGAATGGGCCGGCACCGCGTCAGCGTGGAACGATACGCCCTCCGTGGCTCGTGACCTGGCTCAGGGCCTCTCTTTTGCTGAACAGGTTGTCTCTGAAGCCAACTCCGTCATCGTTATTCTCGATCATAACGGCAATATTCAGCGTTTTAACCGGCTGAGTGAAGAATATACCGGTCTGAAAGAACAAGAAGTTATTGGCCAGAACGTGTTCAAGCTGTTTATGAGCCGGAGCGAAGCGGCAGCTTCAAAGCGCAATATCACCGGTTTTTTTCGCAACGGCAGCTCCTACGAGGTCGAACGCTGGATCAAAACGCGTAAAGGGCAACGGCTGTTTTTGTTCAGAAACAAGTTTGTTCATAGCGGCAGCGGCAAAAATGAAATTTTCCTTATCTGTTCCGGCACCGACATTACCGAGGAGCGCCGCGCCCAGGAGCGTCTGCGCGTGCTGGCCAATACCGACACCATTACCGGTTTACCAAACCGTAATGCGATCCACGAACTGATTTCTGATGCCATCGCCAGCCGCGGTGAAACGCAGGTAGGCGTGGTGTATCTCGACCTGGACAACTTTAAAAAGGTCAACGATGCCTACGGCCATATGTTTGGTGACCAGCTATTGCAGGCTGTCGCTCTGGCCATTCTGAGCTGTCTGGATGACGGTCAGGTGCTGGCGCGACTTGGCGGTGATGAGTTTATTGTCATGGCCACAGATACCTCTCAGGGCTCTCTGGAAGCCATGGCGTCGCGGATCTTAACCCGTCTGCGCCAGCCGTTCAGAATTGGCCTGATAGAAATTTACACCGGTTGCTCGCTCGGTATCGCTCTCGCCCCCCAGCACGGTAACGACAGGGAAAGCGTCATCCGTAATGCCGATACCGCCATGTACACGGCGAAAGAGAATGGCCGGGGCAAGTTCTGCGTCTTCTCACCTGAGATGAACCAGCGCGTATTTGAATATCTCTGGCTGGATACCAACCTGCGTAAAGCGCTGGATAACGATCAGCTTCTGATTCACTACCAGCCTAAAATTACCTGGCGGGGTGAAATCCGAAGTCTGGAAGCGCTGGTGCGCTGGCAGTCGCCGGAGCGCGGTTTGATCCCTCCGCTGGAGTTTATCTCTTATGCCGAGGAGTCGGGATTGATTGTCCCGCTGGGCCGCTGGGTGATGCTTGATGTGGTGCGCCAGGTGGCTAAATGGCGCGATAAGGGGATTAACCTGCGCGTGGCGGTCAACGTCTCCGCACGTCAGCTGGCCGACCAGACCATTTTCAGCGATTTAAAGCAGGCGCTGAAGGATCTGGATTTTGAATACTGCCCCATCGACGTTGAACTCACGGAAAGCTGCCTTATCGAAAACGAAGAGCTGGCGCTCTCTGTGATCCAGCAGTTCAGCAAACTTGGCGCGCAAATTCATCTTGATGATTTCGGCACCGGCTACTCGTCTCTGTCGCAGCTGGCGCGGTTCCCTATCGACGCCATTAAACTCGATCAATCCTTCGTCAGGGATATACATAAACAATCGATCTCCCAGTCTCTGGTGCGGGCCATCGTCGCGGTGGCACAGGCCTTAAACCTGCAGGTCATCGCTGAAGGGGTCGAGAGCGCGAAAGAAGACGCCTTTCTGACCAAGAACGGCGTCAACGAACGGCAGGGCTTTCTCTTCGCTAAGCCGATGCCCGCTGCCGCATTCGAGCGATGGCTAAAGCGATATCAGTCGCGAAAACAACGTTAACTGGCTTTGCGTAATGCCCCATGATGGCGGTTTTGCAGCATCACCAGACGCTCCATATAGGCGATATCTTTTGGCTCGAGGCAGAACGCCGCATCAACCCAGTCTTCCGTGATATCCATCAGTTCACTGCGCGGCAGTTGCAGTACCCGGGTTCGGGCGCGCAACATCGCCCTTACCCCGTTCAGCTTCGGTCGCAGCGTGTCGATGAAGGTTCTGACGGAGACGTAGCTCTGCCCGGGCTCAAACAGCACATCGACCAATCCATGTTGTTCGTACCATTCTGCCGTATGCGACTCCCCCTTGTAGATGAGTTCTTCCGCCAGTTTCATCCCTGCCCGACGTGCGACCAGCGAATATGCCCCCATGCCCGGGAACAGGTTGAAGGCAATTTCCGGGAAGCCCAGACGGGCATCGCGCTGAGAGAGAACAAAATGGTGTGCCAGCGCAGCCTCAAACCCACCGCCTAGCGCGCTGCCTTCAACCATTGCCAGAGAGACCGCGCCCGTATCAAACCCCCGCGACGCTGCGTGCACACAGTCGACGCAGGCACGTGCATACGCGCGTAACGCTTCACGCCGTCCATTTTGAATGCACTCTACGAAGAACTGTAAATCGCCTCCCGCATTATACATTTCAGGAACCAGTGACCCGGTTACCCAAAAATCGACCAGATATCCGGACTGGCGAACCAGCCAGGAGAGGTTCATGATCTCCTCAATTAACGCATGATTAAAACAAGGACGAGGTTGCGCCCGCAGCATCATCCAGATGGTGTGCCGCTCTTCCTCGTAGTAGGCTGACAACTGTGTGAAACGTTCAGTATCGGTAAACAGGGTGCAGGTAGGCTGGTTGATAACTGTCATAGTCTAATTCCTCACAGAAAAAGCGCCTTGCGCGCAGTTTTAGACTAATCCACTCATTAAGCCCGCAGCATGTGGGGGAATAAATTTATCACTTTCATTAATGTGATTTAGTTATTGCATTTTTTCCCTTCTCTTTTGATCCCATTTTCTGCATCATTGAAAATATTACCTTTTCGCACCTGGGGTGAGATTATGTCTACTATTGATGCACAAGCTGTAGCACAACGTATTGATACCGTGCTGGATATCCTGGTGGCAGGCGATTATCACTCGGCGATCCGTAATCTGGAGATCCTGAAGTCTGAACTTCTTGCTCAAAAGGGTGCTGAAAACGCACCTGAGAACGGACAGCCAAAAGCGCCGTGGGAAGTTTGATCCTGCTGTTTCCGAACCTGTTTCGCTTTATTAATTGGATGCTATGAATTCCCGACAACAAATCATTTTGCAGATGGTCATTGACCTGGGACGCGTCAGCGTAGTCGATCTCGCTAAAACCACCGGCGTTTCAGAAGTCACCATCCGCCAGGATCTTAACCTGCTGGAGAAACAGAGCTACCTGCGTCGTGCGCATGGATATGCGGTCCCGCTCGATAGCGAGGACGTTGAGACGCGCATGATGAACAACTACGCCCTGAAGCGTGAGCTGGCGGAGTTTGCCGCGTCTTTAGTTAACAATGGCGAGACGGTGTTTATCGAAAACGGCAGTAGCAATGCCTTACTGGCGCGCACGCTTGCCGAACAGAAAGACGTTACTATCATCACGGTCAGTAGCTATATCGCGCACCTGCTCAAAGAGACCCGCTGCGAGGTGATCCTGCTGGGCGGCATTTACCAGAAAAAAAGCGAAAGCATGGTTGGCCCCCTGACCCGCCAGTATGTTCAGCAGGTCCATTTCAGTAAGGCCTTTATTGGTATTGATGGCTGGCAGCCAGAAACGGGCTTCACCGGCCGCGATATGATGCGTTCTGATGTGGTGAATGCGGTGCTGGAAAAAGAGTGTGAGGCCATTGTGCTGACTGATAGCTCAAAATTTGGCGCCGTTCACCCTTATACCATGGGGCCAGTCTCTCGCTTTAGCCGCGTAATTACCGACGAACGTTTGAGCGATGAGCATCGTATTAAACTGGAAGATGACGGTCTTATCGTCAATATTATTAAAAAGTCGCCCTGAGTCCTTTAAGCGCCCGAATGTCGGGCGCCTATGTCCCTACTGTCTGAGATGATTCCTAACCCTCCTTTAAGAGTTTTTACCTGTTTAACCCGCCTTAAAGTCGTAAAATTAATGTTAGCGATATAACAGGAAGTGACTATCACCTGCGTGATTACGTAACGCCTGCGCGACCAGCTTTCACGGAAAACAGTTTTTAAGTATTCAATTCGTCTATACTTAAAGCGTAGCTCTTTCCGTGAATCGATAATTCAGGAGAAAGTATTATGACCTTAACCAGCAAAAAATTAGCCGCCGCTGTTCTGGCAATCACTGTAGCAATGTCCCTGAGCGCTTGCTCTAACTGGTCTAAACGTGACCGCAACACCGCAATTGGTGCCGGTGCTGGTGCTCTGGGCGGTGCGGTATTAACAGATGGTAGTACGCTGGGTACATTAGGTGGCGCTGCTGTCGGTGGTATTATCGGTCACCAGGTCGGCAAATAATTATTAAATAAGCCTCCACCGGTACTGCGATATTAGAACGCATTTCAGGTCTGACTTACGCACGTAAAAAAAAGAGCCACGGCAAATGCCGTGGCTCATCTATTTTAGCCGCCCGCCAGTTTCACTTTCATGCCTTTGGCTTCGAGCAGGGATTTAATTAAATCACGTTTATCGCCCTGGATTTCGATAATGCCGTCTTTCACTGCACCACCGCAGCCACATTTCTTTTTCAGATCGGCGGCCAGCTTAACCAGTTCCGCGTCGTCAAGATCAATGCCGGAGATAAGGCATACGCCCTTACCTTTGCGTCCACTGGTTTGACGCTGGATACGAACAATACCGTCCCCCTTCGGGCGCTCGGCTTTCGCTTTTGGTTCGTCTATACGCCCACTTTCTGTTGAGTAGACCAGACGACTGTTTGAATCAGTCATTATGCCCCCTTTTTCAGTGATGCGTTGATCGCCTTGAGCGTCTCTGACGGGTTAGCAGACTGCGTCACAGGACGCCCAATGACCATATAGTCTACCCCTGCCGCCAGCGCCTGTTCAGGCGTCATAATGCGACGCTGATCGCCGGCCTCGCTGCCGGCCGGGCGGATACCTGGGGTAACGAGTTTGAAAGCCTGACCTAGTTCTGATTTGAAACGCACGGCTTCCTGCGCGGAACAGACGACACCATCAAGCCCGCAATTTTGCGTCAGGCGCGCGAGACGCTCTGCATGCTCAGCAGGTGACAACGTCACGCCGAGTTCGCGTAAATCACTCTCATCCATACTGGTCAGTACGGTTACGGCAATCAGCAACGGTGCGTCGCTGCCGAACGGCAGGAGCGCTTCGCGGGCCGCGGTCATCATTCTTGCCCCACCCGATGCATGCACATTGACCATCCATACCCCCAGTTCTGCAGCAGCAGCCACGGCGTGCGCGGTAGTATTCGGGATATCGTGGAATTTAAGGTCGAGGAAAACGTCAAAACCGCGCTGTTGCAGGTCGCGTACGATTTGCGGTCCAAACAGCGTGAACATCTCTTTGCCAACTTTCAGACGGCAGTCGCGAGGGTCTATACCCTCGACAAAGGCCAGTGCCGCGTCACGTTTATTGTAATCAAGCGCAACAACAACAGGAGAATCAGTAATTACGCGGGAAGCGGAGGAAGTAACAGACGTCATGACCAGCCCTTTTCGTCTATGGGCGCGCAGCGGCGCGGAACAGATAAACGGCGAGCATTCTACCTGCCAGCGCTGCAAATTGACAGGATCGATTTGCTCTCCTGGCTGGCCGGCAAACCGCACGGACTCGATGGGTTCTGAAAACCCATCAGTATGTTGTAACTAAAATAGAGCGTTTTTAAAAATTACTGCCCATCAAGGCCACGGATTGGCTTGATGGTGGACCATGCCCGGCATGAAGGACAGTGCCAGTACAGTGTATACGCCGTAAACCCACACTTCTGGCAACGATAGCGCGGTTTGCTTCGTACCTGCTCGCCTACCATGTCGCGCAGTACCATCAGGCTCTCTTTGGCGCGCCCTTCCTCTGCATCGTTGAGGTGGTAGTCCATCAGCTTATGGAATACCCGCATGGTCGGATGACGCTGCAGCTGACGCGTAATATAGACCTGCGCGGTATCACTGCCCTCATACTGCTCAACCACGTCCGAGAGCATCAGTTCGGCAGTCGCGCCGGTGTTCTCTTCCACGCAACGACGCAGGAACGTCACCCATTCATCCTGCTTATCCAGTTGTTGATAGCAGGTTTGCAGCATGTCGAGCGTTTCACTGACAAGCTCTTTATCCTGGTCAATAACCCGCAACAGGCTCTCTACAGCTTTGGCATAGTCGCCATTTGCCATAAATACCCGCCCCATCATAATGGAGATACGTGCGCTGTTACGGTCAGCGGCGGCACCCTTTTTAAGCAACGCCATGGCTTTGTCCATGTCGTCGTTGCCCATTTGCTGAAGGGCCAGTTCACAGTAGAAGTGGGCTATCTCAACTCGCTGCTTATCTTTGCCCAGCTTCACCAGACGCTCGGCCGTATCAATGGCTTTCTGCCAGTCACTGGTGGCCTGATAAATCTGCAGCAGCTGCTGCAAGGCGCTGACGCGGAAATCCGTTTCATCTACCAGCTGCGAGAACATGTCTTCTGCACGGTCGTACAGCCCCGCCGCCATGTAATCACGGCCCAGCTGTTGTACCGCCAGCAGGCGTTGATCGTAGGTCAACGAGGCGCTTTCCATAAGGGTCTGGTGAATACGAATGGCGCGGTCAACCTCGCCACGCGAGCGGAACAGGTTTCCCAGGGTGAGATGCGCTTCAACGGTGCCCGTATCCTCTTTGAGCATATCGAGGAACAGGTCTACTGCTTTGTCCTGTTGATTGCTCAGGAGGAAGTTCACCCCAGCAACGTAGTCGCGGGAGAGTCGGTTAGCCTCATCCTGTTTTGTTTGTTGCGCACTTCTGCGGCCCATATACCAGCCATAGGCTGCGGCTACAGGCAAAAGCAGAAACAACAACTCCAGCATAGTCGATTATTCCTTGACGACCGGCACACCAGAGCTTTCCGGAATGTCGGACGCAGGCGCAATTTGATGTTCGAGTCGTTTAATTTTACGTTCAGCGCGCGCAAGTGAAACACGAACTTTCAACCAGAAAAGACCGCATACCAGCCAGCCAATCGCAAAGCCCGCGGCGAATAAAACCGCCAGAAGGCTCGATACACGATACTCGCCCTGCGCCAGCAGATAGTTAAACGTCACCTGTTGATCGTTTTGTGCACCCAATGTGACTGAAATGACAAAAATCGCCAATACCAGTAAGAAAATGAGTAAATATTTCACATTACTTCCCGTTATGTGGTTCAAGCGAATAAAGTGTGTTCAACTCACCGCAATCAGCCTTATAAACTACCATTTTAGTGGCGGGCGCGAAACGGAAAAAGTGACGCGCCAGTCATGGATTTATGGGCAAAACGCGGAATATCAACCGTCAGGCGTCGCTTTGGTCCCTTTCGGCGATCTCTTCTTCCTCGACAGGCGGTGGCGTTAACGGACCGCAGATGCGTTCAGCAAGCCATGTTGCCAGCGTCACAAGCAGCCATGAGATCAGCGTAGCCACCACCAAATCCCGCGGCCAGTGCATCCCCAGCAGCAAACGACTGCCCATCACCCCTGTGGCCCAGACCAGTAAAATCGCGATCGTGACAGTACGTCGCCGTGGCCAAAGCAGCCCTACTCCCAGTAACGCCCAACTGGCGGCAAACATGGTATGGCCGGAAGGAAAAGCAAACCCGGTCTCTTTTTGCCAGTGTTTACGTAAGAACTTCGGGATATCCTGCTGTTCCGCAAGCTGTTCTTTGACCAGCGCACCACGATCTTTACGTTTTAAATTGTAGAACTCATCCACCGGAACTTGATGCGCTTTTTCCAGCCAGACGACAAAAGGACGCGGCTCCTGGACATGATCTTTAACCCAGGACTTCACGCCCTGCCCGATGAGGATCGCCCCACCGAGTATCGCAAAGAGCATCAGCGCCGCACGCAGACGAAAGCGCAAACACCACAGAAACCAGGCGCAAAGGATCACATGCGTGATAATTCCCCACGGCTGGGTGACCGTCTCCGTTATCCAGTATAATGTTTTCAGCCATGTGGCGTTCTGACCCGGCTGCCACATCCAGCCCGAGACCCATACGGCCAGCGGCATAATAAGTAGAATGGCCGCACCTGCTGCCGTACGTCTGGCGATTGAAAGCATGTCTTCTCCTTTTTCGCTAAGCACCACAATCATAACTGAAATTCATCTGTTGGGTGGATATGTCGGATCGTGCGTTTAACGTCCATATAGCATGGCGCCCATTAGGCGAACGTGCTGAGCTTGTGGCAAAATGAACAGATACAGAAAGCCAAACAGGCGAAAGGCACGAAACGTGTCAGCCTACTCTGGAGAATCACATGCAGCTTAAACGTGTGGCAGAAGCCAAACTGCCAACCCCATGGGGCGATTTCCTGATGGTGGGATTTGAAGAACTGGCAACCGGACAGGATCATGTCGCGCTGGTGTTCGGTGACATTTCAGGACAGACGCCGGTACTCTCTCGCGTACATTCGGAGTGTCTGACTGGCGATGCCTTGTTCAGCCTGCGCTGTGATTGCGGTTTCCAGCTTGAAGCAGCTCTTTCTCACATCGCTGAAGAAGGTCGTGGGGTGCTGCTTTATCACCGTCAGGAAGGTCGTAATATTGGCCTGCTGAATAAAATCCGCGCCTACGCGCTGCAGGATCAGGGATACGATACGGTTGAAGCGAACCACCAGCTCGGGTTTGCCGCCGATGAGCGCGACTTTACCCTGTGCGCCGATATGTTCAAGCTTCTTGGGGTTGATGAGGTCCGTCTGCTAACCAATAACCCGAAAAAGGTGGAAATCCTGACCGAAGCGGGGATCAATATCGTCGAACGTGTTCCGCTGATTGTCGGCCGTAACCCGAAAAATGCCCACTATCTTGATACCAAAGCCGCCAAAATGGGTCACCTCCTGAGCGAGTGATCGCGAGATGCCCGGCATCGCCATCGCGAGCCGGGCTGAGTGCGTCAATCCAGCATTTTACGAATTACGTAATGTAATATGCCATCGTTCTGGTAGTAAGTCAGCTCGGTTGCCGTATCAATGCGACACCGGCATTCAAGCACTTCCGTTTTACCGTCTGCTCGCGTTAACGTCACCGGAACCGTTTTACCCGGCTGCAGGTTTTGCAGACCACTAATATCAATCTGCTCTTCCCCGGTCAGCCCCAGCGTTTTACGGGTGACGCCCTGCGGGAACTCTAGCGGCAGGATCCCCATCCCGATAAGATTCGAACGGTGAATACGCTCGAAAGATTCGGCAATGACCACGCGTACCCCAAGCAGGCGCGGACCTTTCGCTGCCCAGTCTCGACTGGAGCCGGAACCGTACTCTTTACCGGCAATCACCGCCAGCGGCGTGCCTTCCTGTTGGTATTTGACGGCGGCATCATAAATCGAAACCACTTCCGTGCCAGGTAAATGACGCGTCATGCCCCCTTCCACGCCTGGAACCATTTCGTTGCGGATGCGGATGTTGGCAAACGTCCCGCGCATCATCACTTCGTGGTTACCACGACGCGATCCGTAGGAGTTGAAGTCCCGGCGTTCCACCCCACGGCTTTGCAGATAGCGGCCTGCCGGACTGTCGGCTTTGATACTGCCCGCCGGCGAGATGTGGTCCGTGGTAACGGAATCGCCCAGCATCGCCAGAATACGCGCCCCGTGGATATCCTTAAGCGGAGCAGGTTCAGCCAGCATGTCATCGAAGAACGGTGACAGACGAATATAGGTCGAATCATCCTGCCAGTCATAGGTATCCGAGCCCACGACGTTAATTGTTTTCCATTCCGGTGTGCCTTCAAACACTTCCGCATACTCTTTGCGGAACATTTCGGTTGAGACCTTTTCAACGGCTCGCGCGATGTCGCGTGAAGACGGCCAGATATCTTTCAGGTAAACAGGCTCGTTCTTGCGATCGTGACCAATCGGGTCTGTCGTGAGATTGATATTCATGTTTCCCGCCAGCGCGTAAGCCACAACCAGCGGCGGCGAGGCCAGCCAGTTGGTTTTCACCAGCGGATGAATACGCCCTTCAAAGTTGCGGTTACCGGAAAGAACCGCACCCACGGTAAGATCGCCCTGCTTGATCGCCGTTTCAATCGGCTCAGGCAGCGGACCGGAGTTACCGATACAGGTAGTACATCCGTAACCCACGAGGTTAAAGCCCAGCTCGTCAAGGTACGGGGTGAGTTTTGCCTGCGCCAGGTAATCTGAAACCACTTTAGAGCCCGGGGCCAGCGAAGCCTTAACCCACGGCTGCGGTTTCAGTCCAAGCTCAACGGCTTTTTTGGCCAACAGTCCCGCGGCCATCAAAACGCTTGGGTTCGAGGTGTTGGTGCAGGAGGTGATAGCGGCAATAACCACCGCGCCATCCGGAAGTTGATACTGATGTCCGTTCAGGACATAGTCTATTGGACGGTGATCTTTTTTCGCGACATTGACTTCCAGTTCATTGCTGGCGGCAAAAGCTTTTGGCACGTCCGGTAACGCGACCCGATCCTGCGGGCGTTTTGGCCCGGCAAGGCTCGCCTCGACGCTTCCCATATCCAGCTCAAGCGTGCTGGTAAATACCGGCTCATCACCCGTGTTTCGCCACATCCCCTGCGCTTTAGTGTAGGCCTCGACCAGCGCGACCTGCTCTTCACTGCGACCACTCAGGCGCATATATTCCAACGTGACGTCATCAATGGGGAAGAAGCCACAGGTCGCGCCATATTCCGGCGCCATATTGGCGATAGTGGCGCGATCGGCCAGCGGCAGCGAATCCAGCCCGTCACCGTAGAATTCAACAAATTTACCCACCACGCCATGCTTACGCAGCATCTGGGTGACGGTCAACACCAGGTCGGTGGCGGTAATGCCTTCCGACAGCTTACCGGTGAGTTTGAAGCCCACCACATCAGGAATGAGCATCGACACCGGCTGACCAAGCATAGCCGCTTCCGCTTCAATACCCCCGACGCCCCACCCCAGCACACCGAGGCCGTTAATCATGGTGGTATGTGAATCCGTCCCGACCAGCGTATCCGGATAAGCCACCCACTCTTTATCCTGCAATTCACTCCAGACGGCTTTGCCCAGATATTCGAGGTTAACCTGATGGCAAATACCGGTTCCAGGCGGAACCACGCTAAAGCGGCTGAACGCCTGTTGCCCCCATTTCAGGAAAACATAGCGCTCGTGGTTACGTTCCATCTCCAGACGTACGTTTTCGCCAAAAGCATCATCATCACCGAAGTGGTCAACGGTCACGGAGTGGTCAATCACGAGGTCAACGGGAGAAAGCGGATTCACTTTTGCCGTATCGCCACCGAGGCGCTTAACGGCTTCGCGCATGGCGGCTAAATCAACCACGGCGGGAACACCGGTAAAGTCCTGCATCAGGACCCTCGCCGGGCGATAGGCTATTTCTCTGTCGGCATGGGCACTCTTCAGCCACCCCGCCAGCGCCTGGATATCCTCGAGGGTGACGGAATCGCCATCCTGCCAGCGTAAGAGGTTTTCCAGCAAAACTTTCAAGGACTTGGGTAAACGCGAAATGTCCCCAAGCGTTCTGGCAGCCAGTGGCAGGCTATAGTAATGCCAGGTTTTGTTTTCTGCCTGTAATGTGTCCTTACTGGCTTCGCGTAGGGTTAACGACATAAGCTCCTCCTTAATTACAGAGATGTCCTGACAATCATCAGGGCTGTAATTAAAGATAACACAAAGATGTCGTAACGTTTTGATAACAACCCGAATTGATAAATTTAGGAATGGTCCAGTGAAGTGCGAAAACAAAAAACCCCGCCGCAGCGAGGTTTTGGATTTACAGGAAGGCCAGCCAGATGAGCTGAGACCAGAACAGGATCGACACAGAAAAAACGCCGAGCCATGACCAGTATTTATGAGACATCATGTTATTCATCATAGGGTACACCAGGCATTATTTTTAAAAAGGCTCCGAGGTTTGCCCTCAGTTCTATATTGCTGATGTGTATTTATTAAAGAGTACAAAGGTGCAGAGTCTGTATTCAGACTATTTGCATCATTACGCAATTAACTAAATTATTGTTTTTTGGGTTCGTCTTCTGCGAACACATCAATAAAGGCTTGCTGCTGTGGCGTCAGTTTCCAGGACGCGGGGACAACGGTCGCAGGTGCTTTGCGTCCTTTGTGACCACTGTCACGATGCTGACACATCTGTTTTACCGTTTCTGTACGTACCGTCACTGCCATATTCAACCCCAATATTTCCAGGCAAGGAGAGCAACCACTACCCAAAACAGGGCGGAGACGAGAAAGACCGCCAGCCAGGCTTTACGCTTGAGCGCAGGATCCCTTTGCGGTTCTTCACTTCCTGAAGGCATTGCTAACCTCATACAATCGATATCGCTTATCATTTAGGACCAAACAATTGGTACAATTAATCATCTGTTGAGATAAATCCTAAAGAAACTTTAGCCGAAAAGCCAGTGAATTTACGCATCAATTGGTGGGAAATATTCAATCTTTTGACCAGAAATAAATAATTGAAAAGAAATATTTGCGTAGCCGTAAATTAGTTTCTACTTTTGTCGCCAATTCACGACATTAAAACCATACAGATTAAAAGGGTAATGACATTATATGGCAGGGAAAATGTAGATGATGATAATTATGATTTAGCTTTGAGGAGTTAATTCGGTATCTTTCCGTGAGGGAAAGATACCGGGAGTGATTATTTTGCCGGAAGTTTGATGTCTTTAAACATCTCTTCAATATCTTCATTTGAGCGTAATGCAACCGCCGTATCGACCACGTCACGCGTTAAATGCGGGGCAAAGCGTTGAATAAAATCATACATATAGCTGCGCAGGAAGGTGCTGCGACGGAAACCAATTTTGGTCGTGCTGTGGCTGAAAATATCGTGCGCATCAAGACGAACCAAATCCGGATCTGAAACCGGGTCGACGGCCATGCTGGCAATCACCCCAACGCCCAGGCCAAGCCGCACATAGGTTTTAATGACATCAGCATCCGTGGCGGTAAAGACAATGCGCGGCGTTAATCCCGCCCGGTTAAAGGCCGTATCAAGCTCAGAACGTCCGGTGAAGCCGAAGGTGTATGTCACTAAAGGATATTGCGCCAGCTCTTCAATAGTCACCGACCCTTTCCCCGCCAGCGGATGATCCGGGGTCACTACGATAGAACGGTTCCAGTGGTAGCACGGTAGCATAACCAGATCGTCATACAGGTGAAGCGCTTCTGTCGCGATGGCAAAGTCCGCGTTGCCCTTTGAAACCGCTTCAGCGATTTGCGTGGGCGAGCCCTGATGCATATGCAAAGAGACGCGCGGATAACGTTCTATAAAGCCCTTAATAACGCCTGGCAGCGCATAACGCGCCTGAGTATGCGTTGTGGCAATATAAAGCGAGCCTTTATCCGGCCAGGTATGTTCACCCGCCACGGACTTAATAGCGTCAACTTTGGAGAGGACTTCCCGGGCAATACGAATGATTTCCTGCCCGGCGGGTGTCACCTGCGTGAGGTGCTTACCGCTGCGAGCGAAAATCTGGATACCTAATTCGTCCTCCAGCATACGAACCTGTTTGCTGATGCCCGGTTGCGAGGTATATAACCCCTCAGCGGTAGAAGAGACGTTGAGGTTGTGATTCACCACCTCAACGATATAACGAAGCTGCTGTAATTTCATGCCAGACCATCCGATTTAGCGCACGCGGTCAATCGCTTAAGACGATTTGATAATAAGAAAAGGGTTAACTATAACCACTATATCATTTATAGCCTGACTGTATAGTACGGAACAAAAAATAATAACAAGGTAATAAAAAAGGGCCGGAAGTCCGGCCCTTTTACAGGTAAGTTACGGTAAGGGAAGATTATTTCTTGCCTTCAACCCATTTTCCGTCGACAAAGAAGGCGGACCAGCCGGTCGCTTTACCCTCTTTCTCAGCCGCAACGTACTGCTGTTTTGTTTTACGGCTAAAACGTACCACCGTTTTATTCCCTTCAGGATCCTGCTGTGGCGCATCGGCCAGATAACGCAGTTTCTCAGGCAGACGGTCGCGGAAGCGATGCAGCTCTTCCACCAGCGGCGCGCGGGTTTCACGCGATTTCGGGAAGGTGTTGGCCGCGAGGAAGACCCCGGCAGCACCGTCACGCAGCACGAAATAGGCGTCAGACTTCTCACACGGCAATTCTGGCAGCGGAACCGGATCTTCCTTCGGCGGCGCGACTTCACCGTTACGCAGAATCTTACGGGTGTTCTTACACTCGTCGTTGGTGCACGCCATGTATTTCCCGAAACGCCCCATTTTCAGGTGCATTTCCGAGCCACACTTCTCGCACTCAACGATAGGGCCGTCATAGCCTTTGATGCGGAACTCACCCTCTTCGATCTCATAACCATCACACGTTGGGTTATTCCCGCAGACGTGCAATTTACGTTTCGGATCGATCAGGTAGCTGTCCATCGCCGTGCCACATTTCTTACAACGACGTTTGGCACGCAGGGCATTGGTTTCTGCATCATCACCTTCCAGCACGTTAAGAACTTCGTTCTCAGGTACCAGGTTGATGGTGGTTTTGCAGCGCTCTTTCGGCGATAACGCATAGCCTGAGCAACCGAGGAAGACACCTGTTGTCGCAGTACGGATCCCCATCTTACGGCCACAGGTTGGGCAATCTATGCTGGTCAGTACCATCTGGTTAGGCAGCATGCCGCCCTCTTCAGGATCTTTCTCCGCTTTTTCAAGCTGGTTGGTAAAGTCGCTGAAGAAGCTGTCGAGCACTTTCTTCCATTCCGCCTGATGGCTGGCAACCTGGTCAAGGCTGTCTTCCATCTGTGCGGTAAAGTCGTAGTTCATTAACTCGCGGAAGTTGGCTTCCAGACGGTCGGTTACGATCTCACCCATTTTTTCAGCGTAGAAACGGCGGTTTTCAACACGCACATAGCCACGATCCTGAATGGTCGAAATGATTGACGCATAGGTTGACGGACGACCAATACCGCGTTTCTCCAGCTCTTTTACCAGCGATGCTTCGCTAAAGCGCGCAGGCGGCTTGGTAAAGTGCTGAGCTGGCACGAGGTCAACCAGAGAGAGTTCATCCCCTTTGTTCACCGCGGGCAGCGTTCGGTCTTCGTCGCCTTTTCGCAGTGCAGGCATGACCTTCGTCCAGCCGTCGAAACGCAGGATACGGCCACGCGCTTTCAGACGGAAATCACCCGCACCAACGGTAAGCGTAGTGGAATCATACTGCGCGGGTGTCATTTGACACGCGACGAACTGGCGCCAGATAAGCTGGTACAGCTTCTGGGCGTCGGCTTCCATATCCTTCAGGGATTCCGCTAACACAGAGACGTCAGAAGGACGAATGGCTTCGTGCGCTTCCTGTGAGTTCTCTTTGCTGGCGTACTGGTTAGCGCTTTCCGGCAGGTATTTCTTACCGAAATTATCACCGATATAGCCGCGCACCATGTTAACCGCATCCTGACTCAGGTTAGTCGAGTCAGTACGCATGTAGGTGATGTAACCCGCTTCATACAAGCGCTGGGCCATCATCATGGTTTTCTTCACACCATAACCCAGACGCGTGCTTGCGGCCTGTTGCAGCGTAGAAGTAATAAACGGTGCGCCAGGCTTACTGCTGGTCGGTTTATCTTCACGCTCCAGAACCTGATAGCGTGCTTTTTCCAGCAGCGCCACCGCGGCCATGGTCTGGTCACGGTTTTCAGGACGGAAAGGCTTGTCGTTCTGATGGCTCACCTGCAGCGGCAGAGCATCCCCGCCCGGCGTGGTGACATTCGCGTCGACTTCCCAGAACTCTTCTGGCACAAACGCTTTAATTTCGCGTTCACGTTCAACGACAAGACGCACGGCAACGGATTGCACACGGCCTGCGGACAGACCACGGGCAATCTTTTTCCACAGCAGTGGAGACACCATGTAGCCCACAACACGGTCCATAAAGCGACGTGCCTGCTGCGCGTTTACACGGTCAATGTTCAGTTCGCCCGGCTTTTCAAACGCCTGACGAATCGCATTCTTCGTAATTTCGTTAAACACTACACGGCTGTAGCGTTTGTCATCACCACCGATAACTTCCCGCAGGTGCCACGCAATGGCTTCCCCTTCGCGGTCAAGGTCGGTTGCGAGATAGATGTGGTCTGCTTTTTCAGCAAGCTGCTTCAGCTCATTAACGACTTTTTCTTTCCCGGGCAGCACTTCGTATTGTGCATCCCAGTTGTGCCATGGGTTAACACCCATGCGGTTGACAAGCGCGCTACGTTCATCCTTTTTAGGCTTTTTAGCCCCTTTGGTGGAGGTAGAGTCTGCGCTCTTTTTGCTGGCTGAGCCACTGGTCGGCAAATCGCGGATATGACCCACGCTGGACTTAACCACGTAGTCATTACCCAGATACTTATTGATCGTTTTGGCTTTTGCCGGGGACTCAACGATGACGAGAGCTTTACCCATATTCACCTTTACCTAATTTAATTCTTCCAGGAATACGCCGCACGTTGATTTCCCTTCCACTGACGACGCGTCATTGATATTGCGACTGCGTCAGGGGATATCAACCCCTTTGTCTTACCGAACGTCAGAGAAAAGACGCCCAGGTGATTGAGTTTTCGGGTATTTTTCTCACGCCTCATATGATTCGTGACGAATTACCGGTCGAATGTCAAGCAATTCTGTTGCCAGAATGACGAAAGCGCACACTCTACCTGATAAAATCCGTTACGCAACTTTATTAGCATGCAAAAGCAAATCACGCCAGCCAGGCTCCTGCGCCTTATCCCCTCAGATTACAGGGAAAATTTGCCCCCAAAGCGCCCTCGGCGTAGACTATTGTCACTGTTTAAGGAGTGGATTATGCACAATACGACCCAACCAATTGACCGAGTCTCTCTGCTTATCGAAGCAAACAAGCTTATCCGTGATCATGAAGATACTCTGGCGGGCATTGAAGCCACCGGCGTAGAACAGCGTAATGGCGTGCTGGTTTTCAGCGGCGAATACTTCCTTGACGAACAGGGGCTACCTACCCCGAAAAGCACCGCCGTGTTTAACATGTTTAAATACCTGGCGCATACGCTTTCAGAGAAATATCACCTGGTTGATTAATGCAAAACGCGAGGCCTGAGCCTCGCGTTTTTGTTTACAGCAACGGTTTTTGTCCGCGCTGTAGCCAGCGGAGCAACAGCCGATCGGCACTTTCTGCCGCACTGTTGGTAAAGCGATCGAGCAGACGCTTGCGCTGCGTAAAGCGCACGCCCACCAGCTCACGGCCATCCATCAGGTTCAGCAGCAGGTCATCGCTGGTGCCCACTTCATCTACCAGTCCTTTCTCCTGGGCCTGGATCCCGTACCAGTGCTCCCCCGTCGCGACCTGCTCAATATCGAGCGATGGGCGCATACGGTGCACAAAGTCTTTAAAGAGGTGGTGCGTTTCATTGAGATCTTCACGGAATTTCTGACGCCCCTCTTCCGTGTTTTCCCCCAGCAGCGTCAGAGTGCGTTTGTACTGCCCGGCCGTGTGCAGTTCAATGTCGATCTTTTTGTTTTTGAGGAAGCGGTTAAAGTTAGGGATTTGCGCAACCACACCGATTGAACCAATAATAGAAAACGGTGCCGCCACAATTTTATCCGCGACGCAGGCCATCATGTAGCCACCGCTCGCAGCGACTTTATCCACCGCAACGGTCAGCGGGATCTGTTTTTCACGCAGGCGCTGCAGCTGTGACGCAGCCAGTCCATAACCGTGTACCACACCGCCCGGGCTTTCAAGACGCACCACCACCTGATCCTGCGGTTTTGCCACGGCAAGAACGGCAGTGACCTCTTCGCGCAAAGAAGAAACTTCATGCGCATCCATGCTGCCTTTAAAGTCGAGCACATAGACGCGTGGCTTTGCCTCATCCTGCGGTGCATTGAGCTTTGCTTTCGCTTTTGCCGCTTTGGCTTCCTGTTTATGCTTTTTCTTCTGCGCTTTAAGCCACTGCTTCTGTTGATGGCTATCGAGCAGCGACAGAGACATATCTTCCTGCATCTCTTTATACTGCTCACTCAGGCGGGTAATGCGTAACTCCCCACGCTGACGCTTACGCTGCGTCAGGTTTACAATCAGAACGGCAATCACCGCAATGGCAATCACCACCGTTGCGATTTTGGCCAAAAACAACCCATACTGAGAAAGTAATTCCACGCGTTCCACCTTGTTTAACCACGATTCTTTCACGGCAGTGTACAACAGCCCTGCCCATGCGTCTCGCTCGTGACATTACCTCTGCGAGCCTGCTTCAGGAATCCCCTCATGGGGGTTTAAATATTTGCAAATTGTTAATTTTACAGTAATGCCTCCTGTAGACTGATTGAATTCTCATGCTAATTCGGGCATAAAGCCGAAAAGTCATAAAGAAGGCGTCATTGCGTCACTGCGCGCCAGAGGAGTCCCCGTGCATTATCAACCGCAAAAAAATCTGCTGCAAAATCGCATCATTCTGGTCACCGGTGCCAGCGACGGAATTGGTCGCGAGGCGGCCCTGACCTACGCTGACTATGGCGCGAGCGTTATTCTTATTGGTCGTAACGAAGAGAAACTGAAAAGCGTCGCGCAGGAAATAGAGGCGGCAGGCGGCATTCCGGCCCCGTGGTATACCCTCGATTTACTCACCTGCACGCCAGCAGTGTGCCAGGAGCTTGCTCACCGTATTAGCGCCCACTATCCGCGGCTGGACGGTGTCTTGCACAATGCGGGTTTGCTGGGAGAAGTCCGTCCTATGGATGAACAGGATCCCGATATCTGGCAGCAGGTGATGCAAGTCAACGTCAACGGTACGTTTTTCCTGACGCAGGCATTGCTTCCTTTATTACTTAAATCCGAGTCCGGCTCGCTGGTCTTTACCTCCTCAAGCGTAGGCCGCGAAGGTCGAGCCAACTGGGGGGCATATGCCGTCTCGAAATTCGCGACTGAAGGGATGATGCAGGTGCTGGCGGAAGAGTATCAAAGCCGCCATCTGCGCGTAAATTGCATTAACCCGGGAGGAACGCGCACCAAAATGCGCGCCAGCGCCTTCCCGTCGGAAGACCCGCAGAAACTGAAAACACCCGCAGACATTATGCCGCTCTATCTCTGGCTGATGGGCGACGACAGCCGTCGTAAAACGGGGATGACCTTCGATGCCCAGCCGGGCCGTAAACCAGGGATTTCGCAATGAGTGAAGAACGCCATCAACAACGCCAGCAGCGTCTGAAGGAACAGGTCGATGCGCGCGTTGCGGCCGCACAGGACGAGCGCGGGATAATTATCGTCTTTACCGGTAACGGCAAAGGTAAAACTACCGCGGCATTTGGCACCGCCACGCGTGCTGTCGGTCACGGGCAGAAAGTGGGCGTCATTCAGTTCATCAAAGGCGAATGGCCGAACGGCGAACGTAATCTGCTTGAACCGCATGGCGTTGAATTTCAGGTGATGGCGACAGGTTTCACATGGGATACGCAGAACCGGGAAACCGATACTGCAGCTTGTCTTGCAGTCTGGGAGCACGCCAAAAGAATGCTGGCAGACCCCGCCCTGAATATGGTTCTGCTGGATGAGATAACCTATATGGTGGCCTACGACTATCTCCCGCTGGATGCGGTACTGGAGGCGTTACAACAACGCCCGGCGCACCAGACGGTTATCGTCACGGGGCGTGGCTGTCATCGGGAAATACTGGAGCTTGCTGATACCGTCAGCGAACTGCGTCCGGTCAAACACGCATTTGACGCGGGAATCAAAGCGCAAATCGGTATTGATTACTAAGAAAAAAGCCCGGTGATCATCACCGGGCTTTTATGTTAACCGTTGTTGTTACGGCTGCCAGAGCGGCGGTTGCTGCTCACCTGGCTATGGCGTTTCACCGCACGACGAATCTGATTCGCCTTCATACGACGACGATCTTTTTCCACCGCCACTTTAGAGGTGGTTTCTGGCGTCAGGCCAACCAGTTCACGCAGGTAGTTAGTCTGTGTCAGATCCAGCTCGGTATAACCACCCCGTGGCAGACCTTTTGGCAGCAGGATGTCGCCATAACGGACACGGATCAGACGGCTCACCTGAACGCCTACCGCTTCCCAAAGACGACGCACTTCACGGTTACGGCCTTCAGTCAGGGTAACGTTGTACCACTGGTTAATGCCTTCGCCACCGGTAAATTTGATGGTTTTAAATGCCGCAGGACCGTCTTCCAGCTGAACGCCGCGTGACAGATCGCGCAGTTTATTCTCATCAACCTGGCCGAAGACACGCACGGCGTATTCGCGTTCCACTTCACGGCTAGGGTGCATCAGACGGTTTGCCAGTTCACCATCAGTGGTAAACAGCAGCAGGCCGCAGGTATTCACGTCCAGACGACCCACGGCAATCCAGCGAGCGCCGCGCAGTTTAGGCAGACGGTCAAACACCGTCGGGCGACCTTCAGGGTCGTTGCGCGTACACAGCTCGCCTTCTGGCTTGTAATACGCCAGCACACGGCAAATCTGCTCAGCGGACTCTTTCACGGAGATAAGATGACCGTCGATGCGGATCTTCAATCCCGGTACGATTTCTACGCGGTCACCCAGCGTGGCGATTTTACCGTCCACACTCACGCGACCCGCTTCAATAATGGCTTCGATTTCACGGCGTGAACCGTGGCCGGCACGCGCCAGCACTTTCTGTAACTTCTCGCTCATTGAGCTTCCTCAGGTGTCGCCTTCACAGGCGTCGAATCAGGTCAAAAGAGGGCTCAGCCCTGCTTTGATGGCCGCGTAGTATATCTGCTTACACCCTTACAAGAAAGGCTTAACATCACCCACGCCTTCACGAATTACTTCTGGCGCATCTTCGGTTAAGTCAACAACGGTGGTTGGCTGCTGACCAAGGTAGCCACCATGAATAATTAACTCGACCACCTTTTCCAGACGGTCTTTAATCTCTTCGGGATCGGATTCGGTGAACTCGCTGCCTGGCAACATTAAAGAGGTCGAAAGCATCGGCTCGCCGAGGGTTTCCAGCAGCGCCTGCGCAATCGGGTTGGACGGTACGCGCATCCCGATGGTTTTACGCTTTTCCTGTAACAGTCGGCGCGGCACTTCCTTGGTCCCTTTAAGAATAAAGGTGTAGTTGCCCGGCGTGTTATTTTTGATCAGACGAAACGCCACGTTATCGACATACGCGTAGGTCGACAGTTCAGAAAGATCGCGGCACATCAGGGTAAAGTTATGGCCGTCCGGCAGCTGACGAATGCGGCAAATGCGCTCCATCGCCCCTTTGTCTTCAATTTTACAGCCCAGCGCGTAGCCAGAATCGGTCGGGTAGACAATCACGCCGCCTTTGCGAACGATCTCCACGGCCTGATTAATTAAGCGTGGCTGCGGGTTATCCGGATGAATATAGAAAAACTGACTCATACTTCCCTCTCTTCAATTTTCTGCGGCTGTTCCCAGAGCTGCCAGACGGGCTCAACGCCTGCGGGCAACCAGAGCTTGCGTCCCAGCTCGATCCACGCACAGGGTTGATGGAAATCCGACCCTTGCGAACCCAGCAGACCGAACTGACGAGCGTAGGTCGCGAGCTGTGCACGCTCATTGGCCGCCTGCTGACACTGGGCGACTTCCATCGCCTCACCGCCACATTCGGCAAAGTGTGCCAGCAGTCTTTTCAGCCACTTAGCAGAAAGATTATACCGCCCCGGATGGGCGAGCACGGCCTTACCGCCAGAATGATGAATGACATCAATAGCTTGTTTTATTGTACACCACTGTGGCGGAACGTAACCGGTTTTCCCGCGTGCCAGATATTTTTTAAACACGTCCGCCATCGTTGTGGCTTTACCCGCCTCAACCAGAAAACGGGCAAAATGGCCGCGCGTCACCGCCCCACCGTTTGCCAGTTTCTGTGCACCTTCCAGCGCTCCGGGAATATGCGCTTTTTCCAGTCGCTCACCAATCATTTCGGCGCGTTCGTTGCGGCGCGATTTTTGTTCTTGCAAAAACGCACGCATTGCCGGATGTTCAATATCGATATTGAGGCCAACAATGTGAATTTCGTGATTTTCCCAGACTGTCGAAATTTCGACGCCGGGCACCAGATTCAGCGCCAGTCCGCTGCGGGCAATTTCGGCGCGCGCCGCGGGAATAGCATCTGTCGTATCGTGATCGGTTATCGCCAGCGTGCCGACACGCATTTCAACGGCGCGATGAACCAGGGCTTCGGGTGTCAGCAGGCCATCAGAGGCCTGAGTATGGCTGTGTAAATCATAAATTACGGCGTAGGTGGTATCGCTCAAAGCACTTCCCATAGCAGGTTAAAGACATCCGAAACCCCTATGATAACGGCTTGGCGCGAAATTCTGAAATCAAGGGTTGACAACTTGCCATCGAACCAGTTAACTAGTACGCAAGTTCACACGAGAAAGGTATCTGAAAATGACAGCACATTTCACTCTGCACGGTTGGTGGCGCACATCCTGATTATCGGGCAGTGTCACACGTCTGCAAAATGCAAACAGATACCCAGCCCGCGACTAAGCGGGCTTTTTTTTGAACAGAATAAATGAGAACAACATAATGCAAACAGCCAAACCACACCTCGAATTGCTGACCTGCGAGGCGGTCTATCGCCACAACCCAACCGCGCTGTTTCATCAGGTCTGCGGTGCGCGTCCGGCAACGTTGCTGCTGGAATCCGCGGATATTGACAGTAAAGACGATCTTAAGAGCCTGCTGCTGGTCGACAGCGCCTTGCGCATTACCGCGCTGGGTGACACTGTCACGATTAAGGCGCTCTCTGAGAACGGTGCCGCGCTGCTGCCACTGCTGGACGCCTCCCTCCCAGCGGGCATCGAGAATGAACGTCACCCGGAAGTGCGGGTACTGCATTTCCCGCCTGTCAGCCAACTGCTGGACGAAGATGCACGCCTCTGTTCTTTGTCAGTCTTCGATGCCTTCCGCCTGCTGCAAAACCTGGTCTCGGTACCAGAAGATGAACGCGAAGCGATGTTCTTTGGCGGGCTGTTTGCTTACGATCTGGTCGCCGGTTTCGAAGACCTGCCGGAAACCGAACAGGGCAACCGCTGCCCTGACTACTGCTTCTACCTGGCCGAAACCCTGCTGGTGATCGACCATCAGAAAAAATACACCCGTATTCAGGCGAGCCTGTTCACGCCATCCGTGACCGAGAAAACACGTCTTGAGCAGCGCATTGCTCAGCTGCAACAGCAAATGACCGAAGCGCCACCCGCACTGCCGGTTCAGCATGTAGAGAAGATGACCTGTGAGGTTAACCAGACCGACGATCAGTACGGTGCCGTGGTGCGTCAGATGCAAAAGGCGATTCGCGCCGGGGAAATTTTCCAGGTCGTCCCGTCCCGTCGTTTCTCACTGCCCTGCCCGTCGCCGCTGGCGGCCTATGACGTGCTGAAAAAGAGCAACCCAAGCCCGTATATGTTCTTTATGCAGGATAACGAGTTCACCCTGTTTGGTGCGTCACCGGAAAGCTCCCTGAAATACGACGCCACCAGCCGCCAGATCGAGATCTACCCGATTGCCGGTACACGTCCGCGCGGGCGTCGCGCCGATGGCTCTCTGGATCGCGATCTCGACAGCCGTATCGAACTGGAAATGCGCACCGACCACAAAGAGCTCTCCGAGCACCTGATGCTGGTTGACCTGGCGCGTAACGATCTGGCCCGCATTTGTACTCCCGGCAGCCGCTATGTGGCTGACTTAACGAAAGTCGACCGTTACTCCTTCGTGATGCACCTGGTCTCCCGCGTGGTGGGTGAACTGCGCAACGACCTCGACGTGCTGCACGCCTATCGCGCCTGCATGAACATGGGCACCCTGAGCGGTGCGCCGAAAGTCCGTGCGATGCAGCTTATCGCCGCCGCCGAAGGGCGCCGTCGCGGCAGCTATGGCGGTGCGGTGGGTTATTTCACCGCGCACGGTGACCTTGATACCTGCATCGTTATCCGCTCTGCCTATGTTGAAGACGGCATTGCCACCGTCCAGGCGGGCGCCGGGGTGGTTCTTGATTCTGTTCCGCAGTCTGAAGCTGACGAAACGCGCAATAAAGCTCGCGCGGTATTGCGCGCCATCGCTACCGCACACCATGCACAGGAGATTTTCTGATGGCTGACATTCTGCTGCTCGATAACATCGACTCCTTTACCTATAACCTGGCAGATCAGCTGCGTGCGAATGGTCACAACGTCGTTATCTATCGTAACCACGTACCGGCGCAAACCCTGATTGAGCGTCTGGCAACCATGCAAAACCCGGTGCTGATGCTCTCTCCTGGCCCCGGCGCCCCCAGTGAAGCGGGCTGTATGCCTGAACTGCTGACCCGTATGCGCGGCAAGTTGCCTATTATCGGCATCTGCCTCGGGCATCAGGCGATTGTTGAAGCCTATGGCGGATACGTCGGCCAGGCGGGTGAAATCCTGCACGGTAAAGCCTCCAGCATTGAACATGACGGTCAGGCGATGTTTGCCGGGCTGCCGAATCCGCTGCCGGTGGCGCGCTACCACTCGCTGGTCGGCAGCAACATCCCGGCAGGCCTGACCATTAACGCCTCGTTCGAAGGCATGGTGATGGCCGTACGTCACGATACCGATCGTGTCTGTGGGATGCAGTTCCATCCGGAGTCAATCCTCACCTCTCACGGCGCGCGTCTGCTGGAACAGACCCTGGACTGGGCGCTGCAGAAACTGGAACAGACCAACACCCTGCAACCTGTTCTGGAAAAATTGTACCAGGCACAGACCCTGAGCCAGCAGGAGAGCCACCAGCTCTTCTCCGCCGTGGTTCGTGGTGAACTGAAGCCTGAACAACTGGCGGCCGCGCTGGTGAGCATGAAAGTTCGCGGTGAAAGCCCGCAGGAAATTGCCGGTGCGGCAACGGCGCTGCTGGAAAATGCCGCCCCGTTCCCGCGCCCGGACTACATGTTTGCGGATATCGTCGGTACCGGTGGTGACGGCAGCAACAGCATCAATATCTCCACCGCCAGCGCCTTCGTGGCGGCTGCCTGTGGTTTGAAAGTGGCAAAGCACGGTAACCGCAGCGTCTCCAGCCGGTCGGGATCGTCGGACCTGCTGGCCGCATTCGGCATCAATCTCGAGATGAACGCCGAACGTTCGCGTGAAGCCCTGGACGACCTGGGCGTCTGCTTCCTGTTTGCGCCGAAATATCACACCGGTTTCCGCCATGCGATGCCGGTTCGCCAGCAGCTTAAAACCCGCACGCTGTTTAACGTGCTCGGCCCGCTGATCAACCCGGCCCATCCGCCGCTGGCGCTGATTGGCGTCTACAGCCCGGAGCTGGTTCTGCCGATTGCAGAGACCCTGCGCGTGTTGGGTTATCAACGTGCCGCGGTGGTTCACAGTGGGGGAATGGATGAAGTGTCGCTGCATGCGCCAACGCTGGTGGCCGAACTTCGCGACGGTGAAATCCTGAGCTATCAGCTGGAGGCGAGCGACTTTGGTTTAACGCCTTACCATCAGGAAGCGCTGGCGGGCGGCACGCCTGAAGAAAACCGTGACATTCTGACGCGCTTATTACAAGGTAAAGGTGAGGTCGCCCACGAGGCCGCCGTGGCTGCCAACGTCGCGATGCTGATGCGTTTGCACGGCGAGGAAGACCTCAAAGCCAACGCACAAAAAGTTCTGAACGTACTGCGCTCAGGTGCAGCTTACGATCGCGTTACCGCACTTGCGGCAAGAGGGTAAAGAATGCAGACCGTTTTAGCGAAAATCGTTGCCGATAAGGCCATCTGGGTGGAAGCACGTAAAGCACAGCAGCCGCTGGCCAGCTTCCAGAATGACGTTGTCCCGAGCAGCCGTCGTTTCTATGATGCTCTGCAGGGCGCACGCACCGCGTTTATTCTTGAGTGCAAAAAAGCGTCTCCGTCGAAAGGCGTTATCCGTGACGATTTCGATCCGGCGCGAATTGCCGGTATCTACAAACATCATGCGTCAGCTATCTCCGTGCTGACGGATGAGAAGTATTTCCAGGGCAGCTTCGATTTCCTGCCCGTTGTCAGCGGGATCGCGCCACAACCGATCCTGTGCAAAGACTTTATTATCGACCCGTATCAGATCTGGCTGGCACGCTTTTACCAGGCCGATGCCTGCCTGCTGATGCTCTCAGTGCTGGATGACGAACAGTATCGCCAGCTCGCTGCAGTCGCGCACAGTCTGAACATGGGCGTGCTGACCGAAGTGAGCAACGAAGAGGAGCTGGAACGCGCCATTGCGCTGAAAGCCAAAGTGGTCGGCATCAACAACCGCGATCTGCGTGACCTGTCGATTGACCTGAACCGCACGCGCCAGCTGGCGCCGCGTCTGGGCTCTGGCGTCACCGTGATCAGTGAATCCGGTATTAACAGCTACGCACAGGTCCGCGAATTGAGCCATTTCGCCAACGGTTTCCTGATTGGTTCTGCAATGATGGAACATGACGATCTCAACGCCGCGGTGCGCCGCGTACTCTTGGGTGAAAACAAAGTGTGCGGCTTAACCCGTGAAGAGGATGCCCTGGCTGCGTATGAAGCCGGTGCGATTTACGGCGGGCTGATTTTTGTCGCCTCCTCCCCGCGCGTGGTGACCGAAGCGCAGGCGCGTCAGGTGATGACGGCAGCGCCACTCAGCTATGTGGGGGTCTTTCGCAACGCGGATATCGCCGACGTGGTAGCCAAAGCCGAAGCGTTATCTCTGCATGCGGTACAGCTTCATGGCAACGAAGATCAGGCCTATATCGATGCCCTGCGCAGCGCGCTTGCACCTCAGGTGCAAATCTGGAAAGCGCAGAGCGTGGGCGACAGGTTGCCTGAGCGTAACCTGAATCATGTTGATAAATACGTACTCGATAACGGCCAGGGCGGCACGGGACAGCGTTTTGACTGGTCCCTGTTGCACGGCGAAGTGCTGGACAATGTTTTGCTGGCGGGTGGACTTAGCCCGGATAACTGCGTGGAAGCCGCCAAAGCGGGCTGCGCGGGCCTCGATTTCAATTCAGGCGTAGAGTCGCAACCGGGCATCAAAGATGCCAGTAAGCTGGCCTCGGTATTTAAAACTCTGCGTGCATATTAAGGAAGAGAAGATGACGACATTACTAAACCCCTATTTTGGTGAATTCGGCGGGATGTACGTCCCGCAAATCCTGATGCCCGCCCTGCGCCAGCTGGAAGAAGCGTTCGTGAGCGCGCAGAAAGATCCGGCGTTTCAGGCTGAGTTTACCGACCTGCTGAAAAACTACGCTGGCCGTCCAACGGCCCTGACGAAATGCCGCAACCTGACCGAAGGCACCAAAACCACGCTGTATCTTAAGCGTGAAGATTTGCTGCACGGCGGTGCGCATAAAACCAACCAGGTGTTGGGTCAGGCGCTGCTTGCAAAACGGATGGGTAAAACCGAAATCATCGCTGAAACTGGCGCAGGCCAGCACGGAGTGGCATCAGCCCTTGCCAGCGCCCTTCTCGGTCTGAAATGCCGCATTTACATGGGCGCAAAAGACGTTGAGCGCCAGTCGCCTAACGTATTCCGTATGCGTCTGATGGGCGCAGAAGTGATCCCGGTGCACAGCGGCTCCGCGACGCTGAAGGATGCGTGTAACGAAGCGCTGCGCGACTGGTCTGGCAGCTATGAAACCGCGCACTATATGCTTGGCACCGCTGCAGGCCCGCACCCATTCCCGACGATTGTGCGTGAATTCCAGCGCATGATTGGCGAAGAGACCAAAGCGCAGATCCTGGAAAAAGAGGGTCGCCTGCCGGATGCGGTGATCGCCTGCGTTGGCGGTGGCTCTAACGCTATCGGCATGTTCGCTGATTTCATCGACGAAACCAGCGTCGGGCTGATTGGCGTTGAACCTGCAGGCCACGGGATTGAAACCGGTGAGCACGGCGCACCGTTGAAACATGGTCGCGTCGGGATCTACTTCGGTATGAAAGCGCCGATGATGCAGACCGATGACGGCCAGATTGAAGAGTCATACTCTATCTCGGCAGGCCTGGATTTCCCTTCCGTTGGGCCTCAGCACGCCTTCCTGAACAGCACCGGTCGTGCAGACTACGTTTCCATTACCGATGACGAAGCCCTGGAGGCGTTTAAAACGCTCTGTCGCCACGAAGGGATCATTCCTGCTCTGGAGTCCTCTCACGCCCTGGCGCATGCGCTAAAAATGATGAAAGAGAACCCGGAAAAAGAGCAACTGCTGGTGGTTAACCTTTCCGGTCGCGGTGATAAAGACATCTTCACCGTTCACGATATTTTGAAAGCACGAGGGGAAATCTGATGGAACGCTACGATAACGCATTTGCAGCACTGAAATCTCGCCAGGAAGGCGCGTTCGTTCCCTTCGTGACGCTGGGTGATCCGGGTCCTGAGCAGTCGCTGAAAATTATCGACACCCTGATTGAGGCCGGTGCCGATGCGCTGGAACTGGGTATTCCGTTTTCCGATCCTCTGGCCGATGGCCCGACTATCCAGAACGCAACGCTGCGGGCATTCGCGGCCGGTGTCACCCCGGGGCAATGTTTTGAGATGCTGGCCGCTATCCGCCAGAAGCACCCGACCATTCCGATTGGCCTGTTGATGTATGCCAACCTGGTCTTCAGTCGCGGTATTGATACCTTTTATGCAGAATGCGCGCGCGTGGGCGTTGACTCGGTGCTGGTGGCAGACGTACCGGTTGAAGAATCTGCGCCGTTCCGCCAGGCGGCGATGCGCCATAACGTGGCACCTATCTTCATCTGCCCGCCAAACGCCGATGATGAACTGCTGCGCCAGATTGCCTCTTATGGTCGCGGGTATACCTACCTGCTCTCCCGTGCGGGTGTAACCGGCGCGGAGAACAAAGCGGCGCTGCCTCTGCATCATCTGGTCGAGAAGCTGGCTGAATACCACGCGGCCCCTCCGCTGCAGGGCTTTGGGATTTCATCTCCCGATCAGGTCACGGCGGCAATTGACGCTAACGCAGCCGGTGCAATCTCAGGCTCCGCTATCGTTAAAATCATTGAGAAGAACGTGGACAAGCCAGAGCAAATGCTGGCTGAGCTGAAAACGTTTGTGAGCGCAATGAAAGCGGCAACGCGTAAAGCGTAACCTCTCCACCGTCTGGCTCCCCGCCAGACGGTGTTTCTGCCGATCAGTTATCCGGGTTCATCGTAAGCACTATCCGGTAGCGCGCCTTTCCCTGCCGTAACCTGTCGAGCGCCTCATTTGCCTGTTCAAAGGGCATCAGCTCTGTGACTGGCAGCGTCTGAAAGAGGTGGCTGAAACGCAGCGCGCGTTCGGTTTGCGACGGGGTGCTGACAAATGAACCGGTCAGGGTGCGTTCCGCGCCAATCATCATACCCGGCATGACCTGCAACGGTGTGCGTCCGGCACCCAACAGGATCGCTTTTCCTCTGGGGGCCAGGGCTGGCAATAACGCTGAAACCGCGTCTGCATCCGGGGCAGTGGCCACAATAATCTCGACACCGCCTTCCGCTCTCAGCCGTTCCGCCGCGTTTTCCGTCTGCGCATCGATATAGTGATGGGCGCCCAGCTGTAAAGCGTCATGCGCCTTTTCACTGCCGCGCGCAATCACGATAACCTCAAACCCCATCCTCCGGGCGTACTGAATCGCCATATGGCCTAAGCCACCAATACCGAGAATAGCCGCCCTGTCTCCCGCGCTGGCACCGGATTGACGCAACGCGTTAAAGGTTGCCGTACCGGCGCACAAGATCGGGGCCGCGTGAACGGAAGCGAGCGCTGAAGGAATGGCAATCAGCGCGGTATGGCGGATAACAACATACTCGGCGTAACCTCCGTCACAGCTCAGCCCCGGCGTTAGCTGATTTTCACACAGGTGAAAAAGCCCGTTGCGGCAAGGCGGGCAATGCTGGCAATATCCCCCAAGACGCCCGACGCCCACGCGCTGACCGGTGTGCCAGATCCCGGGAACTGCATCTCCTTTCCGGGTAATGTGGCCCACAATTTCATGGCCCGGAATGCGCCCGGGCTGCCCCGCTTCCGGTACCTTCTCCGCATCCTGAAGATCGGCACCACAAACGCCGCATACCTCAATTTTAATCAGTACGTCCTCGGGTCCCGGCTCGGGCAACGGTCTGACGACCATTTCAAGCACGCCCGGCGAGGAAACCTGCATAGCACGAAAAGTTTTATTCACGGTATCACCTGTGATGAGCGGTGTATTAGGCGTTACGGCCAGCCATGACGCCGCCGTCAATGTCCCAGATTGCGCCGGTGACCCAGCCTGTCTTGTCAGAAAGCAGGAAGGCAACCGTTTCAGCCACATCGCCCGGTGTACCCACGCGGCCAATCGGATGGAAGCTGTCGAAGCTGTTCATCACCTCTTTTACATCGTCTTTCGGGATGAAGCCTTCATAAATTGGCGTGTGAACAACGGCCGGAGACACGGCATTGACGCGAATGCCTTTCCCGCCCAGCTCAATAGCCAGGTTTTTGGTCCACGCATGCAGGCCGGCTTTCGCCATGGAATATGCGGAAGACGGCGTGGCCCCGATGGCCTGCTGTGCCCACATAGAGCCGATATTGACGATGGAGCCTTTAATACCGGCATCAACCATATTGCGCACCACATCACGGGTGATGAAGAAGGTTGCGCGGTTGATGCTCATGTACATGTCGTAATCTGACGCTTCATGTTCAGTAAACGGTTTCGGGAAGAACACGCCAGCGGCATTGACCAGCAGGCTGATGTCTTTGTGTTCAGCATTGAGGGTATTCATCACGTGCTGCATACCCTCTTCTTTCATCAGGTCAGCCACGATGATGGATACCGGCCCGTCGACCGCCAGCGCCTGACGAGCCTGCTCCGCTTTGTCCTTGCGGTTCCCCACCAGCACCACGCTGCCACCGTGTTTCAGAACCCGCTTCGCCGTTTCGAAGCCCATACCGCTTGTACCACCGACCACTAACAGCTTTTTACCGGCAAAAGATGCGTTCATCGCTAACCTCTTTTAAAACATTTGGTTGTCATTGATGAAAAGCCTCGCTCCTCATCGTGTGCATCCAGAATGCCACCCTGCATCAGGGTTGACGACTGAGAAGAAATTGCGACACAGGAAAGAAAATCTTCTTCGCTCAGGTATACTGAAAGAAAGAATAAATCGGAGTACCTGCAATGCGTTCCCTGAACAGACTTAAATGGCTACATGCTTTTGAAGCGACCGCCCGTCACGGCAGCTTTACCGGTGCAGCGCAAGAGCTTGGCGTGACGCCTGCCGCAGTAGGCCAGCTTGTTCGTTCGCTCGAAGACTGGGTTGGCCATCCGCTGCTTCGCCGTACGCGGTCGGGTAAGGAGCGCCTGACGCTGGTGGATGAGGCTCAGGATGCGCTGCAGGACATTACGCAGGGCCTGGACAAGCTGGAAAGCGGGTTAAACAAACTGCGCGGGCGTCGCGCACGTTCTGTCGTGGTCGTCACCGCCTCTCAGGTATTGATGATGAACTGGCTGATGGAGCGTCTTAACCGGTTCTCAGAAACGCATGACACAATCGATCTGCGGCTTAACGTCACGGAAAAGCTGATGGACGTATCGCACGGCGAGGCGGATATCGGCATTCGCTGCGGACAGGGAGACTGGCCCGGTGTGAATAAAACCTGGCTGATGGATGAAGAGGCGGTGCTGGTCTGTAGCCCCCGCCTGGTGCCTCCGGAGAAAATTGCCTGTGGTGACTGGCTCGCCACGCAGAAGCTGATCCACGATGACACGCCGCACCCGGGCGCGAATTTTCCCTCATGGGACGACGTTCTCCGTACCGTCAATGCCCCTGGCGCGCTGGAAAGCAGGCTGCATATTAACTCCACCTCCGCCGTGATTCTCTCGGCCCTGAGCGGCCGGGGGGTGGCGATTGTACGTCACGCGCTGGTGAAACAGCTGATTGAAACCGGGCAACTGGTTCAATTGCACCCAGACCATCGCTGGCCGTTAACATGGTCTTACTACCTGGTGACCCCGCAGCACACCGCCATGCGTGAAGAAGTAAAAATATTTCACGACTGGCTTCTTCATGACGTGGTCTCTGACAATCCATAACCCGCCTTTTTTAAGCATCATGCGGCAAGGGTCATCGCGTACCGGCATGATGCTTCTCTCCTCAGACGCCCGACATAGTTTTTCTTTTCTGCAACGCAAGATTAACTGATTTGTTGAAGATAACCGGCTTTCTCATAATCGCCCTCAACGAACGGTAAAGCAGACCGGTACCTTATCCGGCCGCCTTGCCTTAACCCTGAGCGAAGGAGAGAACGATGGCTTATCTGCAAATCAGCCTTGATATCAGTAATGAAAACCGTGCGGCAGCCGCCGGGGTCTACCAGCAATACAAAACCCCGTTCCTGACCACCATCGACGGTGCCACCTCTAAAGAACTGCTTGTTCGTGACGAGGACGTACAGGTCCTGCACGGATTTAAAACCGTGTCCCAGGCACAGGCGTATCTCAGCAGTCCGCTTTTCACCCAGGACGTCGTTGAAGCACTGAAACCATATCTGAACAGCGCGCCTGAAATCCGCATTTACGACGTCCTGTAACGGGCATTTTCTGAAACCTACACGTACCGGAGCTATGAATGTTTTTAAACTGGAATGAATATCGCACCAGCCTGCTGGCCACCGTCGGGAAATTTGCCAGACTGCAGCCTGAATTTATGAAAGGCTTACAGCAGATGGATAAAGGGGCTTCTGAAAATCAGCACCTTAATCCCAAGACCCACGAACTGATTGCGCTGGCTGTTGCCGTTACCACTCGCTGTGATGGTTGCCTGGCGGTACATGTGGAAGCTGCGGTTAAGAAAGGCGCAACGCGTGAAGAGATAGCTGAAGCGCTTTCCGTTGCCATCAGTCTGAACGCCGGTGCTGCGTTAACCTATACCGCCCGGGCTCTGGATGTTTTTGACAACCTGCCAACAAAATAAACCTGCATACGGCACCGCTGCGGTGCCGTTTAATGACTGACTATGATGTTACTGAATTCTGATTTTTCACAGCGAGCCATCATTACTCCTGATGACTACCGCTGGGTGCCTTCCCCGCAACCTGGTGTGGAGCGCGTCATGCTTGATCGCATTGGCCGCGAGCAGGCCCGCGCAACCAGCCTTGTCAGGTATGCCCCTGATTCTGTGTTTCCTGAGCACACCCACCCCGGCGGAGAAGAGATTCTGGTGCTGAGCGGTACCTTTACGGAAAACGGAACCGATTATCCGGCTGGCTGGTATCTACGCAGCCCGGACGGCTCGTCGCATCGACCGTCCAGTCGTGACGGCACCACCCTTTTCGTTAAGCTGCGCCAGTTCGCCGCCGAAGAACAGGAACCGGTCAGGATCAATACCAACGAGGCGAGTCGCTGGCACGGCCAGCCGCACAGACTCATTTGTCCCCTGTTCGCAAGCGTAGCGGAAACCACCCAGCTTCAGAGGATCGCACCGGGTGAACGACTCTTCTGCGCTCCGCTCGCCGGAGAAGCCGAGCTCCTGCTTCTCGAAGGGGAAATCAGCGCACCGGAAGGTCGTTACCTGAAAGGAAGCTGGCTCAGATTTCCTGAAGGCGATTTGCCGGCGCTGACGGCCGCCGCTTCTGGGGCACTTTTTTATCTTAAAACGGGACATCTCAGCCCGACCACACTGACCGGAGCGATACCATGAAAGGCAGCGTGATTATCATTGGTGCGGGTGTCAGCGGCCTGTATGCGGGCACACTGCTTGAAAAAGCGGGAGTGGATTACGTGATACTGGAAGCGAGGAAAAGAACCGGCGGTCGCGTACTTTCAGGTCAGGTGTTAGCAAACACGCCTGATGGGGTTCATGTGGACATGGGTGCGACCTGGTTCTGGCCGGAAATTCAGCCTGACTTCGCACACCTGGTTCATCAACTTGGATTAACGCCTCTCCCTCAGGGGCGACCAGGGGATATGCTTTATGAACGCCAGACGACGTCCCCTGCGCAACGTTATCCTGCCTATGTGACATCACCGGAGTCGTTCAGGCTTCAGGGTGGAATGCAGGCGCTGACGAGCGCATTAACACGCCAGATCCCAGCGCAGAAGATTAAGTCAGATCATCAGGTGGTTTCCATTTCCCGTCTCGGCGAGGGTATGCAGGTCGCGACGCAGTCCGAAACGGGCGAAGGCTCACTTTTCACCGGTGAACACGTTTTCCTCGCCCTGCCTCCCGCGCTGGCAGCAAAAATGACGTTCGAGCCAGCATTGCCGGAGCGGGTACTTTCACACTGGCGTAAAACGCCAACCTGGATGGCGCCTCACGCAAAATATGTCGCCCTGTACCAGACCGACTTTTTGCAGGCACAGCATCTCTGCGGTGATGTAAGCAGCCGTGTGGGTCCAATGGTTGAAATTCACGATGTGTCAGAGCCCGATACCGGCAAAACGGCTATCTTTGGTTTTATTGGCGTACCGGCAAAATCGCGATGGACGGTGAGCGAGGCCGAACTCAAGCGACTGTGCCGGGAGCAACTGGTGCGACTCTTCGGAGAAGACGCGGCAGAGCCTGAAGCCGAGTGGATAAAAGACTGGGCCGCCGATCCGTTTACGACGACAGAATTTGACCTGCAGCAGGACGTCGGGCACGCACAGCCGCAACAGATTCCGGCGCAGGAAGAATGGGCTGATAAATTAACCGGGATTGCCAGCGAATGGTCACCGCAATTTTCGGGTTATCTGGCCGGCGCAATTGACGCTGCTGCTGAAGGCGTTGGGCACTGGTTACGCCACGTTGCCAGACCCTGAGGCCTGTATCTGCCGATAACAAACATTTTGCTTCCCGGACCGGATTAATGAAATTTATTCATTTTTCTATTCTGATAACGCCTATTAACACGCGGTTTATTTCTGTTAAGAATAGTTGCCAATGACTGCAGACGATTGCCGGCTGGCGCAACGAACTCATACAGGAAAACCCGATGAAGATAAAAATTATACTGAACGACAAGACGCTGACCGCAACGTTGAATAGCAGCCAAACCAGTCGTGACTTTATCGCACTGTTGCCCCTTACGCTGCAGCTGAAAGATTATGCCGGGGAAGAGAAAATCGGCGATCTTCCTCGCCGCCTGTCCACGGCCGGCGCACCTGCGGGTACCGCGGCCGCTAAGGGTGATATCACGCTATATGCCCCGTGGGGAAATCTGGCGATTTTCTATAAAGCACACGGATATGCGTCGGGATTAATTACGCTGGGGCAATTAGACGAACCGGATGCCTTGCCCGTATCACCTGCTGAATATACTGCCCGATTTGAGCTACTGACGGATAAGTAGCCGCCCGAATATGTATTTCCGGCACAGCCGGCAAATCTCATCACAACACATTTATTCCCTTCTCTTTTTCCCGGTACCGGGTTTGCCGTTTCATTCACAACAGGAGAGTATGATGATCCGTTTCACCTCTGTAGCAGCATCACTATTGGTATTTGCAGGTATGTCCGCACACAGCGAAACCACCCCTTCAGCTCAAATGACCGTGTCTGAAACGGGCAGTCGCGCGACGGTTGCCGAACCCGCTGATCACTTTACCGGACGTGCTTACATTGACCCCCTCTTCTCACCTGTCGCCCCGCAAAGAACAGGCGCCGCGTATGTCACCTTCGTGCCCGGCGCACGTTCCGACTGGCATACCCATCCGCTTGGGCAAACACTGGTGGTCACGTCCGGGACGGGCTGGGTGCAGGAGTGGGGGCAGGAGCGAAAAACCGTGCACGCCGGGGATGTCATTCAATGCCCGCCAGGGGTTAAACACTGGCACGGCGCAACGGATAAAACCACGATGGTGCATATGGCCATTCAGGAATCGAATGAGCAGGGGCAAAACGTGAACTGGCTTGAAAAAGTCAGCGATGCGCAGTACCTGCAGGCGGGAGGGCATTAATGCTGAACAGAACCGCCCTGCTTATCGTTTCACTCTTATTGATTAACGGATGTGTCTCCCAGACTACTCAAAACAGGAGTTCGACAATGAAACCGGAAGACTCACGGGACGCGGTAGCCCAGGTCGCGCCAGCAATGGCTGCCTATTCAGAACAGTTTATTGAAAAAGATCTCTGGAATCGCCCGGAACTGTCGCGACGCGATCGAAGCCTGGTGACGGTTGCAGCGCTGATCAGCCGCAATGATACGGCGGAACTTCCCCACTACCTCAACGTGGCGCTGGACAGCGGCGTAAAACCTGCGGAAATCTCAGAAACAATCACCCACCTGGCTTTTTACGCCGGCTGGCCGAACGCCACCTCTGCGGCGCTGATCGCGCGTCAGCTGTTTGCGCAACGCCATATCGATACCGCTTCCTTGCCAGGCGGAAAGGTGGATTTCCTGCCGCTGGATGAAGAGTCGGAAAACAAGCGTGCCACGCTGGTTGAATCAAACTTTGGCAAGGTCTCGCCGGGCGTAGTGAAATACACGACCGACGCGCTATTCCAGAACCTGTGGCTCAGGCCCGGACTGGCGCCACGGGACAGAAGTCTGATCACGGTCAGCGCGTTGGTCACTGCCGGCCAGGTGGCCCAGGTTCCTTACCATCTCAACCGCGCCATGGACAATGGTTTAACCCGGACCCAGGCGTCCGAAGTCCTGACGCAACTGGCCTTTGTGGCGGGCTGGCCCAATGTTTTCTCGGCGATGCCGGTCTTTAAAGAGGTGTTTGCCGGCAGGGATAATGCCTGACATTTAGCCACGCAACTGTAAACGCCAGGCACCGGATGAGGGGCCTGGCTTTGCGTTGCTGACAAACGTCTCTCTTCAGGGATGTTTGTAATGGCGTAGCGCGTCGACCACCAGCTGGAATGCTTTCGAAAGATTTCGGTTCTCGGGATAGTAAATATAATAGCCATCCCAGTAGGGGCACCAGTCGTCGAGCACGCTAATAAGCTCCCCACGGGCGATATGCTTTTCTGCGATATCACGCGGAACATGCGCCAGGCCGTACCCTTCCACTGCAGCCTGAAGGCACTGATAGATCCGGCTAAAGACCAGCTGGCCAGTGACTTTCACGTTCAGGCTTTTACCCTCTTTTTCAAATTCCCAGACGTATAAATTGCCATGCGTCGGAAACCGCAGGTTGATGCAGTTGTAATCAATCAGATCGTTAGGGTGCTGCGGCTGAGGATTGCGGGAAAAATAATCAGGTGAGCCGACCACGGCAAAACGGACATCCGGGCCAATACGCACGGAAATCATGCCGTTGGAGATCTGTTCCCCCAGACGGGTTCCTGCATCAAACCGCCCGGAAACAATATCCGTCAAGGCATAGTCATCAATCAGCTCCAGACTAATGTCAGGATATTCTTTAAGCAGCGGTTCCAGCTTCGGCCAGATAACAGACCCGATAGCATAATCTGACGTTGATATGCGCACCGTACCCGCGGGTTTGCTGTTGAGATCTTTCAGGGACTGCAAACGACCCTGAATACCATCGATGTAAGGCCCCAGGTCATCCAGCATGGACTGACCAATATCGGTTAACGCAATACTGCGCGTGGTGCGAGTCAGCAGTTTCATCCCCAGCCGAGATTCGAGGGTACGCATAGTATGGCTCAGGGCTGACTGCGACACGCCTAATTGGGCCGCAGCTTTGGTGAAGCTTTTTTCGCGCGCAACGGCAATAAAAGCCATTAAGTCATTAAGATTTTCTCGTGCCAATCTGGGCCTCTGATATCCGGAAAATGGGTGGCTGATTCATCGCAATACACTGTCTCTTCAGACGAAAAGCGTTCTGGCGGTATGGTGTTCATTATAAATGACGGCCGCCTGCGCTGTACGAGAAGCAGTCTATCTAATTTATGAAAATTCCTCATTACTGCATTTTGATTTAGTCAGTTTTAACAACATCACATTTCCCGCAGAATACTTTTACACAACGTGAGACGTCTTCATTGCACGTGATTCCACGGTAAGAGGTATCAAATGGTTAAGTATGATTTTAGTGGCAAGGTGGCGCAGGTCACCGGCGCGGCTTCCGGTATGGGACTCGCGACCGTCAGGGCATTTTGCGAATCTGGCGCAACGGTGGTGATGGCGGATATTCGCGAGGATGCGTTATCTCGCGAAGCGGATGCGCTACTGGCCGAAGGGTATACCGTGAAACCCGTCGTCTGCGACGTGACTGACGAAGAGCAGGTCAGACGCATGATTGAGAATGCAGTACAGGCGTTTGGTCAGCTCGACGCCGCCTATAACAACGCCGGTATTCAGAGCCCCATTGCAGAAACCGCAGATGCCAGCGGCGAAGAGTTTGATCGCGTCAACGCGATTAACCTGCGGGGGATCTGGAACTGCATGAAATATGAACTGCAACAAATGCGCCGTCAGAAAAGTGGCGCTATCGTTAACTGTTCGTCTCTGGGCGGGCTGGTCGGTATTGCCGGGCGCGGCGTTTATCATGCGACAAAGCATGGCGTCCTCGGGCTGACCAAAAGCGCAGCACTGGAATATGCCGCGCGTGGAATACAGATCAACGCCGTTTGTCCCGGCATTATCCGCACGCCAATGGTCGAAAATATGCTGAACAGCGAGCCTGACGCAATGGCCGAGCTCATGAAGCTGCAGCCAATTGGTCGCCTGGGCGAGCCCGAAGAGATCGCGCGCGCCGTCTTATGGTTGTGCAGTTCCGATGCCAGCTTCGTCACCGGACAGGCTCTGGCAATTGATGGCGGTTATACGGTTCAGTAATCAGATGTCATTCTGGTTTATTCCCGACAGGATGGGTGTAGACCAGCGTATTCAACGATTTGAAAGAATAAAGACGATTACCATGGGTTCGTCGTGGTTCTGTTTATACTTTTGAATGGTGTCTAAACAGGGTGGAGGTACTCTTCAGTGGAATATACAGTATTAAGCAACAACCTCAGAATGCCGATGGCGGGTTTTGGTGTTTTTCAGGTCACCGATAAAGAAGAATGTAAACAGTCAGTACTGAGCGCCATTCGTACAGGCTATCGCCTCATTGATACCGCAGCAGTGTACGGCAATGAAGACGCCGTGGGCGATGCCGTTCGTGAAGCCATCGCTGAAGGTCTGTGTACCCGCGAGGAGTTATTTATTACCTCTAAGCTGTGGGTGCAGGACATGGCAAGCTACGAGACCGCCAAAGCCGGTATTGAGGCCTCGTTAAAAAAATCGGGATTAGACTATTTCGATCTCTACTTATTGCATCAGGCAATGCGTGATTATTTCAGCGCGTGGCGGGCTTTGGAAGATGCGTATGATGCCGGAAAGCTAAAAGCGATTGGCGTGTCTAATTTCTACGCCCACGTGCTCACCAACTTCTGTGAAACGGTCAGAATTAAGCCCATGGTAAATCAGGTGGAATTACACCCTTACTTTGCGCAATCTGACGCGCTCGAGACCATGAAATATTACAACGTTCAGCCAGAAGCCTGGGCACCACTTGGCGGCGGAAGGCACAAACCGTACGAAAATGAAATGCTCAAGGGGATTGCCGAAGCGCATCAAAAAACCATCGCTCAGATCATTCTGCGCTGGAATGTGCAACGTGGCGTTACCGTCATTCCTAAATCCACGCACCAGAACCGGATTGAAGAGAACCTGGCTATCTGGGACTTCTCCCTGAGCGATGCCGAAATGGCGCAAATAAGTTCGCTCGACTTAGGCTATGTTGGCGATGCGGTTAAACACTTTAACCCTGAGTTTGTTCGCGGGTGTCTGGGTGTAAAAATCCACGACTAAGCGCGACGCGGCGTGCCACCCTCTTCCACTTCTGCAGAGAATGTAATGCCCCTCTCCCTGCTTCGGTACCGAACAGGGAGAGGATATATGTTTTAGCGATCCAAATGCTGAAGGTGGGCATCGTCTGCTTTTATTGCCTGGAACGATTCTGGAAATAAAGTTTCCGACCGAAACAAAATAGGTCTGTGCGACTTAGGATTCAGGCCGTGGACTTGTCTGTACCGGATATGCCATTATATGATTTGGTTAAATCTTTGTATTTATCTTTTGAATAAGGTTAATACAAAATGGCATACTTATTCAGGCGATAAGCGATGGTGTACTTGGATTATTTATTAACATTTATAGAAAGCAATCCGGCTCTGGCCATTGGATTTAATCTTATTCTGTTGGTCATCTCAGGTTTCTTTGCGCACCTGATGTGCAAATTCCTGCTCATAAAAATCGTTCGTAAGGTCTTCTTTGCCAGCCATAAACAGGATGTCCCGCTGGAAAAAGATCGTCGCATAGCCGAAAAGCTGTCGAATTTCATTCCGGTTATTATCGTTTATTACGTCCTGCAGTTTATGCCCAATATGCCAGCATCGCTGGTGACGGCAATAAATACCATTTGTGGGATTTTATTCTTTATTTTTCTGTCGGTTTTCTTCAATGAGATGCTGGATATTGTCAACAGCTCATATTTACGCAAGACGAAGCGTAAAAATCACTCTATCAAAGGCTATATCCAGATAGGGAAAATATTTATTCACGTCATCGCCGCGATCATGATCCTTGCCGTCATGTCGAATAAATCCCCCGCGATTATTATTTCCAGCCTCGGGGCCGTGGCGGCCGTGCTGATGTTAGTCTTTCAGCATACCCTGCTTTCGCTCGTTGCCAATATCCAGCTTTCGTCAAATGACGTCCTGCAGTTGGGGGACTGGATTGAAATGCCCGATAAAAACCTGAGTGGCGAAGTGACCGACATTGCGCTGCACACCATTACTATCCGTAACTGGGATAACACGATCTCGCGTATCCCGACCAAAAACTTTCTGACCGAAACGTATACCAACTGGCAGGCCATGTTTTCGTCAGGCGCACGCCGGATTATGCGCAGCACCACGATCGATCAGCACTCCGTTACATTTCTCACGCAGGAAACGCTGGCCCCGATGCTGGCCCTGCGCGGCACGAATGAACCGCTGGCAAAACTCATCGACGGGCGTGACCCCATGGGCATACCGGACAGTTGGTTTATGGATAATGGCCTGACAAATTTAACGCTCTTTCGGCACTACCTGATGGCCTGGCTCGCCGATCGGCCTGATATTATCAAAGATATGTATATTGTGGTGAGAACGCTGAAGCCTACGCCGTCGGGTATTCCCCTGGAAATTTATTGCTTTACCTCTTCCGTACTGTGGATGGAGTATGAAAATACTCAGTCAGCGATATTTGAATACATCACCGCTGTCGCCGGTCAGTTCTCGCTCCGCTTATATCAGTATCCGGCAGGACATGATTTCTGGCGTTTATCACAGGAACACAGCCTTCGGGACCGCACTCCACCTCCGGGTGAAGGTTAAGCTTTTTTGAAAACAGGCCGGTAAAACGGAATAATAGACAGCCTATCATCATCCTGAAGCCATAAAAAAACCCGCACTCGGCGGGTTTTTTTATTATCGGTGAAGCTTAACTGCTCAGACTCGCGTCTTCATCGCTATCGTAAGGCTCACCGACAATGTGCGCGACTTACAGCGGAGAAACGTTACCCGCTGCTGGGCCTTTAGCGCCATTTTCAATGGTGAAGGACACTTTCTGGCCTTCATCAAGAGATTTGTAGCTGTCGCTCTGAATAGCAGAGAAATGTACGAATACATCTTTGCTGCCGTCGTCAGGAGTGATAAAGCCAAAACCTTTATCAGAGTTAAACCATTTTACTAAACCAGTCATTTTATTAGACATAGATAATTCCTTATTTTTTGAGCCACTAAGCGCGGCGATGATGGCCTGTATTTAGAGAGTAACTTATTTGGCACTTAGGAGGAGGCTCACGAAGAAGAGTATCTATTGATAACACCTGAACTGAGGACTGCTTTACTAAACTGCTTTAATAAGGTCTGTATTCCAAACCGATGACGCTATTTAGGCACAGAAAAAATTTTTAAGCAAAGTTTTTATTTTTTATTATAACCACTTAAACACCCGGACGGCTGAATGGCTATGAAAATTAAGGCGCTGGAACAGCGTATTCACGCCCTGTTTAGCTAAAGCATACCGCCCCTTTTGAGGGTGGATACCCGTCTGACGATGGGTCATCGTATGCGCGTGACTGCTCAACCAGAGGCTGAACTCGTGTGGCATGGGATTACATCGCTCAGGCGACTTTCCACCTGGATTTCTGATGCAAGGCTGAAGTCTGAGGTGGAAAGGTAATGCGCCCTCGCTAAGTAGCTCAAAATGCTTAAAATTCATGCCTATAGCGCACAAAGTGAAATAGATTTTCGTTCGAAGCCACTTATCATAGGTGTTTTGAATGAAAGTGGTGGTGTTAATGTCTGTGCTCAAAAGCTTTTTCTTCTTTCTTTTCGCGTCAGCAGCCTGCACTGTGCCCGTGCTTTGCCTGTGGGCGGATATCTATTTATTTAACCTGGATATACCGGAGATATCGCTGACCGAAATTGTGCAGGAATCAGTTTTAGGGGGCATTGTATTTATACACTTCCTGCTGGCGAAGAAATGGGCATTCATGCGCTATTGCAACGTCCTGATTGGCGGCTTTTTCCTCTCCATGCTGATTCGAGAACTGGATGCATTTTTTGATCTTCTGGCTCACGGAAGTTGGGTATGGTTTGCACTGCTTTCCGCCGTTTGTGCTTTGCTTTATCCCGTTATCCATTATCGTCTTACCCTTACGCAACTGGCAGACTATACCCGTACCCCGTGGTACGGCGTGATGCTCAGTGGTCTGTTGGCAGTCCTGGTCTTCTCCCGGCTGTTTGGAATGCACGGATTGTGGTACGCGATACTTGATCAAAGCTACGTCAGGGTGGTCAAAAATGTCGTGGAGGAAGGCAGCGAATCATTCGGGTATATGCTCTGCCTTATAGCATCTGTAGGGTACTACTGCTCTTTCCGGTCGCTCCCCCGCCAGAAATGATTCTGGTATTTAGAGAGCACGATAAACACGCCAATCTTCCTGTGACGATGAGTTGAACGCCACAGGGAGAGCGGACTTCTATTCTCAAAAGCAAACGTTGTAGCGCCCAATATAATACGTTACATCTCTCTTAACGCCATCCGCGTGCTCCGTGTTCAGGTAATGCCCTTATAAAGTGAAAAAGAATCAATAGTCGTTGAACAGATGAAGATAAAAAAACAACATCAAAAATCTCTTCTTCAGATTTTTAATGGTGAAGTCAATCTCCCTCGCAGCAAAAATTCACGTGATTATATGTGAATTCGCAGACTAACATCTTAACGCTCTATTAATTCGGCGAATCTCTCAAGAAATGCACTAAATGCAGCTTTCGGTAGCATCGGAACGACTTTAATTATAACCGATGGTGATATATCTCGCAGGGAAGGATAGTCTAATACCTTTTCCATACCCAGATCCCTCGCTTCAGTAGCGAGCATGATCCGATCAGCATGCTTAACTTCTGAGGCTTTACAGGAGGAAATATTAAATTTCACTCTGATCAATGACTCAATTTCTTTCTCAAGGTTTATATACTGCGGCATACATTTTTTTAAAGGAGAAGGGAAATCTTTTATGTAAGCCTCGGTGGCATCATGAAGAAGCCCTTCCAGAGCCAAATGCACTGGCGTTAAATAACTTACCAGAACGGAATGCTGAGCCACTGAATAGAAACTTTCGCATTGCCCACCAAAACGGCATTCATTTGACAAGCCCTTAGCGATATCAATTATATCTATATCATTTATACTGAGATTAAGAAAATCAATTTTCTTGCCGCTAAAAGTAACGATAGTGGTTGCTGAATGCATAAAACCGCCCCAAATAAAATAACTCTCAGACCATTTACCTGGAGTATAAAAAACGCTTTATCGAAAAAAAAGGACGCATGTCCTTTTTTCGAAAGGAGTTTTATTATAAGAGTTGATGACGATTTGAGAAAATGGTATAGATGCGCCAGAAATATCATCGCTGACAGGTTAACCTGGGGATGCCAGGCATATGACTTGAGATTATTTCATGCACAATCTATAATAATTCACAAACAAAGCGTTGAGTCACCTTTATGAAATCATTACAAATAGATTTATCACATTCTGACATTCTGAACTCTAAACTTAAATTCATTTTACCAGATGACATACTCAGCAGAGCTAAATTACTGATTTTTAATAAGGGAGAGATTTTACTCCACCAAGGAGATTCCCCATCGGGAGTTTACTGTTTAATTAAAGGTAAGGTACAAATAGAGCATTTATCTAAAGATGGTAAAGATATTACTTTTTGTATAGAAGAACCTCTCTCTGTGATTGGTGCCATTGAAATTTTCCAACATGATAGCACCAGCAGAAATCTGAGTACAGTAAAGATCCTTAAGACGTCAACGATAGTTTATTTTTCACTTAACTATATAAATACAATTGGATTAAATGAGCCAGTTTTTCTTCGTTTTCTTTGCCAACAACTTGCAAATAAATTATTCATCTCTTCTCAATTAAAAACCACTATGTGTTTAAGTTCATTACAGAGAGTGTCAAATTACCTCATGAATGAATATAATAAACATGGTTCCGTTATCAGGCTTGAGCGAAGAGAATTGGTCGCATCATTTCTTTCCATTTCGGTGAGACATCTCAATCGAGTTTTAGCAGAGTTACAAGAAAATCAAATCATAGAACTCAAGAATAAAACGATTATAGTGAAAGACAGTGAATTATTAAAGCCAGAGTAATCTGCAAATAACCTTCGCACCACATTCTACCACAGCCGCTTTCAACGCCATCGGAAGATGGTTCATTTATATGAAGCCTTTTTTTAATCACAAGTTTTTTATTTTATAAAAGCACTAGCCATATATAAAAACTATGGCACACGATTTTTTCACAAATATCTTAGCGAAGTTAGCGCTCAGAATACTAATCGTTATTGAAGCGAGACCGACTGGCATGTCCACTAAAAAGAGATAGATGTCCTTTTTTTTGGATGCATTGTTCGTCATCTTATCTCGTGACAAGCTTCCTTACTGAGAGAAATACTATGAGAAAATTACTTATTGATACTGATACCGCTTCTGATGACGCAGTCGCTATTGTGATGGCACTCAGAGAGCGTACCGTTAGGGTTGAAGCAATCACAGTAGTCGTTGGTAACTGTGAGATCGAACAGTGTGTTCAAAACGCATTAGTGAGTATTGAAAAAGCCGGAACATATGCTCCTCCTGTATTTTCCGGAATGACAAAGCCGCTTTTTAAAACCCACTTCACTTCTCACCATATTCATGGCAAAGATGGTATGGGTAATATGGAAAATCCCCCCACCACCCTAAAGTCGGAATCACTTCATGCGGTAGATGCGATTCTTCTTTATGCAGAAAAATTCAAAGGTGAACTTGAGATCGTTACCCTGGGACCTCTGACTAATCTGGCAATGGCAGTACTGAAGGAACCAACGCTTGCGAAAAAAATTAAACATGTTTATATCATGGGCGGTGCCGGCCTTACTTCGGGAAATATCACGCCTCTGGCTGAGTTCAATTTTTTTGTTGATGCGGAAGCCGCTAATATAGTGATGCAATCAGGGCTCCCTATGACAGTCGTTGGGTGGGAAATAGGCATGGGAGAAGCTTTCATTAATGAAGATGATATAGCATACCTCAATCAACTGAGCCCCTTGGGTCAGTTCGCCGTAAGATGCAACAAATCCTTGATGGAGTTTAATGCAGGCCGAACGGTACGCAAGGGTTTTGATTTGCCAGACCCCACCACCATGGCAGTAGCGCTTTTTCCTGATATTGTTGAGGAGGCGTTTTCCCGTTATTCCTGGGTGGAGTACAAATGTGAGTCATCGTATGGACATTATGTTATCGATGCGACAAACCTTACAGGGAAAGCACCTAATGCCAGAATTATACTTAAAATAAAAAGTGGTATGTTCAAAGAGAAATTATTCTCGTTACTCGCAGACTCCGCAATGATGTATAGAGGAACTTTAGATGCATTTTAATTCCCGAAGGATTCCGAAAATTGAGCTTCACGTTCATTTGGATACTTGTATTAGCTATCATTGCGCAAAAATGCTGATGCCTGCACTGAATCTTAAAGTATTTCAGTCGAGTTTTATCGCACCGAGTCAATGTACTGACCTGGGAGATTTTTTAAGAAGAATTTCTCCGCAGCTGAGCTTATTACAAACCCACACTGCATTACGTCAGGCCGTCGAAGACATGTTTGATCAACTCCATGCTGATGGGGTAATTTATGCTGAGTTACGCTTTGCGCCACTCTTACATCTTAATCAATATCTTACGGCTGAAGAGGTCATTGAAACCGTCCTGGATGCCATGCAGATAAATAGCCATATTTTTGATATCAAAGCCAATTTAATATTATGTACACTGCGTCATTTTACGGCAGAACAGAGCCTTGAGACGGCAAGACTGGTGACAAAATACCTGCATTATGGGGTTGTCGCGCTTGACCTTGCAGCTGATGAAGCCCGCTACCCGCTGGATAACCATGTTGAGGCGTTTAATTATGTACGCCAGCATGGAGGCAACTGTATCGCACATGCAGGAGAGGCTAAGGATTTCGTCAGCGTAAATGAAACGCTTAATAAACTGAAAGTTTCTCGCATCGGACATGGCGTCAGAAGCATTGCTGACAGAGCGACACTAGATCGGTTGCTTGAAGAGCATATCCATCTGGAGATTTGCCCGGGTTGTAACATTGTCTGTAATATTTATCCTTCCATTGAAGAGCACCCTGTTAATGCGCTTTTTCGTGAAGGCATTTCATTAAGCATTAATACTGATGCCAGAACCGTTGCCAACACCTCACTGGATAAAGAATATCAACTATTACATCATGTTTTTGGATGGGACACAGAAGAATTTCTGGTTTGCAATATCAATGCTATTGACGCATGTTTTGCCTCGCTACCGCTGAAGAAACAACTCAAAGCCAATCTTACGGGGTGATAATCCCAGACATACATTTAAACAACAGGCATGAGCGCTCATTACATCGAATATGAAATAACATGACCACATTTTTGTATCTAATACTCTGTGCGATGTCTACCGCCGCCGGCACCGATATGGTTTTGCCTGCTATTCCACTTTTTGCTACAGTCTTTAATATCTCATCGGAGATATCACAAAGGATACTCTCCATATATGTAGCAGGTAATGCCTGTGGTTTATTACTATTTGGTAACCTGGCCGATCGCTTCAGCAAAATCAGGATGCTCTTCTTTGCGCTACTTTTATTTTCACTAACTTCTTTTGGTTGCGCGTATGCTCCAGAAATAACACTTCTTTTAATATTACGATTTATACAAGGGATGGCTTCTGCTGCAGCATCAGTTTTCATCCCTGGATTTATTAGAGGTTTGTTTCCTCATCGGAAGGCAGCCCGGGCAATTGGATTGTTAGGGAGCATACAGGCATTAGTTCCGGCGATAGCCCCTGTAGTAGGTACACTTATCCTGCAGTTCTTTAACTGGAGAATCACGTTTATCTCTCTGGGCGTACTGACGATGGCTTTAGCTGTAATGATAAGGTTTGCAAAGGGACCAGAACGAAACCCAGGCCAGCACACGCCTGGAACGTACGTACAATTATTGAAAAATGCTGTTTATCTTCGCTATGCATTGAGCCAGGCTTTGGCCGTTGGCGGTCTGATAACGTTCGTATTCGGAGCACCAAGCGTCATTATCCTTTCCATGGGCGGGAACCTGAATGACTTCATCCTTATGCAAATGTTGAACGTAGGAGGTTACATCATCGCCGCCAACATTTCTCCGGGGTTGGCTGAACGTTTTAGCCATGAAAAAGTAATTCTTGCCGGCACGCTTATGGCATTGCTCAGCGCCTTCGCGCTATCGGGATATGGTTTCCTGAACGGAAGCCGGGCTTTTGTTATGACCATACTCTTTACGCCAATGGGTTTTGCGCTGGGGTTAAGGGGCCCCGTCGCCTTCTACAGGGGTATCGTTTCTGCAGGCAGTAATGATGCCAGAGGATCTGCGCTTATGATTTTCCTCACCTTCATAACGACTGCGCTGGGGTCACTCATAACTGGACATTTTATTACGGGTGGGCTCACCCCTCTTGCCATGTCAGTCACCGCCATGTTCTTACTGTCATTTTTGCTTTTTGTGTTATTGCCAAAACTGAACCGCCAGTGAATAAACAACAATGGGTAAGTCAATATTCTTTACAGCAGTGCATGAACGCTGTTGAAGAGTCGCTTCGGGGCGCAGCGGACATTGCACCCGCCCACCCCGGCAGTTAAAGCATAGTAACTCCCCGGTACCTGTCTTGTCAGTCACCAGACGTACACTTATCAGGAACCCGAATCCGCCTCAATCAGGATAGGTCATCGGCGTCCGGTTTCTGCGCACGGTGGATCTTGTCACGGATCTTATCAACTGATGCTTTGATGTCAGCAATGATGTCGGCGTCCATCCCAAGGGTATCCACAATACAGCGCGTGATAGTGCTGGTCTCGCTTTTCAGCGCCTCACCCTTCTCCGTTAGGTGGATAAGCACTTCGCGCTCATCCTTCGGATTGCGTGTCCGGGTGATCAACCCCGCAGTCTCCAGCCGCTTCAGTAAAGGGGTCAGCGTGCTGGACTCAAGAAAAAGAATTCCACTCAGTTCCTTCACTGTTCGCCCATCCTGATTCCACAAGGTGACCATCACCAGATACTGGGGATAGGTCAGGCCAAGCTTATCGAGCATGGGACGATAGAGCTGGGTAAAAGCATGTCCCGCTGAGTAAAGAGAGAAACAGAGCATACCGTGCACATCGGGCAGGGAATCCTCGGAAGTAGTGTGTTTAGTCATATGTCCTCCAGTCCCTCTAAAATAATTTGCATACGATTTAATTGCAAGCGATTGACAAAGGCAAAAAGGGCTGCCATATTCATTTGCACACAAACAAATCGCACACAAACTAATAACACAACACATGACAGGAGAACGAAATGACAACTTTCACCACCACAGACGGAACCGGCATTTTCTACAAAGACTGGGGTTCAGGTCAGCCTATCCTCTTCGCTCATGGATGGCCGTTATCGTCTGATGCCTGGGATCAGCAGATGCTGTTTTTCAGCCAGAAGGGTTTCCGGGTCATCGCACACGACCGTCGCAGCCACGGGCGTTCGGACCAGACTTTCCACGGTAACAATATGGATCAGTATGCGGACGATCTCGCTGAGCTGATTGAGGCGCTGGATCTGAAGGATCTGATTTTAGTGGGTCACTCAACAGGGGGCGGCGAAGTTGCACATTATATCGGTCGTCATGGTACCTCACGTGTGGCTAAAGTCGTTCTGGTCGGCGCTGTCCCTCCTCTGATGCTCCGGACGGATGCCAATCCTGACGGCACCCCGATGGAGGTGTTTGATGCTATCCGCGAAGGCACGGCCAAAAACCGCTCACAGTTTTTCTTCGACCTGACGGTTCCGTTCTATGGCTTCAACCGTGACCATGTCCCCACCAATGACGGGTTGCGGGAAAACTTCCGCAGAATCGGCCTGCAGGGCGGTATTAAGGGGCAATATGACTGCATCCATGAGTTCTCTGAAGTCGATTACACACACGACCTGCAACAGATTGATCGCCCTACCCTGATTATTCATGGCTACGACGACCAGATTGTCCCCATTAAGGCATCTGCACACCGCGCCGCTGAGATCGTCGCGAATGCAACGCTGACGATATATGCCGACGGTTCACATGGGCTGGCGGAGACAGAAGCCGATCGCTTTAACGCTGACGTACTGGCCTTTATTCGCAGCTAACAAGGTGGCCTGTTCCAGACAGGCCGCAACCATCATACGCATAGCCTTTAAACTGAATTGAAAAGAGGAACGATCATGTCCAAATTTGCTGCCTCCCTTGCCGTTGCCACCGTTTTGCTGTCTGCCAGCGCTATCGCAGAAACCACTAAGCCGACTGTTGTCCTGGTTCATGGTGCCTTTGCCGACTCTTCTAGCTGGAATGGCGTTACCCAAATCCTGCAAAAGGACGGGTATAACGTCGTCGCTGCGGCGAATCCGCTGCGCAGTGTTTCGACTGATGCGGCTTACGTCTCTTCCGTGGTGAACAATATTAAGGGACCGGTCGTCCTTGTCGGCCATTCCTATGGTGGCCAGGTCATTACGAACGCGGCCCGTGATACAAACAATGTGAAATCGCTGGTGTATGTCGCCGCATTTGCTCCGGATGCCGGTGAAGCGGCAGCCGACCTGGCCGGAAAATATCCTGGCGGCACGCTTGGCCAGGCGCTCGCCGCACCGGTGAAGCTGGCTGATGGTAGCGTCGATCTCTCCATCGACCAGGCGAAGTTCCACCAGCAATTCGCACATGACGTTTCAGCTAAAGAGGCGGCGCTGATGGCCGCAGGGCAAAGACCGATTACCGAAGCGGCTTTAACTGAAAAGTCAGGTGCGCCTGCCTGGAAAAAACTGCCCTCTTACTTCATTTACGGTGACGGCGACAAGAATATCCCCGCCCAGGGTTTGCGATTCATGGCTGAACGCGCGGGATCAAAACACACCGTGGTGATCAAGGGCGCATCCCATGTCGTGATGGTTTCTCATCCGCAGGACGTTGCCACACTTATTGAGGAAGCGGCGAAGTAAACATCGCTCTCCCTCCTGAACGCCATCCCTCGTCTGAGGGATGGCCGTATAGGTAATGCCTCTTATGTTCCTGCCGGTATCCGTGAAAATGACATCAGCGGTATTCTTAATAATCCCAGGGACCCGGAATGCAACGGAACGTATCGCCGTCGACAGCAACATGGCAGACAGACGGGAATGAGAGATGAGTAGCGATCAACGACTCTCTGTTATCTGCCAGTTCCTGCAGCAGACGAATGCGAATCTGTGCCGCTTCTTCGGGATAATGGTCGAAACCATTGAACCAGTCAGGATGTTCAAACCCAACCTGGAAAATAGCATCGCCGGCAAAGGTGAGTCGTTCCCCCTCAGAGGCCAGCCTCACCACGCTGTGTCCGGGAGTATGCCCGCCTGTACGAACGACACGCACGCCGGGTGCAACCTCGTATTCCTCTTCGAATGTGTGCAGTTGAGTCTGGTACGCTTGCAAAAATTGGGTAGCGGTTTGGCGCAGTGCTTCCGGGAAACCAGGCGGCATGGAAACCTGTGAAAAATCGGGGTCACGCCAAAATTCCACCTCAGCAGCAGCGACATGAATGCGAAGGTCTGACCGCATGCGCGCTTTCACACCCTCAATAAGCAGCCCACCAACGTGATCCATATGCAGATGCGTGATAATCACATCCGTGACGCTGGCAAGATCTATCCCCGCTGACGCCAGGCGGTTAACCGTTCGACCGGCGCGGGGTAAATCAGGGAAAGCCTCCCCCATCCCTGCATCAACCAGGATCGTCCGGTCACCGCTCTGCACGAGAACCACATTTAAGGCCCAGTCGAGAAAATCGGCAGGCAGAAACTTATCTTCAAACCAGTGGGTACGTTCGGAGGCCTCCGCGTTATGACCCAACATGGGTCCAGGTAATGACAACACGCCGTCACTGATCACCAGAACATCAATCTTACCGACCTGTAGTGCATAACGTGATGGCACCTTTTCATAAACGGCTTCAACATGCGAAGTACCATTAACAGGTGCTAACGACGCTGCATCATTCTTAGATATCGCCATATTTCCTCCAGACAACATAATTAATCGATTTAAGGGTATACACACCGTAGAAATGACTTTTTCCCCTCTGTTATTTCCCATCATCAAAAATAAACATGCAGACAGAACACAATGAAACAGGGTTAAAACATCGCTATACTCTTATGATGCCCACTGTTATTAACAGGTATACTCATGAAAAATCATGACAATCCTCTTGACGATGCCGTTCATAAAATGGCTCAGGTATTAAAGAACCGACCTGAATTAGGCATAGACAGTGGAGATGCGCTGCAAATTCGCTGTTATCACTGGCCGCATGGGCCATTGCATGAAACTATCCCGCCACTCGATCAACATGTGATTATTGCTCACGTTGGACATATGCAGCGTGTTGAGCGAAAAACAGAAAATAAAATCGTTAAAAACACGATCCGGAAAGGCGCCATCACGACAATTCCTCAGGGAAGTACATCTCGCTGGGATATTGCTGGTCTTGTAGATGTTATGCATTTATATATTCCTGATAATATTTTCGCCGATCTTCTGAATCAAATGGAGATACCCACTGCAGAGTTACTCTTACGCACAGCGCATTTTGATGAAACGGCATCAAAAATTACGCTGGCCGTTGCGGAAATCATTTCGGACAATAACAAAATTAACCAACTGCTCTGCGAGCACTTAACGCTGTCATTAATATTACAGTTAATAAAAAACCACTCCAACACGCTGACAGCCGCAGGTCAGTCGCAAGGAGTATTGTCTTCGCGCGCATTAAAAATGGCGCTGGAAAAACTGGATAACAGCCCCATAGGGGATGTCACGATTAAATCACTGGCTCTTGAGCTGGGAGTTTCCTCAGCTCATTTCTGCCGTGCCTTTAAAAACAGTACCGGCTTAACCCCGTACGGGTGGCTTAAGCAGCGCGTAATGGAACGCGCTTTCCACGAGTTACAACACACCGATAAACTGATTACAGAAATTGCCATTGAAAGCGGCTATGGCTCGCAAAATGCATTTACCCAGGCCTTCAGAAAAATAACAGGCTTGACCCCCGGTCAATGGCGTGAAAAAAAGAACACGCGTTGATGCTGCCTGCCGCCAGGCAGCATCAACAGAGATGGCCTGTTACGGAACAATAATGTAATCAGGGTTAGCAACAGAAAACATTTTCTCTCTGTCGGGTTCTGGCGGATAAATCCACTGAGTATTAATTTCCTGCTTTATTTTTTTCGCTTCCATGCCCTGGTACATAACCTGATGATCCCAGCCTTCCGTGTAGACCGCCCCCCATTTGCCCAGATCAAGACAGGTAACATATTTTGGCTGGCTGTAAGAATGCAGCGGTAATCCCAGTATTTCTGCTGCCGCGTTATGACCGGCGACGCGCCCCAGGCTCATCGCATGCTGGCAGGACATGACGTTATAATTACCTTCATCATCCGTAGGGACTTTTACGGTATCGCCGGTAACGAAGATACCCCTGGCGGCAGGTGCCCGCAGATACGCATCCCCAATAACACGGCCCAGATTATCGTGGTCGCCCGGGATGAGCCCGGCTAACGCGCTGGCCCGCATTCCCGCCGTCCATATCACCGTTTTACTGGGGATAAATTCATCGTCCGAAAGCATCACCCCCTCAGCGTTGATTGCGCGCACTCTGACGCCCGTTCGTACAGTCACGCCATTACTGGCCAGCGCCTGATTGATGATCTCACAGGCATCCTCGCCCATCGCCTGACCAATTTTGTTCGAACTGTCCACAATAATAACCTGCAAATGGTGCTCCGAACCCAAGAGGTCTCTGAGGCGTTCCGGCATTTCAGTGGCGGTCTCAAGCCCGGTCAGGCCCCCACCGGCGACAACAACAGTATTTCGTGCGGGAGAATAAGGCTCTGAAGCTAACGACATGAGGTGTTGCTCCAGTTCATGAGCAGCATTCAATGAGTTCACATCAAAACTGTATTCCGTGATCCCCGGCAGTTCTGGGTGAAATGCCTGGCTTCCGGTGGCCAGTACAAAACTGTCAAAATTAACCGAGGTTTCGCCACTCTCTTTTTTTACCGAGATAGTTTTATTTTCTGCGTCAATATCGGTGACATAACCGGCAATATAGTGCACACCCGCAGCCTTAAGAACATGCAGAATAGAGGGTGCCATATTTTCCAGTACGGCTTCATACAATCTTGGACGAATGGTTAATGCGGGTTCCGGAGAAACCAAAAAAATCTCAATCCGATCATTTGCCTTTTCCATATGTACCAGCCTTGCTGCTGAAATGGCGGCCCACATACCTGCAAAACCCGAACCGGCAATAATAATACGTTTTTTCATAGCGATACCTGTTAACAGCGGATGATGAAAATGTCGTTACCGCACCAAGAGTAGTGAAAGTCAAACCTGCCTGCTCTAGCAAAATTGATGTGCTTTAATCAAATTTGATGTTTTTTTATCAGCGCTGCGCGCGCCGCTAAATTTGCCCCATCCCGCCATCGACAGACAGGTCGATACCCGAAATAAAACTGCTTTCATCCGATGCAAGAAACAGCGCTGCCGCGGCCACCTCGTCAGGTTTGCCTAAACGACCTAACGGAATACGACTTGCGATGCTGGCGTCAAAAATCTCGCGATCGCTCAGGGAAACGCCCATTTTACTGATAATCGGTGTGGCGACGGGTCCTGGGCTCAGGCAATTCACGCGGATCCCACGGCCTTTAAGGTCGGTCGTCCAGCTGCGGGCAAAAGATCGCAGCGCGGCTTTTGAGGCGGCATAGATAGTGTGTCCATCGAACCCTTTATAATGCGCAATGGAGGACGTTAATATTATCGAACCACCGTCGGACATTAACGGGAGGGCCTGTTGCACGGCGAAAAACGTCCCTTTTACGTTGATATCAAACTGAGTATTAAAATCATCTTCGGTGGAGGCCGGGAAATCGGAAAGCACAATAACGCCGGCATTTGCAAACATCACATCCAGCTTGCCGTACTTTTCGTTAATAATACGAAAGAGGTTTTCATGGCTTCGTATGTCACCGATATCGTGTTGTATTGACAGTGCATTATCGTCACCGAGTTCATTCATCGCCTGCTGCAGGGTTTCTGCATTCCTGCCAGTGATAATCACCTTTGCACCTTCTTCAATAAACCGTTTGGCCGTGGCCAGTCCGATACCGCTACTGCCTCCGGTAATTAACGCGACTTTATTGTCTAACTGTTTCATGATGATATTTCCTGTTATTACTGCTCAGACAGAGCGATCACTCGTAAGCGTGAATACGCGTGGCAAGTGTATTTCTGCGTTCATTAAGTAATTCGATAAGCGTGTCCAGTGCCCGAAGTTTTTCTCTGTGCTGGGCCAGACACTGGATAAAACGTGCATCATCCATGTCGCTTACCTGAGAAAACTTTTCCAGCTCTGCAATCTGTCGGGTACTGAACCCACATTTTAAAAGCGAGATTATCCATCTCACTTTCTCGACGTCTTTCGCGTCGTAATTCCGATAACCGTTGTCCAACCGCTGAGAAACAATCAGTCCTTTAGCTTCATAATGTCTTAGCACTCGGGTGCTGACGCCAGTGAGCGCCGCCAGTTCAGATGGTCGCATACCTTTCTCCTCGTCATAGATGCACTCTACAACATTGACACTAGTGTCAATGTAAAGAGCATAGCGTTAGCTGGAATGTAAGCAGATATTTCCTGAGACAGGCAAAATTAACTCCGCCAACGAAGATTGCAGCAATCTTGATTTTGCCTTGACCGTTTATTGATTAACGGTCGGGATAATCAGCCTGTTCAGACAGAACTGCCCGGCGCTGACAGCGCCCTCTGATGAGATTGCAAGGAGAAACAATAATGGGCTTCAGACATTCGCTTTTTGGATGGGAACGTTCAAACTTCACGCATTACCAGGCGGCTTATTATAAGTACGGCGGCAGTGTTAATACTCACCCCGACATTATCAATTTCTTTATGCAGAAGAAGGAAAAAGATTTCGCATTCTGGCATTACCGACGCGATGGCGAGATCACCGCAGCGTACTTTACCAGTGATGAAAATACCTTCGGCCTGAATGTCTGGCGCGATTACCCGGTATCTTATGATGAAATTATTATCCCCATGGCTGCCGATCAAAAAATCGTTCTGCCAGTAAAAACAAACCGGCTGTCTTCATCGCTGCGTGGGAATATAATAAATGCCACCTATGCTTTTCGTGAAAAACGTAAGGTTTGCCTGATTAAAACGTTTTTCTCAGGTAAAACGGTGAAAAAAAGAAATGGAGAGCTAAAAAAAATGCTGGCTGCGGGCGGAGAATGCATACCGCTCAGAGAGATGTCACCGGCGGATATTGCTGATATTTACGTGCATCTCTTCAGGCTGCGTTTTGCTGACAGCGTCAGATGCTATAACAGGAAAAACATCACTGAACTGTTAACCGCCCTGCCACATATGGTCACCGGCAATGTACTTTTCTTTGAAGGTGCCCCCGTTGCGATAGATCTCGTACTGTGTGCCCGTAGTGAAAAAAGCCTGTATTTTGATGTTCCTAACGGTGGGATTGACCCGTCGATCACCGCATTCAGCCCAGGAAGTCTGCTCATGTGGAAAAATATTGTTGATGCACGAGAAGTGTGTCGCGATGAAAATAAGGCAATGCAATTTTCAATCGGATTGTACGATAAAAAATGGGACTATAAACTGCTTTGGGCCGAAACCCGGCCTACAGGTAAATCACTGGTTCTTTGAACTGTATTCGCCGCCCTGCCCTTAACAATTATTTATCTCCTTTCGGCGCATCCAATAAAACAATAATGATAATCTGAAATATGACAATCACCGGTGCGATGTACAGTAAAAAACAACCACATCGTACCCTTTTACGAAAGGCAGAAAGCAGAGAGAGAAGTAATTCAGGTGACATGGAAAACCCCCGTTTACCATGTATTTAAACTCAATTTTTACAAGATTCAGTTCACCCTTTGTTAAGGAACCGTCAATGCTGTTCCTTTTCGCTTAGCGGTATCGTCATCGTGAACGATAGCCCTCCGCTGGCATTCCGTTCTGCAAAGACAGTACCGCGATGCGCCTCGCATATCGCTCTGGCAATAGAGAGCCCAAGCCCGGATCCACCGGTATGTCGTGAACGGGACTGCTCCTCACGCACAAACGGTGAAAATATGGTTTCAAGCAGTGCGTCCGGGACTGCCGGACCGTTGTCGCGGAAAATAACAGATATCTTTTTATCGCTGACATGATAACGAATATCCAGGATGCCCCCTTCCGCAGCGTAGCGCAGAGCATTGTCCATCAGGATCAAAAAGACCTGGCCTATCCGGTACGGATCAACCCGACAGGTCACAGATTCCCCCTCATGGTAGATAATGTTCACTCCCACCCTTTGGGCTGAAGGCATCGTCCATGCCACTTTCTCACGGATTATCTGGTCCAGGCTGGTTGATACCAGGCTCAAATTCAGCTGGTTGGCATCAGCCAGTTTTAACAGATGCAGATCGTCAACCAGTCTGTTTAAATCATTCATCTGCTGCATGATCATGTTCAACTGGGCCTGACTGGGTTCAAATACGCCGTCCATAATGCCCTGCAGGCGACCGATGGCAGCCGTCAGCGGCGAGCGCAATTCATGTGCCATGATCACATGCGATTTTTTCAAATCTTTCTCGTAGCGTTCCAGCTGCATCGACATCCCGTTAAAGTTCTCGCTGAGGCTTCGCAATTCAAGCGGCAGATTGTCCGGGACGGGCACGCGGGTCCCAAACCCGCCTTCAGCAACAGACCGTGCCGCACCGGCAAGCCGGCTAATATGATGGGATATGGGGCGCGCTGTTTTCAGCGTAAGCATAAAAATAATCGGTATGAATATCAGAACCAGGATGCCAAGAATGACCCAGTCCTTAATCCCCATCGTCGGATCTGAGTAGGACAGCCCATACCAGGTGTCGATAATTTCATGATAGCGGTTGATGTTCTGTTCAGGGTGCTTGCTCAGAACTGAGAGTTCAGCCCTGACGGCCTCTGGCATCCGGTAGGCGTGCCATTTGTTTTCAACGAAAAATCGCACCCACATAAAAAAGGCAATAAGAATAATACTTCCGACTGCCAGGGATATCAGCCGCTTGCATATCCAGTTCCACAGCGTACTCGGTTCGCCTCGTGGAGATAACGTAAACTTTTTCATGCATTTGCAAATCGGTAACCGATCCCTCTTACGTTTATCAGCAAATCAGTCTGCCCCGCTGACTCGAGTTTTTTTCGCAAGTTATAGATATGCGTGTCCACAACGCGCTCCAGGGCTTCACTTTCTGGGAGACACGCTTCAAGAAGCGCCTGACGGGTGAAAGCCTTATTCGGTGACTTAAGAAATGTCATCAGCAGCAGCAGTTCCGTCGGCGTTAAATCCAGCGCTGTCCGTTGCCCGTTCTCGCTCTCAACGCTTACCGTCATGGACTCTGTATCTGCCTGCAGTCCCCGGTACTCAATAAGCGTGCTGCTGCGCTCGCCGGAATAACGACGAAGTACAGCATGGACTCTGGCGACCACCTCACCCGGGTTATAGGGCTTCACCACATAGTCATCCGCGCCAAATCGCAGGGCACTGATTTTGTCGCTGCCGTCGCGGATGGCGGTGATCATAATCACGGGAATATCACTGCGCCGGCGCAGGGCCAGCAGAACATCGTTCCCGCTCATGCCGGGCAACATCACATCCAGCAAAATAATGTCGGGCTTCCAGCTGAATGCCAGTTCAAGCCCCCGGTTACCGCTGCTGGCCGATGAGGTCTGAAACTGATCGCGCTTAAGGTAAGCCTCAAGCACATTCGCGGCATCCAAATCGTCTTCAATAATTAAAACACGTTTCACATTCGCACCTTGATGGAATCTTGATTAAATCTTGCAGGAATATTGATTGACCGCCCGCATACTCCGCAATTCATAGATATAAGCATAATTCATTCAGGAAGTTTTATGAAGGAAATAAAAATCGCCTTAGTAACACTCATCGCAGCATCGTTCGCTTCACAGGCATCATCAGATAAAAAAGCATCTTATGTCACGATTGGCGTGGGTTCACAATATGCGCCTGAATATACCGGCTCGAATAAATATGATGTCAATACGCTGCCGTATTTCGGATGGACTTACGATGACTGGTCCGTCAATACCGACAAAGGTATCGTCTATTCCCATCAGTTCAGTAATGGCGTTTACCTGGGGCAAGCTCTGGGGTATTCCCTTGGCCGCACGGATAGCGGAAACGCCTGGCTTCAGGAAGGCTCTGATAAACTTAAAGGTATGGGTAAGATTAATACCGTAATGAATACCACCACCACGGCAGGATGGTGGATGGCACCCTGGATAGGCTTTGAGGGAAATATTACGGCACCGCTGACTGAAAGCCAGGGAATGCAATATAAAATTAAACTTAATGTCGTTCTTTTTGCTAACGACACAGATACTCTGCTAATCAGTACCGAAAGAAAATACGGCGACGCACGGTATAATAATACCTGGTTTGGGGTGAATGAAAATCAAAGTACCCATTCCGGATATAGGCCTTTCAACGCGGGTAGCGGATTAAACAGTGTGAATTACGATATTAACTGGCAACACACATTTAATGATAACTGGTCCGGCTATGCGGATTTAGGGTATATCACGCTTGCAGAGCGTGTAAGCAGCAGCCCCATTGTGCAAAAGGATGAATATCTTCTCTTTACCGTCGGGGCATTTTATACATTCTGATGCAGGATATCGGTTATCTGGTGCTCTGACCGCCAGATAACCTGGTTTATTGCGTTTTAAGTTTATTAATAAACCAGCGTCCGGCTGGCCCTGGAGGATATTGCGTCATATGTACCGCATGCATGGAAAAACCAGGGCCAACATCGGGCTGCATCTCCAGGTTCAGGATAACCAGTCTGCCATTAGCAAGATCGTCCTCAACCATAGGCAAAGGCATATAACCCCAACCGAGGCCCGCACGCAAGAATGCATGTTTTGCCCCCATGTCACCCAAACGCCACGTCTTAGCCGACATCACACCAAAGTTGCGACCCGCCGTGAGTGATGAGCGGTCAGCCAATACAAGCTGCACAGCGTTCTCCATAACCGGCCGAAGAATTGGGCCAGCCATTTTAGCCAAAGGATGATCGGGTGAGACCACAGCCACGGCAGGAACACTGAGCAGGAACTCAGAGGCACACCCGGTCGGAACATCCGGTAGCGAGCCGATAATCGCGACCCGACAGTTGCCGGCCAGCAATGGCTGAAGTACCGCGCCCAGCGCCTCAACATAAAGACGCAACGGTGTGCCGGGAAAGGCCAGATGAAATTCCTTCACGACTGCGGTCAGGATCTCTATCGGAAACATCACATCCACAGACACGGCGAGTTCGGGTTCCAGGCCTTCTGCCAGGATACGCGCCTTAGCCTTAAACGCGTCCATTCCGGCAAGCGTATGGCGTGCGGCCTCCAGTAAGGCTGCCCCCGCCTCCGTCAGTTTCGGGTAACGTCCCGTTCGCTCAAATAAAGGAAAACCTACCTGAGATTCCAGATTTGCCAGCGTAGCGCTAACGACGGACTGCGCCCGGCGAAGTTTGCGACCTGCGGCCGAGAAACTGCCTTCATCAACCGCAGCAATGAAAGTACGCAGTTGATCAATCGACATACCATCCAGCATGTATCGCCCCTTTAGATGTATACCATCTAATTATATAGGCTACACAGATAGATCGGTGAGCACTATTCTCCTTTCATGTTCTCAAGCAACGTCGCCAAACACATCAACGCATCTGTTCATTTAAGGAAACAAACTATGAAAACAAATACTGTCGGCATTATTGGTGCAGGCGCCATCGGACAAGCCTTTGCCCACCAGCTGGTCAACGCAGGCGTGAATGTCATCCTCAGTAACAGTCGTGGCCCGGACAGCCTGGCTGAAGTTGTTGAGGCATTAGGCGACAAAGCTCGCGCCGGAACGGTACAACAGGCTGCCGAAGCCGAAATCGTTTTTATAAGTACCAACTGGAACAGAACCGAGGCCGCATTAAGTGGGGTGAACTGGGAGGGTCGTATTCTGATTGACGCGACTAACCCGGTACTTTTGCCGGGCTTCACCCTTGCAGATCTGGGGGGTAAAAACTCATCCCAGCGCGTTGCAGAATGGGCAGCGGGAGCCCGAGTCGTCAAAGCCTTCAACACGCTTCTGGCAAACGTTCTTGCGCAAGATCCGTCCCAATCTGGCGGGCGCCGCGTGGTCTTTATGTCCGGTGACCACGCTGATGCAAAAGCGGACGTTGAGGAATTAGCCACCCGAATGGGCTTCGCCAGTATAGACTTAGGGAGTCTTGAGATTGGGGGATATCTGCAACAATTCCCGGGTGGTCCCCTTCCCGCGCTAAACCTTGTGAAACTGGCTTAAGAGACGTTATTGACGAATATGGCTCAACGTACTTCCGCTGAATCATTCGAAGCGTACATTCCGGGCGAATTGCTCAAGGAACATCGGGCACAATCTTCCCGGGATGTCTTCATTCAAATTCTGGCGCGTCGGCAGAGGCAGGACAACGTTATTATCCCGGCCGTGCCAGAGCCTTTTATTGTCTGGATACTCTCTGGGCGGGCCGTCGTTGAAGAACGGCCTCTGGGCGGAGAGTGGTCAGAAAACCACGTTACCGCAGGTGATTTTTTTCTCACGACCGACACCTCTCCGACAGAGATGAGATGGCAAGCCGAGCCAGACTGCCCTTTCATCGTTATGCACGTCTATATTGGTGTGTCCATGATGCAGGACATTGAGCTGCGGGAAGTGTCGGGCGAACGCGATGAAACACTGTCAGCCCTGCTGGAACTTATGCGCGCAGAGCTTTATTTTCAACACCCACCCAGTGGACCTTACATCCAGGGTATCGCTCAAGCCCTTGCCGTACATCTCTCCCGTGCTTACCGGACATCGGCAAAGCGACACCACGGCGGGTTGCAGGCATATAAATTACACCGGGTGTTTAAGGCAATGCATGAAGAGCTGGCTCTCCCCTTCGACTTAGCACGTCTGGCTGGCCTTGCCGAGCTTAGTGAATTCCATTTCAGCCGGGTCTTTAAACAGTCTACCGGGCTTTCGCCTTCCCATTATTTTATCCGCTTGCGAATGGAAGCGGCGCGCCGCCTGTTGTCCGAGACAGAGGATTCGATGATCAGCATTGCCCTGACCGTGGGCTACAACAGCCCCAGCCATTTTGCTGCCATATTCCGCAAGCACACCGGTATTTCGCCTTCCCAATATCGCCACGAAAATATGCGTAGCAAAACACCGACAGCGTGAGCAAACCACCGCGCGAAGAGAGTGCCTTTTGCAGACATGATTGACCCGAACTTCAGATGTTCTTTGCTGAAGCGCTTAAACAAACGCATAAGAGGATCAATCATGGAACTCAACGGTAAATCAGCCATCGTGACCGGTGCATCAAGCGGTATCGGCGCAGCCACCGCCATTAAATTGGCCAGAGAAGGGGTCAAAGTGGGACTCGCGGCCCGCCGCCGGGATCGTCTCCAGGCGCTGGTATCAGAAATCAAGGCCTTCGGCGGAGAAGCCATTGCACTGGAAATGGATGTGACTGACCAGGCGTCAGTCTTCGACGGCGTGAAGAAACTGCACGACGCCTATGGCCACATTGATATCGCCTTTAACAATGCCGGACTCATGCCCATTTCAGACATCGCCAGTCTCAAACTGGAGGAGTGGCATCGTATGGTTGATGTCAATATTAAGGGCTTAATGAACACGGTGGCCGCGGTACTCCCTGTGATGCAAGCGCAAAAGTCAGGGCATATCATCAATACGTCCTCGATTGCGGGCAGAAAAACGTTCGCTGGACTCGGGGTATATTGCGCGACGAAACATGCGGTAGCCGCATTTTCAGATGTATTACGCATGGAGCTTTCGTCTCAATACAATATTCGCGTAACCTCACTTCAGCCAGGCGCGGTTGAAAGTGAATTATTCGAGCACATTACTGACGAAAACTACCGTGCACAGATGGAAAACCTGAAGGAACACATGACGTTCCTGAAGTCAGAGGATATTGCTGATTCCATCCTTTATGTGCTGCGCGCGCCGGATCATGTCGACGTGGCAGAATTGTTCATCATGCCCACAGAGCAGCAGTGGTAAGTTTGCCATGCGGGCCACACCGGTTGTCTGGCCCGCGTTATGACCTTTTCAATACACATACAATTTTCACCCTGCACTCTGTGACACGACAAAAAAAAGCTGCCTTACAGGCAGCTTTCGTGGTGAATATGCGTTAGCCAGGTCAGTTCGCAGACGCGGTAGGTCGAATCGTGATTTCTGTTGTATCAACATTTTCAGGTGCTTCAATCACTTGCCGAACAGCGCGGGCAATATCAGCCGGCTGGAGTGCAATGGAACGGTATACCTCCATTGCCGCCTGCGTTTCCGTATGAGTAATGGTCGAGGCAAGTTCGCTTTCCACCACACCGGGGTTGACGCAGGTGACACGGATGCTGGCGCTTTCCTGTCGCAAGCCATCTGAAATCGCCCGAACGGCGAACTTTGTGGCGCAATAGACGGCAGCTGTCGGCACCACAGAGAGAGCGCCGATAGAGCCAATATTGATAATCTGACCGGAGCCCTGCGCTTCCATGGTGGGAAGCACGGCGCCAATCCCCCATAGCACGCCCTTGATATTCACATCAATGGTACGTTCCCATTCATCATATTTACCTGCTGCCAGTGGAGAAAGGGGCATTATTCCCGCGTTGTTGATCAGAACGTCAATACGCCCCCACGTAGTCAGTGCCGCCTGCACGAAATCAGACATCGACTGGCGAGTTGTGACATCCAGCTCGCAGGCTTCCGCATGCCCGCCTGTACTGCGAATTTCTGCAGCGATAGCTTCAATACGATCTTTCCTGCGTGCCCCAAGTAACAACTTCGCGCCTGCATTGCCAAGCTCTCGTGCAATACCCTCTCCGATACCGCTGGATGCACCGGTGATCAAGATGACTTTATCCATGATTTACTCCTTCAGTTGAGTTCAGAGGGATAATAGAACGAGGGTATTGTTTCGTGTATCCTGCCACTGGTTTACACACTGGTTAGCAAACCTAAACAATGAAAATTGACCTTAATCTTTTACCTCTGTTTCTGGCTGTCGCAGAGGAACGTAGCTTCAGCGCTGCCGCCGAACGTCTTGGCGTGACGCGATCGGCGGTCAGCCAGGGGATCAGACGCCTGGAGGATACGTTCGGGACCTTGCTTGTCATGCGCACCACACGTTCGGTAAACCTGACTGAAGCGGGAGAACGGCTGCGAAAATCGTTGTCCGTACCGCTATCAACGATTGACGCGGCGTGCGAAGACGTTCTCTCTGACAACGGGCCGCGAGGGCATCTGAAAATTGCTGTCACCTCAATTGCAGAAGAATTTCTTTCAGGCCCTCTGCTCGCGTCCTTTGCAGCCGCTAACCCTGCCGTCACCATCGATATCGTCGTGTCGGATGACGAATTTGATATCGTGGCAGCGGGCTATGATGCCGGCGTAAGGCTCGGTGACGTGATCGAAAAAGACATGATTGCTGTCCCTCTGACGGGACAGCAACGGGAAGTGGTGGTGGCATCACCAACTTATCTGGCGGCCCACAGCGCACCGCGCCATCCGCGAGAGCTTATCCGCCATCGCTGTATCGGCTGGCGCCCCTCGCCAGACGTCGCGCCCTATCGCTGGGAATTTGAGGAAGCGGGAAGACCTTTCGACGTAGCGGTTGAACCGCATATCACCACCAACGATCTCCGTCTCATGCTCAGGCTCGCGCTTGCGGGGGGAGGAATTACCTTTGCAACCTATGAAACATTCAGGCCATTTATTGAAAAAGGACAGCTTGTTTCATTACTGGATGATTTTCTTCCGCCTTTTCCTGGGTTTTATCTGTACTTCCCGCAACGTCGAAATATGGCCCCCAAGCTGCGGGCTCTGATTGAACACGTCAGGCAGTGGGGGAAGACGTCACTGCAGTAGTTTCAAACCCGCGCAGAATATTTAGCTTCCGGAGAGTTGCCGCGCCGTAGCAGCGAATGACGCATGCTCGACTGGGCAAGCCATTAACCGGGGTGTACCTCAGGCAGGCACGAAATTTTGTTCAACCGTTTATTTAACAGCCTCATATTCGAGTTTGAGAACTATGGCTGCCCTTTTGTTACCGAGCGCGTAAGGCTTGTGCGAAGTTCGTTTTCAAGGAAAGCGACACATGCTCGTGTTTCAGCGGAGATGATATTAGCCGGGGGATAAAGTAGATATGCAGGGAATGAAGGAACAATGTAGTCGGGTAACACAGGTACGAGATGCCCGTCGGCAATCTCTTGTCGGCAAACCGGAGACTGCAATACCCCGATTGCCCTTCCTGCCAGAAGCACAGTACGTAACGGCCGCCAGTGGCTGGAAGTGAATGTTATTCTCACAGGGACGGTGAGTAACGCGTTGTCAGGCGCGATCAGCGTCACATGGTTATTCATAAACAGGCCCGAAACACGAGCAAACGCATGTCGGGCGAGTTCACCCGGTGTACGGGGCATATCATAACGCTGCAAATATTCGGGAGAGGCCACCAGCAACCGCTCAATTTTCCCCAACGGGCGGACAACATAATATCCTTCCCCCGCCTCACCAAGACGTAGCGAGATATCCACACCTTCGGTGACCGGGTCCGTCACTCTGTCACTGAGCACCAGATCTATGTTTATGCCCGGATAGGCCAATTGCAGTTTAAGCAGGGCGGGCATAAGTAACTCTTCCCCGGCACCATAGGGTGCGGCAATGCGCAGGGTTCCACTAATTGCCTCACCATTATCCGCGATTGCCAGCGCATGGTCAGCCGCTGCAACGGCGCTTTTGCTCCGTTCATAGAACAGCGTCCCGCTATTGGTGAGAGACATTCGGCGCGTGTGACGTCGCAGCAGGCGGGTATTAAGATGAGCTTCCAGACGCTCTATCCTTTCACTGACCGCCGGCTGTCCGATGCCGAGATCGCGCGCAGCGGCAGACATGCTTCCGCGCTCAACCACCCGAATGAAAATACGCATTGCCGTAAGTAAATCCATTCACCGATTATATTGGTAAAACCGATAAATGAAAGTGGTCCCGCCCCTCTACTGCCAGGCCCTTCTGTTAATGAAAATCTGTGCGTCCACGGCTGTTGTAGCTATGGCGTACAGAACATTTCATTTTTTACGGGAAAAGAAGCATGTCAGATATCAGGCTTTATATGTTCCAGTCGGGCTATCAGCGTTGTAAATATCACGATATCAGGATGAATCAGGGTGAAGGCGCCGACTACATTATACCTGTCCCCTGGTTTTTACTGACGCATCCGCAGGGGAATGTTGTTATTGACGGTGGTCTTGCAGTGGAAGGGCTGAAGGATCCCCGCGCCTACTGGGGACCGACTGTTGACCAGTATCAACCCATCATGGATACAAACCAGGGCTGTAGAAGACAACTGGCGAAGCTCGGAATAAGGCCAGAATCGGTGCGTTATGTTTTACTCTCCCACCTCCACTCTGACCATACCGGCGCGATTGGCCGCTTTCCTGAAGCCACTCATCTTGTGCAACGTGCTGAGTACGACTATGCCTTTTCACCGGACTGGTTTACCGCCGGGGCCTACTGTCGGAAAGATTTTCATCGCGAAGGTCTCAAATGGCAGTTTCTGGCAGGAGATGCCGATGACGGTTTTGATCTGTATGGCGACGGCGTTCTGAAAATTATTTACACACCAGGCCACTCCCCGGGTCATCAATCTTTTGTCGTCTCCCTGCCGAGTGGAAAATCGTTCACCCTGGCGATAGATGCTGCCTATACGCTTGACCATTTTCAGGATAAAGCCCTGCCTGGCTTGATGACATCGGCCAGTGAGGTGGCACGATCGGTGGCAAAACTAAGAGTGGTTACCCAGATGCATAATGCGGAAATTATTCCCGGGCACGATCCTGATATCTGGCCGAATTATGCGATGAAGACGGAAGGCTATAACTGATACGAACGGTGATAGTGACAATACCTCTTCCCTGAGGCGATAACCCTGGTCATTTATGCTTAGCGCAGAGGCAAGCCTTCGTCTCTATCACTCATGAATTTTAACCACCACTTTCCCCTTTGCATGCCCGCGAGCCAGATAGGCGAAGGCGTCGCCAGTTTCGGCAAAGGGGAAAACGTTGTCGATAACAGGCTTGATGCGTTGAGCGTCCATGAGTTCAGCGATTTGGCTAAGCTGGCTGCCATCAGGGCGGACAAAGAGAAACGAATAGGTTAATCCTCGTTTTGTTGACAGTCGCATGATTTTGCGGCTCAACAGTCCTAATACAAAACGCAGGAAAACATTGAGGTGTCTTTCCCGTGCGAAAGCCGTATCTAACGGCCCGATCAGGGAAACTATCTTCCCTCCCGGTTTAAGGATTTGGGTGGATTTCTCAATCGCGTCACCTCTGATAGTCCCGAGGACAATATCGTAGCCGCTCAGCACTTTTTCGAATTCCTGCTTTTTATAGTCAACCACCTCATCTGCACCAAGGCGGCTCACCCAGTCAATGTTGGCGGTGCTGGTTGTCGTCCCTACCGTTGCGCCAAGGTGTTTTGCCAGTTGGATAGCAAAACTGCCAATTCCACCGGAGCCGGCCGGGATAAATACTTTCTGCCCCGCTCGCAGCTTCGCGCGTTCCGTCAGCGCTTGCCAGGAGGTGAGACCGACCATCGGAAGCGACGCTGCCTGTACGAAATCCAGAGTGGCGGGTTTTAACGCTGCAAGGTTTTCTGGCACCCGCACAAATTCAGCAAGCGAACCCGTTCCCCTGTCAAAAATACTGGCAAACACCTCATCGCCTGCGTTGAAACGCGTCACGCGACGTCCTGTGGCAACGACAACGCCGGACACGTCACTGCCCAACGTCGCGGGGAGACTGAAATGCAGAACACGTTTGAACATGCCGGTCGGGATCATGTTATCGATCGGGTTCAGACCTACTGCATACACTTTGACCAGAATTTCATCATCACCAGGGGAGGGAAAATCGACGTCGTCGAATCCCAGTTCAGGGGATTTACCATAGCGTTTGAACGTAAATGCTTTCATCGTCTTCTTATTCATTTGTCTTTTACTCTGCCGGGTTTGCCGGTGGCGTGTTTCTTACCAACGCTGTTGCTGAGTAAAAAAGCGATACCCAGGAATAGCTCGATAAATACTGCAATAACGATCTGCCCATTAACGTGTCCTGCATACCACTCAACAACACCGGACACGGCTAAAATCAAACATAACGTACCGATCCCTGCTGCCAGGGCATAGCGGGCCAGCGAGGGCTCTGCGTGCCTGGCGAATAAACACATCACCCCCAGGCCCGCGTACAGGGCGGCAGAGCGATGGCCGAGCACATCAGTTCCTGGTGATGGCGTGATTCCCCACTGCGCTAACAGCAGTTGCGGGCAGAACATCCATATCGCCGCCAGGATGAAAAACAACCCGGCAGTCAGAATAGCCAGTTGAGAAAATTTCATATTCTTATTCTTTCGCGTCGAGCTGAAGACTATTGCGTACTACCTTGTCCAGAAGTGAAGCAGGCGCAAAGCGGCGAATGAAATTCAGTTTCCCCGCCAGCGTGCCCGCCGTATAACGCACCTTAGGCCGTAAAGCCTGGGCAGCCTTTACCACCACATCAGCCACCACTTCCGGACGTTCCGCCTCGTCCATTGCCTTGCTGACGACGTTGTTCAGCTTAGCCCGGAGCGGTTCATATTCTTCTAGCTTCGCGTCAGGTTCTACATTGTTTACGTCGAACTGTGTCTTTATATAGGCCGGCTCGATCACGGAAACCCTGATACCCTGTGTACGCAGTTCATGGTCCAGCGCGCCCGTATACCCTTCAACCGCATGCTTACTGGCTGCATACAGTGCCACGTAAGGTAGCGGGACAATCCCTAATATCGAACCAATGTTGATGATGCGCCCACTGCCCTGACGGCGCATGTGCGGGATCACTGCCCGCGTCATTCTGACCAGGCCAAGAAAGTTGGTGTCGAAAATACGCCTGGCCTGATCAATCGAACTTTCTTCCGCGGCCGCAGGAGCAACCCCAAAGCCCGCATTATTCACCAGCAAATCTATCCGCCCTTCCAGGTGCAGTAACGCCTCAATGGCGTCGCTCACGGACGCATCGTCCGTCACATCAAGCGTTAATAACGCAAAGGGATGTGTACCTGCCTGCGCACCGCGCCGGCTGGTGCCATAGACCCTATACCCCGCGGCCAGCAGTTTTTTAGCCGACGCCTCACCGATCCCCGAAGAAGCTCCGGTCACCAGTGCTACACGTTTTTTTGTCATTCTCACTACGCTCTCTTGATGGAGTCCTGCTCACCCTGCAGCGCAACAACACGCTGCAGGGAAACAACGCGGCATAGGGTTATGCCGAATCCCCGTGGCTACACTGTGTACCGTTCTGCCGCTTTAGCCTGATTGATATCCGCCAGCAGAGCCTGACGCGCCGTCTCCAGGTCATCCCAGTGGGCAGCATTTTGTAAAGGAGGGATGGTGACGAGTTCGCGACGATCAAAGCCGGCCAGGGCTGCGTCAACTAACTGACCCACTTCCATCATCTCGGGTGCCTTACTGATATCAATACCTGCACGTTCCCAGATTTCGGTGTAAGTGCCAGCCGGAAGTACCGCCTGGACGTAAACGCCCGCGGAGGAGAGCTCAATATGCAATCCCTGCGACAGGAAAAGCACAAAGGCTTTGGTGGCACCGTAAACCGTCATGGCAAATTCCGGGGCGAGCCCAACGACGGAGCTGATATTGACGATTGCGCCTTCTCCGGTTTTGACAAACCGTGGCGCCGCGGCACTCGCAAGCCTCGTCAGCGCAGTGACGTTCAGGGCGATAAGACGCTCAATTGCCTCAGGCGTCTGGCCGGTAAAATTGCCCGACTGTGCCATGCCTGCGTTGTTAATCAGCACCCCTATTTTTTCGTCATCACGAAGACGAGCTTCCACCGTCGCTAAATCCGCTGCCTGAGTGAGATCGGCTGGCAGTACATCTACAGAAACGCCCTTCTCCTGTCGCAGACGCTCGGCGAGTGCGTCTAATTTTGTTTTATCGCGGGCAACCAGAACCAGGTCATGTCCACGGCTCGCAAACCTTTGCGCATAGACAGCACCAATACCCGTCGATGCGCCTGTAATGAGAACTGAAGTTTTCGTCATATGTGATCTTCTTTATTCAATGTTGAACAGAATCTGCACTGTTCGATGCAGGTAAATCCGGGGATATGTCCGGCTCTCTTTGCTGATCTCAGTCAGACTGACAGAGCGCGCATACCTCTGCGAAGCGCCGTCGGGGACATGGATTTAATGATGATGATCATAATCTATAAAGTCAACTGGTTTGATTATGATCATCATCAATGTATAATTGAGCCTTGTTTTGTAAGGGGGCGGGAACGCATGAAAGTGTCAAAAGAGCAGGTTCGGGAAAACCGGATGCGCATTGTTGAAACGGCATCAGAACTTTTTCGTGAGCGCGGCTATGACGGCGTGGGCGTGGCGGAGCTGATGTCTGCGGCGGGTTTAACCCACGGCGGGTTTTATAAGCACTTTGGTTCAAAGGCCGACCTGATGTCAGAAGCCATGAACTGTGGTTTTGTACACGCCGCGGAAAACCTGGCGGGTGTGGATCGAGAAAAATTCATTGAATATTACCTCTCCCGACAGCATCGCGATGATATGGCCAGGGGTTGTGTGATGTCTGCCCTGGGCACCGACACCGCCCGTCAGTCCGGGTCCATCAAAGAGACATTTGCAGCCGGGGTTGAACGCCAGCTGGCAATGTTAAGCGACGAAAATGTCTCACGTGCTGACCTGATAGACACCTTTGCACATCTTGTCGGGGCTCTGGTGTTGTCCCGTGCCTGCCCGGATAATTCTGCGCTCGCTGACGAAATTCTGGATGTCTGCCGCTCGCGTATTCTGCGTGAGGAGCCGCGAAAAGAGTGAATATTTTGCAGCCGGGTGAGTGATTGCCAGGAGATATCAGGAAGATTTGATGACGGAGGTCATAAAAAAGGTAGGTATTTTTGAGAAAAGTTTTGGAGAGGTTTTGGAGAAAGAAAAAAAGTTATATATTCCAGCCCGTTAAATCCAAATATACCTTCTGAGTTCAGAGGCTTACTCATGTCATGGCAATACTTCAAACAGACTTACCTGGTTAAGTTCTGGTCACCTGTACCCGCCGTTATCGCAGCGGGGATCCTGTCTACTTACTATTTCGGCATTACCGGTACGTTCTGGGCTGTAACCGGCGAGTTTACCCGCTGGGGTGGACAGCTGCTGCAGCTTGCCGGTGTGCATGCTGAAGAGTGGGGTTACTTTAAGCTCATTCATCTGGAAGGCACTCCGCTGACCCGCATCGACGGGATGATGATCATCGGCATGTTCGGCGGCTGTTTTGCCGCCGCGCTGTGGGCAAACAACGTTAAGCTGAGAATGCCAAAAAGTCGGATCCGCATCGTACAGGCGGTCATCGGCGGCATGATTGCCGGTTTCGGTGCGCGCCTGGCGATGGGCTGTAACCTTGCCGCCTTCTTTACCGGTATCCCACAGTTTTCGCTACATGCCTGGTTCTTTGCCGTCGCTACCGCCATCGGTTCTTACTTTGGCGCAAAATTTACCCTTTTGCCGCTGTTCCGTATTCCCGTCAGGATGGTTAAGGTCAGCGCCGCATCGCCGCTGACGCAAAAACCGGCTCAGGCACACCGTCGTTTCCGCCTGGGAATGCTGGTCTTTTTCGCCATGGTGGCATGGGCACTGTGTACAGCGCTCAATCAACCTAAACTGGGTCTGGCAATGCTGTTTGGCGTGGGCTTTGGTTTGCTTATTGAACGCGCGCAGATCTGCTTTACTTCAGCGTTTCGCGATATGTGGATCACCGGGCGAACAATGATGGCAAAAGCGATTATTGCCGGGATGGCGGTGAGTGCTATTGGCATCTTCAGCTATGTTCAGTTAGGCGTTGAACCGAAAATCATGTGGGCCGGCCCGAATGCGGTGATTGGCGGCCTGTTGTTTGGCTTCGGGATTGTGCTGGCTGGCGGTTGTGAAACCGGCTGGATGTACCGCGCCGTTGAAGGCCAAGTGCATTACTGGTGGGTTGGCCTGGGGAACGTGCTCGGGTCAACTCTCCTTGCGTACTACTGGGACTCCCTTTCTCCTGTCCTCGCGACGAACTGGGATAAGGTCAACCTGCTCAGCACGTTCGGCCCGCTCGGTGGCCTGTTAGTGACGTACGCCCTGCTGCTGGTCGCTTTTTTACTGGTGATTGCGCAGGAGAAACGGTTCTTCCGCCGTGCTGCTGTCAAAAATGAAACGCAGGAGAATGCCGCATGAAAGAGATCGTGCCTGACTATCGTCTGGATATGGTGGGCGAACCCTGCCCTTATCCCGCTGTCGCTACGCTGGAAGCCCTGCCTCAGCTCAGGAAAGGGGAAATTCTGGAGGTGGTGAGCGACTGCCCGCAGTCCATCAACAACATTCCTCTGGATGCTAAAAACCACGGTTACACCGTGCTGGACATTCAACAGGATGGGCCAACCATTCGTTATTTGATACAGAAATAATCCCGCCACAGACGCCCCTTAACCGGGGCGTCTCCTGCCCCAAAAATCCGCCTTACGTCCCACTTTGGCGGTAAATACAGTCCCCTGTTCTCCCCCGGAACTACACTTAAAGTGGATAAAAAACAAACAGGAGGTGTGGCATGTTTGCGTCAATTCTCGTTCCTGTCGATATTTCAGAGCGTCGCCTGACCGAACAGGTGATTCCCTATGTTCAGGCGAACGCAGCAATCAGTAACGGCAAAGTGCATTTTCTGACTGTCGTTCCTTCTTTCCCCTACTATTCCTCTCTTGGTCTGGCCTATTCCGTTGAGATGCCAAAACTGGAAGAAATGCAGCAGGAGGCGCTGGCGAAATTGAATGAGATCGTTACGCAGTTCAATTTACCGGCCGACCGCATTCAGACCCACGCCATTTCTGGCACGCCTAAAGATCAGATCCTGAAACTGGCTGAGAGTATCAATGCAGACCTGATAATTATTGCGTCTCATCGACCTGATATTTCGACCTATCTGTTAGGCTCTAACGCTGCGGTCGTCGTGCGCCACGCAAAATGCCCGGTGCTGGTGGTGCGTTAGCGTGCCTGCGAGGAAAGATAAGCCCCGGGCTATCGGGGCTTATTTACTGTGAAAGTGACCGTTTCTGTTTGACGGCTTTTATTCGGTGATAAACACCATATTTGCACGGCACGCAGCGTTTCGCGTTCAAACACCCCTTCAGGCTGTGCAGAGACAATACGTATATCGTGTGGATGACCATCGTCGCCCACAGAAAAAGAGAAAACAACGTTACCCTCAATGCCCAGCGCCTGTGCCTTTACGGGCATGGCAGGGAAAGGCTTATTCGTTATTCCATTGCACGGTTTCTGCGCCGGTTCAGGTTGCATGGGCTGTTGATGGCAGCCAGAAATGAGCATAACCGCAGCCGCAATAATTATTCTTTTCAATATTATGTCCTGTAAAATTTAACGTCTCGCTTTTCGAGAACAGTATATTGCGACATCTGGCATTAATCTCCTCCCAACCCCGATAGCCTGCTTGCGGAATAACTTTCATAAATGGACTTTCTCATGAATCAAATTCTTTCGTCAGTGTGTATTACTGCTGTGCTTGCCGGATGTGTTCCCCTTCCCCCTAAACGCTGTCACAAACAACGTGCCCCCGATGCCTGTACTTATAAGCATTCCGGTAAAGTCTCGGATAACAATATCCACGGGCTACAGGCCTGCGCCATTGAGCAATCACTGGACGCCGCACTGACCGATCCTCACGCATGAAGCGGTAAGCGGTGCAACCTGCACCTCGACTTTAGGAATGGTGTGAATAGGTTATGGTCAGGCGTTGGCTGACGCGGCTAAACGGGCAGTATTCCGCCGTTTACGGTTCTGCATGTATTTGTTGAGATGAGTTCAGCACGCTGGAATATGGAGGGGCAACCTTAATCGCCCCCGAAGTAAGACTGGCCATAACCAGGCCAGTCTCAGGGGATAAATCAGAAACGATAACCCGCGGAGAACATAAACACCCACGGATCGAGGCGAGTGCTGATACTTTGCTGTTCACCGCCCGCTTTAAAGCGAACGTCGGTATCAATGTCCATGTACCAGACCGAGGCGTTAATTAACCAGTCACGGTTAATCAGATAATCCAGCCCCACCTGCCCCGCAACACCCCACGAGTCTTTCAGGCTGAGATCGGTAAGCCCGGCTTCTTTACCGGTATCGTTAAATTTCTCGTCGAAGAAGGTGGTGTAGTTCACCCCTGCGCCAATATACGGACGCACCTTACTGTTAGCATCACCAAAGTACCACTGCGCCATTAGTGTTGGCGGTAAATGGTGCACCGTCGCGATATCCCCGGTTGGCCCTAAACCGACGCGATGACGGAATGGCGTTGCTGCCAGAAGCTCAACACCAATGTTCTCCGTCGCCATATACGTAAAGGTCAAACCGAGCTGGGTATTGTTGCTGACGTTAAAACCGCCCATACCCAGAACGCTATCAGAGCCTTCTGTTGGACGCACCGTTGCCGAACCGGCACGAATAAAGAATTCACCTGCTTCATGCGCATACGCGCCGCCAGAGAGACTGCTTAATACAAGGGCTGCCACCGCTAATTTTTTCATATCCGCTCCATCGTTGTGGTTTTAGTCGCGGAGGAGAATATACTCACAAATGAGTAATAAGTGATCTGCTACAGATCACATTAAAACCAGTAAGTTAACATTTATTGATCTGGGTTAATTTTTGGTGACACACCGTAAAGCGATAAGTTGTCGTCAGGTCAATTTCTGGCATTTCGGCGTTACAAAATTTTCTCTTTTCACCCTCTTGCTCTTCCTCTCGCGGCTGGATAATTTAGCGCTCTCACAAGTTGATTTGATGCGTTCTTCTTTTGCAGGTGTGCCATGAGTGATTTTAACCCGTGCATGACGTGCGGAGCCTGTTGTGCGTATTTTCGAGTCTCTTTCTACTGGGCCGAAGCCAGCGATGGCGGCGGTACCGTTCCGGTTCATCTCACTGAACCGTTAACGCCTTTTCTGCGCTGCATGAGTGGCACCAACCAAAAACCGTGCCGATGCGCTGCGCTTCAAGGTGAACCTGGGGTGTCCACCCGGTGCTCTATCTACGAGCACCGCCCCAGCCCGTGCCGGGAATTTTCCATGTCAGGTGAGGATGGGCAGGTCAATGAAGCCTGTAATCGTGCCCGTGCGCGCTTTGGATTACCGCCGCTTTACAAAGATATGCTTTTCCATACAAGCCTTGATGCTGCCACGACAGTGTTATCCGGTGTACAATTGCCGGCTAATTAACACCTGCAATACTCAAGGAGAGTGCATGTCTATCACGGCGAAGTCTGTCTACCGTGACACGGGAAACTTTTTCCGCAATCAGTTCTTAACCTTTTTACTGATCGCGTTGCTATGCGCCTTCATTACAGTGGTGCTTGGCCATGCGTTCTCGCCAAGTGACGAACAGATTGCCAGCCTGAGCCAGGGCGACAACCTTGCAGATAGCGTGGGGTTGTTTGAACTGGTACAAAACATGACGCCGGAGCAGCAACAAATCCTGCTGCGGGCTTCCGCTGCTTCGACATTCTCTGGTCTTATCGGCAATGCGATTCTGGCAGGTGGCGTTCTGCTGATGATTCAGCTGGTTTCCGCCGGTCAGCGTGTCAGCGCCCTGCGGGCGATTGGTGCCAGCGCGCCGGTATTACCGAAGCTGTTTATCCTCATCTTTTTAACCACCATGCTGGTGCAGATGGGGATTATGCTGGTCGTCGTGCCGGGTGTATTACTGGCTATCGTGCTCTCTTTCGCGCCGGTAATGGTCGTGCAGGATAAACTGGGGATCTTTACCGCGATGCGCAGCAGCATCCGGCTCGCCTGGGCAAATATACGCCTGGTGGCACCGGCTGTTATCGGCTGGCTGTTAGCGAAAACGCTCCTGCTGCTGTTTGCCCCGAATTTTGCGGTACTCACGCCAAATGTTGGCGCGGTGGTGGCAAATACGCTGAGCAACCTCATTTCAGCGGTACTGCTGGTCTATCTGTTCCGCCTGTATATGTTAATTCGTCAGTAATCCTGTGGCCGGGAACGTCAGCCCGGCCCTACACAGAAGATGGAATCACAGAATGAAGCAGTTTCTTGATTTTTTACCGCTCGTGGTATTTTTCGCTTTCTACAAGCTGTATGACATTTATGCCGCCACGACTGCACTGATCGTGGCCACAGCGGTTGTGCTGATCTATAGCTGGGTTCGCTACCGTAAAGTTGAAAAAATGGCGCTGGTGACCTTCGTCCTGGTCGCGGTGTTTGGTGGACTCACTCTGTTCTTCCACAACGATGAATTCATCAAATGGAAAGTCACGGTGATTTACGCTCTGTTTGCGGGTGCGTTACTGATTAGCCAGTGGGTGATGAAGAAGCCGCTGATCCAGCGCATGCTGGGCAAAGAGCTGACGCTGCCTCAGGAAGTGTGGTCTCGACTGAATATCGCCTGGGCGATCTTCTTTATTCTCTGTGGTCTTGCCAATATCTATATTGCTTTCTGGCTGCCGCAGAATATCTGGGTCAACTTCAAGGTCTTTGGCCTGACGGCTCTGACGCTCATCTTCACGCTGTTAAGTGGCGTTTATATCTATCGCCACATGCCACAGGACGACCAGCACTGATCGTTCACCGACCAGAACGTGTGCAGCAGGCGTTCTGGTCTATTCTCTCCAGCCTGAAATCATAGTAGCATCCCGCCTGAAGTCTTCAGTTACGAGTTAAAACAATGACAACAAATAACGCCCCTCAGGGCGAACTGGTTTTACGCACACTGGCAATGCCCGCTGACACCAATGCCAATGGCGATATTTTTGGCGGCTGGCTGATGTCGCAAATGGATATGGGCGGCGCTATTCTGGCAAAAGAGATTGCACATGGCCGGGTAGTGACGGTGAGAGTGGATGGCATGACCTTCCTGCGCCCGGTTGCAGTGGGTGATGTGGTTTGCTGTTACGCGCGTTGCGTAAAACGTGGCAATACCTCCATCTCCATTAACATCGAAGTGTGGGTGAAAAAGGTCTCGTCCGAACCCATTGGACAGCGTTATAAAGCAACAGAAGCGCTGTTTATTTATGTGGCCGTAGACAACGAAGGTAAACCCCGACCGCTTCCTCAGGCCTGATTGCCCGGTAAAAAAAAGCCTCCTTGCGGAGGCTTTTTTTTATTCCATCTGTGCCCCGCCATTCAGGCGGAAGACAATATTCACGATCAGTCCGTTGCCCGGTTTACCGGCTTCATAACGCCATCTGCGCATCGCCGTTTTCACTTCTCTTTCGAACATATTAGACGGCTGCGCGGACAGTATTTCCACGTTCTCAACACGCCCTTCCGGCGTAACATCGAATTTCACCCGTACACGGCCCTCAATACGTAATGCCTGAGCACGAGCCGGATACTGCGGCTGATTACGGCTGACCGCACGCGGTCCCGCGGGTGCAGTGACTGTCGGTTTGGCTGTCGTCGTGGTGTTATTCATCACCGGACGCGAAGGTGCTGCGTTTTCTACCGTCTGCGTGGCGCGGGGTTCAACCGGACGCGTTTCGCGTTTTGGACGTTCTTCTACCTTCTTCACCGGTTTTGGCTTCGGCTTAGGTTTCGGCTTCGGCTCGGGTTTGTGGATCACCACCGGAGCTTCTTTTGGCGGTTCCGGCACCGGTTCAGGTTCGGGTTCCGGTTCGGCGACGGGCTGCGGCGGCGGAGGCGCAACCTGCGGCGGTTCGAGATCCGCTGGCGAGACCATCGTCACAGAAATAGGCTGTGCGGGCGCTGGCATTTCAACAACCTGATGAACCGAGGTATAAAGCAAACCCGCCACGACAGCACCGTGAATAACGACAGAAAGCAGCGTCGGCCAGGGAAAGCGGCGAGGTAAATCAAGGGTCATCGAAGTCATAATCATCAACGTTAAAAAACCGAACACTGATTTTAAATGCAAATAGCAATCATATTCAATAAGACACTTTGTCCTGGCGCAATTTAAGCGCAAGAGAGGCCAAAAAAGGCGCATTCAGAACAGGGTTTTAACATTGTTTTTATCTTTACATTGCAGTCAGTTGTCCTTTCACATAACGTTACTGACACTTTTAATGGTTAAGGAGCTTCACCGTGCTTTACGTGATTTACTCTGAAGATGTCGCTGATTCCCTCGAAAAACGCCAGTCCGTTCGCCCTGCCCATCTGGCGCGTTTACAACTGCTCCAGGATGAAGGTCGATTACTGACCGCGGGTCCAATGCCTGCGGTAGACAGCAATGACCCTGGCGCTGCCGGTTTCGCGGGCTCCACGGTGATTGCCGAGTTTGAATCCCTGGAAGCGGCTCAGGCCTGGGCTGATGCAGACCCGTACGTTGCCGCAGGTGTCTATGCGAAGGTGACGGTTCGCCCGTACAAGAAAGTGTTTTGATACAAAAGTGGCTCCGAAAGGAGCCACTCATCTCTTCAGTGCAGTGACGCTAAGCGCGCCGCAAATCCGACAAACAGCAGCCCAATCAGCCCGTTCCCCAGCTTTGCCAGTTTCTTTTTGGTTTTCAGATAACGCGTGACAAACGCACCAGAGAAGATCAGGAAGCTCATATACATAAAGCTAATCAGCTCCAGCGTGGTCGCGAGGATCAGGAAAGACGTGCCCGTGTTTTTCGCATTCACATCGATGAACTGCACAAAGAACGAGACATAGAACAAAATAGCCTTTGGATTCGTCAGGCTCAGCACCAGCGAGCGTTTCATGATCATGCTCGCAGGCTCGGTTCCGCTCTCATGGGTATTCTTCTGACGGGTGATGACTGACCAGAGCATTTTGCCGCCGAGCCACAGGAGATAGAAAGCGCCAAGGTAGCGCACAATATTAAACAGAACCGGGGTCGTCTGGATTAATGCTGCGACGCCCGCCCAGGCCAGAAACATCAGCACTGCATCGCCGATAAATACGCCAGTGGCGGCGAGATACCCTTTTTTAACACCGTGCCCAATACCGGTTTTCAGTACAAACAATGTGTTCGGTCCAGGCACCAGCACGATAAAAAATGCCCCTACAACATAGGTCCAGAAATTAAGTACACCAAACTCCGCAAACACCTCTCCCTCCTTTTGCTAAAAAACGACGGGAATACCGCTGCAAATACGATATCCCCAAAATCAGACGCTATTGTACGCCGTTATAGCCATCAAGATAAGTCGCAGCCAGTTCGTTACCAAATAAAACGGCGTCCTTCTCTTCCATTTGAGACGTCCATTTATCCGCGGTATTACCGTCGAAAGCATGCTCCGTTTTCGCCTGATTCTTCAGTTGATCGCGAATGCTTTGGGCGTACTGGTTAGCCTCAGACAGTGTGCGTCCTGCAGCGCGATCGGTTTTCCCCTGCTCATACAGCTCACGGAACTGAGGGACATTCAGACGATAATTTTGCGATACACTTGACGTAAAATTGCCGCCAGTAAAATTGGTTTTATGCGACACGAAATAATAAGCATGCCTTTCCGGTGACGTTTTACTGCTGGCACAACCGCTCAACACTGCAATCCCAAGAAGGGCAGCAACCACTTTTCCGTTCATCTCTTTTCCTTTTTAGTTTATCCAGTGCGATATCCCGCTGAGCAGTAAATTAATCAACGCGGATAATGACGATAATCCTGCGTTTTCCCTGATCGCATCCAGCGCAAGCAGCACAATAAATACCCAGAGATAAGGATTCATCTTTGAAATGCATAAGATTAAGAGGGCGGAGTATATCGCGGAATGAATCGGAGGAGAGACTGCGAAAAATGATAGCCTGAAAATCAGTGGGCACCTTAACGGTGCCCTGATGGTTCTCAGATAACCTGTGTAGCGAACAGCAACGCGTTACGGTGTCTGGTCATTCCACATTTTCTGATGGCGTGTATACGCATATTGCGGCGGGATTGTGCTTCCAGCCAACGAGCCTTGCGACGACTCACCTGTCGCAACATGCGCCAGCGCCCTACTTCTGTTCTACTGCGCTTCATGTTTACAACTCTTTCTCTAACAGAAACCCCATTATAAACCCAACCCCGCAGCAAACCAGCGCTTTTAACTGGCGTTTTTATTTGCCAGATGATTCCTGATGCGTACACTCATAACAATACGCTTTCAAAAGGATTTTTTTACCTATGACAACCTTCTACACCGTGGTGAGTTGGCTGGTCATTCTGGGATACTGGCTGTTAATCGCGGGTGTGACTTTGCGCATCCTGATGAAGCGCAGAGCCGTACCCTCTGCCATGGCCTGGCTGCTGATAATCTACATCCTGCCGCTGGTGGGGATTATTGCCTATCTCTCTTTCGGTGAGCTACATCTGGGTAAACGCCGTGCCGAGCGTGCCCGCGCCATGTGGCCTTCAACCGCCAAATGGCTCAACGATCTCAAAGCCTGCAAACATATCTTTGCCGAGGAGAACAGCAGTGTTGCCTCCTCGCTGTTTAAGCTGTGCGAACTCCGTCAGGGCATTGGCGGCGTTAAGGGCAACCAGCTCCAGTTGCTGACCTCCTCGGATGACGTCATGCAGGCCCTCATCCGCGATATTCAACTGGCTCGCCATAATATCGAGATGGTGTTCTATATCTGGCAGCCTGGCGGAATGGCCGATCAGGTTGCAGAATCGCTGATGGCCGCTGCGCGTCGGGGCATTCATTGCCGCCTGTTGCTGGATTCCGCTGGCAGCGTCGCCTTCTTCCGTAGCCCCTGGGCGGGCATGATGCGTAATGCCGGTATTGAAGTGGTTGAGGCGCTGAAGGTCAATCTCTTGCGTGTGTTTCTGCGCCGGATGGACCTTCGCCAGCACCGTAAAATGATCATGATCGACAACTATATTGCCTATACCGGCAGCATGAACATGGTTGACCCGCGGTTCTTCAAGCAGGACTCGGGTGTCGGGCAATGGGTAGACCTGATGGCGAGAATGGAGGGGCCCATTGCCACCTCGATGGGTATCGTTTATTCCTGCGACTGGGAGATAGAAACCGGGAAACGTATCCTGCCGCCGCCACCGGATGGCAATATCATGCCGTTTGAAGAAGCCAGCGGGCACACCATCCATACTATCGCTTCCGGACCGGGCTTCCCGGAGGACTTGATCCATCAGGCGTTGCTGACGGCCACTTACGCAGCGCGTGAATATTTGATCATGACCACCCCCTACTTTGTTCCCAGCGATGACCTGCTGCACGCCATCTGTACCGCGGCACAGCGCGGTGTCGATGTGAGTATCATCTTGCCACGCAAAAATGACTCGCTTCTGGTGGGCTGGGCCAGCCGGGCATTCTTCAGTGAACTGCTGGCTGCGGGGGTGAAAATCTACCAGTTTGAAGGCGGATTACTCCACACCAAGAGCGTGCTTGTCGACGGCGAGTTAAGTCTGGTGGGTACGGTTAACCTGGATATGCGCAGTCTGTGGCTGAACTTTGAAATCACACTGGTGATCGATGATGCCGGCTTTGGCGGCGATCTGGCCGCGGTCCAGGATGATTATATCTCCCGCTCGCGACTGCTGGATGCCAGACTGTGGGTTAAACGCCCGCTGTGGCAGAGAATTACCGAACGACTGTTTTACTTCTTTAGTCCGTTGCTGTAAAACGTGCCCAACGATGTTAAACAGGTAGTCATCATGGAAATGGATCTGAACAATCGCCTGACCGAAGACGAAACGCTCGAACAGGCCTATGACATTTTTCTCGAACTGGCGGTTGATAACCTCGATCCCGCAGACGTGATCCTCTTTAATCTCCAGTTTGAAGAGCGCGGGGGCGCCGAGTTGTTCGACCCTTCTGAAGACTGGGCTGAACATGTGGATTTCGACCTTAATCCTGACTTCTTTGCCGAAGTGGTGATTGGCCTGGCCGATGAAGATGGCGGTGAAATTAACGACATCTTCGCCCGCGTCCTGCTGTGTCGCGAGAAAGACCACAAGCTGTGTCATATTCTCTGGCGCGAATAATAAAAAAGGCTGCGATTGCAGCCTTTTTTATTTAATCCGGTAACTCACTTCCGCACTGATTACAAAACCGCGCGCTGTGTTCATGTTCACCCTGGTGACATTTCGGGCATTTTCGTTGCGCCTTACGGTTCTGAAAGGCGCTGCTCATGTGCGTAGTAATGAGCCCTGTCGGGACCGCAATCACCGAATAACCAATCAGAATCAGTACCGAGGCGACAATCCGTCCCAGCGGAGTGTGAGGGGCTATATCACCATAGCCAACGGTCGTAACGGTCACAATCGCCCAATAAACAGAAGCATTCAGCGTTGAGAAGCCATTCTTCGGCCCTTCTATCAAATACATCAGCGCGCCGAATATCACCATGACGATGGCAATAAATGAGTAGAACAGGATCAGTTGATGCCGCGCGCTGACGATGGCACTCCAGAATATCCGCAATGACGGCATAAACCGCAGCAGTTTAAGAATGCGTAACACCCGAATAACACGCATCGCTCGCCAGGCAAAAACATAGCTCAGACTGATTTCCGGCCATAGCCACATGACATAGAGCGGCAGGATCGTGGCTAAATCAATAAATCCCCATAAGCTGAAGACATATTTGGCCGGATCAGGCCAACAGAATACCCGCAGGAAATATTCAGCGGTAAAGACCAGCGTAATGACCAGCTCCAGCCAGACAAAAAGATGCCATTCTTCCAGCGTCAGGTGATACTGCGTTCCGACGCCCGATTCGATAAAAATGATCACCACGCTGAGCAGCGCAAACAGCGCGCAGAGGGCTTCAAAACGCCGTCCGGTTACCGTTTCAGGATCGAATAAAAGATGATAGAGCCGCCGACGGACGGAGGTGAATAATCGCGACACATTAACCTCGCAAATAATAAGGGCTGACATCATGTCAGCCCTTGCGATTATAACGGGTCTACTTTCAGGCAGGAAACCGCATGTCGGAAACTGCCCTCCAGAACCGGACGTGTTTTTGCACATTCCGGCCCGGCCATCGGGCATCGCGTACGGAATACACAACCGGACGGCGGGTTAATCGGGGACGGTAATTCACCTTCCAGAAGCTGGATGGTTTTATTTTTTTCCAGATCCGGATCGGGAATCGGTACCGCAGACATCAGTGCCCGGGTATATGGGTGCAGTGGGTTATGGTACACCTCATCGTAAGTCCCTAATTCTACCGCATGACCCAGATACATCACCAGTACGCGGTCAGAAATGTGTTTCACCACCGCGAGGTCATGCGCAATGAAGATCAGCGACAGCCCCATTTCACGCTGCAGTTTCTGCAGCAGGTTAACCACCTGCGCCTGAATAGAGACGTCCAGCGCCGAGACGGGCTCGTCACAGATAATCAGCTTCGGCTCAAGGATCAAGGCGCGGGCGATACCGATACGCTGGCACTGACCACCGGAGAATTCGTGCGGGTAACGGTTGACGAGGTTAGGCAACAAGCCCACTTTCATCATCATTGCCTTCACACGGTCGCGTACTTCCTGACGCGGCATCTTCGGATGATAGGTCCGCAGTGGCTCAGCAATGATCTCCCCGATGGTCATACGCGGGTTCAATGAGGCCAGCGGATCCTGGAAAATCATCTGGATGTCGCTACGCACATCGCGCCACTCGTCTGGCTTCATGCCCAGCAGATCTTTACCCAGCCAGGCAACTTTGCCGTCGGTGGCTTTCACGAGGCCTATGATGGCACGCGCAAACGTGGATTTACCGCAGCCGGACTCACCCACCACCCCCAGGGTTTCCCCTTCATACAGACGAAGCGTTACGCCATCGACCGCTTTCAGGGTTTTCGGCGGCTGCCAGAACCACTGTTTTCCGTCTTTAATGTCGAAATGCACCTTAAGGTCAGCAATTTCGAGCAGGACATTTCTTTTTTCATCTAATGCGTTCATACCAGATCCTCCTGCGGCTTAAAGCAGGCGCGCAGACGGCCTGGTGCAAACTCTTCCAGCGGCGGCGCGGTATTGCAGATTTCCATCGCGTGCGGGCAGCGTGGCTGGAACGGACAGCCTTTCGGCAGACGCAGCAGGTTTGGCGGGTTGCCAGGGATGGTCAGCAGGGATTCCCCTTCTGCATCGAGGCGCGGCACTGCATTCAGCAAACCAATGGAGTAAGGGTGTGCAGGCTGGTAGAACACGTCGCGCGCCTTACCATATTCCATGGTGCGACCGGCATACATCACCAGTACCTTGTCACAGATACCGGCCACTACGCCCAGATCGTGAGTGATCATGATAATCGCGGTGTTGAACTCACGCTTAAGCTCGTTCAGCAGCGTCATGATCTGTGCCTGGACGGTCACATCAAGCGCGGTGGTCGGTTCATCGGCAATCAGCAGTTTTGGCCGGCACATCAGCGCCATCGCAATCATGACACGCTGACGCATACCGCCGGAGAACTCATGCGGGAACATGCGCATACGCTTGCGCGCTTCCGGCATTTTCACCGCGTCGAGCATTTTGACGGACTCCTCAAAGGCTTCTGCTTTGCCCAGGCCTTTGTGCAGCATCAGCACTTCCATCAGCTGCTCGCCGACACGCATATACGGGTTCAGCGAGGTCATCGGGTCCTGGAATATCATCGAAATCTGCTCAGCGCGCAGCTTGTTCAGCTCGTATTCCGGCAGGTTGAGGATCTCACGCCCGTTGAATTTGGCGGAACCGCCAATGACACCGTTAGACGCCAGCAGCCCCATCAACGCAAAGGCGGTTTGGGATTTACCGGAACCCGACTCGCCCACGATCCCCAGCGTTTCACCCGCACGCAGGTTGAAGTTGAGATCGTTCACGGCGGTCACATCGCCATCCGGCGTTTTAAAGGTCACGCGGAGGTCTTTTACGTCCAGCAGAAGGTTACCCTGCTGTTGCGCCTGTGGCGCAGTGGCCGTTTCAATAATCGTCATGACGGCGCTCCTTAACGGTCTTTCGGGTCGAGGGCATCACGCAGGCCATCGCCGATAAAGTTGAAACAAAACAGGGTGACGACCAGGAAGCCCGCCGGGTACAGAAGCAACCACGGTGAGACTTCCATTGAGTTTGCACCATCACTCAGAAGCGCGCCCCAGCTGCTCAGTGGCTCTTGTGTACCCAGACCCAGGAAGCTCAGGAAAGATTCAAACAGGATCATGCTTGGTACCAGCAGCGAGGCATATACCACCACCACGCCGAGCACGTTAGGAACGATATGGCGAACCACAATATTACCGGTGGAGACACCGCCCACCTGCGCCGCTTCGATAAACTCTTTACGCTTAAGACTCAGCGTCTGACCACGAACGATTCGCGCCATATCCAGCCAGGACACCATCCCGATTGCCACGAAGATCAACAGGATATTCTGGCCAAAGAAGGTCACCAGCAGGATAACGAAGAACATGAACGGGAAGGAGTTTAAGATTTCCAGCATACGCATCATGACGGAGTCCACTTTACCGCCAAGGTAGCCTGAGAGTGAGCCGTAAAGCGTACCCACGATCACCGCCACCAGGGCGGCAGCAATACCAACCATCAGCGAAATGCGGCCACCGATAGCGACACGCACCAGCAGGTCGCGCCCTGAGGAATCCGTACCAAAATAGTGCCCGGACGTCATATCGGGTGCGCTGGACATCATGCCCCAGTCGGTGTCGAAATAGGTAAATTGCGACAGAATCGGCGCCAGGATGACAAACAGCGCGATGAGCACCAGAACAACCAGGCTGGCGACCGCGGCGCGGTTATGCATAAAGCGACGACGGGCGTCTTGCCAGAGGCTACGACCTTCTACTTCCAGTTTTTCACTGAAGTTTTCCAGCGCCTCGCTGTTTTTCTTACTCAACATCATGGCGTGCTCCAGTATCAGTAACGGATTTTCGGGTCGATAACGGCATACAGCACATCGACGATAGCGTTAAACAAAATGGTCAGTGCGCCGACAAGGATTGTCAGGCTCAGTACCAGTGAATAGTCGCGGTTCAGCGCACCATTAACGAACAGCTGACCAATGCCCGGCAGACCGTAGATGGTTTCGATAACCATTGAGCCGGTGATGATCCCAACGAATGCCGGCCCCAGGTAGGAGAGCACGGGCAGGAGTGCAGGCTTGAGTGCATGGCGGAATATAATCCGGCGCATCGGCAGCCCTTTCGCACGCGCGGTACGGATGAAGTTCGAGTGCAGGACTTCAATCATGGAACCGCGGGTGATACGCGCGATACTGGCGATATAAGCCAGGGAGAGTGCCACCATTGGCAAAATCATGAACTTCAGCGCCCCACCGTTCCAGCCGCCTCCGGGCAGCCATTTCAGCGTAATGGCAAATATCATCACCAGTAATGGCGCGACAACGAAGCTGGGTATAACCACCCCGGTCATCGCCACCCCCATTACGGTATAATCCCATTTGGTATTTTGTTTGAGCGCGGCAATAACGCCCGCGGTGACGCCGAGAACGACGGCAAGGATGAATGCTGCAGCACCCAGTTTCGCCGAGACAGGGAAGCTGGACGCCACCAGGTCGTTAACGGAATAGTCTTTGTATTTGAATGACGGCCCAAAATCACCGTGCGCCAGTTGCTTCAGATAGTTGAAGTACTGCGTGGAGATAGGATCGTTTAAGTGATACTTCGCTTCGATATTGGCCATCACTTCCGGTGGCAGCGTACGTTCACCGGTAAATGGACTTCCCGGCGCGAGACGCATCATAAAGAAGGAAATCGTAATTAGAATAAATAACGTTGGTATCGCTTCTAAGCAGCGACGCAGGATAAATTTCAACATTGCCCGTACCTTCTGGCGTGTGCCTGATGAATGTTACAAAGTAGACACAGTGGGGCAAGCCAGGCCTGCCCCACGTATTGCCATTAATGCTTGATAATATAAAGATTCTTAACGGAAATATTATCCAACGGGTCTTTACCGGTATAACCCCCTACCCACGGTTTCACCAGGCGGGCGTTAACGTAGTAATAGACCGGTACAATTGCAGAGTCTTTATCGAGCTGCTCTTCTGATTTCGCGTACAGATCAGCGCGCTGCGCATCGTCTGTGACTTTCAGCGTATCTGTAATGATCTTATCGAATGCCGGGCTCTTATAGTGCGCGGTATTATTCGAACTGTCACTCAGCATGGTGTTCAGGAAGGATGTTGGTTCGTTATAGTCCGCACACCAGCCGGCACGCGCCACGTCGAACGTCCCCTGATGACGGGTATCCAGGAAGGTTTTCCACTCCTGGTTTTCCAGCTTCACGTTCACGCCCAGGTTTTTCTTCCAGATAGACGCGACGGCGATAGCCAGTTTTTTATGCAGGTCAGACGTGTTGTACAGCAGGTTAAACGTCAGCGGCTTGTCAGCGGTATAACCGGCTTCAGCCAGCAGTTTTTTCGCTTCTTCGTTACGTTTTTCCTGTGACCACTTGAACCACTCAGGCTCAACCAGTTTCATACCGTCGGTATAAGGAGGGGTATAGCTGTATGCCGGCAGGTCGCCCTGGTTTTTCACTTTGTTCACGATAATATCGCGATCCAGTGCCAGCTTCAGCGCTGTACGCACGCGCACATCGGTGAAAGGTGCTTTCTGGTTGTTGATTTCGTAGTAATAAGTGCAGAGATACGGATCAACATGCACTTCTTTCGGGATCTCTTTTTTCAGCTTCTGGAACAGTTCAATCGGCATGTTGTTATAGGTCATGTCGATTTCGCCGCTGCGGTAACGGTTAACGTCAGTGACTTCAGAAGAGATTGGCAGGTAGGTTACCTGATTAATGACGGTTTTCGCGTTATCCCAGTACTGCGGGTTACGCTCCAGAACCATACGTTCGTTGACCACCCAGTCTTTCAGTTTATAAGCACCGTTGGTCACGATATTGGCAGGCTGGGTCCATTTTTCACCAAATTTTTCCACCGCGGATTTTGGTACCGGGGAAACGGACGGGTGAACCAGTAATTTGTAGAAGTACGGAACAGGCTCGCTCAACGTCACTTCAAAGGTATTGGCATCAATCGCTTTCACACCCAGGTCGGTGACCGGTTTTTTACCGGCGATGATGTCATCAATATTGGCGATGTGGCCATATTGCAGGTAGCTCGCATACGGAGAGGCGGTGGTTGGATTCGCCAGACGCTGCCAGCTATACACGAAATCTTCGGCGGTAACCGGCGTACCGTCGGACCATTTCGCATCTTTACGCAGATGGAAGGTCCAGACTTTGAAATCTTTATTTTCCCATTTTTCCGCCACACCCGGTGCCGGGTGGCCGTCTACGTCGGTCACCAGCAAGCCTTCGAACAGGTCGCGGTTGACGTTAGACTCCGGAACACCTTCAATTTTGTGCGGGTCAAGAGACTGCACTTCCGCACCGTTGTTACGAACCAGCGTCTGTTTCTCAGCCAGTTGAACGCCTGCAGGAACGTCCGCAGCCATTGCAGCGTTGCCCGCGATTAGCGCAGTTAAAATCCCCGCCGCTACCAGATTTTTTTTTGTGATGATGGACATTGTGTTGGTACTCCACTCATTATAATTACTGGCCTTCGCCAGCTGTGTAATCCCCTGTTGGGGCCTGTACAGCGCAGGAGTTTTTTTTGCTGCTGTCAGGTTCTTCTTTTTACTTCTTGCTATCACCGACTTTTTTATTACTGACCGCTCGTATGGCCGTCTTGCGTCGATTCTTCACAGGTCTCCCCTGTCTGAGGCCTGTGCTGGATATCTGAGAAGAGGACTATATGAAAATAATTCTCATCTGCTTGTTTTATGCTGCAAAATATTAGGCCGGAAAGTATCAAATGGCGTAAACGCGCGCCAATACATTTTGCAAATTTGTTAAGCAATTCTCTTTTACGGTGAGTGCCGTATCTCGGGGGGCAGCCCTGCCTGACAACAAATACCGCATAAAAACATTTGTATTCAATATGATAGAGAAAACATTCTCTACAAGCGCGTCGCTGCGCTATCATCGAGTGGTTTTGTACAAAAATTTAACAACTAATTATTATTTAGCACATTCCTCTAGGGGAACGTTGAAATTACTAATATCATTTCGGTTATGACTCAGCAAGCCCCAGAGTATCATGTGAGTAAAATAACAGATCGATTGAAGGTTTTATGCGCAGAGAGGCACGAAGCAAATTGATAACTTATTGAAATATAAGAAAAGCGGATTATTAGTAGAATTTATTATGATATGTGAGCATTTCAACTTTAGTTATATGATTTGCTGATAATCACGTAAAAAAACGGAGCCGCAGGCCCCGTTCTTTCATTTGAAATATTAGTGCAGTAAGCCGGGGAAAATGCTTTTAATACCGGTGACAATAAATTCGATGCCTAACGCCATCAACAACAGCCCCATGATACGCGTAATGACGTTGATGCCCGTTTGCCCCAGCCAGCGCACCAGCCAGGGTGCCATGCGGAAAACACCCCAACAACACAGTGCGAAGATAGCGATGGCGACAGAAAAGCCAATCAGGTGCATCAGGCTATGGTAACGTGTTCCCCAGACAATGGTGGAACTGATCGCACCAGGCCCTGCCATTAAAGGCAACGCAAGCGGGACCACGCCGATACTTTCGCGAATGGCGGTTTCTGATTTCTCCTGTTTGTTCTGTTTATCCTCACCCAGCTTACCGCTGATCATCGACATGGCAATGGTCACCACCAGGATGCCACCTGCGATGCGGAAAGAATCAATTGAAATGCCGAACAGCTGGAGAATGGCATCACCCAGGAAAAGCGAGGTGAGCAAGATAATGGCCACTGACAGGTTAGCGGTGAGGTTGGTTTTGTTCCTGGCCGCCGCCGTCTGGTAACTGGTCATACTAATGAAGACAGGGATGATCCCTACCGGGTTGACCAGGGCAAACAGACCAATAAAAAATTTAAAATACGTTGGAAAATCAAAGAGCGTTTGGATCACGTTTTGCTCCGCTTATGCACATGCCCGGGACTGACACTTTGTCATGAAAAATCGCGCTGAAGATACGCTTTTTATGAGCATACTTCACCAGAAATCTGTGCCTAAACGTTATCCTTTCAGGATGTTAAACAGATGTAGAATCCGTGATAGCGTCGCTTCCAATAGTTACTTAATTATTTAACACTGGAAATATCTACAATAAATAACCCTGCTGAAAGGTATCAGCTTGGGGAAAAATTGACGCAGATCATGATTTTCGTACTCAGAAGTGAGTAATCTTGATTACGCCCCCCAGGAAGGTCACCTGTCACAAAGGGATGATGTTAAGGTAAGGCTCTTTTAGTAAGTTAGCGCGCCAGAGCATAAAGTAACTCTTTGTTTTACTTTATCTAACGCAAGTCGTAGTGGCTCTGTCTATACTGTCAGACGTATCGAGCGCTGGTTTACTAAAAGAGTTTAAACATTATCAGGAGAGCATTATGGCTGTTACTAATATCGCTGAACTGAACGCACTCGTCGAGCGCGTGAAAAAAGCCCAGCGTGAATACGCCAATTTCACCCAAGAACAGGTTGATAAAATCTTCCGCGCGGCCGCTCTGGCTGCTGCAGATGCTCGAATCCCTCTCGCTAAAATGGCCGTTGCTGAATCCGGCATGGGTATCGTTGAAGATAAAGTGATCAAAAACCACTTTGCTTCAGAGTATATCTATAACGCCTATAAAGATGAGAAGACTTGCGGCGTCCTGGCTGAAGATCATACCTTCGGTACCATCACCATTGCTGAACCTATCGGTATTATTTGCGGTATCGTTCCAACGACTAACCCAACGTCTACCGCCATCTTCAAATCGCTGATCAGCCTGAAGACCCGTAACGCAATCATCTTCTCCCCTCACCCACGAGCTAAAGATGCCACCAACAAAGCAGCGGATATCGTGCTGCAGGCTGCTATCGCTGCGGGTGCGCCAAAAGATCTGATCGGCTGGATCGACCAACCGTCTGTTGAACTGTCTAACGCCCTGATGCACCACCCGGACATTAACCTGATCCTGGCAACCGGTGGTCCTGGCATGGTTAAAGCAGCATACAGCTCCGGTAAACCGGCTATCGGTGTAGGTGCGGGTAACACGCCTGTTGTTATCGACGAAACGGCCGATATTAAACGTGCTGTTGCATCTGTACTGATGTCTAAAACCTTCGACAACGGTGTTATCTGTGCGTCTGAACAGTCCGTTGTTGTTGTAGATTCCGTCTATGATGCGGTTCGCGAACGTTTCGCCAGCCACGGCGGCTACATGCTGCAGGGCAAAGAGCTGAAAGCCGTTCAGGATATCATTCTGAAAAACGGCGCGCTGAACGCCGCCATCGTTGGTCAGCCAGCCTATAAAATCGCTGAACTCGCCGGCTTTACCGTTCCGGCAACCACCAAGATTCTGATCGGCGAAGTTAAAGTTGTCGACGAAAGCGAACCGTTCGCTCACGAAAAACTCTCGCCTACGCTTGCTATGTACCGTGCGAAAGATTTTGAAGACGCGGTAGTAAAAGCGGAGAAACTGGTTGCAATGGGGGGTATCGGTCATACCTCTTGCCTGTACACCGACCAGGATAACCAGCCAGAGCGCGTTGCTCACTTCGGTCAGATGATGAAAACTGCGCGCATCCTGATTAACACCCCGGCTTCTCAGGGTGGTATCGGTGACCTGTACAACTTCAAACTCGCACCTTCCCTGACTCTGGGTTGTGGTTCCTGGGGTGGTAACTCCATCTCTGAAAACGTTGGTCCAAAACACCTGATCAACAAGAAAACCGTTGCTAAGCGAGCTGAAAACATGTTGTGGCACAAACTTCCGAAATCTATCTACTTCCGCCGTGGCTCTCTGCCAATCGCGCTGGATGAAGTGATTACTGATGGCCACAAACGTGCGCTCATCGTGACTGACCGTTTCCTGTTCAACAACGGCTACGCAGATCAGATCACTTCTGTTCTGAAAGCGGCTGGCGTTGAAACTGAAGTGTTCTTTGAAGTTGAAGCTGACCCAACCCTGACCGTAGTACGTAAAGGTGCTGAACTGGCGAACTCCTTCAAACCCGATGTGATCATCGCACTGGGTGGTGGTTCCCCAATGGACGCCGCGAAAATCATGTGGGTTATGTACGAGCACCCAGAAACACACTTCGAAGAACTGGCGCTGCGCTTTATGGACATCCGTAAACGTATCTACAAGTTCCCGAAAATGGGCGTAAAAGCGAAAATGATCGCCGTTACTACCACTTCCGGTACAGGTTCAGAAGTCACGCCGTTTGCCGTTGTAACCGACGATGCAACCGGTCAGAAATACCCACTGGCTGACTACGCGCTGACGCCAGACATGGCTATCGTTGATGCCAACCTGGTCATGGAAATGCCGAAATCACTCTGTGCGTTCGGTGGTCTGGATGCAGTGACTCACGCCCTGGAAGCTTACGTTTCCGTCCTGGCTTCTGAGTTCTCTGACGGTCAGGCTCTGCAGGCTCTGAAACTGCTGAAAGAAAACCTGCCAGCGTCTTATAATGAAGGGTCTAAAAACCCGGTTGCCCGTGAACGTGTTCACAGTGCAGCAACCATCGCCGGTATCGCGTTTGCTAACGCCTTCCTGGGTGTTTGCCACTCAATGGCACACAAACTGGGTTCACAGTTCCACATTCCTCACGGTCTGGCGAACGCCCTGTTGATCAGCAACGTTATCCGTTATAACGCGAACGACAACCCAACCAAGCAGACTGCTTTCAGCCAGTACGACCGTCCACAGGCACGTCGTCGTTACGCTGAAATCGCAGACCACCTGGGTCTGAGCGCACCGGGCGACCGTACTGCGGCGAAGATTGAGAAACTGCTGGCATGGCTGGAAAGTCTTAAAGCTGAGCTGGGTATTCCTAAATCTATCCGTGAAGCGGGCGTTCAGGAAGCTGACTTCCTCGCGCATGTTGATAAGCTGTCTGAAGATGCATTCGATGACCAGTGTACCGGTGCCAACCCGCGCTACCCGCTGATCTCTGAGCTGAAACAGATCCTGCTGGATACCTTCTACGGCCGCGAGTTCAAAGAAAATGACACTGTTGCTGTGAAAGTAGACGCACCTGTCATTAAAGCTGACAAGAAAGCGAAGAAAAACGCGTAACTGACAGCCTGATAAAAAACCCGCCTCTGGCGGGTTTTTTTATGTCTGCATTTTACTATGAAGGATTATTTGCGGTTGTCAGGCTGAAGCGCCGTCAGTGAGCCGACAATCAACGCTTCCTTATAATGCTTACGGCACACCGATACGTAGCGCTCATTGCCTCCTATGACCACCTGCTCGCCATCAGCATAGGGTTTTCCGGCCTGGTCGAGGCGAAGCACCATGCTGGCTTTACGGCCGCAAAAACAGATGGTTTTAAGTTCAACGAGTTTATCCGACCACGCAAGTAAATACTGGCTGCCGGCAAATAGCTCACCACGAAAGTCAGTGCGCAACCCATAGCACAGAACGGGAATATCAAGCTCATCGACAACCTCTGAAAGCGCATGAACTTGCTCACGCGTCAGAAACTGGCTTTCATCAACCAGAACACAATGGATGGGCTGTGAAGCATGCGCTGTGCGGATATCCTCCAGCAGGTCAGTTTGCGGGTTAAACAGCCTCGCAGGCGATGAGAGGCCTATTCTGGAACTCACCTTCCCTGCACCAAAGCGGTCGTCAATTTCAGCCGTATAAACAACGGTACGCATCCCACGTTCCTGGTAATTGTATGAGGATTGCAGTAGCGCTGTCGATTTCCCGGCATTCATTGCCGAATAGTAGAAATAAAGTTGTGCCATTGGCCGTAAAACCCTAATCAATGTGTAATATTACCGATGATTCATTGTACCATATTTTGTCTGGTTATCAGCGATACGACGCACAGACTATGCGGTTCAGCGCGAGGTTTACCGCCGGCATTTTGTAAAAATAATGCGTTAAAACATGAAGTAAACGCATCCACCCCAGCCAATATGTTATAGGGTCAGCCAAACATAACACTTCATTTTATAGTGGAATCATCGTTCATTAAAATTCACTATTTATTAACTATTTCTGCCTTAACATACCCGGTGTAAACTAATACAAAAGGCTGATATTTATCCGCCGCAACTATAATTCCTGAGGCAAATGTCACAAAAAAAAGATGCAATCGACTGCGTTAAGCCACTTTACGTGATAACAAGCGAGACTGGCGGGTTATGAAATTTAAGTTAGCGTAATTAATAATAGCGGCAATATTCACTATTTTTTGAATTCCTTACATTCCCAGCTATTGCACAACTGAATTTATCGCTCTATTATTAGGACAACAAACCACCCCCCATTATAAGTTTGAGATTACTACAATGAGCGAAGCACTTAAAATTCTGAACAACATCCGTACTCTTCGTGCGCAGGCAAGAGAATGTACCCTCGAAACGCTTGAAGAAATGCTGGAAAAATTAGAAGTTGTAGTTAATGAACGTCGCGAAGAAGAAAGCGCTGCTGCTGCTGAAATCGAAGAGCGTACTCGTAAACTGCAGCAATATCGTGAAATGCTGATTGCTGATGGTATCGATCCAAATGAATTGCTGAACAGCATGGCTGCAGCTAAAACCGGTACCAAAGCAAAACGCGCTGCTCGTCCTGCTAAATATAGCTATGTTGACGAGAACGGCGAAACTAAAACCTGGACCGGCCAGGGTCGTACTCCTGCTGTTATCAAGAAAGCAATGGACGAGCAAGGTAAACAGCTGGATGACTTCCTGATCAAGGATTAATCATCTCGCTTCCAGAAAAATCCCGCGTAATGCGGGATTTTTTTTACCCGCAATTTACCGCAAACATCCCCTTACACTCTGTCATAAAGCGTTATTTGGCTATTTAGCTTGCCTTACAATCGGACGTGATGACGGTGTGTTATGGGCATAAAAAAACCGGTGGGCAGAGCCTCACCGGTTCAGATCAAATGAAGCCTGAGTTATTTCTTAATACCCGCGCTCTCTTTGAGCCAGGCTTTAAATTCTTCACCGAGCGTATTGTGGCGAATGCCATATTCTACAAACGCCTGCATATAACCGAGCTTATTACCGCAGTCATGGCTCTTACCTTTCATATGGTAAGCTTCAACGGTCTCTTTCTCGATCAGCATATCAATGGCATCGGTAAGCTGGATTTCATCACCCGCTCCTGGAGGCGTTTTCGCCAGCAGAGGCCAGATTTCAGCACTCAGGACATAACGACCTACAACCGCCAGATTAGAAGGCGCTACGTCGGCTTTAGGCTTCTCAACCACGCCAATCATCGGCACGCTCTCACCCGGTTCAAGGTTAACGCCTTTGCAGTCAACAACACCGTAAGCGGTAACGTCATCCACAGGTTCAACCATGATCTGGCTGCTGCCTGTTTCATCGAAGCGTTTGATCATCTCAGCCAGATTGTCCTGAGAAAGATCTGATTCATATTCGTCCAGAATAACGTCAGGCAGGATCACCGCAACAGGCTCATCGCCTACAACGGGATGCGCACACATGACTGCGTGGCCCAGACCTTTAGCCAGGCCCTGACGCACCTGCATAATGGTGACGTGTGGCGGGCAAATAGACTGAACTTCTTCCAGCAGCTGGCGCTTAACACGTTTTTCCAGCATGGCTTCGAGTTCAAAACTTGTATCGAAGTGGTTTTCGATAGAGTTTTTTGATGAATGTGTAACCAGCACAATTTCAGTAATGCCGGCCGCGATACATTCGTTAACGACATACTGAATTAATGGCTTATCAACCAGAGGCAGCATCTCTTTAGGAATCGCCTTAGTTGCTGGTAACATCCTGGTCCCCAATCCCGCTACCGGGATGACGGCCTTTCTGACTTTCGAATTTAGGGCAGCCATTCAAATTCTCCTGAGCTGTTCAAGTTTTGAACTTTTATGCAATAAATAACGCGTTAAGTATATCAGCCTCATCCCGCAGTCCGGGTCTGAAAAGAACGCGTTGCCGATCAATTAGGACAAATACGCATGATTCCGGGCAGCGATAGTAGCACTCCCCGTAAATCACAGGTAAAGCAATCTTAAAATTAAGATCCAACTGCTTATTCCGTGGACAACATTAAGCGTAGCCGTCCCCCAGCACCCCAAATTTGGCACTGCCAGGAGGAACAGCGATGGCTAATTTGATTAAGATAAGCCGTACCCAATGTTCCAAGCGGGACACCGTTACTGACCTGAATATGATGTTCCCCGGTATTCAGCGAGGCATTAAGCCCCGCGGAAACGAGGATAAGATTTTTCAAACCGCTGTGGTAATAACCTACCAACAGCGGAAACTGTCCGGGTAAATTGGCCTGACGAAAAAGCTGGTTTACCTGTTTGAGTAAACTGCCTAACTCGGGAAGCCGCTGTCCCTGATGGGAGAGTTGTTCCTGCAGCAACCCGTTAAATAGCGCGCGAAGTAATAACGCGGCTAATACACCATTATCCCCTGCCCGGGTGACATCAAGACAATAAAATGCAAGGTCTGAATCCGATAATGGCGCAATATCGAGCACCAGCCCTGGCTGGTCAGCGGCCACCAGCTGACGATAATTCACACGACAGTGAGAAATATTTTGTTGTACCGGCGGTTGAAGTTCTTGCAACAGTTTCGCCGCCGCAGGGGGATTACTCACTAAGGCGTCCCAGTCCTGGAAAAGGCGTTCCTCTTCCTCAACCCGGGAATTAAACATATTTGGATAAAGACAGGCTAAGACGGTTTCACGAAGCCGGTTAAGATCTTTAACCGGTTTAAGCAGAATATCCTGAACCCCCAGACGCAAGGCTTTGGCTATATCCGCCATGTTCTCTGTGGCGGAAATCACCAGTATCGGCATCTGGTTGGCTTCATTGCGCAGATGTTCGACCAGCTTCAGTCCATTCATCCGTGGCATTTCAAGGTCACAAATCATCAGATCAGGCGTGATATTGACCATTTTTTCCAGCGCGTCGATGCCATCGTCAGCCAGTGAAGTGTTTGCCCCCAGTGATGATAACCACGAATCCAGTAGCGATCGGAAAACGGGCTCGTCTTCAACAATCAAAATGTGTTTTCCGGCCAATGGCTTCGTCATGGTTCCTCCCCTGGCTGACAGTAACTACATAGTGGCATGCTATCGGCACTGTCGCCTGTCAGATTTTGCTGAAGTAGTCAAAAAAAGGTGCTTAACGTGCTGTTCGCACAAAAGGCAGCAACTCATCTATTTTCTTTTCGACGGCTAACGAGCCCGCTGCGATGGCGGCCTCAGCCCGATGGAAATCAAGGGTAGAAATTTGCGGACAATACGGCTGAAGCAGAATATCCGGCGGGTCGCCAGCCATGCGGTTGCGCTTGAGGCGGTTCTCCAGGACCTGGATTGAGGTCGTCATAATTTCAATCGCCGTGGGTGCAGTTACCGCACGCCGGGCGGCCATGCGCCCGAGACGTCCGCGCAGACGCTCATGCCAGGCCAGTTTTTCGCCCTCGGCATCTTCACTCTGAAGATTGACTGGCATCAGGTCTTGTTGCATCAGATGAGCGTCGTGCTGTAAATCCACAGCAATAACGATATCGGCACCCATAGCGCGGGTCAGGGAAATGGGGACCGGGTTAACAACGCCTCCGTCGACAAGCCAGTAACCGTTGTGCGGAACAGGGGCCATTAAGCCCGGCATGCTGCAGGACGCGCGAACGGCAAGATGGATATCCCCTTCGGTAAGCCAGAGTTCGCGGCCGGTACTGAGGTTCGTCGCAACGGCACCGAAGGGTAACTGACAATGACTGAAGTCATCGAGAGGCATAATCTGACGGAACTGGTTAAAGACCCGTTCACCGCGCAGCAACCCACCGCGCTGCCACGAGAGATCCATCAGGCGCAATACGTCCCAGTAACTGAAGGAGCGTACCCAGGTTTCAAGTTCCGGAAGCTTTCCACACGCGTATGCGGACCCCACAAGCGATCCGATTGAACACCCTGCAACAATATCAACGTCAATGCCCATCTGCTTTAAGGCATTTATCACGCCGATGTGCGACCATCCCCGGGCTGCACCTGAGCCCAGCGCCAGTCCAATTTTAACCTTTCTCATTAGCCCTGTTTTACGTCCCCTGGATTCCTGACATAGCATCAACGCAACTGCTCAGTTAACATGGTGCTACCCGAAGCGTTTAACGCCCTTATTTTTTGTTCCAGGAAGAGAATCGTGTCTCAACTCTGCCCTTGTGGTAGCGCTCTGGAGTATAGCCTATGTTGCCAGCGATATCTGTCTGGCGATCAGGTTGCACCAGACCCGTCACACCTCATGCGTTCACGGTATACTGCTTTTGTGATCAAAGACGCAGACTACCTGATTAAAACCTGGCACCCGTCCTGCCACGCTGCCGATTTCAGACAGGATATTGAAGCCGGATTTGCTAATACCCAATGGCTCGGCCTTACCGTCTATGAATCGTCAACGGGAAGTGATGCTGATGAAGGTTATGTCAGCTTCGTTGCCCGCTTTATCGAACGCAATAAGCCCGGTGCCATTATCGAACGTTCCCGGTTCTTAAAGGAAAGCGGGCAATGGTATTATATTGACGGAACGCGCCCACAGTTTGGTCGTAACGATCCCTGCCCTTGTGGTTCAGGTAAAAAATTTAAAAAGTGTTGCGGGCAGTAATGCCTGACAACCCAGACTTCGCAAATACTCAAACAGGATTTCCCGGCGATGCAATCACTACAACGTAAAGTTCTGCGCACCATCTGTCCCGATCAAAAAGGGCTGATCGCACGAATTACCAACATTTGTTATAAGCATGAACTGAATATCGTGCAGAACAACGAGTTCGTTGACCACCGTACCGGACGCTTCTTTATGCGTACCGAACTCGAAGGGATTTTCAACGACACCACCCTGCTTGCCGATCTCGACAGCGCGCTGCCTGAAGGCTCCGTGCGTGAACTGACCCCCGCTGGCCGTCGTCGCGTTGTTATTCTTGTGACGAAAGAAGCCCACTGTCTTGGCGATCTGTTGATGAAAGCAAACTACGGTGGCCTCGATGTTGAAATCGCTGCCGTTATCGGTAACCACGAGACGCTGCGCACGCTGGTTGAACGTTTTGATATTCCGTTTGAGCTGGTCAGCCATGAAGGCCATACCCGTGAAGAACATGACAACCTGATGGCCAATGCTATCGAAGCGCATAACCCGGATTACGTGGTACTGGCAAAATACATGCGTGTGCTGACCCCATCTTTCGTGGCGCGTTTCCCGAACAAGATCATCAACATCCATCACTCATTCCTGCCAGCCTTTATCGGTGCACGTCCTTATCACCAGGCGTACGAACGCGGTGTGAAAATCATCGGCGCCACCGCGCACTACGTGAATGACAACCTGGACGAAGGCCCAATCATTATGCAGGACGTGATTCACGTGGATCACACCTATACCGCAGAAGATATGATGCGCGCCGGGCGTGACGTAGAGAAGAACGTACTCAGTCGTGCGCTCTATCAGGTGCTGGCGCAACGTGTGTTCGTTTACGGTAACAGAACGATTATTCTTTAATCGACAAGAAAATGAACTGGTTAGCTTTACAGCTTAACGCGTAAAATTCAGGCAACCAGTTTATTTTTATTGTGGTAACGCTTTACAGGGGCGTCTCATTTGATATGATGCGCCCCGCTTCCAGCAGGAAGCAGGCCAGTAAATAGCATTACCCCGTGGTGGGGTTCCCGAGCGGCCAAAGGGAGCAGACTGTAAATCTGCCGTCATCGACTTCGAAGGTTCGAATCCTTCCCCCACCACCATCTCTCAGCATTACCTCAAAATTTGAATTACCCCTGGTGGGGTTCCCGAGCGGCCAAAGGGAGCAGACTGTAAATCTGCCGTCATCGACTTCGAAGGTTCGAATCCTTCCC